>NZ_JQJH01000003.1 GCF_000745425.1 Beijerinckia mobilis
GCTTCGCGGGCAAGTGCCTCAAACATGGCATCGAGAACACCCATCTCGATCCAGCGATAATAGCGCCTCTTCACCGTCGCGTAGTCGCCAAGCCGCTCGGGAAGATCTCGCCAGCGCCCACCTGAGCGGGCCATCCAAAGCAACGCATTGAGGAACTTGCGGTTGTCCGTGCGAGGTCCGCGTTTGCCCTTACCCCCGCCTGGGACCAGTGGCCTCAGGCGCTCCCACTGGTCATCGCGCAGTTCATCACAGTCCATGGCTGATCTTTCAAAAATCAGCGTTGAATCTGATTTGCGCCTCTCTGGGAATCCCCAAAATATTAAATCGTCACTACCGCCTAGAGCATGTCCGGATGTTTCCGAACTGCTCCACTTGAAAATGCTCTCATCGCCCAGGCTCGTTTCCTCACGCCATTTGGCCTTAGGGAGCCTTGTTCCTGGGTCCGAACGGTGAAGGGGCGGTGGGGGGCAAGGACAATTGATCGGCCGACGCCCTAAAGATCGGCGAGGAAATCGTCGAGCGCGCGGAAATAGGACGTCCAGTTCCATGGTGGGGTCCGCTTTCCCGGGGTGGCAAGCTGCGGAACATGCCTTTGGTTCTCCGAGGCATTCAGGATTGCCTCCAGCCAGCGATCTCCCGCCAGTGGTGGCAGATAGGTGATTGCCTCGCTGCCGGTCTCACCACCAATTTCCCGAAAAACGGGAATATCTGAAGCGATGACCGGAACCCCTGCCGCCAGCGCCTCGGCGACAGGAAGGCCGTAGCCTTCCGCAAAAGACGGCATCAGCAGAGCCCTTGCTCCGTCGAGAAGACGTTTCAATGCCGGCGTCGAAAGCCCACTGGCCTCGATGACATGACCCTGCAGCAGGGGACAGCGTTCGAGAAGGTCCACGGCGTTTTCATTTTCCCATCCGCGATTGCCGATCAGGACGAGTTTCGGTGTGACAGGTCCAAGCTTTTCGGCAAGCTGACGCCAGAGATGGAGCAGCAGGAGATGGTTCTTGCGTGGCTCGATCGTGCCGCAGCAAATGAAATAGACCTCTTTCTCAAGCTCGAAAGGGACCGCTGCGCGCTCATGGAAAATCGGGGAGACCGGCAACGGCAGGGCAAGGATTGGTATGGTCGGGCGTCCGCGTTCCGCAAGGGCGCGCTGAAATCCTTCCTTGCAAACCTGACTCGATGTGATCACCGCATGGCCGTAATGGGCGACATTCGCGAGCCGAGCATGATAACGGGGCTCTTCCGCGGGTGGAAAGAATTCCGGCCGCTCGATCGGCAGAAGATCGTGAAGAAAAAACACGGCCTTGACATCCGGTCTCTGCTCCAGCCAGCGGAAATAGCGTGAGATCCACAAGGGGAACTGGCTGACGTTGAGGTAACAGGCATTTTCCGGCACGTGTCGGACGAGGGATTGTCCAGTTGGTGCGCCATGGGTGCGCATCCAGCGCCAGGTGCCGGCGGCCTGTCCGCTCCTGCGGCGCTCAATCCGCGCTCCCTGGCTCGCTATGCCCGACGGCCTTTCACCAAGAGCGGCGACGATTTTGCGATAGGCGGCATCCTCCTGTGGATCATCGGCCTCCCCCCAATGGACACCGATCCCCTCCACAGCCGCAAGCGATGCCGTGCGCGAAAAGAGCCGAGGCCCCAGGAGTGTCGTCATCACGCCGGCATTGCCGTCGTTTCCGGCTGCGAGAAAATGGTTGGCATAAGCGAAGTCAACGCGATCAATGCCGTTGGGCGTCTTGTTCAGCATGCGCGTGACGAGACGGGTGATGTCGTAGACAAAGGAAGCGGCCATCGGGGCAAGGTCCAGTTAATGCCAAATCTCGATGAGCGTGATTGCCTGAAAGTCGGACTTCGAGATTTGGCCCCCGCGATCGCGGGGCGGCGGTTTCCCGTCGGGACCTTATTGCTCCCGGCAGATCAGGACTAATAAGGCTTAGTACACCGCGATTCCAAAGGAATAAGGTGACACGCTCTTGCAAGTCATTGAAACTGAATGATTTACAAGAAAGGAACCTGGAATTCATGTGGAATTCGGGTCTATTAAAAAGGGCGTGACCGACCTTGGCCGATCACGCCCCGCTTTCCGGTAGAAAAGAGGCTTACTGAAGGAGGTTTTTAATTCCTTCGCTATTCTCGTGCACCCGGTCCTTGATGGAGGACAAGGTTTCCTGATCCATGCTGGTGCCGAGATGCCGCTCGGCGAGGCCTTTGGCTGTCGAATCATGCTCGGAGACGGAATCTGTCACGAGGCCGATGACATGATCGGCGAGTTCGATAACCGTGAGGCCGCTCGCCGAATGGGTCAGAGGCGCATCGAGGCCGAAGCGTTCTTCCAGAGCAAGGGCGAGCTCCACCGCCATGAGGGAATCGAGGCCGATTTCCGCAAGCGGCTTGTTGCGGCCGACATCGGTCGGCGGCAGGCGCAGCACGCGGGCGATTTCCTTGACGATCTCATCCGCGACGGTTTTCTGGACTTCCTCAATCGTCCCCTGGGCGAGAAGTTCGCGCAGGTCGAGGCTGTTGCGTTCGGACGCTTCCTGCTCGTTGCTCTGCGGCAGCCGGGAATAGGTCGGCGACCTCAGAATGGACAGATGTTCACGCGCGCTGGCCCAATCCATGGGCGAGACGGCGATCACTGCCTCGGCAGGATAATGTTCCATCATCATCTGCATCAGATCGAGGCCATCGCGGGCCTTGAGACCCTTGACACCCGCGCGCTTGGCGAGGCTTTCACGTACCGCCTTGCTGTTGACGAGCACACCCACATCCTCGATCGCGCCCCATGCGACCGCCAGGCCCGGCAGCCCGGCCCGGCGGCGGCGGCGCGCCATGCCTTCGAGAAAGGCATTGGCGGCGACATAAGCAGCCTGTCCGGGATTGCCGATGACCGTCGTCGCCGAGGAGAACAGGATGAAATAATCAAGTTTCAGCTTGCGCGTTGCCTGATCGAGCAGTTCGGCGCCGGTAATCTTGGGACGCAGCACGCGCTCCATGCGGTCGCGGTCGAGATTGTGGATGACCGCGTCATCGAGCACCATGGCTTCGTGGAAAACACCGGCTAGCGCCGGCAGATCCTTGCCGAAACGGCCGAACAATTTCTTGACGCCGTCATGATCGGTGATGTCGAGCGCCTCGACATGCACAATGGCGCCTTTTTCCTGCAGGGCCGCGATCGCGGTCTGGGTTTCCGGTTTGGTGGCGCCGCTGCGGCCCATGAGCACGAGATGGCGCGCGCCCTTGTCGACGAGCCAGCGCGCCGTCTCTAGACCGAAGCCGCCGAGACCACCCGTCACGAGATGGATTTTCTCGGACGAAATCTCCAGCGTGGCTCTGGCCGCAGCGGACGCGTCGGGAGCGGCGGGCGGGGTGACCACTAGCTTACCGATATGGCCGGACTGCTGCATTAGCCGGAAGGCGTCGATGACTTCCGCTGACGGGAAAGCCCGGTAGGGCAGCGGCGTCAGGATCTGTTTTTCGAACAGCTCCATGACTTTCTGGAACAGGCGCCGGCCAGCGCTCTTGTCGCTGATGATCAGCTGATCGAGGTCGACACCGAAATAGGTCAGATTGGCACGGAACGGCCGCAGACCAATATGCGTATTGGCGACATAATCGCGCTTGCCGAGTTCGACGAAACGGCCGAACGGCCGCAGGACGCCGATCGAACGTTCCATCGGCTCGCCGGAAAGGCTGTTCAGCACGACATGGACACCCTTGCCGCCGGTAATGCGGCGGATGTCGTCGAACATGGCGCCCGAACGGGAATCGAGCACATGGTCCGCGCCAAGCAGACGCAGCAGGGTCCGCTTCTCCGCCGAGCCAGCCGTGGCGATGACGCGGGCACCGCGCCATTGGGCAAGCTGGAGCGCCGCGAGACCGACGCCGCCGGCACCGCCATGGATCAGCACCCATTCCTTGGCCTTCAGGGCCGCGCAATTGATGAGGCCGTAATAGGCGGTCATGAAGGCGACCGGAATGGTCGCGCCCGCTTCGGCGCTGAGGCCATCGGGACGCTTGATGACCACGGCCGCCGGCAGCGTCACATGCGTGGCGAAGCCATTCTTGGCGCAGGCGATGACGGGATCACCGGGTTCGAGACCCTTGACCGCGGAGCCAACGCGAATAACATGTCCCGCGCATTCGAGGCCGAGCGTCGGGCCGGCGAAACCATTCTCCAGAATATCCTCGGGCAGAATGCCGAGGCCCCACATGACGTCGCGGAAATTGAGGCCTGTCGCCTCGACCGCGACCTCGACTTCGTCGGGCTCCGGGGCGCGCCGCTCGACAGCGTTCCAGTGGAGCCGGTCCATGCCGGTGCCCGCGCCGCGTTCGAGGCGCAGGGCTTCAGCCGCCTGAATCTTCTCCGGATCCGGACGTTCGAACCGCAGCACTTCCGTCTCGTGGGCGCCGAGGATGATTTCCGTTTCATCGGTTTGCGAGCAGACGAGATCGCGCAGCCGTTCGCCGATCATTTCCGGTTTCAGCGCATCGGAAATGTCGATGCGGCGAATGTCGAGATTTTGATATTCATTGGCGAGCGTGCGGGAAAACGCCCACAGGCCAGCGGCCTTGTCGCAGATTTGAACCTGGTCGGGATCGGTCGCGCCAGCGACGACGAGCCAGATCTTGATCTTCTGGCCTTCGCAGAGTTCGGCGCATTCGCGCAGCGCGAGGCAGGTTTCGGTCAAGGTCCGCACGGAAGGCTGAGGATCCTCGAACCCGCCGCTGAGATAGATGACTTCCGTAGCATCACGCAATTGAGCTGCGTCAAGTTCATGGCGATGCGCCAGAGTCACATGCATGCCCGAAGCAGCAAGCAGGGTGCCGAGTGCCGAAGCGATCGCTCCACCGCGCAGATCCTCGTTGCTGACGACGAGAATATTGCCCGTGTGCTGCGGGGGACGCCGTGCCTCGCCGATGAGACGGCCGGCCAGCAGCAGATCGGTGCCGGCGGCAGTCGTGATCTGGTCGACATAGGTGTCGGAGAGGCCGGCCATGGCCATGTGGTGCTGCAAGGTAGCCGGGCCGGCGATCATGCCGATGGTTTCACCATTGGCAGATTGGTGGAACCAGCGCGGATTGAGGCCGAAAACCGTATCGCGGAAGAGCGAAGGCAGCGGTTCCACCGCACAGAAGAGGGCGTCCCGCGCGAGGAAGCCTTGCAGCTTCGACCAATGTGCCGGTTCAGGCAACAGCCGGTAGAGGGCATCGGCAGCAATGACGAGATCGAACGTCTGGGACCCGAGTTCGTCGAGCGTCTCGGCGAAGCCGATTTCCTGGGTTTCCGGGAAGGACAGCCGAGCCCGCTCAAGGCGCCGGCGTTCCGGCTCGTAAATCACCAATTGCGCGGCATGGTCCCGGGCGAGCGCGGCAGCGCGTGGCGACAGCGGACCATAGCCGATTTGCAGGATGCGCAGAGCGCGATCGCGCGGCCAGCTCTCTGCATGGACTTTCAGGAGATCGTCGACGCAGGCAGCAGCGCTGGTTGCAGCGATACCGCCGAGTTCGAACCCGTCGAGGACAGGCGTGGCGATCGGCTTTGCATAGGCTTCGGAGGTGAAATTCGCGTCTGCTTGCAGATTGTCGATTGCGCCGGTGGCGCTGGCGATGAGCAGCAGTTCTGCCGAATGGTCGGGATAATCAGCCGCGAGGGCTTGCAGAATCTCCTGCGGCTTCGGCAGGGCGACATCCTCGGCGAGTTTCCACATCTCGCCTTGTTGCGTCACGAGGCCGGAATGGCCGACCGCGCCCAGAAGGTGATCAAACCAAGTGCGCGCATAGGCGGGTAGTTTACCGTCCCGCTGCAGGGCTTTAGGATCAATGGTGTCATTTTCCGCGAGCTTTTGCAGCAGCTCGAAAATCGCCGCCGTCGCCCAGCCGTCCAGCAGGAAGGATGCGGATTCATCCTCTTCCTCCACCTTGGGCCGTAACCCATGAGCGTGTGCGAGCAGCTTGTCGAGATCAAGCGTGGCGGTGGAGAGCCGCGACGCCGTGGGTTCGGTCGCGAGCACATTGGCCTGGAACAGGACCTGTTCGGCCGGATCCATCAGGCGTGCGGTTGGCAGCGCCTGGTAACGCACGCGCCGCAGCGTCGCGATGACTTCATGCGCATCGTCGAAGAGAATATAATCGGCGACGATCGTGCGTTCGTTGCACAAAAGGATATCGAGCCGCGCGCCGGCGATGGTCGCGCCGGGACGGATGAGATTCACCTCGCCGAAACGGACGGGCACGAAGGCCGTGCCCCGGCGGCCCTGCAGGAGATCCTGGAAGATCAGGATCAGACCATGGAAGCAGGAATCGAGGCGGGCCGGATCGAGCCCATAAGGCGATTCCTGTTCCGCCGGGCGGAGATTGACGAGGATGGTCGTCTCGCCGCAGCGCAAAGCTTCCGAAACATTGCGGAAGCTCGGGCCGAATTGCAGGCCGGCTTCCAGCGCGATGGCATAGAGCGCATCATGACCGATCGTCGTCTCCGCCTTGGCCGGCAGGACGAGTTCGGGCACGGCAATATGCGTGTCGTGGATGATGCGGGCGCTGGCATGAACCTGCCATGGCGTGTGGCCGAGGCGTGGGCGGCTGGCGATTTCCACGAGACCGATGCTCGGGGTCACCGTGCAGAGGATTTCGCGGGAGCTGTCGCGGCTGATGTGCAGCGGCTGATAGATGTCGAGATCGCTGATGCGCGCGGCTTCAGTGCCGAGCCATTCGCGCGCGACCGCAAGCGCCATTTCCACGAAGCCGGAGCCGGGTACGAGCACCTGCCCATCGATCTGGTGATCGGCGATGTCCGGCACGAGCGAAAGGTCGATGACGCAATGCCATTCGAGCTTTTCAGGGATCTGGCGGGCGCCGATCAGCGGATGCCAGGGAGCCGGGCGCAGAAGGCCGCTCGATTCAATGCTTTCGCCGAGACGATAGGTCTGTTGCTGCCACGGATAGGGTACGAGCGGAAGGCGCGGATTGGGCTCGTTCGGGAAAGTTCGCTCCAGATCGACCTTGGCACCGGCCGCCAGGGCGGCGGCGAAGACGCGGCGGATCGGATCGTGATCCTTGTCCTTCTTGTCGAGGACGCTGAGGCCGAGGATCGGCTGGGTCGTCGAATCGTCGAGGGATTTGAGATGCGGCAGCAACACCGGATGTGGGCCGATCTCGACGAAAATGCGGGCACCGAGCCGGAGGGCCTCGCGCACGCTATGGGCGAAGAGAACTGGCTCACGCACGTTGCGCCACCAATAATGGCCGTCGAGTTCGAGGCCGGAAATTTCGCAGCCAGTCACAGTGGACACGAAGGGAAGCTGCGCTTCCTGCGGCTTGATGTCGGCGAGATCATGCAGGAGGGCTTCGCGCACCGGTTCCATCAACTGGCTGTGGAACGGATAGGCGAGATCCAGAGCATGTACCTTCGCCTTGAATTTGCGGGCGATTTCGGAGAGCTGCTTGATCGAAGCGGCATCGCCCGAGACGGTGAAGGCTTTCGGATTGTTATGAGCGGCAATCGACAGGCCGGGCAGAGCCTCGATGATCTGCTCCACTGTAGACAGTGAGCCGACGATCACTGCCATCGTGCCGTGGTCGCGCGTCAGTTCCTGATGCAGGCTGCGGAACTGGATGACCCGCACCGCGGTCTCGAGGTCGAGAATGCCGGCGGCTTCGGCGGCGGCGACTTCGCCGACGCTATGGCCGAGAACGAAGGAGGGGGAAAGCCCTTCGACGCGCAAGGAATGGGTCAGTGCCGATTGAAGCGCGAAGATCAACGGCTGGGCGATGCTTGTGAGCTTGAGCTTCTCTTCGAGATCCCCGGCATGGAGCATCTCGGTGAGTGACCAGCCGGAGAGCGCCCGGAACAAAGCGTCAATGCGATCGAAATGCTCCCGGAAAGCCGGATTCTTTTCATAGGCGAGAACGCCCATACCCGCCCACTGGCCGCCATTTCCGGAATAGGCGAAAGCGACGGGCACTTCGCGGTCGAGCGCCGTGCCGAGGCTGAAACCGGCGCCTTTGGCGGGAGCATCGGTTTTGTCCTTGACCTCTTCGAGGACGGCGACGAGATTCTCCTGGCTTTCATAGGGAACGACGAGCCGTTCGGACAGAAGATCGCGGCGACGGCCGAGGGCCGACAGCAGTGCGGCGCGGTCCTTGTCGCTGGAAAGCTTGGCAATCCGGCCTGCGTAGGATGCTGCGAGCGAGGCGAGAGCCCCGCGGCTGTGTGCCGAAAGAACGAGATAGCCGGGTGCCGAGGTATCGTCGCCCTGCGGAGCTTCCGTCGCGGAAACCGGCGCGGCATCGGCGAGAATGACATGGGCATTGGTGCCGCCGAAGCCGAAAGAATTGACGCCGGCGAGGCGCTTGTCCCGTTTGGCGAGCGGCGTCGCCTTGTTGCAGACACGCAGATTCAGCGTCTCGAAATCGATATCCGGGTTCAGTGTCTCGCAATGCAGCGACGCCGGGAGAAGATCGTGTTCGAGCGCCAGCATGGCCTTCAGCACGCCGGCGAGACCGGAGGCCGGTTCGGTATGGCCGATGTTGGTTTTGATCGATCCGACCAGCAGGGGTTCGGAACGCTGCTGGCCGAGAATGGTGCCGACCGCCTTGGCCTCGATCGGATCGCCCACTCGGGTACCGGTGCCATGCGCTTCGACGAAAGCGAGCCGCGTCGGATCGATGCCGAGATCACCATAGAGCCCTTCGAGCAGGGCAGACTGATGAACCGGGGAAGGCAGCGAAATGCCGGTCGTGCGACCGTCGGAGTTGATCCTTGTGCCGGCGATGAGGCTGTAAATGTGCTGCGAGGCAGAGGAAGCCGCCTTCTGCGAGCGCAGCACCAGGACGACGCCGCCCTCGGCGCGGACATAGCCATCGGCGGTAGCGGAAAAGGCCTGGCACAGGCCGGTGCGCGACAGCATCGAGGCCTGGGAAAAGCCGATGAAGCCGAAGGGGCTCGCGAGAATATTGACGCCGCCGACAATGGCTGTGTCGATACGTCCGCTTTGCAAGGCCTCGACGGCCTCGTTCAGGGCGACGAGGGCGGACGAACAGGCCGTATCGATCGTGAAGCTCGGCCCGTGCAGATCGAAGATGTAGGAAATTCTGTTAGACAGAATCGACAGCGCATTGCCGGTGGCGAAATAGGCGTCGCCGGATGCCATATCGAGCAGGCGCAGATTGCCGTAATCGAGCGCCGAGGCGCCGATATAGACGCCCGTGGAAGAGCCGGCGAGTTCGGAGGGTTTGAGCCCCGCATCTTCGAGCGCTTCCCAGGTCAGTTCCAGGAGCAGGCGCTGCTGCGGATCCATCTGTTCGGCTTCGCGCGGGGAAAGGCCGAAGGCGCCGGGATCAAAGCCCCAGATATCATCGAGCACACCAGCCGCCCAGGTATAGGCGCGGCCGCGCTCGTTGCCGCGCGGATGACCGAACCGTTCGAGTGACCAGCGGTCGGCGGGGATTTTGCTGACGGCGCAGCGTTCATCGAGCAGCAGGCGCCACAAATCAGCGACCGAGGAAGCTCCGGGCAGGCGGCAGGCACGGCCGACGATCGCTACGTCGGAGTCTTCATTCATCCACGATGGTTTCGGTCGATATTGGTTCATGGATTCCGGCAGTTGCACTGAGAAAAATCGATTTGGAATGAGCTGTCGTGGTCCAAGCCTTGGCACTTGGCGCCGGACAGTTCGCTTAAACAGAACCTGTTACGGGGCAGGATTCGATCTGCTCCGGTTCGATGGTTCAGGTGGCGGCGTTTCGAGACGCGGCGTTCCAGAGAGCGGCGACAATACAGCGATCGCCGCCGCTGGCAAGGCAAAGAACATGGTTTCCTTCAGCAAAGGCGTGATCCAGCCTCTTCCCTGAGGGTGTCTTGCTCCGCCGAAGGCGAAGAATCGCCTCCGCTGATGCAGGAGGTGAAGGCGAAAGATCTGATCACGAAAGACATGGCAGAAGGGAAATCGAAGGATTTGGTCGAATCGGCCATGACTTTTCTCCAGAAAACGAGAAGCGGACGCTTGGAACGACCACGCCTGTCGAAGAAACTCTAGGGTGAGTCCGAATCTGAATATCGTGATGAATCAGTCGTTGTTCTTGGACCTGATCCGAGCTTCCTCGAACCGGCATGCTCTATCCCAAGGTCCGGGATCTGCTGGCCGACAGCTTCAAGGCACATACTTCCAGGGCAGACATTCTAGGGCATGCAATCAAGAGACCGTTACACAGGTCGCTTGGTATTGCGCACCGAGGACCCTTCAGCATGCAGGCTTAAACCCATAACACGCTTCATGTTCACGTCAAATCGGCCATCTGCTATTTAGAAGACTCTTTCGCCGAGGGCCATAATACGATTGGCGCCACAAGTTCAATTATCCAAGGTGGTTCGTTACTCTGTGTGAACTCGCCTTCCCGGTCAGTGAAACTTGAGACCGGTCTAAGAACTGTTACGAGAAACGATTTGAGCCGGCGAAAAGGCTGTTTTTAAGGGAAAATCCGCTCCGGAGCACCTGGCCCTAAAAGCTCCTCCGGACATCTGACATTGTCGTATTCGTCACGGCCAGAGCTTTTCGGATATTTCCAGAAACGCTCCACTCAAAAACAGAGCATTTTCAGGGCTGTGAAATCGCGAAGCGATTCGAAAAAATTGAAAATACTCGCATTTTTCATTGCGGCGCTGCGGACGCCGCAGCAAGTGCTACTGGCGAGAAGCGGAGCCGGACCAAAGCTTTGATGGATTAGCCCTGGTCCTGCTCCAAAGTCGCATCGAGCATGACCTATACCGAAAGTGCATGGGTCACGAATGGTCGTGATCCATAGCATTGGGCGGAAAGCCTCCACCCCATAGTCACGGGGCGAAAAGGCGATGCATCACGCTTATCGCCTTTTGTATCAACATTCTAGAAATGCGCCTGAATTCTAAAGGAGTCCTTAACCGCAAACTGGTGAAGGCGGCTGAATTCATCCCGCCTTCTGCTGTCCGAGTGTGTTCAGATTATAGCCTTCCTCGCGCAGCACACCCTGGACGGCGCGGCGGCCGAGCATACGCTTGTAATGGGCAAGGAGGTTCGGCGGCAGGGTGATGCCGACTTTGTCAGCCCAGAATTCGACATAGAAGAGCACGGGGTCCGCGATAGAATAAGTGCCGACGAGATAATCCTTTCCGGCGATCTGCGCATCGAGAATGCGAAAGCATTTCTCGACGAGTTCACGGCCGAAGGCGCGGACGTTGTCATGATCGGCTTCGTTTTTGGTGAAGGTCGTCGTCGCGAAAATCCGGGCGAATCCCTGTCCGTGAATGGTGCCGACGATAAAGGCCATGGCCTCGATCACCCGCGTCTCGGCATCGATATCGTCCGGAATGAGCTTAGCGCGCGGATGCGAGCGTCCGAGCCACCAGGCGATGGCCTGGACCTCGGTAAGGGAGCTGCCGTCCTTGCGCACGAGAGTCGGAATCGTCGATTTCGGATTGATCGCCAGATAATCGGGCTTGAATTGATCGCCACCGGGCAGATTGACGATATAGGCCTCGAACACTTCCTCGAGTTCCTCGAGGATGATGTGGATGCCGGTCGAGCAGGAACCGGGTGTCATGTAGAATTTCATCGGCATCGCAAAATCCGCGCAAGAGCATCAAACCGGTCGGAAGCCTCTTAAAATCCGGGTGGATATGATGCGGGGTGAAATCGGCGGTTAGCCGCGTCCTTTAGCCTGTTCCGCTCGCGTTAGAGCATTTTCCGATACCATTGGATCCTTTAGTGATTCCAATATATTGAAAATGCTATAAATTTTTGAGCAGAGCGTTTCTGGAGATGTCCGCAACGCTCTAGCATGTCCGGGCTGTGCCGTCGATCTTTGCGAAATGCCAATCAAGACCTGGACCATCAGGGTCGCGCGTCGATCCATGAATCCGTCAACAGGGATCGCCCCGCGACCTTCGATCCGCGCGGAAAAATTTCCGCACGCTAGCATCTTTTGGGAGCGGCAATGGCTGGAATTCAGAGGCCGTGGAGCGAGAAGAGACGGGTGATTGCGTAAAGGCCTCGCGCTTTCCCGAGACCAAGTGCGATGCCTTCCGTTGCAAGCGAAGCGAGTGCTTGCGCCAATCGCGGGCTTGGCTGTGGCAGTTGCAGGGGGGCTGTCTCTGCCTCGCCACTGGCCGGCTCGGTGTCCAGAGCGCGGGCGAGGCAGGAGCGTTCCTCCGCCGTGCCGCCCGTTTCCACCGCCAGCAGCAGGGCTAGAAGCGCGTTTCCTGCATCCCCGTCGCTGCCCTCCGCCATACCGTGACGCAAGAGCCGGTAGAGATTGACGAAACGCTTGACCGCCCGGGGAGAACTGCCGGCAAGCGGAGCAAGCGCGGCAATCCAACGGACTTCGTGATCGGTGAAAGGCGTTTCGAGCACGCAATGGGACGGATCAAGGGGGAGGGGCACCGCATCGAGGGCCGGTGCCGTTTCGGAGGCGCGGCCGACGAGCTTGTGGATGTAATGGGTATAGTCGAGAGAGGAGGCGGCTCCCGGCTGGAAGGGAATCTGAACCAGACGGTCCAGCATGTCGTCCTTCTCCGCTCCGAAAATAGCCGGATCGAAAGCGACGACGAGCAGAAAATGGGGGGAAAGGAAACGATGCAGCAAGGCGAGGCTGGCCCTCGCCTCGGCCGGCGGCAGGGCGTCGAAATGATCGATGAAGAGCAGAATGCGTTCGGGTGCGCCGGGGGGCGGCAGTGGTGTCGCGCGTCCGTCGAGAATACGGCTGATGGCGCTGAAAAAGGCGCTGGTCCGTGCCCCGCTTTGCGTGGCCTGATCATCGATGAATGCCTGTGTCGCGGTGTCGAAATGATCAGTGCCGCGCAGGCCTGCGCGCTTTTCGGTCTCGTTGACGCGGCGGCTGAGCGTTTCCACCTCATTGGCGAGCCGATCGACCTGCAAGGTCTGATGCGCGAGAAATTGCTCGATATCCTGACGCCGTTCGCGGAGATCCTGTTCCAGAAGGCGGCGGCCGTGGCCGACGAGCGTCAGATAGCGCCAGCCATGCCAGATATTGAGAAGGATGAAGAGGCCGGCGCCCGCAAGGCTGATTTTCTGCGCGAGGCCAAACCAGGACATATGATCCACAAGCCAGGCGGCAATGCCGGCCGTTCCCTGCTCGGCGCGCAGGCCGCCGAGCCAGAAGCCCTGCCGATCGATCGCGGCGCCGATACCCCAGCTCAGGAGAAGCAAGACGGCGGCCCAACCAAGACGGCCAGATTGGCCAGGCTGTGACCAGAAAGCATGCAGAACAGAATTGAATTGTGAGCCTATGCCATTGGCGTCGGCTGCCTCGCGTACCATATCCTTGTAAGCGCGCAGCAGATCTCCGTTGACGCCAAAACGCGAGAGGCTTCGTTCGATGCTGCCGCGCCGTCTGCGAATATAATTTTCGAGCAGAGAGCCGGGCGTATCGTAAAGAACCGTCTCGGTCAGTCTCGCGCGGCGACTATCGGCTTCTTCCAGCGTCCGCCGTTCGTTTTCGAGATGTTTGCGCGCGACCGCCAATTGGTCGCTTGCTTCGCGCAGGGCGGCGCGTGGATCGCGCGTGGCTAGCAGTGCCTCGCCGGCCAGCGCCGGACAGGCGCGCGTCAGTGCCTCATGCAGAGCGTTGGCGATGCTGCTGGCGGTATCGCGACTGAAATGGCTCGCATCGACCTTGATGGCCAGAACATTTTTGGTGAAGGGCGTGTGTGCGGCGGTACCGGCGGCACGGGCGAGTGCCGCGATCTGATCGATAAGCCGGCCGAGCGCGAAGCTCTTGCCGCTACCGGATGGGCCGAGCAGGCCGATCGTGAGGGGAGTCTGCGTCTGCTTATGCAGGGCGAGCTGCGCAAGCTTGCGTAGGGAGGGATCGAGGTCCCGCACGTCGCCGCCCTGCGCGATATCGGCGAGAATGGCATGGGTAATCGCCGCATGCGAAAGCGGTTGCTCTTTGGCCGGCGCGGCTGGTGTCTGCCGGGGAATCGTGGCAACCGGGCCGGTGGCTGGCCCGAGGATCGGTTCTGCCGTGGGCGTGAGTGTAGCACCAGAAGCGGTGCTGCGTGGATTGCCCTGTTCCGGCGAACCGCCGGGTGTCGCCGAGCCAGACGGTTGCCGGAAAGCGGGTGGTTCCGGCTCACGCAGAAGGCGCTCGGACAGTCGATGCTCTGGCAAGCTACGATCAGGCAAGATGTCAACCTTTCGAGGAAGAGCAGCGCGGCTGCGGGACAATCAGTGTGTTGAAAATTCTAAATGCATAACGATAGTATCAGGAAAATTGGATGAATCTTTATGCCGAAATCCGGGAAATACCGGCACATTCCGGTGAACCGGGTCTGGCTTTCGTTCTTCGGAAGGGCGCGGTGGCGTGCCCGCGTGACGATCCGGCCCGCGTCCTCTGCTCTTGGCATCCGTCCGGGACGCAATCTGTGCGGAAATCATGACGTCATCAGGACGATGGTCCCGAAACCCGTGCTGCCGGTACCGGCGTCTCGAGCCGTTAAACAGGCCTGCGCGTTTCGTTGCGTCGAACTGGACCAGACCATCGCCTGTCGTTAAAAGCAGGTCCCAAGAGTAGCCAAAGAGCTGCGGACGAGCAGCCGACTGGCTCATCCTTGACTATTTTTCAAAACATTCGTCGCAAGACATCTGGAATCGCGAGATCGACAGCCCATGGCGCGGCAATTCATTTATCATATGCAGGGTCTTACCAAGGCCTATCCCGGCGGCAAGAAGGTTCTCGACAATGTGAACCTCTCCTTCTACCCGGATGCGAAAATTGGTGTTCTCGGTGTCAACGGCGCCGGTAAATCGACCTTGCTGCGCATCATGGCGGGGATCGACAAGGATTTCTCTGGTGACGGTTTCGTCGCGGAAGGCGCAAAGGTCGGTTATCTGCCGCAGGAGCCGCCGCTTGACGACACTCTGGACGTGCGCGGCAATGTGATGCTGGGCGTTGCCGCCAAAAAGGCCATTCTTGACCGCTACAACGATCTCGCCATGAATTATTCGGACGAGACCGCGGATGAGATGACCCGGCTGCAGGACGAGATCGAGGCGCAGAATCTGTGGGATCTCGATGCCCAGGTCGATCTCGCCATGGATGCGCTCGGCTGTCCGCCAGACGACTGGCCGGTCAACAAGCTCTCCGGCGGTGAGCGCCGCCGCGTTGCGCTTTGCAAGCTTTTGCTCGAACAGCCGGAAATGTTGCTGCTCGACGAACCGACCAACCATCTCGATGCTGAGACGGTGAACTGGCTCGAAGGTCATCTGCGGACCTATCCGGGCGCGATCCTGATCGTCACTCATGACCGCTACTTCCTCGACAATGTCACCGGCTGGATTCTCGAGCTCGATCGTGGCCGCGGCATTCCCTATGAGGGCAATTATTCGAGCTGGCTGAAACAGAAGCAGAAGCGCCTCGCCCAGGAAAAGAGCGAGGATGAGGCACGCGTTCGCGCTCTCGAGGCCGAGGCCGAATGGATTGCCGCGAGCCCCAAGGCGCGCCAGGCCAAATCCAAGGCGCGTATCCAGCGTTATGAGGATCTCGTCGCCAAACAGTCGGAAAAGGCGCCCACAACGGCGCAGATTGTCATTCCTGTGGCGGAACGGCTCGGCAATAATGTCATTGAATTCTCCCATCTCAACAAGGCATACGGCGACAAGCTCCTGATCGACGACTTGTCGTTCAAACTGCCGCCGGGCGGTATTGTCGGTGTCATCGGCCCGAATGGTGCCGGTAAGACGACGCTGTTCCGCATGATCACCGGACAGGACAAGCCGGATGCGGGCACGATCACCATCGGCGACTCGGTGCAACTCGGCTATGTCGATCAGTCGCGCGATGCGCTCGACAACAACAAGACGGTCTGGGAAGAGATTTCCGGCGGCAATGAAGTGATCTATCTCGGCAAGCGGGAAATCAATTCACGCGCTTATACGGGAGCTTTCAACTTCAAGGGCTCAGACCAGCAGAAGAAAGTCGGTATGCTTTCGGGCGGTGAACGCAACCGCGTGCATCTCGCCAAAATGCTGAAATCCGGCGCCAATGTGCTGCTGCTCGACGAGCCGACCAATGATCTCGATGTCGAAACCCTGCGTGCGCTGGAAGAGGCATTGACGGATTTCGCCGGCTGCGCCGTGATCATCTCGCATGATCGCTTCTTCCTCGATCGTATCGCGACCCATATGCTTGCCTATGAAGGCAACAGCCATGTCGAATGGTTCGAGGGCAATTTCGCCGATTATGAGGAAGACAAGAAACGCCGCCTCGGCGTCGAAGCCTTGACGCCACACCGGATGAAATACAAGAAATTCTCGCGGTGACGTTTTCATGATTGGGGCCTGTATACGATACGTATACAGGCCTTTTTTTATTTTATCATTTTCTGTGTATGTTTTGTCGGCGCTAGCCGGGGGTATGCAAGGGGCTTGTATGCGCCTACGGATCCTCGTGCTCTGTCATATGTCTTTCGTGATAGAGAAATCCGCCAGGCGATCATACCATTCTGTCTGTTCCGCCGGCGTGAAATGGGAATTGGCCGGGCTCGGATTAGGCACGACGAAGAGTTTCGTTCCGCTGATCACAAGGTCCTGCAATCCAAGGCGGCCGCCGTGTTTTCCGGCGAATTTCTCTCCAGTCAGGGCTTCGTGGAGCGGCCGGAATGCCGTGACGCCATGGAAACAGGCGATCTGCGGCTGAAAGGTTTCGATCTTTTCCTTGAGAGCGGCGACGGCTTCCACGAATTCCGCTGGAGCGAGTTCCGAGGCATTGGCCGTGGCGCGTTTCACGAGATCGGTGAAGCCGAAACCATAGGCAGGCAGCATTGTGTCATGAACGGGAAGAAGCGCATCGACGCCCAAACCCGCGCGTGCCTTGGTGCTCAGCCGCGATTTTGAGAAGCAGGGCCAGAAACGATTGATCTTACGGGCGAAATAATGGCCCTGTTCGACCGAATAGCGCGACGGATTGATGCCGACGAAGAGAATATCGAGGTCGGGAGCGAGGAGATCGGGCAGGGTGGCTTCTGTATCGGTCATGATATGTATCGGATGTGAAGTGAAACAGCAAAAAGGGGCCGCGAGGGCCCCTTTTTCTTCGCAGGAGAAAAAAGGCAGACCTCAGCCGAGGTGAAGCTCCTTGAAGAAATCATTGCCTTTGTCGTCAATGACGATGAAGGCCGGAAAATCTTCCACTTCGATCTTCCAGATCGCTTCCATGCCGAGTTCGGGATATTCGAGCACTTCGACCTTCTTGATGCAATCCTTGGCGAGCCGCGCCGCCGGACCGCCGATCGAGCCGAGGTAGAAGCCATGGTGCTTGGCGCAGGCCTCGCGCACTTGCGCCGAGCGATTGCCCTTGGCCAGCATGACCATGGAGCCGCCGGCGGCCTGGAATTGGTCGACATAGGAATCCATGCGTCCCGCCGTCGTCGGGCCGAAGGAGCCCGAGGCATAGCCTTCCGGCGTCTTGGCGGGACCAGCGTAATAGACCGGATGATTCTTGAAATAATCGGGCATCGGCTCACCGCGTTCCAGGCGCTCGCGGATCTTCGCATGGGCGAGGTCGCGCGCGACGATCATCGGGCCGGTCAGCGAGAGGCGGGTCTTGATCGGATATTTGGTGAGCGTGGCGAGAATGTCTTTCATCGGCTTGTTGAGGTCGATCTTGACGACATCGCCGCCGAGCTTGGCTTCATCTACATGAGGCAAATATTTCGCCGGATCATGTTCCAGCTCTTCGAGGAACACGCCCTCGCGGGTGATCTTGCCGAGCGCCTGCCGGTCGGCGGAGCAGGAAACGCCGATGCCGATCGGCAGCGAGGCGCCGTGGCGCGGCAGGCGAATAACACGGACGTCGTGGCAGAAATATTTGCCGCCGAATTGCGCGCCGACGCCAAGGCTCTGAGTCAGCTTGAAGATTTCGGCTTCCATGGCGAGATCGCGGAAGGCGTGGCCATCCTCGCCGCCCGTGGTCGGCAGACCGTCGAGATAATGGGTCGAAGCCAGCTTGACGGTTTTCAGATTATATTCCGCCGAGGTGCCGCCGATCACGATCGCGAGATGGTAAGGGGGGCAGGCGGCGGTGCCGAGCGTGAGGATCTTCTCGTGCAGGAAGGCGATCATCCGGTCATGCGTCAGCAATGACGGCGTTGCCTGGAACAGGAAGGTCTTGTTGGCCGAGCCGCCGCCCTTGGCGACGAACAGGAATTTATAGGCGTCTTCGCCTTCGGCATAGATTTCGATCTGCGCCGGCAGATTGTTCTTGGTGTTGACTTCCTCGAACATGGACAGCGGGGCAAGCTGCGAATAACGCAGGTTTTTCCGCGCATAGGCGTCCTTGATGCCTTCGGCGAGCGCGCTTTCATCCTCGCCGTCGGTAAAGACGAGGCGGCCCTTCTTGCCCATGACGATGGCGGTGCCGGTATCCTGGCACATGGGCAGGACGCCGCCGGCGGCGATATTGGCGTTCTTCAAAAGATCGTAAGCGACGAATTTGTCGTTCGAGGTCGCTTCCGGATCGTCGAGGATTTTGGTGAGCTGGGCGAGATGGGCGGGGCGCAGGAGGTGGTTGATGTCCGCCATCGCTTCATCGGCCAGCATGCGCAAAGCCTCGCGATCGACCATGAGGATCTCATGATTGCCGAGTTTTTCGAGGCGCACCCCGTCCTGTGTCAGCTTGCGATAGGGGGTCTCATCCTTGGCGAGCGTGAAAAGCGGATTGTAATGCAGGGTCATGAGTAAGGTCCGGCGTATTCTTGAAGCTCCGGGCAGCGTGCAAATGACGATGCCCGGCTGAGTTTGGGAGCGTTCTAAGCGGTTCGCCCGGGCTTTCCAATGCCCTCTTAGGGCGCATGGTCAGCCGCGAAATTGCCCACCAAGCCGATTTCCACGGGAACACCTATCCGGTTCGCGAATTGCGCGGCCACGCAGAGCTGCTTCGCACGGTCTCGAGACCGCGTGGCGAACAGGAAAATTGGTGGCTCCGCTGGCGCAGGGGCATTTGTCGAAGGATAGGGCGACATGCATTTTCCTTTTCCCCACCTTCTCGCCGATATCGGCGGCACCCATGTCCGTTTTGCTCTGGCTGCCAAACCGGGCACTGCCGTCGAGCCAATCTTGTCGAGCCGGACTGCCGCCTTTGCGGATTTTTCGGAAGCGCTCGCCAGCGTGCTGTCGCAATCGCCGGTCATTCCGCGTTCGCTGATCGTCTGCGCCGCTGGTCCCGTCGCGGGACGGCGTATCGCGATGACCAATGCGCCCTGGACGATCGATGGCCCCGCTATAGCGTCGCATTTCGGTCTCGAACAAGGGTTGTTGTTGAATGATTTCGAGGCCCAGGCCTATAGCCTCTCTGTGCTGAAGGAGGAGCTCGTTCATCCGATTGGCTCGCAGACAGAGCGCCAGGCGGGTGCCCAGATCATTCTTGGGCCTGGCACTGGCCTTGGGGTCGCCGCCTTGGTTTCGCTGCGCAAGGGCTATTATGCCCTGATGAGCGAGGCCGGCCATGTGGACCTTGGGCCTGCCGACACGGAGGAAGCGGCGCTCTGGCCGTATATTGATCCCGGGCCGACTGGTCGGATCAGCGCCGAAACTTTGCTTTCCGGAGCTGGTCTGATGCGCCTGCATCGGGCGCGGCTCGCGCGCTGCGGCCGGGCCATTGTCGAGCCTGATTCCGCCGGATTTGATCCGGGAGCGATCGGCCATTTGATCGAAGCTGCGCATCGCGACTCGTTCGGCGAGGAAGCAGCGACCGTGGCTTTGTTTTTCACCTTGCTCGCGCGTTTCAGCAGTGACATGGCGGTGACTTTCGTCGCCCACGGAGGCGTGACCTTTGCCGGAGGGATCCTGCCGCGAATGATCGACCTTCTCGATGTGGAGCGGTTCCGGGCCCGGTTTGAGGACAAGGCTCCCCACCGACATTGGGTGCAGGCCATTCCGACGCGCCTGATCCTTGATGAAGCCGCGCTTCTCGCGGGGCTCGCGGCGATCGCGGCCAGTCCCGATTCCTATTTCATCGATTATGCGCACAGGGCCTGGCGTTGAACCGCGTAGGTGCGGATTTCCGCCGAACCTCATAAATCCCAATAGGTTGGGATTTATGAGGCCTTGTATTATGTGCGGTTTATCTGGATATCAGGCGGCCCGGGAAGTTTCGTTCGCCGTCAGCACGGAATAAAGCGCCGACTGGTCGCGCGCGGCGCGCAGCTTCTCGGCCGTGGCCGGATTGCGGAGCAAACGTGCGAGGCGGGCGAGCGCCTTGAGATGATCGGCTCCCGCCGATTCCGGCGTGATCAAGAGACAGATTAGATCGACCGGCATGCCATCGATCGCATCGAATTCTATTGGCCTCACAAGCCGCGCGAAAACGCCGAAAATCGATTTCGCCTTGTGCAGTTTGGCATGGGGAATGGCGATGCCGGATCCGATGCCGGTCGAGCCCAATCTCTCGCGCTGCAAGACGGTATCGAAAATCTCTCGCGCGTCGAGGTCGGAGATTTGGGCCGCATGGTTGCTGAGATCAAGCAGAGCCTGTTTCTTGGTGTTGGCCTTCAACGAGGGGATAACCGCCTCGGCGGCAATCAAATCGGTCAGGGACATTATGTGGAAATCCAGGCTGCGCTCGGAGAAACGACGAAGACAGGTCAAGCAGATTGTTGTCGGAAACGAAAGAAGCGACCCATCCGCTTCGTTGAAACAGACGCGAGACGATGGGATGCGCATGCGAAGCAGCTCAACTCATCTTCCTCATAATTCATCCGAGCTCGACATTCATATCAAATTCTAGACAAAATGTCTACTTTTCCCAATGGTTTACAGGTCATATTGGAGGCGGGTGAGCCTTTTGCTCTTCTCGCACTGCGAAATATCTGGCGGTTGGGATCCCTCCGCCATTTAATTCAAAGGATTGACTGGGCAAACGATGATCCTCCGCTTCCAATCACGCGGAGCCCTTTTTCAACAGCAATAATCCGGAGAGCGGAGACCGCTTTTCGGGAAAATTTCAGATATGTTCTAAAGAGTGGCGAGCCGCGCTCACACGTCCGATAAATCGAGCGATGCTCTTCGATGAAATTCCGCCGGATAAAATCCGCCAGCAAAACGCCGCTGGTCAAAATCCCGCGATAAATGGGAAAAGCCATCTCTGGCGGGATGATTTATGCAGATATGCCCATATTCCGCAGGAATTCCGGGTTCCGTTCTTGCAGATCATTCGATTCCAATGATTTGCAACCATATACCACCTTATTCCTTCGGAATGGTAGTATACAAGGCCATGCAAACTATGAAACGCCACTGCTGCCAAGCCGTGCTTTCGATGGAATCATTCATCCTGAAAACAGGCTCAATCAGGGCGATACATTAAAATCGTGTCCATGGCATGTCCTCGATACAAAGGCGTGTCCTCGCTAAAACCCGGCCTAAGAGTTTGAACGTCCGTGCGTTCTCCAGCAAGGCGTTCTTCAGCAAAGCTTCGGGTATCTTTTGAAATTCTTATCAGCCAATCGATAAAATAAATCACGGCAAAGTCAATTGGATCGAAAGCCGTCTTGCATCGAGAATAAGCCCTGTCTTTTTACAGACATGTAGCCTTTTCTTCATCTCTTCATCGTGCGGGGAAACTCAGGCGCGCCACGAATCCGCGTGGAATGCCGCGTGGTGGTTCGGGAAAGGGTGCCGCCTTGCGGACAGCCTCCATGGCGGCAGCGTCGAGATCACGCTGGCCGCTGGTGTGGTAAAGGGCTTGATGGGTCAACCGCCCTGTTTCATCGATCCAGAAACCAATGACGACTTCCGCCTCCACATGGCGTGGTCCGTGCTGTGGATCTTTCTGCTGGCGTGTGATGAGGCCGAAGAGAATGGAGAGATAATTCGCATCCGATGTGCCGCCGCTGATCGGCGTCGGACGCGCTGCCTGCGCCACCGAAAAGCTCGGCGCTTTGGTCAATGAGGACAATTGGCGCGCGACTGCCGCCTTGGCATCCTCCGACAGAGGGGACTTGATCCGTGTCGGCTGGCTGGCCTGCTTTTTCGTTTCCTTTTTCGGTGCCGCTTTGTCGAGTGGTTCGGCGTCTGGATTGTCGTCCGGCTTGAGCTCGGCCTCGGCTTTCTCTTCCTCCTTGGGGAGAGGCTCAGGGGCGAGCCTCGCTTCCTTCAGCTGCGCCGGTTTTGGCGCGGTCTGTGAGGCCGGCTGCGCCGTATCGGGCGCGCCGCTCGTTTTGTCGGGTGATTTCTTCTGATTGGTTTCTTTATTCGGCGCACGCGGGGCGTCAAAGGCCATCACCGCGTTGTCCTTCTCGATCTTGATCGGCTTTTCCTCAGTGAGCTGAGGCTTGTGTATTTCCTTTGGCCGTTCCGGAATGACCGGGGGCGGAGGCTGGGCAGGGGCTTCCTGTGGCGGAGGCTCCATCACCACTTCCACGGGAATCTCTTCCTGCGCCGTTTGAACCTCGTCGGAGAAATGCGCGAGCAGCAGGAGAATGGCGCAAAGGTGTAGAAGCAGGAAAAAGGCGAGTAGCAGCAGGAACTGGCGCCGTTCCAGCGAGCGGCGCGGTCGCACATCGGTGTCAAGCCGCTCTTGAGGGTCCGCGCAGAGCTTGGCGGGGAACGAAATGCCGTCACGCATTCAGAGGCCGTAAATCCAAGGAGCCATGAACCCAGGTTGGCCGGGGAGCGCCGTCATCAACCTTTTCGATGAATGAACTTCTTTAAAAATGATACTAAATTATAGCCTGAAAACAGGCTGGTGGGCAAAGTCCGGATTTCCATTGAGGATGATCGGAAGCCCATGATTATATAATCAAGTGTTCCGATGCATCCTTTTCATGCTGTTGTCAGCCGATAATAGACAAGTTTCCTGATCCGGAAATTGCCTATTCCTCGGATTACGCTTCATACCATGTCTCGTTGATCGCAACTTTCGCAATCAATGGGATCCGGCAGGAAGCCGCCGCCCCGCAGCCGCGGGGGCCGAATCTCTCCGAGATCCGGTATCACCGTCACATGATTTGCCCATGCCTTCACAATCCGACCGGTCACCAAGGCAGCCCGCCGCCTTGCTTATTGCCGGGCCCACGGCGAGCGGAAAATCGGCGTTGGCGTTGCGTCTTGCGCGGCGACTCGACGGTTTGCTCATCAATGCCGATTCGATGCAGCTCTACCGCGATCTACAGATTCTTACCGCACGGCCCAGTCTGGAGGAAGAGAGCCTCGCCCCCCATCGTCTGTTTGGATGCGTTGATGGGAGCGTCAATCATTCCGTCGGTCTTTGGCTCGAACGGGCAGGGGCCGCCCTCGAGGAAGCCCGTTCCCTTCGCCTGTTGCCGATCTTTGTCGGCGGTACGGGACTTTATTTCAAGGCGCTGACGCAGGGGCTTTCCGAGATTCCGCCCGTGCCGGAGGCGATACGGACGGAACTGCGGCTTGAGGCCCAGGAGCGCAGCACGCCGGATCTCCATCGGGAGCTCGGGCTCTGCGACCCGCTCATGGCTGCTCGGCTAAAGCCCAACGACAGCCAGCGCATTTTGCGGGCACTCGAAATCTTTCGCGCGACGGGGCGGAGCCTCGCAACGTTCCAGAACGCGCGCAGCCTTCCCTTGCTCGATATGCACGCCTGTGCCGCTGTTTTTCTCGCACCGGACCGCGATGATCTCAATCGCCGGATCGATGCGCGTTTCGATGCCATGCTCGCCGAGGGGGCGCTTGCCGAGGTCGAGCGGCTTGGTGCCCGTGGCCTCGATCCGAGCCTGCCCGTCATGCGCGCGCATGGTGTGCCGCATCTCCTGAAGGCGCTGCGCGGTCACATGGCCATGGAAGAGGCCATCCGGCAAAGTAAACTCGATACACGCCATTACGCGAAACGGCAGTTTACCTTTGCGCGTCATCAATTGCCGGATTTTGTATGGGCCGCGCCGGAAGCAGGAGAAAGGGCACTCACGCGAACCCTTTTTAATTCGGAGAATCAGGGGGAAGTTGCATATCCCCATGCGACATAATGTCAAAATGGAACCATTTTCCATGGGATAAACCCGGGATGGCGTCTGATCTCCGTCGAAAGGAATAGGGTCGCTCCCTTCTCAAACGGCACGCTGCGGTTAAAGTGCCCGTGTTGGTAAGCTGCGTTTCCCAAAAGAGTCTCTGGATTTGCCGCGCTTGCATGATCGGAAGTGTGCTCATTTTTGATTTTTGCGGCAATGTGCAACCTCGCTTCTAAAAATCCATTGGTTTTGCTGTGATGAGGCAAAATCAACGGCTCCGGCCATCGCGGGTGCTGCTTGCCACGGACTATGCGGAACATGCCGCGAAGCGACTAAAATAAAGACGAAAATGAGACCGGGCTGCCTGCGGTTGTTCGGAATCTCGGGAGGAAGGACGCCGTTCATGCCTGTCTTGCAATGATCCGAAGCCGCGACCTTGCGGCCCATTCCGGATCGGATGCTGACAATGGCCGTCTTCTCGATCCCCCGCCACTGATCCGTGACGCCTGTTCTTTTTTCACGGCTGACTGGAGCATTCCAAAATGCTCAACCCATCGTTTCGCGTTGGGTCCGTTGAACGATGATCAAGAGCGTCTTGCGTCGGGATTGAATCTTTATCCGATTCAAAGCCTTTGAAGATACTCTCATTTTCTGAGGTGGAGCGGTTGGCGGCTATGCCGCCCGGCTCTCGCTTGAGACCCTGTATGGCAGCCGCATGGCGCGTCAAAAATGGGGATAGGGCGCGCTCCGGCTCCGGGGTGGCGCCGCACAATTCACAAGGAAGGAAACCATGGTCGAAAAACTCATCGCCGATCTGGGCCAGGACATTGCGATCCGCCCCCATTATGACAATTTCATCGGTGGCAAATGGGTGCCCGCCGTCAAGGGACAGAAGTTCGACAATATTTCTCCGATCGACGGCAGGGTGGTTTGCACCGTGGCGCGTTCGACCGCCGAGGATGTGGAACTCGCCCTCGACGCTGCTCATGCGGCGCGCGAAAAATGGGCAGAGACCTCGCCGATGGAGCGTTCGCGCATTCTTCTGAAGCTGGCCGACCGGATGGAAAGCAAGCTCGAGACTCTGGCGCTCGTCGAGACGATCGACAACGGCAAGCCGATCCGTGAGACCACCGCCGCGGACGTGCCGCTCGCCATCGATCATTTCCGTTATTTCGCCGGTTGCCTGCGTTCGCAGGAAGGCACGCTCAGCGAGATCGATCGCGACACCGTCGCCTACCATTTCCATGAGCCGCTCGGTGTCGTCGCGCAGATCATCCCCTGGAACTTCCCACTGCTGATGGCTGTCTGGAAGCTCGCTCCCGCGCTCGCTGCTGGCAATTGCATCGTCCTGAAGCCTGCTGAACAGACACCGATGAGTGTCATGGTGCTGATGGACATCATCGGCGACATTCTGCCGCCGGGTGTCCTAAACGTCATCAACGGTTTCGGTATCGAATGCGGCAAGCCGCTGGCACAGAGCAAGCGCATCGCCAAGGTCGCCTTCACCGGCGAGACGACGACCGGCCGTCTCATCATGCAATATGCGTCGGAAAACATCATTCCGGTGACGCTCGAACTCGGTGGCAAATCGCCGAACATCTTCTTCGCCGACGTTGCCGATGAAGACGATGATTTCTTCGACAAGGCGCTCGAAGGCTTCGCGATGTTCGCGCTGAACCAGGGTGAGGTCTGCACCTGCCCCTCGCGCGCTCTCGTGCATGAGAAGATCTACGACCGCTTCATCGAGCGGGCCATTGCCCGCGTCCAGAAGATCAAGCAGGGCAATCCGCTCGATCCGACCACGATGATCGGCGCGCAGGCCTCGAACGACCAGCTCGAGAAGATCCTCTCCTATATCGACATCGGCAAGCAGGAAGGCGCGAAGCTCCTCACCGGCGGCGCACGCGCCGACGTCGGACCGGATTTCGCTGGCGGCTTCTATGTTCAGCCGACGGTTTTCCAGGGCACCAACAACATGCGTCTCTTCCAGGAAGAGATCTTTGGACCCGTTCTCTCGGTCACGACCTTCAAGGACGATGAAGACGCCCTGCGGATCGCCAACGACACGCTTTATGGTCTCGGCTCCGGCATCTGGACCCGCAACATCAACCGCGCTTATCGGTTCGGCCGCGGCATTCAGGCGGGCCGTGTGTGGACCAATTGCTATCATCTTTATCCGGCTCATGCGGCCTTCGGCGGCTACAAAATGTCCGGTATCGGCCGTGAGACCCACAAGATGATGCTCGATCATTATCAGCAGACGAAGAACATGCTCGTCAGCTACAGCCCGAAGGCACTCGGCTTCTTCTGAGCCGGAATGGGCGAGAGCGAGAAAAGGAAATGACTATGGCGGGTGGGGCTCTCACCCGCCATATGTGTTTGAACAGGCGTGACAGTGTTTCGGATTATCCGGAAACGCTGCAACAAAAGACAAGGGGAGGGAAATCATGGTTGAACGTGTCATCGCCACGGAAAAGGCCATTGAGCTCATCGAGAAGCTCAAGACGGCGCATGGCCCATTGCTGTTTCATCAGTCGGGCGGCTGTTGCGATGGCAGTGCTCCGATGTGTTATCCGATCAATGAATTCAAGACCGGTCTGCAGGATGTTCTGTTGGGCACAATCGCCGGATGCCCGGTCTATATCGGCGGTGCACAATTTGAGCGTTGGGCGCATACACAATTGATCATCGACGTCGTGCCTGGCCGCGGCTCCGGTTTCTCGGTGGAATCGCCTGAAGGCGTCCGCTTTTTGACACGCAGTCATGTCTTTACAGACGAGGAATTGGCGCGCCTCACGCCCTTGCCGGAACCGCACGCCGCGTGACCGGTTCGATAGCGATCCTCCGGCAAAGCCTCGCGTTCGCGTAATATCCTGATGCCTCCCTCGCCAATCCCTGCTCCAAGACAACTCCTCAAGACAGCATTGATCTTGCTTGAACCGGCTCCCGGCCTTGTGGGGGCCGGGTTCGAGTTTCATGGTCGATTTGCTCTTGGAGAAGAAAGATGGGGAATGAGCCCGATCCGCACCTTGCGCGGATTGTCGTGGTCGGTGCGGGCCATGCCGGCGGCACATTCGCAGGTCTGATGCGTGACATGGGCCATAAAGGTCCGCTCCTTCTCATCGGCGATGAGCAATGGTTCCCCTATCAAAGGCCGCCTCTGTCCAAGGATTATCTGAAAGGAGCGGCCACCGAGGATAGCCTGCTGTTGCGCAATCCCTCCTTTTACGAGGAGCGGGGCATCGAGGTGCGTACGGGCGATGGTGTCGCGGCGATCACGCCGGAGAAAAGGCAGGTTCATCTCACCGATGGCACGGCCCTGCCTTACGATATTCTGGTCCTGGCGACGGGTTCGGAAAATCGCGGCCTTACGGTTCCCGGAGCGGAGCTTGCCAATATTTTCGCCTTGCGGACGCTCGCCGAGGCCAAGCGGCTGAAACAGATGTTGCAGCCGGGAAGCCGTCTCGCCGTGATCGGAGGCGGCTACGTGGGACTGGAAGTCGCCGCCTCGGCGCGCCAGCTCGGCGCTGAAGTCACCGTGATCGAGCGCGCGGAGCGTGTCCTAGCGCGTGTCGCGAGCGCGCCGCTTTCGAGTTTTTATGCATCCCATCATCGAGCGCAGGGAGTGCGCATCGAAACCGGCGCGGAAGTAGCGTCGCTTGAGGGTGACGCGGCAGGAAAAGTTACCGCCGTGTGTCTGGCCGACGGGCGGCAATTTGCCTGCGACAGCGTGGTCGTTGGCATTGGAGCTCTTGCGCGCGATCAGCTTGCCCGCGCGGCGGGCCTTGCCTGCGAAAATGGCGTCAGGGTCGATCTCGACGCGCGGACATCCGATCCTTTCATCTATGCGCTCGGCGATGTCACTTCGCGTCCGCTTCCCCTTTATCAAGAGCGCATGGGGCGCCTCGAAAGCGTCGCCAATGCGCTAGAGCAGGCCAAACAGGCGGCTTGCGCGATTCTTGGCCAGCCCGCTCCGGAGGCTGTCGTGCCGTGGTTCTGGTCTGATCAATATGACGTCAAATTGCAGATTGCGGGCCTGCCATTTGATTGCGATGGCATGATCGTCAGAGGTGATACGACGAGTGAAAAATTCGCCATCTTCCATATGTGTGGCGACCACATCCAGGCCGTGGAAGCGGTCAATTCCCCGGCGGAATTCATGGGCGGCCGCCAATTCATCGCCACGAGGCAAATGGTCGATCCGCACAAGCTGGCGGATCCCGCAGTTGGCATCAAGCGGGTCGTGACCGGTTGAGCGCCGGCATGGATTCACTGCCGCTCATGCCGGGCTGCCCGTTCAGAAACAATGCATTTGGCTGGCTTGCCGCTTGCATTCTTGGAATTAAACAAATTCGGACGGGTGAGCTGCTTCATCCAAAACCAGGAGTTGTTGAATGGCATTCGTCAAGGTTTGCGAAGAGTCTGAGTTGATCGAGGGCAAATATGACGTTGCCGTCGCCAATCGCACGCTTTGCCTCATCATTTGGCCGCAGGACGGCCAGCCGCGTGCATTCCAGGGCATGTGCCCTCATGCCAAGGAACCGCTGGCCGATGCGCGTTTTGACGGCAAGAGTCTCGAATGCCGCCATCATGAATGGCTGTTCGATGGCTCGACCGGCAAATGCACGAAAGGTAAGCCTTGCCAGCTTGCCGAATATCCACTGAAGATCGAGGGTGGAGAGGTGTTCATCGATCCTGAGGGTGTCGAGCCGAATTATCTCGATGGTCCGCCGAAACAGCCGGGCATTATGCGCTGAGGCAGCTTTTCGCGGCTTCGGTCTGTCCGCACAATGCGAATGCGTTTTCGGATTCGCTCGATGAAAATAATGCAATTCCAAATATTTGGAATTGCATAACAAAGCTTCAAATCGAAGATTCACGGCAGCGTTGATTTTGTCTGGAGATGCAAAATCAATCGTGGCTCATGCCACGCAAGGCTGCCCTGGGCAGCCCGTTTGAGGGAGCGGGCTGCCCATTTTATTTGGTGAAGTCGAAAGACACGGCGTTTGTTCCCGCGCGGGACATTTCCTCAATACTCACGACTTTCTTGGCACTGTAGCGAGAATCCTATCGCGCAGAATATTGAGATCCCTAGCATTATCCGGAAAGCCGGCCTCGATCCAGGCTTGCTCTAGTCTTTGCAGGGTCTGGCCAATGATCGGCCCGGGTTGGACCCCTAAAGCCAGGAGATCGGCACCGGAAAAAGGCAGTTTAGGCTGAGGCATGCTGTTCAAGCAGGCATGCGCCAATTGCCAGCCAGCGGCATTCTCATCCGAAGTTTGCGCACATTGCAGCAGGAAGGCATCGCCCAGTGCTATGCTCCGGTGACGCAGGAGCAGAGCCTTGATCGCCGCTTCGTTGGGCGCGCCCTCGCCGTGCAATTGTTCCATGAGGCGCATCGCCTGATCAAGGCGTGTGGTTTCTGCATTGGAAAGAGCGAGCCGCCCGCGTAGAGGAACGACATTTTCCCGAATTTCGGTAAAAAGCGCGGCAAGCCGCAGGATTGGGTCCTGCGTTTCTGTGAGTCCAATGGCGATGAAACGGGCAAGCCGTCCCGTATGGGGCACGAGCGGCAGAAGTGGAGCAAAAAGACCAGCTTCCGCGATTTCAGGGATGATTTCGCCGCTTCGCCGGGCCGAGAGCAATTTCAGTAATTCGACGTGGACACGCTCGGCCGACAGGCGCCGCAGACCCTCCTTTTCCCGGATCGCCGCGTGGAATCCTTCGCGATCGAGGGAACCCTCCGCGAATTCGGCTGAAAATCGGAAGAACCTCAAAATGCGCAGATAATCTTCGACAATCCTTTGGCGCGCGTCACCAATGAAGCGGACGCGGCCCGCCGCGAGATCGGCAAGCCCGTTCGTATAGTCATAAAGGCGGCCTTTTCGATCCATTGAAAGGGCGTTGATGGTGAAATCACGGCGATGCGCATCGAGTGCGAAGTCGCGACCGAAACTGACCAAGGCATGACGCCCGTCGGTCTCGACATCCTCGCGCAAGGTCGTGATTTCGAAAGGTTCCCCTTCGATGATGACGGTGATGGTTCCGTGCTCGATGCCGGTTGGAACGCTCTTGAGACCAGCGGCCGTGGCGCGGGCCTGAACGGTTTCAGGTAGGGCCGTTGTGGCAAAATCATATTCATGAACGTGCCGGCCGGTCAGCGCATTGCGCAAGGCGCCGCCGACGAGACGCGTTTCTTCGCCATCGCCATCGAATATTGAGAAGATCCGGGTTACTTCCGCCCGTTCCAAAAGCGCGGAAGTCCTCGGTCTCAGGCTCGTCTGCATGGCTTGCAGCGATAATGTGCGGGCGTTGAGAGAATGCCGATGAATAGGGTCATGAAGGCCATCAAGGCTTTTCCTCCATCTCCTCGGCTTTCGCCATGGCGAAAAAGCAATCGCCGGAGCGGATGCCGAACCAGGACTGCCCATGGCAGGGCTCGACCGTTGCAGCGTCGATCAGTTCGTAAAGCAAGGCTCTCGTCGCAAGCGCCCAAAGGTCTCCACGTACCCGGTGATAGGGTTTCAGGCCACCGTCCGGCAATGTCTCGAAGCGCAGGGGATGGGCGGCGTCCACCGGCACCCAATCATCGAAATTGGTGCGCAGGGAAATGCGGGTTTCGTCCTCACCAGTCTCGCAACGCATCTCGACTGCCAGAAACGGCGCATCCTCGACTTCGATGCCGACGCATTCGACTGGCGTTACGAGGACATAGCGATCCTTGTCCCGGCGCAGCAAAGTGGAAAAGAGCCGCGCCAACGCAGGCCGTTCGATCGGCGTTCCCTGGTAGAACCAGCGCCCGTCGCGCGCGATACACATCGGAATGGCACCGCAATAGGGCGGGTTCCAGAGATCGACAGGGGGCAGGGCCGCTTCGCGGTCGCTTGCCGCGGCTTCCCGCGCGAAGGTGGCGAGGCCAGATGCGACAGGCCCGAAGGAAGGTAGCTTATCATCCATTGCTTGCGCATCTCATGATCGGATTGGGGAGACAATAAATCGAGGCCACAATCTCCACACCATTTTCGCATCTTATTCTCATGAAACAAGCCGAGGTCATTGCTGCGTTTTCATCGCATCACAGCGAAAGGGAGGCAGTTTTTTCAGAGATTTTAATGATTTATAAAACGGAGAGCTTTGCGCGCATCCGATACATCGCCTTATTGCCCCGAAGGAAATTCATGAAGGAGAATTCACGGAGCAGCAGCAGTGCGCACTTGCTTTTCCTCAGTGTCACGGGAAATATCGTGGACCAATGCCGATATCCTGATTTTTCAACAGGGCTTTAGCTTGGCAAGGGCGTATCGTTGCTCAGTTCCGGGCATGCCAAACCATCGGTCCACGCCTGCGCTGCAAAGGCTTTCCAGTCGAGTTGGGCGTCGGAAGAGTTCGACGCTTTCCTCCATACGATTTCCTGATCTGTTCTTTGTCTCATTTTGCGAGGCAAAGGTTGGCGAAAGGCCAGTTGATGCCCCAAGTGCTTACGACATCGCTTGAAGATGCCATCATTCGCAGCGCCGAGGAGACGCTGGACCGTATAGCGGCGGCTCGCAACGCCATTGAGGCGATCATTTTCGGGCAGCAGCGCGTGGTGGAAGAGGCGCTCGTGACCTTGTTCGCCGGTGGCCATGGCCTGCTTGTCGGTGTGCCGGGCCTTGCCAAGACCAAGCTCGTCGAAACGCTTGCCACCGTGCTCGGCCTCGATGCGCGCCGCGTCCAGTTTACGCCCGATCTGATGCCGGCCGATATTCTCGGCTCGGAAGTGCTCGAGGAAAATGCCGAAGGCAAGCGCATCTTCCGCTTCATCAAGGGGCCGGTCTTTACGCAATTGCTGATGGCTGATGAGATCAACCGGGCGAGTCCTCGGACGCAATCCGCGCTCTTGCAGGCGATGCAGGAATATCATGTGTCGGTCGCGGGCGAGCGGCATGATCTGCCGCAGCCGTTCCATGTTCTGGCGACCCAGAACCCGCTCGAACAGGAAGGGACCTATCCTCTGCCAGAAGCGCAGCTCGACCGCTTCTTGATGCAGATCGATGTCGCTTATCCGGATCGCGCCGCTGAACGCCGCATCCTGATCGAAACCACGGGGGAAACCCCGACGGTCGCAAAAGCCGCCATGAGCGTTGATGATCTGATGGCGACCCAACGTCTTGTCCGCCGCCTGCCGGTCGGCGATTCCGTTGTCGAGGCGATCCTCGATCTCGTGCGCTCGGCACGTCCCGGTGAGGGAGAGGGTGATCCGAAGGTGACGAAACATATCGCATGGGGGCCGGGGCCACGCGCCGCCCAATCCCTCATGCTCGCCTGCCGGGCGCGCGCGCTGGTGACGGGCAGGCTGTCGCCCTCCATCGAGGATGTGAAGGTGCTGGCGCTGCCGATCCTCAAACATCGCATGGCTTTGACCTTTACCGCGCGGGCAGAGGGGCTTGGCATCGATGATGTGATCGGCCAGCTCGTCGGTCTTCTCCCGTAAAGCGGGGAGCCGCGCATCGTGCCCGATATCTCGCTTATCGATCCAGGGCAGCATGGCCTCGATTCGGCGCGGCAGGATGAGGCGCTGAAGCTTGCCGCGCGCATTCCGGCGCTGATCGTCATGGCGCATGAGATCGCCGCCAGTGTCATGCATGGTGTCCATGGCCGCCGCCGGCCAGGCACAGGGGAGAGCTTCTGGCAATTTCGCCCCTATTCATCCGGAGAATCTGCTTCCCGGATTGATTGGCGCCGCTCGGCGCGTGACCAGATGCTCTATGTGCGCGAGCGGGAATGGGAGGCAGCCCATACGATCCTCTTATGGGTCGATCGCAGCCCATCCATGCATTTCGTCTCGAGCCTTGCCCGGCAATCGAAGGTGGATCGGGCCCTTGTCCTTGGCCTCGCCGCTGCCGATCTTCTCGTCGCGAGTGGCGAGAGAATCGGTCTCATCGGCCTGACACGGCCGCAGGCGACACGCCGGATCATCGAACGTCTGGCCGATGCCTGGATTAAGGAAGAGCGCACCCCGGGCTACCGAGCCGCCGAAATGCCTGAGGCCTTTCCCTTGCCGCGGGGCGCCCAGGCCCTGCTGATCGGCGATTTTCTTTGCGACCCAGAGGAACTTGGCACGGTGATAGACAGTCTTGCGGCACAGGGCGCGCGGGGCCATCTGCTGATGATTGCCGATCCCGTTGAGGAGACCTTTCCATTCAAGGGCCATCTCGAACTGGTCGATGTCGATTCCCCAGCGCGTTTCCGTGTCGGTCACGCGGAGCATTTCGCGCAGGATTATCAAACAAGGCTTGCCGCGCATCGTGAGGCGATCGCGCGGATCGCATCCAGAAGAGGCTGGAGCCTATTGCTCCATCGCACGGACCGGCCGGCTTCGGAAGCCTTGCTGGCCTTGCGCATGCGTCTTGAAGCAGGAACTATGATGCGGATCTAGAGGTCTAGCCGGGGATTTTGATCTGGAGCCTCGGTCTTTCGAGACTGGATGGTTGGAGCCTTGATGATTCGAGGGAAGCGGTTCGAAGCCATCCGACAGGCTTCAAGGGAGTTTTGATGTTCGGCTTGCCGCTCGCTTTTACACTTCCCGCCGTGACTGTGGCGCTTGCCGGGCTGCCCCTCTTGTATTTTCTCTTGCGCGCGACGCCGCCCCGGCCACGGCAGATCCCATTTCCGCCGCTGCGGCTCATTCTCGGGTTGCGGCCGCAGGAAGAGACACCGAATCATACGCCCTGGTGGCTTTTGGCGCTGAGAATGGCGATTGCGGCCCTGCTCATTCTGGCGATGGCTGGTCCCATATGGAACCCTTTGCCGGGGCTTGCCGCTTCGCCGGGCTCGCTGCTGATCGTGATCGATGATGGTTGGCCTGCCGCTCCGAACTGGGATGCGCGCATGAGCGCGGCCATGCAGCATATTGATGCCTGGCGCGAGGAAGGACGTCCCGTGGCGCTCGCCTCGATTTCCGAAGGAAGCCGTGAGATCGAGGCCATGGAAGCGGCGCGCGCCCTCGATCATCTGCGGGCGATCAAGCCGGTACCGTATCGGCCTGATCATCTCAGCGTGTTGCGCTCCGTCGAGCAATTCGTGAGCAAGGAAAAACCCGCCGCGATCGTTTGGATCAGCGATGGGCTTGAAGAAGGCAATGCCCGCACTTTCGCGGAAAAGCTTGCCGGCCTTGGACCGCAATTGATCGTGCTGCGCGAGTCCAAAGCCGTGCATGGTCTTGCCAATCCGAGGAATGCTCCTGGCGCCCTTGAGATCGACGTCCTGCGTTCTCGGGGAGAGGGTTTGAACGATGGTTTCGTTCGGGCGCGCGATGCCAAGGGAATGACGATCGCGGAGGCCGGTTTCCATTGGGATCAGGGTCCACGGACGCAGGCGCGTTTCGATCTGCCGATCGAATTGCGCAATGATATCGCGCGCCTCGAAATCGAACGGGAAGCTTCGGCAGGAGCCGTTTCCCTGCTTGACGAAAGCGTCAGGCGCCGGCGGGTTGGCGTGATCAGCGGCGAGACGGCGGATGTGTCGCAGCCATTGCTCGCACCGAATTATTATCTCACGCGGGCGCTGGCGCCTTTTGCCGATGTTCGTGAAGTGCGGCCTGGGACGCCCGATCCGATCGGGACTTTGCTAAACGAACAAGTCAATGTGCTTGTCCTTGCCGATATAGGCTCGATGTCGAGCGCGGCGCATGAGCAACTAGTCCAGTTCGTCGAACAGGGCGGCATTCTGGTGCGTTTTGCCGGTGTGCGTCTCTCCGGAGCCCAGGATGATCTTGTGCCGGTCAGATTACGGAGCGGCGGCAGGGTGCTTGGCGGCTCGCTCTCCTGGGATATACCGAAACATCTGGCTCCGTTCGATCAGCAAAGCCCGTTTTTCGGGCTGGCGATCCCTGAGGAGGTCACTATCTCGCGCCAGGTGCTGGCCGAGCCGGACGCGGGTTTGACGGCGAAAACCTGGGCACATTTGTCGGATGGAACACCTCTCGTCACGGCGGAGAAGCGCGGCAAGGGCATGATCATCCTGTTTCATGTTACGGCGGATACAACCTGGTCCAATCTCCCGCTGTCTGGCCTCTTCGTTGACATGCTGCGCAAGATCGTCGGCCTCTCCGCCGGAATGGAACCGCGCCAGGGCACAGCCTTAGCGGACGGCGATGAGAACGCCTCGGTTCATCCTCTTGCGGGTGCCAATCATGGGCAGACATTGGCGCCGTGGCGCACGCTTGACGGATTTGGTGTGCTTGGTGCGCCGTCGCCCTTGGCGAAGCCCTTGCCTGTCCCCTTCACTGGTTCGCCGGATGCCGAGCATCCGCCGGGCTTTTATGGTCCGCCGGAGGCATTGTTTGCGGTGAATGCCCTTGCTTCCGGTGACAGTCTCACGGCCGTTGATCTTGAAGGCATTTCCTTGCGCGAGCAGATCCTGCAAGCGGCGCGTCCGGTGGATTTGCGCGCCTTTCTGATCTTTATCGTCTTCCTGCTATTCCTCGTCGATGCCGCGGCTTCGCTCTGGCTCGCGGGAGGATGGGCGCGGTTTTCCCGTCGCCTTGCGGTCGCTTTCCTCTCGATCCTTTGCGCTGGGGTGATTTTGCCTTCCGCCGGGCCGGCCCATGCGGCTGCCAAAGCCGAGCGTCAGACGGTGCAGGCGGCTGCTTTGCCACCCAATGGGGCGAGCAGGGATGATCTGCGCGGTATCAACCAGCGTGACCAGGAATCGGCACTGACGACCCGCCTGGCCTATGTCCGCAGCAATGATCCGAAGGTCGATGCGGCAAGCCATGCCGGGCTCATCAGCCTTTCCCGCGCTCTCGCTTCCCGGACCTCCATGGTGCCCGGAGAGCCGATCGGGGTCGATCCCGCAAAGGATGAACTCGCCTTTTACCCCTTGCTCTATTGGCCAGTGGCCGCCAATGCGCCACAGCCACCTCCCGAGGTGGCAGGCAAACTTTCGGCCTTTATGAAGCAGGGCGGTACCATTCTGTTCGACACGCGCGATGCCTTCACGGCACGGCCGGGTGGTCCACCCACGCCGGAGGCTCTATGGCTGCGTCATCTCCTCGAAGGGGTCGACGTGCCTCAGCTCGAACCGGTGCCGGCTGATCATGTCGTTACCAAAACCTTTTATCTGCTCGATTCTTTCGTTGGCCGCTACGAAAACGGGACGACATGGATCGAGGCTTTGCCACCGCAGACGAACCAGGGCGACGCGCGGCCCGTTCGCTCGGGCGATGGTGTCTCGCCCATCATCATCACGGGGAATGATCTCGCTGCCGGATGGGCTGCCGATGCCTATGGCGACAGCCTCTATGCGTTGATCCCGGGTGACCGCCGTCAGCATGAGATGGCGCTGCGGGGCGGTATCAATCTGGTGATGTACACGCTGACCGGCAATTACAAAGCCGATCAGGTCCATGTTCGCGACCTTTTGGAGCGCCTCGCGCATTAGAGCATTTTTCGTTACGTTGAATCGCTCTGCGATTTCATGTGTTTGCAAAGATGACATGAATGCACGAGGGGCGCGTTTTTAGAGCGTGTTCGAATGTTTCCAAACTGCTCTCATTGGGTGACATTCCGCGACGACAGACTACTACAGCCGCGTTTTCGCGAGCAAGAGCGCCGAAACCCAGTCGATGAAAACCTGAAGCCGGCGCGAGAGGGGACGCCTGTGGGGATGGAGCAGGCTGATGGGCATGGGCGCTGCGGTCCGATCCGGCATGAATGTGGCGAGGCGTCCGGCTTTCAGATAATCCGCGACATCATAGAAGGGAATCTGGATCAGGCCGAGGCCCGCCAGACAACAGGCGATCAGGGCTTCCGCATCATCGACGGAAATTCGTGTCGGCGTTTGCACGCCGTGGCTTCGTCCGTTGTCTACCCATTCCCATTCTTCCGGCCGTCCACTCAAGGGTGAGAGATAGGTGATGATCTGATGCCGCGACAAATCATCGATTGTCTTCGGCGTGCCGTGACGATCGAGATAGGCTGGGGCCGCGCAATTGACGAGGGCGAGATTGCCGATCTTGCGGCTGATGAGGCTTGAATCGCTCAATGGTCCAACCCTGATGACGCAATCGATCCCGGCCTGAATCGGATCGACCAGACGGTCGGTGCTGCGCAATTCGAGGCTGATATCAGGATAGTCGGAGAAAAAGCCGGGTAGGGCAGGAGCTATGATGGAATGGCCAATGCGGCTTGGCACATTGATCCGCAACAAGCCGTGCGGCTTTGCGGAGGCGTCTCGAAACAGGCTTTCGGCTTCGTCATAATCGGCGAGGAGGCGTTGGCTGCGCTCGAAAAACGTCATACCGTCCTGTGTCGGAGACACTTGGCGCGTCGTTCGATGCAGTAGAGACGCACCTACGCGGGCCTCCAGCGTCTGTACCGCCGTGGAGACAGATGAGCGTGGGAGGCCGAGCGTTTCGGCGGCTTTGGTAAAGCTCGCGCTTTCGACGACACGCACGAAAATGCGCAGAAGATCGATCCGATCCAAGAATGGCTCTATTGTTCGGATATTCCGACGAATGAATCCATATAAGCCTGCTTTATCCAGCAAGCCAAACAAATAATCTGCAGCCGGATTTTTGGGACGCATCGTCGGGTTGCGTGTGACGGGAGACAAGATTCATGAGCGACCATAAGATCGAGGGAAAGACCATTCTCATCGCCGGAGGAGCCAAGAATTTGGGTGGTCTGATTGCACGCGATCTCGCGCAGCACGGTGCCAAAGCGATTGCGATCCACTACAATAGTACAGCCTCCGAAGCCGCCGCCCGGGAAACACTTGCCGCGATCGAAGCGGCGGGCGTCAAGGCTGTCGCATTCAAGACTGATCTGACGACAGCCGGCGCGATGGAACAATTGTTTGCGTCCGTGATCGCGGCGGTCGGCCGGCCCGACATTGCCATCAATACTGTCGGCAAGGTGCTGAAAAAGCCGATTATCGAGATTTCGGAAGCTGAATATGACGAAATGGCTGCCGTCAACGCCAAATCGGCTTTTTTCTTCCTGAAGGAAGCCGGTCGGCATCTCAATGACAATGGCGCGATCGTGACTTTGGTGACATCGCTGCTCGGCGCCTTCACACCGTTCTATGCGGCTTATGCCGGCACCAAGGCACCCGTCGAACATTTTACCCGCGCGGCGGCGAAGGAATTCGGTGATCGCGGTATTTCGGTGACGGCGGTCGGTCCCGGCCCGATGGATACACCTTTCTTCTATCCTGCCGAGGGGGCGGATGCGGTCGCCTATCACAAGACGGCGGCGGCCCTTTCGAAATTCTCGAAAACAGGTCTGACGGATATCGAGGATGTCGTGCCGTTCATTCGCTTTCTGGTTTCGGAAGGTTGGTGGATCACCGGCCAGACGATCCTGATCAATGGTGGATATACAACGAAATGATCATTGGTTTGCGTAAATAAGATTAAATGATCACGGTTGTCCGCGTGGCTCGATCAGGAGATCGAGCGGATAGCCTTCAAAGGCCTTGTCCGTCGCCAGGACAACATGGCCGTGGAATTTCTCCACGCCGAGATCGCCGCGGCTCATGAAATCCGACAATTCATTGTAATGGTCTATGTCGCGGCAGATAACCCGCATCAGATAATCGATGCGGCCGCCAATCTTGAGACATTCAAGGACTTCCTCACGTTTGCGGATCGCCGCGAGGAAGCGGTCGAAATCGGCTTCGCGGTGGTTCTCGAGGATGACCTCGACCATCAGCATTACAAAGCTGCAGATCTTCGGCAGATCGAAATCGGCCAGATAGCGCCGGATTAACCCATCTTTTTCGAGAGTTTTCACGCGTTCCAGACAGGCGCTTGGAGAAAGATGGACGTCTTCGGCGAGGCGCACATTGCTGAGCCGCGCGTCGAGTTGCAGCCGTTTCAGGATCCGGAGATCGGTCTCATCGACATGATGCCGCCTTGTCATGGGATCATCCCGCTACTCTTCATGGTGGAGAGACTATACCCGATCGCGTCGCTTGCCGCCGCCGCCATTCATGCGACGGGGCGTTATCCGCTTCTTGGTACATTTTTCTAAGAAATTGAAAATACGCCGGAATAAACGCCGATGATTATTCGGTAAACGGCGGCTTCTTTCGTCGATCATACGGTAAATCGACGGATTTTCGACCCAAATACGCCCGCGCTCATGGCATGATTACAATCACGATGAGGGTCGTCGAAACCAGCGCGGGCAATCGTTTGATGCAGGATGTGATCGGTCTTGAAGAGAGGTACGGGGCGCATAATTACGCGCCGCTGCCCGTCGTTCTGACGCATGGTCGGGGCGCCTGCCTCTTTGATGAGGAGGGGCGCCGCTATATCGATATGATGAGCGCCTATTCCGCCGCGAGCTTCGGCCATCTGCATCCGCGTCTGGTCGCGGCGCTCAAGCGGCAGCTGGACCGGGTGGATCTTGTTTCCCGAGCCTTTCATACGGATGGCCTCGGCCCATTTTGCGAAGATCTCGCCGGTTTGACGGGGCTTGATGCCTGCTTGCCGATGAACACAGGCGCGGAAGCGGTCGAGACGGCGATCAAGGCTGCCAGGCGTTATGGCTATGACCGGCTTTCGATCCCGCATGATAAAGCCGAAATCATAGTCGCTGCCGGCAATTTTCATGGCCGCACCACCACGATCATCGGCTTTTCTTCCGATGCTGCGACGCGCCGCGGTTTCGGTCCCTTTGCGCCCGGTTTCGTCATGGTGCCGTTTGGCGATACCGGAGCCTTGGAGGCGGCGGTCGGGCCATGCACGGCCGCCGTCCTCATCGAGCCGATCCAGGGGGAAGCGGGCATCGTTCTGCCACCCCCTGGTTATCTTTCCGCCGTGCGGCGCCTTTGCGATCGACACGGTATTCTGCTGATCCTCGATGAAATCCAGTCTGGTTTTGGCCGTACCGGCCGCACCTTCGCCTTCGAGCATGAGGATGCAAAACCCGACGGGATCATTCTTGGAAAGGCGCTTGGTGGCGGTCTTCTGCCGGTTTCCGCTTTCGTGGCAAGACGCGCGCTCATGGATGTCTTCGACCCCGGCAGCCATGGATCGACTTTCGGCGGCAATCCGCTCGCGATGGCTGTCGCGCGCGAGGCGATGCGGGTTCTGCGGGAGGAAAAGCTCCCTGAGCGCAGCGCAAGACTCGGAACTATCCTGCTCGACGCCTTGCGGGCCATCGATCATCCAGCCATTCGCGCCGTGCGTGGCAAGGGTCTTTGGGCTGGCGTCGATCTCGATCCGGCGCTGATTAATGCCAAGGATGTCTGCATGAAAATGCTCGAAGGCGGCGTCCTGACCAAGGAGACGCATGCGACGACGATCCGTTTCGCTCCGCCGCTCGTCATTGCCGAGGACGATCTTTTGGCAGCCGTGCGGGTTTTCCGCGAGGCTCTCGATGATTGTTCTCTTTCCTCCCCTTCTTCTTCTGTTGCGAGGCTGAGTTACGCGAAATGACCTTGACCCTCACCCGGACCCTCACCCGGCCGTACATTCATCCCGAAGCGCAGCCGGGCGCTTATCGTCTGGTTCAGGATGCCGACCCTTTCGTGGTCGCATTGCGCGGATGGGTCTGTGACCGCTATACGCAGGGCGGCATGCAGGGCGCTTCGCTTCTCGCGCAAGCCGCCGCGCGGCGTCTTGGCGCGCCCTTGAAGGAACTCGGTGAACCCGAAGCGGCGCAGAATTTGCGCTGGCGGGAAAGTCTCGACAAGGCTTTGCCCTACCTTCTCGAAGTCGGCGCGGCGATCGATGGCCTCATGCGTGAACGCCGGTTTCCGATGATTTTCGCCAATCGATGCGGGGCGAGTCTCGCGACGATCGCCGCCGCCTTGCGTCATCGGCCCGATGCCAAGGTGATCTGGTGCGACGCGCATGGTGATTTCAACACCCCTGAATCGACGCCCACCGGCTACCTTGGCGGCATGGTACTGACGGCGCTCTGCGGCCTGTGGGATTCCGGCCTCGGCACGGGGCTGTCTCCCGATCGTATCATTCTCGTTGGACAAAGGGATATCGACTCTGCAGAACAGGCGTTGATTGATGAACATCACGTGACATTGTTGCGTGCCCATGATGGCCGGATTGACCATCATGCTTTGCTCGATGCTGTCGGTGGAGCGCCGGTCTGGTTTCACATCGATACGGATGTCATCGATCCCTTGCATTTTCCGGCTGAATATCGGGTGGACGCGGGGATAGAACCACAAACAATCCGCGACATGCTCCAGGTGCTCGTCGCTTCGGTCGAATTGGTCGGATTTGAAATGACGGAATTCGAAGCACCGGCATCGGGACCTGTCCGGGAAACGATGGTGGAAGCGATCATGAGCATGATAAGTCCATTGTGGACATTGAGGCGATGATCATTCGTTTCAGCCTCACGGCCGAGCCAAAAACTTGATGGAAAACAGAACTCGGGAGCTTTCTCCCGAGTTCTGTTTTGATACATTCTATACAATGACCGCGCGCATAATGCCGGCGCGAGGGGATATATCGGAGAGGGAACGGGATATGACTTCCAGCGCGGCAATCCTTCCTTTCTCCGCTCCCTATGCGCCAACCGATGAATCGTTGGCGGATGATCTCTTGCGGCAGTCAGAATGGGAGCCCGCGATGCGGGCGCGCATCAAGGAACGGGCCGCAATCCTTATTCGCGCCGTCCGCGAACGGAATTCGAAAATCGGTGGCCTCGATGATCTCTTAAGAGAATATTCGCTTTCGACGCAGGAAGGTCTTGCCTTGATGATGTTGGCCGAGGCCTTGTTGCGCGTACCTGACGACGCCACTGCCGATCGGCTGATCGCCGAAAAACTCGCTTTTTATCCGCGGTCCCGACCTGCTTCCGGACAGGATCCCCTCCTCGTGACCATGGCCGACTGGGCTTTGGGAACGACAGCACAGGTGATTGCGGCTGGAACCGCGACAGACGGCTTCAACGCCTTTCTTGCGCGCCATATCGGTACCCCGACGATCCGCGTGGCGGCGCGGCGTGCCATGCGTATTCTCGGTGATCATTTTGTACTTGGCCGCACGATCGAGGAAGGCCTTGCCCGTGCCCGCGCCGATCACGGTGCCCTTTATTATTCCTTTGACATGTTGGGAGAAGGCGCGCGGACCTTTGAAGACGCCAAACGCTATTATGCGGCCTATGCGCGGGCAATCGAAATTCTTGGGCGAAAGGCTGGTCCCCATCCTCTCCCTGCGCGTCCGGGGATTTCCATCAAACTGTCAGCGTTGCATCCACGCTATGAAGCGCGCAAGCAGGAGATGACGATGCCGGAACTCCTTCCTGCAGTGACGGCGCTGGCGCAGCAGGCGAAGGCTTATGATCTGAATTTTACGATCGATGCCGAAGAGGCAGACAGGCTCGAATTTTCGCTTGATATCGTCGACGCATTGTTGCGCGATCCGTCACTCGATGGATGGGACGGGTTTGGGCTCGCCGTGCAGGCCTATCAGAAACGTGCCTTGGCGGTGATCGATCATGTCATTGCTCATTCCAGGCAGCAGAACCGGAGGGTGATGATCAGGCTTGTCAAGGGGGCTTATTGGGACACCGAGATCAAGCGCGCCCAGGAGCGCGGATTGGCCGATTATCCGGTCTTTACACGCAAGGCTATGACCGATCTCAATTACATTGCCTGTGCCAAACGTCTGCTCGCCGCGCGCGATCATGTCTATCCGCAATTTGCCACACATAATGCTTTGACCATCGCCAGCATCGTGGAATATGCAAAAGGTGCGAATACATTTGAGTTTCAGCGTTTGCATGGCATGGGTGAGGATCTCTATGCCGCTTTGCATCGGCAGGTCCCGGAAAGTCGTTGCCGTGTCTATGCGCCGATCGGAGCCCATGAGCACCTGTTGCCCTATCTTGTGCGCCGATTGCTTGAAAATGGAGCCAATTCCTCCTTTGTTTCGCGGCTCGGCGATCCCGATGTTCCGATTGATGCGCTTTTGATTGAACCGCATGCAGCGGTTGGAGAAGCGGCGAAGGCGCGCTCGGCGCGTCTTCGCCTGCCATGCGATCTGCATATGCCGGAGAGAAAGACCGCTCCCGGCATAGAATTTGGCGACCGGAAGGCAGTAACATCCCTGCTCAACCGAATTGCCGAGGTGCATCCGCACATTTCTGTCATGCAGCCGGTGGTGGATACAAACAACAGCGGAAAACAACTGGCAGTTTTATCGCCCATTGACGGTACAAAGATCGGCAATGTCTACGAAACGATGATTGAGAGCCTTCCAAAGAGTCTGGAGGATGCCCGTGCCGGTTTTCGTGCTTGGTCAAGGGTGACGGTATCGGAGCGCGCGGCTTGTCTTGATCGTTGCGCCGAGAGGCTTGAGGCTGAAGCCCCCGAACTCTTGTGGTTGTTGCAAAAGGAAGCGGGCAAGACGCTCGATGATGCGGTGGGAGAATGGCGTGAGGCCATCGACTTTTGCCGTTATTATGCCGCTGAAGCGCGGCGCCGTTTTGGTGACGTTGTAACCATGCCTGGGCCGGTTGGCGAATCCAACATTTATATGAAAACAGGACGCGGTATTTTCGTCTGTATCAGCCCGTGGAATTTTCCCTTGTCGATATTCATCGGGCAGATTGCTGCGGCCCTTGTCACCGGTAATGCCGTCTTGGTGAAGCCGGCAGAACAGACGCCTTTGATCGCAGCAAAAACGGTCACTTTGTTGCTTGAGAGTGGCATCCCGACTGCGGCGCTGCACTTGTTTCAGGGAGATGGCAAAGTAGGGCAGGCGCTGGTGGCACTGCCAGGCATTGCGGGCGTCGTCTTCACGGGTTCTGAGGCCGTTGCACAAGATATTAATAGGACACTCGCGCAGAAAGGTGGGCCGATCGCCACCCTGATCGCAGAAACGGGCGGGATCAACGCAATGATTGTTGAAGCCTCCGCTCAGCTTGAGCAAGTCTGCGATGACGTTCTTGCATCGGCTTTTCGCTCCACAGGCCAGAGATGTTCAAGCCTTCGGCTTCTTTGCCTTCAGGAGGAAATTGCCGATGCGTGTTTGCATCTCATCTTGGGGGCCGTTCAAACCTTGCGTGTGGGTGATCCCGCCATCATCGAGACGGATCTTGGGCCAGTCATCGATGAAACTGCCTACAAAAGTCTTCATGCCTATATTGAGACGGCGCGACCCGGAATAACCACCCTTTACGCCGGAAAGGCACCTTCTGACGTGCCATCTGCGGGTTATTATATCGCTCCTCAAATTCTCGAATTGGAGACTCCTGAGACGCTCGATAGGGAAGTATTCGGACCTGTTCTTCATGTCCTCCGCTACAAGGCCGAGGAGCTTGATAAGCTATTAAATAGCCTCGATAGTATGGGTTATGGATTGACCCTTAGCATACACTCGCGGCTGGAAAGTGTAATCGAGAGAATCCGCTCCCGCAGGCTTGCCGGAAATATCTATATAAACCGGAATATGATAGGCGCTGTTGTTGGGACACAGCCCTTTGGTGGCTTTGGTCTTTCCGGTACGGGTCCGAAAGCTGGCGGACCGTCCTACCTCGATCGTTTCTGTACAGAGATGACGATAACGACGAATACGGCTGCGGCGGGTGGCGATGCAAAGCTCATCAATAATACATTTTAAACAGATCCGTCATTTATCGCCGAGCGTGCCATACAGACTACAAAGGAATAGCTTACGATAGTGAAGCGGGAAAGTCTCTATAGCTTCAAAAGACGCATGGCGTTCTTGGAGAACAAATTTTCCAGATATTCCTCACGAAAGCCGATCTTCTGAAAATCCTCGATCGTCTGACCGATGGGGCGGAAGGGATAGGAAGAGCCGAACAGGAATTGATCGCTCAGGAAGCTGTTGACAGCATCTACATAGTTCTGAGTACCTGGCTGGAACAGATACATGTCCGGAATAATGGAAACATTCTCGTAACGAAAGGCGATGCCGATGATTTGCTGCACGTTAGGCCAAGAGCCATGATAGACGGCAATCTTTAATGCAGGAAATTGCCGTGCGATATTGCCGACCGCGGCTGGATCATTGAAGCGCGGATCAGGCGTGGTCGGCCCGCTCATCAAGAACAGGGGTGTGTCCATTGCCGTCAGCAATTCGTAGAGAGGAAAATACACTGGGTCATCCGCATGGCGGGCGGGTGAACCGAACCCCGATTCCAGATTGATCCCCTTCAGACCCAATACATTAATCGCCCGCTCGACCTCGTCTAGCGCGGCCTTTTCACCTTGCAGCACGGGATCGACTGCACCGATCCCCTCCAAAAGCGACGAAGAGGTCACGATCTGATGAATCGTGTCATTTGGCAGGTGCTGCGCGGGAGTATGACGACCCACGACGACGGCCTTTGTCAGACCCGCGTCTTTCACTTCCGCTATGAAACCATCGTGGGTCGCAGATCGGGTGAAATGTGTGTCGCTTCCTCGCGTTCCCACGCGGCGGTTGAGCCAGCGCGCCGTGTCGAACTCTGCGGTTCCTGGAGTTTTACCGAAAAAGTCATGAAGATAGGCCGGACGGCAACGCATATCGATAATTTGCATGGAACCCCTCAGCTCGCCGACGTTTGTTGGGTGGCCCGGACATCGAAGGCACCGCCCGTCTGCAAAGTCTGCAGTGTTACTGGTGCTTTGCCTAGCAGGGGGAAGACGAGTTCCGCGAAGCGAATGGACTCTTCGAGATGCGGATAGCCCGACAATACGAAAGTGTCGACGCCCAGACGCTGATATTCCTTCAGCCGCTCCGCGATCTGTTCTGGTGCTCCAACGAGCGCCGTCCCGGCTCCTCCCCGTACCAGGCCTACGCCTGCCCACAGATTTGGTGCGATAACCAGTTGATCCCGCTGCCCCCCATGCAGGGCTGCCATACGCGCCTGACCGGTTGAATCCATTTTCGCGTAATTGGCTTGTGCCGCTGCAATGTCCTCATCGGTCAAGTGCGAGATCAACCGGTTGGCGGCATCCCAAGCCTCGGCTTCGGTTTCTCGCGCGATGACATGAAGACGGACGCCGAAACGGATTGTGCGGCCATGTCTTGCCGCGCGCATGCGAACGTCGGCGATCTTCTGCGCCACTGCGGCCAAAGGTTCGCCCCAGGTCAGGTATGCGTCCACATGTTTGGCGGCCAAAGCATGGGCGGCCGGAGACGACCCGCCGAAATAAAGCGGCGGATGGGGCCGTTGCACCGGAGCATGATAGTTGCGGGCATTCTCGACTTTCACATATCGGCCGGTGAAACTGTATGCCTCCCCCGTCGACAGGAGCTGCCGCCAAACCGTCAGAAATTCATCGGCCTCTTCATAGCGTTCATCGTGGCTTAGAAAGACACCGTCTGCCGCCAGCTCAAGGGGATCGCCACCAGGCACTACATTAAGAAGGAGCCGTCCCCCCAACGCCTGGTCCAGTGTCGCCGCCTGCCGCGCGCAGGCCGTGGGACCCATGATCGAAGTACGCAGCGCAACCAGTAGCTTGATCCTGCTGGTCGATGTGATGAGGCTTGACGCCGTAACCCATGGGTCCTGGCAACTTGCGCCAGTCGGGATCAACAGGCCTTCATAACCCAGCCGTTCGGCTGTTACAGCGATCTCACGCAGATAGGCATTGGTGGGCTCCCGCCCGAAGTCGGATTTGCCAAGATAGCGTGTATCCCCTGCGGTGGGGAGAAACCAGAAGATTTCGGGAGAAGACATGTTTTCCATCGCGTTGTCTCTGACAGACATGCCCCTTGCCGGGACCTACTGATAATTGGATCGATGTCGCGGAAGCCATTCCAAAATAATTCGTTCTTGAGGAACAGGCTTGAGGAACAGGAATGGCTTTCTCCGCGGCAGGGATTTGTCAATTCCAGGGATGACGTGGTGGATGCACACCATTCAGATACCAGTTGCCGACATGGAAAAACTTCCAACGCACTGGATCATGGAGTGTGTGCACGCGCGCATTACGCCAATGCCGGTCTAGCCCAAGTTGAGTGAATGTTGCCCGCGTACCCGCCAATTCAAACAGTTTGTTTGCGGCGTCTATGGCGATCTGCGTCGTCAGGACCTTGGCTTCCGCAGTCCGGATAGTCGCTTCAGTGACGTTCTCCAGCGAGGGAGCGTGATAGCCTTTGTCGATTGCCCTGCCGGCACTTTCCAATAGTGCCTCTGCCGCATGCAGGCGAAGCTTCAGATCACCGATGGCGGCAATTGTGTATGGGTCCTCTCCCGCCGTCTCCTTGCCGCTGTCGATCCAGGGACGGCTTTGCGTCTTGACGAAGGAAATCGTGTCGTCAATCGCCGCGCGCGCGATCCCGGCGTCGATAGCAGCTTGGATGATCTGGGAAACGGGACCCTGAACCGTCGGATATTCTGCCGTGTCCTTCAGCTTCACAGCATGTTCCCGTGGCACACGAACATTATCAATCCGGACCGAGCCTGAAGCAGTCGTGCGCTGGCCAAAGCTTGACCAATTATTGGTCACAGTGAGGCCGGATGTCTCGCGATCGGCAAAGACCAGATATATACCGTCGTCACCGACGGCAACGATCGGGACGATATGGGCCAGGAGAGCGCCGGTGGTGTAGAATTTCTCGCCATTGACAATAGCTTCGTTGCCTTCGAAGCGTACGCGCGTTTTGAAATCGGCGACGTTCTTGCCACCGAATTCGGAAAAGGCGTTACCAAATCTCAACCCAGCCAGTGACCAGGAGAAAACGCGTGCCTTTTCCTCTTCAGAGCCATCGAGATCGACAAGAGCGGTGATCGCGATATGATTCTGTGCAATCTGCGCGACCGATGGATCTCCCGAGGCGACAATCGAGATCACTTTCGCCAGGGTCGCATGCGAAAGGCCCGGACCACCAAAACGCTCGGGGATCAGGATCGACCAAATCCCGCTCTGCGAATAAAGGTCGAGTTCGGTGAGAGGCAAAAGCTTTTCACTATCGCGCAACACCGATCCCTTGGCTAATTTCTCAGCCAATTCGGTTGCGATAGCGATAGCGTCCTCGTCATCCTTCAGCCGATGCGGTGGCGCGACCGGACGCGGCCGGGGCGGCACCGGATCCGCGGAATTGACCCGAGGATGCTCAGCGTAATCAATTTGATTATCGGTGAGGGAACCCATATTTGTTCCTTTTTGACCTTAGCACGGGTGCGTCCAAAATACGTTCATGAGCTGAACAAAGCGTGTCGTGCATGAAACTTTCAGCACATCTGGCAGAGCAGAGCCATTGGACTATTGCTACGCTACAATTGATGCGCGTTCAAAGTAGAATGTTTTTCCCATTAATCCGTTGAATACGAAAAAACATACTATGTAATCATCCATGATGAGAAAAATTATCTCTATGCTCGATGGTACACTTGAATCATCGCAGCGAAACCTCATCACGCCATTGTGCACCTTCGGAATATTTTGCTAGCTTTTGCTCACTATCAGGAATTTCATTCTCTTGAATGCGTTGAATATGGAATATTCAACTCTCGATTCCTTCCAGTCATTCTGGCTACACTCCAGATCTCGGTTTCTAGTGGTTCAAAGCCATCGAAACTGCCCATAAATCATAGATCTATGGCCTCCTGTCCGTCTGGGCGTCTATGGTGTAGATTGGAGCGTTGGTATGACTGCGCATGAAGCCCGGAATATTTTTCCAGAAACCAGAGAACTCAAGGAGCGATTCCGTCCGCTGTTTGAACGGATCGCCGATGGCGCAATCCGGCGCGAACGCGAACGTATCCTGCCCTTTGAAGAAATCGGGTGGTTGAAGGAAGCTGGCTTCACCTCCCTACGTGTGCCGGTAGAATACGGTGGCTTTGGTGTCTCCCTGCCACAATTGTTCGATTTGTTGATCGACCTTGCCGAAGCCGATACAAATATCGCCCAGGCATTGCGAGGCCATCTTGCCCTTGTTGAAGACCGTCTCGTTGCTCCGCGTGACGAAGGGGAACTGTGGCTGAAGCGCTTTGGGGCGGGGGAGATCGCCGGTAATGGTTGGACTGAAGTTGGTTCTGTAAAGCTCGGCGACACCACCACAAAGGTGACCCCGACCGGAGACGATTTCTCCATTGAAGGCGAGAAATACTATTCGACTGGCTCGATCTTCGCGGATTGGATCGACACATTTGCCACACGCACGGACACCGGGGAGCCCGTGATCGCTATTGTGAAGACGGCACAGCCGGGCGTTGAGCGACGTGATGATTGGTGCGGGTTTGGACAAAAACTGACGGGAACGGGCACCACTGTTTATACTGCCGCGACCGTGGAGCCGGAAGGGATCGTGCCTTTTGAAACCCGCTTCCGTTATCAGACGGCCTTCTACCAGTTGGTGTTGAATTCTGTCCTCGCGGGCGCGGCTCTGTCTGCGGTACGGGAGGTTTCAGAACTCGTAGCGAAGCGCACGCGAGGGTTCTCCCACGGTTCGGGAACCTTGCCTCGATATGATCCGCAGGTCCTGCAGGTGGTAGGCCGGGCACGTGCCTTCGCATTCGCAGCCCGCGCGGTCACCCTCGAGGCCGCAAACATCGCACAGCGTGCCTACGAGACCTCACAAAGTGGGAACAAAACGGCAGACGATAAAGCGAATATAGATGCCGAACTTGCCTCCGCTGCGGCACAAGTCAGCGCGGCGGAATATGCCTTGCGGGCAACAACAGAAGGTTTCAACGCTCTGAGCGCCTCGGCAACTGACGAGAGGCTTGCTCTCGACCGGCATTGGCGAAATGTTCGTACGGCCGCAAGCCATAATCCTTTAATATATAAAGAGAAGATACTTGGTGACAACGCGGTAAATGGTACAGAGCCCATCTATGTTTGGCAGATCGGAGCGATCGTCAGTTAAGGCATCCACGGTATCGACCAAAATCGAGTTCTTTTCCTGCCTTCTCTCAGAAAGGTGGCAGTCGAAGTGAGGTGGCCACACTTTCATGATAAACATGAATTTCTAATGTCGCCATGCCGCTAGCTTTGTCATTGGATCATGGGCCATGCCCCATGATCCAATGAGCCAATTTGTCTATATGCGTCTGCCGGAGTTTTCCTGGCAAGGCTGGAATGACACCTATGGTGCGTGTTGTCATAGGCAAACCACTGCACCAGACCTGAGCCCAGCTCTGATCCGATCTCAAAGGCGTGCAGGTAGATACATTCTTATTTCAGGGAACATCACAGGCGCTCGATGAAGACGTTGTCCATCCACCGGCCACGATCATCCATGCTGATTTAAATCTCCATCGCCACGAGACCCCATCTCTCGCGATCAACCGCCAGACAGGCGGCGGCCCACAGCAACCTCGAGGTTCGGCAGATGTCGAGCTATTTGATGGCTGCATATCATGGACAATCCGTGGATACGATGCCGATCACCGTGACCAGTGCGAGCGTGTCATTCTACGGCACAGGCCAAAATATAGGCCAAGCCGCTGACCGATCGCAGCCGGCATTGCACCGTGATCGACAAATGGAGGTGAGCCGGATCAATTATTGACTGGAGGCTTTTGCTAAAAATCTCATTCAATCAGCAACTGCCCAATCTCAGCGCGCAATTTCTCGTCTCTGCTACGCTGGATGCTTCGGGGTCCGATCCCCGCCGTCGAACAGGTTGGCCACACCTTCCATCGCCTGGCGCTTCCAGACGCCAATCATCGTGTGGTAGATGTTATGCTTGGCCGCCAATTCTGCCAGCGTCAGCTCGCCACACGCCTCCATCGCGACCTTGACCTTAAAGTCCGCATTAAAGTGATTTCTCGTCGTTTTCATTTCTGTCCGTTCTTCTCGGAGGAATGCGCTTAACAGCCTGTCCAAATTGCCGGCACGACCTCAAATCGACGAGACTACGCTCTGCCGAGCTCTCAGAGCCAGAAAATTAGCCCGTCTGCACAATCCAGCTGGCCTGAGTTCCGCATATATTCGCTAAAGTCGGACAGATTTACCGCTTTCGTGTCGTGATGCCCAAACGCTCGAGCCCAATAGGGCACTGGAAATCAAAGAGCAGATGCTGGCCGCTGGGCTGCCGGTCTGATGAGAGGCAAATGGGGTGGTTTTCTCGACCGGCCGTGGTTGCAATCATTGTGGGGAGATGGCCAATGATTGCGATTATGCTTGCAATGAATCTGAGCGCGCGCCCGCGATAATAGCGATCATCCGCGACGATATTTGCGCGCTGCTACACCTGGGCCGTGGAACGAGGATTGGTGGAACAGAATGACCGACCAAGTCGGCCCTGGCCTGAAACCCGACGCTTTGAGCTTGCCTGAAGCGGTCATTATGGGAATTGCCGGAACAGCGCCGGCCTATAGTATGGCGGCCACAACGGCGACGCTGATCGCCGTCACCGGCATTCTAGCCCCTGCAAGCCTGCTGATCAGCGGTTTGGTCATGTTTGGCGTGGCCTTCGCCTTTCTACATCTGACATGGATCGATCCCAATGCAGGCGCCGCCTATATCTGGGTCAAACGAATGCTGCACCCGGTGCTGGGATTTTTCGCGGGTTGGGCAATGCTGGTGATGTCAGCCCTGTTCATGGTATCTGGGACTATGCCGGCCGCCACGGCGCTGCTGCAAATTATGGCCCCTGGCTTTGCGCAGGACATGACAGTTGTGACCTCGACTGCGGCGCTCCTCATGGTCCTGATCGGGCTGATCGTGCTGAAAGGCATCAAGCTTTCCAGTTATTTTCAGATCGCCATGACATTGGTCGAGGTTGGGATCGTCGTCGGTCTCATCGTTGCGGCCTTGTTCACCTCGTCCGGACAGCCGGCGCATGCCTTGAGCCTTGGCCGATTGCTAGGACAAGGTTTTACTCCCTCGCTCTTCCTGTCAGGCGCGCTCGTTGCCGTATTCTTTTACGCTGGTTGGGACGTCACCGCGAATCTGAACGAAGAGACGCGCGATGCCAAACGCAGCGGTGGTGTCGCTTCCGTTCTCGCCATGTTTTTCTTGATGCTCATGCTGATTGGCTTCAGCGCCGCGTGCCTTTTGACGCTGAACGATGACGAGATTCAAAACGCCGGTACGGATATCGTGTCCGTTGTTGCAGGCAGGATCCTGCCGGCTCCCTGGGGTTTTGTGGCTGTGATTGCCGTCATTCTGAGCACGGTAGGCACATTGGAAACCAATATTCTGCAGTTCACGCGTACATTATTTGCCATGGCGCGCGACGGCGTATTCCCGCAACGCTACGCTAGGGTTCATGCCACTCATCAAACGCCTTGGCTTTCGACCGTACTGGTGACGGTGATCGGGCTTGGACTGTTGCTGCTTTCCTCCTCTCTATCCAGCGTCAGCGCGATCATGAAAGCTTCCGCCAATGCGCTCGGCTTTCAGATCGCCTTTTATTATGCTCTCAGTTGTCTGGCTTGTGCATGGTGCCTGCGTACAGACTACCGCTCGTCCCGGATCTTTTTGACAGGTATTCTCTGGCCTTTGATGAGTGCTGTTTTCCTGTTTGGCGTAGCCTTGTGCAGCCTTCCAACCTTCGATGGCGTTACTCTGTTTGTCAGTTTGGGCAGTCTGGCTTTCGGTGCTGTTCCGTTGATAATCGGCCGGATGTGTCGAAGCTGATCCGAGTATTGGTGAAGTCGGTGGTTTGGCCGCTCCAATGCGTGTCGCAGTCGCCAGACACTCCTACAGGAGCGCGGCGAGTTTCTCTCTCCCTCCTCCGCCCACCCCATCTCGCTTCGTGAGCGGGGTTCCTTGGCAGCCTTCGCTCAAACGTTGCCACCAGCAGGTCATCGAGGATTGGCCGAAGGAAAGACTGTCTTGGAAGAACTCTTCTCCGCAGAACTACTGATAACAGGGGGCATCCAGCGATCAGACAACTCTCATTGAACAGATCGAACACGTGCTTGAGGATCGCGAGACCAGCCATCAATTACGTCGGTAGGGGTGGATGCCCGACCGCGTCAGTGTAGGCGGTGCCGAACCGGGTTTCGACAAAGCCCCAGTCGCTCGTCGCCGCTAGCTTCACCAGCGGATGCTGCGTGTCCAGGATCTGATCCAGCCGCGCGCGAAACAGGTGCTGATGGCCTCTTTAACGCCTTTCCCGTGGCCGAAGCCCGAATGATCCTCCGCTTTCCTGAAAACCAGAAAATCAAACTCAAAGCTTGTGATCAGTTTGCGAGAAACCCGCCCACAGTCTATCAAATTCGGAAAATACAAATACTTTCCGGAAAAAGTTCTTTCCATTCATTCAATGGCTGCAGACTTCTTCACGGATGATCATTTCTACGACAAATCGTAGGAGCACTCGTTTCGTTATGATCTCATCCGTCATGCTGCTATCCATAATCGTCCTATTCAAATCGCAGCATCACTCCTTCAAATGTGAGGTGGCCCCTCCATAATACGCTTGCAAGAGTTGCAGAAATCGAACAGGTAGAGTTTATAAGGTCCAGTGAGAAGCTCTGTAGTGATGTAGCCAGCTCGAAATAGAAATGTGCGATGTGGGTGACAACCGAATATTATCCTTTGTCGTGTAGAATTTCTGCTAGTTCTCGGAAAGAATCAACACTGGACTGGGATCGTGGTGTTTGTTCCATTGCATGATAGATTTTTGGTACGAGCGCAATGGCTTGGTCGAGCTCAGAATCGCTTCCAGCCTGATAGCCGCCCATGAGACGAAGATCTTGTGTATCTTCATAACGAGCGATAAGCCCACGCAATTTTAAGACAAGGCTCTGTTGTTCTGGTGTCCAGACATGCTGTGACAGACGAGAAATTGAGCGCAAGATATTGACGGCAGGAAAGCGACCTTGATCTGCAATTGCTCGGTCAAGAACGATGTGACCGTCGAGCGTGCCACGAATTGAATCCGCTATAGGGTCGTTGTGATCATCTCCATCGACGAGAACGGAAAAAATGCCCGTAATCGAGCCGCTACCTTCGACACCTGGACCGGCGCGTTCGAGCAGCTTGGGAAGATCAGAAAAGACGCTGGGTGGGTAGCCACGTGCGACCGCCATCTCACCAGCAGCAAGGGCTACGTCACGTGCGGCATGAGCAAAACGTGTTACGGAATCGAGGATGAGAAGTACATTCTCTCCTTGATCCCTGAAAAACTCCGCTATGCTGGTCGCAGTTCTTGGTGCAAGACGTCTCATGAGAGGGCTTTCGTCACCGGTTGCGACAACTGTCACCGCGTGAGTGAGATGATCGCCTAAGACATCATCGAGAAACTCACGAACTTCACGGCCGCGTTCTCCTACCAGTCCGATAACAGCGGTATCAAACGCGCGGGATCGGGCAAGCATGCCTAGAAGCGTCGATTTACCGACACCAGATCCCGCGAAAATTCCAATCCGTTGGCCGGCGCAAAGCGGAGTAAACAGGTCGACGACGCGCACGCCTGTCCGCAATGGTTTAGTCACTCGGGCGCGATCCATCGCCGCGGGTGGAACGGTATCGACCAATTGACGTTTCTCGCCCGCGAGAAGAGGACCTTGATTGTCGATAGCATGGCCAAGCGCATTGATGACACGCCCCTTCCAACTTTTTTCGGGGAAAAGCTCGAATGCACCTTCATGCCATGCCTTGTCACCTAATCCGACAGATGAGGTTTGATCAAACATCTTGATCGTTGCTGTGTTACGTTCTATACGGACAACTTCACCCATCGACATCATGTGATCGTGGTCGAATCGGACATATTCACCGAGTTTAAGAAATGGTGACAATCCGCTAACCTCGATTGCAGAGGGTGTGACTTTCGTCACAACACCAGCAATCTTTACTAAGGAAACATTTTGATTTAGCGGGTTAAGCGATTGATAAAGTCGTGTCAGGGAACGCACGATGAGCTTTCCGATCTTGCACAGGGAACGTAGCGCTCTATCGCGCACTAAAATATACGCGAATCAGAGTGCTTAGGATATTTCTCAAATGTTTTACTCAGCAGCCATGCAAACTCGACTGGTGACAATCGTAACTCGATTTTGTTTAAATTGAAAATACCGTAAAGACTAGCTGTGCCTGCTTTTTTGTAAGTCTAGCGGGGCCAAAATGCTTTTCCAGCTTTCTGCAAGTTGCTTCCAATGTGTAGCCTTTGCTTTTTAGGCAGTAAGTCTATTCTGACAATTGTGTATTATTGTATCACATACAGATAGAGTTAAATGATTCTCAGCTTGTCAACGCTGTGATCGCTAAGGGCATTGTATCGGAGAAATAGCTTGGTTTTGTCAGGCGCCACCGAGGGTCTTAATCGAGTCACGCAGAGAATTTTCTGAATTTTGCATAGCCGTGGAGATCTGTTCGAAATTACGCGAAATGGTCATCAGCTTGCTTAGTTCCATAATCGGATTCACATTTGACCCCTCGCTAAACCCCTGAGCAATCCCATTCGAGGTAAAGTCGAGAATTGGCGTCGCGGACTTGTCGGGGATGACCCCTGAATTTCCGTAACGCGAAAGTTTTGCGTTGTTGCTAAGTTCAAAGAGACCAATAGCGCCGATTTGCCGCCCATTTTGGGTGATCATACCATCTTTGGCAATTGTCACTGGTCCAGCTTCCGGGTCGAGAAGAATGGGCGTGTTGCCGGCGTCAAGTACTGGATGGTTGTCGAGGCTTACAAGATCACCTGTCGCTAACATGCGCATTCGACCATCTCTAGTATAGACAGTTCCTGCAGGTGTCTGCAGCGCTAGCCATCCATCTCCTTGCACTGCAATATCGAGTTGATTATCCGTTTTGGTTACAATTCCAGATGCTCGTAAAATGTGGCTTTGCCCGGTTCCGGCATAAGCTACAGGATATTTGTCGGTCTTTGCGAGGATTGTATGAAATGAGACTTCCTCGGACCGATAGCCTGCGACGCTTTGGTTCGCCATATTCGCTGCTATTGTATTGAGACGGCGTTCCATTAGAAGTTGTCCGGAGAGCCCTACATATAAATTGGACTGCATAGATCAATACCCTCCGAGCTTGAGGTTAGCTAGACTCAATAGGAGGTCAGAACTAATGCCACTGGATTGAACAAGAAGGGCATTGGTCGCCGACGTGCTTCCACTATCAGGATTGTTTATATCGTACATCGTGATAAAGCGATTAATAAATTTGTCGAGCTTAGTCGGGTCTTGGAGATCGGCGACATTAAGTTTTGCACTGATCATTTTTGCCTGAACATCAATACTGAGTGTTGACATTGACGTAGGAAGGCTAAATGCGGTCTGGACAATAGACAGGAGTGTTTTGTCGGCAAGGATACTGTATGGACTCGTGATTGTAGGAGCAACGCGTTTTAAGTAGAGTGCCTTTTCAGCGCCGGTACTATTTTTTCCTACATTGGTCTCAAGTTGCATTTCGACATATTTATCAACGACACTTTGTCCGGTCGCTGTCGTGTTCGTCGTATCAGTGCCAGTGGCGACAAAATTGAAAGTTTCAGCCAATGCTTTGTATCGTGAATCGTTGAGCGTATTAGCGAGTGAATTGGAATCACTCGTCCCTTCTTCGAGAACTTTCCGGATCATTCCTTTAGCATAGGTCATCTCACTTAACCCAAATGCCTTCATCGCGTAGTTGAAAATCCGGGTATTATTGACGAAGTCATCAATAGATTTTACCTTGGAGATGTTGTCGAGGTAATATTTTGACTCGCGAGCGACGCTTGGGTCTGATGCAGTAGTTTCCAAACTCTTGGTGTAATCACGCATCGTCATATTGTAATATAAGGCCGAGGTAAGCATAAGTGCCTCTCCGTAATTAAGGCATATATTCAATTACCAAGCTTGCACCAGCCTGACCTTACCGTGACGCGGTCTTCAAATGCCATGATCAGCCAGTTAAAATTGAAGATGTCAAAAAAGAAAGGCATTCCATTCAATCAATTGCACGAACACCTTGTGTCGGAAGGAAGGTTGATGTCGCTATTCTTCAGCGAGCGATCGCGCCTGGTGTTCGTTTCGTGTTTAAATAATGAATAATTTCGGCAATAGCTCGGTAGAACTCAGTCGGAATCGCATCATTGACTCCCACTTTATCATAGAGAGCTCGAGCGAGAGGACGGTTCTCCACGATGGGGATTTCATGTGCCTCGGCAATCTCACGAATTTTCAGTGCGATCAGATCGGTTCCCTTGGCGATAACAATAGGTGTGCCGCCTTCTTCGCGTATGTAACGTAATGCTATCGCAAAATGTGTTGGGTTCGTAATAACAACCGTGGCTTTCGGAATGGATGCCATCATGTTTTTACGAACGCGATCCAGCATGATAGAGCGCACTTTTGCTTTGACGAACGGATCACCTTCGATTTGTTTAAACTCTTCCTTTATTTCTTGTTTGCTCATGCGGAGATCTCGCCGCCATTGGCCTTTTACCCACAGAAGATCTAACGTCGCCAGTACAAGTGTCACTATGCAGATGACTGATAGCAAACGCATCGATAAATTTAGGATCAATTCTGGCAATAGCGAAGGATCGTAGAACATAGTGCTAACAAGCTTATCCTGATTACCTTTCAAGACAATGAATAGCAGAATAGAAATTGTTGCAAGTTTCGCGAAGTTTTTTAAGAATTCGACGAGATTTTTTAAGCCAAATAATTTACTCCATCCAGCTGAAATCGAAACGCGGCCAAAATCAGGTTGTATACGCTTACCGATGATGTGAAATTTGGTTTGGGCAATATTTGCTACAAGACCGGCGCACAGCAATGGAAGGATAATTGGTAATATCCTGGAGCCAGATTCAAATAGGATAAGACAAAATAAATTACTGGCATCTAGTTGAGTTCCTAAGGGAATTTGATCGAGATTGTTGATGATATATCGGAGTTGGATGCCGAGGGAAGCAAGCGAATCGCGAAATATAAAAGCGTTGACAATTGTGAGGCCGAGCATCGAGAAAAAAACGGTAACCTCCCGAGACATTGGGAGATTGCCTTGTTCTATGGCATCGGCAAGCTTTTTTGCAGTGGGTTCTTCTGTTTGGCTCTCGTGATCAGGCTGTTCTCCCATTGTTAGATGCCCAATCCCTCAAAATCTCGAGTGTCTTTTAGTATGGTGGCATCAATCCGACGCAAAGCGCCACGATACATAACTATCAAAAATGCGGTGTATGGCCTGTTCTTTAATCAAAGATTTCGTCTTCATCTTCTGATGAATTCAGCTCGATTTCTCCAGCTTCGGCGAGTTCGAGTGCGGTATCTGCGATCATACGGCGTGCTTTGATCACGTCTCGATGCGATGCAGGGCCGCCACTCGCAAGTTCTGCATCAACAATTCGGCGAGCACGTGCCGCGAGTGATGACAAGATCGCATCGCGGAAAGCACTGTCAGTTCCTTTCAACGCGAGAACGACCAATTCTGTCGGTATTTTGTCAAATAGCACCATGCGTGCCTTCGGCTGGAGCTTGGTAATATCATCAAAGGTAAAGAGAAGGCCGCGTAATGTTTCTGCAGCTTTTGGTCGGCTAGCCGCAAGACTTTGGAGAACATCCTCCATTTGTTCCTTTTCCATCTTATTAATGATATCGGCCATTCTTGCGTTGTGGTCGTTGCCGTTTTGACGTGACAGATTCAGAAGCAGGTCCTCAGCCAATTGACTTTGAATGATACGCATTGCAGGTTCTGTCACGGATGCAATGCTGACCATTCTGCGCATCAATTCATTGCGGAGATCGCGAGGTAATTGGCCCATTACTTTTGCAGCGCAGGTGGGAACCACCTTTGAGAGAATGAATGCCGCGGTTTGCGGATGTTCCCGGCTGAGATAAGTCGCAAAAACAGTTTCGGATATTGATGAAAGACGATCCCACATGGCATGATTCGAATTGCCTTTAACATCAGCCATGATGTCGGCGATTTGCTCAGGTGAAAGAATTCCCGCTAGGAGTTGTTCAACTTCAGTTGGAGAGCCAAGTAGATCAACGCCACTGACAAATTGTTGAGCGAATTCTTCTACGATATTCTCTAAAACCGGAATTGGGATCGAACCTAGATCAGCGACCGATCGGGTTATCAATTTGAGTTCGTCTGCATCGAAATGCTTTAGTAATCGAGCTGCTGCGGGCTTGCCCATAGCGAGGAACAATGCTGCGACTTTATTGGGGCCTTTGAGTACACGCTCTAGTTGAGAATTTGTCGATTGGGCCAAAATTGTCATAGTCAGGAACCTATATCTCCGGGCCCAATCACTTCTGTTAATGATACACCGAAGCGTGAACTGTCCTCATCGACGACGACAACCTCTCCGCGTGCAATGACTCGGCCATTGACGACAATATCAACGGGTTCTCCAACACGATGATCCAGCGGGATCACAGCTCCTCTACCGAGCTTCAGAAGATTTGAAACGGGCATTGACGCTGAGCCGAGAACAACCTGGACCGTTACCGGAATGCGTAAGATTGTATCGATGTTACGGACTGAGGCATCTTTTGACATGCTTAAATCTGCTGGAGTATCTTTTGTTTCTATCAAGATTTCGTCGGACATAAAATAAAACCTGCTGTTGTGGGAATAAACCTGTTGATATTTGGATGTATCGAATTATCAGTATCGGCCGTGTTATTGTATGATTAACTCGGAGGATTTTTATTTTGCTGTAAGAAGATCATGAAATTTGCGATGGTTTTGTTATGTAATTATCACGTCATATGATAATCACGCTGTTTACGTTTTTACTGAGTCATAACCCATTTAAACCATCGATAAAATCCTTATCCTGATCTACAAAACTATCTATACGAAGTGTATAAAAGCCATCTTCCTGACCGACTTGGCAGCAGAATAGAGGTTCTGAATTGCATTCCAGTTTAACTTTGCTCTTTGTCGTTGCCTGTAAAGTGAGAACCTGTCCAATTTTTAAATCTGTGAAATCCCCAAGAACAAAATGATTATCCTCAATGATTGCGCATACTTCAACTTCAGTGCGGCTTATTTCGTTCTGGATTTGTGTGGTCCATCGAGGATCTCTCGAAATTGTTTCGCGAGAGAGATCACGCCCGAGTTCCTGGCGAATTGAATTCAACGCGGATTGCGGTATGACTATAAACATTTCCCCGTGTCGGCCGAGAATGCGGAGGTTCATTCGTGTTATGAACCCATAGGTGTTTCTCGGTGCAATCACCGCGAAATCAAGCTTCGTTTCAATTCGTTCGAATTTAAAAATCGTATCGGAAATATTTGCAAAGCTATTCTGTAATACTTTGGGTAAGAGGTCGAAAATAGTATGGGCTAGCTTGATCTCGATGTTAGAAAGTGGTCTTTTCTGGGTGTTGGGTGGTTCACTTCCATCGCCACCATAGAATGTCTCTATCAAGGTTGATATGAGAGCTCGATCGAAGCCTACCAGGATACGAGAATCCCAAGCTTGGACATGGATAATGGAGACGACGGCGTTGCTTTCGTAGACGTCTAAAATATCTCCGATCTTTTCTGTACTGATCGACGCGACGGTGAAAACTGCCGGGGCAGTAGAGTATTGCCGTAAGCTTTCGGAACAATAGGCGGCTATCCGTTCAAAGATTACATGCAACATTGGCATGCGGTCTATCGATACTCCCGTTGTATCGAGGAGCCGTTCTGGACCGGTTAAATGTTTTGTTGACTGGGCTTGTGTATCGAGCATGTAAGTCAGGCCGCTTGCTTTGTGTTGTCGTCCGCTTTACCCGCACCTCCCGCAACCGTTTCATTTTCGACAATGTCGATAGATGGGCGGTCGGATGAAGAAATTGTCTTTCGGCCATGTTCGAGTGCAATTTGTGGCATCGCACCATTCATGAACGCAAGGAGAGTCTGTTTAACAATAATGTATAGGCGTGATTTATTTTCCCGGACTGTCTTTATTTTAGTCGCCAATGGTGAAAGAATGCCATAGGATAAGAAAATTCCAGCGAAAGTACCGACGAGTGCGGAGCCGATAAGGTGGCCGAGTAACTCCGGGGATTGATCTAGGGCTCCCATGGCTTTGATGACACCAAGTACGGCAGCGACAATACCGAGTGCGGGAAGCGATTCCGCAACAATGGTCAAGGCATCGTACGGTTTTAACGTGTCATGCAGGATCGTCTCAATTTCCTCGTCCATCAAAGCTTCGATTTCATGGGCGCGTGCATTGCCGATAATAATCAAACGGCAATAGTCGCAAATAAAGTTTGTGAGATTCTTGTTAACGAGTACGCGTGGGAAATTCTGGAAAATTGCCGATTCGTCTGGATTGTCGATGTGCTCTTCGACTTCATTACGGGCCTTGCCACGCATCTCGCGCATTAACGTATAGAGTACGCCAAGAACATCGAGGTAATCTCTTTGTTTGAGAGACTTATCCATGACGGCCTCTCCAATGGCATAACCTGTGTCTTTGATCGTCTTCATCTTATTGGCTATGATGAATGTACCCAGCGCCGCGCCGCCGATAATGACGAATTCCCATGGTTGCCAGATAACCTGGATATGGCCCCCCATTGCTGCGAAACCACCGAGCATGCAGCCAACGGCGATGATTATACCGATCAAGAAACTCACTGTGCTGCTCCTGTAGGACTAAGAAGATTTTTAATTGTTAAATCTTGTCTGAAGCTTGCGTAGCCAGCGGGAGCAGCTAATCTTGAGCAGTAGGTGCGTTCTTACATCGCGTATCTTTTGACCCGTTCTGTTGGACAGTAGACGACGCTCGAACTGGCGACTTTGGAGACAATTCCGGCAGAAAGTCGGGATAATTATTTTGGAGTAGCCGATTTGATTCTGCAAAGAATCGTTATATCTTAGATACGAGAATTGGTTATCTGGACTATTTTAATTCAATAAGGGATGACAGCAGACTTGTTTGCAGACTGCGATCCAACCGGAAGAATGTGTTCTTATTGCGCGGCGCCGCTCAAATATTTGTAAAATGATCGCTGAAAATAATATGTTCAATATTATCATAATGATCAATTGACTATATACGTAAAGAGACAGAGATTTCCTCCGTTTCCTGCGCAAAAAGCTTGTCATGGGTAGAAGTAGAAGAAGTTCGTCGCCGGACTTGATATGAATAGCGTATGCCTCTATCGTAAATATAATTTTCTTGTCGTGATGTTGCGAGAGTGTCCTCTTACACTTCCTTCCTCCATCAAATTTCAGAAAATTGGGCCGAGTTTCCGATGGGTAGAAGTTGGTGCTAAGCCAATCCCCAGAAAATATGTGATTACAAGCAAGACGGTCGCTGGTGCGCCGCAGTATTCGATTCGTTTCAAGAGCTGGAAGACTGGTGTATCCTTCCTGCCAGATGCGTTCACCTTTACGGCACCGAGCGATGCACAGAAAGTCATGATTGAACAATTGCCGCATCTCGATGAAATTCCCAAAAGCACACCCTTGGCAGACCAAAAATGAAAGTTACTGTCGAGAAGTTCTTGTTTTCGATACTCGGGAATGACGACAGCCATGCTTGTTTTGTTTGCAGACGATGGGCGAGGACCTATGTCGGGTAGCAGCTTCCTCGTGAGCGCTCATGCTATATCGGCCGCGCTCTGAAGGCGATGAGTTACGCGGGTGTCGCTCGAAGGACGACAAGGCGGGCCTATGCCGCGGGTGCAGTCGCCGGCGGTGAGGTAGTCGTGACTCTCAGAGCCGCATGTGTCCAGGTTGTCAATCCATATGGTCAGGTCTATTGGCGTTGCCCATGACTCGTCGTAGGTTGAATATCGACCTTGGGGAGGTGCTAAGTTAATTTGCGTGCCTCCTCGAGGCTTGATCCCACTTGGCTTAGCCTTCCTCTGTTTGGCTCCAGGTGTTTCCGAAACTGGATAGGATCGGGTTTCGCTGCTTTTCATACCTATAGTCGCCAGGATTCCATGAAGATCGTAATTGCCCCGGACTCTTTCAAAGAATCTTTGTCGGCCCTGCAAGTGGCGAAGGCACTGGAGGGGGGATTTCGAGAAATCTATCCTGATGCTGACTATGTTACATTGCCAATGGCCGATGGTGGTGAGGGAACTGTTGAAGCTTTGGTCGCGGCGACGGGTGGGCAAATCCACAAGGTAAAAGTCAGAGGCCCGTTGGGGCCTAATGTGGACGCCTTCTATGGCATGAGTGGTGATGGGAGGACGGCGGTTATTGAAATGGCCGCGGCGGCGGGATTGGCGCTGATCGCTCCCAGCGAACGCGATCCCACGAGAACGACGACCTATGGGGTTGGTGAATTGATCTGTGCGGCTTTGGATCGCGGCGCGCGGCATCTCATCGTCGGTTTGGGCGGTAGCGCGACGAATGATGGAGGGGCGGGCCTGATTCAGGCGCTTGGTGTGCGTCTGCTCGATGAAAATGGAAAAGATTTGTCGTTCGGTGGCGGGGCGCTTGCCGAGCTCGCACGGATTGATGCCACCGCGCTCGATTCTCGCCTTGCGTCATGCCGGATTGAAGTTGCCTGTGATGTTGACAATCCCCTTATTGGACCACGAGGCGCTTCGGCGATCTTCGGCCCGCAGAAGGGGGCTACTCCCGATTTGGTCAAAAATCTCGATGCCAATCTTTCGCATTATGCGTGCTGTATAAAGCGGGATCTTGGTGTCGCAATTGCCGATATTCCAGGTGCCGGAGCGGCCGGAGGGTTGGGAGCGGCATTCATTGCATTCCTCGGAGCAGAACTCCGTCCGGGTATTGATATCATCATGAAGGCGGTGGGCTTTGAGGCGATTGTTGCCGATGCCGATCTCGTCATAACCGGAGAAGGACGGATCGATAGCCAAACAATTCATGGCAAAACGCCAATCGGTATCGCAAGGGTGGCCAAGCGCTATGGCAAGCCTGTGATTGCTATTGCGGGATCTCTTGGTGCTGACGTTGATATCGTCCATGGCTACGGTATCGATGCGGTTTTCAGTATTTTATACCGCATATGTTCCTTGGAAGAGGCTTTGGCGGAAACGGCTACGAACTTACACCGGGCAGCGAGGAATATCGCTTCTGCTACGGCGCTTTTGAAGCGTGTTCCTGGTTAATAAGACGATATTGGGGTGAATCGTGTTCGTCTGAGTGCCGATGTCACTTCAGTGAGTCTCGAATATCGTTAAACACTTTATTGAACATATCTTCTGTCAATTTTCCTGTATTTGTATTGTATCTCGAACAATGATAGCTATCGAACAGGGTCAATGTTCGATATGGGAGATCGTGACGCACGGCATGTCCAAATGGATAAGCTTTTGGCTTGAGGTCGAGCGCGCGCAAAATGCTTTCATGAGCAATGCGTCCGAGCGCAAGAAGGATTGACAGCCTGGGCATGGCGTCGAGGGTTTGTCTTAGAAATGATCGGCAATGATGGATTTCATCAGGCGTGGGTTTGTTCTGCGGTGGTACACAGCGAACGGCATTGGTGATGGCACAGTCGATCAGCGATAAACCGTCGGCAGGGTTGGCCGCATAGGTGCCATCTGTAAAATCGAAGCGATTGAGTGTCGCATAGAGTAAATCGCCCGCATAATCGCCTGTAAAAGGTCTGCCGGTTCGGTTCGCACCTCGCAATCCGGGCGCTAATCCTACTATGAGAAGTCTGCCTGACCGATCGCCGAAGGTTGGCACAGGGGCGTTATGCCAATCAGGCTCCGTCTGCTGCAAGGATGTGCGTAATTGAGTGAGGCGAGCACAAAGAGAACAGTTCGTTTCAGGCTCGGGAAACAGGGAACGGGTCACGGCTTGGTCCATCAGTTAAAGGATTCTGCCGGGCAGGGGATGAGACAGGGGCGATAAAATAAGGCCGGTCAAGCCGGCCTGAAACGGATCTGATCAAGGCTTGTCGTGAATCGTTCAAGTATCGGGAAGGTCGTGATCGAACCCTACCGGCGCAGTGCGCCGTTCAGGGATTTTAGGAGATCCGCGGTCGAGCCGCTCGTTTTGTTCCCTTCCGATTTTAGAAGCGAGATGAACGAGGTCGATGAACTCATCAGCCTGGCGACGCAATTCGTCGGCAACCATAGCCGGTTGCGTTGTATTGGTGGAAACGACGGAAACGCGGACACCTTTGCGCTGGACGGCTTCGACGAGGGAGCGGAAATCACCGTCTCCGGAAAAGAGCACGATGTGATCAAGATGTTCGGCCATTTCCATCGCATCGACTGCGAGCTCAATGTCCATATTGCCCTTGACCTTCCGGCGCCCGAGAGAGTCGACGAATTCCTTAGTCGGTTTCGTGACGACCGAATAACCATTGTAATCAAGCCAATCGATTAGCGGTCTGATCGATGAATATTCTTGATCTTCGACGAGCGCTGTATAATAAAAGGCTCTGATAAGCTTGCCTTTGCTCTGAAATTCCTTAAGAAGTCGCTTGTAGTCTATATCAAATCCTAACGATTTGGCTGTTGCATATAGATTTGCGCCATCAATAAAGAGCGCAATTCGTTCTGGGTGCGACATAAACTTATCTCGTTGTTTTTTGGAAATAAAAAATAAACGCCAATTTCAACCTGCGCAGGAAGGTGTTAGGCTCTTCGCTTATTGCGGGAATTCCTGGTTTCATTAAAAACAGCCTTGGGTTCCCTTCGCATGAATGTTGATCACAGCCATTTAATACTATGTCCAGATCTGATTGTTTCGGTCAAGCCATCTTTAGATCTTGATCTCGAGGAAGCCCTTGGTTGAAAAACTGAATCGGTTTCCCACCAGTTGGGTGCATTCCGCAGCAAATCTTTTGCTTATGTTTATTCATTCTCAGTCGCAACAGATTTGGTACCTATTTTCGGATCACCTTAACGTCAAGATCAAGTGCTAAACTAAAGTAGCAACGGATATCTAATCTCCTTTTGCGCAGAATTTAAGGCGTCGGCGCCGCAAGCTTTCTGAATAATGTTAAATTATTGTTCTTTTTCCAGCCGATGGCCCTCTCTGGCTCCCTTGCTCTCTGTGGAGCTTGCCAAGCGAAAGCAGCTGTGTATATGGAATTCTTTTGGTTTCCCATCCTGCTTCTCGTGCAGGTAAGGTTTTTTCCAGGAGAGTGCGCAGCATGGCCCGCGTCACCGTCGAAGATTGTGTCGACAAAGTCGAGAATCGTTTCGAACTTGTTCTGCTCGCCAGTCATCGGGCTCGGATGATCGCTTCGGGAACGCCGATCACTGTTGAACGTGACAACGACAAAAATCCGGTGGTCGCGCTTCGCGAAATCGCCGACGAAACATTGACCCCTGAAGATCTCAAGGAGGATTTTATCCAGTCCTTGCAGAAACATGTGGAGGTCGACGAGCCCGAGGCCGAGGCTGTTCCGGCTTTGTCGTCGGCTCCGGAAGCAGCGCAGTCCGATGCCATGGGTGATATTCAGTTCGATCGGATGACTGAGGAGGATCTGCTGCGCGGTCTCGAAGGGCTGGTGCCTCCGGCGGCGACTGAGGACGATGGGGAATGAAACCGGGCTTATAAATCGGGTGATTCCCGCAAAATTAAAATTTTTTTCAGAAAATTTTTGCGTGATGTACGTTTCCGATTTAGCGCATCTTGTTTTTCGGCGGCGTTTCCGGAGGTTTGATGGCCTCGTTGGAAGCGTTGCCGAATGCGTTTTGGAAATAGGCGGTTTGTTCTCGAAATGATGCGGCAGTACGAACTTGTTGATCGTGTCCGCCGCTATAATCCCCATACGGATGAGGCGGCGCTCAACCGCGCCTATGTCTATGCGATGAAGGCGCATGGCATGCAGAAGCGGGCATCGGGCGATCCTTATTTTTCGCACCCGCTGGAAGTTGCCGCCATCCTCACGGATATGAAGCTTGATGACGCGACCATCATCGCGGCCGTGCTTCATGACACGATCGAGGATACCGATTCCACTCGTGAGGAAATTGACCGTTTATTCGGTCCTGCGATCGGCAAGCTCGTCGATGGTTTGACCAAACTCAAAAAACTCGATCTTGTTTCGAAACGGGCGGCTCAGGCGGAAAATTTCCGCAAGCTTCTCCTGGCGATCGCCGAGGATGTCCGGGTTCTGCTCGTCAAGCTTGCCGACCGGTTGCACAATATGCGGACGCTGCATTTCGTCCCGCCTGAAAAACGCGCCCGTATTGCCGAGGAAACGCTGGATATTTATGCGCCACTCGCGGGTCGTATGGGTATGCAGCACATGCGTGACGAGCTGGAAAATCTGGCTTTCAAACATCTCATGCCGGAGGCCTATGAGATGATCGCCGGACGGCTCGAAGATCTTAGAAAGAAAAACGGACGCATTATCACCACGATCGAGGAAGAGCTGACGCGCGAACTTGCCGAACGCGGCATTACCGCCAAGGTCGAAGGGCGCCAGAAACAGCCCTATTCCGTCTGGCGCAAGATGGAGCGTAAATCGATCTCGTTCGAGCAATTGTCCGATATTTTCGGCTTTCGCGTCATTGTGCCGACGGTGGAGGATTGTTATCGCGTCATCGGCGTCGTTCATACAAAATGGGCCGTGGTGCCGGGCCGTTTCAAGGATTACATTTCCACGCCCAAGCCCAATGATTACCAGTCGATTCATACGACCGTTGTGGGGCCAGGGCGTCAGCGTGCAGAATTGCAGGTGCGCACCGAGCTGATGCATGAAATCGCCCGCAATGGCATTGCCGCGCATGGCTTCTACAAAGATGGTTTGCGGGCCGACCGGCTCGGTCTGACGAGCGAGAGCCGTGCCTATCAATGGTTACGCCGGACGATTGCTCTTCTTGCGGATGGCGATACACCGGAAGAATTCCTCGAACATACGAAACTTGAACTGTTTCACGATCAGGTTTTCTGCTTCACGCCTCAGGGGCGTCTCATCGCTTTGCCGCGGGGGGCTACACCGATTGATTTCGCCTATGCTGTTCATACTGAACTTGGCAATACGGCGGTCGGAGCCAAGATCAATGGCCGGCATGCGCCTTTGTCGTCGGAATTACAAAACGGTGATGAGGTCGAGATCGCCAGCGCGCCCGGACAGGTTCCGCCTGCTGTTTGGGAAAGCCTGGTTATGACTGGCAAGGCCCGTTCGGCTATCAGGCGGGCGACGCGAGATGCAGTGCGGGCGCAATATGCCGGGCTCGGGCGACAGATCGTGACGCGAGCCTTCGAACGGGCGGGCAAGCCGTTCAGCGACGAGAAATTGAAAAATGCTCTCCCGCGTCTGGCTCGCTCGACGATCGATGATGTTCTGGCAGCAGTCGGACGCGGCGAAATGTTTTCAGGGGATGTGGTCAAGGCCGTCTATCCTGAGTTCGTCGATGAACGCAAGACAGCAACTCCTCTCTCCCGCCAGCGCGGCGAGCCCGGATGGTTTGGAATCAAGAAAGCTTCTGGTCTTGTTTTCAAGGTTCCCGGGCCGGAGGGCGAGAGTGACAGAAAATCGATCCCCATTCGCGGTTTACAGGGCGATCTTCCAGTGCGTTTCGCCCCACATGGTGGAGCCGTGCCGGGTGATCGGATCGTCGGCATATTGACCCCGGGCGAAGGGATCACGATCTATCCCATTCAGGCGCCTGACCTTACCGCTTTCGATGAGCAGCCGGAGCGCTGGCTCGATGTCCGTTGGGATATCGAGGAAGGTGGCCAGGAGTTTTTCCCCGCCGAAATCAAGGTGACCGCCATCAACGAGCCCGGCACACTCGGAACGATCGCAACGGTGATTGGTGAGGCCGGGGCAAATATCGACAATGTCGTCATGAAACCGATTTCCCCGGACTTTCGCGAGATCATTATCGATGTCGAGGTCAATGACCTCAAACATCTGAATATGATCATGCAACAATTGCGTGTACGTCCGGTGGTGCATCATGTGGAAAGGGTGAACGGCTGATGGCCCTTGAGAATGCGGGATTGGCGATAGGGGGATCGGGTGCCTCCGGACCAAGGCGCTCTATCCGGCTCGGGCTCAATATTGATCATGTAGCGACCTTGCGCAATGCGCGCGGTGGCGCGCGGCCCGATCCTGTGCGAGCGGCACTCCTTGCGATCGAGGCCGGTGCGGATGGTATCACCGCTCATTTGCGTGAAGATCGGCGCCACATACAGGATGCGGATCTCATCGCGGTCAAGGCGGCGATCGACAAGCCGCTGAATTTCGAAATGGCGGCGACCGCGCAGATGCTGGATATTGCGCTGAAAATCAAACCGCATGCCGCATGCCTTGTGCCCGAGCGTCGCACGGAGCGTACGACGGAAGGTGGTCTGGATGTGATCGGCGGCATGCCGACGCTGAAACCTTTTGTTGCCGAATTAGGCCGAGCTGGCGTTCGTGTCTCCCTCTTCATTGAACCATCCCTCGAAGCGATAGAGGCTGCCGCCGCGATCGGAGCTCCGGTCGTCGAACTCCATACCGGTGCGTGGTGTTACGCGGTGGAGATGGGCGAAAATGAGAAGGCAAACAGCGAATTCGAGCGATTGCGCCTCGCGGCCGCACATACTGCGTCCCTGGGGCTCGAATGCCATGCAGGTCACGGACTGGATTACGACACGGCGCGGACCATCTGTGCCTTGCCCGAGATCGTCGAATTGAATATCGGCCATTTCCTCATCGGCGAGGCGATTTTCGTCGGCTTGCCGAAAACGATTGCAGAAATGCGCGCCGCCATGGATGCCGGATGCGCGCAGGCTGCAGACTAGGTGTATGAACGTCGATGATCATCGGTTTCGGCAATGATCTCTGTGATATTCGGCGAATCGAAGAGTCGCTGGAACGATTCGGCGAACGGTTCATCCAACGCTGTTTCACGGATATCGAGCGGAGCAAATCGGAAGGGCGCCCGTCGCGCGCCGCATCCTATGCCAAACGTTTTGCCGCGAAGGAAGCCTGTGCGAAGGCCCTCGGCACAGGCATGACGCAAGGGGTCTTCTGGCGTGACATGGGAGTGGTGAATCTCCCATCCGGCAAGCCGACCATGGCCCTGACGGGAGGAGCGGCGGAACGTCTCGTCCTTTTGACGCCGCCTGGCTATCAGACGATGATCCACCTGACGCTGACCGATGAATTTCCCCTTGCGCAAGCTCAGGTCATTATTGAAGCGCTGCAGCAAACTGATCCGGTAATCCCGCAGTGAGGCGGAGTTGGCTGGGTGAGCGTTATTGTTTTGCTGGATGACAAGATTCTCGTCGGGAAACGGCAATTCCGCGATCCCCTTGCAAGGCGATCCTCAACGCGTGGATGGCGAAATCTGTCTAAATTATCATTATATCATGCGCGTCAGGTGGTCCTGTACCCTTGCATCGCCGCATGCTAAGAGCCGGTAGGCCTGAGTGAGGCAGCGTGGCCAGAGGGCCTGGGAAAGATGATGATGGAGCCGACGCGGTTGGAAGGAAAGAGCGTGGACAAGGGTCTTGGAGCAAAGCCTTCCAAGGAGACCGGAGGCGTCGGCGAAACGGTCAAGGTCATCATTCAGGCGCTTCTGATCGCCCTGGTCGTTCGCACCCTTCTGTTCCAGCCCTTCAACATTCCTTCGGGATCGATGATCCCGACTTTGCTGATCGGTGATTATCTCTTCGTTTCGAAATATGCCTATGGTTATTCGAGCCATTCGCTGCCGTTCAGTCCACCCCTGATCTCCGGCCGGCTGTTCGGCGCGCCCCCCAAGCGTGGGGATGTCGTCGTTTTCAAACTGCCATCGGACGGTCAGACCGATTACATCAAGCGCGTCATTGGTCTGCCGGGCGACAGGATTCAGATGCGTGATGGCCGTCTCTACATCAATGATGAACTCGTGCCGCGCGAGCCGATCGTTCCCTTCCGCACCGAGGATTTTTATGGCCACGTGACAGAGGTGCCGACCTATCGCGAAACCTTGCCTGGCGGAGTCAGCCACACGATCATCGAGATTCAGGGAGACAAGGGTTTTAACGATAATACCCAGGTCTTTACTGTTCCGCCGAACCATTACTTCATGATGGGTGACAACCGCGACAATTCGACAGACAGCCGCGTTGCCCCGGAGGATAAAGGTGTTGGCTATGTGCCTTTCGATAATCTTGTCGGACGGGCTGAAATCATCTTCTTCTCAATCGACAAGGATCAGCCCGCCTGGGCATTTTGGAAATGGCCTTGGACGGTGCGCTGGGGCCGCATTTTCCAAACCGTGAAGTAAATGACCAAACATAAACAAGACCTCGGGCCTTTGGAGCAGCGGATTGGCCATTGCTTCGCCATGCGGGATCTGCTCGCCACGGCGCTGACCCATGTCAGCGTCACCGTCGGTGCGCGCCGTGAGACTTATCAAAGGCTGGAATTCCTCGGCGACCGTGTGCTTGGCCTCGTGATTGCTGAAATGCTTTATGCGACTTTTCCCGATGCCGAAGAGGGGGAATTGTCGCGCCGGCTTGCTGATCTCGTGCGCAAGGAAAGCTGTGCCGAGGTCGCCCTGGAATGGGGAGTCGGACCTTTCGTTCGGTTGGGCGACAGCGAACGCCAGATTGGTACCACCAAGAAAGCTATTCTCGGTGATATATGCGAATCGATCATTGGCGCGGTCTTCCTGGATGCCGGCTATGACGCCGCGCGGCAAGTGATCAGCACGGCCTTCGAGGCAAGAATGCGTTCTCCACGGCGTCCGCTGCGCGATGCCAAGACGGTGTTGCAGGAATGGGCGCAGTCACGCGGCCATGCCACTCCACTCTATCGCGAGATCAGTCGTTGCGGGCCCGATCACGCCCCAGAGTTCACGATAGCAGTCTGCGTACCCGGTTTTGCCGAAGTGCAGGCGAAGGGGCTTTCAAAGCGCCTTGCGGAACAAGCAGCGGCGGCGCATTTTATCGAGCGTGAAGGCATTCAGGAAAAACAAAAGGGCGCTGCGTGACGACCCCGGAGGAAATCCCGAACACTGGCGCGGCGCCACGATGCGGATTTGTCGCGCTGATCGGCGCGCCTAATGCCGGTAAATCGACGCTGATCAATATTCTTGTTGGCGCCAAAGTTTCGATCGTCTCACGCAAGGTGCAGACGACGCGCAGCCTTGTTCGCGGTATTGCGACGGAAGGTTCGGCGCAAATCATTTTCGTCGATACACCCGGCATTTTCGCGCCGAAAAGACGGCTTGATCAGGCGATGGTCTCTTCCGCCTGGGGCGGGGCAGGGGATGCCGATGTCGTCGCCTTGCTCGTTGATGCGCGTAAGGGGATCGACGACGAGGTCGAGGCAATTCTTGAAAAATTGCCTCTGGTTACAGCAAGAAAAATCCTGGTCCTGAACAAGATCGATACGATTGAGCCACCCCGTCTTCTCCAATTGACGGCGGAACTCAATCAGCGCGCGCAATTTTCCGATACGTTCATGATTTCTGCCTTGCGTGGCCATGGCGTCGAGAAGCTCAAGACCGCTCTCGCGGAGATGATGAAGAAGGGGCCATGGCTCTATCCGGAAGATCAGATTTCGGTCGCACCTCTACGGATGCTGGCGGCGGAAATCACGCGCGAAAAGATTTTTGAGCGTTTGCATGACGAGCTTCCCTATCAATCGACGGTCGAAACCGTGCTGTGGAAGGATCTGCCGGATGGTTCCGCGCGGATTGAGCAGACGATTTACGTGATGCGGGAAGGGCACAAAAAGATTGTCATTGGCGAGGGCGGCCGCACGATCAAGGCGATAGGGCAGGCGGCACGCAAGGATATCGCCGAGGCGGCCGAACAGAATGTGCATCTGTTCCTATTCGTGAAAGTGCGCGAAAACTGGACCGAAGATCCCGAGCGCTACCGTGAAATGGGTCTTGAGTTTCCGCATTCGCCAAAGCCGCAGTCAAAACGCAAGTGACTGTGCCCGCGCTTCCTGCAGGCGAACGGGACTTCCGTCATGAATATCGTCGTAGCCGAATGCCGCGGGACGCTCGCGGCTTTGTCCTCATAAATCATTATATTCCAATGGTTTATAATAGTATACAACCTTATTTATTCGGAGTGGTTGTATATGTTGACGATGATCGCTGCGGGAAAGCAGAGTGGATACAATTACGCATGATCGGATGACGATGGCATTATGAGCCCGGCATGTAGGGTTATTCCCATAACGAATAGGAATGTTTGAAGAGGCGATATTCGGTGAGGCCTTGCACTGCGCAATGCTAGATATCCGCTCGAACGTTCCTTGGAAATCATTTCTGGGCCGCTAGCTGATGCGCGCGCTCAGGAAGCGAGTTTCAAGCCCGCAATGCCGGCCAGAACGAGACCAATGCTGGCAAGACGCAGCCATGTCGCAGGTTCATCGAAGAGAAGGATGCCGATAATGACTGTGCCGGCCGCGCCTATACCTGTCCAAACAGCATAAGCGGTTCCAATTGGTAGCGACCTTACGGCGAAGCCGAGCAGGAGGACGCTTGCGATCATAGCCGCCACAGTGATGGCGCTCGGAATGAAAAGAGTAAATCCCTGAGTATATTTGAGGCCGATTGCCCAAACGATTTCAAATAGTCCGGCAATGACGAGAATAAGCCAAGCCATGAGAATTCCAAGGTTTCAGGACAAAGTGGCGCGGCTGCCACTTATATAGGACTGAATATTGACCTGTGGGAGAGCTTGCAACACGCTATTTTTTAATAACTACCTACCGAATCAAAGCAGATGACGCTAAATATTTAATTATAAGCGGAATGCATAATTCAGGTGCATTATATAAGCACTTGTAATGTATGGGTTAATTTAATCGCGAGATAAATATGTTATATGATCTCTCGGGAACGCCAGGGTCTCACCAGTCTATAGAGGCCTCTGTTTGTGTTATTGGCGCGGGCCCGGCAGGTCTGTTGGCGGCAAAGAAACTAAGTGACGCTGGAAAACCTGTTATCGTTTTAGAGAGCGGAGGCGTTAAACCGAATTCGCATTTTAAGTCCTTGAATAATATTAATATACAAGCAGCAACATATAAACGGGCTATCGACGGCAGAGTCCGTTCCCTGGGGGGTACCTCAACTGTTTGGGGAGGTTGTTTGCTTCCGCTTGCGGAGCATGATTTCGAAAAGAGAGATTATATTGGGCTAGAAGCGTGGCCCATCACAAAAAACGACATCGCGCATTACCAAGCCGATATTGAAAAAATTTTCGGAGTTGATTCCACCTCTTACGAGGATGGTATTTTTTCCTCCCATCGCTTGTCTGAAAACTTGCCTCGATCGGCTTATGGCTTAAAGACAAGATGGCCAAAATTCCCAACTTTTAAGAACTACAATGTAGCTGACATTCTCAAAGACGATATTTACAAGAGCAGAAAATTAGACGTTTGGACGAGCGCTACCGTACATGATTTTGATATCAATGTTATGAATGGGAGAGTTGTATCTGTTTCAGCGAAAAATTTTAATGGAAAGACCCTCACAGTCTTTGCTGAAAATTTCATTATTGCCTGTGGGACTTTAGAGGCAACCCGATTGCTGCTTCTGCTTGATAGAAAAGTCGATCAAGGGTTTTTCTCTAAATATAATATATTGGGGCATTATTTCCACGATCACTTAAAAATCGTAGTCGGCAGGCTTTGTAATCGTGAGACACCGGCATCGCAATATCCCTTTATGCCATTTGTCGTGAACAAAACACGGCGTGGTCTGCATTTTGAGACCAGCTTTGAAATGCAGAAACGTTTACAAATTGGTAGTGGCTATCTAACAATGACGAGGAGGGTTTTTGATACTCCGTTATCTGATAATTCAAATGACCTAGTTTACAAAAGATTTATAGGTTTCAAAACGGAAACCAGAAATTGCATCGAAAATCTCACGCCTAAACTCTACTGGAATCATATTATAAATAATAAATTTATGAATAAGCATAGCGACATTGTTGTAGAAATGAGAGTGGAGCAGGTCCCAACGTTTTCATCAACTGTTAGTCTCTCTGAATCCAAAGACGCGTTGGGAATTCCCGAATTACAGCTTCATTGGCTGCGTACATCTGAAGACGAAAAGACGATGCGTGCTGTCATACAAATGGGTAAAGAATATTGGGATTCCATGTCTTTTTCTCGCGCATGGCCTATAAAATGGTTTCTTGATCAAAACTTATGCGATGATTTGATTGAAATATCGGAAGATACCTGCCATCCGGCGGGTTCCGCCCGAATGGGAAATAGCCCTTCAAATTCCGTCGTAGGGCGCGATCTTCGTTGCCATGCTGTTCAAAATCTTTTGGTTGCAAGTGCTGCAGTTTTTCCGACATCCGGGAGCGCCAATCCAACGATGACGGTGATGCAGATTGCGGCTTTGGCAGCTGAGAATGTCATTTACAACAGATTTCTCAAATAATCAGATGCAATAAAATAGTATTTGTCAGAATTGTGGCCGCTATCAAACAGGTTTAATGCAATGCTTTCCTCTCTGAAGCCGCAAGGTTTACGTATGTCCCTGCGACTTCAGATCGTGAAGCTGACGGCAGCTACCTGAGCGACAATATTTTTATTGGCTTAATGCTGGACGTGCTTCCCGCCATGCACGGTGATTTCGCTGAGCGCCACACCGCAGCAGTTTTTTCCCTCGCTGCCGGCGTGAGAAATATCGCCAAGGGAAATGATGCCAACGAGATGTTTGTCACGATTGAGCACAGGCATTCGCCTGATTTGCATCTGACTCATCTTTTGCGCCGCTGCACTGATCTCTTCGTCCTCGAAACAATAGAGAACTTCCTTGCTCATGATATCGCGCACCGGTGTATCCGGGCCTCGGTCGGAAGCGACGGCTCGCATCGCGATGTCACGATCCGTGATCATGCCGACGAGCCGGTCGTTTTCACTGACTGGCAGGAAACCGGCGTCGATTTCCTTCATCATCCTGGCGGCTTCTCCAATGGATTGCGCCGGCGAGGCGATCTTGACATCCTTGGTCATGCAGCTCTGCAGTTTCATGGTGTTCTCCCAATGATGATCCTGCGTGAGTGAAGGAATCGGAGCCGGAGCGCGGCTGAGACGAGATCAAGCCGCAAAGAGTAACCTTCATCAATTCCATCACACTTGCGCGCCGAGACTGATTCCCTTGTTTTTCGCGCGCTCTGGCCAACGGTTTCGCGAACGCCAAGGTTCACGGGACGCGGAAAATTTCATGCATTGGGGTGTCGTCTGGTCCCAGTCATAATTATTGACAAAATTTATAGACTAAAATTATTATCCTCACCCATTGCGTTCTGTCACCAGGTGCGGGCGCCTCTGGCGATAGCGGAACTACACTTGGGATTGGAGGATGAATGCTTCGTCGTGATTTTTTGAGCCTGGCTTTGGCCGGTGGAGCGGCGCTGGCATTCCATCCGGGGAAGGCGGAAGCGGGAGCTGAAGGGGCGATTGGGCCTAGTGAAATCCGCATTGGCTTCCAAAAAGCGGGACTGCTGATTGCGGTCAAGCAGCGCAAAACGCTTGAGACTTTTTTCAATCCCCGCGGCATCGCTATCAAATGGGCTGAATTTGCTTTCGGGCCGCCGATCCTTGAAGGGATCGGCACAGGTAACCTTGATTTCGGCTATACCGGCGATGCCCCGCCGATCTTTGCCCAGGCGGCCGGCGCCGATCTGGTCTATACGGCGGCTCTGCCCCAACATTATTTCGAGGCCGTTCTGGTTCATGAGGATTCGCCCATCCGAACCTTGGCCGATCTGAAGGGCAAGCGTATCGGCATGGCCAAGGCTTCAAGTGCTCATACGACTGTTCTTGCGGCTTTGGCGAAGGCCGGCATTTCTTATGACGAGATCAAACCGATCTATCTGCCGCCAGCCGACGCGGCAGCTGCCTTTGCGCGCGGCAATATCGATGTCTGGGCGATCTGGGATCCTTATGCTGCCTTAGCGCAGCAGGGAAAGGTCCGCCTTTTGACCAGCGGCGCCGAAGTCCACAGCCCGCATCAGTTCTTCCTCGCCAATGGTCATTTCGCGCAAAAATATCCGGCCGTGTTGAACCAGTTGAATGATCGGCTTGCCGAGGAAATTAGATGGGCCTCGACGCACCAGGATGCGCTTGCCGATTTCATCCATGCTGCCAATGGAATTGATCTTGCCGCGATACGCACTGCGAACCAGCGTGCGCATTATAAAATGGTTCCGCTTTCCGAAGAAGCGATCACCAGCCAGCAGAAAGCTGCTGATCATTTTTTCGAGGTGGGACTCTTGCCGAAGCGCATCGTTGTGCGCGACATCGTCTGGAATTGGACTCCCTCTGTTTGAGGGGAATGTTTAAGAGGGCGGCTCGCCTCTCGCATGCGAGAGGTACCTGTCGAAATTTGCTGGGAGCTGGAATGTGAGTGATGCCCCTCTGGCGCTTTCCGCCTCGGAACCTTTGTCGGGACCGAGGGGATCCTGGTTAGCCAAATTTTTCATCAAGATTGATTGGCTCGCCTGGGCCGTGCCGGCCGGTCTGCTCATCGCATGGCAGATTGCTTCTTCGTTCGGATTAATTCCCTCCACTGTGTTGCCATCACCTGCCGATGTCGCGTTGGCTGGCTGGAAACTGGCGGCGTCCGGTGATCTTTTCATCAATATCGGGGTGAGTACCCTGCGTGCTCTGGCTGGTCTCGCCGTCGGTGGCGGTATTGGCTTCGTGTTCGGTTTCGCCAATGGTCTCTCGAAGCTTTCCGAGCGCCTGACCGACACGACCTTCCAGATGCTGCGCAACATTCCGCACCTTGCCCTGATTCCGCTGGTGATCCTGTGGTTCGGAATCGAGGAGGAAGCGAAACTTTTCCTCGTTGCTTTGGGCGTCTTCTTTCCGATCTATCTCAATACGCTGCATGGTATCCGTAACGTCGATCCGCAATTGGTCGAGATGGGCCGCAGTTACGGCCTATCCAGCTTTGCCCTGCTGCGCCGGGTGATCCTGCCAGGCGCCCTGCCGTCTATTCTCGTCGGCCTTCGTTTCGGTCTTGGCGTCATGTGGCTGACATTGATCGTCGCTGAGACGATCGCTGCGCAATCGGGCATCGGCTATATGGCGATGCAGGCGCGCGAATTCATGCAGGTCGATGTCGTCGTCTTTTCCGTGTTGATCTATGCGGCACTCGGCAAGCTGGCCGATTCGACGGCGCGTCTCCTCGAAAAACTTTGCCTAAAATGGCATCCGGCCTTTCAGGATTTGATGGGATGAGTCACATGCGCGAAGCGTCTGCCAGACAGAGGCCGGATTTCGATGGCCTGTTTCGTGAGCCGTCCATCGTGACGGGTGTGGACCTGTCGATCAAGGGGCTCGGCAAAGCCTTCGGCGCGAAACAGATCCTGCGCGGGCTCGATCTCTTCGTTCCCGCCGGTCAGTTCGTCGCAGTCGTCGGCCGTAGCGGCTGTGGCAAGAGCACTTTGCTGCGCCTTGTCGCGGGGCTCGACAAACCCTCCGGCGGCACGATTAGGTTCGGCGGGGAGGAAGCTTCTGTTAAAGGCAACACTCCTGTCCGGGTGATGTTTCAGGAGCCACGGCTTCTGCCCTGGGCCCGACTGCTGGCCAATGTCGAAATCGGGCTGGGCATGCGCAAAAATGCTATGGCAAACAATGAAGCCGCGCTCGAAGCTTTGCGCGCAGTCGGCCTCGGCGACAGGGCGCAGGAATGGCCTTCCCCGCTTTCCGGTGGCCAGAAGCAGCGGGTTGCGCTGGCGCGCGCGCTCGTCAGCAAGCCGCGTCTTCTCGCCTTCGACGAACCATTAGGTGCGCTCGATGCGCTGACACGCATTGAAATGCAGAGCTTGCTGGAGCGGGTCTGGCAACGGGATAAATTCACGGCTTTGCTCGTGACCCACGACGTCGCCGAGGCACTGACTCTAGCCGATCGCGTCATCATGATCGAAGACGGCAAAATCACCTTCGATATCAACGTCGACCTCCCGCGGCCGCGCCATCGTGGATCAGTGGATCTTGCGCTTTTAGAAGAAAGGATTCTCAGCTTGTTGTTGCGCAAGGATGCTGATCAGCCGGAATATGAGATCTAGAATGTCTTCTTGATGGGGCAGTTTTGGAAACCTCAGAAACTGCCCCGAAGTTTGTCACATAGACTTGAACACAGGTGCCTTTCGACCCTCGCCGCAACCGCTTTCCGCTCTTTGTGGGCGACGGGTATCCCGATCAAGCTGTCGTGATTCGCATTGCACAAGAAGTGCAGTCATGCCCATGTGTGAGCAAGCGACGGAGTTGATGCTGAATTGTGTTCAAGGAATGTGTGAAATGATCCCACATAATGGAATCCGAACCAGGAGAACCTTAATTGCCGTTATAGCCGTGTGGTCTGTCGCTCTTTTTTGCCTTCCTGCCGCTGCTCAGCACGGGGGTGGAGGAGGTGGCCATGGTGGCGGTTTTGGCGGTGGTGGATTTGGTGGAGGCCACGGCGGTGGGGGCTATGGTGGAGGCCACGGCGGTGGGGGCTATGGTGGTGGCGGTCCTGGTGGCGGATTTGGAGGCGGCCCCCATGGAGGTGGTTTTCGTGGCGGATGGGGTGGCGGTGGCTGGGGAGGAGGTTGGGGATGGGGCTATGCGCCATACTGGTATGATGGCTATTATCCCTACTACGGCTATTATGGATATCCCTATTCATCCTATGCTTATGGCAGCTATGGCTCATACAGGGATCTGGGCGATTGCTATATCAGGCGCCGTCCAATCTACAGCAAGAAGAATCGTCACCGTATCGTCGGATACAAACGAATAGAAGTCTGTGAGTGAAGAGGCAGCGATACCGGAATTGCCGGGCTTCACTGAATAAGGTGTAAGCGACTCGCCGCCAGCCGCTGACGAAATTGAATCCTGCTGGAAGCAATCAGCAGGATTCAAGAGTGCGTGTTGCAGATCAGCTTTCGCGATCAGCCGACGAGTTCGTTACCGGAGAACCATTGCGCGATTTCGATGGTGGCGGTTTCCGGCGCATCCGAACCATGCGCGGAATTCTCGCCGATCGAGAGGGCGAATTCCTTGCGGATCGTACCGGGGTCGGCCTTGGATGGGTCGGTCGCGCCGAGCACCTCGCGATATTTCTGGATCGCGCCTTCCCCTTCGAGCACCTGGACGACAACCGGACCGGAAATCATCGACTCGACCAGTTCGCCGAAGAAAGGCCGTTCACGATGGACGGCATAGAAGGTCTCGGCCTGGCCCTTGGTGATGAGCACCCGCTTCTGGGCGATGATGCGGAGCCCCGCCTTTTCGATCAAGGCATTCACGGCGCCCGTCAGATTGCGGCGGGTGACATCGGGCTTCAGGATGGAAAAAGTACGTTCGATCGCCATGGAGCAGTTGGTCCCTCTTGTCCGCGACAGCGGAAGACGATTCGCTTATAGACAGAGAGGTTTTTGCGAGCAAGGAGCCGGAGCCGACGCAAGGCTATTTCGCGTGCATTGGTGGTCATTGGCACCCTCCAAATGCTTCCGGGTTTCCAATCATGATGGAACCGAACATCGGCGGCAGACATGACTCATCGTTGTTAGCAATTGTTTTTCGAGTTTCTATTGTCTAAATCTATGAAATGAATCTACGCGATCTTCACTATATCATCGCTGTGGCTAATTATGGCCATTTCGGACGGGCTGCGGACGCCTGCCACATCAGCCAGCCAACCTTGAGCGGGCAAATTCTGAAGCTTGAGGATGAACTCGGCGTGCGCATTTTCGAGCGTGTCGGGAAAAGTGTCTGCGTTACGGCGGCGGGGGAAGAAATTCTCGTCCATGCACGCCGCGCCGTCGCAGCTGCCGAGGATATCATGCGCTGCGCGCGCGCGAGCCGCGATCCGATGGAAGGCGCCCTGCGGGTCGGCGTCATTCCAACGCTCGGCCCCTATCTCATGCCTTTCGTCCTGCCGCGTGCGCGCAAACATCTGCCGGCGACCCCGCTCATGCTTGTCGAGGATTTTACCGACAGGCTGATCGAGCCGGTTCTTTCCGGCAAGCTCGACGCGGTGATCATCGCGTCAGATCCGGAAAAGCCGCAGCTCCTCTCGGAGCTTTTATTCGAAGAGCCCTTTTTTCTGATCGTTCCACGTGATCATCCTCTGGCTGAACGGGAGTCCGTCGCTGCGGAAGAAATCGATCCGCAGACATTGTTGCTGCTGGCTGATGGCCATTGTCTGCGCGATCAGGCGATCGAACTCTGCCGCAATGCGCGGTCACGCGATGATCAGCTCGCGGATATCCGGGCGACGAGTTTGCAGACCTTGGTGCATATGACGGTAGCCGGATATGGCACCACCTTGATGCCGGCGCTGGCATTGCATGATGAACACAGTTTGCCGCCAAGTCTGACGGCGAAGCCATTGACTGGTCCGCATACAGGACGCGGCGTCCGTCTGGTCTCTCGCGCCAGCAACCCGAGACGCAAGGCGGTGGAAGCCTTGGCGAAGCTTATCAAGAGCAGCCTTCCACCGGAAATTCCTCATGTCGCGGCATGAGTCTGGTACCCTAGATTTGTATGTTATCTTTCGCGTGAAGCGGCGACCCTCTTCACGGGCCCCGTGTGGCGGGCATATTCCTTCGCCACCCAATCGATGAAGACGCGCAACCTCAGGGAGAGCTGGCGGCTGCGCGGATAGAGTACAGAAACCGGCGTCGGTGAGGGTGGGGTATCGGGCAGGCATTCCACTAGCGTACCTTCGGCAAGCTCTTGTTCCACGCTGTAACGCGGCACTTGTATGAGGCCGAGGCCCTGTCTGGCGGCGGCCTTGTAAGTGTCGGCGCCGTTGACCGAGAGTGGAGCTGGCAAAGCGACTGTCTTGCGCACACCGTTCACCATGAATTCAAGCGGCAGGATGCCGCCAGTGGCTGAAGAACGGAAGCCGATCATGCGGTGACCGTCGAGTCTGTCCCATCTTCGGGGCGTACCGAAACGGCTGAGATAATCGGAGGACGCAACTGTGGCTTCAGGCAAGACGGCGATGCGTCGCGCGATCAGATCACTTTCGCTTGGTTCGCCGCTGCGTAACACGCAATCGACGCCTTCCCGGATGAGATCGACGAAACGGTCGCCTTCGCTCATGAAGAGTTCGAGATCGGGATAATCTTCCAGAAAGCGTGGCAGGGCTGGCAGGATGAAGCTCCTCGCCTGCGCGCCTTGCACATCGACATGCAGGAGGCCACGCGGCCGCGCGCCGCTGAATGCACTCTCCGCCTCCTCGATCTCATCGAGAATGGTCAGGCAACGCCGGTAATAGGCTTCGCCATCCAGGGTCGCGCGAACCTGGCGCGTGGTGCGCTGCAAGAGCCGTATGCCAAGCCGTGTCTCCAGCTGCTTGACGGCATCTGTCGCCGTGGAAGCGGGCAGGCCGAGGTCCTCCGCAGCACGAATGAAACTTCCGCGCTCGACGATGCGGGCAAAGATACGCATGGCGTCGATTCGATCCATTATGGCTGATTCCCGGATAGTGTTCCTGAAAAGCTACGGATTATCGCAGATGAAGAAAGAGTTATCTCAGCTTTGTCGAGACCGGACTTTCATCACAGAGAGGTTGAGTGATGACGATGAATGACACGAAGATTGCCCTGGTGACGGGCGCCAGCCGGGGGTTGGGGCACAATATGGCCCTTGCGCTTGCCCGGAAAGGTGTCGACGTCATCGGCACTTATCATAGCAACAAGACGGAAGCCGAGGCGACTGTCGCCGCAATCGAGGCGCTTGGCCGCAAATGCGTGATGTTCCATCTCGACACAGGTAATTGCTCGAGCTTCGGTGCCTTTGCCGTCGATGTGAAGCAGGCGCTTGCCGGGAACTGGGGCAGAACGACTTTCGATCATCTGATCAATAATGCGGGCATTGGAATCCATGCTTCCTTTGCCGAAACGAGTGAAGCTGATTTTGACCGCCTGATGAACATCCATGTGAAAGGTGTGTTCTTCCTGACCCAGACTTTGTTGCCGTTGATTGCCGACAATGGCCGGATCGTGAATTTATCGAGCGGTCTGACGCGCTTCAGCCTGCCGGGCTATTCCGCTTATGCGATGATGAAGGGCGCTATCGAAGTGTTGACCCGCTATCTCGCCAAGGAACTGGGACCGCGTGGCATTGCCGTCAATACCGTCGCTCCTGGCGCGATCGAGACCGATTTCGGCGGCGGCGCTGTACGCGACAACAAACAGATCAATGATTTCGTCGCCAGTGTGACGGCGCTCGGACGTCCTGGCGTGCCGGACGATATTGGCCCCGCCGTCGCCTCATTGCTGACCGACGATAACCGGTGGATCAATGCTCAGAGAATCGAGATTTCCGGCGGGATGGTCGTCTGATCCTTGAGAGTGGGGTCATGCACAAAAGAAGCGGCGGTGAAGGTTTTCACCGCCGCTTCTTTTGCATGAAAATCAGGGAATAATCCGGGATCAGCTCGCCGCGACTGCTGGGAGGGTGGAAGCTTCGAGAGCGACGGCAGCCGAGACGATGATCGCGCCGAAACGCACGGCGGTCTGGATGGTGTCCTGTGTCACGCCATCTTTCATCAGCACTTTTTCATGCGAATCAATGCACATGCCGCAGCCGTTGATGGCTGAAACGGCGAGCGCCCAGAGTTCGAAATCCGCCTTCGGCACGCCCGGATTACCGATGACATTCATCCGCAATTTCGCCGGCAGCGTCCCGTAGGATTTGTTGGAGGCGAGGTGAACGAAGCGATAATAAATATTGTTCATCGCCATGATCGTGGCGGCCGCCAGTGCCGCGTCTCGTGCCGCAGGCGTCAGATGCGGCGTGCATTCCGCGTCGAAAGCCTTCAGAATCTCAGCATTGCGGCTGGCAACGGCGCAGGCGAGCATGAGGCCATATTTGGTTTGTTCGCCCAGCGTATCGTCATTGGCCATATTGGAGAGATTGAGCCGGACGTCCTTGGCGAAATCCGGGATTTTGTCTTTCAGGCTGTCGATCGACATGGGACCTCACACATTGCGGGACAACATCACTGAAATGATGTCGTGGCGACATCATTTCAGTGATCTCGCACAGGGTTTGTGAGCAGACGGGAAGACCCCGTCTGCTCGCGATAATTACGCGACCTTGAGGGTGTCGCCGCCAACTTCGCGGTTGCAGGGGCACAGTTCGTCCGTCTGCAGGGCGTCGAGGACGCGCAGCGTGTCCTTGGGGGCGCGGCCGACGTTGAGGTTGTTGGCGTAGATGTGCTGAATGACATTGTCGGGATCGACAATGAACGTATAGCGATAGGCGACACCCGCCGGGGAGCGCACGCCGAGGCCGTCGGTCAGCGAGCCGTTGGTGTCAGCGAACGACCAGATCGGCAGCTTGGCGAGATCCTTGTGATCACGGCGCCAGGCCAGCTTGACAAATTCATTATCGGTCGAGCCGCCGAGCACGACCGCGTTGCGATCCTCGAATTCCTTGTGGAGACGGGCGAATTCGGCGATCTCGGTCGGGCAGACGAAGGTGAAGTCCTTCGGATAGAAGAAGATGATCTTCCACTTGCCGGCAAAGCTTTCCTCGGTCAGGGGCTCGAAGGCGCTTTCGCCATTTTCCTCGTGCTTCTCGAAGCCGGGCTTGACGCCGACGACGCTGAACGGGGGAACTTTCTCACCAATGGTGGCCATGGTTTGTTTCCTCATGAGACAGCGACAATCGCTGCTTGGTTGCACAGGCGGGGACCATAGAGAAGGACGAAGGATTGGTCTAATCGATGGTTCAAATGGTTACCATCGGTAAAACCTAAAATTCCAGATTGTCCTCGATCCATGATGAAGCGAGCTTATTGCAGGCCGATGATGAAGATTTTGCATCGGCGGCAGGACGTGGGCGATCAATGTGATCGCAAAACTCATATCGTGGCGCAAAGAGCCAAACAAGCCCGTGTTCACCGCTTTCCCGCCCCATAACAGGTCACGCTTCGCAGTCAAAGAGGGCTTGCAGGAACCCCACTCCTTATTTTCGTGCGTCCAAAATCCGTGGAGGCCGCATCCTGATCGAGCGCTCATCGGAATGTGATTTCATCGGCCTATGCGCTGAAGGGGTCCTTGCTTTAATGAAACAGGGGTCTCGATCGGCCCTTGGAAAGGCTTCGGGTTAATCGGCAGGGGGCGCAGGCATCCGCTCTCCATCCGTCGGCTGACCGTAAAGGAGACGAGGAAATCAGGCTTGCACAAGGATGGCATCCCATGATCGTGCGGACCTCTTGGGCAGGATGTTCCAATACCAAGTCAGCCTGTTCCGGCGGTTGGGATCTGTGAGGCTGCGTTAAGTCCTTGTCTCGCGGTCGCGGAGCTAAATCTTGGAATCCAATTCTCAGGGCGTCTCTCTCATCGAGAGTTGGAATAAAATCAAATTTCCGAGCACAAAACAAATCCTGAAAAGTACATCTGGCGGAGCTATGCCGAAATGCTCAGCTTTCTCTCACTGAGAAAATATCCATTTCAGTTTTGACAACATTATTCACAAAAACACCACGAGATATTCCCCATTGTTTCCCAATCAATGCCTCAGTGTCTCCGTATAATATTCTCGGATCAGCAGAATAACATAATTTCGATGGATCTCCCATGATTGCCAATCTGAAAAGCGTGTCCCACGCGCGCATGATGTTGGCCAGCATTTTGCCGGGTGCTTTGCGTCAATCGCTCAAAATGTTCGGCGTTATATCTGTGTTGGCCGGTGCGCTTGTCGCACAATCCTATTCGGTTTTTGCCGCATCGGATCCCATCGATAAGATGCCGCAGAAGCGACCTTTCGTTGAGGATCTCGAGCGCCGGACGTTTGACTGGTTCTGGGATGCAGCCAATCCCACCAACGGGCTCATTCCCGACCATTATCCGTCGAATGATACTTTCGCGAGCATTGCCGCGGTTGGTTTCGGCTTGACTGCTTATGGCATTGGCGTCGAGCGTCATTACATTACGCGCGATCAGGCCATCGAGCGGACGCTCGTCACGCTCAGGTTTCTGGAGCAGGCGCCGCAGAATGACGCCGAGGAAGGCGCGACGGGCGTTCACGGATTTTATTATCATTTCCTCGATCGTGATACCGGCAAGCGTTTTGATCACGGCTCGGAAGCCTCAAGTGTCGATACGGCTCTCCTGATGGGAGGCGTTCTGTTTGCGCAATCCTATTTCGGTCGTGATACGCCGGATGAACGTGAGATCCGGGCGCTTGCCGATAAGCTCTACCGCCGCATCGATTGGGCATGGATGCAGGCGCCGCAGAAAGCGCCTCTGCTCAGCATGGGCTGGACGCCGTCCGGACAATACATTTCCTATAATTGGGAGGGCTATAATGAAGGGATGCTGATCTACCTTCTGGCGATCGCGTCTCCCACGCATCCCTTGCCCGCCGCGACTTGGCAGCAGCTGAATGCCACTTACGATCATCAGTGGGGGCAATTCCAGGATCAGACGCTGCTGAATTTCGCGCCCTTGTTTGGCCATCAATACAGCCACGCCTGGGTGGATTTTCGTGGCATCTATGATCCGTGGAATCGCGATCGCGGCTTCGATTATTTTGAGAACAGCCGGCGCGCCACTTATGCGCAGCGCGCCTATGCCAAAGCCAATCCTGGCGGCTGGCGTGATTATGGCGAAAACATCTGGGGATTGACCGCCTGCAACGGGCCAGGCACGGTCACCAAAACTGTCGAAGGCCGTGTGCGGACATTCGAAGGCTATAAAGCCCGCGGCGCCGGGCAGGATTATGTCTTCGATGACGGCACGATCGCGCCGACGGCAGCGGGTGGTTCGATCGCCTTCGCGCCCGAAATCGCTCTGCCGGCGCTTGAGGAAATGAAGAACCGCTACGGAGCGCGCATCTATAACCGTTATGGTTTCGTCGATGCCTTCAATCCCAGTTTTCCGGTCGACGAGAACGCGCCCATCAAAGCCTCCTATGACAGTGCTTCGACCTATTGGGCGGATACCGAGCAATTCGGCATCGACCAGGGGCCTATCCTGTTGATGATCGAAAACTGGCGCTCGAATTTCGTCTGGGAAACGATGAAAAAGAACGGCTATATCCGCGTCGGCCTCCAGCGTGCGGGCTTTTCCGGCGGTTGGCTTGAGGATCGTTAATGCGCAGGCCAGCAATGAGCTGAGCGATTATCGCCGTTGCGGGGCGTGAGTGGATTGCATGCCCCTCTCATGTGGCGACCGTCCCCGTATGGCGAGGATCCTGCTTGCAATGCGCCGTCAATGAAGCCACAACGCGCCCATGCTTCACATCAACGACCTGACGGTGCGGATCGGTCCGCGTGTTCTTTTCGACAAGGCGACGGCGGCTTTGCCCGACCGCGCGCGGATCGGTTTTGTCGGCCGGAACGGCGCCGGCAAGACCACTCTGTTCCGGATGATCTCCGGTGAGGCCGTGCCTGAATCGGGCACGATCACGATCCCGAAGAACATGCGTCTTGGCCGGGTTGAGCAGGAGGCGCCGGGCGGGCCTGGAACATTGATCGATTTCGTGCTCGCCGCGGACAAGGAACGCGCCGCGCTGATGGCGGAAGCCGAGACGGCGAGTGATCCGCATCGTATTGCCGAAATTCAGACCCGCCTCGTCGACATCGACGCGCATGCGGCGCCGGCCCGTGCGGCGGCGATTTTGGAAGGTCTCGGTTTCGATGAGGCCGCACAGCATCGCGCCCTTTCGGAATTTTCCGGCGGCTGGCGCATGCGCGTGGCGCTCGCAGCTGTTTTGTTCTCGCAGCCGGATTTCCTGCTGCTCGATGAGCCGACCAATTATCTCGATCTCGAAGGTACGCTCTGGCTCATTGATTATCTGCAGCGCTATCCCGGCACCATCTTCGTCATCAGCCATGACCGCGATATGCTGGATGAAGTGGCCGATCATATCCTGCATCTCGATCAGGCCAAGCTTACCCTGTGGCGCGGCAATTACACCAGTTTCGAGCGCCAACGCCGGGAGCAGCAGGCGATCCAGCTCAAGCATCAGAAGAAGCAGCAGGAGCAGCGCAGACATTTGCAGGCTTTCGTCGACCGTTTCCGCGCCAAGGCGACGAAAGCGGCACAGGCCCAGTCGCGCCTGAAAATGCTTGCGAAGATGGAGCCGATCACCGCTATCGTCGACGGCCATGTGCTGCCGTTTCATCTCCCGTCGCCGCAGAAACCGCTGTCCCCGCCGATCATCGCCATGGATGACGTCAGTGTCGGCTATGACGGCGTGCCGGTTCTGAAACGATTGAATCTCTCGATCGCCGAAGATGACCGGATCGGCTTGCTTGGCTCCAACGGCAACGGCAAATCCACTTTCGCCAAGCTCGTCGGCGGCAGGCTCGCTCCCTTGGAGGGAAGCCTGAAGAAATCCTCTAAGCTCGATGTCGGATTTTTCGCCCAGCATCAGGTCGATGATCTCGACGAGAAGGCGACGCCCTATCAATGCATCGCCGCTCTGATGCCGGATGGCACGGAGGCGAAGATCAGGGCCAGATGCGCCCAGATCGGTTTTCCCAACGTCAAGGCGGACACCAAAATCGCGCTGCTCTCGGGCGGGGAAAAGGCGCGCCTCCTCATGGGGCTCGCGAGCTTCTATGGTCCACATCTGCTGATCCTCGACGAGCCGACGAACCATCTCGACATCGATAGCCGCGCGGCCTTGATCGAGGCGATCAATGATTATGAAGGCGCGATCATCCTCGTCTCGCACGACAGGCACCTTCTCGAAGCCTGCGCTGATCGGCTTTGGCTCGTCGCTGGCGGAAGCGTCAAGCCGTTCGAAGGCGATATGGAGGATTACAAGAAATACGTGCTGGAGCAGGCGGGCGGGTCGCCGGCCCGGCAGTCCCGAAAGGATAAGGACGCGAACGGCTCGGCAAAGGCCGAGCGGCGTGATGGTGCCACGGCTCGCAAGGAAGCCGCACCGTTAAAGAAGCAGATTGCTTCCCTGGAAGAGAAGATGAAGAAATTCCAGGATCTTCTGGAGAAGATCGACGGTGTTCTGGCGGATGCGACTTTGTTTCAGACTAATCCGGCCAAAGCGGGTCAGCTTGCAGGCCAGCGCGCGGAACTGGAGCGCGCCCTGACCGCGGCCGAGGAAGAATGGCTGGAACTGTCGAGTGCCTATGAGGCGGCTTCCGGTTGAGGCCGGGTTTCGTGGAAGCTCCGGCCGGGATAGAGCCGGAGAGGATCAGGGAAGCAAGGTATCATAGAGCAGTTTCAGATTGAGTCCGACGATGATCGCCGCCACGCCCCAGGAAACCCAGGCCATCGGCGTGGAAATGACGAAACCGCCCATCTTGCGCTTGTCGGAGACGAATTGAACCAGCGGAATGACCGCGAAGGGAAGCTGCATCGACAGGATGACCTGGCTCAGGATCAGAAGCCTCGCAGTCCCGGTTTCACCATAGAGCAGGGTGACGATAATCACCGGAATGATGGCAAGCGCGCGGGTGATCAGGCGGCGCAGCCAGGGTGGCAGGCGAAGGTGCAGAAAGCCTTCCATCACGATCTGGCCGGCAAGCGTGGCGGTGACCGTCGAATTGAGGCCCGAGGCTAAAAGCGCGGTTGCAAATAAGGTTGAGGCTATGCCGAGCCCGAGAATTGGGGAGAGCAGCTCATAGGCCTGGCCGATTTCGGCGACATCTTCATGGCCGCTGCCGTGAAAGGCCGTGGCGGCGACGATTAGAATAGCCGCATTGACAAAGAGTGCCAGCATCAATGCGATGGTACTGTCCAGAGTGGCCCATCGGATCGCGTCGCGGCGGCCGTGCTCGGTGCGGGGATAGGCGCGCGTCTGGACCAGCGAGGAATGCAGATAGAGATTATGCGGCATCACCGTCGCTCCGATAATGCCCATCGCGACATAGAGCATTTCCGGCCGCAGCACGATTTGCCGGGACGGCATGAAACCACGCAGCACCTCCGCCATGGGCGGAGCGGCGGCAGCGATTTGTATGCCGAAACAGGCCGCGATAATGATCAAAAGGGCGATTACGAAAGCTTCAAGCGACCGGAAGCCCTTATTCATAAGCAGTAGGATCAGGAAAGTATCGAGCGCGCATAATAATGCGCCGCCGACGAGCGGGATGCCGAACAGAAGCTGCAGCGCGATCGCTGTGCCGATGACTTCAGCGAGGTCGCAGGCGATGATCGCCGCCTCGCAGATGAGCCAGAGCGCGAAATTGACTGGACGGGAATAATGGTCATGGCAGGCTTGGGCGAGATCGCGCCCAGAGGCGATACCGAATCTTGCTGCATGCGCTTGCAGGATGATCGCCATGAAATTCGATAAAAGAATAACGCTCAGCAGCGAAAAGCCGAATTGCGACCCGCCGGCGAGATCGGTCGCCCAATTGCCGGGATCCATGTAACCGACCGAAACCATATAGCCCGGGCCGAGAAAGGCGACGAGCCGGCGGAACCAGCGGGCGTCCTGCGGAACGTGGATGGAGGCATGGGCCTCCGGCAGGCTCGGTCGCTGGGTACCGGGCTCCGCCAATTTCCATGCCGGCTGGGAGGCTTCGATGACAGGTGTTTGCGACATTCGGAAGACCCGCGGGTTTGACGGCGGCGAGCCGCGACTCTGGAAATCTGGATCGTCCATGTAGAATATGCAATAGGCTATATTTCATTGTCTATGCAAAGTTGTGACCATTCGGCGCGAAAAATATTTCGTATTGCTGGGGATCAGTTTCCAAAACAGCACTGTCATTGGATCTTCCGAAGCGCTTGCGGCGCGATTATGCTGTGTTGCGTTTCGCGCCACCGGTACTCTTAAAATGCCTGCTTTCGGAATGAGTCCTTTTAGAAAGGGACGTCCGCTGATTTGAAAGCGGCGGACGGAATTGCAGCGGATTTTGGAGCCATTGTTTTCCGAAAGATTCGTGTTTCGATTCAAAATTTCGACAATGCTCTGATTTTCTGAGTGGAGCGTTTCTGGACACATCGGAAACGCCCCAGGTTTTCTTGACGGAGCTTTGCGGCACCACCCGCGAAGGCTCCTGCGCAAGCAGGGAGAGGTTTTAGTGTCAGTCATGCGCCGGGCCAGGGAAGAGCGGGACGCGCTGCCGGATGCCGAAAGCCATTCAGAAGGGTTTCGCCTGACGCGTGAGGCCCGCCGTGGCGCGCTCGTCGAAGATTATGTCGAATTAATCGCCGATCTGATCGAGGACGGTCAGGAGGCGCGCCAGGTCGATATTGCCGCGCGGCTCGGAGTATCACAGCCGACGGTCGCAAAAATGCTGACGCGACTGGCGGGCGAGGGCTATGTGGAGCGGCGACCCTATCGTGGTGTTTTTCTCACGGAACTGGGCCGCGAGATGGCGCTGGAAAGCCGCAAAAGGCACAAGACTGTAGAGGCTTTTCTGATCTGGCTCGGCGTGAGCCCCGATACGGCGCGGATTGATGCCGAGGGCATGGAGCATCATGTCAGCGGCGAAACGCTAGAGGCCTTTCGCAAGATGATGAACCGAATCGAGATCTAGAAATCACCCTCAGCAAACGCGCTATCCCACCTTATTTTTCTCGTTATACGGAGATGCACGGATCACGGCTTGTGATGATCCGTGGTGCCGGCGGAAAGCCGCCACCGGCAGTCGCAGGCACCCAGTAATATCACGATTTTCGTCATAGATTGCCTCCGGATCGGCGGTTCCAGTTCATGGTCAACGACCAATCAAACGATCGCACGGATCCAGAACACAACGACCAATGTCCATGGCTTTGGAGATACAGATTTTGAGGACGGCTATTCTGCGAGAGTTTCGATAATACCTCTGATAAAAGCAATCATCATAGGGATACCAATGAACGCCACGATTAGGAAGATGAGAAATCCCATGTTTGTTTTACGTGAGGTATCATCAACTCTTTTAATAGAGCCGTCGATATAGACGATTCTATTCCTCTGTGAATTTGTGAAAGACCAAATAATACAAACAACCCATCCTGGTACAGTCCATCCTAGAAGAGTATTTGCAATGATTATCGCCAATTTGTTAAAATGATTCTGGATAAGCGCTATAATTGCTGGAGTGAAATATAATAACGCAGCAATAATAAGAAATCCAGCGCTAGTATTTTCGTCTCTGTTCATCGTTACCCCTCCGGGGAATAATTATTCTATTCCACCAAGAACACTTGAAGGGCATAGTGCTTTATACTGGCCCAGGAATGTTGAGTATCCAGATGCGGACGACGCATCCAATTCATGCCCATTTAATATAAGTCTGTACTTTGGGCTAAATTCGTCTGGGTGTTTATACCGCCCTGCGAATATAACCGTTTCTCCAGAGAGGGTGAGAAATTTTCCAGTTTTGCAGTTTGCGTATATCTCATCGTTTAAATGAACTTCGTTAAGAACGTTATCGATGCATGTATCAGATTTGTCATTTGCATATTCAGTGCAAAACTTTCTAGCATTTTGTCTTGTATGTTTTACCGTTATTCGAGCGCTGTCCGTATCTAACCTAGAGACAGATGTCACGGTTACTTCCATTCCAACACGCGAGCCGTAATATATGTAGCCAGACGCGGATACATTTTCTGATATAAAAATAAATATAAGAATGATGAGAGGAATGCGCATAACAAATCACCGTTTACCGACGAAATGTCGGCTCAGAATTAGTTCATGGGATGAGTTTGATCAGAGCAGCAAGAACGCCTACGGTGATCACAAGCATGCCGCCGATCTTTATCGTCAGTCTTTGTTCAAGCAATATGAGGTCATCTTTCGTCGCGACTCGATCCTGAAAGGCTTCAGCCAGGGCATTGGAAATCCCTTCAGCCTGCTCGGTCGTGAAACTGGCACTTTCTCGCAAGGCGCGAGCGAGTTTAAGGGTATCGAACGGAACGGCGCTCATTTCAAATATCCCTTGGCACGGAGCCAGTTGGAAAAACGGTTTTATACCAAGCCTCAATGAGAATGCCTCATTGAGGCTTGGCCGCAGCTTTCCACCGAATCTCCTTGATCCCAACAGGTTGGGATCAAGGAGACATGGAATTGCAAATGTTTAATCGATATTCTGGACGCATTACCAAATTCGACTTGGCCGAGAATAGCTGAAAATTTAAGTTTCGTCAGGGATGGCGAGAACTGCGTGTGCGGGCGGTGCGGTGCGAGGGAGCCAGTCCGTTGTTTTCAACTCCGGCCGACAGGCCTCTTGCTTCCCTGCCAGGCGCTCATCCCACATGGAGTGCCAAGCAAGAGACGAAATAGCATGATCTCGAAAGAACTGCCGCAGTAGTGGTGTTCAAAAGGGCGATGAGAGTGGTCCAGAACCCTGTGTCATCAATCCATATCGGGACTATTGGCATCGGATGAAAGTGCTTATGCTTGTTTAGACAGGCAAACGGAGTTTTGAGCACTTTCTTGGACAGCATAGAGCTTGACGCGATCATAAGTGCGAAATTGTTTGCAAGAGCGGATGCCGTATAGCTTTGGTGCATTCGCCGGCTCCAATAGCTGGCTCTCCCCACGTTCAAGCAATCAATGGGGCCGATTTCGCGCCGAGCGCGGTGAGGGCATCATTAGGCGCGAGCCGTATCTGCAGGCCGCGTTGTCCTCCGTTGACATAGACATAATCTTCGGCGAGCGCATTCTCTTCGATCGCAGTTGGTACCTTGCGCCTTTGGCCGAACGGGCTGATACCGCCGACCTTGTAGCCGGTCGCGCGTTCGGCATCGGCCGGCTTCATCATTTGCGCCGATTTGCCGCCGAAGGCCGCCGCGAGTTTCTTCATGCTGACTTCGCGGTCTGATGGCACGACGACACAGACCGGTTTGCCGTCGACTTCGGCCATGAGGGTCTTCAGCACACGGCTTGGTGGCTCGCCGATCGCTTCGGCGGCCTGGAGGCCGATGCGTTCCGCCGAAGGGTCATAATCATAGGCGTGAAGGCTGAAGGTGACGCCCGCCTTTTGCAAGGCAAGGGTCGCTGGCGTGGTCTTCGACATATGGATTCTCAGGCTTGGGCTCTAAGTTTTGGGCTCTCAGGCTCGAGCGAGGAGTGCACGCCAGTGCCGGCGCGCCACATTGCTGGTCGCGATGATATCTTCGACCATCAAGGGAACGAGACCGGCTTGCCGCGCCACTTCAAGAAATGAGGGGGGTAAAGGCCAGGGCGGACCGCTGATGACTTCATCTTCCGCTCGTGCGCGCGCGATGATGAACAATTTGCCGCCCGGGGCGAGGAGAGAGGCCAATTGCGCCAGAGCCTTGGGAACCATCGAGACGTCAAGCGCCTGCAATGTGTAGCATTCATGAATGAGATCGAATGCCTGGTGCCAGACGTCGGGCAGCTCGAACAGATTGCCGGTCTGGTAATCCACGGTGCTGTCCGGGAAGCGCCGTTTTGCCCAAGCGATCGCTTCGGGAACCAGATCGAAAGCGGTGACTTTGGCGCCGGCGGCCGCGAAACATTCGGCGTTGTCGCCGAGACCGCAGCCAACATCGAGTGTGCGCAGGCCTTCCATGCCTCGCAACTGGCCGTTGACCCAGTTCTGTGTTAGGGGATGCGGGCTGAGATTGGCCCAGGGCACCTGTGCTGGATCGCCAGCCGCCGTTGCATAGACGGCCTCGAACCAGGCGCGCCGGAGCGGATCGGGCGTGAGGTCCACCGGCGCATTGATGGCGGGATCGAGGGAATCAAGCCGCTTGCGCGCCTCGGCGCGCCGGGCTTCGAATTCGGGGGAGAGGGGGTCTTCATCCGTATGCATGATATTGAACGTCATAAAGAAAGACGTGCAGTACCTCCAGGCTTTTTCACCCCAGGCTGGATCATCAATGATCACACTTTTCGCGAGGAGCCTGTTGAGGCAGGTGAGGAGTTTCCTCGGACTTTCAGCCGATTTTCAAGGCTAATTCCGTGCGTTCGGGTCAGCTCCGTGTGTGAAAGACCGGAATGGCTTTGATGTTCAGATGGGTGGCGAGAAAGGCGAGGCCGTTCATCCGCTTGCGATAAAAGGTCGCCAATGCCCAACCGTGGCGCTGGCATAATATTTTGACAGAATGACGCCGTGCCGCTGTCAAGGCCCAATGGCTGACCATCTGAGCCGTGACCTGATCTTCCTGTCCGAGGATTCTCAGCCAGTCGAGGGCGGCTTCCATATGCGTCAATTCGCGTGGTGAAGGCGGAGCGCATCTGACGCGGGAGCCATCGGGTTCAGGCACCGTTTGTTCATCGGTGACCACCGTCGGCCAGGCATTGCCATGACCGCGCGGCCCATGACTGTCCGGACAGCGGTCGAGAATTGTATAGGCCGCAATCAGGCATTCACCGACCTGTTCCGGGTTCCAGGCGGAGGAGCTATGACCGCCAACGGTGTGGGGATCGATTGCCGGGATTGTCGTGCGTTTGTTTCCGGCCATGTCTCACCCTCGGTCGTCAATGACATTTTCCAGAAGGGCACGGTCGGAATTCAGGATGCCCAGGACTTCAATGATCAGATCGTCCTTCTCTTTTCCGCGCTCGAGAGCTGCCTCGTGGAAGTTGCGTAGGGTCGCCATATTGGGGACCTTCGAGAAATGCAGCTTGAGCCGCCGGGCGCAGGAGCGAATGGCACCTTCCGTGGTATCCATTTCCTGGGCAATGCGGGCACAGGACCAGCCGGCACCCATCAGCATGCCAAGGCGGGCGATCTTTCCCTCGTTCCATTCTTTCGGTCTTCCACGCGACGCCATGGTATCTCCTCATAAATGGTCGGTACGATCGATGGTGCATTGGAAGCCATCGGGAGTGGCCGCGGCTTCATGGCCTGCCTGAACGGAAGGGCACAGCGCAGCGTGAATCGGACGGCCCTGTCGGACGTTTGCTCGTGCCCGTTGAGGAATGTGCAATGAAATGCAGGGAGCAGCATGCCTCATAGAGAAAGTTAATACCCAATATGGGCATTAATGTCAATGGATAAGTGCCCAATTTGGTGTCTATCCAACCTCTCCCAAAATGGGCACAGATGGAGAATGGTGAATAATCTTAAAAAGATCCGGAATCGCTTGGGTTTGACCCAGATGCAGGCGGCCGAGGCAATGGGCACGACGAAGAACCAGTTGATTAAACTGGAGCGCGGAGAGCGTCGCTTGTCCGATGTCTGGATTGACCGGGCGGCCAAAGCCTATGGTGTCGATCCGGGTGATCTTGTGACGGAACGGTTGGACCCGTTCGCTGGCCCTTCGATGCGTGACGGAACGGGAGAGGGTCTGCGGAGCAGCCCTGCGGGTGAAGCCTTTGAAGCGATAACGGGTGGAGCTTCCGCCGAGTCTGTCGGTGTTCTCAATGGATCGCTTGGTCGGGATGAGACGATCGCGATGCTTCAGGGGATTCTTTCGGCTTTCCTGCAGGGGGAGAGCAAAGTGAATGCTGCTGCCGAGACGATTCTAACAGTTGCAGAAAACCAGCCATTGGACAGTCGCGATATTGACAGGATAAACAATATTCGCACTTCAGCGCTGATCGCAGTGCGTTTATTTTTGCCTTCAGAACAGAAATGACTCCTTCTACGTTGTAACAAATGTAGTCTTCGAAAGAATCATTGACTTGAGCGCTGTTAGACATCATGAATCTCATTATGAATTATACATGGGATTTGCTTTAGTATTATTTATAAGTGACTGTTCTGCAGGCTGATCTGGCGTCTTGTCGGAATTGGCTGGTCGCTAAAGACTTTATATTAACTCCGGAGAGCTTCACGAAAGCTCATAGAGCTGAGAGGCGATTGCCTCTCTCTCCGATCTTGAGGTTTCAATCATATCGATCTGGTGGCTCGTTCACGGCTATTGCAATTTTCTCCTTATAGTCGCCGATCTCTGCGTGAATCGGCGGGATATGCTCGCGAACAAAAGTCGATGAGCCGCTCGCTGCCCGCCAGGTTTGGACGGTGCATCGTCTTTCGGTATCGAAATTTCCAGCGTCTTTGCTTTGAGCTCCGTGGATTGACGATGCTTGGTCCCATTTTTGAGCAGGACGGCATTTTCTAATGATAAAATTCCAAATCGTAGAATGAGCACAAGGTTATTTTGTGTCCAGAAATATATTTAATTTACTGATAAATTTTATAGCCGTATTAGTTAATTATACAGCGTGTGGGTGTCTCTCGCAGTCTGATGCGATCGAAAACTGTCAGCCTGTGCTGGATAGAAATGTCGGCTCGTGACCGGCTTCACGCCGTTGAAGGGCGACGACAATCCTCTCATCGCATGGGGAGAGAAAGTGCGCCCTGCTTGGATCGCGCATGAGCGTATCGGTCGGTCAATCCCAATTCACGAGTGAAGCGTCGGATTTTCGCAAACACGTCAAATCGTCCCGAAAGGGCATCTGCTTCCGGTGCGGTGTATCGTTTCTTAAACGGGAGATTGGCGATCGCGCGATTTGTTTCGTCGGTTTTAGCCGGAGAAAGCGGGGGAGGGGGCTCTGGAGGTTCCTGCCGAGCCAATTCGCACCCACTGAGCTTTCCGCGGTTAATCTCGGCAATCAGAGAAAACTGATAAGCGATTGGAAAAATCGTCGGAGTGAGAGAATTCGAACCGAAAGGTAACGCCAATCACCAAAATTTTTCAATGCTTTATGTGTTGCTCCTGACCTTGTTGGGTGAGACCGGAGTTTGAATGTCAAGCCCTCGCACGGCTATGCCAGAGCAATCGGGTGAAGAATGAGGTGGCAAAAGGCTAAAGAGCTGATCTGCGGCGCTCCTTTGGTTTGAGTGGAGAGGATCGTGATGGAGGCAGTGGGATTGAATGCAGAGTGTTTCAGCGATTTGGTTATTTTTTAAGTATTTCAATGAACTTTAGGATCCGTGCCAACGTAAGCGGGATCCTGTACCCATGAGGGTATTCTAAATGATGTGTCAGCAGGTTTTTGTGAGTTTATCTAATGCAGGAAACTCTCATGATGACCATTACGACGATTCCTTCAGAGATTCTTGATCAGCTTCTGGCGCGCTATACGGGTCCCGAGAACCGCATGGGCGGCTCTCGGACACTGCGCGGCAAGGGCTCTATCAAGGGCGGCAGAGCACACTTCAGACAGGCCTTCTACATTCCGGCGTTCGCCGCCATGCGCTTTAATCCAAATCTCAAGAATAAATACAATGCTATGACCAAGACCGGAAAACCTGCAAAAGTCGCCATCACCGCCTTTATGCGCAAACTCGTCCTCGTCGCCAACATTCTCTTGCGCGATAACCGGAAATGGGTGCCAAAAAATCTTTGATTAAAACGGATGCTCTAGAATGTCATTTTGCCAAACCAGACACGTGAACGATGCATCAGATTGGCTCTATTGTGCCGCAAAGAGATGATTGACCAACGTCACGACGTCTGCACGCTGGCGATTATAAGCGATACGCTCCGATTTCGAAGCTAAGTCCAAAGGCATTCTAAATCCGAAACCACCCGATATGCCTTGGCGCTCGATCCAAAACCCATCATAATCGGCACGTAATCGTTTTCGTTGATAGTGCGCATCCGCATTGATAATATGTGTTTGATTGGATACCCCATGTAGGCTTGTCACGCCACAAGCAGCGGAGAACGCCGATACGGCGATGAATACGGCCATCTTTGGCCGTAACCCTGACAGATCCCGCGTCGCTGAAACAATGCGTCCTTTCCTGTCCGCGCCGATGCAAGTGGGTGGCCCTTGCAAGCCGCCAATCAAGGTAACATGCTCAAGAGTCCCGTCATTCGTAGGTACGAGCAGGAAAGTAAGCCGAGCCAGGACGAAACCATCCTCTGCGTCGGAGAGCATGAGAGAATATTCACCTTCCTTGCCGCAATGCCGTGCTGGATCAAGCGTAAGCCGGTAAATCTTGTTGCTTTTGCCATGAAGATAGCCGAGTTCGACAACGGCATCCGTCCATAGTGATGAAAGCAACGACTTTGGTATCATCCGCGCGGCAAGAAGATAATGGCTGCGCAGCATTGCGACATGTTCCGAGACACTCAGACCATGGACAGCATACGTGCCTAGCGGCTTCAGCACGAGCTCTGGCGGCGCTGGCGGGAGCCCTTCCGTTCTGGCGAAAACCTCAAGGAAGTCGAGCCATTCGCGCGTCAAATGTGGATTTCGCATTGCTTGGGCCAAGCATATCGTCGTGCTCAGTAAAGAGCCGGCTCTCAAAGTATATTTGCGTCCTCGGCCTAACCTATGATATAAAAGTTCAAGAAGAACCTGGCCGGGTAATAGCAGCGAGGCCTTGTTTTCCGACATCGGAACGATGGTCATTATTCTTTATCTCGTTAACATTCGACGATGTAGCAGCTCAAGACCTCCTCATGGGCCGGTCTTGAATCCTAGCAGAGTTTAAGAATTCACCCAGTTCTATGCGGAAAGTCTTGGATGCCCAATACTAGCTGTTTCTACTTGTTTTCTTGTTCTTACCGGATTTTAATGACTTGCAGTCCAACGCGGATGGATACCGGAAATTCAGATTCTAAATTATAATTTACTTTTTAGAAAAATCTGATGCATTTTAACTTATGTTTTTATACTGGGAATCTATTAGTCACTTCGTCGTGAGGTCCTACACCATCTTTGGTGCCTCCGCAATCGCCATGGGCAGTGAAAGAATTCACCCGATTTCCCTTTGAGGCATCCGGGCTGGTGCTGACGGACGGCCAATCCCCGCCAAGGAACTCGCTGGACTGGATTGCTCGGTTCTTTATCCAGCCCTGAACGTCTTGCAAGAGATGGCATGGCAGGTCAATCCGTTCATCCTCGACGTTGCCTTGCAGCTTCACGCCATGGGCCGGAGTGTCGGTGCTCTTGTGACTGAAGCCAGTCGTCCTGACTTGCCCGAAAGACTACTCGACGCTGACACCAATGAGAGTGATCACGAGGCTTGGTGTCGTGCCAAGGCAACCATCGACAGGCATCGGGGGGATCGAGCGTTCTTCGGATTGTGTTTCACTTTAAGAGCCGCTTGGAGAATGGCCTTTCACTCACCCAGCCAGTAAGACTTCTCCCGGCGAATGATCCGCTTCTCTTCGGTCAGGGAGACCCCATGAGCGGGATTGTCCTTTCCGTGGAAAGAGGGGAGCTTGGTCCGACCCTCCCGACTCAGTGCCCACTTGAAGACACTGGAGATTGCCACAAGGTCATTCCGGTTGGCCGACCTTGCCGAGACCTCTTCGTGCTCGACCCTGTGCATTGCCCAAGCGTGGGTCTTATCAGGGTCGAGGGATGACGTGGGGAGAGAGGGGAAGAATCGATCGAGCGAGACGAAGGTTGCCCGATATCGTTTCAATGTGCCCTTCGCACGTTTCCCAATGTGGAACGCGGATCACTCTTCGAAGAGACCCATAATGAACAGAGACTTGGGTGAGGAGGAACTGTTGCTCTGTGATATGGGAAGGCCAGCTTGCTGGCGAAGGGAGGGGAGGGCTTCTCCCCAGTCTCGGCCTCTCCAGGTTCTTCCTCGCTTGCTCCGACCCAAGCCCGATAGACCTTTCCGACGAAGGCAATGGTCTGCTTATGGGAAAGTTCAATAGGACCGGTCTCATTGACGGACCAAAAGTCCCTCAGCGCCGAAACGGCCTCAGCGTGTCTTCGCTTTGCCTCAGCGGGGTCTTTCGTTCGAAGCGAGACTTGAACGCATTGCCCGATCTTGACCTTCGAAATCTTCCCGTCACCCACAGGAAGAACCACGAAGCGATCCTTCAGGCGGTCGAGAAGATGACTTCGTGTGTCCTCTGCCGGAGGTGGAAAACGCTGGTCTTAGGGTCTTTCCAAGGGCGAGGAGCCATGACGAGCATGTGTGAGTGTCCTGTGTAAGACCAAAGGACACCTCAACGCTTTGAATTGGCATATCTATATGATATGAATAGACGTGCTTTATGGTCGGAGTGAGAGGATTCGAACCTCCGACCCCCTCGTCCCGAACGAGGTGCGCTACCAGGCTGCGCTACACTCCGACTCTGGAACCGCGTCATAGGGACGTCGTGTTCCGTTGGTGCTTTATAGCCATGCCGGAAGGGCTCGGCAAGGAGGAATTCGCCAAGTTTTTTCAGAAGACCACAGCCATGCGTCAAAAATGGAGAAGCGTGTCGGCGCCGGAAAAACCGGTTGACGCCCTCGCGCCTTTGGGCTACGCGATCCAGATGCAAATGAATCGCTCGACGATCGACCTTATCGTAATGACCGCGCCAGTCTAGGACGGAGCAAGGCTCCGCTTCCGGCCCTGGCGCATTTTCAAAGGCCCTCTGGGGCCTTTTTTATTGGTCCGGATCGTTTGTTCAGGGGCCTTTCCTTCAAAAATCGTATTTCTGGAAGATTGATCGGGTGGCAAATACCGCTGCGGAGAATAAGATGTCCGAGACAATGACCGGCGCACAAATGGTTGTCGAAGCTCTGAAGGATCAGGGCGTAGACACGATTTTCGGTTATCCGGGCGGTGCCGTCCTGCCGATCTATGACGCTTTGTTCCAGCAAAATGCGATCAGGCATGTGCTTGTCCGCCATGAACAAGGCGCCGTTCACGCTGCGGAAGGCTATGCGCGTTCCACCGGCAGGGCTGGCGTGGTTCTCGTCACCTCGGGGCCCGGAGCGACCAATGCTGTGACCGGCCTGACCGATGCGATGCTCGATTCCATTCCGCTCGTCTGCATTACCGGGCAGGTTCCGACCCATCTCATCGGCTCGGACGCTTTCCAGGAATGCGATACCGTTGGCATCACCCGGCATTGCACCAAGCATAATTATCTCGTCCGTCAGGTCGAGGATCTGCCGCGTATTCTGCATGAGGCCTTTTACGTCGCGCAGCATGGCCGGCCGGGGCCGGTGGTGATCGATATTCCGAAGGATGTCCAATTTGCCCTCGGCGCTTATGCCGGTCCGGCAAATATCGAGCACAAGACCTATAAGCCGGCTTTCAAGGGCGATCTCGCGCGGATCGATGAAGCCTTGAGCTGGATCGCCGCGGCGAAGCGGCCGATTTTTTATACGGGCGGCGGCGTCATCAATTCCGGTCCCGAAGCCGCGGCGCTTTTGCGCGAACTCGTCAATATGACTGGCGCGCCGATCACATCGACGCTGATGGGGCTTGGCGCCTATCCCGCGTCATCGCCGCAATGGCTTGGCATGCTCGGCATGCATGGAACCTACGAAGCCAATAATGCCATGCATGATTGCGATCTGATGATCGCGATCGGCGCCCGCTTCGACGATCGCATCACCGGCCGGATCGACGCCTTTTCTCCGGGATCGCGCAAAATTCATATCGATATCGACCCGTCCTCGATCAACAAGATCGTCAAGGTCGATCTCGGCATTGTCGGCGATTGCACGCAAGTGCTGCGGGATATGGTCGCGCGCTGGAAGGAACGCAAACTTTCCTGCGATCCGGCGGCGCTGGAAAAATGGTGGCGCGAGATCGACCACTGGCGCGCGCGTAAATCGCTCGCTTATCGCCCGTCCAATGAAGTAATCAAACCGCAACATGCGATCCAGCGTCTCTACGAGCTTACGCGCGCAAGGGATACCTATATCTCGACAGAGGTCGGCCAGCATCAGATGTGGGCGGCGCAGCATTATCATTTCGAAGAGCCGAACCGTTGGATGACCTCGGGTGGCCTCGGGACGATGGGCTATGGTTTGCCTGCTGCGATCGGTGCGCAGATGGCACATCCTGATTCCCTCGTCATCGACATTGCCGGGGAAGCCTCGATACTCATGAACATTCAGGAATTATCGACCGCTGTGCAGTTTCGTCTGCCGGTCAAGATATTCATCCTGAACAACCAATATATGGGCATGGTGCGCCAGTGGCAGGAATTGCTGCATGGCGGCCGTTATTCGCAGAGTTATTCGGAAGCCTTGCCGGATTTCGTGAAACTGGCGGAGGCTTACGGATGCCATGGCATCCGTTGCGCCGATCCCGCGTCGCTCGATGCCGCGATTCTCGAAATGATCGATACGCCGAAACCCGTGCTGCTCGATTGCATCGTCGACAGGGAAGAAAATTGCCTGCCGATGATTCCTTCGGGCAAGGCGCATAATGAAATGATTTTGCCTGACAACGAAACTGACCTCGCGACGGCTGTCGACGCCGCCGGCAAGATCCTGGTGTGATGATGAACGCTCCCGCCGCTCCCCTCTCGCCTTATTCTTCAGCGCCGGTTGCGTCGAAGATCGAGGTTCATACACTTTCCGTTCTCGTCGATAACGAGCCGGGCGTGCTCGCGCGCGTCGTGGGTCTTTTCTCCGGCCGTGGCTACAATATCGAGAGCCTCACGGTAGCAGAAGTGGCGCATGCGGAACATTTGTCCCGCATTACCATCGTGACTTCCGGAACGCCGGAGATGATCGAACAGATCGTGCATCAGCTCGAACGTCTCATTCCGATTCACCGCGTTACTGACCTCACCCTGCGCGGGGGGTCGATCGAGCGTGAACTCGCGATGATCAAGGTCGCAGGCCGCGGCGAGGATCGCGTCGAAGCCATGCGGCTTGCCGAGGCTTTTCGCGCGCGCGTGGTGGATGCCACCATTGAAAGCTTCGTTTTTGAGCTGACTGGTAATGCAGGCAAGATCGATCAATTTGTTGATTTGATGCGCCCGATCGGACTCGTCGAGGTTTCGCGAACCGGGATCGCCGCTATGACGCGTGGGCCGGATGCGATCTGAACACGTGAGCGCGGTTTGCGGCTGAGCTGTCTCATCTGGAGCGTTTCGGATAGGTCCGAAACGCTCCTTGAGAAAAGCAAGAGCGTTTCAGCTTTCCGCAAACGTGAAGCGGTTCCATCGAACCGGAAATTGCTCAAAGGCCGGTTAGACTGCTACATCCCTCAAATCCGCATTTGTCTCTGAGTTCATGAGCATTTCGGATGTCTCCGAAATGCTCCATCCTTCCAACAAACGTATCCGCCTTCACCGGACTGCCGCATTGCATGACAATGTGAAAGTGGACGGGAAAATATTTGTCTCAAACCATAGTGTGGCGTAACCGCCCTAGAACAGGAAAGCTCATTCCATGCGCGTCTATTACGATCGGGATGCCGATATCAATCTCGTCAAGGGCAAGAAAGTGGCGATCATTGGCTATGGCAGTCAAGGTCATGCGCATGCATTGAATCTTCGTGATTCAGGCGTCAAGGATATTGCCATTGCCTTGCGCGAAGGATCCGCGACAGCCAAGAAGGCCGAGGCGGAGGGGCTTGCCGTCAAGACCGTCGCCGAGGCGGCGCAATGGGCCGATGTCGTCATGGTTTTGACGCCTGACGAATTGCAGGCCGATATCTATCACCAGCTGCTGGAGAAAAACCTCAAGCAGGGCGCGGCTTTGCTTTTCGCCCATGGCCTCAGCGTACATTTCAATCTGATTACGCCGCGCCCCGATCTCGACGTGCTCATGGTCGCGCCTAAGGGGCCTGGTCATACGGTTCGTTCGGAATACAAGCGCGGCGGCGGTGTGCCGTGTCTCATCGCGGTGGCGCAGGACGCCTCCGGCAATGCGCATGATATCGCGCTTTCCTATGCTTCGGCGATTGGCGGCGGCCGCGCCGGCATTATCGAGACGACGTTCAAGGAAGAATGCGAGACGGATCTCTTTGGTGAACAGGCTGTCCTGTGCGGAGGCCTCGTTGAACTGATCCGTGCTGGGTTCGAGACCTTGGTCGAGGCGGGTTATGCGCCGGAAATGGCCTATTTCGAATGTCTGCATGAGGTCAAACTGATTGTCGATCTCATTTATGAGGGCGGCATCGCCAATATGAACTATTCGATCTCGAATACGGCTGAATATGGCGAATATGTTACCGGCCCGCGTATCATTACGCCGGAAACGAAAGCCGAAATGAAGCGTGTGCTCGACGACATTCAAACCGGCAAATTCACCCGCGACTGGATGCTGGAAAACAAGGTGCATCAGACCTCTTTCAAGGCCACGCGCGCAAGGGTCGCCGCCCATCCGATCGAGAAGGTCGGTGCAGACCTGCGGGCCATGATGCCCTGGATCGGCGCCAGCAAACTTGTCGACAAGACCAAGAACTAAAACACCTTTGCGTTTCCGATTGTTTTCTTCAGGAAAGCGAGCCTTTCGCCCTTCCTGAAGAGACTATCGGTTCACGTGCAAGCGAATAGTTCTTTATTACGCGTTCGATAGGTCTTGATGTATTTTATGCATCAAGACCTATTTTGTTTTCTGGCCGAGGCGACCGACCGCCAAAAGTTTAAAAAAGAATTTATCTCGTACAGCCGTAACGCAAGCTCTGTACTGACAGAATATTCGCTTTTCACCGGCCTGAGGTTCCAGAATGCTCGATATCGCCGATTCGATGGGACTTATCTGCGGCTATAAATTGGCGAGCACGGGCGAAACCCAGGTCCTCGAATGGAAGGATATGGATTCGGCCTTGGCTGAGGAAGGCTCTGCCGTCTGGCTGCATTTCAATTTGATTGACGTGCGCGCCCGCAAGTGGATCCAGCAGTGCAGCCATCTTCCAGAAGAAGCGAGGGAGTTTCTGCTCGTCGCCGATAACCACATGAGAATTATTTCCGTGGAATCGGGATATGTCGCTGTTCTCGGTGATCTCTGCCATGAATTCGTGGACAATGCGGAGCGGCTTGATGTCATGCGACTCTACGTCGATCATCATTGCCTGATCACCGCGAGGCGTCAGCCGCTCGCCTCGGTCGACAAGCTGAGAAAGGCGCTCGGAAAAGGTCTCAAGGTACAGCGGCCTATCCGGCTCGTGGTCCATTTCCTCCATTATGTCACAGATACGCTCAGCGATCTGATCATGCAGCTTCATCACGATGTCGAGGATATCGAGGAGCAGATTCTCGCGGGCAAAACCGATGGCGTTGGGGGCGAACTGGGGCGTATCCGCCGCACCGCTGCACAATTGCGGCGCCGATTGGTGCCGCAACAAAATGCGCTTCTCGGATTTTCGACCCGTCTGCCGAACTGGATCGTGGAAGATGATGCTTACGATCTGCGTGGCGCAGTGGACCGTTTGGGTGCACTGTCCCATGATCTCGAACTCGTTCAGGAGCAGGCGCGGCTGCTGCATGAACAAGCGTCTGCCCGGATGATCGAGGCTACGAACCGTAACCTCTATATTCTGTCCATTGTCACGACGATCTTCATGCCTATGACGCTGATCAGCGGCATCTTCGGCATGAATCTCGGTGGCATGCCGGGCGTCAACCATGACGTCGGTTTTTGGTATGGAATCGCAATTATGATCGCGACGGGTGCCTTGACTCTCATCATCTTGCGCCGGTGGAAAATGCTCTAATTTTTCCAAGTGGAGCAGTTCGGATACATCCGAACATGCTCTAAGCTTTGTCCCCTTTCGGCGTTGTGAACAGAAACGGCGCGACATCGCCAACGCTTGGGGCTCTCTTTTCGGCGAAAGGCATGGGCCGGCAGACCGCCATAGCGGAAAGACCGACACGGGCCGTGAGTAGGCCGTTCAAGACGCCTTCACCTAGACGGGCGGAAACCTTCGCCGCGATCCCATGACCCAGGAATTGTTGGAGGATCGTATCGCCCGCCGCCATGGTGCCGGTGATGGCGAGATGCGCCCCGACCGAACGCAAGAGTTTCAAAAAGCCCAATAGTCCCGGGCGTCCGCCATAAAGGACCGCGATAGAGCGGATAAGGCGAAGGCTTTGGGCGGCAACGAACAGCACATCGAGAATCGCGCGCGGCGCAAAAGTCGTCACGACCGACACACGTTTGGCGGCATTGGCGATCTCGTGTTGCACTTTGATGTCGAGCGGCACAATGAGTGTACGTTCGGCAATATCGATCAAATCACGTCCGTCGATGATTTCTTTTGTGAGATCATCGAGGTGAACACGGGCCTGGGCGGTTTCTATGCGATCTTTATAGAGAACGCCTAATTCCATGACCAGTTTGCGCGCGGCCTGTCCGTCATCATGCTCCCTTGCGCGCGCAAATTCCTGATGCAGCACCGCTATATGGCGCTGGCGCATGATACTGAGTACTTCGCGCGTGATGATTGCCAGAAGCGCCAGAAGCATCAAACCCGCGAGCAGGAGGCCGATGATGCCGAGTGATGGCGCGCGGGCGTAAAGGTCCTCGATCAGACGATCGAGCCAGAGGCCGAAAGTGAGCGAGGCGAGGGCGCCGAGTGCGCCCCAGAACAGGCCGCTCCAGGAAAACAGGGCGCGCCGCGCCAGGCTTGGCAACATTCCCTGCGCCTGCGCTTCCTCCACGGCCGCTTCGCCATTGTCCTCATCCAGGGGCACCCCCATCAGGGCTTCGGCCTCCTGTTCAAAGGGATCCACTTCCTGTTCGATCACCCGTGCCTTTGGCCCATTCTGCGGCTCATCCTGCATGGAAAAGCTTCTCGGGGGGCGATCGGCAGCTGCCTGCGGACGCTGTGCTTCCTGTTTTTGCTCCTGAGCAAGGGAAGCCGGCTCCGGCTGCATGCTGCCGGCATCGGATTGCGGCGGCTCTTTTGCCGGAGAGGCGCTGGAGAGGCGGAAGGCGCGAGGGGGCCGTTTGGCGTCGTTCTGCATCAATTCAGCCTGTCGCCGAGGAGAAATTCGAAAGCCCGATCGAGCCGGATATGGGGCAATGGCAACACGGTGCCTTCGGGGTTACGGACCGGCAGGGGCGGGCGAAACCGCACGAAGCGATAATCTGAAGCGGCCGTGCTGCCCGGCTGCGGCGGCTGAAAAATCAGTTTCGGATCCTTGGGCAGATCGCCCGGAAAGATCGCGGCTTCTTCATATCCGTCGAAAATCTCGCCATCGATGTTTTCCCCGGCGAGGGGTGTTCCGATGACGGCTTCCAGGGCGGTTCCGTCTTCGCCGCTGACCATGGCTTCCCGCGTCGCGCGCACGGCAGCCATGGCGATGACATCGATCGTCGCTCCGCCGGCTTCGGCGCGGCTGATCGCACGATTGGTGAGATAGCGTAGAATGGCTTCGAGCCTGTCGTGACTCGTATGATGCAGATGATCGGCTTTTGTTGCCGCAAACAGAATCTTGTCGATCTTCGGCCGCAACAGGTTGGTGAGGAGGTTGCCGTGGCCGACACGGAAGGCGACGAGAATGTCGCTCAAGGCGGCTTCGAGATCGCGGACCGCAGCCGCGCCGGCATTCAGCGCCGACAGCGCATCGACGAGAACGATCTGTCTGTCGAGGCGGACGAAATGATCGCGGAAGAATGGTCTGACGATATGGGTTTTATAGGCCTCGAAACGGCGTTCCATCATCCCGGCGAGACTGTGGGCGGGATAGGCGATGCCTTCCTCGAGCATCAATGGCGAGAAGGTCAGGGCAGGGGATCCGGCGAGATCGCCCGGCATCAGAAAACGGCCGGGCGGCAGCACGGAAAAAGCATAAATATCGGCGCGGCAGCCCTTCAAATAGGTGGTGAAAAGCTCCGCCGCTTCGCGCGCGGTTTCTTCAGCCATTCCCATCTTCGGATCGAGTTGCCCGATGAAATGTCGCCATTCCTCAGCCAGCGTGGCTCGGGCCGGAGAGGCGGAGGCTTCCAGCGTCTCGCGTGACCATTCAGCGTAGCTTTTGTCGAGAAGCGGCAGGTCGAGCAACCATTCGCCGGGATAATCGACGATATCAATGGTCAGTGTTTTCTGTTGTCCATTGGGCCGCTCGAATTCGAGGCGTAGCCGTAATTCCGAAATCTGAGAGGTTGATTCGGGCCAATGGCGGGTGCCGGTATCGCCCTTTGGTCCATGCAGCGCCTCCAGATGTTTTTCATAAGAGAAACGCGGCACCGCGTCATCCGGCTGCGGCTCGAGTTCGCCGCGCGTCAGTCTTCCCTCAGCCTGGACACGAAAGACGGGGAGGGGATTTTTGCCACGCCGCAGGCTGGGCCTTGCCGCTTTCGTCAACTGGTCGATCAAAGCAGTGATGAAGACGGTCTTGCCGGCGCGCGAAAGCCCCGTCACACCAAGCCGCAAATGCGGTCCAGCGACCATATCGCCGAGGTTCTGGGCGATGATCTGCGCCTCGAAAAGGAGATCTGACAGAAAAGACAAGGGAGAGAAGTTCCGGCTGGCGAGGCTTGGCGATTAAATGCCCGGCAATCAATCGGTCAAGCGTTCAGATAGGAGAGGAATAATGTCTCGCTCGCTTCCTTTCAAATGAAAGGACGATCAAATGAGAGAAAGGGGAGACATCTTGATGCTTCCGCGGGGCACGAATTTCCTGCCCCCGCATTCTTGGGACCGTTGGAGATTCCCGAGAGTGCTCCGTGATGCGAAGCTTCCGCCTTGCTATCCTGGAAAGAGACAAGCGTTTGTCCGTTAGCGCAACATTTTGCCCGCTGATGTGGCTGCAGCTCGGACATCCTTCTCCTGCTTGGGGATGGCGCTTGCCCATTGACGGTGCGCGCGGGCGATTGCCGCTTCGATGAGATCCATGCGCACATCGAGCGGGCCGATTTCAACTTGCGCCATATTGGAGAGAACCCGCGCAAGATTGGGTGTGGGCGTGCCGTCCTCCTCGAAAAGGTGCAAGTCGCTGTCGGGGCCGTCAGCCACGCCCTGGCTCGCGCGTACCGCATAATTCTGAATCCTTTGGGGATCGTCTAGACAGGCGGTCATGGGCAGACCCGAAGATATAAGCGTATCGATTCGTTCGGTCGGCGCGAAGGAAGGCATCGTTGGAATATTCATCGATCGCGTCAGCGATGAGGTCGAGGGCCTTGTCGCCGTAGTGGTCATCACGGAGGTTCGCAGCGAATGGGAAAGCGAATCTTCGCCCATGCCGACGGCTATTTCCGGAGCGTGCATCATCGTCAGCGCGTAGGAATGTCTGACTATGGATTTTCGCCGCAGCACGTTGAAAACGCTGCGCACGCGACCGCTTCTGGCCGCGACTCTCGGGCGTCTTATCACGGGCGCTGCGGCGGCAACGCGCGGCGCTGCCTCAGGGGAAGCACATGGGGAAGGCGCCCAACGACTGATAATGGCGCGTGCGGTCCGGCGATGATAGTCGACATAATAGCGCTTGAGGAGAACGGCAGCGACTGTCGCGCCCTCGACGGCGGAGGAAAAGGCGACGTGGCTTTCCGCATCGATGGCGACCGTTCCGTTCCAGCCCGCATGTTTCACGCACCAATAATTATTGAGTTTGACGCAACGGGGAGCGGAAACCTTGGCCGCTGTGAACATTTTTACCGCCGCGTCGGTCGGGGAGAGAGAACGCGCGGCCTCCAGGCGCCAATTGACGACGCTGCGTTCCTTAGGAAGAAAATAGGCAAGTGAAGCGGAAGGTTCCGGCAGCTCCGGCATCGCCGCTTCGCCGGTTCCCGCAAGGCCAATGAGCGCTAGGCGAAGCGATAGACCATAGGCGAAGGCAAGGAGATCGATCACGGCCACTACCTCCAGATAGATTGTTCCGACGCCAATGCATGCGGCCCAATTGCTCCGCGTTGCCCGGCGAGAGGGTCTTTCCGAAATGAGCCCTTGTGGTGGCGGGGCTGATCTCTAACAAACATCACGAATCAGATCACCTGGCGAGCAACCCGAGGTGATCGAGCTTATTGGACAATGACCGGCGCAATATTCGATCTGTTTCCGTCTCGATGAAGGCCGTTTTTACAAAACCGCTACGGCGCGACTTTTCCATGGCGAGCGCGGGATATCAATGCCATCGATCCGCGTTGGGGTTTCTTGGTGCGCGAAGAGCATCTGTGAGAAAGATTAAGGATATGAAAATATTCTCATTTCCTTATTTTAGTTTCTTTGCAACAAGCAACGCGCTGTCACTGCCGCCTCATCATGCGCGGCGACTTTGAAGGAAATCATCAGCCTGATGAGAGATTGTCCGGCACAATGAAACGAAGAAGCTGGCTATGGCGAAGCAGATCCGGGGAACCAAATGGTTGCTCGAAAGAAAAAACTGCCAAGCTGGCCGGCGGGAATCCCCTTGAAAGATTGTAGAGATCGGGACCAGGGCCCTGAACGGCAAGCATCCGGGCAAATTCCCCAATCGCGGGATTATGACCGACAATCAATACACTAGTGAGATAAGTCGGCATGCCACGCACGAAATCCACGAGCCCGGACAAGGGGGCATTGTAAAGCCGTTCGTCCAGAAACAGATCCGGCAAAACATCGGATTGAGCAAAGGTTAGGGAAAATGTCTCCCTGGCCCGCATGGCGGTGGAGACATAGGCACGCTCGGGTATCCATCCCTGATCGCGGAGGAATGTTCCAATACGCGCGGCTTCCAATTGACCCTGTCGCGTCAATGGACGGTCAATATCTTTATGAGTGTTGGCTGCCTGAGCATGACGGAGAAGCAGGAGGCGCGTCACGCGTGATCCAGATGAAGTCGAGTGGTCAATGAACAAAGCATAAAGTGAACCGCCCTAAAAGCAAGAGCGCTTCAAGGGCGGTGAAAATGGTTAAACGCTTCAATATCTTTTTAAGGAGTCGATCAGCGTTAATAGCAATTAATTCCGAGTTTCAATTTATTTATTGACGATATCGGAAAGACGTTCAACGTTGGAGGTCGCGGTCTTGACGACATTATCCGTCGCCTGGGCCGCAGTCTGAAGGGAGTGCTGAAGCGCTTCCTGATATGATTTCGTCAATTCTGTTGGAAAAGTGGAAACCAGTTCACCCAGGCGTTTTGTACGCACGGCTGCTTCTTCGAAAACTTCCTTAACGTAAGCTGTCTGTATCGCGACAACTTCTTCAAGGCTATGCGCGTTTCTAAGCTTTTCAAAAGTCTGCGTCGCATGGTCGAAAGACTGTTTCGACATTTGCGTGATTTCGCCAGCCAAAGTTTGAAAGTTCTTAGTCGTGCTGCTCAGGCTGTTGAGCGCCACGTCAATACCAGACGTCAGAGGTGTTTTTGGATCTTGAGCCATCTATCATTGTCTCCATTAGCCAATGAGCATGCGCGAGGCATCATAAACATGCGACTATGACAAGACCAAGCAGAAACTTAACAAAATCATTCCATCGATAGACATAGTTTAGAGCATTCGATGATATTGCGTCATTCCATGACGAATCAGTCGAAGTAAATTCTCTTTTGCTGCCCGTCTGGCACATCGTGAATGAGCACGACGAATGCGATCTATTTAAGAGTGGATATGCACAACAGATCATAGAGTCAGCATCAGGATCTGCGAATCAGGCTCATGATGAGAGAGATCACCAATAACACCAATGCTACCCAAAAGAGCAGTCGTGCTCCTTCCATGGCAGTGCCGGCGACACCCCCAAAGCCGAGAACGCCAGCAATAATGGCAACCAGCAGGAACGCCAAAGCCCAGTAGAGAAGATTTCCAAAATTCATGGTCATTCTCAACGCAAATTATTTGAATATTAACAATTCACCATTTGTTTAGGTTCCGAATCAAAAATTACTTTTCCCGGAAACTTTCGTAAGCCATTATAAGATATAATGAATCAGCAAAATTGAATATTCTTGACTGCCGTTTGGCTGAGACGATCCGGGTATCCAATGCGGAGCAATTTCGGCTCGACTGATCGCTTGGGGACGTTTGTCAGAAGCGTTTGTTAAGGTCCACTCGTAAGGTAATAGTTTTATTTACCGTTCCGAAATGCATGACGATGCAATGCAATCGGTATTACTCGAGTAAATCAGCTTATTTGAAAACTATTCCGCTTTTTTAAGCTGGTCCTGACTGGAAACGTCAGGCCGCTCCTGTTCATTTAAGGAAAATCGCACGATCGAAGGCAGTCCTGGCGATTGATTCCGAAAGCATGGAATGAGATGCGGTTAACCCATATCTCAATAGGGCTATTTTGAGCAGTTTAGAATGGTAACGCGGTTCAATTTACTTGAAACGACTTTGCAGATTTTGTCTATTTGTTCAGAAATATCTTACAAGCTCTCACTTGTAGTTAAGCCCGCTCATGAGAATGCTGCATCCCTTTCAGGATGCAGCAAGGACCGTGTGCAACGCAGCCTCGACAGCCGCGAGAGAGGCTTCGGCCGCTTGTCCATTCGGACCGCCTGCTTGCGCCATATCTTTCCGTCCGCCGCCGCCTTTACCACCAAGAGGTTCCGCAGCGATACGAACCAGGCTGACGGCATCGAAACGGTCGATCAAATCATTCGTGACGCCAATGACGACACTTGCCTTGCCGTCTTCGGCAACGCCGATGACGGCAACGACCCCTGAGCCGATTGTTTGTTTGGCTTGATCGACCAGGGATTTCAAATCCTTCATGTCGACTCCGGTCACGACATGCGGGAAAAATTTGATCCCATCAATCTCACGCCACGTGGTTGTCGATTCGCCATCACCTTTCATTGCGAGTTTCTTGCGCGCGTCACTCAGGTCGCGATCAAGTTTACGCCGTTCCTCGATCAGACTGGCGAGGCGTTTGCCGGCTTCCTCCTCCGGGCTTTTAAGCTGCATCAGAAGCGTATGCAGCACATTGGCCCGCGCATTCAGATGATGGCGCGCGGCACTGCCGGTCTTGGCTTCGATTCGCCGCACGCCAGCCGCAACCGGCCCTTCGGAGACGATGGTGAGAAGGCCGATATCGCCAGTTCTCGTTACATGTGTCCCACCACAAAGTTCTACGGAAAATGGTGAGAGCGGCTCTGTTGGATCCGTCGCCTTTTCCTCGTCATAGCCCATGGAGACGACACGGACCTCTTCGCCATATTTTTCGCCAAAAAGCGCGCGTGCGCCGGATCCCATCGCATCTTCTATGCTCATCTGCGTCGTTGCGACGGGTGCATTTTCGAGGATGATGCGGTTGGCGATATCTTCGATTTTCTGCCACTCTTCGGGGGTGACGGGCTTCGGATGGGAGAAGTCGAAACGCAGACGCTCCGGCGTGACGAGAGAACCCTTTTGGGCGACATGATCGCCGAGAACCTGCCGCAAAGCCTCATGCAGGAGGTGGGTGGCGGAATGGTTGGCGCGTACCGCCGAGCGGCGTTGATGATCGACGAGCGTACGCACCTCGAGTCCCGGTGTCACGCTTCCTTCCTCGACGACACCTTCATGAATGAAGAGATCGCCCAGCTTCTTTTGCGTGTTCTCCACTTTGAACCGCATGCCGGGCGCGATGATATGGCCGGTGTCGCCGACCTGGCCGCCAGATTCTCCGTAGAAAGGAGTCTGATTCAGAATCAATACGCCTTTCTGCCCGGCGTCGAGGTGATCAACCCTGGTGCCGTCCTGAAGAAGTGCCTGGACGAACGCCTCCGCCTTTTCCGTTTCATATCCCAAAAATTCGGATGGACCGAGCTGTTCACGCAGGGCAAACCAATGAGTATCCGTTGCAGCCTCTCCGGAGCCGCTCCATGCTTTGCGGGCCTCGGCGCGTTGCCGCTCCATCGCCCTTGTGAACCCTTCCGTATCGACACTGAGATTACGGTTGCGCAGGGCATCCTGCGTCAGATCGAGTGGAAATCCGTAGGTGTCATAGAGGCGAAATGCGATTTCGCCGGAAAGAATTCCTCCTTCACCGAGGCTGCGCGTTTCCTCTTCGAGCATGGAGAGACCACGCGCGAGCGTCGCTCGGAAACGAGATTCCTCCAGGCGCAGGGTTTCGACGACAAGAGCTTCGGCCCGTAGGAGTTCCGGATAGGCCTGCCCCATTTCCCGCGTCAACGCGGGGACGAGACGCCACATCAGGGGCTCTTCCGCGCCGAGCAATTGGGCATGGCGCATAGCCCGGCGCATGATGCGACGCAGGACATAGCCGCGCCCTTCGTTTGAAGGCAATACGCCATCGGCGATGAGGAAAGAGGAGGCGCGCAGGTGATCGGCAATGACCCGGTGGCTCGCCCGCATGGGGCCATCTGGATCGACGCCGGTGGCTTGAGCCACGGCAAGGATCAGCGTCCGCATGAGATCGATATCGTAATTCGACGTCACGCCTTGGAGGAGGGCGGCGATGCGTTCGAGCCCCATACCGGTATCGATCGAGGGCTTGGGCAGAGCAATGCGATCGCCTGGACCGCGTTGCTCGTACTGCATGAAGACGAGGTTCCAGAATTCCAGGAAACGGTCACCGTCTTCATCGGCGCTGCCGGGAGGCCCGCCGAATAATTTGTCGCCCTGATCGAAAAAGATCTCTGAACAAGGACCGCAGGGGCCTGTATCCCCCATCGCCCAGAAATTATCGGATGTAGCGATACGGATGATCTTCGAATCCGGAAAACCGGCGATTTTCTTCCAGAGGTCGAAAGCCTCGTCATCATCGTGATAGACGGTGACGAGTAGCCGATCCTTTGGTAGGTCAAAGACTTGAGTAATCAGCTTCCAGGCAAGCTCTATCGCCACCGGTTTGAAATAATCTCCGAAGGAGAAATTCCCGAGCATCTCGAAAAAAGTGTGATGGCGGGCCGTATAACCCACATTATCGAGATCATTGTGCTTGCCGCCGGCGCGTACGCATTTCTGCGCCGTGGAAGCGCGGCTATAGGGTCGTTTCTCAATACCGGTGAAGAGATTTTTGAACTGCACCATACCGGCATTGGTGAACATCAATGTCGGGTCATTGCGGGGCACGAGAGGCGAGGAAGCGACGATCTCATGGTCGTGCTTGCGGAAAAAATCCAAAAAGGCCGCGCGGATCTCATTGACACCGTTCATATCACTCAAACCATGTTCCGGGCCCGGTGGCCCTCTGAATATTTTACTCACATATAGACTTTGCGCACCAAAGTCATAGAGGGAACATAATCAGGCGCGACGGGCATAAAAATCCGATGGGACCAAGAGAAACGCAGAGCTCCTGAAGCGGATTGTGCGTTTGGTCGTTTTCTAAAACATTGAAAATATTCTACTTTCTAGGAGTGTTTCCGAATATTTCCGGAAACACTCCGGCCAAAAGTCAGCAGGGAACGATCTGGCTGACTTTAAGATCTGTCAAACGGATCAGGACGACATTCTCTCGAATTACCGTCAGACTGGCGATCGCGAGTTGACAATCCCGCTAGTCGACGGTCTCGTTAAAGATCATCTTCCTCCGCTTCTCCCACATTGAGGATGCGGTCGGCGATGAGACCGGAATTTTCCCGGATTGCCGCTTCAATCTTTTCTGCAGCTTCGGGATTATTCTTGAGGAAGGTTTTGGCGTTTTCACGTCCTTGGCCGAGCCGCTGGCTGTCGTAGGAAAACCAGGCGCCGGATTTCTCGACGACGCCGGCCTTCACACCAAGATCGACGAGCTCGCCGACCTTGGAAATGCCTTCGCCATACATGATGTCGAATTCGACCTGTTTGAAAGGCGGAGCGACCTTGTTCTTGACGACTTTGACCCGCGTCTGATTACCGGTGATGTCCTCGCGATCTTTGATCGAACCGATGCGGCGAATGTCCAGCCGGACAGAGGCATAGAACTTCAGAGCATTTCCGCCGGTCGTCGTTTCCGGGCTGCCATACATGACGCCAATCTTCATGCGAATCTGATTGATGAAGATCACCATGGTTTGGGAACGGGAAATCGAGGCGGTCAGCTTGCGTAGGGCCTGGCTCATGAGCCTTGCCTGCAGCCCGGGTTGATTATCACCCATTTCTCCCTCGATCTCGGCGCGTGGCGTCAAAGCCGCCACCGAGTCGACGACGAGCACGTCGATCGCGCCGGAGCGAACCAGAGTATCGGTGATTTCGAGCGCCTGTTCACCCGTATCGGGCTGCGAGATGAGGAGATCGTCAAGATTGACGCCGAGCTTGCGGGCATAGACCGGATCAAGAGCATGTTCCGCGTCGATGAAAGCGCAAGTGCCTCCGCGCTTCTGCGCTTCGGCAATGACATGCAGAGTGAGCGTCGTCTTGCCGGAGGATTCAGGCCCGTAGATTTCGATGACGCGACCACGCGGTAGGCCACCGACGCCGAGGGCGATGTCAAGGCCGAGTGATCCAGTTGAAATCGTTTCGATTTCTATGGCTTTCTGGCTCTTGCCAAGACGCATGATCGAGCCCTTGCCAAAAGCCCGTTCGATTTGCGACAGGGCGGCATCGAGCGCCTTGGTCTTATCCACGGAAGTTCCTTCCACGAGGCGAAGATTCGATTGTGACACGACACCCATCCTTCTGGCACGAGCCTTGTGCAGGCGCAATCATTGTGGATGGAATGTACTTGTTTTGTTCTCTTCCGCAAGAGGATTTTCAGAACTTTATTCTTCTCATGCCAAGCGTTCGACGCGGCGCGGGAGGATTTGGTGATTGATGAATTTCAGCGATCGGCGGCGAAAGGATCTGCCTGAACATTCCCTTGTTTAATGGTGTAGTTTTTGCTTACCATCGGCGAAAACCGATCCAATGTCGTGATGGTAACGCGCGCCCATGTCTGAATCTCAAACGCCTATAAAACTCCGCGTGCCGGATGATCTCATCAATTTCGGTGAGGTTCCGCCAGAGGTGAACGAGATATTGCAGCGTGGCGTCGCGCTTTATCGCCATGATTCCGAGGGGGCCGATAAAGCATTTCGCGAAGCCCTGATGCTCGATCCAGAGGCTCTCCCGACCTATCTCTGTCTTTATAAAATCCATACATATCAGGGCAATCTCGACGAAGCGCTGGCAATCGCCCTGGCCGGGCTGGCGGAAGCTGCACGTCAGGCGGGGCTCGATCCCGACTGGCGGCTGTGGAAAACCGAGCAGATTCCTTCAGACGTGAACAGTCCCGGCCATTTTGCTCTTTATACTTTGAAGGCACTGGCCTTTATTCATCTGCGGCGCGATGAGAGCGCAATTTCACAGACCTACCTGGCCAAGCTTGCTGAACTCGGAGCCATGGAAAAGGTCGGCGGCAGCGTCATCGCCGCTCTTGCTGCAGGCGTAAATTGAGCCGCATCGCTTTATGAGCAGCGGGAAACGGCCGCCGAATGCTCTCTGTATACGCGCTTCGAGCCAGTGGTGAATACGGATAATTCCGCGGCCAGAATGATGGACCGAAAATTGCTCGTTCTTGTTAGCGCAGGCTGGAAGGCCGTGAGTCGTTTCGGGCAGTTCCGTAGCACTCTGGCTAAAACAGGCATATTTTCAAATCGTTTGAATCGCGTCGTGATTCTGCGCAAAACGAAAATGCTTTAAAAGCCTGCTTGTGCAATGCCCTTACAGGGATCGGTCAAACGAGGTTAAGACAAGATGGAAACGGTTTTCATTAGGGAAACTTCCGACGGGCGCAAGATCGAGGTCATTGGAGCCAATGTCTGCGTGGATGGGAAACCTGTGGCCAATTCGCTTGTGTCACTAAAAGATCATCCCAATCGCGAAGCCATTCTCTTTGCTCTTCCCAATGCTGCTTTCATGGCGGGTCCGGTGGTTTTGACGGCTGAGGAAGCCTCCGTCGCCCGTGGTGCGCTCGCCGCCGCCAAGCCTGCAATGACGGATCCTGTCGAGATTTCGGAACGATTCCGGTCGGCCTGGAATTCGCGTAATCACGAAGCCGGCATCGAATAGGTCTGCTGGTTCAGCACACGTCTACAATCTGGTGTTGGAGCAGCTCGGATGTTTTCCGAACTGCTCCCAATGGCGCTTTCGGCGCTCCTATAGCATGTCCCCTGATATCATTGTTATTTAAAGTTTTCGTATTGTTCGATGCGTTGTCAAAATTGGAAAATGCGTGAGATATAATTATGTCTCTCGGTCATTTTGTTTCATGCATCGTTTGTCTGGCAGAGAAGAGTCTGGTTTCTGAAGCGCGACGCTGACGCTTGTTGGGGCGTGAACCGCGCCAAACCCGCGAGCCGCGCCAAACCTATGAAGTTTTTGATCTGGCCATGTTTTTCGGCGGCCGAATCTTGAATTTTCTCTTATCCTTTCTCCGAACTCCGGTGTGTTGAAAGCCGGTGGCTCTCCGTTCGTCGTAACGGCAACGATCACAACGCTCTAAACGTGCGTTGCCTTCACCCGAAAGGCTGGTTGAAAGATTAATGACGAATTATAATCTCAATTCCATGCAGAAGAAGAAACATCAGCTTGAGCTTGACGTTCGGCGGTTCGTTTCGGAATTGAACAACAGGTGAGGAAATGCTCTGGAATAAAAAACAGAGAGAGCATAATAATTGTTATCAACATGTGAGGACTATATTTTTAATTATACTTATTAATATTTGTGATTTGATTGTTGGAAGCTTTTCGGGTTTCCCGCGCGTCGCGCGGCCGCAAACTAAGCCGGCGCTTTCCCATTTGGCACTAACATTCGGTTTGGCTGTTTTCGCCCTTTTTCTCACTCCTGAGGCGCGTGCCGAGCCCATGGAGTTTCATCTTGTGCCGCGTACTTCCTTAACGGGTTGTTCCGCCGATTGCCGTATTGTCGTCATGGAAGGGGACATTACCGATGCGACCCCCGACGCCTTCCTGGAGTTCATGCAGGCTCATGGCCTAAAGCATGGACCGCAGCCTATCGTCTATATCCATTCGAATGGCGGTAAGGTGATGGCCGCGATGGAGCTTGGCAAGATCTTTCGCCACTTTGGCGTGACGGCCGTCGTGGGGCGTTTTCAGGGCAACGGTAAGATAAGCGGAGCGCACTGCTACTCAGCCTGTGTCTATGCGCTGATGGGCGCGCGCAAGCGCGTCATTCCGCTGGAGAGTGAACTGGGCCTGCACAGGATGTATCTCGTTTCCATCGAGGGGCGCCAGCAGGACGATGGCGAAATGAAACAGGTATTGGAACATTATACGCGATCGATGGGTGTGAGTCCCAATGTCATCGTAACGGCTGAACATATGCGTCCGGACGATGTTTATATCGTCAGTCGAGAGGAAATCAGCAAATGGCGTCTGGGAACGGCGACGTTGTGACGGTTCGCGGGCCGAGGCGACAGGTGGCAGCGGCATCAATTGTTGCCGCGGGAAGATTTCTCGCAGGAATCGGTTAGGTCTGGTGGTGAGCGTCGCTGAACGGTTGCAGGGCCTTCGAGGATGTGAGGCAGTAGGGCGGCGATCCCGCCGCGATTAGATTCGGGTCCTCCTGACCTCCGGATCGATCGCTTCGACCTGTGGTAGAGCCTTTTCCTGCAACTTATTGGTGGCTGATCGAGAAATGCAGGCTTCGGAAAACGAAAAAATGCGACCGGACCGCTTTCGATGCTTGACTTCAATCGCTGCCTATCTTACCTGGACGACCACCGCAGCGGAATGCTTCGCGGGAATGGGGGAGTAGCTCAGCTGGTTAGAGCGCCGGCCTGTCACGCCGGAGGTCGCGGGTTCGAGCCCCGTCTCTCTCGCCATTCAAGATGGTAAAAAGTAGCGCAGATTTTTGACAATAATCTTAAACTAATCTGCCTCGAATTTCAAAGCAAAGTGATCTTTCGTTGAAGTGGCAGGTCGCAAATGATCTGCCAATTGACTTGTGTGGCAGTCCGCTCAGTGCGTTGAGATCCATCCTCATTTGCTGTCATGCTTCTTCGCCTTGACCTTGCGTTAAGACGTGAGCCTCTCGATAAGGCTGGGGCTTTTCGCAGCACCTCGCTTCGCAATTCGAAATCTTTGAAAACGCTATCGCTTTTCTCGACAGACCGGCTCAAAAATCATCCATGAGTTCGGAGAGCGAAAAGAGTGAATGGTCGATAGCCGATCCTTTGAAGCTCGTCCAAACGACAGAGTTCATGCGAGCCGCAGCCTTTGACGCCTCCGGTCTTTTTTCTCTTAGCTATAACTTTGTCATTGGTTTATCGACGCTTTTGGCAGTTGCAAAAGAGCTCCGGAATTTTGCGCTCGCTCGCTCGTGACCAGAGATTCTCTTGCGTGGTCGATTGTGCTGCGATAGGCATCGCTCAACGCAGGATGGATTTGGATCGATTCTCAATCCTCTCCGTCACTCCTGTTGTTCCTACCTGGTGATTTCTTTCCGATTTTGGCTAGTTTTGCTTTTATTTCTGCTAGAACGGGGATAAGTCGCGGCGATTGGTAGCCAAAATGTTGCCCTGGCCAAATCTCGCGATTTGGTCTCAGGGCAGGTGGCTTCCCGCCGAGCCTCATTGGTCAAGAAGGTCGCGATCGATGAGATTGCCTGAGAGTATTGTCGAGCCGGAGTCTGTTGAACCCGTCTCCTCACGTTGGACGAACACGAACAAAGACCGTTCAAGGTCTTGAAATTTTTCTCTCGCTTGAGACCGGCTTGCGACTTTGGGTCTTTATCGCGAATAAAGATCGATATTTGCGGCGAGAGGTAAACTTGGACAAAAGTTCGGAAGGAAGGCTGTCCCAGCCTGAATTCCAAACCAAGGAAGGTATTGACGATGGGAGCTTGGCCTTAGATTTCGCGGGCCTGGGTATCCAAATCCGGCGGCCATACTTCGCTGCCGTATCGTAAATACCGCGACGAATCGATGTGTTATCAACGCTTCGTTTCGCCTTGAAAGAGTGCAGGAGCAAAGCTCTGTTCGCTCTTAACCTATTGAGCATCGGACGGAACTGCGGTCGTTCTTTGCTCTGGAGGCATGTTGATGCTGAACCTTTTCGATCAATATCTGCCGCTCGTCGTCTTTGCCGGTGTTGCTGCTCTTATTGCCGGCGCCCTGCTCGTCGCGCCGTTCCTCGTCGCCTTTAAGGCGCCGGATCCGGAAAAGCTTTCCGCCTATGAATGCGGTTTCAACGCTTTTGACGATGCGCGTATGAAGTTCGACGTGCGTTTCTATCTCGTCGCGCTGCTCTTCATCGTCTTCGACCTCGAAGTTGCCTTTCTGTTTCCCTGGGCAATTGCCTTTCGCTATGTCGGCGATTTGGGCTTCTGGTCGATGATCGTGTTTCTTGCCATTTTGACGGTCGGCTTCATCTATGAATGGAAGAAAGGGGCGCTCGAATGGGATTGATCCCCGCAAGCCAGTCTACGGCGCCGGTACCTTCGCAGGATGCCTATTTCCTGTCGATCAACGATCAGCTGGCCGACAAAGGTTTCCTCGTCACATCGACAGATGAACTCATCAATTGGGCCCGCACCGGTTCCTTGATGTGGATGACCTTTGGTCTTGCCTGTTGCGCCGTCGAAATGATGCAGATGTCGATGCCGCGTTATGATTGTGAGCGGTTTGGCTTCGCGCCGCGCGGATCGCCGCGTCAGTCAGACGTCATGATCGTAGCGGGCACGCTGACCAACAAAATGGCGCCAGCTTTGCGCAAGGTCTATGATCAGATGCCAGAGCCTCGCTATGTCATCTCCATGGGCTCCTGCGCGAATGGGGGCGGCTACTACCATTATTCCTATTCCGTAGTGCGTGGTTGCGACCGGATCGTTCCCGTCGATATCTACGTTCCCGGATGTCCTCCTTCGGCTGAGGCTCTCCTTTACGGCGTGTTGCTACTGCAGAAGAAGATACGCCGGACCGGCACGATCGAACGCTAAAACCAAATCTCGATGAGCATGCCTCCTTGAGAATTGGATTCCGAGAATTGGATTCTGGAATTTGGCCCCCGCGACTGCGGGGCGGCGGGTTTCCGCCGGACGTCACTGATCGCAACAGGTTGGGATCAGTGAGAGTTGATATAAGACCAGATCAGGCGCCGCGATCAATTGTGGTACGAGACAGTCGCGAGGAAGAATCGATGATGGATAATGAGCGTCGGGAATTGCTGCACCAGGAACTTAAGCAGCATGGCGACGCGATCGTCGCGGCTCTGCCCGGGGCGATCAGCGACGTTAAGGTTGCCTTCGGTGAATTGACATTGACGGTGCAAGCTTCGCGCCTGATCGAGACCGTTACCTTCCTGCGCGACGATTCTTCTTGCCTCTATGTATCTTTCATTGATCTGACAGCGGTGGATTATCCGCTGCGTGAGCATCGCTTTGACGTGGTGACGCATTTGTTGTCGCCCAAACAGAATCGGCGTATCCGCATCAAGGTCGAAACCGATGATATGACGCCCGTACCTTCCCTGGCGGCGCTTTATCCAGCCGCCAATTGGTTTGAACGTGAGGCTTATGACTTCTTCGGCGTCACTTTTTCGGGCCATCCGGATCTGCGCAGGCTCCTCACAGATTATGGCTTCGACGGTCATCCTTTACGCAAGGATTTCCCAATGACGGGCTATGCCGAAGTTCGTTATGACGACGAGCAGAAACGTGTCGTCTACGAGCCGGTGCGGTTGGTTCAGGAGTTCCGCAATTTCGATTTTCTCTCTCCATGGGAAGGGGCGATTGATTACGTCCTGCCAGGCGACGAGAAGGTCAAGCATAATCCGCAATGAACCTGTGATGCCTATGCGACCCCCCCTGCGCAAGGTTCAGGCAAGAATCATGAGTTTGTATCATGAGCGATAATCCGGTCCGCAATTTTGCGATCAATTTCGGCCCCCAGCATCCGGCGGCGCACGGCGTGTTGCGGCTCGTGCTCGAACTCGACGGCGAGGTGGTTGAACGCGTCGATCCGCATATCGGTCTCTTGCATCGCGGGACCGAGAAGCTGATGGAAGCACGCACCTATTTGCAGAACGTGCCTTATTTCGACCGGCTCGATTATGTCGCGCCTATGAATCAAGAACACGCCTTCTGTCTCGCCATTGAAAAATTGCTCGGCATAGAGGTGCCACGCCGGGGGCAATTGTTGCGGGTTCTCTTCTGCGAAATCGGGCGGATCCTGTCGCATCTTCTCAATGTCACGACCCAGGCCATGGATGTGGGTGCGCTGACACCGCCGCTCTGGGGCTTCGAGGAACGCGAGAAGCTCATGGTTTTCTATGAGCGGGCTTCCGGCGCGCGCATGCATGCGAATTATTTCCGGCCGGGTGGTGTTCATCTCGATTGCCCGCCGCAGCTCATCGATGATATCGGCGCGTGGTGTGATCCATTTCTTAAAACCGTTGATGATCTCCAGGATCTTTTCATTGAAAATCGCATCTTCAAACAGCGCAACGTCGATATTGGCGTCGTAAGTCTTGAAGATTGCTGGCGCTGGGGCTTTTCCGGGGTCATGGTTCGCGGATCTGGTGCCGCCTGGGACTTGCGCAAGGCCCAGCCCTATGAATGTTATGAAGAGATAGACTTCGACATTCCGGTCGGCCGACATGGTGACAATTACGACCGCCAGGTCATCCGCATGGAGGAAATGCGGCAGTCAACCAAGATCATGAAGCAATGTATCGAGAAACTTTCGCGTGCGGACGGCAAGGGGCCTGTCGCAACGCCGCATCATAAGGTCGTGCCGCCATCGCGCGCGGAAATGAAGCGGTCAATGGAAGCGCTGATCCATCATTTCAAGCTTTACACCGAAGGCTTCCACGTTCCTGCGGGAGAGGTCTATTGCGGCGTCGAGGCGCCGAAGGGCGAGTTCGGTGTCTATCTCGTCTCGGATGGAACCGATAAGCCTTATCGCTGCAAGATACGCGCTCCCGGTTTTGCCCATCTTTCGGCAATGGATTTCCTCTGCCGCAAATCCATGCTCGCCGATGTCAGCGCCATTCTGGGGTCGCTCGATATCGTGTTCGGTGAGGTCGATCGATGAACAGGTTGCCAGTCGAACTCGTTGTTATGGAGGTGCAAGGATGAGTAACCGCCGCTTGGCCGAAATTCAGCCTGACTCCTTCGCCTTCACGCCGGCCAATGAAGAAATCTGCAAGCAGCTCATCGCCAAATATCCTGAGGGGCGCCAGGCTTCCGCAGTGATTTCGCTTCTCTGGCAAGCGCAGAAGCAACATGATTACTGGCTGCCGAAGCCGGCCATCGAAAAAATCGCTGACATGTTGAACATGCCCTATATCCGCGTGCTCGAAGTCGCGACCTTCTACACGATGTTCAATCTGGAACCGGTCGGGCGTTTCTACATTCAGTTTTGCGGCACCACGCCCTGCCTCATCGCGGGTGCCGACGAAATCAAGGCTGTCCTTGAAAAACGTGTCGGTCCCGAAGCAACGGTGACGAGCGACGGCCTGTTCAGCTGGCGTGAGGTCGAATGTCTGGGTGCTTGCTGTAATGCTCCCATGGTGCAGATCAACGACGATTATTATGAAGATCTGACGCCGGAAAATTTTAACCAGCTGCTCGATGATCTCGCCGCGGGCCGTCCGGTACGGGTGGGTTCGCAGACGGGGCGTGTCTCGTCTGAGCCCATGGGCGGTCTCTCCGCCTTGACATCCTTATACGGTACCGATGGCCTGAGCGGGCCGCAATCGGTCAAGCCGGCGCAGAAATAAGAGAGGGATTGTCCATGCTAGAGGACAAGGACCGCATCTTTACCAATCTCTATGGCTTTGGAGATTGGAGCCTCAAGGGGGCCCGGGCACGCGGCGCCTGGGATAATACCAAAGGCCTGATCGAAAAAGGCAAGGACTGGATCATCAATGAGATGAAGGCGTCGGGGCTGCGCGGCCGCGGCGGTGCCGGTTTTCCGACCGGGCTCAAATGGTCCTTCATGCCGAAGGCGGATCCAACGCGTCCTTCCTACCTCGTGGTCAATGCCGATGAATCCGAGCCCGGCACCTGCAAAGACCGGGAAATCATGCGCAACGATCCGCATCTCTTGATCGAGGGGTGTTTGATCGCCTCGTTCGCGATGGAGGCGCATGCCTGCTACATTTACATCCGCGGCGAATATATTTTCGAGCGCGAAAGGCTTGAGGCCGCCATCGCCCAGGCTTATGAGGCCAAGCTCGTCGGAAAGGACAATATCCACGGTTGGCCCTTCGATATTTACGTCCACCATGGCGCCGGCGCCTACATTTGCGGTGAGGAAACAGCGCTGCTCGAATCGCTCGAGGGCAAGAAGGGCATGCCGCGCATGAAGCCGCCGTTCCCGGCTAATATGGGGCTCTATGGTTGTCCGACGACAGTGAATAATGTCGAATCGATCGCTGTAGCGCCGACGATCCTGCGCCGGGGCGCTGCATGGTTTTCTGGGTTCGGCGCCAAGAATAACGCGGGCACCAAGCTGTTCTGTATCTCTGGTCACGTGAACAAGCGCTGCAATGTCGAGGAAGCCATGTCGATTCCCTTCCGGGAATTGATCGACCGCCATTGCGGTGGCATTCGCGGTGGCTGGGACAATCTCCTGGCGGTCATTCCCGGCGGATCATCGGTTCCCTGTGTCCCGGCCCATGAGATTATCGACGCGCCGATGGATTTCGATACGTTGCGCGGATTGAAATCCGGTCTTGGTACGGCGGCCGTGATCGTGATGGATAAATCCACTGATATCGTGCGCGCCATTGCCCGTCTCAGCCATTTCTATAAACACGAAAGCTGTGGCCAGTGTACGCCTTGCCGTGAAGGAACGGGCTGGCTGTGGCGTGTGATGATGCGTATGGCGGAAGGCCGCGCGCAGAAGCGTGAGATCGACATGTTGCTCGATGTCACCACGCGGATAGAAGGGCATACAATCTGTGCGCTCGGCGATGCGGCCGCATGGCCGGTGCAAGGCCTCATCCGGCATTTCCGTTCCGAGATTGAAAAGCGCATCGACGAATATGCGGCCAATCCGCATAGCGAGCCAGTTGGTGATTTCGGCGTCGCGGCGGAATGAGCGACGATCGCGGATGCAAATCGCGCGATTACGAATTTTTGTTCGTCCAAAGGCATTCTTATGAGTAAAGACAGGGATGCCTCGGTTCAGGAATCACTCTATCGCCTCGAGACGTTGTTTGCGCGGACACAGGAAGATTTCAAGGATCTCCAGGAACGTCTGACAATGATCGAGAAAGGGCAGGCGGGAGGTTCGGGCTCCGTGAGCGCTCAGGTCGAGGTGCTCCTCGCCGGCCTCGGTGGTCGGCTCGATCAGCTCGACGAACGTCTGCACCGCATTGAACATCGTTTGGGTCTTGTGCTTGAGCATTTTGGTCCTGGCACATCGAATGTCGATAGATGAATGTTGTCTGACGATGTGATGGGTGTATGCGGCCGTGGTGCGGCCGGCTTGATGACTGGTTTGACGATCCGTGCCTGGATCCGCAATTTGGAGCCTGAAAGATGAGTAAACTCATCGTCGATGGCATAGAAATCGACGTGCCACCGGAATATACGCTGCTTCAGGCCTGCGAGACCGCAGGTGCGGAGATTCCACGTTTCTGTTTCCACGAGCGCCTTTCGATTGCCGGCAATTGCCGTATGTGTCTGGTCGAGGTCAAGGGCGGTCCGCCCAAGCCTGCGGCCTCCTGCGCCATGGCGGTGCGCGATCTGCGCCCGGGGCCCAATGGCGAGCCGCCGGAAGTCTTCACCAAATCGCCCATGGTGAAGAAAGCCCGCGAAGGCGTCATGGAATTTCTGCTCGTCAATCACCCGCTCGATTGCCCGATATGCGATCAAGGCGGTGAATGCGATCTGCAGGATCAGGCGATGGCCTTTGGCGTCGATTCCTCCCGCTATATCGAGAACAAGCGCGCCGTCGAGGACAAATATATCGGCGCGCTCGTGCGGACCTCGATGAACCGCTGCATCCATTGCACACGCTGCGTCCGTTTCACGGCCGAAGTCGCGGGCACCAGTGACATGGGTGCGATCGGTCGCGGCGAGGATATGGAGATCACCACCTATCTCGAAACAGCGATGACCTCCGAACTGCAGGGGAATGTCGCCGATCTGTGTCCCGTCGGGGCGCTGCTGCCCAAGCCTTACGCCTTCAAGGCGCGTGCCTGGGAACTGTCCAAGACCGAAGCGATCGATATAATGGATGCTTTGGGTTCTGCCATCCGCATCGATACGCGGGGCAGGGAAGTCATGCGTATTCTCCCGCGGCTCAACGATGCCGTAAATGAGGAATGGATTTCCGACAAAGCCCGGCAAATTGTTGATGGTTTGAAGGTGCGGCGTCTCGACAGACCCTATATCCGCAAGGACGGCAAGCTTGTCGCAGCAACGTGGCAGGAGGCTTTTGCAGTCATTGCAGAGAAGGTGAAAATGACGACAGCCGATCGTATCGGCGCTGTCGCTGGCGATCTCGCCAGCCTCGAAGATCTCTTCGCGCTGCAAAGTCTTATGCGCCAAATCGGAACCATCAATCTGGACGCCCGGCAGGATGGCGTGAAGCTTGATCCCAAATTCGGCCGCGCGAGCTATCTCTTCAATCCTTCGATTGAAGGTATCGACGAAGCCGATGCTCTGATGATCGTCGGTTCGAACCCGCGCAAGGAAGCTCCGGTTTTCAATGCGCGTATTCGCAAACGCTGGCTCAAGGGCAATTTCCCCATTGGGCTTATCGGCGAAAAAGCGGATCTGACTTATCCTTATGAATGTCTTGGCGCGGGTCCCGAGACGCTTGCGTCATTCCTTGGTCTTCCTTCGGCCAAAAAAGAAAAGCCTGTCCTGCTCGTCGGCCAAGGGGCTCTGGCCCGCCCGGATGGCGAAGCAGTGCTTGGTCTCGCGATCAAGGTGGCTGTGGCGCTCGGCGTCATCAAGGATGGCTGGAACGGTTTCGGTATCCTGCATACGGCGGCGTCGCGCGTCGGTGCGCTCGATCTCGGTTTCGTGCCAGGACAGAAGGACGGCGTGAAGGGGCTTGATACGCAAGCTATGACCAAGGTCGGCGCGCTCGATGTTCTGTTCAATCTCGGCGCCGATGAAATCACCATAGAGCCGGGCGCTTTCGTCGTCTATCAGGGCACGCATGGAGACCGCGGCGCATCGCGCGCCGATGTCATTTTACCTGGCGCGACCTATACAGAGAAATCGGGTCTCTACGTCAACACGGAAGGGCGCGTGCAATTGTCCGATCGGGCCAATTTCCCGCCGGGAGAGGCGCGTGAGGATTGGGCCATTCTTCGCGCCTTGTCGGATGTGCTCGGCACGCGTCTGCCTTTCGATTCCCTGGCTGGTTTGCGCGGCGCGCTTTATGCGGCGCATCCCCATCTCGCCGAGATCGATGGTATCGCCGTGATTGATCCAATCGATCCGTCCCGTTTTGGGGGCCTCGGCGAGCCGGATGGCAAAATTCCCTTCGTCTCTCCGGTCGTTGATTTCTACGCAACCAATCCAATCGCTCGCGCCTCCGCCGTAATGGCTGAATGCTCGGCCTTGGCCCAGGGCTTGGCGCGACAAGCGGCCGAATAAGCAGACAGGTGTGCGATGAGCGATACTAGCTGGGTAATTCCTTTCCTCCTGATGATCGTCAAGAGCCTCGTGCTCCTGGTGGTCCTCCTCGTCTTCATCGCTTACGTGCTCTATGCCGACCGCAAGATCTGGGCGGCGGTACAATTGCGGCGCGGACCGAATGTCGTCGGTCCTTATGGGCTCTTTCAGAGCTTCGCCGACATGCTCAAATTCGTGTTCAAGGAGCCGGTCATCCCGGATGGCGCGAACAAAGGCATTTTCCTTCTCGCGCCATTCGTTATGGGGATGTTGTCGCTCGCTGCCTGGGCGGTCATACCGTTGAGCGACGGCTGGGCCATCGCCAATCTGAACGTCGGTGTTCTCTATATTTTCGCCATTTCGTCGCTCAGTGTTTATGGCGTCATCATGGGCGGCTGGGCGTCGAACTCCAAATATCCATTCCTATCGGCACTGCGTTCTGCAGCACAGATGGTTTCCTATGAGGTTTCGATCGGATTTGTGATCGTGACCGTCTTGCTCTGCGCCGGTTCACTCAACCTCAATGATATCGTCGTCGCGCAGGATACGCGTTTCGGTCTTCTCGGCTGGTATTGGCTGCCGCTGTTTCCGATGTTCGTGATCTTCTTCATCTCGGCGCTTGCGGAAACCAACCGCCCGCCTTTCGACCTTGTCGAGGCGGAATCGGAACTCGTCGCCGGCTTTATGGTGGAATATTCGTCGACGCCATACATGATTTTCATGCTCGCCGAATATGTGGCGATCATGACCATGTGTGCGTTGTTGACCATCATGTTCTTCGGCGGCTGGCTGTCGCCCATTCCATATCCGCCCTTCACCTGGGTGCCAGGCGTCATCTGGTTTACGCTGAAAGTCTGTCTGTTCTTCTTCATGTTTGCGATGGTGAAGGCGTTCGTGCCGCGCTACCGCTACGATCAGCTGATGCGGCTTGGCTGGAAAGTCTTTCTTCCGATCTCCCTGTTCATGGTCATCGTGGTGGCGAGCGTGCTGCACTTCACCGGCTGGGGCGCGGGATTGGGCCAATAGGCCGGAACCGGCGAACGAACCTGAGGGTCTGAACCGGAAGCACTTGAGCGGAAAGAGCTGGTTCCTGCCCGCCCGCTAATGGAAACGGAATTCTGCAAGGGAAAGCTATGAGACTCGATTCTGCCGCCAAGGCGCTTTTTCTCAAGGAGTTCGTCGGTGCTTTTGCGCTGTCCATGCGCTACTTCTTCAAGCCACGGCCGACATTGAACTATCCGCACGAAAAGAACCCGCAATCGCCTCGCTACCGGGGCGAGCACGCTCTGCGGCGTTATCCCAATGGCGAGGAACGCTGCATCGCTTGCAAGCTCTGCGAGGCGATCTGTCCAGCTAAGGCTATCACTATTGAAGCGGGGCCACGCCGCAATGACGGTACGCGGCGCACGACGCGTTACGATATCGACATGGTGAAATGCATCTATTGCGGCTTCTGCCAGGAAGCCTGCCCGGTGGATGCCATTGTCGAGGGACCGAACGCCGAATTCGCTGTCGAAACCCGAGAAGAACTTTACTACGACAAGCAACGCCTCCTCGACAATGGCGCCCGTTGGGAGCGTGAGATCGCTCGCAATATCGCGCTCGACGCACCCTACCGGTGAGGAATACGACCATGGACGTGCCCGCGTTTTTCTTCACTTTATTTTCGACGGTCATGATCGTATCGGCCATCCTGGTCATTGCCGCGCGCAATCCGGTCCATTCCGTCCTCTTCCTGATCCTTGCCTTCTGTAATGCGGCCGGTCTTTTCGTCATGCTCGGCGCTGAATTTCTGGCGATGATACTCGTTGTGGTCTATGTCGGCGCGATAGCGGTGTTGTTCCTCTTCGTCGTCATGATGCTGGACGTCGATTTCACGGAATTCAAACAGGGTTTCCTCCAATATCTGCCCATTGGCGCCTTGATCGGTGCAGTGGTGCTCGTTGAGCTCTTTCTCGTGCTTGGCAATTGGGTAGCGGGTTCTGGCTCCGTCGCCGCCGTCACGACGCCGGTGCCGCCCGGCATGACGAATACGATGGCGCTCGGCCGCGTTCTTTACACGCAATATGCCTATCTGTTCCAGGGCGCGGCTTTGGTGCTGCTCACCGCCATGATCGGCGCCATTGTCCTGACGCTGCATCACAAGGTCGGTGTCAAGCGTCAGAATATTGCCGAACAAAATGCCCGCACGCCCGCCGACGCGATTGAAATCCACAAGGTGGCTTCGGGCAAGGGACTCTGACGTCACATGTTAAAGAGGTTGAAACCATGACGGTTCCTCTCACTCAATATCTTCTGGTCGCCGCGATCCTGTTCACAATCGGTATCGCCGGCATCATTCTCAACCGGAAGAATATCATCATCATTCTGATGTCGGTGGAATTGATCCTTTTGTCGGTCAATATCAACCTAGTCGCCTTCTCGGCCTATCTCGGAGATCTCACCGGACAGGTTTTCGCCTTGTTCATTCTGACGGTCGCAGCGGCGGAAGCGGCGATCGGTCTCGCCATTCTCGTAACCTTCTATCGAAACCGCGGTTCGATCGCGGTCGAAGATATCCATTTGATGAAGGGTTGAGCCGGTTATGCATGCCGCAATCGTCTTTCTCCCGCTCACCGGCTTTCTGATCGCCGGAATTTTCGGCCGTGTCATTGGTGCGCGCGCCTCGGAAATCATCACGACGACCTTGCTGTTTGTCGCTGCCATATTCTCCTGGATCACCTTTGTTCAGGTGGGGCTCGGGCCGGGCAAGGTGCCCACCGAAGTGATCGCGTCCTGGTTTAATTCAGGGATTTTGCAGGTCGACTGGGCCTTGCGCATCGATACTTTGACGGCGGTCATGCTCGTCGTTGTCACGTCGGTGTCGGCCCTGGTACATCTCTATTCAATCGGCTACATGCATGAAGATCCGTCGCGCTCGCGGTTCTTTGCCTATCTGTCGCTCTTCACCTTCACCATGCTGAGCCTTGTCACTGCCGATAATCTCGTGCAGATGTTCTTTGGCTGGGAAGGCGTCGGTCTTGCCTCCTATTTGTTGATTGGCTTCTGGTATACAAAGCCATCGGCCTGCGCGGCCGCCATCAAGGCTTTTGTTGCCAATCGTGTTGGTGATTTCGGCTTCCTGCTCGGTATCTTCCTCGTTTTCATACTGACCAGGTCCGTCTCCTTCGACCAGATTTTCGCAGCGGCTCCGGGCTTGGCGGGCAAGCATCTTTTCGTCTTCGGGAACGATTTCGACGCTCTGACGATTACCTGTCTGCTGTTGTTCATGGGCGCTATGGGTAAATCCGCCCAATTCCTGCTGCACACTTGGCTGCCTGACGCGATGGAAGGTCCCACGCCGGTCTCGGCGCTCATCCATGCCGCGACTATGGTGACAGCGGGTGTGTTCATGGTCGCACGCCTCTCGCCGCTCTTCGAACAGGCTCCGGATGCCTCCACATTCGTGATCATCATTGGCGCGACGACGGCCTTCTTCGCCGCGACCGTCGGTCTCGTCCAGAACGATATCAAACGCGTTATCGCCTATTCGACCTGTTCGCAGCTTGGTTATATGTTCGTCGCGCTGGGTGTCGGTGCATATTCGGTCGGTGTGTTTCATCTGTTCACCCACGCCTTCTTCAAGGCGCTTCTGTTCCTTGGCGCAGGTTCCGTCATTCATGCGATGCATCATGAGCAGGATATGCGCATGATGGGTGCCTTGCGGAGCCGAATCCCTTTCACTTATTGGATGATGGTGCTCGGCACTCTGGCTCTGACCGGCTTTCCGCTGACGGCTGGCTATTTCTCCAAGGATGCCATTATCGAAGCGGCATTCGCCTCGCATCATACGGGCGCCATGTATGGCTATGTCGCCACGGTCGTTGCCGCTGGCCTCACGTCCTTCTATTCTTGGCGGCTTGTGTTCATGACCTTCTTTGGTCCCGCCAAATGGGGTGCGGATGCGGAGGTCGTGCATGAGCTGGCACATGACGGTCTTGCCACGGCTGGTGCTCATGGTGGTCACGCTGCAGATGATCATGGCCACGATGATCATGGGCATGGTCATGCGCTGGATCCCCATGAACCTCCGCTGGTTATGCGCTTGCCGCTGCTGATCCTCGGCGCCGGAGCACTCTTCGCTGGTCTACTCTTCGCTCATCTCTTTATCGGCGAAGGTTATGAAGGCTTCTGGAAGGGGGCTCTCTTCACCGGTCCGGACAATCATATTCTCCATGCGATGGAGGAAATTCCTCGCCTTGCCGGCCTGATGCCGACGATCATGATGCTGCTCGGTTTCCTCGTCGCACTCTATGTCTATATCCTGCGGCCAGGCACTGCACACAGCTGGGCGCAGACCAATCCGATCATCTATAATTTCCTCCTCCATAAATGGTACTTCGACGAGATCTATAACTTGCTGCTCATTCGGCCGATCTTCTGGCTCGGCCGCGTGTTCTGGAAAAGAGGCGATCTCGGAACGATCGATCGGTTCGGACCGGATGGCGTCTCGGCCGCCGTGGTCGATGTTACCCGCCGCGTCGTCAAGCTACAGACCGGCTATATCTACCATTATGCGTTCGCCATGCTTATCGGTGTCGCCGCGATCGTTACCTATTATGTCGTCGGAGGGGTGCACTAATGTTCGGTTTTGGAATCCTCTCCGCACTCATTGCGCTTCCCCTTATAGGTGCGGTTTTCGTTGCACTCATTCCAGGGGATAGCAACGCAAGCCGGTCGAGTGCCCGCTGGGCGGCGCTGATCACGACACTCATTACCTTTGCCTTGTCGGTCTATGCCTACACTTTATTCAATTCGACGACGGCGGCATTTCAGCTTCTTGAGGAAAGAAGCTGGTTCGGTTCCGGTCTAGTCTACAAGCTCGGTGTCGACGGGATGTCGATCCTCTTCCTGCTGCTGACGACATTTCTCATGCCGTTTTGCATATTGGCCTCGTGGGAATCGATTTCCATGCGGGTCAAGGAATATATGATCGCCTTTCTCGTCCTCGAATGTCTGCTGATCGGCGTCTTCACCGCGCTCGATACGATCCTTTTCTATCTGTTCTTCGAAGGCAGTCTCATACCGATGTTTCTCATCATCGGTATCTGGGGTGGTCAACGGCGTGTCTACGCGAGTTTCAAATTCTTCCTTTATACGCTCGTCGGCTCTCTCCTTATGCTTCTCGCCGTCATGGCCATGTATGGAGTCGCCGGGACAACAGACATTACGGTTTTGCTGAAGACAGCTTTTCCGGCATCCATGCAGAAATGGCTGTGGCTGGCGTTCTTTGCCTCCTTTGCCGTCAAAATGCCGATGTGGCCGGTCCATACTTGGCTGCCTGATGCCCATGTCGAGGCTCCGACCGCCGGTTCGGTCATTCTGGCCGGTATCCTTCTCAAGATGGGCGGTTACGGTTTCGTCCGTTTCTCGCTTCCTATGTTCCCGGAAGCGTCGGCCTATTTCGCCCCGCTGGTTTTCGCTCTCTCGGTGATAGCGATTATCTATACCTCTCTCGTCGCTCTCGTGCAGACGGATATGAAGAAGCTGATTGCCTATTCTTCCGTCGCGCATATGGGCTTCGTGACGATGGGGCTGTTCTCAATGACGGAGCAGGGCGTGCAGGGCGCTATCTTCCAGATGGTGTCGCATGGCTTCGTCGCTGGCGCGTTGTTTCTGTGCGTCGGTGTCGTCTATGATCGTCTGCATACGCGCGAGATCGCGGCCTATGGGGGCATTGTCGAACGCATGCCGCTTTATGCCGTAGCCTTCATGATCCTGACGATGGCCAATGTCGGCTTGCCGGGCACGTCGGGCTTCATCGGTGAATTCCTCACCATGATGGGCACGTTCCAGATTAACAGCACGGTGGTTTTATTCGCCGCGACGGGTGTTATTTTCTCTGCGGCCTATGCGCTCTATCTCTATCGCCGTGTGATCTTCGGGGTGCTCGAAAAGGCGTCGCTTAGGAACCTGCTGGATCTTTCCGCCCGCGAGATTGCGCTTCTCGCACCGCTTCTTGGGCTCACACTTTATTATGGCTTTCATCCCGGACCCATTCTCGACGGTTGCGCCGCTTCGGTCGAGGCTTTGATCCGTGGCTATGATGCGGCCATTTCGGCTTCCCATACGGCGTCCCTGGCATTGCCGATCGTGCATTGAAAGCAATGTCGGCCACTTTGCGTAATACCCTGTCGATCATGAGGAATCGTGATCGGCGCCATTTGAAGTCTGAAGGAAGTGAGATGATGTCGGCGGAGACCCTCAGCTCGATGGCATCGGCTTCCTGATCTATCTTTTTCGTTTCGATCGACGAAGAAATTCCTATCGAGTTTGGATCGGCTTGTTGTGCTGTTGCGCTCCGAACTGCAGATGAAATCGTATAAGGGCTGACCGATGACCCCGCTTTCCGTCGTTCTCGCGCATACGCTTCCGGAACTCATTCTGGCGGTTGGTGCGCTGTTGCTGCTGCTGCTTGGCGCCATAAGAGGCAAGGACTCGGATGGGCCGATGACGGAACTGGCGGTCGGTGTGCTGGGCCTTGCGATCCTGAGCATTGTGCTTGGCCATAAGACAGCTTTGAACCTGTTCGACGGCTCCTTTATTGATGATCCCTTCGGCCGTTTCATGAAAGTTCTGGTCCTCATTGGCTCGCTCGTGAGCCTGATTATGGGGCAAAGTTATCTCGCGCGCGAGAAGATCGACAAGTTCGAATATCCGATCCTGATCGTCCTCTCGACCCTTGGCATGTTGATGCTCATTTCGGCGACCGGCCTGATCGCGCTCTATCTTGGTCTCGAGTTGATGTCGCTCGCGCTTTATGTCATCGCGGCTTTTCACCGTGATAATGTCAGAGCTTCCGAAGCGGGTCTCAAATATTTCGTTCTCGGAGCCTTGTCGTCGGGCATGTTGCTCTATGGCGCGTCGCTGATTTATGGCTTCGCCGGAACGGTGAACTTTACGGGTATAGCGTCCGCCCTGCATGGTGAGGCATCGCTTGGGGTCATCTTCGGTCTCGTCTTCCTGACGGCCGGTCTCGCCTTCAAAATGTCCACCGTGCCGTTTCATATGTGGACGCCGGATGTCTATGAAGGTGCTCCCACTCCCGTCACCGCCTTCTTCGCCTCCGCACCCAAGCTTGCTGCGGTCGCGGTGACGATCCGCATCATGATCACTGCTTTTCCCGGCATCCATACACAATGGCAGCAGATCATCGTCTTCATTTCCATCCTGTCTATGGCGCTCGGTTCCTTCGCGGCGATTGGACAGACAAACATCAAACGTCTGATGGCTTACTCGTCGATCGGCCACATGGGCTTCGCGCTTGTCGGGCTGGCGGCCAACTCACCAGCCGGCGTGCAGGGTGTCCTCGCCTATATGGCGATCTATCTGGTCATGACGCTTGGCACTTTCGCCGCCATTCTGTCGATGCGGATCGACGGGGTCTATGTCGAGCAGATCAGCGATCTCGCCGGGCTTGCGCGGACCCGTCCAGCCATCGCTTTCTTCCTGGCGATTATGATGTTTTCCCTGGCCGGTATTCCGCCGCTCGCGGGCTTCTTCGCTAAGTGGTATGTCTTCAACGCGGCTATTCAGGCTCATCTTTATCCCTTGGCGATCATTGGCGTGCTGATGAGCACGGTGGCGGCGTATTATTATCTGCGCATCGTGAAGGTCATGTATTTCGACGAACCGGCTCCGGCCTTCGACCGACCTTCGCCGACAGTTGCCGCTGTGCTCGCGGTGACAAGCCTCTTGATCCTGTTCCTTTGCGTCTATCCCGGTGCCTTCGTCGAAGCGACGACGGTTGCCGCGAAGTCCCTGTTTTGATGGGCCATGAGGATCGTTCTGTAAAAGAGGATGGTGTCTCTGTTCGAGCTTGGTGAAACAGCCCTTGCGCAAAACTTCAGGCTGGTTCACCTGGAAAAGGTGAGCTCGACCAATGACGAAGCCCTGAAACATGGCTTGGCCGGTGAGGCTGGCCGCTTGTGGGTGGTTGCCGATGAACAGGTGGGTGGACGCGGGCGTCTCGGACGTGTGTGGTCCTCTCCCACAGGCAACCTTTATGCGAGCGTGCTGCTGATTGATCCGGCACTGCCATTGCATCTGCCTGAACTGGGTTTCGTCGCGGGGGTTGCGGCCGCCGAAGCAGTGGGGGCTTTGGTCGGCGATAATCCTCGGCTCGGAATTAAATGGCCGAATGATCTCTTATTCGATGGCGCGAAGCTCGCCGGAATCCTGCTTGAAACGACGGTGCGGCCTGATGGTAAGCGCATCTGCGTGATTGGAATCGGTGTCAATTGCGATTCCAATCCCTTGGATACGCCTTATCCAGCGACAGCCTTGGCCAAGATTCCGTCGATAGGGGGGGAAGGAAGTGAACCGCGCGCGGTGACGATGTTCCGGCATTTGTCGTCGTGTTTTGCGGCATGGCTTGAAGTTTGGGCAGAAGGGAAAAATTTTGCCCAAATTCGGGCGAAATGGCTAAAATATGCGGCGCATCTCGGTCAATCGATTACGATTGCTCGACAGAATGAGCGTATCGAGGGAATATTTAAGACGATTGATTCTCAGGGACGTTTGATTCTGGCTGGACCCCAGGGCGAAAAAGTGATCGAAGCCGGAGATGTTTTCCTAAACGCTCCACCATAAATCGGGTTGGTCATTGTCAGAACGGGATTTCGGAATGGTTTTGGGTAAGGAGTCAGAAATCCGGTTTGGTGTTCACCTGTCTCGATCCCGTTCACGGCCAGATAGCCGATTTGTCCTGAACTTTCTGGCGCAATTCGACTTTGTGCATCACGGAGAAGAAAGGTCTCCACGATGAGCGACGTCGAAAACGAACTTGTGTTCGTACCGCTTGGTGGGCTCGGCGAAATCGGGATGAATTTCGCGCTCTACGGCTTTGGCCCGCGCACCAGGCGAAAATGGATCGCGGTCGATTGCGGGTTGGCCTTCGCAGGGCCAGAATATCTCGGCATTGACCTGATTCTGCCTAATCCAGCCTTCATTGAAAGATTGCGTGACGATCTCGTCGCGGTCATCATTACCCATGCTCACGAAGATCACATCGGAGCACTTCCCGACCTGTGGCCACGGCTTCGCTGTCCGATCTACGCCACCCGTTTCGCCGCTAGCCTTCTGGAAACCAAGCGTCTTGCCGAACCTGGTGCGCCCGAAGTACCGATCCTGACTGTCGATCAGGGTGAGGTCCTGCGGCTTGACCCCTTCACGATCGAATTCATCGCAATGGCGCATTCGATTCCGGAAAGTTGCGCGCTGGCGATCCGGACTCCGGTCGGCACGCTTATTCATTCGGGCGATTGGAAGATCGATGGTGAACCGGGTCTTGGCAGGAAGACGGATGCCCAGCGTCTGACCGAACTCGGTGACGAAGGAATTCTGGCGCTCGTTTCGGATTCGACGAATATTCTGCGTGACGGTGTGAGCCCTTCGGAAGGTGATGTCGCCCGCACCTTGCATGAAATTATCGGGACCGCCCAGGGCCGTGTCGTCGTCACGACCTTCGCTTCCAATGTCGCCCGTATCCGAGCGGTTGCCGAAGCGGCGATGGCGGCGCATCGCAACGTTGTTATGGTCGGACGCGCTATGGAACGTGTCGTCGGAATTGCCCGTGACCTCGGTTATCTCGACGGTGTTCCCCTTTTTCTCTCCATGGATGCCTATCCACATCTTCCTCGTGAAAAGGTGGTCATTCTGGCGACAGGCAGTCAGGGTGAGAGCCGAGCGGCCATTGCCAGGATTGCCGAAGGTGAACATCAGGTCGTCAATCTGCATCCAGGCGATTGCGTGATCTTCTCGTCGAGAACCATCCCAGGGAACGAGCGTGAGGTCGGACGTATCATCAACCAGTTCATTCGCGCTGGCGTCGAGGTGATCACCGATCGTAACGCGCTGGTCCATGCCTCCGGGCATCCACGCCGTGGCGAGGTCGAACAATTGTATCAATGGGTACGGCCGAAGATCGCCGTGCCGGCGCATGGCGAGGATATTCATCTTGCCGAACACGCGCGTTTTGCTCTGGAGCAAGGTGCCGAACAGGTCGTCCGGGCACGCAATGGCGATATTGTCATATTGGCGCCGGGACAGCCGGCGATCATTGGAGAAGCGCCATCCGGGCGCCTGCTCAAGGATGGCAACAGTCTTATCAAGGCTGATGATGACGCGTTGCGGGACCGCCAGAAACTCGCTTTTTCAGGTATCGTGACGATCGGCATGGCGATCACGGCGAAAGGTGAACTGGCAGGCGTACCGGATGTGGTCATCGCCGGAATGCCGAACCGCACGCAGGATGGCACGTCAATCGATGTTGTCGTGGATGAGGCTCTGTTCCAGACGTTCGATCATTTGCCGCGGCAAAAACGGCGGGATGCTGATCTCGTCTCTTCATCGATCGAAAAAGCCGTGCGGAATGCTGTGGCGGGTGCCTGGGGTAAGAAGCCGGCGGTGCATGTTCTGGTGATCGAGGTTTAGGAATGGGTTGGTTTGCTCCTCGCGGATCAGCTTTCTAAGCCATCGTATTTCCAGGCTTTTCAAATCCCGGTACGAAATCCGGTCACAACAAAAACGCGATAAGCCTGCCGATATAAAGTGTTGATGGTTGGCAGGTCGCGTGGAGGAAGGGGATGAGGACGCGAAGAGCGGAGCGCTCGCTTTTCTGGATGCTGGTGACGCTTGTGCTCGTCGGCGGCGGCGCGGCGGCTCTCATCACTCTTGGCATGAATGGCTCGCGCATGCATTCGGCTGACGCAAGGAATTTTGGCGGCGCTTTCTCCCTGGTCGATCAAAACGGCACAATGGTCACGCAGGCGAGCTTTCGTGGTAAGCCGCTGGTTCTCTTCTTCGGCTATACACATTGCCATGATGTTTGTTCCACGGCACTCGCCGATATGAGTGTTTGGCAAGCCGAGCTTGGGTCGACGGCGGAATTACCCTTCGTTTTTGTCACGGTCGATCCGCAACGCGACACGCCTGAGGTCCTGCGTGACTATCTTCGGAATTTTGCTGGTCGGATCGTTGCGCTTACCGGCACGCCGGAGTCGGTTAAAACCATGCTTGGTGCGTATCATATCGTCAGCATTCCTGTCGTGAAGGAGAACCCCAATTACGAAGTGGATCATACGGCGACGATTTTTCTGATCGGCAGAGATGGATCGCTTGTCGATACGATTCGATCGCAGGATGATCAGGGGACCGGATTGCTCAAGATACGAAAGCTTCTCTCGCGGGAACTGATCTGAGGAAAATCCTTCCAAAACTTGCCTGAAAGAGCAGATCGATACTGTTAAGCTCTTGCATCCCGCAAAGGGCGGCGCATAGTCACGCCATGATATTTTAGACCGGATCCTTCGGTGAAACACAGGGCGAAACAGGCGAGGAGAGAGGAGCGGCGCTGGATTTCCGCGCTTGCAGCCTATGTTTTTGCCCTGCAGGCACTGATTGTTGCCTTCATTCCCACGCCCTCTCGGGCAGATTTCGATCTCGCCGCTTCATTCCTGGATATTTGCCGGCATGACGGTACGCCGGTTCATGTCCCTGTTCTGCCAGATGAAGCTTTCACGCTCGTTGGTTTTTATGTGTCGGCGGTGGGGGCGGGCGATGATGGGTCGACACCATCAGAAATTGATTTTGGCCTTTTTCCATTCCGTGTTCTGGCGGCAGTGCTGTCGCCCATTTCGGATCTATTCCTCGACGCACGCGAGAGCGTGCGTACTGCCTTTGCGCGCGGTCCGCCGGTAAGGCTCTGATGTGTATCCCACATCCATTGGATGTGGGATACACATAGCGTCACTGGCAAAATTCATCCGTTTAGCCTGATGGTCTGTCCGATCTCAAGTGTGTCGCACTTCTCGGACAATCTGCCGTGTTTGAGGCCGCCAATTCTTCCTGAGATAGAGGCTTAGCGCGATCAATACCTCGATATGGGGTGGCGATCGCGGTCAAACCGGATCTGCCAGATTGGGACGGCCACCAGACAGCGATGCTCACGATCCTGAGCGCGACGAATTTGCTTTTCCCTTGTTGTGTGAGCCGTTTTTCAGCGGGCTCTTCCGGAAATTTTCATGAAACGTCATCTTCGCTCGGCTCACCGCCCGACGCGCCGGACTTGTGCGTCGTTGCGCCTGCCTTTGGCTTTGCTAGCTTCCGCAGGTGCTGGTCCTTATAACGCCGCCTATGGCCAGGATGCATTGGAACTGCCCGCCATCGATATTGTGGAATCCGGTGCGAATACGACCTCTGCTTTCATGCAGGACCTGACAGTTCCGCCGATCAAGGAGCGGTTCCAACTGCCGCAGACCTCCCATAGCGCGACTGCTGCGACCATTGCTCAAACGATCAACATTATCGATACTGAGGATTCGGTGAAATATTTCCCCAGCCTCTTCGTCCGTAAACGGAATTATGGCGACACGCAGCCTGTGCTTGCCACGCGCACCTGGGGTGTCAATTCAAGCGCACGGAGTCTCGTTTATGCCGATGATTTGCTGTTGTCGGCACTGATCGCCAACAACAACACGCTTGGTGCACCGCGCTGGGGATTGGTTTCGCCCGAAGAGATTGATCGCGTCGATTTTCTGTATGGTCCCTTTGCCGCTGCCTTTCCCGGTAATTCCATGGGCGGCGTCCTGCAGATCACCACCCGCATGCCTGACAAGCCGATCGCCGTCTTAAGCCAGAATGAAGCCTTTCAGACCTTCAATCGTTATGGCACGAAGGACACTTATCGCACGGATCAGACCAATATCGCGATTGGAAATAAAAGCGGTGATTTCTCCTGGTTTTTGACGGGCAATTACCAGAACAGCTACAGCCAGCCGCTTTCCTTCGTGACGAGTTCCACATTCCCGGCCAATACAAGTGGCGCTTTCGCTGCACTCAACAAACTTGGTACGCCGGCCAATGTTCTCGGTGCCGGTGGATTGCTGCATACACAAATGGTGAATCTCTCGGGAAAATTCGCGTTCGATATCACCCCATCGCTGCGGATGACCTATCAGGTCGGATATTGGTCTAACCACGCCAATTCATCCGTGCAAACCTATTTGCGTGATGCGACGGGAGCGCCAACATTTGCAGGCATATCGAGCTTTGCCAACAGCAATTATACGTTGCTTGAGGAACATCTGACCAATGCACTTGCGTTCCGGTCGCATACGGATGGCGTCTTCGATTGGGATCTGTCCCTTTCCAATTATTACTTTCTGCATGACACACAGAAAAATCCGTTTGGCGTCACGGCGACTGGGGTTGGTTTCTCGGCCAATGGAAAGGCTGCGCGCCTTGATGGCACCAATTGGATTAATGGTGATTTCAAAGGGATCTGGCGTCCCACAGGGCCAGGGGGCGAGCATGAGGTCAGTTTTGGTCTGCATGGTGATCGCTATTTCCTGATGAATCCGACCTATGGGACGGATATCTGGAACGGTGCGTCGGAGTCGAATGGCCTTGTCTATTCGAAGGGACGTGGCACGACCGTCACAAAAGCGCTCTGGGCACAGGACGCGTGGCGTTTTGCGCCCGGTTTCAAACTCACGCTTGGCGGGCGGCTGGAGCAATGGGAGGCACTCGGCGGCTATAATCTTGCGACAACGACGAATAGTGCCGGGGCGGTGACCGGCACGATTTCCACGAGCCAGCCTACGCTCAACGCCTTGCGGTTCTCGCCCAAATTGTCGATCGCCTGGACGCCCTCGCGGGAATGGGAGATCACGGGTTCCTTCGGTCAGGCCTATCGTTTCCCGACCGTTACCGAACTTTATCAGATCATTTCAACGGGCTCGACCTATGCGATACCGAACCCCAACCTGAGACCAGAAAATGTCTTGAGCGAAGAACTTGCCATCGAACGAAAACTCGATGACGGCCGGGTGCGGCTTTCGGTTTTCAATGAGAATGTCAACGATGCCATTATTTCTCAAACTGCCTATCTCACCGGGCAAATCCCCTATAATTACGTGATGAATGTGGATGCGATCCGCAATACCGGCGTGGAACTGGCGGCTCAGAAAGAGCACTTCCTTTTTGACGCGCTTGAAGCCCTCGGCAGTGTGACCTATGTCGATTCCCGCATCATCAAGGATACAAGCTGGGCAAGCTCCACTGGAACGACAGTCGTTGGCAAACGGGTTCCCTATGTTCCCGATTGGCGCGTGACGGCGGCTCTGACCTATCATCCGACAAAGGAATGGGCCTTGACGGCGGCGATGCGCTACAGCGGCAAACAATATTCGACCATGGATAATACGGATGTCGTCTCAAACGTCTATGGCTCGTTCGACAGTTTCGTCGTTGCCGACGTTCGTGCGCAATATAAACTGAACGATCAAACCTGGATCAATCTGGGTATCGATAATATCAATAATGAAAGCTACACTCTGTTTCATCCCTTTCCGGGGCGGACGTTTGTCTTTGGAGCGCACGTACAATTTTAGACCGGAGGAGGGTGATCGATATTTGCTCTCCGGCATATGGGAACCGATGGCGAAGGATTGTTGTGGGCGTCTGGCGATGTTCAAGCGGAATGAGCTGGCCGCGTAATCACAATCATCCCAAGCGGTGATCATTCCTTAAGCGCGAGGAGAGCGCTGAGCCGGCATGTCTCGACTTCCGGATAGGCGCAGGTGTATCCGCGCACCGCGGACGCCTGGGCATCAACGACGTCGGTGCCAGTGAGCATGAATGTCACCAGCATTTTCGCTAACTGTGAACGAACTCGCGGTTCGGAGGTTGCGGGGCTATCCGCACTTTGGCACGATCAATACGGCGAGACTTCTTCTGATGTTGATATATCGACGATCCTCGACACAGTCAGAGTTTCTTGATCGCGTTTTCAACCAATGTCTTGCAGCGCAGGAGCCGCTCGTATTCGGCCTTGTCGATCTCGACCTTTTCTGGCTCCGACGCAGGTTTTTCACCCAAGGTGAAATTGGCGGCGTTCGACGCTTCAAGAAGAGCCATTTCGAGCTGTGAGATCCGCTCTGTGGCACGTTCGAGATAGGGAATCGGATTGGCGAGGACTTTCGCTTCGTGCTGTGCCTCGAGGCTTAGCAATTGCGCGAAGCGGCGTACCTTGTCGCGATCCTTTTTTCCGAAATCATGTTCGATGATGGTCATGGGCTTCTCCCATCATGCCTTCATGGAACCGTCAGAATGACGGCCTTGGGCCCAGCTTGCAAGACCGGTTTGGATGGAAATGTCATGATGGAACGCTCCCTTCCAAAGATTTCCCCACGATCGCGGCCGGTTTTGTTGAATGAAATTTTTCAGGGAGACTTTTCAATGGGGCCTGGCCTTATGCCACAGACGGGGCAATGGGCCTTGTGCTCCTGACAAGGGATCGGAGGCGGGGAAGGGGAGCTGCTCCATCATCTCGATCTGCGCCGGTGTCGGTTTGCTGGTTTGGTAGGTTCCATCCTGGCCGGGCGGATAGGCACCGACGACCAGAAAATCCGGACTTGCCACCAACAGGCAATGGCCAGTGCCGACCGGGAGGACTGTGACATCGCCAGCGGAAAGACCCACGACGGGACCACCAAGACCACCAAGCATGACCTGTGCCGTTCCTGCCGCTATGCCGAGCACTTCATGAGAGGCGGCATGATAGTGATGAAACGGGAAAATTCCGTTCCTCCATTGCGGCGGCCAGCCGGTTTCCCGGAACAGGGTTTCAAAGTGGTGCGCAAGATCAGGCGTCGCCGCGAGATCCGTCCTGTAGAGCAGGACTGGCAGACGGGGATTATTGGGAATCCAGCCATTTTGCGGGAGAAAAAGGATTTTGGGTTCCACTGGTGGTGCCCCTGCGGCGTTTGCAACGGTCTCGGCCATAAGGGTTCTTCCAATGCAGGGACTTCATCCTGTCACCGAAAGGTGACGCCAAGAGACGACGGCATATCCCATCCGTGGCAGGAAGTGGTCTTCGGATAGACCTGCTTGATCCCGCCAGGTTGCGATCAAGGCGACTTGCTGTAACGAGTGAAAACCAGTTTGGTCTCACCATAAATCCGCGTTTCGACGTGAACGAAAGCTGATGGCAGAAGGAGCGTGGCCTCGGAGCTTTCCTCAATCACGGTGAGTGCATCCTGAGCGAGCCATTCTCCCTTGGCCAATGCCTCGAGGGCGGGTTCCGCGAGCCGCTTTCCATAGGGTGGGTCGAGAAAGGCGAGTGTGAATGGCGTTTCCTTTGTCATCGCGGGGCCAAGCCGCCTGATGTCTCGCCGTACAACACGCGCCCGATCACTCAGTCCGAGACTCTCGAGATTGGCCTGAATGACGGCGATAGGGGCTCGTGCTTCCTCGATGAGCAGGGCGCGTTGCGCTCCGCGCGAGAGCGCTTCGCAAGCAAGAGCTCCAGTCCCCGCGAAAAGATCGAGAACCGCCGCATCCGCAACCGGATCACCGTAGGAATGTTCCAAAACATTGAACAGGGTTTCCCGCAGCCGGTCCGAGGTCGGACGGGTCGCGGCCGTGGGAGGCCCCCTCAATGTCCGGCCTTTCAAGCGGCCGCCAATGATTCTCACCGCTGAAACTCAAGGCTTTTTGCCGGATCCCATATTGTCCGAGCGCCTGGGGCGGGGCGAAGGCGAGGCGGGTTTGCCCCGAGCAGGTCCGGACGCTGCTGATTTGGCGGAAAATTTGCCGCTGGCGCGTTTCGGGTCCGGGCGACCGGTTGCGGCTCTTCCGAATTCCTGCTGCGCGCCCTGTTCCCGCTTGCCGGACGCTTTGAATGCGCCCTTATCGCGATTTCCCTTCTCGATGCGGTTGTCCTTGCCGGAATTGGCCGCAAATTTTGCGAGTTTTTCGGCTCTTTCCGCTGTTCTTTCAGCCCTTGCCGTAGCCGCATGACCGGCGGCGAAGCGTTTGGCGTTGCGGCTGGTTGGTGCAATTGTTGTGGTATTTGATGCGGTGGGAATATGGCGTTCGACTTTCACGACGCGCCCATTCCTGTCAGCAATATCCTGCGATTCGATTTTCTTGCGCGGCGCATTGGTCTTGCGGACCTCATCCTCTCCGCGAAGCGTTGAAATATGTTTGCGCGAATGGGCCGCAGTCGTTCTGGAGACTTTTTCTCTTGGAGTGTCCTGTTGCGGCCGTGGCTTGACGCTATCCTGTGTGATGCGGGCCGGCTTCCGGGCGTCTCGGCCAGTGGCAGGTTTCTCATCCATCCGTTTGCCGCGCGGCGCCCCACGCGCTTCGAGGGTCGTTGCTTTCGCCGACGGCTTCGATCCTTGGGGCGATCCTTGGGGCCGTCCGTGGACAGAAGGAGCATTCTCCTCCTCGTCATGCCGTGTCCAGTCGACGCCAGCGGCGGCGGCGAGGCTTGGCCCCAATTGATCGCGGAGAACCCGCGTGCGCACTTCGCTCAACCCGCCCTCCGGCAGTTCGCCCAGTTGAAAGGGTCCAAAGGACAAGCGGATCAATCGGTTCACCGCGAGGCCGATATGTTCCAGGACGCGTTTGACTTCTCGGTTCTTACCTTCGCGCAGGCTAAGCGTAAGCCAATTATTGGCGCCTTGTTCGCGATCGAGCACGGCCTCGATCCCGGCATAATCGACCCCATCTATCGTGACGCCTTCACGCAGACGGTCGAGGACAGCCTGATTCGTCGTGCCATTGGCCCGTACCCTGTAGCGGCGGACCCAACCTGTCGTCGGTAGCTCGAGGAGACGGCTGAGGCCGCCGTCATTGGTGAGCAGCAATAGCCCCTCAGTATTGATGTCGAGCCGGCCAATGCTGAGAACACGCGGCAGATCCGGGTGATGTTCGTGAAGATAATCGAAAACGGTCAGCCGGCCTTCCGGGTCGTGGTTGGTTGTCACCAGACCGCGCGGCTTATGGAAAAGGAAAAGGCGCGTATGGGTGCGCGGGCCAAGCTTGACGCCGTCGATGCGGATGTCGTCCGCGTCGCTGACGTTTACCCCGGGTTGCGTGATGACGGTTCCATTGACGCTGACCCGGCCGTCGCTGATCCAGACTTCTGCGTCGCGGCGCGAGCATAAACCGGCTCGTGCCATCACCTTGGCGATGCGTTGCGGCTCTTGATCGTCCTTCTGGTTCTCGGCCATTGAGGCGGCTGGCCGCTTTTCTCCCGTCTTGGGGGATTTGGGTTTCCGCAGTGGCGCGGCGGCGCCCTTCTTCGGGTTCGCACTTGCCGACGGCCCCTTTTGTGCTGCAGGGGAGTGCGATTTATGGGAGGCGGCCGCCGCCGCGCGGGACGGAGGACCGGCGCGGTCAGACATTTTGCGCATGGACGGCACACCTGATGAGAATGGACAAGGACGGGGCAGAAGGGCAGGGACAGGAGGCTGCTTTCCTCCCGCCGTTCTATTTGCCGTCTGTGTCCCGGTTGATCAAGTGCATCGTGCCGAAAAGATCATGCGTTCTGCAGGATGCTGATTCTTTCTCCTTCCGGACGGAAACGCTTTTCCTTGAGCGCCGCTTCTATGTCTTCAAGCGATGAGCCGGCCGTTTCCGGCACGAAGAACAGCACGAAGAGAAAAGATGCGACATTGACCCCCGCGTAGAACCACATCGTGCCGCCAAGACCGAGCAGATGGACGAGGCTGAGCGCCGTACCGGTGACGATGAGATTGCTCCCCCAGAGCGTAGCAGCATGCAGGCTGGTTGCCTGGCTGCGCATCGACAATGGGAACATTTCGGCGCCGAGAAGCCAGCCGACCACTTGAATACCGCCGGCGTTGAACATGATGAACAGAAGCAGGAAGGCGATCACCAGCCATGAAGCAAAGCCGCCGGGTGCCGGATGCATGGCGAAGACGATGCCGAGGCCGATCAGGCTGAGAACGGAACCCGGGCACATGATGAGCATGAGGCGGCGCCGGCCGATCCTGTCGACATTGAGGCAGCCAATCAGGGTCATGACGCAATAGACGATAGCGACACCGAGGCTCGCGAGAAGCGCCGAGGAGGCTCCGAAACCGGCCTGTGACAGAAAGGTCGGCGCATAATAAATCATCATTTCGAGGCCGCCGCATTGTGTGAAGACGGCAACGCCCAGGGCCGCTACTAAAGCCGGGCGTACCCAGGGCTGGGAGAGACCGCGCCAGCCGCGATCTTCATCACGCGTGCGCTCGGCCACCTCCTGGATCTGGTTGACTTCCTTGTGGATGGTTCGATGACAATTGCGGACCCGCCGCAACGATTCGAGCGCGCCATGGAGACCGATATTTTCCGCCGCCCAGCGCGGACTCTGCGGTAGAAAAAACATTGAAACAAACACAATGAAGGCGGGGATTGCTGCGATCGCAACCATTTCACGCCACGTCCAGACCTCGTGAAGCGTAAAGCCGACGATATTGGCGAGGAGGATACCAATGCCGATCGCGACATTGAACAAGGTGACGAGTTTGCCGCGCCGATCGGACGGGGCGAGTTCCGAGATATACATCGGTACGACCTGGGTCGAACCGCCGACGGCAAGACCGAGGAAGAAACGGGCGGCGACCAAGGACCAGACGGATGGTGCAAGTGCGCAGGCCACGGCTCCGATCATGTAGACGATGGTGACGACAATGACGGAACGCCGGCGGCCGATTGCCTCGGACAGGCTGCCCGTAGCCAGAGCACCGACCACGGCGCCCGCGAGAATGGCTGCGGCGACGATCTCCTGCATGTTGCTTGGGAGCTGGAACTCTCGGGTGATGAGGATGAGCGCTCCGGAAATAATGCCGGTGTCATAGCCGTAAAGGCCGCCGCAAATGGCAGCTACCGTAGCTGCAAGCGCCAGCATATGATCGGCATGGGGCGATAATTCAAGTTGGGCGATTGCTTGCGCCGGATTAACAGAAGCCGGTGGGGAAAGCGCCTTGTCGTTATCCTGCATAGGACGAGACCTCCTTGAATTTTGCCATCGGCCTTGGGAACGAGAAGCTCACCAGTTCTAACCTTGGCTTTAGTGCCCGTCCTGAACGCGCTTGTTGATGCGTGAAAGACAGAGATGGGCAACAGCACTCGTTCGGTTCTCCATGAGAGGACCGTTGAGCCCGAAGGCAGCCGATTGGCCATTTGGTCTGTATATGCACGCCGGTTGCGTCGGCATTGTCCGGCTCTGCCGGGGCCGTCACAGCGCGCGCAAGCGGGCATCGAGCCCGCAGCTGGCACAAAAGAATATCTATCTGATAATGTATGGGAATTCTCAAACACTGTCCAGCTTCGGACGGCTCGTCTTCGGGGCGCAGAGGGGATCGTTTCCCGCAGGTGTTTGAAAAGACACTATTTAAATATGAGAAAAAAATTCAATTGCTGAATAATTGCCCAGCCACATTCCTGAGGATGAGAGCGATGAATGGTTCTCGCACCCGGCTCTGAGCCGAGACTTTACCCTTCACCGCCGTGCCAGTAGGGTACCAAGAAAAGGACCCATTTTGGATAAGGCCCGATCAACAGGCTTTGGCAATATTCATTGACAGAGGTAGCGATTGCCGTCGTAAGAGAGATAAGTCCCGCTTGAAGGATCGAAGGACCGATATTTGCGGGCACAATAGGCAATCCAGTTTGGGTCAGGCGCAGGTGGAGCACCATAATAGCCCGGAGGAGGGGCTGCATTGGCTGCGCTTCCTGCTATCGCCGCGCCGGCCGCGAGACCCAATATACCGCCGGCTATGGCAGCTCCTGCGGCGTTATTATTATAATAGCCCCGGTTCCTGTAATACCGATATTGAATTTTCCTTAGTCCAGTATCGTCCGATGCAGATGTGCCTGAATGCCATGTGGATGAGGAGAGGGGAAAAATCTGGGCCTCGACTGGTGTAAAAGTCATTAGACCTATTGTGAGAGCCAGCACGCCTGATCCAAAGAGACTGTAGCCGCTAGGCATATCGTTTTTCCTCTATTGTCGCCGTTGCGACGGAATGCATCTGCGCGCACCATTGTGACAATGTCGCGGAAGTCAGAATGAGAAATATTGAATGCCAAGTATCGAACGCCAAGCGCAAATTAGCTGCGCTTGGACGATCATGTTAGAGGGGTGTCTCAGATACTCGGCTTTGCGTTAAATGTCTGTCGAATGGCCTCGTCCGGGTGTCGGTGAAACCGATCACCGGCTTTTTCGGACGCTGTCGCGATCAATTGTCGCGCAAAGACGGCTGGCGGATCACCAGCACCGCCAAACGCGACGCCAATACCACCGGCCGTTCCAGCCACGCGTGCGGACGTTCACCCAGCGGCAATGACGGTGGTGTGGATGGTGCCATTGCGCTTCTACGATTGGCAAAGCACTTTCCGATGCAGAGATGCTTTCCCCGACAGTCAAGGCGTTTGCAGGCATGGCCTCGATACTAAGAAAACTGGCGAGGAGAGCGGCGGTCACAGGCAGCCGGCGAGCATTCATGAACATTCTCCATTATCTGGCTTGAGCAAGACCATCACAAGCCTTAGCAAAAGGCTAGACACTATCGAGCGAAAGTGCAATCCACGCTCTTTTGAAAATCATGCATCTATTTGTAATTTATAGGTTTTTATAAAATCTATCCTGATATGGCCGGGCTGATGCCTATCCTCTCTTTAAAGTGTTCTGGGAGTTCCGAAAGCACGGAGGAGTGCGCTTCCAGAGGTCTGTGATTATCGTGCATTTCAGGCTGAAACCTATCCGATCATTCGCAGTATCTCCGCCTCTAAAAACCGGCGCTATTTCGATCCATCCAAGCGCGAAGCAATCGAATGGTGCCGAAAACACTCGGGAAATCAGAATGCTTTGGCTTTTGCGAATTCGGAATAAGCTTCCACCGCTTTTCGAAGAAGCGTCTTCTCTTGGCTGTCGTCCTGGGCCGAGAGTCTTCCTGCAGCAAAGATTGCAGCATTATATTCGGCAAATTTCTTCCATTCGGCTTCGAGAAAGGCTGTCTTGAAATCCTGATCATGCAATTCGCCGAGATGAGCCTGCATTTGTTCCAACGCGTCAAGCATTGGTTGTAACGACCCGCGTTCTCGCGCTACTCCCGGCACATTTATAAAGAAATCAGCCATGTAGCGTAGCTTCTTGGCGGCGATCCGAAGCTCATGGCGGCTTACGGGAGGTAGCTTCACAAGGCTGGCACCTCGTTTGAGGATTTGGTTCTGACGTCTCTGCAGCACTTCGCGTACGAAAGAAACAAAGGATACATTCTTGGGAAGTGTCCCGCCGTCGTCAACGGTGACTTTCGGCGCCGATGACAGCCATGAGCCATGCTCGAGCCAGAGTGTGAAATCGAGTAAAAATGCCCGCGCGCGATCCGAACGAAGATCGTTCTTGAGTGCGTTATGTTCAGCATGGCGCTCCTTGTCCAGGAGCTGTGCGAGGATACGCGCGCCAGGAATGACGTCTTGCTGTGAAGCCGGTTCGAACACACTCATCTGTAGAACGTCCCGGTCACGGACAGTACCGAAGCGCTGTGCGATCCAGCGCACCTCGTCCTTCAGTTTCGGAAAAGCTTCGTCGGATAATATCGGGGCAAATAGACTAAAGGCGGCGCGCAAACGTCGCAGAGCGACGCGGCCCTTATGAATCGCTTCAACGGGGTCCGGCCCTTCGAGTGCAATCAGATTTAGCATGTAATCATGGAGGCAGGTTCTAGCGATCACTTGAAAAGCTTCATGAGAACTCATGTCCTTGGTGAGTTCTGGAGCTGAGCTTTTGGAGGGTAAGAGCCAGCGATCGAGCGCCAACAAATGGCCGTGCTCGGCCTTGCTGATATGTGAAAGTGTCAGCGGCAGTTCCGCTTGAAAACGATGTGCCAGTTGGAACATGGCAGAGGGATCGCCCTGTTTGAGTTCCAGTTCAAGCTCGTGCAGCGGAGAGAAATGCGATCCCGCCTCAATGGAACCAGTATCAAGGGCGACTTCAATCTCGGTATCGGCCTCTTTGACGAGGAAAGCGATCCGTTTGACGCGGGAAATAAAGACCGGAGCGAGTTTCTCTGCAAATTTCGGTTTGCTAAACAACGGCTTAAGCGGAATATTCGAGATGAGATTAAGATCTGGCGTCGAATCGGGGACGCGTACCTCCCACTCACCACGTTCAACATCGGAGGCTAGTTTGCATTTAACGGTTTGGATGCGCTCAACGCCGTCTGCTCCGGATAGTTCTCGTACACGGAGTGCGACGCCTTCTTTCCAAAGCGTTCCGTCGGGCGTATCGTAATAAATCGTTTTAAGGTCGTAATGTTTTGCTGAGGTGAGAGAGGGCGCAACAAGCGGGGATTGTTGCAGCACATTCCAATCGGTAGGGTCGAAGAGAAATTTCAACTCGGTTTCTTTATCGGAATTCATGGAATTGCCTTGAGGAATTGCCTTGAGCGAAAATGGCCGTTGTCGATTGCTTGTTCGTGGGCGGCCCCAATCAGGGTTGGAGTATAACAAGCCGGTCGCTCTTGACCCAATGCGGAACACCTATTCCGCCTCTCTATTGCTGATTATGAATGGACCATAATCCTGTGACATTGGAATAATTCTGTCTCATCTCGATCGTTCCGGATCGTAGAGAGGGGCTGGGTGCAAAGTGCGGAAGCAAAGCACCAGTCCAATGATCTTATCGCATTTGTCGATCTTTTGGGACGCTGGCAAAGCTTGAGTTCGAAGAAATCCAGCATAATTTCAAATCATTGATAATCACGGCCTTCAGACCTGAGCACCACGAACTGGGCTGAACCGCTTCGCTTCGACCGAATATTTTCCTTTTCGACAAACCGATTTGCCGATGCAAAATTAACGAAAACGCTTTGATTTGTCAGGGGAATGATGGAGAAATATCCGGGATTGGTTCGGAACCAATTTTTCGGGAAGGCCGAGTCCGAAGCGCAATATTCAGCATGCTCGCTTTGCAATGCACGCTGCGCCTCGGGTGACGATCCGGCCTCGAAACCACCAGCATTCGTGAGAATATCGGCTCTTGGCCTGAGCGGTTTCCAATGCTTTCAAGGTCTCATAATCGCCCGAAATTCTGCTTTCGCACAGAGGATAGGTTGGTGAATGTGACTGAATGAGGCTGCTTTGCGAACTTTTTCACTTTGATGAAACTGGAGGTCGATTTTCAGCTTTCCAAGGTTTCCATTTTGATGTGATTAGGATCGTCCGCAAAGCAACCGTCTGGGTTCGGGAATCCTTGGGCAAGACGCTGCAAGGCCTCGATATTCTCAGCTTAATCAAGTGATGCTTACGCCTGTTGGTTCGGGCGAGTGAGCACGAAAGGAGATGTTTCAAGTGATATCCGTGACTTTTCCCGATGGTGCATCGCGCCAGTTCGAGCCCGGCGTTAGCGGGACCGAGATTGCCAAGAACATTTCCCCATCATTGGCGAAAAAGGCGCTCGCCATGGCTGTCGACGGCAGGCTGAGCGACCTTGCTGATCCCATAAACCATGACGTCCGCATAGAATTCGTCACGCGTGATGATCCACGTGGGCTCGATCTCATTCGCCATGATGCCGCTCATGTGATGGCCGAAGCTGTTCAAACGCTTTTTCCTGGTACCCAGGTCACAATCGGCCCTGTCATCGAGAACGGCTTCTACTATGATTTTTATCGCAAGGAGCCATTTACGCCGTCAGATTTCGCAGCCATCGAGAAAAAAATGGCTGAAATCATCGCTCTCGACAAACCTTTCACCAAAGAGATTTGGACACGGGATGATGCCAAGGCCTGGTTCGAGACTCATGGAGAGGCTTTCAAGGTCGAACTCGTCGACTCCATTCCAGGCGAAGAAGATCTAAAAATCTATCGGCAGGGAGATTGGCTCGATCTTTGTCGCGGGCCACATCTTCCTTCGACCGGAAAGATTGGTAACGCATTTAAAATCATGAAGGTAGCTGGAGCGTACTGGCGTGGCGATCATACCAAGCCAATGCTGCAGCGTATTTATGCGACAGCCTTTGCCAGCAAGGCCGAACTCGACGCTTATTTGAAGCAATTGGAGGAGGCGGAAAAACGCGATCACCGGCGGCTGGGTCGAGAGATGGATCTGTTCCATTTCCAGGAGGAAGGGCCCGGCACCGTTTTTTGGCATCCGAAAGGCTGGACCCTGTTTCAGACCCTCATATCCTATATGCGGAGGCGGCAGCAGGAAGCGGATTATGTGGAAGTCAACACACCGCAAGTACTCGATAGAGCCCTCTGGGAGACATCCGGCCATTGGGCGACCTATCGCGAGAACATGTTTATCACCACGACGGAAGACGAACGCGTCTTCGCGTTGAAACCCATGAACTGCCCGGGCCATGTCCAGATTTTCAAGAATGGATTGAAATCCTATCGCGATCTTCCGTTGAAGATTGCGGAATTCGGCGTCGTTCATCGCTATGAACCTTCGGGAGCGTTGCACGGCGTCATGCGGGTGCGCGCATTCACTCAGGATGACGCACATATTTTCTGCACCGAAGACCAGATCATGGATGAGGTGCTCAAGATCAATGATCTCATTCTGTCGATCTATCGGGATTTCGGCTTCGAGGACATCGTCATAAAATTATCGACACGGCCCGAAAAACGCGTCGGATCGGATGAAGCCTGGGACAAGGCGGAAGCAGCCCTTGGGCGTGTGCTCGAGAAGCTCGGACATCAGTTCAAAACCGGTATCAATCCAGGCGAGGGCGCCTTTTATGGGCCGAAGCTTGAATATACTTTGCGTGACGCTATCGGCCGGGAATGGCAATGCGGCACTACGCAGGTCGATTTCAATTTACCTGGGCGTTTCGGTGCTTTCTATATTACGGCGGAGGGCGAGAAAAGTGTGCCGGTGATGATCCATCGCGCCATGTTTGGTTCGCTCGAACGGTTCACTGGTATTTTGATCGAGCATTACGCTGGCCATCTCCCGCTTTGGCTCTCACCCTTGCAAATTGTCGTGGCAACAATAACCCAAGAGGGTGATGATTATGCTTACGAGGTGATGGCGGCGGCACGCAAACGTGGATTGCGCGTGGATGGAGATCTGCGTAACGAGAAAATTCCCTATAAAGTGCGTGAACATTCTCTCGCTAAAGTGCCTGTTCTGTTCGTTGTTGGCAAGAAAGAAGCCGCTGAGCGCACCGTCTCGATTCGTCGGCTTGGCTCGAACGATCAGAGAACATTAGGCCTCAATGAGGCGCTTGATGAACTGGCAAACGAAGGGTTGCCGCCGGACCTGCGTCAAGCCTCGTAGAAGGGCTCTTGGAGGGATTGGGTGATTCGGCGATACTCCTCGAATCAGGGGCGTCGCCGATGCTTCCATCTGCTGGGCGAATCTTCAAAAACGCCAATATCCGATCGAGGTGGACTGAAGAGACCTTTCCGAAAAATTTGGAGTGTTTACCCGAAAGCGAAAGCATTTCTCGTGGGTTACATTGATCGACCGATTTTCCATGCGAAATCTCCTTGCTCAAATCCGTCCGAGCAAGGAGAGTCACTTGCAATGCATCCAAAGTAGGAAATGGGGTGAACGCGTTTCATTGGCCCAAGGGCGGATAATCGAGATGATCCGTCAGTATAATTTAAATAGATTTATGGTAAATTGAGAAGTTAAAGCGATTTCAGGTCATTCCTGAAAGGATTCTAGCAAAGGTAAGGGGGTACCAAGCCGGGTCTTGTTGGATTTTTGCAACAAGAGGTTTGTATCATTCACTCCGCGAAATGGCAGATAAGCCCGAAGAGGTTCCATAATTATTTGAAATATAGCAAGTTTTAAAGGCAACCCGCCGACGTGACGCGGATCGCTCTCCTTGACCGATTGTTGTGGGCATGAGAAGAAGTCAGCAGTGGACTGATTAGGAGTCATTGCAAGATGGCTGCTTTATTTTACGCGATATCCTAGGTGTCCCGCGATCTGCCGGGAGGGGGGCGAATTGAATTGACCTTTTCTGGGTCGCTGAGGAGATTTGAACGAGTTTATCGTTATAATTTGTCGGATTGTGTTTCTGTTTCGAAATTTGTCGTGGGTTGAGTGCGTTTATGAAGATGGGTTGCTGCGCAATGGCGAGTACATGTTGAAAATGATGTCAAGAAATCGTTTTTTCTTGGCTTTTTTTCTGTGTTGTCTGGGCTGGGTAGATGTTCATGCTCAGAACGTAGTCGTGCGACCGGAGCCTGCCGCAGCGCCGGATGGATGGGTTCGTTCGCTTGAGCGCGACTTCCGGACGTTTCTTTATTACATGAAGCCCCTCGATTATGTGCCGATCAGCTTGGCTATCGAGCAGAATGTTTTTTATGATGATAACGTACAACTTGCCCCGGCAGGGCAGCCCTTAACACCTGGGACTTCGCGTGGGGATTTCCTGTCCTCGACCAATCTCAATGGCTCGATGAAGTTTCCCGTAGGATCGCAGACCTTTTTTGTGAGCGGCGGCTATAATATGCAGCGTTACGCTTACAATAAAATTTTCAATTCCAATAATTATCATGTGGATGGTGGCATGAACTGGAGCCTTGGAAACAGGTGCTTCGGTGATATTGTCGGAGCAACCGCAACTTACCAGTCACCGTTTATCCAGCAAAATGTTATCAATCAGATCAATCTGATCACCCAGACTTCCGGTACCGCATCAGCGCGTTGCCATATCGGAGGCCAAATCTATGGCTTTGCGAATGGGGGGTGGCGGCAATATACAAACACCGCTGCAGAGCTTCAAACCAACAACCGGGACCAGACGTTTGAAACTGTTGGGCTGGAGTACAATCATTCGCCATTGGACCGTTTTGGGGTAAGTGCGACTTTCGTGCGCCGCCAATTCACAACACGGCCCGCGACAGACAATGGGCAATTGGCCGAAGGGATCGATCAGCAGAATTATCTCTTTAATTACGAGCGTGTGATTTCGCCTAAAATAATGGTGTCGGGTACAGCTGGTGTTGCAGCCGTCCAGGGGCGGTTTCCGACTTACACGGTGCGCGATGATTTTCCGATTTACTCGGTTGATTTCAGGTGGCTCTTAACACCGAGGTTCTCGATAAATTTCGGCAGCGCCAGAATGATCACTGCTCCGCAGGGTATGGTTTCCAATGCTCAGGAAGAGGAGCGGCAAAACCTTAATATGGGCTATCGGATTTCGCCGCGTCTGTCGCTTGAGGCCTATGTAAGTAGGATGAAATTCAATAATAGTGTGTTAGGAACGGCTTCGGGATCGAATGTTGCATTTCAGCAGCAACGGGTTTGGATGGGCGGGTTTCTCCTAACCTATTATGTAAGTCCTTATCTGCAGCTTCTTGCATCTTATACTTATACTGATCGTCTCGACACAGTTCAGGGTTACGACGCGAAGTCTAACCGGTTTATGTTTGGTCTTTCTTATCATGGGCGTGATTTCTACATAAACCACGGCAAAGCAACTGTAATCGACTAGGATGAGCGAAACGCCAACCATCGGTGATTTGGCAGGGTTGATTGGCGATGGGAAGATAGAGGGATATTGAGATGCGGGAGAAAGCATCGGATGGTGCAATGAGCTTTAACGTTTTTCGTTGGACAGGCCCTCGCGTCGATCGTGTGCAGGGTTCTCGAAAAGCCGGATCGTTGGCCTTTGTCGTAGGGGCTGCAGCTATTGCCGGGGCGGCGGTCTGCGCGGCGACTATCTTGGAAAGCAGCTCCGTTCTCGCGGCGGCACATCGGCTTATGCCATCGGATGTTGTTCAGATCCGTGTTATAGGGCAACCGGATCTCGATACTCAGGCTCGTGTCGATACGGATGGGACCATTGGATTTCCCTATGCCGGGCGTGTCATGGCGAAAGGACTGAGCGAGGCAGAGCTTGGCAAACGTATCTCCCAAATCCTGGATAGAGCAGATGTCATTAAGAAGCCCCAAGTTGTCGTCTCACTGACCACATTTGGCGGGCAGGTTTCGGTGCAGGGTGCTGTAGGCGCGCCGGGTCAATTTGTGCTTGATAGGCCGCTTAATTTGGCGCAAGCCTTAGCGAGAGCCGGGGGTGTTCGTGATACTGCTGGCAGTGTTGTCAAGATTCAACGTGAGACACCTCATGGTCTTTCGGTGACAAGTTATTCGGTAGATGAAGTCATGTCAGGCCGGCATGTTCCTTTTATTCAGAATAACGACAATATCGTTGTGGAGGTTGCTCCAGTTTTCTTCCTTTATGGGTTTGTCACCCGGGCGGGGCAATATCCACTCAAACCGGGTATGAGTGTCCAGCAGGCCTTGGCGCTTGGGGGTGGTATCAGCGATTTGGGTTCAGATTGGCGCTTGGAAATCAAGCGGCGACTTGATGACGGAAGCGTTGTTGAAGCACCTGTCACGTTGGACGATCCAGTGCAGCCGAATGATACAATTGTCGTGAACGAGCGCTGGTTCTAGGACAGAAGTCCTTATTTCGAACTTATCCTTGTATCGATTCCCCCAAGGTAGGGTCGGAAGGGTAAAAAGACGAATAGGCAGCATGCTATTAATTTGACCAAATTGCGATGGGTCTGATTCATTGCGATTTGGTTTAGGCGGTTGTCTAGGCGTATGGATTGCGGGTGAAATGAAGCAGTCCCTGCTCTTAGGGACCAACGCTATGCAAATTTTCCGCATCCTGGCTGCGGACTTCAAACTGCTCATACATTGAAATTGCATCTGCGTAACCGAAATAATGAAATGAACTTTTTTGCTCGCACTCTAATTCATATGTGAATCACTATTTCGATTTGTTCAGGATTATCGAACGCAGGCGTCGCTACGTCTTCAAACAAAAATGAACCTGTTTCTAAATGACGCATCTGTTATTTTGTTGAAAGTTCTCCATATCAGAACTGAAACTCAGTTCTTCCATTTTTATAACCGTGATATTTCCTCGATTTTGACCATCTGAAACGGCTCAGCGATCACGTTTCGCTTCTCGAGGGTCGATTCGTGTTTGACGGAGAAATCCCCATCAGCCGGTGAGTTGGGTGCATCGCTTTTTCCGCTACTCCTAGAAAACCAAAATTTTCTCAGATATCTTCAAAAAGCCGTTGAATAAAATTAGTGCTTATCGAATTGTCTGATTCAACCTGATTTTTGAATGTGGCGGGTGAGTAGCGCTCAAGCTTAACATCAATGTTACTGGTACATCTGTGAAACTCCTATCCTTATGCCATAAACTATGAAACTTTTTGTGCTTTACGGCAATTTCAAGGAGGAAGGAGTTTTATTCGTTTAATCCCGCCACGTGATCTGCGAGGATTAAACTGAACAGACCCTGAGAAATTTGGGTAATGACCTTCAATAAATCAATTTCTACAAATAATTTCAATCTAGTCGACATTGCGTAATGGTACAGAATGATCTATATTAATAAATAGGAAGCTGTGCCGTTCTCTTGCTGTGTGCATATACCCGCAAAATGTGCTCAGTGAAGTCTCGCTGCTTAATAAGAGCAAATTTCGATTTCAATTAAAGCTTTTGGTTATTGCGGATTGGGCAGCTTGCAGGTTGGTTGTCAGCAATGATGGACTAACGTAAAGGCGGGTCAATGTGTTGGGGCGTATGACATGTGCGTTCGTGCGGCATGGGTGGGCTTGGCTTTCTTTTTTGCGTGGTGATTTGTTATGCGTGTGGCCGTTGTACATGACTGGCTTTACGTTCTCGGAGGTGCCGAGCGTGTTTTGAAGGGGATATTGCGGTGCTATCCCGGAGCGGACGTTTTTTGTCTGTTTGATTTGCTCCCGGCGTCTGATCGGCGAAAAATCGGTTATGAAACGAGCCGTGCCTCATTTTTGCAAAAGATGCCAGGTATCCGCCATCATCAGCTTTATCTGCCTTTGATGCCGCTCGCGATCGAACAGACAGATTTACGAGATTACGACCTCATTATATCGAGCAGTTACGCGGTTGCCAAAGGAATTATTACTGGTCCAGATCAGCTGCATGTAAGTTACGTGCATTCACCCATGCGATATGCCTGGGATTTGCAGCAAACTTATTTGGAGGAGGCGCGCCTCGATAAAGGAATTCGGACGCTCTTTGTTCGCTTATTGTTACACTGGATGCGTATTTGGGACACGCGTACGGCGAATGGAGTGGACGCCTATATTGCCAATTCTCGATTCGTCGCGCGACGTATTCATAAATTGTATGGGCGTGATTCAGAGGTTATTTACCCTCCTGTTACTGTGCCGACTATTGTTCCGACGACAAAGAAAGAGAAATATTTCCTGACTGCTTCTCGTCTTGTACCTTACAAGAACACAAGAATTATCGTCGAGGCTTTTCGTGCTCTCCCGGATGAGAAGTTACTGGTTGTCGGCAACGGTCCTGAGCTCGCTTCTTTAAAAGAAAGGGCGGGGCCGAATGTTCAGTTTCTTGGTTTTGTTGAAGATTCAGAGTTGCAGACGCTTATGAGAGGCGCGCGCGCTTTTATATTCGCGGCACATGAAGATTTTGGAATCGTGGTTGTGGAGGCGCAAGGTCAAGGAACACCGGTTATTGCTCTCGGCAAAGGGGGAGCGCGTGAGACTGTGGTTGCGGGAGGTGCCGCGCCGACAGGACTATTTTTCGATGAGCCTAATTCTTCAGAGGTAGCTCATGCCGTCAGTCGTTTCATTCGATCGGAGGCAGCTTTTCTACCTGTTAATTGTCACAGAAATGCACTTCGCTTTAGCGAAGAGCGGTTCGATCATACCTTTAAGAAATATGTCGATGAATGTTGGGAGAGGTTTCAGGCCTCTCTTGTTAGTCCAGTGCCTAATATTGTTCCGCCAATGGTCATTGCTTATAAGTAAGCGAAATGACGTCTCACAGGACTGGCAGGCTGGTCGCTGTCATTCATCGATATATCGACGGGTGGAAACAGAGTGATGAACATCGTGCCAAATGATATCCGTGAAAATCAACCAAGTAGATTGCTCATGTCGGCAATTCCTCAGCCTGAGGAACGCGGTCCGAGCTTACTTGATGTCATTTTTCGGCGGAAATGGCAAATCCTGATCTTTGCGTGTGTGGCTACGCTTTTGATGGCCCTTTACGTTTATCACGTTCCTCCGCGTTATTCATCCTCAGCTTCTATCTTATTCGATCCACGACAGGTGCGTCTGATTGGTAATGAACAGATTATTACCGGCCAGGCGTTGGATGAAATGCAAATCCACAGCACTGTTGAGGTGTTCAGTTCAAGAAAACTTGCTGAAGCAGTGGTCAAAAAGCTGGATCTAAACAAGCGTCCTGAATTCTGCGAGCAATCACCGTCGTTGTTTCAAACAATCAGTCATTGGATTAGCGGGTACTTCGGCCATGTGGCGGCTCCTGAACCATCTGGTCCATGTGAAGTGAGTATCGCGAAAGCGGCGAGGCAATTAATAGAATCGGTCTCAGCGCGGGATGAAGGTAAATCTTATGTTATTCGGCTTCAAGTGGAGTCCAATGATCCTCAACTCGCTGCTGATATAGCCAATGCTTATGCGCGCGTTTTCATTGAAGATCGCTTTGAACAGCATCGCGAGCTGACTGAAAAGGCACGTGAATGGTTGATTAGTTATATTGATCGTCTTGGCCGGCAGACAGCGCAAGCAGATGCAGCTGTTGCGGAATATCGTGGCAGACACCATCTCACGCCTTTGCGTGGTGAAACGCTCGTCTCGCAAAATCTCTCTGATGTCAATACACAGTTAACAACTCTCGATAATGAGATTGCGCAGAAGCAAAGCTCTCTCAATCAATTGATGAATGTCATCAAAACGAATGGGGAAATGTCGGCGATTGCACCGTTCGTCAATTCGTCCACTATCAATGCGCCGTTGCTAAGAAGTTTGTTGGAGAAAGAGTCCATATTGGCCAGTAAAGATGCTGAATTACGGACCCAATATGGCTCAGCACATCCGAAGGTAGTTGCCACAGCAGCTTTGCTGTCGCAGATGCATCGTCAGATCATGACAGAGTTTTCGAAGAGCGTGGACGGTTTGAAACAGGAAATAACGGCTCTCGACGCGCGTAGGGCGTTGTTGTCGACGCAGTTAACAAACTTGCAATCACGTGTCGGACAGCAAGGTGATGAAGATGTTCACCTGCAGGAATTGTTGCGTGCAGCTGAGACAAGTCGTCATGTCTATCAAAATGCACTGACGCGATTGAAGGAGATTGAGATGGAACAGGGGGTCTGGCGCCCCGATTCCCAACTTGTAACGGAAGCTGTTCCCGCTCCCTTTCCTTTTTATCCGCGCAAATCCTTAATGATTGCTGGAGCGTTTCTTGCCTCGCTTTGTGTCGGTTCTGGAGTGGCATTTGGATTGAGTTTGCAGCAGCGATCATTCCGGCACGCGAAGCATATCGAAACTGAAACGGGATTGCCGATGCTCGGTGTCTTCGCTCTGCCGCCAGCGCATATACGCCCCCAGGACGTCACTATCGATGCCCCCCTCTCTTTGGAGGCGGAATGTCTTCAAAAAATTCTCGTCAATATTTTGCGGTCGAGATCCGAGGGTGCGGGAGGTGGAAAGATCGTTATGGTGACGTCCGCTCTGCCCGGTGAAGGGAAGACATCCTTTAGTGTCGCTCTGGGTCGGGCTGCGGCGCAGGCTGGTTTGTCAACTGTATTGGTTGATTGCGATCTTCGTCGTCCAACGGTGCTTCAGAAATTACGTGGATATCTTGGCGGCCCGACAGCCTTTTTGCCTGTGACCAGAGAAATGGGTGATAGTGAGACTGATTATCAACATGCTCTTGTGACTGACCGAGATTCGACACTCAAAATTATTCCACTGGCGCGTAATGACACCGCAAGCCCGCATGTGATCATTGGTGCCCCCGCACTGAAACAGATGCTCCAAGGGCTTCGGCGTTCTTTTGATCTCGTCCTAATCGACACACCGCCTCTGCTCGTGGCATCGGACGGATTGCCACTGTCATATCTAGTTGACGAACTGGTTTTTTTGATCGATTGGCAGACAACACCGCGGGATGCTGTAGGCGAAGCGATAGAGATTTTGCGGCGTCATGAAGCTCCGATAGCTGGCATCGTTCTAGGCAAGGTTGATCTGGAAAAATATACAAAGGTTGCTGGGACGAGCTCTTACGCGCGCAGTTATTATCATTATGGTCATTCAAATCAGCAGACTGAAACAAAAACGCGAAGCTCGGAATGGTTAAACTAAGAGGAAATAATGTCAGTGATCATTCCGGATGATGCGAGCTCTACGCCAAATCAGATAACTATTGGCGTTCAAATCAGCACTTTTCAGCGTCCGTCCGGCTTGCAACGCTGTCTAGAAGGGCTAGCGGAACAAAGCTTGCGGCCCGACGATGTTATGGTCATTTGTCGGGAAGATGATGCTGCGACGCATGCGTGGTTTGTCGATGTTTGGCCTCAACTTGATATTGCTCGCCAAGATAATGCCTTGCCTATTCGTATCATCAACGTTGCCACCCCTGGATTGGTTAATTCGCGTAATGCGGGTTTGAATGCCTGTCGTACAGACATTCTGGCGATTATTGACGATGACGTCGTGCCGCCCCGTGAATGGCTTGCTCATATACACAAACATTTCAAAGATGATCCGACCCTTGGTGCCCTGGGTGGGCGCGATCATGTCCACAATGGTGAGCGTTTCGATGAGCGGCAGAAAGGTCCCGTTGGACTTCTTCAATGGTTCGGTCGTGCCATCGGCAACCACCATCTCGGTTTTGGTCCCGCGCGGCCCGTGCATTTCTTAAAGGGCGCGAACATGATCTACCGGGCGAAGGCTATAGACGGTTTGCGCTTCGATACCAGGCTTCGTGGTCGTTTTGTGCAGCCGCATGACGACTTATCCTTTTCTCTCAAGGTGACGAAGCGAGGGTGGAAATTAGTCTACGACCCAGACGTGATGGTTTTTCATTATGCTGGACGTCCAGATCAACGCGCCTATAGTTCGATTGCACGACAAGTTAAGCTTGATGAGGTACGAGACTCATCTTTCAACATGGTTATCGCTCTTTGGGAAGTTTTGCCGATTTGGAGGCGTGTTGCTTTTATCATCTGGTCGTTCTTGATCGGCACGGGTGTCGAACCTGGGTTGGTTCAAGCCGTGCGGTATACTCCTCAACTTGGTCTTGTCTCCTGGAGGCGGCTTCTGGCTGCCCAACAAGGCAAGTTTCAGGCATTAGTTTATTTGTTCAGAGCGATAGACACGTCGGAGCAGACGCATCTTCCGCAATCTGATCGTTGCTTGGGGCCAGTCAGAGATCGCAAGACCGGCACGCTTTGATGAGGGCAGGATGGTTCTGCGGATTACGATTTTTCACACTTCCTTGCCGTCGCCGACGCGCAAAGTTGGCGGTGTAGAGGCATCGGTTCATCGTCTTGCAAATTTATTGGCTGTTGATCCATCGTTAGATGTGACTGTATTGACCTGTGATAACAAGCCGGTTGATGCGCTCTACCGTTGTGAACATATCTATCCGCTGGCGATGCGAAGCCAGTTGTTTCGCTTGTTTGTGCTTCCATTCCTACTGAATTTTCATAATTTTAGTACAACTGATGTCGTCCATCTTCACGGCGATGACTGGTTCTGGGTGTGGCGTAGGGTGCCGACTATCAGGACGATGCATGGTTCAGCGAAGCGAGAGGCACAAACGGCAAAATCGCTCAAGCGCAAGTTGATTCAATATTTGGTATATCCGCTTGAGCAATTATCGGTTCGACTTGCGACTTGCTCCGTCGCCGTGGGCAAGGATACTCAGGCGATTTACGGCTGCGATGAATTGATCGGAAATGGAGTGAGTCTTGCTCGATTTTCGCCGCGTTCCAAAACCTCGTTTCCGTTGCTTGTCTTTATCGGAACTTGGAGTGGGCGCAAACGGGGCAGTTTTATCTTCGAGACGTTTTGTAAGGAAATATTGCCACGTTTTCCAGAAGCTCAATTATGTATGGTGAGCGATTACACGCCGCCGCATGAGAATGTTATCGGTCATAAACATCTTCCAGAAGCTGATCTTGGAGTTCTTCTGTCTGAAGCGTGGGTATTTGCTTATCCCAGTCAATATGAAGGCTTTGGTATTCCCTATGTTGAAGCCCTCGCCAGTGGCACAGCGATCGTGACGACGGATAATCCCGGTGCAAGAGAAGTGTTGGAGGAGGGACGTTACGGTATCATTTGTTCGGATGCGGAGTTCGGTAGCAAATTGGTCGATCTTCTGACGGATGCGTCGAAGCGTGATGAGTTTGCGAGGGGCGGATTGGCGCGCGCGGCAGAATTCAGTGACAAGACGGTCGCGGCTCGCTATGCGTCTCTTTATCGAGAGGTCGCAGACCATGTTGAATAATAGCGTTGTCGCGGATGAGAGATCCCCTGTAGAGAATACAGCCTCGTCTCTGCGCTGTTTGCAGATAGGGATACGGTGGCGTGGGCAGGGAGCGGGAGGTCTCGATCGCGTTTTTTTTGATCTCTGCCATTCCTTACCAAAACAGGGTGTTGCGATTCATGGGCTGGTGGTTGAGCCCGTTGAGGCTGGGTTAAGCACCAATGAACTGATCGAATCCTTTACCGCCGAGGATGCGGGTTATATTGGCCGACTTTTTGGCGCACGCAGGAAAATTGACCAGCTCCTTGCCACGGAAAATATTGATGTTGTCGCCGCTCATTTTGCCTTTCATATCGGGACGGCACTTGATCGCTTGCATGATCACCCGCTCGTCATGCATTTTCACGGCCCTTGGGCGGAGGAATCCGCCTTTGAAGGGGAGAGCGAGGTCTCTGTATTCGCTAAGCGTTTAATTGAGAAATACGTTTATAGGCGTGCCGAACGGCTCATTGTGCTTTCAAATGCCTTTCGCGATATCCTCGTTCGGGAATACGGTATCGCGCCGGAGCGTATATGTGTCATAAGCGGTGGTGTGGATGTTGATCGTTTTCGGTTGCGGTTATCCCGTATTGCGGCGCGTGAAACACTGGGGTGGCCGACAGACCGGCCGATATTAATTAGTGTCCGACGTATGACAGAGCGAATGGGGTTAGATCGATTGCTTCTCGCCATGCAGACAATCGTGAAAGCTCAACCAGATGTCCTTTTAATGCTGGGCGGTACAGGTCATCTTTCCGAATCATTACAAAAACAGTCCAAGGCTTTAGGTCTTGAATCGCATATTCGGTTCCTTGGCTTCGTTCCTGATGCGCTCCTTCCGTTGGCTTATCGAGCTGCTGATATCAATGTCGTTCCTTCCGTTGCCTTGGAGGGGTTTGGGCTGACTGCAGGAGAAGCCCTGGCTGCCGGAACACCATCGATGGTGACCCCAATAGGTGGTTTGCCGGAGGTTGTTGAGGATCTTTCAACAGATCTTATTTTCGCGTCTTCTAAACCCGATGATCTCGCGGCGGGTCTAGTTGACGCCATAAGCGGTGCTATTTCTTTGCCGACAATAGAAGCCTGTGAGAGCTTTGCATCGCGATTTGATTTAGCGCGGGTTGCTGCAAAAACAGCAGCAATCTATCGGGAAGTGGCTTGATGCCGAGAAAGATTCTTTTCGTCAACCACACCGGGCAAATGGGCGGCGCAGAAGTCATGCTGGTGACGGTAGCGCACCACTATCGTAGCGACTGTCACGTCGTGTTATTTTCCGACGGGCCGTTAAGGCAAAAACTTCTCGAATGCGGCGTTTCTGTCAGCGTGCTTGACAGCGATAAATCCATGTTGACAATTTCGCGGCAGGGAGGGTGGCTTGATACACTCTTCTCGGTGCCCGCAGTTCTCAGAACGGCATGGAGTTTAGCCGGTGTAGCTCGGCATTACGATCTTCTTTATCCAAATTCTCAAAAAGCTGCCGTCATCACGATGCTGACGGGTGCATTCCTTCGCAAACCCGTGATCTGGTATTTGCATGATATTCTTTCTGCGGCACATTTCAGCACCTTACAGCGTCGTGTCGTTGTCGGCTTAGCAAATTACACTACGCGATGGGTGTTGACCAATTCGCAAGTCAGCCGAAATGCATTCATAGCTAGCGGAGGTGATGAAAATCGTATTTCGGTCGCTCCATGTGGTGTCGACTCGGCACCATTCGATACAGTCACCGAAACGGAGGTCCGCAATTTCAGGCAAGAGCTTGGCCTTGAGGAGGTTCCAGTCATCGGTTTATTCGGGCGGATCACTCCATGGAAAGGTCAGCATGTGCTGATCGAAGCATTGACTCAATTACCTGACGTTCATGCTCTCATCGTTGGGGATTCCCTTTTTGGGGAAGATGTTTATAAACAGGAGCTGAAAGAACTTACCACACGTCTTGGGCTGCAAGACAGGATCCATTGGCTTGGATTCAGACTGGATGTTCCTCGTCTTATGCGCTCAGTCGATATCATCGTGCATTGTTCCACTTCTCCTGAACCATATGGTCTGGTCATTGTCGAAGCCATGTTGGCCAAGCATATCATTATCGCAGCGGATGACGGTGCGTCGCGCGAATTGCTTGGTGATGACTATCCATTTCTTGTCACACCCGGGGAACCGGAGATTCTTACTAACGCCATAGTACAAGTTCGCTCTTGCAATACAGAAGAAAAAGAATGTCTCGTTGAGAGAAATTTGCAACGGGCGCGCACGCTTTTTTCCCCAGAACGTATGCTCTCAGATATCGATCGTATTGTTAGCCAAGTGGGGTGAAGTAGCATCATGTCAAAAACCTTAACCCTGCCATACCGCTCGGGTTTATCCTTGCGATATGAAACCGTCGTTGGCTTGAAACAAGTCTTGGCGATGTTGATGCTTGTGAGCATCACATGGCTTATTGCGGTCCTTCATCTTGCTATTTTGGCACGGTCTGTTTACCTCGTCGTCGGCGTTGGCTTGGGCATTTATTATATTCGTCGTTCACCTTGGCAATATTTGAGCTGGGTTCTGTGGTTTTGGACTCTTTCTCCGTTTATGCGCAGAATTTGCGATTATTATTCGCAGCCGGATACGATCAATATTGTTTTGATTACGCCTAATTTTCTAACTTTGCTCATGTTTCCATCCGTTATAACGAGCAGAACATTGCTGAAAAGGAAGGAAGGCGCGGTGGGGCTCCTGCTGCTTGTTCCGGCGCTTTATGGACTTTGCGTAAGCTTTTTGAGAGCTGACATTTATGCGGGTGCTGTCGCCACTCTTGATTGGATCATCCCATTAATATATTATTGGTATATTATAGATAAGGCTAATTATGTCGAAGAGTGTAAGCCGTATTTGGATGTATTTGTGCCGTTGAGTTTGGGTATTATTTCCCTTTATGGAATTTATCAGAATTTTTATCCACCGCCATGGGATGTGCAATATTGGAATTTTTTTAAGGGTGAAGGAGACATATTTAAAGAAGTCCCAATGTTTAGCGTAATGAACAGTGTGGGTGTTTTTGCGATGTGGCTCGTAATGCTCATCGTGTTATCACTCAATATTGGTGGCATCTTTTCTTTTTTTGCGATGCCCGTTGCCCTTTTGGCGCTTGTTATGACGGAAGTTCGCGCGGCGCTTGGTACGCTTGCGCTTGCGCTTTTACTCACAATGATATTTGGTCGAGGTCGGCTTGTTTCGTCTCTTTTCGGGGTGCTAATCGCCATTATGGTCAGTTCTGGCTTGTTCTTGGCCTTGGATTCTGAAGTGTCTTCAAAACTAATTTCGCGTTTTTCATCAGTGGGCGATCTGCAAAATGATGGAAGTGCGCGGGTCCGCCAAGAATTGTTTTTCAGAACCGGCCCTGAATTTATTGAGTCACATCCCTTTGGTGTTGGCATTGGCGCTGTTGGCAAAGGGGCACGCGACGATAAAGGTCGCGATAAAGAAAAGTTCAATGATCTCGACTCTGGTATCATCGCTCCTTTTGTCGTTTTTGGCTGGGCTGCAGGTTTCGTATATTTTTTCGGGATGGTCGCCGTTGTGATACAAGCTGGTCTTGCGGCATGGCGATCAAAATCGCAACTAGCATTTGTTTTTGCCGTGAATGCAGCAGCGTTTTTGATGACCTGTTTGTTTACAGTGGTTATTGGTATTCAGGGGATGATTGTCTGGTTTAGCGCATCCTGTGCTGTGGCCATTGAAATTGCAACTCGAAGTCAACGAAATGTGATGAAGGCACGGCGCGAATATAAGGACTGGCGTGTCTGAACTTTGTGACAAGGCTTCAGAATATCTGATTATCATAGATGTTCATACCTGGTTGTAATTTGGCGTTTAATGCTAGGTTTCAACAAGGCAGACTCGTCGAGCTTGGCGACCGCAGGGTGGTGGTGGTTTTTAGCCCGACCCCATTGATCCCGACTTGTCAGGATCAATGAGGCTTAGCACTACAATTGCGTTTTGTGATGATTTCTGGATCTATAGGTGACCATGATTCGAAGCCTGATCGATGGTAGCGCTTCTGTTGAGACGATGCTGGAACTCCGGGCTTCTTCGCTGCGGGATGCAAAGGAGCGGCTCCGGGCATCATTCACGCGGGAGCGTGTCGAGTTTCCGCCTCGGACTTTCTGGATGTGCTGATCGGTAACGAGCCGTGCAAAACGGGCGATATGCGGGCCGAAGCGGCGGGTGATCCTGGTCCCCTTGGAGGCAGCAGGTGCTTTCTAGGCCCGGGGGCAATGGAACGCGGATGCGCTTCGTGATGTCGTCAGAGATTATGTTGTCGAGCATCTTTGCTCCGACGATAGTGTTCTGGTGATCGATGAGACGGGCTTTCTGAGTAATGGCTTGGCTTCCTGCGGCGTCGGACGGCAATATATGGGCTCGGTCGGCGAGATCACCCACTGCCAGATTGGAGTGTTTGCAGCCTATGCCTGCGGCAAACGTCATGCCTTCATTGATCATGCTCTGTATCTGCCAAAGGATTGGACATCGACCTCTGGGGAGCCACGATCTACGCCTATATGGGTAATCAATTCTACGAAGAATTGCATACCCTTGAGTTTCCAAACGGACTCTAAAGTATAGTTCCTCGGGGAGTGTTTGACCAACCTGTTGGGCTCGGAAAGTTCATAATTGGGTGAACCGCTTTTTTGGGAACGGAAAAGTTGCTAGAAGTGCGAAATATTTTGGAATGTCGTGCGGACGTGCCGAGGTCCCGGTTAAAATTGATTTATTGCTAAGGTCTTAGTGATTTATGTCTGGAAACAATTTTCTCTTTGCTCGGGTTCATGAGCTTTTTTTCGAACAAGTAAAGCTACGACCCAACGCGCTCGCTGTCCGTGATGGCGATAATTTGCTTTCTTATGAAGAATTGGATCGCCAATCGAACCAGTTAGCGCATTTTTTGCTCTTAAATGGTGTGTCTGCCGGTGATCTTGTCGTTTTATTGACTGGTCGCTCGAGCGAGGCAGTGGTTGCTCTGCTTGCCATTCTCAAGGCTGGGGCCTCCTATCTTCCTCTTGATCCTGCTTATCCGATCGATCTCCTAGAATTCATGATGCAGGATGCGAAACCGTCCCTTGTTCTCTATGATAAAACCTTTCCATATACTCAGAATTTCCGTGATTCCCGTGGATTCGATCTAGACTTGGCGCTAGAGGCTGCACGTGGTGAATCCGATCGAGTGCCTGATGTAGGAGGTGATGGCGCAGACCTGGCTTATGTGATGTATACATCCGGCTCGACGGGGCGGCCAAAAGGCGTCTGTGTAAAGCATCAAGCGGTGGCCCATCTCGTTCTTGGTCAAGATTATGCTCCCTTTGGACCGGATCAGAAATTTCTCCATTTGGCGCCGCTTGCATTCGATGCCAGCACATTTGAGATTTGGGGCGCTTTGCTTAATGGCGCTAGCATCGGTATCGTGGGAGAGGCTCGGCCTTCTCTTGATCAAATTGCCGATGCGCTCGACGCATACAGGATAACAACGGCGTGGTTTACTGCGGGTTTATTTAACTTGTTGGTGGATCACCGCTTGTCCGCGCTTGAGCATCTTCAATGTATTCTTGCCGGTGGTGAGGCTTTGTCGCCAACGCATGTCGAAGCAGCGTTGAAGGGGCTACCACATACGCGTCTTGTCAATGGTTATGGCCCGACTGAAAACACGACATTTACATGTTGTTATTCCATTCCGCCAGAGGGTTGGGGTGGAGGTGCCGTGCCGATCGGTGTCCCTTTGGTCGGGACTGATGTTTACATCCTTGATGATGGTCTTGTGCCGGTGGCCTCAGGGCAGACGGGTCAGCTCTGTGTGGGTGGACTAGGTGTTGCGCGAGGATATTTGAATCGGCCGGAATTAACGGCTCAAAAGTTCGTACGAAATCCATTTGATTCAGAAGGGACAACAAACCTTTACTTGACAGGTGACCTCGTACGTTTGCGTTCTGATGGAATGATCGCGTTTCTCGGCCGTGCAGATCAACAGGTCAAGATCAACGGTAGGCGTATTGAACTTGAAGAGATCAGTAATGTGTTGCGTGATGATCCACAGATCGCGGATGCTGTGGTCGTTGTCGATGATTCAAGTGGCGTGAGGCATCTTGTCGCTTATTTGAAGCCAGCGAAGTACGAAAGCGTATCGACAGCTACTCGATCCGCCTGGGTCGCTTCCGTTCTCGCTCGCCTCGGTCGTGCGTTGCCAGATTATATGGTTCCCCACGAAGTAGTGGTTCTCGAGACCATTCCTTTAACACCGAATGGCAAGGTCGATAGGCGGCGGCTGCCTCCGCCAGAGAGACCGACGCTACCCTCCGATTCTGATATAATCGCTTTGTCGGATTTGGAAAAATTGCTACTTGGAATTTGGAAAAATATTTTGAAGGTTGATTCTATCCCGCTTGACAGGAATTTTTTCGATCTTGGTGGTACGTCCTTACAGCTGGTCGCCGCTCACGCCGAGATCGAGAAGGAATTGAACAAAAAGTTTCCGTTGGTCGCTTTATTTCAATATTCAAATATTATGGAACTTGCCAGTTTTCTTGGAGAGACTCGCGTTGATAACGAGCTGGAGTCGGCACGCACCCGCGCATCAAAGCGCAGCGATAATTTGCGGCGATTTCAGAAAAAAGCGAGTGAGAAGGGTAGCTCGCGTTAGTTCAATTTATATTGTGGTATTTCTGGGCGAGTTTCTTTGCATTGATTCTTGATATAACTGCACTGTATTGCTATAAAATACTATATTGAAGCCCGTTAGAATTTCTGTGTTTATAAATCATTGGTAATTATGGAAATTATTGTTGATCTAGAAGCAGGTGTTTTCTGTGATAGGAAATTCAAAATTATAAATTGATCTTGAAATTCCCAAAAAAATCTACTGTGGAAGATGAATGATGATATGTCGGAGTATTTTAACTATTAGGTATTTGCTACAAAAATAAGCTCTTTTAATGGATTTGAATATTATGGTGCCTGCGTCGATTTAAATGCGCAGGGGCATGTTTGGAACTTTCCGAATTGCTCCATCTTGTTGAATCGGGCTGTTCTGCTCACAGTGCCATTTGTGCCGCTAGCAAAATAGTTTGCTAGCGTGCATCTTTGATTAGAGGTTAGGCATCTCCGAATTAGTATAATATATTGCGACCAATAGGGAGTGAGGAAATTTCAGTACTGAACTAAGGTCGTTGCCGTGCGGCTTGGTAGCAAAATGAAATTTTCATAAAATGCATCAGTTAGCTTTGGGGACATCCGGTGACAAAGGATGACAATCGGTCTTACGAGGAACAGGCACTACCGGAAGGGGCTATTGCTATCATCGGCGTGTCGGGCCGGTTTCCTGATGCGGCTAACATAAGCGAATTCTGGCAGAATATCAAAGCGGGTCGCGATTGTGTTTCTCGTTTCGTGGATAATGAGCTCGATGATGCCTTTCCGCCGGAGGTTCGTGGTGCGCCCAATTTCGTAAAGGCGCGACCAATTCTCAAGGATGTTGATCTGTTTGACGCGTCCTTTTTCGGCATGCACGCTCGAGAAGCGGCCTTAACGGACCCGCAACACCGCCTATTTCTTGAATGCGCCTGGGAAGCGCTTGAAGATGCGGGTTATGACCCGGCGACCTATCCGGAGGCGATTGGTGTATTCGCTGGCTGTAGCACGAATACCTATTTTTTGAACAATGTCTGCGCTGATCGGTCTGTCATCGACGACTTCACGAGTAATTTCCAGCTAGGAAATTATCCCATGCTCGTCGGTGAGGGGCAGGAGTTTCTCGCGACTAAGGCGGCTTATAAACTTGATCTGCGCGGTCCCGCGGTCAGTGTCGGGACGGCCTGCTCGACCTCGTTGACTGCCGTTGCACAAGCCTGTCAAGGCTTATTGTTATATCAAGCGGATATGATGCTTGCGGGTGGTGTATCGATCAGTTTCCCGCAACAGCGTGGTTATCTCTATCAGGAAGGCGGTATGGCATCGCCGGACGGGCTTTGCCGGCCATTCGATGCCGATGCTGCCGGAACTGTATTCGGGAGCGGTGTTGGTGTCGTTGTGCTGAAGCGGCTCGAGGATGCGATATCTGATGGTGATCAGATTTACGCCGTGATACGTGCTGCTGCAATCAATAATGATGGCAGCGGAAAAGCTGGCTATACGGCGCCAAGTATTGATGGCCAGGCTAATGTTATTCTCGCCGCGCATGCCATGGCTGGTATCGATGCACGCTCGATTGGCTATGTAGAGTGCCACGGTACGGCGACGCCTTTGGGTGATCCGATCGAATTCTCCGGTCTTGTCAAGGCGTTCCGGTCGACGACCTTGGACAGAAATTTCTGTGTTCTGGGATCGGCAAAGGCAAATGTCGGTCATCTCGACGCCGCTGCGGGCGTAGCTGGTCTCATCAAGACCGTATTGACGCTTCGCGACGGAGAAATACCTCCGCTTTTGCACTTTACCTCCCCAAATCCGCAAATTAATCTAAGCGACAGTCCCTTCCTCATCAATAAGGAAACAATTCCGTGGCGACGGTCAGGGACACCTCGGCGCGCCGGTGTCAGTGCGTTTGGCGTCGGAGGGACCAATGTTCATCTCGTTATCGAGGAAGCGCCACTTTTGGAGGCTGCCGGCGATGCGGACTCTTTGAATGCCGCCTATATTCTTCCGCTTGCGGCACGCAGTCCGGAAGCCCTCGATGAGATGAGGCGGAGGCTTGCCGAGCGGCTGGCGAGCGATCCTAAGCTCTCGCTGGATGACGTTTCCCATACATTGCAGATCGGTCGGCGTCATTTCACTCATCGCACGATGATTGTCTGCCGTGATGTGTCCGATGCGATTGGCGCGCTGACGGCTAGTGAGGGAAGAGTGAAGCCGACAATCGCAGCGCCACACCCAACGCTCGCATACATGTTTCCGGGTCAGGGTACTCAGTATCCCGGTATGGGGGCGGAGCTTTATGAGACGCAGCCGGCGTTCCGCGATATTATTGATAAGGGCGCTGATTTTCTCCGGTCCAGAATTGGCCTCGACCTGCGCGATCTGCTCTACGGGCCGCAGGCAAGTAAGACAGAAAATCAGGAGCGGTTGCGCTCAACGCTCTTTGCGCAGCCGGCGTTGTTTCTCGTCGAATATGCAACGGCTAATCTTTTCGCCCATTGTGGGTTCCAGCCGAATGTCATGATTGGCCACAGCATCGGCGAATTTGTCGCCGCGACTTTGGCATCAGTGATGACATTCGAGGAGGCTCTTGGCTTCGTCGCGGAACGTGCCCGTCTGATGTATGCCGCTCCGGTCGGCGGAATGTTGAGCGTTCGGCTTGCTGAGGCGGATCTCGCGACGATCCTGCCGGAGGAACTGGATATTGCGGCGGTGAACGCTCCGGCGCTTTGTGTTGTCTCCGGCCGGCTCGATGCTATCGAGCAATTTGCTGATGATCTCGCTCGGCGGGATGTCGTCGCTCGTCGCCTTCATACGTCGCATGCTTTTCATTCTCGGATGATGGATCCTGTCGTCGCGGAACTTGCGGAGACGGCATCGAGGATAAGATTTCGGGCGCCGAAAATACCTTATGTATCCTGCATCACCGGGCGCTGGATCTCCGAGGCGGAGGTGACTTCACCGCTGTATTGGACGCAGCATTGCCGCAGAACAGTCCGTTTTGCCGAGGCTCTGCAAAACCTTCGGGCCGAGGGCAATCCCATCTTGCTGGAAGTCGGCGCGGGGCAGACATTGACTACGCTGGCAAATCAGGCGGCGGCATGGAGGAAAAAGGAAACGACGGGTGAGACCGGGGAAATTCGTAAACCTGCGATTTCTTCCCTGCCGGATGCTACGCGTGGGACAATCGAGACCCAGGCATTTGCGGAGGCGGTTGGGCGTCTCTGGATGGAAGGCTTCGAACCGGACTGGGAGGCTATTCACACCAGGCCCTGCCGGCGCGTTTCGCTCCCCACTTATCCTTTTGAGCGGAAAAGGCATTGGATTGATGCACCACAGCCCGCGTGGCGCTCGTTGTCAGATGCGGCGGCGTCGAATGGCGCACTGACGAGAGATCTGGCATCGGGTCTACCGATCGGCGCGGAAGAGTCCCATATTGCTAAAGAAGTTTTTATGGAGTCGACGATGAATATGATGGCCAACCCCAGCGCCGGAAGCGCGTCTCGTGCGCATCGTCTGACGAGAAATGTCCTTGAAATTTTTGAGTCTTTATCCGGAGATCAGATCGCAGCGGATGATTATGGCGCGAATTTCATAGAACTCGGCTATGATAGTCTTTTTCTCGCACAAGTCGCCACGCAATTACAGAAAGTTTTCGGAATAAAGATTACTTTTCGGCAGTTGCTAAATGATTTTCCATCTATTCAAGCGTTAGTCGCACATCTCGACGCTTTATTGCCACCGGACCCTGTTGCAGAGCCCGCACCGACACCTGTGGCGGCTGTGATCCCGGCTGTGCACCGCTCCGACGCAATTGTGGCGCCACAAGCTATCCCCCAGATCAATTCTGGTTCGGGACTCGAAGGTCTTTTCCGTGAACAATTGCATGCGATGCAGACTCTCCTGTCGCAGCAATTGCAGGTGTTACAATCGGGTGCGGCAAATGGGCTAGGCGTTGTTGCGTCTCGTCCATCTGTGGTTACATCGAATGTTGCTGTTTCCGATTTAGGGGCCGCGGCGTCTCCCGTGGTGACCACGCAGGTGCGATCGGATGGAAGCCTGCAAGATAAACCACATGAGGAGGGCGAAACACCTTCCCGTTTCCAGATTTATCGTCCGGGAAATGCGACGCGGTCGGACGATCTTTTGCCGATACAGAAGGCGTTCATCGATGAGCTCGTCGCTCGTTATTCGGCGAAATCGCCGGGATCGAAGGCGATGACGCAGGAATACCGGTCGGTTCTCGCAGATCCGAGGGCGGCGAGCGGTTTTCGTCAGGAATGGAAGGAGATCGTTTATCCGATCGTCTGTGCGCGTTCCAAGGGATCCAAGATTTGGGACATAGACGATAATGAATATGTCGATCTCGTCAATGGTTATGGCCAGACGGCGTTTGGTCACGCTCCGGATTTCATCCTCGACGCAATCAGCGAGCAGATGAAGCTTGGCTTTGCCATTGGTCCGCAGACCCCTCTCGCCGGTGAGGTCGCCACGCTATTCGCTGAAATGACCGGGAACGAGCGTGTCACCTTCTGTAATACCGGCTCCGAGGCGGTGATGGCGGCCATGCGCGTTGCGCGGACGGTCACTGGCCGTGATCGCGTCGTTGTGTTTAATGGCGCTTATCATGGTCAATTCGATGAAGTGTTGGTCAAGGGGGCGAGCCGCAACGCGCCGCCGCGCGCCTTGCCTGTGGCACCAGGCATTCCGCGCGGTTCCGTCGGCAACATGGTCGTCCTCCCCTATGCGACACCTGAAAGCCTCGACTGGATCCGGCAAAATGCCGATGATCTTGCGGCGGTGGTCATTGAGACGGTCCAGAGCCGCCACCCGGCGTTCCAGCCCAAGGCCTTTATCGAGGAAATACGCGCGATCACAGCCAAATCGGAATCGGCTCTCGTTTTCGATGAAGTCGTGACGGGTTTCCGCGTTCATCCAGGCGGTATGCAAGCGGTTTTCAACATCCGTGCGGATTTGGCGACATATGGCAAGGTTGTCGGAGGCGGCATGCCAATTGGCGTGCTGGCCGGAAAATCCCGTTTCATGGATGCTTTGGATGGCGGACAATGGCGATACGGCGATGATTCATTCCCCGAGGTCGCGCCGACTTTCTTTGCTGGTACTTTCGTGCGGCATCCTCTTGTTCTCGCCGCAGCAAGGGCGGTTCTCCTGCATCTCAAGGAGGCTGGTCCCGGTCTTCAGGAGAAATTGACGGCGCGCACGGCGGCGCTTGTCGCGCGTATGAATGGTGAATTGGAGAAACGTGGCCTCGTGACCCGTGTTGAGACCTTCAGCAGCTTTTTCTACATGAATTTTGGTGCCGAAGACCGACTTGCATCGCTGTTATTCATTCATATGCGACTCCTTGGTGTGCATATTCACGAGGGATTCCCGTGCTTTCTGACAACGGCTCATAGTGACGCCGACATCGAACATATTTTCTCGGTCTTCCAGCAAAGCCTTGATGCCTTGCAAGGGGCAGAGATTTTGATGGGTTCGCGCGGGCAGGAGATATTCGGCGCGGTGGTTCCGCCATCGATGGTCCTGCCGGATGAGGTGCCATTGACGGAACCTCAGAAAGAAGTCTGGCTCGCGGCGCAACTTGGCGAAGCGGCCTCCTGTTCCTTCAATGAATCCGTCAGTCTCGACTTAAAAGGTTCCTTGAATGAAACGGCGCTCCTGCTGGCGCTGGAGGATGTCGTCGATCGCCACGAGATTTTGCGTGGTTCCTTCGGTCAAACCGGTGAGAGGCTGCATATAGCTTCTCAGCTCGTGCTGCCGTTGGAGCGGCTGGATTTCAGTGCGCGGAGCGATGCGTCAATCGCGCTGCATGATATTATCGACGAGGACGCGCATACACCTTTTGATCTGGCCAATGGCCCGCTGGCCCGGGCACGTTTGATCAAATTGGCGTCCGACCATCATGTTCTCGTCTTTTCCGCCCATCACATCATTTGTGATGGCTGGTCGATGAATGTCATCATGAATGATCTCGCCGCATTCTATGCGGCACGCGCGGAAGGCCGTGACGCTGGATTGCCCCCCGTTCTCGCTTTTCGCCGTTATGCGTTGAACGAAGCCGCCAAGAGTGGAGCGGCGAGCGAGACCGAGACCTATTGGCTGGATCAATACAAGACCATCCCCGCATCTCTCGAGCTGCCTGCCGATCGTCCGCGCGCGGCGCAAAAGACATTCGCGGGCGCGACCTATAGCACGACGATCGAGGAAGGCCTCTATCGTGATGTGCGCAAGGCGGGTGCTAAACAGGGATGCACCCTGTTTACGACGTTGTTTGCGGCATTTCAGATCCTTCTATCGAAATTGACTGGCTCAGAAGAACTCGTGATCGGCGTGCCGACAGCGGGGCAGAGTCTGCTCGACGACGAAATCCTCGTTGGCCATTGCGTGAATTTCCTCCCCATTCGTGGACCTGTTGATTTTTCGCAGAGCGTGGGCGCGCATTTGCAGGCGGTCCGCAAGGTTACAGGGGACGCATTCGATCATCAGGATTTCACCTTCGGCACATTGGTCAGGAAGCTCAATCTTCCACGTGATCCGCGTCGCCTTCCGCTCACTTCGGTCCAGTTCAATCTGGAAAAGCTTGGCGAAAGTGCCAATTTTCCGGGTCTTTCGGTCAGTATGGCACCAAATGCGAAGGCATTCGTCAATTTCGACCTGTTCATGAATGTTATCGAATCCGACCGTGGTTTGCGGATTGATTGCGATTACAGCACTGAACTATTCGATGAATCGACGATCGCGCGTTGGGTCGATTATTTCCGCATGGTGTTGGTATCGATCGCAAGGGATCCGGCACAACAGCTGACGGATGTTTCTTTGCTCTCTCCGGGGGAGCGAGATTGGCTCCTGTCGGATTTGAACGACACCAAGACGGATGTTGATCTGCGTTCGATTTCCGATCTGATCGGCGATCAGGTCGCGCAACATCCGGATGAGGTTGCAGCGATTTGCAAGGGCGTTTCGCTGACCTATCGGGAGCTTGACGATCGGGCGTCGCATCTGGCGCGGGGTCTGCGGAAACTGGTATCTGGTGAGGGAAGACGCATCGCCCTTGCCGTGGACCGCTCTCTCGACATGCTGATCGCGCTCATTGCAATCATGAAGGCCGGCCATGCTTATGTGCCGCTTGATCCGCAACATCCTGAGGCCCGGTTACGTCTTGTTCTGGATACGGCCGACGTCTCGGCGCTGATTTGTGACAGTGATGCGCTCGCAGCCATGGTCGGTGACCTGCCGGTTGTGCGCCTCGGTGTCGGTGGGTTCGATGTTCCCGTGAGTCAGGATCCCTTGCCGCCGGTGAGCGCGGAGGCAAGCGCTTATGTCATTTTCACATCGGGATCGACCGGTGTCCCCAAGGGCGTCGAGATTGCCCATCAGTCTGTCGCCAATCTGCTATGGTCGATGGCGAGTGTTCCGGGATTTACACAGAAGGATATTCTCGTCGCCGGAACGACGATCGCTTTCGATATTGCGGCTCTCGAACTCTATCTACCGCTCATTCGTGGCGGTGTCGTCGTGATCGCCAGCAGGGAAGATGTCAAGGGCGGCTTTGGTTTCATTTCTCTGATCGAGACCCACAAGGCGACCGTCGTGCAGGCGACACCATCCTTGTGGCGGATTCTGCTCGAAGCGGGGTTGAAGCCGCATTCCGGACTCAAAATGCTTTGTGGTGGCGAGGCGTTGCCGCGTGATCTAGCCGATCAGCTCCTTGCTACCGATGGCGAGCTCTGGAATGTGTATGGTCCGACAGAAACCACCATCTGGTCGTCCATTGGCCGTGTCCAAAAGGGTAGTGCCTCCATCACGATCGGTATGCCCGTCTTCAATACGCAATTGCATATTCTCGATGAGCATCGGCGATTGGCACCCATTGGCGTCTTTGGAGAGCTTTATATCGGGGGGCTGGGCCTGGCGCGTGGTTATTTCCGGCGGCCCGATCTCGACGCTGGCGCGTTTTTTGATTTGTCCTTAATGGAAGGGGCGCAGCAGCGTCTTTATCGCACGGGCGATAAGGGGCGGCGTTTGCCGGATGGTTCCATTGAACTGGTTGGCCGGCTCGACCAGCAGATAAAATTGCGTGGTTTCCGGATTGAGCTAGGTGATATTGAATCCGTCATACGCCAATGTACCGGCATTGCGGATTGCGCTGTTGCCTTGCAGGCTTCTTCAGAAGAGACGATGCGTCTCGTCGGTTATTACGTCGAGGCGAAGGAAGGGGCGTTGTCGCCTGCCATGCTTTCCTCCCATGTCGCTTCGCGACTACCAGATTATATGGTACCAACCGTGTGGCTTAAGCTTGATCGACTTCCATTGACGCCGAATGGCAAGCTTGATCGTAAGGCGCTGCCGGTAGCCGAAGTGGGCATCGAGTTCGAGCATCGTGTCGTGACGCCGCCAAGGACGGAGATGGAAAAGCGTCTCGTCGCGATCTGGAAAGAAGTGCTGAAACTCCCCGATGTCGGGATCGATGACAATATTTTCTCGCTTGGGGTGGATTCCATCCAGATTTTCCGTCTGGCTCTGCGTATGCGCGAACAGAATATTAATTTGTCCGCCGCCGATCTCATGCAGCATCCGACGATTGAAGAACTCGCCAAGGCTGAGGCGAAAGCAAGCTCGGCCGATCAACCTCAAACTCCCTCTTTGTCCAGCTTCCGGCGGAGAGGGGGACGTATGACGGGAGGGCCGCAATGAACCAGATGCGCTTTTCCGATTTGAAGAGTGATGAGGTGAACGAGAAGAAGGAAGCGGAGACCCCGGAAGAGATTCTCAGCTTTCCTTGCTCGTCGTCTCAGGAACGGTGTTGGTTCATCAATGCTCTCAATCCGGGTACGACTGCTCTGAACATCGCTCTGCGGTGGGACATCAAGGGATGTTTCACGCCCGATCTCGTCGAACGGGCGTTCCAGCAGGTTATTGACCGGCATGAAATCCTGAGATCACGTTTCATCGAAAAGGACGGAGAGCTCGTGCAGGAGGTCTCTCCTCACGTTGATTTCAAATTGACCGTCATCGATCTGTCGGTACATCCGGAAGAAAAGCGCGACGAAGAGGCACTCGCCTTCGGCAATCGCGAAGCGCATGTTCCTTTCGATCTGGAGCATTTCTCGCTCATTCGGGCGACATTGCTCATGCTGTCGCCGACGCATGGAATCATTTTGGTGGCCATGCATCAGATCGTATTCGACGGATCATCGATACGTATTCTGGCCAATGATTTTGGAATGATAGCGGCCGCGCTGGAGGCGGGACGGACTCCCGATCTGCCCGATCTGCCTCTGCAATATGGTGACTTCTGCCTCTGGCAGAAGGAATATTATGCGAGCGAAGGGTTCGACGCCGAGGCCAGGTTCTGGAAACAGCAACTGGCGGGTATGACCTATTTCGAGGTCAGGCCGGATTATCCACGCCCTCCCTTGCCGACGCATCGTGGCGAGATCCTGGCTGCGATGTTGCCGCATGATCTCGGCACCAAAGTAGAGGATACCGCAAAACATTATAATGTCACTTTGTTCAGCCTCGGTTGTGCCGTGATCGCTGCGGCGTTGCATCGCTATACCGGGCGGAACGACGTTATCTTTTCGACCCAGATCGCCAATCGTGACGAGCCTGAACTCGAAAACATGATTGGTATCTTCATCAACAACATCGTCATGCGTCTCGATGCGAGCGGTGATCCGACGTTCAGGGAATTCGTGGGGAATGTCGCGAAGACTGTCCAGCATGCGCTGATTCATCGGCGCATGCCCTTCCACAAGCTCGTCGAGCTTGTGAATCCGCCACGTGACCCTAGCCGCCTGCCGCTTGTCTCCATCAGCTTCACGGTTCTCCACGATGTCATGGAGCATAAGCACTATGGCAATTTCGATTTGCTCGGATTGCCTTCTCTGGCTGTCGGATCCGTCTACGATCTGAACTTCTTCATGGTCCATTGGCCAAATGGCTGGCGCATGGCTATGGAATACAATCCGGATCTATTTGATCGGTCGACTGCAGAGGGGCTGCTTGATTTTCTCGTCAAGACATTCGAATCGATCATCTGCCATCCGCAGGACCGTTTATCCGCGTTGATTCCGCCGATGCGGGAATCGGCACAGACACTGAGCGATGCGGACCAAAGTTTTAGTGATCTGATCAGCACGGTTATTCATCATTCCGATATTGCTGATGCGATCATCGCTCCGCAGCTATTGTCATCCGGCAAGCCGGTAGCAAATCTTTTTGTCGTGCCGGCCAGCGGAACAAATACGCCGCTCGAGACTCTGCCCGGCAAATTGATGACATATCTTGCGCAGACCCTGCCGCAGGATGAACTGCCCGGACATATTAGCGTTCTGCTTTCGCTTCCGCGCAAAGCGAACGGTTCTGTGGATCTGGCGGCATTGCCGACCCCGGCGTCTCCTGCTTCAGTGCCGACGAAGCCCGTCGTGCCACAAGAGGATCGGCTGAGTCCTGTTGAAGCCAAGCTCGCTTCGATCTGGGAGGACGTCCTGAAGGTCCAGGATGTGAAGCCGGATTCGAATTTCTTCGAACTCGGAGGTCATAGTCTGCTGGCCGTGCGCTTGATGGTGCAGGTTGCGAAGGTCTTTGGGACGAAGCTTGATATCGTGACGTTGTTCCAGTCGCCGACGTTACGTGAATTTGCCTCACATCTGTCCCTTCCGGATCAGGCTACCGACCATTGGGCCATTGTTTCGATCCAGCCGGAAGGCGACAAAATCCCAATCATCACAATCAATAATGCAATCCGTTTCTATAATCTCGCCCGTATGATGGGAACGGATCGGCCGATGATTGGTGTGCAATTGGAGGATATGGCGGGGGCGAAGCCGGTTGCCGGACGGAGCGTGCAGGATATTGCATCCGACTACATTGAGCCTATCCGCGCGGTGCGGCCTCATGGCCCCTACATTCTAAGCGGTTGGTGCGTATCGGGATCGATTGCTTACGAAGTGGCTCATCAGCTCCGCCAAAGTGGGGAATCCGTGCCGCTCGTGATCCTGGTCGATAATTGGATTCCACGGCATTTAAGGTTTCTGCCGCGTTGCCTTTATAGTCTTGAATATAAGCTAAATTATATTCTTCAGGATTTCCGGCGGATCTGGCGCGGGCAGGCGAATATTTCCAAGGTTTTGTCTGGATATCGCAGACTGCGTAAGAGCGGCCTGCTGAATCTCGCCGCTGCCTTGCGGATCATTCCTCCCTTACCGCCGGAGCCTACCGATGAAGTCGAAAAACAAATCGAGGATAATTATCTAAGTTTCTATCCGTATATGACGAAGGCGCGCCTTTTTTATGTGCCGCCTGACACAAATGACCGTGTCGTCATTATGCAAAGCGACGAATTGGCCAATCTTTTTCCTGAAGATCCAAAGATGGGTTGGGGAGCTCATTGCAAAGGCGGGCTGGACGTCCTTCGCGTTCCTGGCCTCCATGTTGAACTTCTTTTTGACGAAGGGGCCAAGCTGATCGCCGATTATCTACGGCCGGTCCTCGATGAGATCGATCATCAATGTGAACCGGAGCAAGTGGGTGAGGGTCACAAGAAGTCGAATTGATCTCTATGCGGTTGGCCATACTTTTGGCCGCAGTGATCTGCTACACGGATAAGCCATTTGTTCTTCAGTCTATTCGGTTTATCCTTGATGCGTTTCCTCTCCAGGCATCTCTGTTTGGAGAGGTGCTCTATTTTCGATTTCTTATTACGATCAGGATGTTTGTATGCGTCCTTTAATCATTCTTGTCGTGGCCCTCATGGCGTTTTTGGCAGGTCATTTCGTGTTTGGTTCGACGCTTCAGCGATTCGTGCGGGAATCCTACCTCCTTATTTCGAATAAACTGCCAAATGGCGCCACGGGACCCTTTGTCGTTGCTTCGGCATCGATTGAGCTCATCTCGGATGATCCCCAGGAAAGGACCATCACCGCGCATTTATGGTATCCGACCGCTGGTGACAAACCGGATGAGGCTCCGGGGGCTGCCCCACAACCGTCGGCACGACCCTGCGAAACAATTCTGCCTTCGCTGCATCTGGCGGAGGCTCCGAAGCCGTTCAGCCTGCTTCTGTATGCGCCGGGCATGGGGGGAAACCGGCTCGAAAATCGGATGACCTCGCAATTTCTGGCGAGTAACGGCTATCTGGTCCTTGCGATGGATGATGGCATCGTTCCGCAAAAGCCCGGTGATCAGCCCTCTGCCTTTCCGCTGGACTTCCGTACGATTGATCTTATGCGCACGACCATCCGCCTGGGAACGGAGAAGGCGTTGCATGATGCCCGGGCGGCGTTGCAGGCTCTCGATCGCTTTACGCATTGCGCCCAACAAACGTGGGCAGGCAGGGTCATATTCGATCGTGTCGGCTTTTTCGGATTTTCCCTCGGGGGAAGCACCGCGGCTGAGGCAGCCTTGCTCGATCCGCGTGTGGTTGCTTCCGTCAATCTGGATGGCTGGCTGTTTGGGCCGTCAGCAGACGGTAAGAATGAAAAGCCTTACCTGTTGCTTCTCACCGATGACACGAATCTCACATCCGCCGGCCTACGCAAGGCTCTGGCCTCCGATGAGCCGGCTGTTCATTACGAAGCCATAGTGAACGCCCATTTCGTGCAGACGCATAAAGCACTTGTGCAACGGCCAGGAAATTACGGCTTCTGGATCCACGGCACGGGTCATGGCGGCTTCACCGATCTGAATTTGAGCCGTTCGCAATGGCGCGTCTGGCGTCATGGTGATCCTTTCCGCATTCAGGAAAGCAAGGATGCCTATCTCAAGGCTTTCTTCGACACGGCGCTGAAAGGTATGGCCCCGGCTCCGCTGCTTACGGCCAATCCCTCGCCCTATGCCCGTACAGATGTTTTGAAGGACAATGCTGAATGGGGCGAAGGGATCGCCACCGCGCCGACGCAATCGGATCTCGCCTCGAAATGATGCAGCCGCCAGCGATGAGCCGCATCGGGATTGCCATCCTGCCAGCGCAACAATTGTGGCGGTTCATCAGGTTTCACTGAAACATCGAATGAATCGAGCGGGATCGCCAGGCCTTGGCCGAGGGCTTTGACGAAAGCCTCCTTGCGTGTCCAGGCCTGAAAGAAACCACGTTCGCGTTCCGCAGGGGGCAGGCTGGCGAGATCGGCGCGTTCGCGCGGGGAGAAGAAAGTTTCCGCGATTTCTTCCTCGATCGGGCGGATGATTTCGATGTCGACGCCGATCTCGCAATGATAAGTCACGGCGAGCGCGGCCAGATCAAGCGAGTGACTGAGATTGAAACATAGTCCCGTATTTTCCCCGGTTAGATACGGCTTGCCATAGGCGTTGGCGGCGAAATGAAGCTGATCGGGGGCGCTTTTGCCATAGGATGCCAATCGTTCCCGCATACCGCCTCTTGCCGTGATGAAGCGCCGGGCGTGGCGTCCATGAACGAAGCGTTCGACGCGCGCCTTTTCATCCTCACTCAGAAAACCATAAAGACGTTCGCGTTCGCGTGAATCGATATCGAGCGGCCAGATCCACAGATCGACGATGGCAGGATCTGAAGTATTTGTATGCATGATCGCGAATACAGTCTGGCATTGGGATAATGATAGCCCGCTGACCCATTCCGAATGACGGATGGGTAAAGCGCTGGTGGATGCGATGTGTGTGCGCATCCACCAGCTATTCATCAGCAAGTCGATGAGATCAGCCGAGTGAGCGTTCGGCTATATCCTTGACATCCGGCGATAATCCGGCGACGCCGGCGACACGGCGCAATGCGGCCTCGGCGAAGGTGCGGCGGCCTGTTTCGAGAGAACGCCAGCTGCGGAAGGCCGAGAGAAGGCGCGCTGCGACCTGCGGATTGAGCGGATCGAGTTCCAGGACGATTCCAGCAAGGAAATCGTAACCGCTGCCGTCCGCAGCGTTGAACTGTGTCTGGTTGCCGGTGGCGAAAGCGCCGATGAGGGAGCGTGTCCGGTTGGGATTATGCAGCGAAAAGGCTGGATGCTGCATCAGGCTTTTGACACGGTTCAGCGTTTCAGGTTCGGGGATCGTCGCCTGAAGAATGAACCATTTGTCGATGACGAGCGCCTCGGCCGCATGGGTCGCATAAAAGGCTTCGAGGGCTTTTTCGCGGGAGGTGCCGGCATATTGGGTCAATATGCCAAGTGCCGCGATCTTATCGGTCATGGTCGTCGCGCTCTCGAATTGCTTGAGAGCCAATTCGAGACCTTCATCACGGCTTCCTGCGCAGAAGAGATCGAGCGCCGCATTGCGCAACGAGCGCCGACCGGCGGAGGCGGCGTCGGGCGAATAGGGTTCTTCGCTCGTCATCGCCTGGTAAATCTTGAGCAGATTGGGTTTCAGCCCTTCGCCGATCGCCTGCCGCAGGGCGACGCGCGCGCCATGGATCGCCGCAGGGTCGACGTCATTGCCGATTTCTCGCGCGAGATCGGCCTCACCCGGCAATGTAATGACTTGCGCGGTGAAGGCTGGATCGGAGCTTTGGTCGAGAACCCGCAGCAAGGCGCTGATGAAAGCCTCGTCATAGGCCGGCTTGTGCCCCGCACGCACGACCTCGACAGCGCGGACGAGCTGACGGGTGGCATAGGTTTGCGCCGCCTGCCAGCGGTTGAACGGGTCTGAATCATGCGCGACGAGGGTGAGGAGATCGGCCTCGCTCAGTGCCGTTTCGAGACGCACCGGCGCGGAGAAGCCGCGTAGCAGCGAGGGAACCGGGCGTTCAGGCACGGCATGGAAGACAATGCGCCGGCGTTCCGTCGTGAGTTCGATGAGATCCCTCGCACATTCCTTTTCATCCGCCGCATCGGGACCGCTCGATTGCAGATCGACAGGCGTGCCGTCACGCGCGATGAGGCCGAAGGCGACTGGGATGACGAAGGGCTGTTTTGTCTCCTGGCCCGGTGTCGGCTTGCAGCTTTGGGTGAGATCGAGTGTGTATGTCTGCGCCTGTTCGTCATAGGCGGTCTCGACCTGGACGAGAGGCGTGCCGGATTGATGATACCAGAGCGAGAACTGATTGAGATCGCGTTTCGCGGTTTCCGCGAAGCAGGCGATGAAATCCTCGATTGTGGCGGCAGTGCCGTCATGCCGGTCGAAATATAGATCCATGCCCTGCCGGAAGGCTTCATCGCCGATCAGCACCTTGAGCATACGGATGAGTTCGGCGCCTTTTTCATAGACCGTCGCCGTGTAGAAATTGTTGATTTCGAGATAGGTGTCCGGCCGCACATTATGCGCCAGCGGCCCGGCATCCTCGGGGAATTGCGCCGAGCGCAAGGTACGGACATCGGCAATGCGGCGCACCGCGCGCGAGCGCATGTCGGCGGAAAATTCGTGATCTCGGAAGACGGTCAGCCCTTCCTTGAGGCACAGCTGAAACCAGTCGCGGCAGGTAATGCGATTGCCGGTCCAGTTGTGGAAATATTCATGGGCGATAACCGCCTCGATCTGCGCGTAATCCGTATCCGTCGCAGTCTCGGGCAAGGCGAGAACATATTTGTCGTTGAAGATATTGAGGCCCTTGTTCTCCATCGCACCCATGTTGAAATCGGACACGGCAACGATATTGAACACATCGAGATCGTATTCGCGGCCAAAGACCTCCTCGTCCCAGGCCATCGAGCGTTTCAGCGCATCCATGGCATAGGCCGCGGCTTTCTCCTTGCCGGGCTCGACATAGATGCCAAGGGCGACTTCGCGTCCGGAACGGGTGATGAAGCGATCGTGGATCGATCCAAGAATGCCGCCGACAAGCGCGAAGAGATAGCTGGGTTTGGGGAAGGGATCATGCCAGATGGCATAATGGCGGCCGGTGCCCTCTATCGTGCCGCTTTCGATCCGGTTGCCGTTGCCGAGCAACACCTGCGCCTCGCGGAAATCCGCTTCGATCCTGGTCGTATAGACGCTCAGCACGTCCGGGCGGTCGAGGAAATAGGTGATGCGGCGAAAGCCTTCCGCCTCGCATTGGGTGCAATAGGCGCTGCCGGAGCGATAGAGGCCCATCAGCCGCGTATTGGCCGTGGGATCCACTTCCGTCTCGATCTCGAGATGGAACGGCTCGTTCGGCACCACGTCGATACGCAATTGATCCGGGGTCAGAAAGAGATTGGAGGGATCGAGCTGTGCCCCGTTCATGAGCACATATTTGGCCTTCAGATCATCGCCATCGAGAACGAGCGGAGCGCCCGGGACACCGTTCGGATTGGGGCGGAGCGAGAGCTTCGATTGAACCCGGGTCGCCGTCGCATGCAGGCGGATATCGAGTTCCACGCGGTCGATCAGATAATCGGACGGTCGATAATCAGCGAGGCGGACGGGCTGGGGAAGGTCTGTACGCATGGGACTCTCTTCAACGGAATGGACGCGGCTTGAGACGCAGCTCGGGATTTTGCCTCATGTGGCGGCCATCATAGGCTTTCGCAACCGTTGATCAACGCCGTCAGCCTCCGCATCGCGTGCCGACGTCACGATCATTCGGCGGCGGCGAGCCTCGGCTGGGCCAGCTTGCGGGCGATCAGCGCCGCCACGACGAATGTGGTAATGCCGAAAAGGATCAGCACGAAAGAGGCGGACAGCCCGATGAGAGGGCTCTGCGCCAGGGCCGAGGCCAGGCTCGCAAGAATCATGAAAAGCGCATTGAGAATGTTGATGGCTCCGACGATGCGGGCGCGCTGAGTGGCTTCCGCATTGGCCTGAACCATCGTGAAGAGCGGCACGACGAACAGGCCACCGGAGAGAGCGAGGCCGATGACGTCGAAGGCAAGCCGCAGGCCGGTGGCATTGCGGAAGAATTCAACGAGCTCAAGCGTTTCGCCCGGTTTGTTCAGGTTCAAGGTCGCAAAACCAAGATCGATGAGAAAGACCGCCATGCCGATTGCCGCCGGAGTGACGATGCGCAGCGGCGGCCGGCCATGGGCGAGAAAGGCGGCGAGAAGCGAGCCGATGCCGATGCCGAAAGCGAAGAGTGCGCTGATGGCCGTCTCGACATCGAGCCCGCCGCCGAGCTTGTTGCGGATGATAGTTGGCACGAGAGAGACGGCGACGGCGGCCAGTACCCAGAACCAGGAAACGGCGAGGCCGCCGAGCCAGAGCAGGCGATCCGCCCGCAGGAAATGCAGGAGCGCCCGGGTCGAGGCGAAGGGATTGCGGTGAATGTGCAGGGCAGGATCGGCCGCTCCCTTGCCGGGAATGAAGAGGCTGGAGACGAAGCACAAAAGCGCGATTGCGAGCAATTGCAGGGCGATGGTTTCTGGCGTGCGATGGTCGGACGCGGAAAGGCCGCCAAAGATCAATCCGAATAAGATGGCGAGAAAGGTCGCCGCCTCGATCAAGGCATTGCCGGCGGTGAGTTCCTCCAGCGAAAGAAGCTCGGGCAATATCCCGTATTTAATGGGTCCGAACAGGGCAGCGATCGTGCCGAGCCCGAACAGGGCAGCAAAGAGCGCCGGGACGGAATTCAGCCAGAAACCGATTGCCGCCAGCGTCTGAACCGCGAGTTCACCGCCTTTCAGATAACGTGTGATGCGCGCCTTGTCATAGGCATCGGCCCATTCGCCGCCAAGACCTGAGAGAAACAGGGACGGCAGAATGAAGATCGCCACGGCCAGGGAAACGAGCGGTCCGGCTTCCGCTTCGCCAAGGCGAAACAGTACCAGCATGGCGAGCATGTTGCGGACGAAATTGTCGTTGAAGGCCGAAAAAAACTGGCACCAGAACAGGGGAGCGAACCGGCGCTGCCGCAAAAGGCCGAAAATCATCGGAAAGCACCATGGAAAAAGGCCGAAAAGGCGAAACACACAGGAAAGCCGTTAGTCTGGTTTTTTTATGAATGATCCCTCGTGAAACGGGGAGCATCGAAGGCGCCGGTGGTCGATATCGAACCGCCCTTGTACCTTCCCAAGTGTCAAAATAATCAGAAATTCACCTGAAAGATGGCATCGCCTTGAGGGCCATGGACGAGGGTCATGGACGAGAATTATGGGCGACGATCAGGGACTGGCCTGTTTCAGCACATCGGCATGGCCGATAACGCGCGAAATTTCCGGAAAATCAGTTCGGATCCCGTGATCGAGCGCATCGACGCGGTCATGAACTTCGGCGACGGACAGGCTCGGGTCGACCGCGCAATGATAATTGACCACCAGTCCGGCCGAGGTTTCCCGAACGCGGACATTATGAATCTCCGATATCGCCTGATCGGGAAGCGCGATCTTGCTCAGATAGGCCTGGATTTCAGCGATTTTTGCTGCCGGTGCATCCCTGCCGGATAGTTCGGCTGGCATCATCGGTTCGATATGGCTTTCGACTTCGGTGTCAGGTCCGAGTTCCTGGGCGATCTCATTCTCGAGGCGCGAGACGATCTCATGCGCCATGCCATGGGTCATGCTGGCGGTGAGCTCGACATCGAAGCTGATGGAAATACGCCCATCGATTTCCTGCACCGTCACATGGTGGATCGCGACATGCCGCTTGGCGGCAATCAGGAGAATGCGTTCGAGAATCGTCTCGTCGCCGAGCGCGACCGGATGCGCTGACAAGGTGAGCGAGACGTCGGGATAATGTTGGGCGAGGGCGGACCGGACGTTGGTCTTGATCTTGGCGGCTTGTTCAAGCGGCAGCGTGCGGGCGACGGAAATATCCATTTCACCCAGAACCTGTGAGCCAAATGGGCGCAACCGCAGAGTTCCCAGCGCGATTACGCCTGGCACGGACGAAACGAGGTCGCGAATCTTGTCCGCGAGACCTTCGGGGGCCGCATCGAGCAAGGTGTTGATCGTCTGCCGGCCCAATTGAAAACCTGTATAGGCTATGATGCTCGCGACTGCGAGGGCGGCGAGCGGATCGGCGCGGGGGAAACCGAGCCAGGTCATGAAGAGGCCGAAGAGAGCGGCGCCCGACGCACCGAGATCCGCCATGAAATTCAGGGCTTCGGCGGCCAAGGCCTGGCTTTTGGTGCGTTTGGCGATGGAGCGGAGCGATTGCCAGCGGATTGCGTCAATGACCATTGAGACGATCAATACGCCGAAGGAAAGAACGCCAGCCTCGATGATGCTGCCGCCTTCCCACAGGCGGCGCAGAGCTTCGGTTATGATGAAGACGCTGAATCCGAACAAAAGACCGGTTTGGACCAGAGCCGCAAGCGCCTCGACCTTCGCATGCCCATATTGATGAACATCATCGGCGGGCTGATGAGCTATGCGCAGGGCCACGAAGGTCATGAGCGAGGTGAGGATGTCAGCGAAATTATTGGCCGCCTCGGACATGATGGCGAGCGAGCCGGAAGCCACCCCGGCGATGACTTTAGCGAGAGTCATCAGCGCCTTGACGCCGACTGAGATCAGCGCCTCGCGCTCCTTTTCCCAATTCTCGTCCGCCGCCTCGATCGGCTCTCCCGCGGCCATCGGGGAGTTGTTGCCGTCAGCCGTGCGTCCAAAAGCAAACATCGTCCCGAGACCGCTGCCGAGGCTGGAGAACAGGGATCCGCCGGCCGTCATGATGGAAACGCCGCGGGTGAGAAACGTCCGGGCCGTTTTCCGGCCCCGCAGAAGGAGCGCGAAATTAATGGATGCTCTGTCAGAGCGCACAGGAAAGGGGCGCTGACGATTGAGAGTCTGCCGCCGTTTGCGGCTGTTGCTATAATACGGCATCGACCGGAGCCTTGGGAAGCGAATCGGAAGAGGGCCTACAGTCATCGGGCGTAGCGGAACCGGAGGGAAAAGTGTGGGGCAATGCCAGGCCGGGAGCAACGGCACCGTTTCGGCTACGCCCTCTTTCTGCTTCGCTTATCGGTGAGCCCGCCAGGACCATGGACAGCGAGGGAAGAGCCGAGGGACAAGCATGGAATATCTTCATACGATGGTCCGGGTGACCGAGTTGGAAAAGTCGCTGAACTTTTATTGTGACAAACTTGGCCTTGTCGAGGTCAGACGCGTGGAAAGCGAGAAAGGCCGCTACACATTGGTCTATCTCGCGGCGCCCGGCGACATGGAACGGGCGATCAAGTTCATGGCCCCCCTGATTGAACTGACCTACAATTGGGATCCGGAAACCTATACGGGGGGCCGCAATTTCGGTCATCTCGCCTATAGCGTCGAGAATATCTACGCGACTTGTGAAAACCTTATGAGGAAGGGCGTGACCATCAACCGGCCACCGCGTGACGGGCATATGGCCTTTATCCGCTCGCCCGATAATATTTCCATAGAGATCCTGCAGAAGGGCGAGCCTTTGCCGCGCCAGGAACCTTGGGCCTCCATGGCGAATGTGGGGACCTGGTGAAGCAGGGCTGAAACCGATAGGCTCTTCCCGATCCGTCATGCCAGATTTTTATTCCCGTGATTCCTCAGCGATGGGTTCTTTTGGAAATGTGGCGCGGCGATTCTGCCCCCTCACGGCGGCGGGCTGCCTCTTCGACCCGATTCTTAAATGCAGGAAACCGTGATCGAGAGGAGCGATGCGGGTGGCGGATCCAGAAAATATTGGCCAGCTTGACGAAAGGGTGAGCCGGTAGAAGGAAGCCAAGGGAAACGTCGCGGAAAGCGTGAGGCAATTGCGGCAATTCGGCCACAGTCGGGTTTCGGACTGCCGCCTATGCGCTTCAAAAATGTTGCAACGCATCCTCAGTCCTGCGACAGACGGCGGGGAATTCCGGCGGGATTGCAGCGGGTGGAGATCCGCTCTACAGCATCAAACTGAAAGCGTGCGCCGCTTTTGGGATAAACCGACGCTCTTCCGGGCTGTTAGAGCATCGTTTTCGATCTCGTGAAATGTGCGATGCCCATTGGCCGCCATGGATGAGATGTTATGAGGCTTTGGCATCAACCCTGCGGCGATCGCGAACTGGACCCCGATCGGAGATCTTGAATTGGGCATGGTGATTCCTCTCGAAGACGCAAAAGAGACCGGCATCGAAAGGCTCCTTGCCCTGGTGACGCCAGATATGGAGCGCGTCAACCAGACCATTCTCTCGCGCACCACTTCCGACGTGTCGATGATTCCCGAGGTGGCGAACCATCTGATTTCCTCCGGGGGAAAACGGCTTCGTCCAATGCTGACGCTCGCCGCCGCGGGGCTTTGCAATTATGCCGGGCAGGGCCATGTCAAATTGGCGGCTGCGGTGGAATTCATGCATACGGCTACGCTGCTGCATGACGATGTCGTGGACGAAAGCGACATGCGGCGCGGGAAACTCGCGGCTCGTATGCTGTGGGGCAACGAGGCGAGCGTTCTCGTCGGCGATTTTCTGCTCGGCCAAGCGTTCAAGATGATGGTCGAGGTCGGCTCGCTCGCCTGTCTCGAGGTCCTGTCTTCCGCCGCGGCTGTGATCGCCGAGGGAGAGGTCATGCAATTGGCCGCCGCCAAGGATACGGAAACCGGCGAGGACGATTATCTGGCGGTGATCCGTGCAAAAACTGCTGCTTTGTTCGGTGCGGCCGCCGAGGTGGGCGCTTTGCTGGCGGAACGGCCCAAAGCCGAGGTTGCCGCTTGCCGCAGCTATGGGCTGAACCTTGGCATTGCATTCCAGCTGATCGACGATGCCCTCGATTATGGCGGAACATCCGCCAATCTCGGCAAGAATGTCGGCGACGATTTCCGCGAGGGCAAGATCACGCTTCCCGTCGTGTTGAGTTTCCGGCGGGGCAGCCAGCAGGAGCGTGATTTTTGGCGCCGCACGTTGGAGAAGGGCGAAATCGCCGATGGCGATCTTGATGTCGCCATTGCCACGATGCGCCGGCATCGCGCCATTGAGGATACTGTCGAGCGCGCCCGTCATTATGGCGCGATGGCGCATGACGCTCTGGATTTGTTTCCCGCTTCCGCCTGGAAGCTGGCTCTGAACGACGTTGTTGATTTCTGCGTCAACCGCGTTTCCTGACTTCCTCACCCTCTCGATTCCGGCCTGTACCGTTTTGAGACGCGACTTCAAAGTCGCGGCGTAACCGCTTCGCAAGCATGTTTGCCGATAAATCTCCCGGAACAGAATTGCGGCTTGGCCGCACGGAAATCGGGATAGGGCATGCGCGGGTCGCGAGTCGGTTGGGCAATGGGAATCATCGCGCCATGGTGTCTGGCGGTCGGATTGCTCGTGTCGTTCAGTGCGGATGCCGGCCAGGACGCGGTGATGGGCGGTTCTCTCGTGCCATTGTCGGATCGGGCCCCTGACCGTCCGGTTGTGCTCATTCCCGATGAAGCCTTCGGCATAGAAGCGGTTCCCTCCACCCGTAGTGATGCGATCGTCGCCGTGGCGGCCTTGCGGGCGGTCAGCCTGGAATTGGGAGAAAAGCAGGATTTCGCCCAATGGGCGGATGAGGCCGAGCCACATGCCGACCTCAAACGCTTCGCCCAGACGAATGACGGGAAAGCCGTTCCGATGATCGATCGCAGCCGCAAGGGTGATCCTTTGATCGGGTTGCGGCCGACTTTTGATACGAATTTGCGTAAGGATGGCGGCTACGCCAGATTGCGCGCGCATGATCTGCTGTTTGCCCATGATGAAACCTCGCCCACCGGGGGATTTTCTCCTGCCGATGGCGATGTCGATGGGCCGGAAAGCGTCGCGGCTTTCGAACCCTGGCCTGATGGGGAAAATCCGACCACCGCTCCGGCTCGTGCCGATGCCTCTCCGGCGGCGGCAGAGACCGCAACCACGGAGACACGCACCACCCTGATCATGCGCCCGAGCGCGCTCAATGAACGGCTCGTACAAGGGGCGACACCGCCAACGCCGCGCGCCTTGGCGCTCGCTTCGACGACGCCGGCGCCAGCGGACACTACGCCGGTCGAGGTCGTCTTCCAGCGCTCCAAAAATGCGCCAGAGGAATTTGTGGAACGGCAGAAACCGAGTTATGCGGCGCTGATCGGCGCCGATCGGTCGGCGAGCGAAAAACGGTGTCTGGCTGAAGCGATTTATTTTGAGGCGCGTAGCGAAACGGAAGAAGGCCAGGCGGCTGTTGCCCAGGTTGTCCTCAATCGTGTCGCGAGCGGCCTTTATCCAGCCTCGATCTGCGGCGTCGTCTACCAGAACCGCACCCATTACCGCGGATGTCAGTTCTCCTTCGCCTGTGAGGGAAAATCCCTGCGGGTGAATGAGCCCGAAGCCTGGCGCCTTGCTGTCAGGGTTGCGGATTCCGTCATTGCCGGCCGCACTTACCTTGCCGACGTCGGAAATTCCACCCATTATCATGCCGATTATGTTCGGCCGCGGTGGGCCAAGGCTTTGAAAAAGATGGAAGTTATCGGGCGCCATATCTTCTATCGGCTAAGGCCCGGACAAAGCTGAACGGGTCGCGAGCCGTTACGAGTGTACTCTATATGGCCATTCGCCTGAACGCATGAAACGATCCCGGCTGCTGGAAGACCTTTTTGCCGGGAAAGGATTGTCTGGCTGAGCCCGGTCGGCCATCCTATTTCCGCCTTTTCCACGGGGCAAAGTTGACTCGGCCAATTCAGGTGCGTTCTTCCGATAATGGCCGTGTGAGACCCTTCGATCGCGGCGCCGCGTGTATTTTCGCTGTGAATTTTCTCGCCGCCTGCTTAAAAATCTTTGGAAATGGTTCTGTTTTTTGAGTGAGACTATCCGGAAACAGCCGAATGCGCTCTCCCGTCAAGGAAACGTGTTGATGCAAGATGCTTGGCGCATTGTAGCTATTTCCCGCATTGTGCCGCCTCTTTGAGGTGGAAGGAAACTGCAGGAAAGCCATTTCTGCATGATCCGTCCGGGAAATCTCATCATTTGATTACGAAAAGCGCATAAAATTCGTCTTGAAAACGACTATATCCTTCCAAAATTGATGCTCAAGATCGTGTGCGCTCTCAGGGAAAGACGATAGCGTGTCCTTTATTTTCCGCCTTGCTTCTTCTCGTTTTCTCCCGCGCGGCCTGAGTCTCGCCATGACCTGCTCGCTTCTTGCCCCGGCGCCAATGGCGTTCGCAAGGGCCAAGGAAAGCCTGGCCATAGCGACGCCTTTCGAGGTTGGCGAAAGCCCCATGGGCAATTATCTCGCGGCCTATGTCGCCGGGATCGACAAGGACACGCTGGCCGCAGCCACCTATTTTCGTGAGGCGCTGCGTTATGACCCCAACAATCCGGCGCTGATCGAGCGGGCTTTCGTCGCGGCGATTTCAAATGGCAACATGCAGGATGCCTTTGGCTTCGCGGAGCGGCTTCTGACGCGTGATCCCCGTAACGGCCTGGCCCATCTCGCGCTTGGCGTCAGGGCCATCAAGCAGCATCATTATGCCGCCGCACGCAACCATTTCGCCCGGGGCGGCGCGAGCCGCGAACGCGATATTACGGCCACTCTGCTTGCCGCCTGGACTTATGCCGGAAGCGGCGATTACAAGCGCGGGCTCGAACTCGTCGATCGTCTGCGTGACGAGAGCTTCGGCGTGTTCCGGGATTTCCACGGTGGATTGATTGCCGAGGTCGCGCATAATAGCAATGAAGCGACGCGCCGCCTGAAAGCCGCCTATGATTCCGACAAGAACACTCTGCGGCTGGTCGATGTCTATGCCCGTTTTCTTGCCCAGCATGGCCAGCGCGAAGACGCGATCAAGGTCTATGAGGCCTATGATGAACTTCTGCCCAATCATCCGATCATCGTAGACGCCCTCGCGGCGCTGAAAAGCGGTAAGACACTTGAATCGCCGATCCGCACGCCGGAGCAGGGCGCGGCGGAAGTGCTCTATGGCCTGGGTGCCGCCGGCAGCCGTCAGGGCGACGAACTTGCTGCGATGATCTATCTGCGCCTGTCGCTGTATCTCTCACCAGACAACAGCCTCGCGCTGATCACGCTTGGGGATATTTACGAGCGCATCAAGCAGAATGAACGGGCGCTCGAAGTCTATGAATCCGTTCCGGAGGATGACCCTCTGCGGGTCACAGCGGATATTCAAAGCGCCCAGATTCTCGAAGTGCTCGGGCGCACCGAGGAAGCGCGCAAGCATCTCGAATCGATCGTCAAGGATCATCCCAAGGATGCCGATGCCCTTGCCGCGCTCGGCAATCTCCAGCGCGCGCATAAGCAATATGCCGAGGCGATCGAAACCTATACGCGGGCACTGGAAGCGACGAACAAACCCGAAAAGGCCACCTGGCCGCTGTATTATTTCCGGGGCATCTCCTATGAGCGCAACAAGCAATGGCCGCAGGCCGAGGCCGATCTGCGCCGCGCGCTGGCCCTCTTCCCCGATCAGCCGCTCGTCCTGAATTATCTCGGCTATAGCTGGGTCGATCAGGGCCTCAATCTCGATGAGGCCTTCACCATGCTGCACAAGGCCGTCGAATTGCGTCCGACCGATGGCTATATCGTCGACAGCCTCGGCTGGGCCAATTACCGGCTCGGGCGTTACGATGAAGCCGTCAAGGAACTCGAACGCGCGATCGATCTCAAACCATCCGACCCGGTGATCAACGATCACCTTGGCGACGCCTACTGGCGTATCGGGCGCAAGCTCGAGGCCCATTTCCAATGGAACCATGCGCGCGATCTCGGCCCCGAGCCGGAGGACAAGGATCGCATCCTGAGCAAGATCGCGCATGGCCTCAATGACGAGGAAAAGCCGGCGGCTGCTGAAGCAAAGCCCGACAAAAACGGCGGCTGACACCACAGCTGCTCTTATGATTGCTCTTGGCTCCGCCTCACGTGCGGCTTGACGCTTTGCGCCGTCTCGCCGAGAAAATCCCTGTGATTTCCTGATGGCCCTGCCTTCGGCTGGGCCATAATAGTTCCGGATATGGCTTTGGCATCTTCTGTTCTGATCGAACGCGCGCCCGCGAAGGTCAATCTCACCCTCCATGTCGTTGGCCGCAAGGAAAACGGCTGGCACGAGCTCGAAAGTCTCGTCGCATTCACCGCGGGCGGGGATGTTTTGTCCCTGACGCCCGGGGAGATGCTCGGCCTGACGCTCGAAGGTCCGACAGCCTCGCTTGCCGGCGACAATGATCAGAATCTGGTGTTGAAGGCGGCTCGTAATCTCTCAAGCCGTGTTGATGGCTTGCGCACAGGCGCTTTCCATCTCGTGAAACATCTTCCGGTCGCGGCCGGTGTCGGTGGTGGCTCGTCCGATGCAGCGGCGGCGCTGCGCCTGCTCGCCCGGGCCAATGAGATCGCCTTCGATGATCCGCGCCTGCAGGAGGCGGCGCGCGAAACCGGTGCTGACGTCCCTGTCTGCCTCGACCGGTGCGCCCGCATGATGGAGGGCGTTGGGGAAAAACTTGGCGAACCCTTGCGCCTGCCGCCGCTCGTGGGCCTGATCGTCAATCCGGGGCAGGCGCTTGAGACCAAGGCGGTGTTCGCCACGATGAATCTGGCGCCCGGAACGAAAACCCATTACGGCGCGCATCCCGCGCTGTCCGCGCCACAGGATATGGCAGGGTTTCTCGCGGCGCTGCGCAAGGGCCGCAACGATATGGAGGACGCGGCCTGCGTCCTCGCGCCGGTCATAGGGTCCATCCTCGCGGTCCTGTCGGCAGCGCGCGGATGCCAGCTCGCGCGCATGTCGGGGTCCGGTGCGACCTGCTACGCTTTGTTCACCGATTGCCGCGCGGCGCTCAAGGCGCGCCAGGCGATTTTAAAGGCGCATCCGGAATGGTGGGTCAAGGCCTGCGTGTTCCGGTAAGCGATGGCCGATGAATTTGCCCTATCACCATTGGCTCGCGAAATGAGCCCAAAGGCTTCAATGGCCAAGCTCTTGTTAAGCAATATCTGTTAATATATATGTGAACGGTTTTTTACAGGATAAAACCGTGCCTTACCGTTTTCCACTGCTTCGCCGCCCGCTTGCTCTTCTCGCTTGTATCGAAACACTTTCCACTTTGACGGCTCATGCTGAGGATGGGGTGATCGAGCTTGCGCCTGTCACCATTTCGGCTGAGGGCGCCGCCTCGACGGAGACGGTTCAAGGTGGTTATCGCGTCAAAAACGCCACTCTCGGTCCCTTTGGGCAAAGGCCCATTGTCGATACGCCTTTTTCCGTCACGGTGGTGCCATCCGATCTCGCCAAGAACCAGCAATTGTTGAGCGTGCGGGAAGCCCTCCGTCTGATTCCTTCCGTTCAAGGCGAGAATATCCGGCCGCAGACGCGCGGCATGCAGGCTGGTGTCGTGCAAAATACGCGCATCGACGGTCTGAACATTGCGGCGACGACCGATTATCCGATGGAACAATTCGATCGGATCGAAGTGCTGAATGGTCTTTCCAGCGCCATCTATGGTCCTTCCAATCCGGCAGGCACTTTCAATTTCGTCCTGAAGCGTCCCACCGAGACGCCTTTGCATGAATTGACATTCGGTTATCTCTCGCAGACCTCCTGGCTCGGCCATGCCGATCTCGGTGGCTATCTCGACGAGGGGCGGCATTTCGCCTACCGTTTGAATCTGCTTAATCAGAATGGCGTCAATTATGTCGATGGCAGCCAGTTGAAACGCCAGCTTGCGAGCCTCGCCTTCGACATTCACATCACGCCGGAGACGGTCGTCGAGACCAATGCGAGCTTCTATAATTACGTCACCAAGGGTTTGCCGGGAACATTCGCTCTGGCAAGCGGCGTGAGTTTTCCCTCAGCTCCCGATCCGACCCGTGTCGGCTACGGCCAGCCTTACGGCGGTGACGACAATCAGACCGCCATCTTCAGCGGCCGCCTGAAACATGATTTCGGGCAGGACTGGCATCTCACGGCGGCGATCCTGCGCCAGAGCAATGACAGGGCGTCGACTGTTCCGACGAATACACTGACGAGCAATTCCGGGGCCTATACGACGACGGCGGCGACGACAACCTATTCGCTGGATACTGTGCTGAGCAATATGGTCGCGCTCAACGGCCGTTTCTTCACCGGCCCCGTCTCGCATGATTTCGTGATCGCGAATAATGGTTTCCTGTGGGATCGCTATACGCCGTATCAGACCGGGGCGGTGACGCTCGGCAGCGCCAGCCTCGCCAATCCCGCCGTCTTTCCCGCGCGCGCCTTTCCGGATTTCAAGAACCGTTATCGTTCGGTGGAAACCTTCCAGCAATCGATCACGGTCGGCGATATTATCGGGCTCAGCGAACAATGGGCGATGCAATTCGCCATCAGCCAGAGCTGGATCAATGCGCAGAATTTCAACCGTTCCGGTGTCATGACCAGCAATTACAATACGAGCGGAGTCAGCCCGACGGCGAGCGTATTGTTCAAGCCGAACCGGATCTCGACGGCCTATCTCACTTACGCGGAAAATCTGCAGCAGGGCGATACGGCGCCGAATGGTGTGGCCAATGCCGGCAATGTGCTGGCACCCGTGCGTGCGCGGCAATGGGAGCTTGGATACAAGGTCGATCTCGAAAGAATCAATTTGCGGGCGGCCCTGTTCCAGATTGAGCGACCCTATGCTTATACGGTCAATAATGTTTATGGCGTCAACGGCTTGCAGGTCAATCGCGGCATTGAGCTGACAGCCGCTGGAAAGCTAACGGATGATCTGACCCTTTTCGGCGGTCTGTCGCTGCTCGACCCGCGGCTTCAGAATACGGCATCGGTGACGACGACCGACAAGCAGATTCTCGGCCTCTCGCATGTTATGTTCAACATGCTGCTCGATTATCAGTTTCCGCTCGTGCCCGGCCTTGCCTTCAACGCCAATATCAATTTCGCCAGTGCACGGCCGGGCAATTACAGCAATACGACCTGGGCTGACGGCTATGTCGTCGCCGATCTCGGTGTGCGCTATGAGACGAAGGTTATGGACCATCCCGTCACCTGGCGCCTGAATGTATATAATGTCGCCGATGAACATTATTGGGCCAATGTCGCGCCGACAGGTCAGAATGGCTATAACAGCACGGACAATGGCATAGGAACGCTGGGCGCGCCGCGGACTGTCCGTCTATCGATGCAAATGGATCTGTGATGATACGCAACGTCCTGTGCCGGAATCTCCTTGTCTTCCTTGTCGTCCTATGGCCTTGCGTCTCCAGGGCCGATGAACAGACAGGATCCCCCCAGCCTTTGCGCGTCTTTGCAGCGGGTAGCCTCAGGGGCGTGGTCAAGTCGCTCGTCGCGACTTATGAAAAGACGACGGGGCAAAAGATTGATACCGTGTTTGGACCTGCCGGCTTGTTGCTCGACAGGATCGAAAAGGATGGTGGTGCCGATCTCTTCCTTTCCGCCAATATGAACCACCCCGAGCAGTTGGCGCGTGCTGGAAAAAGCCTGCCGCCGGTGATTTATGTGCGAAACGCAATGTGCGGGCTGGCGCGCAAAGATTTTGGCCTCACGACGGAAAATTTCCTGCAGAAGCTTCTCGATCCGGCGACCCGTATTGGGACCTCGACGCCGAAGGCTGATCCGGGCGGGGATTACGCATGGACGATGTTTGCCCGGGCGGATGTGCTGAAGCCGGGCGCCGAGAAGCAGCTTGAGGATAAGGCGCAGAAACTTGTCGGTGGCACTCTGGCACCACCGCCTGCCGCCGGGGCCAATCCTGTCGCGCAATTCGTGAAAGAGGGGACGGTCGATCTCTTCATCGGCTATTGCAGCCATGGGAGCGCTGCGCCGGATAATGATCTCGTCTCCGTCAGGGCACCCGATGATCTTAATATCGCCGTTGATTACGGAATGTCGGTGATTGAAGGAGCGGATCCAGAACGGCAATGGGCGGCGGCGCGCTTCGCCCTTTATCTTTTGACGCCTGGTGCGCAAAAAATCTTCGCAGAATTCGGCTTCGTGCCGGTGAGACAGAGCACACAGAATTGAGGCGTCGCATTATCAGGAGATCTTGTTGATTGCTCCGATCGCGCTGGCGATAAGAGTGACGCTGGCGCCGCCAAGAAGAATCCAGAAAGTCTCGATTTTCGTCATCAGGAGCAGCGCGAGGCTGATTGTGGCAATGGTCATTGTCAGCGGATCGGTGAGCGCGTCCCTGCCAAGCGGTATGGCTGCCGCGAATAGCAGAGCGGCACTGGCGATGACGACGCTTTGCAGAACGGTTTTCACACGCGGATGCTCGACCCTGCGGCCGGCATAGTGAAGGATAGGAATGATGGTCAGGGCTGGCGTGATCATGGCCAGCCAGCCAGCCAGCGCGCCGGGCCATCTGGAAACGAAATAGCCGACACTGACGATGAATAATCCGACTGCCCCGGGCGTACTGCGGGTGATGACGATGGCCTCGTTCAACTGCTGTTCCGTCAGCACATGATAATGGGTGATGAGTGCGTCATGCACAGCGGGCAGGGCCGCGAGTCCGGCAAAGGAAGTGGCCGCGGCCTTGAGCAGGATGACATAGAGCAGAAAGATGTTCATGCTTTCACCGGGGGCAGGAAGACACCGAGAAGACCAGCGAGCAAGAGCACTTCGATGGCGGGGATTTTGAGAAAGACATAGAGTGTGAATGCGGCAAGGCCGATGCCGATGAGACGCAAACATTCGGCCTTGCGTGCATGAGGCCGTGCGATGATCCATGCTGTCTTGATGGTCAAGGCGACCGCGCCGGCCATGGCGCCCCGCAAAGCCTCGTTGAAGAGAAGATTATCGCGCCACGCATCGAACAGGATCGTGAGGGCGACAACCATCAAGGCGCAGGGAAGAGAGGCGGCAAGAAGAGCGGTGATGGCGCCGGGAACGCGTTGCAGGACCCAGCCGAGGCCGGTGCAGAAAGCCAATAGATTGGTGCCGGGTATCAGACGCGCCAAGGCGAAACACAAGGTGAAATCATCCTGGCTGACCCAGTGACGTTTTTCGACCAATTGCTGATGAATGGCTGCGGCGGTGAGGCTGCCTCCGCCCATGGTGAAATTAGCGTGGCGGATGAACAGACTTGCGATCTGGGAAAGAGTCGGATGCGGCCTTCTGGGTTCCTCGATTGCATGTGTCATTGGATTCTTGATGGGCATGGAGAAACGTTTCGTTGCATCGCGATTGGCGAGAATATCCGGTCCTATAGGGGAATAGCAGCGGCAGGACCGGAATACGCGCCGATCGTGTCACAAGTCGCTTCAATCCGTCTTGAGAATATTGCCGGTGATAACGGAGACGTGACCGTGAAAGCCCTCCCGCTGCGCCTTGAGCGCCATTCTTTCCCAGGCGGAATTGGCATGTGCTGCCGCCGCGAAATCCTCGGCTGGCCACGTCATGTCGAGATAGGCTGGAACCTGTGCAATCGCGGCGGCAAGCACCGTCTGTGCTCGTGCGAAGATAAGCGGCGCTGGGTCAAAGTAATCCGCCGCTTCAAGCGTCGCGATGGCGGGCAGGTCGATGTTCAAGGCCCTCGCCAGCGGGCGCGGGGTGTGAATGAATGCGACGAGACGGGGACTTGATCCAGCATAGGTTTGCAAGGTGAAACAGGCGGCAGGCGTTGCCGCAACCTCGGCAATGATTTTCGTGGTGCCGTCCGGCCTGTTATGCAAGGCCTCGTGAACGGCAAGCAGGCAGCCCGCATGCTGCACATCCATGCCGCCGCCACATCCGTGCAGCACGATGCCATCGAGCCTATGCTGTATGATCGCGGTCAAATGATCATCGAGCTTGGCGTCATCGAGTGAGGGAAGCTGTGCATAGATCACTGTGCCGCCGAGGCGACGCAGGCCATCCATTTTCTCTTTGAAACATTCTGTATTTTCGATGGCTCCGGCCGGGATGACAATCGTCCCGTCGGCAGAGCCGGCCAGCGGTGGATGCGCGAAATCATTCAGTCTGTAGAAAACTGGAGATGTATGCGGCGCGTCATCAGCCCTGCATGACATTGTTCAGCTTGGCCCAATAGAGCAGGGCGATGGTTTTCGCGTCGATGATCTCACCCTTGTCGATCATGGCAAGCGCTTCATCAAGCGTCGGTTCCAGAATCTCTATATCCTCGGCCTCCTCTTCAAGGCCGCCGCCCGGGCCGACACGCTGATCAAGGCTGTAGGGCGCCGCGAAATAATAGAGTTTTTCGGCGACCGCGCCGGGCGTTGAATAGGCTTCGAAGAGGAATCTCGGCTCACCGATGGCAAAGCCGGTTTCCTCCTGCGTCTCGCGGATGATGCAGGATCGCGGATCATCGCCGCCGAGCTTTCCGGCACAGACCTCGATCAGGCTTTCGCGATTGTTGCCGAGAAATCCCGGTAGGCGGAACTGCCGCACGAGCAGGACACGCGATCGCGTGGGATCGTATAGGAGAATGGCTGCGCCATTGCCCGTATCAAAGAAATCTCGCGCCTGTTGTTGCCATTCGCCATTGAAGCGCTTGCGCTCGATGACGATACGCTCGAGCTTGCCGAAACCGTCCGTCAGGATTTTGCGGCTGAGAATGCGGATTTGGTCAGACATGCTCAAGGTCCGAATTGTTCGCGTAGAATCTGTTCGTTGAGCGAATGGCCGGGATCATGGAGAAGCACGAGGCCGGTCGCATGATCCATCTCGATGGTGACGCGGGCCACGTGCCGGAATTCGTAATGGTCGGCGACAGCCGAGACTGGTCGTTTGTCCGGATCGAGGACCGTGATCGTCACACTCACCTTGTCACGCAGCAGCGCGCCACGCCAGCCGCGTGGCCGGAACGGAGAAATGGGCGTGAGGGCAACCATGGCGGCATCAAGCGGAAGGATCGGCCCGTGGGCGGAGAGATTATAGGCGGTGGAGCCGACTGGTGTTGCCAGAAGCACGCCATCGGCGACAAGCTCGCTCAACCGTTCCTGACCATTGATCGCGATGCGCAATTTGGCGGTCTGATAGGTCTGGCGGAACAGATAGACTTCATTGATGGCGCGCGCCTTGATTTCCATGCCGCGCGTATCGACTGCCTGCATACGCAGCGGATGCACGACGGAGGCTTCGGCCACTTCCAGGCGTTTTTCAAGCTCGTCCAGCCGGAATTCATTCATGAGAAAGCCGACCGAGCCGCGATTCATGCCATAGATCGGTTTCTTCTGGCCCATGAAACGATGCAGCGCCTGCAACATCATGCCATCGCCGCCGAGCGCGACAATGACATCGGCTTCGTCCGGATTGACATTACCGTAGAGGATGACGAGCTCCCGCATCGCCTCGGCGGCCTCATGCGTGGAAGCGGCGATGAAGGCGATGCGTTGAAAACGACGCTGCTTCGACAAGATTCTGTCCGCGATTGAGGCATTGGCGATGGATGGGATAGAGCACCGTCCCGCTTCACCGTGGCATTGGTAAAGCCACATCGCGTACCAGGGACGATTCTCCTCCTTTTCCTTACCGTCTAGAATATCCCGACAGACCTTCGCAAGCCTAGCCCGGACTTGTCGTTGATCGGGGCCACGCGAAAGTCTCGAAATTGCATTCGCTCGCGAGGTCAATGTGCGGCGCAATGTCGCTTCGGTAATCGTTCTCGCGCTCGCACTCGCACCGTTTGGGATGATTCCCTGATTGGTTCAAGGGTTGGACACGGGTTCGTTTGCGGGAGCGGAAAAGTCGATGGTTGTCGCAGGGTCACCGGCGAGCAGGCGCTGCGGTCTTTGCTGAAAGCTCCAGCCTTTCGCAATGCGATCGAAGATCCAGGTCGTCGAGAAATTGTCGATCGGCCAGCTTTGTGGACTCTGCTTCTTATTGCCGAGAATGAAGTTGGCGATCCTTGGTAATTGATTGTGTTTCCAGGAAATGAGAACAACGCCGCCTTGTTTGGCGTTGACGGCTTCGACCAGTGCCGGTTCTTCCCCTTCCGCGAAGTCGCAATTCACCGGAATGGCTAGCTCTTCCGCGAGAGGCCAGAGCGTCTGCTGCGGTCGCAGGCTGGTGTTGGTTGGATAGGCCCGACAGGCGAAAAGACAATCCGGCTGTGCGATGGTGGGATCGAGAGGGGCCTGACCATCGAGCGGCGCGAAATAGCGCACCAGGGCGCCTGCGCGCTGCCAGCCGCGAACCGAAAGTGAATCCTTGCTCTTTGTCCCATCAGGTTCGACGCCGCGAATGGAATTGGGCAGAAGATTTCTATCCTTGATCGGTTTCTCCGAGTGGCGGATCAGCATAATTTTGAGAGGAGGCATGGCAAAACCTGATACGGAAGCGCGAAGGAACGCCGCGACGGCCTGTGACGAGCCGCCGGTATTCTGGCTTTCCTCCCGAGGCATTGATGTTTAAAGCTCGGCTTTATACTAGACCTCATCGATCCCGGTCTGTTGGATCGATGAGGTCCGTCGGGGAAGCCGCCGCTATGCGGGCGTGGCGCCCAATCTTGACGTATTATTCCTGTCGAGATTGGGTGTGGCACGTAGCGGCGAAGACATGTTTCAGAGGAATGGAGCAATTACGGGACCTGTAACGTCAAGGGAATAGATGTGTTCACCCGTCGCTGGCCTGGTCCTGATCGCACGCTCCTGGTGAGTGGTTATGCGCATCAATCGTTTATGAGAAGGGATGTCCTGCCAAGGCATCGGTTATTCAATCTTTGATTACTATTTGCCGTTCAGATGGAGGAGGGCGACGATTTTGCTGACGTTTTCCCCGCCATGCCATTCCGTCGGAAGGTCCGATGACTGAACATCCCATTGCCGAAGTCGGTTCACATTTTCTCGTCGGCCTTCGCCCGACGCCTCTGCTTGACGAGCGCGACCGGGTTTTGTTGAGGGATCTGCAACCGGCGGGGGTGATCCTCTATAAAAGCAACTTCCGCCATGATCTGCCTTATGCCGAATGGCTCGCCAGTCAAGCGCGCCTGATCGAGGATATTCATGCCGCCTGCGGCCGCGAGCATCTGTGGATAGGCGTTGATCATGAAGGCGGCCGCGTCTGCCGTACACCGGCGCCGATCACAAGGTTCAGCTATGCCGCGCATTGGGGCGAACGTGCTCCCGCGATCGGCGCAGCGATGGGAATGGAACTCGCCTCGCTGGGGATCAATCTCAATTTTGCGCCGGTACTTGATATTCATACCAATCCCGCCAATCCAGTGATCGGTGAGCGGGCTTTCGGTTCCGACGCGGAGACGGTCATAGAGCACGGGCTCGGCTTTCTGCGGGCGATGGAGGCGCAGCATGTGCTTGGCTGCGGCAAGCATTTCCCCGGGCATGGCGATACGTCCGTCGATTCCCATTACGGCCTTCCCAGCCAGTCGGCGGGGCTCGATGATCTGCGCCGGCGTGAATTGCTGCCCTTCATCGCGGCGATCAAGGCAGGCGTCTCGATGCTCATGACCTCGCATATTCTGTTTCCGGCGGTGGATCCTGAGTTTCCGGTCACGCTGTCGCGGCGTTTCTGCACCGATCTTCTGCGTGATGAGCTGGGCTATCGCGGCGTTGTGGTCTCCGACGACATCGGCATGGGCGCGATGAACGCGTTTTTCGCGCAGCCGGAAGCTGCCGCGCGGCTTCTCGCCTCAGGCTGTGATCTGATCATGGTTTGCGCCCATTGGACCGAGACCGAGCGCGTGCGCGATTTCGCTCAGGCGATCCTGCACGCCCGGGAGGCCGGCGAACTTCCCGAAGCGCTGCTGTCAGCCTCGCAGGCGCGGATCGAGGCGCTCCTGCGCGAGGCGCCGCGCAATCCGGTCACAAGCCTCGCGCCGGAGATCTTCGAGCGTCACGCACAGGCGGGACCGCTCTTCGAGGCAAAGACCGTTGAGGTAATTTGATACCAAATCGCACAGAGCCCGACAGATTGGGATCAGCGAGACTGGGTATAAGAATGTGATGGGCTTTCGGTCTGTTGTTCGTGCACCGTTCGCGTTTCCACTGGGCGCACGGTACGGGCGTAATTCTGGGCGATGACCGCGCAGACGAAAAGCTGAATCTGGTGGAAGAGCATCAGGGGCAGTACGGCGAGGGTGACGGAAGGCCCGGCGAAGAGAATATTCGCCATGGGAATGCCGCTGACGATGCTTTTCTTCGAACCGCAGAAGACAATGACAATCTGATCCTCGCGTTTGAAGCCGAGCCAACGGCTAGCATAGGTCGTCGCGGCGAGGGCAATGAAAAGGATCAGCGTGTCGGCGGCGAAGATCACGCCGAAATCAGCGAGGCTGAGCGACGACCACACATGATTGACCATGCCTGTGCTGAAGGCCGCATAGACGACGAGCAAAATTGAGCCGCGATCCACGAAAGAGGTGAGCGCCTTGTGGCGCTCGACGAAGCTACCGATCCAGCGCCGCAGACCCTGCCCGAGAAGAAAAGGGACTAGAATCTGGATCACCAGATCCTCGATCGCGCCGGTATTGAGGCCGACGCCCTTGGTCCGCATCAAAAGCGAGACCAGTGCCGGGGTGATGAAAATGCCGAAGAAACTCGATGCGGAAGCACTGCATAAGGCTGCAGGCACGTTGCCGCCGGCAATCGAGGTGAAAGCCACTGAGGATTGCACTGTCGAAGGCACCAGCGTCAGGAACAAAAGCCCCATCGCGACCTGCGGCGATAGCCAGTTCCCCAAAAAATGCACCAGCATGAGGCCAACAACGGGAAACAGCACGAAGGTGCTGGCGAGCACCACCAATTGCAGACGCCAATGGGTGATGCCGGCAAGCACTGCCTCCGGCTTTAATCGTGCACCGTAAAGAAAGAACAGGGCGAAAATGGCCGCATAGACCAATTGATCCATGAATCGGTCCATGGCGCCGCGCGCCGGGGCTACGACGGCAAGGCCGATGGCGATCAAAAGCCCGATGAGAAACGGGTCGAGCGGGGGAAGAAAGCGGCGGAGAGCGGACATGGCGATTCTTTCGAACATTTTCGGGAATCATGCCCGCATGGAGCGGAAAATGCCCTTATCCATTGGTTTAAGTCGGATGTACGAGCGCGCCGGATCGCCCTTTGAAGGGCACGAATGTCCTACGTCCTGCCGCTTGCCCCAGACGGCAGGATTGATCTTCATGCAATGCCATTGAAATGACGGAGCAACGTCCTATTGAAAGGCGACTTTCAGAATTTCGTAGCTCTTGCCGCCGCCAGGGGTATTCACCTCGACGGAATCACCAATTTTCTTGCCGATGAGGGCGCGCGCGGTTGGAGAGCTGATCGACACACGGCCAGCCTTCACATCGGCCTCGGTCTCTCCGACGATCTTATAGACTTTCTCTTCTTCGGTATCTTCGTCGACGAGCGTCACGGTCGCGCCGAACATCACGGTTGAACCGGACAATTTGCTCGCGTCGATGATTTCCGCACGGGATAATTTATCCTCGAGCTCGGCGATCCGGCCTTCATTCAAGGATTGAGCTTCCTTGGCGGCATGATATTCGGCATTTTCCGATAAATCGCCATGAGAGCGGGCCTCGGCGATCGCCTGAATGATCCGTGGGCGTTCTTCCTGCTGGCGTTGCTTCAATTCCTTGTCCAGCGCCTGGTAACCCTCTGGCGTAATCGGGAATTTATCCATCATCGTCTCTTTCGAAATAAAATACCTGCCGCTCGTAACGCCCGATCAAGAATGGCAAGTATGGGACACCTTCACGGGTCCGGCAAGAGCGGGATCACGCTCTCGAAGTCCTAATCAGGCGAAATAATCCTGAAGGGCGTGAACTTCCAGATCTCCCGCGAGATAAGCACGGATTCCTTGCGCGGCGGCGATCGCTCCCGCAAGAGTGGTATAGTAAGGCACTTTGTGCAAGAGCGCGGCGCGGCGCAGGGAGCGCGAGTCGGCCAGCGCCTGCGCGCCTTCCGTCGTGTTGAGCACGAGCTGTATCAGGCCATTCTTGATCGCATCGACCACATGCGGGCGGCCTTCCGAGACCTTGTTCAACCGTTGCGCCGGAATGCCCTCGGCCTCCAGGAAACGGGCGGTGCCGCCGGTCGCGCAGATCTTGAAGCCGAGCGTCACTAGCAACCGGATTGTTTCGACGGCGCGATGTTTGTCCTCGTCGCGCACCGAGACAAAGACGGTGCCCTTGGTCGGCACTTTGGTGCCACCGCCGAGCTGGCTTTTGGCGAAAGCAATGGCGAAGGAATAATCGATTCCCATGACTTCGCCGGTCGAACGCATCTCTGGTCCCAGGACCGTATCGACACCGGGAAAACGGGCGAAGGGAAAGACGGCTTCCTTTACGCCGACATGCCGCAGCTTTTTGGATTCCAGCTTGAAGTCGGCGAGGCGTTCCCCGGTCATGAGGCGCGCTGCGATCTTGGCAAGCGGCACGCCGATGACCTTGGCGACGAAAGGAACTGTGCGGGCAGCGCGGGGATTCACCTCCAGCACATAGATTTCATCGTCTTTCAAGGCATATTGGACGTTCATGAAACCACCAACCTGCAGGGCGAGGGCAAGCTTGCGAGTCTGATCCTCGAGTGCGGCGATCTTTTCGGGACCGAGAGACCGGGGTGGCAGCGAGCAGGCGCTATCGCCGGAATGAATGCCGGCTTCCTCGATATGCTCCATGATGCCGCAGATGAAGACCTCCTTGCCGTCGCAGAGGGCATCGACGTCGACTTCCACGGCATCGGAAAGGTATCGGTCGAAGAGCAGCGGGTTCTTGCCCAGTACCGTATTGATCTGGCCGGTCTTGTCGTTGGGATAACGGGATTTGATCTCAGAGGACACGAGGCCCGGCAGGGTGCCGAGGAGGTAGTCGTCGAAGGCCGCATTGTCGCGGATGATCGCCATCGCCCGGCCGCCGAGCACATAGGATGGCCGCACCACCAGCGGAAGGCCGAGATCGGCGGCGACGAGGCGCGATTGTTCGACCGAGAAGGCGATCCCGTTCATCGGCTGCTTGAGGCCGATCTTCTCCAAAAGGCGCTTGAAACGGTCCCTGTCCTCGGCAAGATCGATGGAATCGACGGAGGTGCCGAGAATAGGCACGCCGGCCCGCTCCAAAGCATGGGCGAGTTTGAGCGGTGTCTGGCCGCCGAACTGGACGATGACGCCTTTGAGAGTTCCGGCTTGTTGTTCCTTCGCCAGGATGGAGAGCACGTCCTCGATCGTGAGCGGTTCGAAATAGAGCCGGTCCGATGTGTCGTAATCGGTCGAGACGGTCTCAGGATTGCAGTTGATCATGATCGTCTCGAGCCCGGCATCGTGCAGGGCGAAACAGGCCTGACAGCAGCAATAATCGAATTCGATGCCCTGGCCGATGCGGTTCGGGCCGCCGCCGAGAATCACAACCTTGTCGCGGTTCGAGGGGCGGGCCTCGCAGACGGGCGGCCCGGCAAAGGGTGGTGCATAAGTGGAATAGAGGTAGGCGGTGGGAGAGGCGAATTCCGCCGCGCAGGTGTCGATGCGCTTGTAAACGGGCTCGACGCCGAGTTCCGCCCGCAGCGCGGCGACCTCGCGGGGGCCTGTGCCGGTAAGCGTCGCTAGCCGCGCGTCGGAAAAGCCAGCGGCCTTGAGGCGGCGCAGATTGGCGGCATCCTGAGGCAGACCGAAGGCGCGCACCTTGGCTTCGAGGTCCAGAATGCCGGCGATCTGATCGAGAAACCAGCGGTCAATGGAACAGGCCTCGTGGATTTCCTCGATGCTCATTCCCTCGCGCATCGCCTGTGCGACCTTGAGGAGCCGGTCGGGTGTCGGTCGGCCGAGGGCGCCGCGCAGCGCGTTCATGTCGTCGCCGAGACCGAGGCCATCGATGGCGATTTCATCGAGCCCGGTGAGGCCGGTATCGAGCGAGCGAAGGGCTTTCTGCAGGCTTTCCGCGAAGGTGCGGCCGATGGCCATGGTCTCGCCGACCGATTTCATCGCGGTCGTCAGCGTGTCCTCGGCGCCGGGAAATTTCTCGAAGGCGAAGCGCGGAATTTTGGTGACGACATAATCGATCGACGGCTCGAACGAGGCTGGCGTTGCCCCGCCGGTAATGTCGTTGGCGATTTCGTCCAGCGTATAGCCGACGGCGAGACGTGCCGCGACTTTGGCGATGGGAAAACCGGTCGCCTTCGAGGCCAGCGCCGAGGAGCGCGAGACGCGCGGGTTCATCTCGATGACGATCATGCGGCCATCCTGCGGATTGACCGCGAATTGCACGTTGGAGCCGCCGGTCTCGACGCCGATCTCGCGCAAAACCGCGAGCGAGGCATCGCGCATGACCTGATATTCCTTGTCGGTCAGGGTCAGCGCCGGGGCGACGGTGATCGAATCGCCGGTATGGACACCCATCGGATCGATATTTTCGATCGAGCAGACGATGATGCAATTGTCGTTGCGGTCGCGCACGACCTCCATTTCATATTCCTTCCAGCCGAGGACGCTTTCCTCGACCAGAACTTCGTTGGTCGGCGAGGCATCGATGCCCCGCTCGATGATGTCGATATATTCGGCCTTGTTATAGGCGATGCCACCTCCCGTGCCGCCCATGGTGAAGGACGGGCGGATGATCGCCGGCAGCCCGATATCGTCGAGAATATCGAGTGCCTGGTTGAGCGTCTTGATCTGATGCGAGCGCGGCGTCGAAAGCCCTATCTTCGTCATCGCCTCGCGGAACAATTCGCGGTCCTCGGCCTTGTCGATCGCTTCGGCGGTCGCGCCGATCATCTCGACGTCATAATCGTCGAGAACCCCCATTTTCTTGAGAGAAAGGGCACAATTCAGCGCTGTTTGGCCACCCATCGTCGGCAAAAGGGCGAAGCCGCCCGGCGCGGCATGGCGTTCCTTGGCGATGATCTTGGCGACCACTTCCGGGGTGATCGGCTCGACGTAGGTCCGGTCGGCCATGTCCGGATCGGTCATGATCGTCGCCGGATTGGAATTGACGAGAACGATCCGGTACCCCTCCTGTCGCAAAGCCTTGCACGCCTGCGTTCCAGAATAATCGAATTCGCACGCCTGGCCGATGATGATCGGACCGGCGCCAATGATCATGATGGTGCCGATATCTGTGCGCTTGGGCATGCGATCGCTGTTCCTGTAACCAAGGCTCGGGGGAGAGCCATCGAGGGTGAAATTCGGGCAACCGGCATGCGGCCGGGCAAGCTGGCCGCCGCGGAACGCGCGCCCTCCGTCGCGCTTCTCGCCGCATCCATCGGGCAGGTCGCGGCGCGCAGCATCCTTGCCGGGATCGGCCCGGAAGGAAACTGTGAAGAAGGATCGGAATGGCGTGGCGGGCCAGTGCTAAAACAAAAAACCCGCGGATGGAACGAAAGATTGCGCTGAGAGAGCGGGAAAGTGCGCCACACGCTCGCGGAGGCCTCTGGCCTCTTGGTTCGGGGAGTGGATTTTCACAGGCAGTGCGCCACCAAAGACTTCTTACCTCCCGTTTCTTGCTTCCCGTTTCAAGGACCGACGTAACGAACCGACGGCCGGGAGGAATTCTCGAGTGAAGCGGGAATGGGTTCCTCTACCGAGAGCGCGGCGGAACGCCCTGTGTTGACGGAAAGGGAGGCTTCGCGTCGCGCCGGGAAAATGGGATTCGCCTTGGCGGCGGCAATGGCGACGAGCAGTTCCTTGTGGCGCGCCTTGCGGCCGCTCAGCATTGCTATCGGCTGGAAATCATCGAGGGAATGCGGTCCGCTGCTATCTCCCGTGAAGATGCGCAGACCTTCCGGCAGCATGACTGCGTCACCAGAGCGCAGCGTCACATCCTTCAGAAGATCGGCTTTGGCATCCCCCGTCAAAGCCTGGATGATGACGGGTCTCGGTGGTGATTTGGCGATCCGCGCTTTCTTTTTCTTCGCGTGGTGGCTGCGCGCCGAATGGGAATGCGGGGAGGGCGAGACATAGACCGGCGGTGCCGCCTCCTCCAGTCCAAACAGGGCCTCGAAAAACCCCGCTTGGGCATTTTCCACCGGCAGAAGAAGCGCGCCGGCAAGGAGCAAAGATCGAAAAGGAATCTGACGAATCGATGCGTTAGAAATCGATGACGCGGAAATCGATCGCATGGCTATCTCGGAGTTAGGCGCCGCGGTGAAACCAGTTTTGCATCGATGTTTTGAAAGAAGGCTTTGGTGGCGAGTTTAACGCCGCTTCCGCTTCGGCTTCCAGCAATTTCTGGTATTCCTCGCGGATAAGTGCGACGCCATAGGCTCTTTCCAGGCGGCGGATGGTGAAATGTCCGCGTGCCAAGGTCTGGAAATGGTCGATAAAGGCGTAATTGACGGCTGCTCCACCGACGGCTCCGAGCACCGGGACGCTTTGAGCGGCGAGCTTCTGCGAGACCACTATGCCGAAACGCGGCGCGATTTGCGCGATGAGGCGAATCAGCACCGGCGCCGTCTCATCGACGATCTGATGCGTCATGAGATAGCGCGTCGCCTCGGTAACGGATCTGGCAAGTATGCTGCGCATGGCGAAATAGCTGGTTTTGACCGCGATATTTTCCAGCCGGCCGTCAAAACTCATCGCTTCGCGGCGCACCTCGTCGTCCGCATGCAGGGTTCGGATGTCACGCTCATTGCCGAGCGCGAAAACCTCGAGACAGGCGAGAGCAACGTCGGGATGGTCGAGGTCCTCTCCCTCGCTGCGTGCAATATCGGCGATCGAATGGAGCATGACGCCGGTCGAGAAGGGGAGTTCGACAAGAAGGCTTGAAAGGCCGAAGGCTCCCCCGGTGGCGCCCGAGAGCACAGCAACCGCCTTGTGCCAATGCCGGCTGTTCTGCCCTTCCTTGTTCCTCAGCGAATTCAGGACGAACCGCAACGAGGATTGAATCGCTGTGAGCGCCGCCTTGTTGGCGCTGTCCACCACGGCAGGGGGAATGAGCGGTGCGAACAGAAGTGTTTTGCGCCCCACAAGTGCCTGGATGCGTGCTGCAAAACTCTTGTGCTCGATCTGACGCAGGGCACGCAAAAGTGCGGCTTGGTCCTCTGGCAAGAGCAGGCTGCCGAGCGCCGGCAGACCGGAATTGGGCGTTGGTTCGATATTCACCAGGGACATACGGACCTCAAGACCATCCGATGAAAATTATGAAAATAACCTTAACGGCGACAAGAGAGCTTTTTTGATCTGCGGGGCCTGTTCAGCCGCATCAATAAGGAGCACAAGTCAGGTATGAACGAATGATTAACGATCCCGGCTTGTGTTGGTTCAACAAGCCGGATCAATGCAGTCATTGCCTTGATGATACTTGCCTCTTCAAGGCGCAATTTCCGCGGGCATTGCCTCCCGGGGCGTGTTTCCGGCAGGCCTTGCCGGCTGCAGGATCGGGTAGGGACGTTTGGAAGGCGGATGCTTTTCCGCACCTCCCGTTCTGTCCGGCCTTGAAAGGTAAGATAGGGATGAAACCGTTTCTTTACTATGGCGGTTTCGTCGCAGAAATAGCTGGCCTGTGTGCAGAGACGGTTGGTTCTTGCCTTCACTGGACAGGTGGACACCGCGAATTCCGTCAATTCGACAGGAATTGGCAAAAGTTGGAATACCTTGCCTGACGTTACTGGAGCGTGCGGCGGCAATTTCCTAAAGGTTGAGGCTTTTGCTTAGAGTCCTTGCAAAGACCTTCGCTCAAACTGCCCTGAGTTCCGATCGAGGAAGGGAAAATGAGCACGTTGACAAGCTCTTTGGCGTGGTTTTCAGCAATGCGCGGCCTGGCATTGCTGCTCGCGCTGTGCATGGCGCCATCGAGCGGATGGAGCCAGACGAAGGAAGCCATCCTTCGGTCCACTTTTGTAAGCCTTGGTCCGGTGACGAGCGTGCCCTACGGCTGGATCGATTTCTGCCGCCGCAATCCCGGTGAATGTCTCGACGCGGACAGGGCCCCCGTCACGATCCAGCTGAATGCGGCGACCTTGCGGCAATTGGTGCGCATCAACGCAGGCGTTAACAAGGCGATCGTGCCGGTCTCGGACGCGGACCATTGGGGTGTGCTTGACCGGTGGGATTATCCCACGGATGGTAAGGGGGATTGCGAGGACTTCGCTCTGCTCAAACGCAAGCTCCTGATCGAGGAAGGTGTTCCGCGCCAGGCATTGCTCATGACCGTGGTCAAGGACCAACAGGGCGAAGGCCATGCGGTTGTGACCGTTGAGACCGATCATGGAGAATTCATCCTCGACAATCTGCAAGATGAGCTCAGACCATGGGACAAAACCGGTTATCGTTTCGTTAAGCGCCAGTCCCAGGAAAATGAAAATGTCTGGGTGCAGATCGGCGAACCGACACAGGCACCAGCCTATGTTTCGCGCTAGAGCATTTTCAAACTGATCGTATCGTGAAGCGACTCCATATTTACAAACGCATCAAACCGAAAAGTGACTCCCGCTTTTCGGTTTGATGCGTTTACATGTCGATACGCCTGCAAGGCTTGAACGGCACTTCCGCCGCCTATTTTCGCGCGGCGAGGCGTCGATCCGATCTCTGGTGCCATTTGGGCCAAGCCAACGAGAAAATTGCGAGGAGAAATCCACATGGAAACCATCACGATCGGCTCCACCGCTCACAAGACCTCACGCGTCGGACTCGGCACTTGGGCGATCGGCGGTTGGATGTGGGGCGGCACCGACGACAAGGAGGCGATCGCCACGATCCGCTCCGCCGTCGAACGCGGGATTACCTTGATCGATACGGCGCCTGTTTATGGATTCGGCCATTCCGAGGAGGTCGTCGGCAAGGCTCTGGCCGAAGGTGGCCTGCGCGGCGAGGTGCAGATCGCGACGAAGCTCGGCCTTGACTGGAAGGACGGCAAGGTCTTTCGCGATTCGAGTCCCGCCCGGATCCGCGAGGAGGTCGAACAATCGCTCTACCGCCTGCAGACCGATGTCATTGATCTCTATCAGGTCCATTGGCCTGATCCGGCCGTTCCCTTGGAGGAAACAGCGGGTACGCTTGAGGACTTGCGCAAGGAAGGCAAGATAAAGGCGATCGGTGTCAGCAATTTTTCCACTGACCAGATGGATCAGTTTCGCAAGGCCGCGACTCTGGATGCCATCCAGCCGCCCTATAATCTTTTCGAGCGCGAGATCGAAAAGGACGTTTTGCCCTATGCGGCGAAGAACGGTTTGACCGCTTTGTGCTACGGCGCGCTCTGCCGTGGGCTTCTGGCCGGAAAGATGACAAAGGATCAGACATTCAAGGGTGATGATCTGCGGCTCAAGGATCCGAAATTCCAGAGTGATCGCTTTCCCCATTATCTTGCAGCCGTCGAGGAATTGAGGACGCTTGCGAGGGAGCGTTTCGATAAATCCGTTCTGGCGCTTGCGGTGCGTTGGGTGCTCGATCAGGGACAGACCATTGCGCTCTGGGGTGCCCGGCGTCCCGATCAGCTCGATCCGATCGGCGAGATCGACGGCTGGCATATCGACGAGGCCACGATGAAGGACATCGACGCGATCCTCCTGCGTACCATCGAGAATCCGATTTCGCCGGAATTCATGGCGCCGCCGCTGCGCCGTGGGGCAGCGTGATTCTTTCGATCGGCCATCGAAAACCGGAAAAATGTATCATGAAACCGGCGGGCAAGGAGCCCGCCGATTTTTTGTTTATGGCGGGCAGCGAACGGAAGCGAATGCGATAGGGATCAAAAAGCGACGGCGCGGCACTTTCGCGATCACCGCTTGTCGGGTGTCATGTTCAGTCTTCGTATGAAGAAGAGTTCATACAATCTCTCGGCACCAATATGCGCACCTAATTCCTTGAAGGCGAAGAAGGGAATCAATGTGACGAACATGATCATCGAAATGACGAGGATACCGCCGAGCCGGCCGCCATTGAGTTCATGTATGCTCGCAGCAATCGTTTCTCCTTTCAAGAGACCTCGCGCCGATTCCTCAACGATATTGAAACCGATCAGCAGGAGAGAGAAAATCGCGGATTTATAAACGATCGGATAGATCAGCGGCTGCTCCTTGAATCGGTCGGCAAGATTGATTGTCTCTCCGAGCAGCATCACCTTGGCCAGGATCAAGGCATTTACAAGCGCGAAACCAAGATCGGATCCAAGGCGGGACTGTTCGACGAGAATGTATTTGTGAAGGGCGAAAAGGCTGAGCAATATCCAGAAATAAAGAAACATATTCAGGAATTTCTTCGCTTCGTTCAGCACTTTTCTTCTGATGGTCAGGACCTTGTCCGCGAGCATGAAAATGCCTCCCTGTTGCCTTTTGCCGGGCGTGGATTTTTGATGAGAGACTCCAGGAGCAAGGACTCGGCTCAAGCAAATTTTCCAAACTTCGGCTGTACCTGAAAATCCAACAAACATTGATTTTGCTTTCAAAAAGCAAGATCAATCGCAGCTTCAGCCAGGCACGGGCGCCGAGGACCCTTGGCTCAAATTGCTGTAGTCCAACCACTGGCATTTAATAGTGTTTCCCGTGCTGATAAGAAATATCGTTTCTTGCGAGATGAAATGCGGCGAAGCTCATTGGATAACGATTCTGCCGGAGAGGATTGCTGCGTGACACAATCGGTTGGTTTACGACCCGATGATTCCGACTGTCTCGCCATAGGCTTCAAACAGCTCACGCTCCTTGCCATGATCGCCGGATACATTGATGTCGTCGGCTATATCGATCTTGGCATTTTCACCGGTGTCATGACGGGCAATACAGCCCATCTCGGTGTTGCCCTCATAAGTAGTGATTGGCAGGTCGCGGCGAATATTGCCTTCGTCATCGCGGCCTTTTTCAGCGGCGCGGTCATCTCCAGCATCATCCGCCGCAAAATGGAGCCGCCAGTGCTTGAATTGATCATCATGGCGGCACTGCTTGCCATTGCACAGATCTTGCGCCTGACACAATTCAACACACCTCCCTTGGAAATTGCATTGCTGGCGGGTGCCGCAGCTATGCAGGGGGAGACGGTCGCCCGCTTTTCCGGCATTGCCTTGCAGACGATCGTGGTGACCAGCAATCTCCTGAAATGCGCCAAATCCTTCGTGGATTTCTGTGCCGAACGCTTTTTCGGCGCGCCGCCGGAGCAGGGCAAGGGCCTATCGGGCAGAAAGACACATTGGGCTGAAAGCGCCCTGCCGGGCCTCGCATGGGTCTCTTATCTCACGGGGGCCTGTGTCGCTGCACTGCTTGCTGCGCGAATGGAATATCAGCTTATTCTCCCGATCGTCCTGCTTTTTATCGTGATCGGTCTCACACTCATCTTTGAGCGCCGGAAGGTGAAGGCTTCCGTGGAGGAATGATACCCGCGATCATAGGGCAGCGGTTTTCCGCCGAACAATAGAGACCATGCCAGATTGTGACCCTGCGCTCTGAAAGAATGATCATTGTGGCCATGCGTGCAAGGCGGTGGCCGCCACTTGCTGCAGGGCTTCACGCGATGCGCCGGCCTTTGCCTGGACGGAAAGACCGCAGGCCATTGTCATGATGAAACGCGCAAGCTCGGCCGGATCGGACGAGGCGGGCAGATCGCCTTCTTCCTTTGCGCGCGTAAGCCGCTCGCAAAGCTTTTCTTCATCCGCCGCGCGCCGTGTGGTGAGTTCTTTCTGGATCGACTCGCTTGCATTGGAACAGACGAGAGCCCCGTTGATGTTGAGGCAGCCTGCCGGAGTCTGTTGGCCGGTCATTACGAGAATGTAGCCATCGAGCATGGCTTGTGCGACCTCAAGGGCATGAGGCTTTGCCAGCGCCGTGTCGATGAAATGCAGATGTGTCTGATAAAAACGGTCGAGCGCCTTGCGAAATAAATCTTCTTTGTTGCCGAAGGCCGCATAGAGGCTTGGTTTGGTGACGCCGAGCGCTTCAGTGATATCGGCAAGTGTCGTGCCTTCATAACCATTGCGCCAGAATAGGGCGAGAGCCCGATCGAGGGCCTGATCGAGATCGAATTCCCGAGGGCGTCCCATAAGCTGCGCATGCCGACTGGCATGCCTCCTCTCGCTACGATACTATCAAACCGGAGGGCGAACGCCGCTCTTTGAAACGGATCACAGGCTTGCAAAACCGAAGAGGGCGCTCACCGAAGAGTACGCTCATGGGGTCTGGTTAGTCGACCGATGCTCCCGCATGCGGCAGGTGCATCGGCTTCGACCTTCTTGTAACTCTTGATGCGGCTTCAAAACATTGTGTCGAAAGTATGAAGCGGCACTTTTTCTCATTCTGCGGCATCGGCCGTTGCTGCCTTGTGTTCATCTCTCTGAGCGAGGGGCAGTCCGAGGCGCCGCGCCACGACATAGAAGACGGGTGTGAAGACAAGGCCGAAGGCCGTGACGCCGAGCATTCCGAAAAAGACCGCCGTGCCGAGCGACTGGCGCATTTCCGATCCTGCTCCGCTCGCCGCGACCAGCGGCACCACGCCGAGAATGAAGGCGAGCGATGTCATGAGAATTGGGCGCAGGCGAACCCGTGCCGCCTGGACGGCTGCTTCTGTTGTTGTCGCACCGTCGTCTTCGGCCTGCTTGGCAAATTCGACGATCAGGATCGCATTTTTCGCCGCGAGACCGACGAGAACCACGAAGCCGATCTGTGCCAGAATATCGATCGCCATGCCGCGCAGCATCAGGCCGGAGACGGCGGCAAGGAGACACATAGGCACGATGAGAATGACAGAAAGCGGCAGCTTCCAGCTCTCATATTGCGCCGCGAGCACGAGAAAGACGAAGAGTACGGAAGCGCCGAAAATGAGCAGCGTCGATGTGCCGGTGGCACGTTGCTGATAGGCGATTTCCGTCCATTCATAGCCGAATCCCGCCGGAAGATGCTCCTGAGCCAGGCGTTCCATGGCGGCGAGTGCCGTGCCGGTGGAGACGCCGGGACGTGCCGCGCCCATGACTTCGGCATTGGGATAGAGATTATAGCGCGGCACGCGATAGGGGGCCGTCTGCGCCTTGAAGGTGGCGACCGTGCCGATCGGCACCATGGCGCCTTGCGCATTGCGGGTGCGCAGGCGGGATATATCCTCGATCTCCCGGCGGAACTTGCCGTCGGCCTGGGCGACGACCTCATAGGTACGGCCTAGATAGTTGAAATCGTTGATATAGGCTGAGCCCAGATAGACCTGCAGGGCTTCGAAGATGCGTTCCGGCGTCACGCCCACCTTTTCTGCCTTAGCGCGGTCGATGTCGGCATAGATAGAGGGCGTACGCGTGTTGAACAAAGTAAAGACGCCGGCGAATTCCGGTGATTGATTGGCCGCGGCGACGAGATCTTGCGCCGCAGCTTCCAGTGCCGCCGACCCGAGACCCGTGCGATCCTCCACCATGAGCTTGAAGCCGCCGGCGGTGCCGATGCCCTGGACGGGTGGCGGTGCGATCGACAGGATGAAGGCGTCCTGGATCACCGACAGCCTTTGCCGCAGATCGGCGAGAATGACATTGGCCGACAGGCCCTTGGCATGGCGCTCCTCGAACGGCTCCAACGGGGCGAAAATCGTGCCCGCGTTGGAGGCATTAGTGAATGTCGTCGCGTCGAGCGCCGAGAAAGGCACCACATGGGCGATGCCAGGCGTCGCGAGAATGATGTCGCTCGCCTGTTTCAGCACGGCTTCCGTGCGGTCTAGCGAGGCGCCGGGCGGCAATTGCAGAATGTTGATGAGATAGCCCTGATCCTGCTCCGGCACGAAGCCCGTCGGCGCACGGGCGAATTGCCAGCCGGTGAGGCCGATGAGGCCGGCATAGATGATGAGCACGAGCGAGGTGAGACGGATGAGCCGCGAGGTCGCCTGGCCATAGGTTTCGGAGAGCCAGTCGAAGCCGCGATTGAACAGGGTGAAGAAGCCGTGGACGAGGCGCACGGGCCAGAATTCCTTCTTCGCTGTTGTATGCGCCGATCCATGTTCATGCGGCTGCAGCAGCAAGGCGCAGAGCGCCGGGCTGAGAGTCAGCGAGACGAAGCAGGACAGAACCGTCGATGCCGAAATGGTGACGGCGAATTGCCGGAAGAAGGCACCGCTGATGCCGGAAATAAAGGCCGAGGGAATGAACACGGCGCAAAGCGTCAGCGCAATCGCGATGAGCGCGCCGCCGACTTCATCCATGGTGACATGCGCGGCCTCGCGCGGGGACAGCCCCTTTTGCAGATTGCGCTCGACATTCTCGACGACGACGATCGCGTCATCGACCACGATGCCGACAGCGAGAACGAGGCCGAACAGCGAGAGGTTGTTGAGCGAGAAGCCGAGTGCCGCCAGAATGGCGAAAGTGCCGATGAGCGAGATCGGGATGGCGACGATCGGGATGATGGAAGCGCGCCATGTCTGCAGAAACAGGATGACGACCACGACGACGAGCGCGATTGCTTCCAGGATCGTATGCAGCACCGCGCGCACCGATTCCTCGATGAAGCGGGTCGGATCATAGATCACGTCATAGGCAAGGCCGGGCGGAAAATCGCGGGCGAGTGTATCCATGGTCGCGCGCACACGATTGGCCGTGTCGAGCGCGTTTGAGCCCGGCTGCTGGTAGATGGGCAGAGGCACGGCATTGCGCCCGTCGAGAAAGCCGTTCGCGCCGTAATCCTGTGCGCCGACCTCGACGCGGCCGATGTCCTTGATCCGTGTCAGCCGTCCGTCGGCATCCGATTTGATGATGATTTCAGCGAATTCCTGCGGCTGCGTCAACCGTCCCAATGTCTGCACGTTGAGCTGGAAGGCGGAAGCCGAGGGAAGCGGAGGCTGGTTGAGAATGCCGGCGGAGACCTGGACATTCTGCGCCTGCAAGGCGGCGACGACCTCTCCGGCGGTAAGGCCATAGGCGGCGACCTTGTCGGGATCGAGCCAGATACGCATCGCGTAATCGCGGCTGCCGAAGACCTGCACATCGCCGACACCTTCGAGACGCGCGAGCACATCGCGGATATGCAAGGTCGCGTAGTTCGACATATAGAGTTGGTCGCGCGAGCCGTCCGGTGAGAAGAGATGCACGAGGATCAGCATGTCGGGCGTGGTCTTACGCACCGTCACGCCGAGCCTTTGCACTTCCTGCGGCAGACGCGGCAGTGCGATGGAGACTCGGTTCTGCGTCAGCACCTGTGCGGTATCGAGATTGGTGCCGATCTTGAAGGTGATGGTGATGATGAGTTTGCCGTCGCCGGTTGCCTGGCTGCTCATATAGAGCATGTCCTCGACGCCGTTGATCTGCTGCTCGAGCGGTGTCGCGACGGTATGGCTCACCACCTCGGCCGAGGCGCCGGGATAGGTCGCGGTGATCTGGACCGTCGGCGGAACGATTTCCGGATATTCGGCGACCGGCAGCGTGAAATAGGCTGCAAGGCCAATGATGGTGACGAAGGCGCTCAGAACCGTCGCGAAGATCGGACGGTCGATGAAGAAATGCGACAGGCGCATGGCGCGACCCTTACAGTTTTGCGGTGATCGTGCCCTGTTCCGGTGTCACTGTCGCGCCCGGGCGAGCGCGCATCAGGCCCTTGATGATCACGCGGTCATCCGGTGACAGACCTTCCTTGACGACACGCAATCCGTCGACCAGTGGGCCGGTGCGTATCGGTTTCGGGACGACTTTATTATCCTTGTCGACGACCATCACAATCTCATGGGATTGATCGGCAGCGACGGCCTCCGGCGGGACAAGCAATGTCGGCCGCGGGGCACCGATCGGCACACGCAGGCGGGCGAACTGGCCGGGTGTCAAAGCGAAATCAGGATTGGCAATGGTGGCGCGCGCCCTCAAAGTGCCACTGCTGCGCTCCACGGCATTGTCGAGAAAGTCGAGCCGTCCCTGAATGGCGGTTCCTGCCTCGTCATCGAGAATGATGTCGATGAGGGGCGCCTCCTTGTCGGTCGGCTTGCCGTGGGCGCGCATATAGGTGCGATAATCATTCTCGCTCATCTCGAAATCGAGATAGATCGGATCGAGCGAGACGAGGGTCGTCAGCAGATTGGTGCCGCCGCTGGCGCCATTGCTTCCGCCATTGACGAGGCTGCCGACGGAGACACGCCGCGCACTGATCTTGCCATTGAAAGGCGCGGTAATATGTGTAAATTCGAGATTGAGTTCGGCGGTGCGAATGGCGGCGCGCGCCTGATCGACCGCCGCTTCGGCGCCCCGCTGCTGCTGTGTCCTTTGATCGACATTCTGGCCGGAGCCGAAATTGCGCTGTTTCAACTCGCGCGCGCGCCAGAATTCCTGATTGGCAAGGTCAAGCTGGGCCTCGGCTGTGCGTAGCCCTGCCTTTGCCTGCTCATATTGAATCTGATAGGGGCGTGGATCGATGACGAAGAGCAGGTCGCCTTTATGGACTTTCTGTCCGTCAGTGAAATGATATTCGGTCAGATATCCGGAAACCTGGGCGCGGATCTCCACGGAATTGACCGCCGATAATTGTCCGAGAAAACCGACGGTGGGGGCGAGAGTTTTCTCCAGCGGCCGGCTCACCATGACTGAGGGAGGCGGAGGGGCGGAGTTGGCCGCGGCCTGTGGCGGCTGGTTCAGGAAATGATAGGCCGCGCCACCGCCTGCAATGAGCAAAAAGATGAAAATTGCTGATCCGGTTCTCGAGCGGCGCCCGCGAGTCCGAGCCGGATCCTCAATGGCACCACGTTGTGTGCCGGTCAGGGCTTCCTGCTGAATGGTCATGCTTTATGCCCGCTGCGAGCCCACGCGGCAAGAAACACGCGTGGCATGAAAAATGATGGGATGGAAACGCGCCGCCCGGCAGGTTGTCCGTGCATTACATACCATCCGGTATAAAACCAAAGTGCCCTCCGATGACCTTTTTGTCAATTGTTTTATTCCTTTTGGTATGGAATGGCGGAAGAATGCTGAATCACGGCAAAAATCTGTGCGCCTCGTTTCAGCCCGTGCGCGTGGAAAAGCGTATTGATATCAAAAGGCGAGAGGCCTGATTCATCGTTTTTGGGCCCCGCGACGGTGAGGTGGCGGTTCTCAAGCCGGACTGCCTTTATCTCGACAGTTGGGGGCAAGGAGGCTGGGGATGCCGGCTTATTTCTGTGGAATTCGGGTATCTAACGCATCAAACCGAAAAGTGGTGTCCACTCTTCGGTTTGATGCTGCGGATTTTGCGTTGTGATACTTATTCGCAGGAACCAAAATCGCTTTAAATCCTGGCATAATATTGACGGAAGGCTTCTGCGAAGTCACAGCGGGCTTCGAGCCCCCGATAACGCGCCCAGCGCATGAGTGTTTCGTCGGAAAGATAATTGTGCTTGCTGCGTATTTGCGAAGCGAAAACCTTATTGAAAATGGCGATCTTGCTCTGCACCAGATCTTCCGTCATTTCGACATAGAGATTAGGAGAGAAATCCATCGGATAGGGTTGATGGACATAAGTCGGATTTTCCATCAAATAGATGGTTTGCGGCGTATAGCTGAAGGTTGGCCGTGTGGCGGCGATGACAGCTTCATAAACGATCGTATGATCATGGTGAAATGAGGGACCCATGATCATGAGGAGCTGCGGCCTCAAGCTGTGAATGACATTTTCACAGAATTTGACCAGGAATGAGCGGTTGACTGTATCGAGTCTGGCTTCCTTATCCAGTGGAAGTTGTTCGCCATTGACCTCCGGGCGAAGCCATTTTCCGCCAACGACGTTGACATATCTTTCATATTCATCAAGGCGCGTTTGCCGGCTGACGAAACCGTGATGCAATTGCAGATCGGAAGCGGCAATCAGGCAGAAATGAAGATCCAGTTCATCCTTGTATTTCAGGAAGTAGCCGCCAGCAGCAATCAGACTGTCGTCGCTGTGTGGTTCTATGACAAGGGTGACTTTTTTACTCATTCCGATACATTCCTCCTGCCTATGGTCCATGACATTCCGGCAAGATTGCTGCCGGGTTTCCTCGGGATGGCTATTTGCGGGTTCAGAGATGTTCCCGGCAGCTCAAATACCAATGAACGGTTTCGCTCAATTGCGAGGATAATCCATCATCCGGCATATAACCCAATTGCTCGCGCGCCTTTGCGATATTGGCAAGTGAGTGACGTATATCTCCCGTCCGGAAATCCGTATAATGCGGTTCTGCCGGAATATAGGGGAATTCATTGATGATACTATTGCGGATATAGCCGTATAATTGGTTAAGGGTCGTGCTGCGTCCGGTGCCGACATTATAGGTGCCTTCGTAGGCGGAATCCGGGGCGCATGCGGCCAGTAAATTGGCCTGCACGACATTGCTGACGTGGCAAAAATCCCGGCTTGTCTCGCCATCGCCAAAAATGGTTACCGGATTGGCGCTGATCATGGAGTCAATCCATTTGGGAATGACCGCCGCGTAAGCCCCCTGTGGATCCTGCCGCACGCCGAAGATGTTGAAATAACGAAGGCCAACGGATTTCACATGAAAGAGTTTCGCGAAGACGTCGGCGTAGAGCTCGTCGACATATTTCGTGATGGCATAGGGGGAAAGAGGACGTAGCTTGCCGTTTTCTTCTTTTGGCAGGCCCGGAGTATCGCCATAAACCGCGCTGCTTGAAGCATAGACCAGGCGTTTGACGCCTGCATCGCGCGCAGCGACGAGGATATTCAGGAAGCCATTGATATTGTAATCATTTGTGAGTGTGGGTTCCTCGATGCTCCTGGCGACCGAACAGAGGGCTGCCTGGTGAAGGACATAATCGGCCAGGAGAGTCTCGCCACTGTCGATCGAAAACATCATGGCATGCCGGCAATCATCCAGGCTGCTGATGTCGCCGTGGCGAAACTGGAAGCGTGACCATTGCTGTTCCGTTACCAAAGCATGCACGGAATCGAGATTATCCCTTCGTCCCGTGGAAAGATTGTCGAGGCCGATGACATGCTGATCCATCTGCAATAGAGCTTCAAGAAGATGGCTGCCAATAAATCCTGCGACACCAGTGACAAGCCAGATGCCCGGTTTGTCCAAGAGACGAGATTGAAGATCCGGATAAGTAATCATGAAAATGGACCGAGCTGAATGGAGCTGGAAATCATTGCGGAAACAAAATAATTCCTGCATGATATGGAAGTGTTCGATTAATCAGTTTTACACTTTCACCAGGTCTCATCGAACATGACCGTCTGCGAACAATGAGCTTCAGCTCGAGTGTCGCTCCCCGCTTTGTGGGGGAAATCTCCAAGGGTTAATCTCCAGATGATTATCGCACCTTGGCAATAGTCTATCTACAAAACACCTCAGGTCGATGACGGTTTATAAATCCTGTGGCATGCAGTCTCAGGATATAAAGAAATCGTAAAAACATCAACGATCGCGATCAACAAAAAAATGATATGGCATTCTCAGACGATAGTCGGAAAGAGAACATTCATTGGCTTGTCGCGGTAAAAATCTTTGTATTTGTTTTAACGGTCAGAGCAAAACATCAAAACATACGCCAAGCAGTAACGCTTAATGTCAATAAGATGATGGGTTTGTGCGTCCCTGTTCATGCAATTTTGTAGCTTCGCGCGTTATCATGCAGGTGTTTTGTGCATTAACAATTTAAGCGAATAATGGAGATGGTCTATAAGTAGATGGCAGGTTCCGATTATTTGCCGTACTGAATAAGCGTTGCAATATTAGCTGAGGTCCGGAAGAGGCTATCACTTCACGGAGATGGTGTATATTGTCATCCAAAAGTCTGCGGCAATCTAGGCAATTTCAAGGCTGTATGCTTAAGCTTGCATTTCGAGTCCGGTGTTGTTCTTGTGTCTTGGTGATGTATCTTGGACGTGATGGTGAAAATAGCCCAGTCAAATCTTTTGCCTGTATCGGCCGAAATCTATTGTAATTGTCTAGCGTGGCTGAAGTTCCATTTGAAACAGGATAATGTGTGTATATCGGATCCGTTACGCTTGAAGGAGTGCCGCTTTTCAAGCCCGCTTCCAAGTTTTCAAACGGATCCGGTCGCGCGGTAAATTCTCAAATTGGATGATGTTGATACACTATCATCTTGAAAATGCGGATAAGTTACCGAAGGTCGGGCGGCTTCGAACATTTTCTCGGTGTCTCACGAAAAACCGGCGCATTATGGAATTATTTCAATAATGTAAGAGCTCAATATCAGGGGATGAGCACGGCTGCCCCGTCGAAACGGCCGGCTCGTAGGTCGTCGAGTGCACGATTGGCTTCTCTTAATGGGTAGCGCGTTATTTGTGTTACGATGCCGATTTTTGGCGCGAGGCTCAGAAAATCGAGACCGTCCTGCCGTGTGAGATTGGCGACGGAGACAAGTTGTCTTTCCTCCCACAGAATATCGTATGGGAAGGAGGGGATATCGCTCATATGAATGCCGGCGCAAACCACGCGTCCCCCCTTGCGCACCGCGCGTAAGGCCGTCGGCACCAGAGATCCGACCGGCGCAAAGATGATGGCAGCATCGAGCTTTGCGGGGGCAGACTCGTCGGATCCTCCCGCCCAGACGGCGCCCAGCTTGCGCGCAAAGGCTTGCGTGGTCGTGTCGCCGGGTTGTGTAAAGGCGAATACCGTGCGCCCCTGCCAGATGGCGACTTGGGCGATGATATGGGCTGCGGCGCCGAAGCCATAAAGCCCCAGCGTGCGCGCTTCTTCTCCGGCAATGACCAGCGAACGCCAGCCGATAAGGCCGGCGCAAAGCAAGGGGGCGAGACTGGCGTCATCGCCATCCTCACCTAATGGAAAGGCGTAACGGGAGTCGGCAATGGCCGCAGTCGCATAGCCTCCTTCACGCGTAAAACCAGTAAACAGCGGGTGGTCACAAAGATTTTCGTGTCCGCTTACGCAATAGGGACAGACACCGCAGGTGTGTCCGAGCCAGGGAATGCCGACCCTCTCGCCAACGCGTAACGTCTCGACGCCCGCGCCGATTGCGTCGATTCTGCCGACGATTTCATGGCCAGGGATCATCGGTAGTCTGGGATTTGGCAATTCTCCGTCAACGACATGCAGATCGGTGCGGCATACGCCGCATGCGAGCACCCGCACACGGATCTCGCCGGGGCCTGGTTGGCGGTCTGGCAATTCCGTCCATTCGAGCGGCTTTTTCAAGGCTTTCAGGACCATGGCCTGCATATCTTGTCCTTATTGTTGAACGGCGTCAGGAGATGCGCCCGGACGGAACCGTGCGCGCACCAAAATGTGTCGGGCGGTACAGCGGAGCAGTGACACATATTCCAACCATGCGTGATCTGAACAGTTGAATATTGTTCAATTGTTTTGATCACGCAAAGGTTCAATGATTACGCAAGTCGTGTCGGTCTATCTTGCATCTTGGAACCGGGCCTGCCGGGGGATGACCTTCGGCGGTTTTCAAACCTAGTTGGTTATCTCGCATGAAGTGAATCCAAATGTTTGGCAAGGCATGTGCGACCCTTGCCATTCCTGGAATCATCTCTGCGCGGGTGCTGCCAATTGAATAGTTTTGCTAATGATTTCAAAACATAGTAGCGTAAATCCCGTTCGCTTGCGGAGAGGATTGATGAAACGATTCGTAATTATTATGCTCGCTCTTGTGTCGCTCGACCTTTCCGTGTCCGAAACCTCCGCTCAAGGTCTCGTTGGCGGCGCCCAGCAGGGCGCGGCAGCGGGTAACCGTGCGGCTGGTCCTATCGGCGGCGTCGTCGGCGGGGCTGTTGGCGCCGGCGTTGGCGCTGCGACTGGAGCGGTCCAAGGCGTCGTCGGTGGTGTAAAAAGCACGGTGGGCGTGCCGCATCGCCGGAACAAGCACGTCATTCACCATCACCACCATCACCATCACGTTCACACCCGTTAACGCCTTGAATGAGCGCGTTGAGGATGAGCGCGTTGAGGTCGCGAACTCTTAGGGCACATGGGAGACCATCGTCCTACGTGTCCTTTGAATGAGGCCGATCTTACCGTATCAATCGAGGGAAATTGGTGTTCGGGCGGGTGCGGGTAAGCCTCTGATCCGTCCGTGTTCGCGGCCATTCGATGAACCGTTCAACCCAATGCGGAGTCTGACTCCCCGAGCCTTTGACCGAAGGAAGAAAAACGCGTGAAACCCTGGTTTTCCGGAGATCCTTCCCCCGGTGCCTTAAGCCTCATGCTCGGCGCGCATTTCGTTGGAGGGTTTTTGCTTGGTGTGATCTATTTTCGCGCCATGTGGTGGAACACGCGTCTGCTTGCGCAAGGTACCAGGCCGCTGCTGGCAATTTCGATTGCTCTTTGCCGCTATGGTCTGCTCGGCGGCCTTTTGGTCCTGGCGAGCCGGGAGGGCGTTCTCCCCTTGCTCGTCACGGTCGCTGGGCTCTTTGTCGGCCGCTTCGTGATCTTGCGACGCGTGATGGCGAAAATTTCGTAAATTCTCCTCAGTCTTTTCTCTTCGGATGTTCCAGCCATTCGGTGAGGTAAACACCCGTCACGATCACACCGAGAGTGGTGCCGGTCAAAGCTGTCGTCCACCAGCCACCGGAATGATAGGTCAGGGTCGCGACGGCTGATCCAAGGGCACCGAGCAAAAAGACGATTGTCATATAGAGGGCATTCAAGCGTCCTCGGGCATGACCCGGCAGTGAAAAGATGACGCGCTGGCTGAGAATCTGATTGAGCTGGACCGCGGCGTCGAGAGTGATGGCGAAAATCGCGAGCGCGGCGAGCCAATGCCACGATACCGCGAAGCCGGATGCCAGACAGCTTAGTGCGATCCCGATGAGGGCGACCAAAGTGCCGCTGCGGACATAGCCGCGATCGCCGAGCCTTCCCGCGACAGGTGCCGCAAGAGCGCCTCCGGCGCCTGCCAGAGCAAACAGGGCGATCGCATCCTGACCAAGACCGAATCCATGGATCAGGACCAGCGGCGAGGCCGTCCAGAACAGGTTGAACACCATAAAGGCGATACCCTGATAAAAGGCGCGCCGCTGTAGCGGCCGTGCAGTCAGGACGATATGCCCCATGGAGCGCAGGATCGCGCCATAATGGTCACGCTCCTGCAACCGGTAATCCGGCAGGATGCGGGCGAGCCATACGAAGAGCAGAAGCATCATTCCGCTCGAGAGCCAGAAAACCGAGCGCCAGCCGGCATGTCCGGCGATCAGGCTTGCGATGGGCCGCGCGAACATGATGCCGGTGAGAAGTCCGGCCATGATATTGCCGATCGTCCGGCCGCGAATCTCCTCGGGAACCAGAGAAGCCGTGAAGGGGACGATGACCTGTGCACCGGCGGAGCAGAAGCCGACGACGACGGCGCCAGCGAGAAACAATGCCTTCGACGGAGCAAGCGCAAGACCGACGAGGGCCAGCGCCGTGGCCAGCAATGTCGATAGAATAAGACGCCGGTTTTCGAGACAATCGGCGAGTGGGACGAGGAGCAGGAGACCGGCGCCATAACCAAGCTGGGTCAGCGTGACGATCATGCCGGCATAGCTCTCGTCGAGCTGCAATTCCGGCGCGATCAGGTCGACGAGCGGCTGCGCATAATAAAGATTGGCCACCATGGCGCCGCAGGCGACGGCGCAGGCGAGTGTCAGGGCCGAGGGCAGGCCCCGATCGTAGATTTCCGATGCGGCGATGGTCATGACTTCAGATGGGGAGCGATGAGGGAGAGATCGGCCGCCGACAGGCGGTCGGCGGCGGTCGATGCTTGATGCCAGTAAGGATAGAGCAGCGGTTGCAGGCTGACCGCATCCAGTTTTGCTCGCTCATCGGCGGTAAGAACGAGATCGGCCGCCTTGAGATTATCGGCTAGCTGCGTTTCTGTCCGTGCGCCGATGATTACAGATGCAACGCCCGGACGGCCGAGCAGCCAGGCAAGCGCCACTTGCGCGGCCGAGACGCTGCGTGCCTCAGCGATTTCGACGAGAACCTCGACGATGTCGTAAAGCTTTTCCACATCATGGACGGGTGGTTCATCCCACTCCGCCGCCTTGCGTGTGCCTTCCGGCTCCGGTTGGCCGCGCCGGTATTTGCCCGAAAGAAGGCCGCCGGCGAGCGGGCTCCAGACCACGAGATCAACGCCCTGATCAAGGGCAATCGGCACCAGTTCGTGTTCCGCTTCGCGCGCCTGCAGTGTGTAATGGATCTGTTGGGCAATCGGGCGGGCACGCGGAAAGGCCTGCGTCACCCATAGCGATTTCATGACATGCCAGCCGGAAAAATTGGAAACGCCGACATAATTGATTTTACCAGCGCGGACGAGATCGTCGAGAGCGGAGAAAATTTCCTCAAGCGGCGTCAGCCCATCCCATTCATGCAGCCAGTAGACGTCGATGTGATCGGTTTTGAGACGCCGCAGACTTGCCTCGCAGGCGTGAATCAAATGATGGCGCGAAAGGCCACGCTCGTTCGGTCCTTTGTCGCCAGTGGGAAAACGCGCCTTTGTGGCGAGCAGCAGCCGTTCACGGCGCCCGAGCAGGACATCGCCGATGATTTCTTCGGAAAGGCCATCGGAATAGATATCGGCCGTATCGATGAAATTAACGCCAGCCTCCAGACATTGGTCGATTTGCCGTGCGGCCTCTTTGGTGTCCGTATTGCCGGTTTTGGCGAAAACTCCCTTGCCGCCGAACGTCATGGTTCCAAGCGTCAGTGCGGAAATTTTGAGTCCTGAGCGGCCAAGCGGACGATAATCCATACGATTTTCCCTAATCATGGTGCTGTGCCCGTTGGGGCACAAATTTCATGGAGATAATCAACCATGAGCTTTTGAAAATCTCAATCTGATTGAATTATTCCTGCGTCCTGCGGGATGACAAATGTCCGTGACCTTGCAAGCCTTCGGCGCGGCCTGAATGTGCGTTGTTTGAAAGGGAAAATATTTCCAAATCTTTGCGCGTCGTCGGACACAATTCGATTTGAAAATCCGCTGTTCCGGCAGCAGCCTCGCCATGGTGGAGAGCTGAGAGGCCAAAAAATGGCTGCCCGGAGTTGGAATCCTCGCCCTTTTCGACATTTCCTCTGTTTGACCGTCATATCAGCGATGTCTGACCTTGTGATATCACCACATTCAAGGATCCGTCCTGACCTTCCGCTTCGGGCGTTTCTTTTGCACGGCGGCGCTGCCGCCTGTTCGCGGCAGGCAACGAGGAAATTTGCGCGCACAAAGCGTGCGGGGAGGTTCGCGTGACCGTTTCGCTGATCCCTGAGGAGGATGTCGAGACACGCCGGCAAGGCTTTCAGGCGCTTTCGCCGCGGCCCTGGCTGCGTGTCGAGGCGGGGCGGGCATTGGCTGGTGGCCGTTTCGTGGAAATCATCTACTCCGCATCCTTTTGGGATATCCCGGTGCGGCCAGTTTTCCGGTTTTGCCTGCAGGATGGATTGCGAGAGACCTCTCGGGAAGAAGCTTTCATCGATCGGCTCGCGCCTGGTCCGGTGGCGGGCAAAGGACTCTGGCGTGGATTTGTGCCTGAAAACTGCGATGGCTTGCTGATCAGTCCGACCAACCGGCCTGGGCCTTTCGATTTCAGAATCCTCTCGATCCGGGCGATTTCTCTGCCGGAGATGTTTCGCGGCGCATGGACCCGTGACCCGAGACGGGCTGGCACCGCTCTTCTGCGTCAGCTTATCGGACAAAGGCAAAAGGCTACGGCCGTGCTGGAGGGATCTTCTGTTCTCCCTCTCGCGCAGTCACGATCCTGGCTTGCAGAGCGGGTGCGTCCTTTTGAGGTGGGCGGTCTCGATCATCCACGTTTCGACTGGAACAACGGCCTTACGATCCACATCGTCCTGTCTCCGGGCAAGGGGAATAAAGCGACGCTTGCAACGAGCATCGAGGCGCTGCGGAAACAGATCTATCCCCTCTGGACCCTGACGCTCCTGTTCCCGGATGGAGAGGATAGCGGACCTCTCCCGGCAAGCGAGGATCCGCGGATCAATGTTCTGGCTCGGTGCCTCTTGCCGGATTTGTTTGCGACGCTGCCCGCTGCCGATCTGGTGATTGAAATGGAGGCGGGTGATGAATGGATGGACCATGGCCTTGCCTGCTTCACCGAAGCGGCGATCCGTCATCCGGAGGTAAAGCTGTTTTACGGCGATGAAGAAAACGAGTCTGGCCATGTTTTATTGAAGCCCGGCTGGAGCCCCCATTTCTTCGCCAATGGGCCGTTTCTCGGCCGAGCTTTTGCCACCCGTGTCGAGTCATTGCGTCAATCTCTGCAAAAAGATGAAGGAAAAGATCGCGAATTACCGGCAGGGTCGCCGTTTGGAAGGGATTGGCTTCACGCCTTGTCCGGGGCCGAGATCTTACCGTTGCATCGTATCCTGCTGCGGCGAAACGATGAAGGTTTCCCGGAGGAAGCGGTGCGGTTGAAGGAGGGCGAGAAAGTGCTCGCGGGCCGTCCAGCCATCGTGCTGCCTCAAGAGAACGGTCTTGCGGACGAGCTGGAGGAGCGTGAGACCAATCCTTCGGTAATGATCATTCTGCCCGTGCGCGACGGAGCGGAAAAGCTAAGCCGAAGTATCGCCAGCATCTATGAACACACGGCTTTCGACAATTATTCCATTCTGATTGTCGATGATGAAAGCGTCGAGGACGATACGAAGCATCTGTTTGAATTGGTGCGCAAGGACCGGCTCATCTCGATCCTGCACAATCCGGGCGGCGTCGGCATTGCCGCGCTGTGCAATGCAGCTGCTGCGCGGCGGCGTGCCGATATGATCGTCTTTCTCGACAATGGCGCCGAAATTTTAGATTCGGACTGGCTCGACCGTCTGCTGGCCCTCGCTATCCAGCCCGATATTGGTGCCATCGGCGTGCGGCTGCTGACTCCGTCGGGTGCGGTTCTGCCTTCCTCTTTTATCCTGGGTGCGTCTCCTGGCCAGGTTGAGGTTGCCGGCACAACGTGTGCGGACGATGTCCCGGAAAACCGCCTATGGCAGGCGCGGGCGCGGCGGCTGCACGAGGCTGCGGCGGTCGGCGGCGGTTGCTTCGCCGTGGCGCGGCGCAAATTCATGCTGACAGGTGGTTTTGCCCCTGCGCCCGTGCTTCCACCTAACCTCCGTGAAAGTGATCTTTGCCTGCGCCTGGCGGCGAAGGGATATCGAGCGATTCTCGATCCGTCGATCCGGTTGCAACTCGATGCGCCGCGCGCTTCTTCAGGTTCAGCCGGAGAGGAATGGTTTGCGCGGCAATGGTTCGATGTTTGGCGCGATGATCCCTGCTTTCATCCGGGCCTGGTGCTCGATGGCGCTCTTGCGCTCGGATGAAGCAGAGAATGGATTTCCGGTCTGTCGGGATCTGACCGGAAGAACCGGGTGCTCAAAAAGCTCCGATTAAAAACGTCATTCCAGCGAGCCCCATGGCCGCACCGGCGGCCTGCCGAATGCGAAGACCGGACGGCCCGCCAATAGCGCCGAGCGCAAGGCCGAACAGAATGCCGATGGCATGCAAGAGCGCGGTTGCCGCAAGGAAAGCCAAGCCATAGGCGAAGCCGGAAGCTGTCTCGGGCATTTCCACTCCATGCGCATAGCCGTGGAACAGCGCGAAAAAGCCGATCAGGCCCATGGCCGCGCCTAGGGACAGCCGGGCATGAGTGGCGATCACCAAACCGAGGGTTACAACAGAAAGCGCGATGGCGATTTCGACAAAAGGCTCAGGAATATGTTCCATGGCGAGCGCGCCGCCGACTGCCATCATGGTCAGGAAGCTCGCAGGCACCAGCCACAGCGCGCGTCCCCCGAGCATTGCCGCGATCATCCCGACCGACACCATTGCCAAAAGGTGATCGAGGCTCATGAATGGATGCAGAAAGCCGGTGACGGCATCGAAACCATGGTCGTGTGTCAGGCCGGTGCCGATATGCGCGAGGGCCAGAGAAGGGGACAGGATAAGCCCTGTGGTGGTGAGGAGTTTCTTCATGATCGTTCCTGGAGAGACGAAACAGGTCCGACAGACTTGATAAAGCGGATGGCCAGACTTTTGCGACCATCGCAAAGGGCAGGGATGGTTTCAAGTGACCGGATGGCTGCCTTGCGGTAAAAAGTTCGCTTCGGCCGGCAAGCCGGCCATCGGAAAAGGAGTATGGGCGTGGCGGGCGAGGAAGAGCGGTCGATTGTGGTCGAGGGGATGCTGATCCAGCGCCCGGAATTGGTCTGGAGGGTGCTGACGGAGTCGGATTTGATCGGACGCTGGTTTATGCCCAATGATTTCGAGCCCGAGGTCGGCCATGAATATACGTTTCGCAGCGGTCCTGTCGGCGATTGGGATGGGTTGTCCGGCGGCGAAGTGCTCGAAGCCGAACCCTATTGGCGGCTGCGCTATTCCTGGCGCGGCGGCTCGCATGAATTGCCGGGATTCGGCCGCTATATCGATACGATATTGACCTGGACGCTTTCGCCTTTGCCCAACGGGACCCATGTAAGGTTGGAACATTCCGGCTTCACGGAGGATTCCGCACCGGTCTTCGAGATCATGAACAGCGAGAACGGGTGGCAGGCCGTCATCAACCGTTTCGCCAAAGTGGTGAATGAGGTCGCGGAGGACGAGTAACGGGTTTTGTCATGAGCCTCTCTGCGATCGTTTTTTGCGGTGATGACCAGCGGCGCGGCGGGCGCGAGTTCGATCTTGCGCGCGCCATGGTGGCCTCATTGTCGATGCTCGTGCCGTTGCATATCGAAGGCATTGTGCGCGACATCGTCATCGTAGGCCCTGAAGGGCTGGAGCTCCCGCTCGTCGCCGAACATGCTGGTTGTGATTGCGTAGAGGCGGCGAGCGAGGCCGCCGGTCTCCATCCTGCCGCGGAGTTGACGCACGAACCGGATCTCCTGCTTCTCAAGGCGGGCCATGGCCTCGAACCGCTCCTCGTGGAAGAATGCAGACATCGGATGGCCGATCCGGATGGCTGGCGCAAAATCATGCAGCTTACACGATCGCCGGAAAACTGGCGTGAGCGTTACATCAGCGCGGCCTGCGTCGGCCTGATCCTGCCGGGCGCGCGTAAGGTTCTCAGTCCTGGGGATAGTTTCTCGACGATTACGCGGCGGCATCGCGGCGAAACGCGGCTGCCGCCGCTCGCCAACAGGATCGCGTTTTTTTGACAATGACAGGTATCAATAGACAGACACTCACATCGGCCTTGGATGGAGCGGGCCGATGCGCAGCTTTATGACACACTTCGCGAATATCATTGCGCGAATGTATTGCACGCAGAGACTTGTCCCGCACGGAGGCCGGTATTCAGCCATTGCGTGCGCTGCGTCGAGGATCCATGCGTGAAGGAATCCGGCACGGCATAGCCGCGTGAGGATTCCTGGAGACGATCGTCGCCGATCGCCTGCGCTGTTTTGATCGCTTCCTGAATATCGCCTGGCTGCAGGGTCTGCCATTTGCGATTGGCATTGGCCGCCCAGACGCCTGCGAGGCAATCCGCCATGAGCTCGAGCCGGACCGAGAGCGCATTCGCCTGCGCCTTGCTCCCGGCGCGTTGCTGCGCCGCCTGTACCTTCGGCAGAATGCCGAGCAGGTTTTGCACATGGTGGCCGATTTCATGCGCGATGACATAGGCATAGGCAAAATCGCCGCCGCCACCGAGTCGCTTTTGCATGTCGCGGAAAAAGGATGTGTCGAGATAGACTTTCTGATCGTTGGGGCAATAGAAGGGCCCCATGGCGGCCTGCGCGCCGCCGCAGCCTGAACGCGTCGAGCCGCTGTAGAGGACGAGCTTCGGCCTTGTATAGGCAATGCCTTGCTGCTGCGGCAGAATGTCGGACCAGACATCCTCGGTCTGGGCGAGAACGGCGGCCACGAACTGGCCCATCTGGTCGTCCGGCGCGCCGGTTTTCGGCGGGCTCGCCGATTGCGTATATTGATGGCGCGCGCTGTTTACCATTTCCGCGCCGCCGATCAGAAGCCGAGGGTCGATCCCCAGCGCCCAGCCGAGAAGGCCAAGTACGATGATGGCGCCAAGACCGAGCTGGCCGCCGCCAAAACCGCCGCCGCCCGTCGGCCCTTCCGCTCGGCGGTCCTCGACATTATCCGAGCGCCGAAAGCTTTCCCATTCCATCTGACTCTCCGGCCGCACACAGCAATCGCCATGCTTCTTCGCAAGGCATAGAAGGCCAGTTTATAGCGCGTTTTCCGATCGTGGTTTAAGGAAAAGTCCGGTCGCCGGTTATGAAGCCGGATGGACTCAGGTCACGGAGCCTTTCTTGCGCGGCGTGCCCAGGGGCGCGTGTCCACCGCTTCCTCGGCGCCCAGCGCCGGTTGATAGAAACGCGTGAGATCGGGCCTGCGGCCTTCGGCAAGAAGGGCAAGAGTTGATTCATCCTTGATATCGAAGGAATCGAAGCCGCAACGCGCTAACAGCTGCAGCTGATCGTAGAGAATATCGCCGGTGGCGCGTAATTCTCCTTTGTAACCATGGTAACTGCGCAATTCCCGCGCCATGGAATAGCCACGGCCATCGCTGAATTTCGGAAAGTCTATGGCAATCAACCCGAAATGGGAGAGGTCCGGCACGAGATCCTCCACCGTGGCGGCGGGCTCGATCGTGATGCCATAGGCCAGATGGTTGGAGAGATTTTGCTTCTCCGTCTCCCAGCGTTTGCGGGAAAGGAGTACTTTGCCGGAGGCGGGCAGGGGCGCGTCGTCATCGACCTTCTGCCAATCGTCGTCCTGCAGGGAATCGTTCTTGAAAAGGCGCATTTCAGGCATCTGCACGTGTATCGGATTTCTGGACGTGAATGCCGCATTCGACCTTGCCCTTGTCGCGCCAGCGGCCGGCGCGCGGATCCTCGCCCGGTTTTACCGGAGAGGTGCAGGGAATGCAGCCAATGGATGGATAGCCTTTGGCGACGAGCGGATGCGCCGGAAGATTCCATTCCTTGAGATAGGCGGTGAGCGCATCGGGTGTCCAGCCGGCGAGCGGGTTGACCTTCATGCGCGAGGTCCCTTCCTCCAGTTCGAAGAAGGATAATGCCGCGCGCGTCGCCGCCTGAAACCGCTTGCGTCCGGTAATCCAGGCATCAAAAGGCGCAAGGGCGTCGGCGAGCGGCAAAACCTTGCGAATCTCGCAGCAGCGGTCGGGATTGGTGGCCCAGAGAAAGCTTTCCGGATCTTCCGCCGCAAGCCTCTTCGGGTCAGGCCGGATATCACGGACATCCGTAAGGCCGAGTTGTGCCACGAGCCTGTCGCGATAATCGAGTGTTTCCGAAAACAGCACGCCCGTATCGATGAACAGCACGGGCAAAGCCGGGTCGATGCGCGAGACGAGATGGAGCAGGACGGCCGATTCGGCGCCGAAACTGGAAACAAGAGCGACACGGCCCGGAAAGAGATCGCGGATCACGAGGCGCAGCAAAGCCAGAGGCTCCATGGCCGCGAAAGCCTCGGAAAGCCGTGCGGCCGTGGCCGGACTATTGAAAAGGGGTACGTCAAGCGCTTGCATAGAGCGCCTCCTTGAACGGGGCGATTCCCACGCGCCGGAAGGCAGTGATGAAATCTTCTTCCTGCCCCTGTCGTAGCTTCAGATAAGTCTCGACGATGCGGTCGACCGCATCGACGATCTCTTCGGAGGAGAAGCTGCGGCCGGTGATTTCGCCGATTGTGCACTCTTCATCCGCCGTGCCGCCGAGCGTGATCTGATAGGCTTCGACACCGCTCTTGTCGAGGCCGAGGATACCGATATGGCCGACATGGTGATGGCCGCAGGCATTGATGCAGCCGGAAATATTCACCGTCATATGGCCGATATCTTCCGCACGCTTCCCGGCGAAGCGCTCGGAAAGGCGTTGCGCCACTGGGATCGAGCGCGCCGTCGCGAGCGCGCAATAATCGAGGCCGGGGCAGGCGATGATATCGGTGATGAGGCCGGTATTGCCGGTGGCGAGCCCCTGTTTCACCAGCGCGTCGAAAATAGCCGGAACGTCGTCGAGCGCGACATAGGGGAGAACAAGATTCTGCTCGTGGGCGACGCGGATTTCGCTGCGCGAATAGGTTTCCGCGAGATCGGCCACAGCCTCCATTTGCTCGGCGGTGGCATCTCCCGGAATGCCGCCTTCGGGTTTCAGAGAAATAGTCAGGATGCCGTAGCCCGGAATTTTATGGGCGGCGAGATTATGCTCGATGAAGGAGCGGAAGGCCGGATCGGCCGCCTTGCGCGCGTCGAGCTTGGCGGAGGTGGCAGGACGCGGAGCGAGATCGGGCGTCGCGAAATAGGCGCGGATGCGCTCGATTTCTTCCGCCGGCAAATGCAGCGGATCGACGTCGCGATGTTTCGCGAAATCCTCCTCGACCTCGGCGCGGATGGCGTCGGCACCTTTTTCCCCGACCAGGATCTTGATGCGGGCCTTGTATTTATTATCGCGACGGCCTTCGAGATTGTAAATGCGCAGGATCGAATTGGTGTAGGAGAGCAGGTCCTCTCTCGGCAGGAAATCGCGGATCTTGTGGGCGATGAGCGGTGTGCGGCCGAGTCCGCCGCCGACATAGACGGCAAAGCCCACCTCCCCCGCCTCGTTGCGGACGATCTGATAGCCGATGTCATGGACGCGCAAGGCGGCGCGATCATGCGCCGAGCCATTCACTGCGATCTTGAACTTGCGCGGCAGAAAGGAGAACTCCGGATGCAGGGAGGACCATTGCCGCAGGATTTCGCCATAGGGGCGCGGATCCTCGATTTCATCGGCGGCGACGCCGGAGAAATGATCCGCCGTGACGTTGCGGATGCAATTGCCGGAGGTCTGTATCGCGTGCATCTCGACGCTTGCGAGCTCGGCTAGAATATCCGGGCAATCGGCGAGTGCGGGCCAGTTGAACTGAATGTTCTGCCGCGTCGTGAAATGCCCATAGCCCTTGTCGAAGCGCCGCGCGATGAAGGCGAGTTTGCGCAATTGCGTCGATGACAATGTGCCATAGGGAATAGCGACGCGCAGCATATAGGCGTGCAATTGCAGATAGACGCCGTTCATCAGCCGCAACGGCTTGAACTGCTCTTCATCGATCGCGCCCGAAAGACGCCGGGCGACCTGATCGCGGAATTGCGCGACGCGATCGGCGACGAACTGAGCATCGAATTGGTCATATCTGTACATGCGTTTCAGCCTGTGAAAGGGCGTTGTGCGGGAACCCCGCGCGATGTGGTCTCCGTGATTTGGCGCGGAAATTTCCCGGTACGGCCAAATCCGATTGTCTCTGGAGCGTTTCGACTATATCCGGAGACGCTTCTTTCAAAAAATCACTGCATTTTCAGAGCCATGGAACCGCGTCGTTCAGGAATGCGCGGCATAATCGATCGTCGGGCCTTTGGCCCTGATGGTATCGCGCAGTTTGACTGCCGCGACGCTTTGCGTCGCCGTGGTGACTTCGACGAGAAACGGATCGACGATCAGGTTCTTTTTCACATCGCCGCGCGCCAGTTCGAGCGCCGATTTCGCCGCCTCCGCATCCGTGAAAATCGTGGCTTCGCCAATAGCCACGACCCAAGCGCCTTCCGTCGTGAAATAGACGACGAGACCATCCGATAGGCGATTGGCGGAAATGATCTGGGTGGCATTTCTAGCGGACATGGACGGAACGATCTCGTTAGCAGGCGGGGCGATTACACCCCCTATAGACTATTTAACGGCAATTGGCGAGAATTAAGAATAAATCCTTTTTTTAGATGTAAATTACAGGCAGGCCGCTTGCATTATTAGGATAATCCTATAAGGTATGTAGAAATTATGACGTTGAGGGTCTTCGTATCACCTTGAATCGGTCCGCGATTGGAGGCTGTAGAACATCTTCATGTGTTTTCCTAATCGAAGCGTCCTGGAAACTTCTGGACGCTCTTTCGGAGAGCCGCCTTGTCCTTCCGACGACCGTCCATTCTGCCGGGTTTCGGCCTGACGCTTGGATATACATTGGTCTATTTGACAGCCATTGTGCTGTTACCTGTGGCTCTTCTGATTCTCCGCTCGAGTTCTCTGGGTCTCGACGGCCTTTGGGCCATTGCCACCGAGCCGCGTGTCCTCGCGGCCTTGCGGATCAGCTTTGGCATGTCTCTGGCCGCCGCTGGCATCAATGTCGTCTTTGGGGCAATTATTGCCTGGGTACTGGCGCGTTATGAGTTTCCGGGCCGCCGCCTGCTCGATGCCGTCGTCGATCTGCCTTTTGCCTTGCCGACAGCCGTCGCAGGCATAGCGCTCGCCTCGCTTTATGCACCTTCGGGCTGGATCGGCGGTCCCCTGTCTACCCTTGGCTGGCGTATTGCCTATACGCCGCTCGGCATCGGCGTAGCGCTGATTTTCATAGGGCTGCCGTTCATCGTCCGGACGGTGCAGCCGGTGATCGAGGAGCTGGACGCTGATGTCGAGGAAGCCTCCGCCACGCTTGGGGCGACACGTGCGCAAACGCTCTTGCGTGTCATTCTTCCTTCTCTTGTGCCTGCGCTATTGACGGGCTTTGCATTGGCTTTCGCGCGCGGTGTTGGCGAATACGGATCGGTGATCTTCCTCGCCGGCAACCTTCCCTATGTATCCGAGATCGCGCCATTGCTCATCGTGGTCAAGCTGGAACAGTTTGATTACGCTTCGGCGACGGCAATTGCGACTTTGATGCTGATCGTCTCTTTCTTCATTTTGTTGGTGATTAATCTCATTCAGTCCTGGAGCAGGCGGAGGTTTGGTTATGTCTGAGACCTCAATCGAATGGGTACCGGAGGCCGGTTTCGTCGTTCCGCAGAAACAGAGAGTCCGCCGCATCCGCACGGCTGTGACGACGGAAGGCCCGGTGCTGAGGGCCAGCCTTATTGGGATCGCAATCACATTCCTTGCTCTCTTTCTCCTTTTGCCCCTGATCGTGGTCTTCTATGAAGCCTTCAATCATGGTCTCGGGGCTTATTTCTCTGCGCTGACGGAGCCGGATACACGCGCGGCAATCGGGCTCACTTTGCTTGTGTCGGCCTTCGTCGTTCCACTCAATGTTGTCTTCGGTCTTGCTGCTGCCTGGGCAATCGCCAAATTTCAGTTTCCGGGGAAGAGTTTCCTCATCACCCTGATCGATCTGCCGTTTTCGGTATCGCCCGTGGTTGCCGGCCTGATCTATGTTTTGATGTTTGGATCGAATGGACTGCTCGGAGAATGGCTGCAGGCGCATGATATCAAAGTCATTTTCGCTGTTCCGGGCGTCGTCCTTGCGACGATTTTCGTCACCTTTCCCTTCGTCGCACGCGAAATTATTCCGCTGATGGAAACGCAGGGCACGGTCGAGGAGGAGGCCGCTCTGACGCTCGGGGCCAGCGGTTTCAGCACCTTTCTGCGCATTACGCTCCCCAATATCAAATGGGCCTTGCTCTATGGCGTTCTGCTCTGCAATGCGCGTGCGATGGGTGAGTTCGGCGCGGTCTCCGTCGTTTCGGGGCACATTCGCGGCCTGACGGATACAATGCCGTTGCATATCGAAATTTTGTATAACGAATACAATATCACCGCGGCTTTCTCTGTCGCCTCGGTATTGGCGCTGCTGGCGCTGGTGACTTTGGTCGCCAAAACAGTGCTCGAAGGGGTGTGGGGCGAGGAACTCGCCGGGGGATCGCGCCGGCATTGATCGAGCAGGTAGCGGCCTGATGCTTGTCGCAAACGCGATGTATGCGGCAGTAGAGGCCCTGGGGATTAAGGTCTGGGACAAGGTGCGGAGACAGGCATCATGCAGATTCGTGTCGTTGATATCGTCAAGCAATTCGATCCGCGAGCCAAAGGGCCTGTGCTTGACCAGATCAATCTCAATGTCGTCGGCGGCGAATTGCTGGCTCTGCTTGGTCCTTCCGGATCCGGCAAGACCACTTTGCTGCGCATTATCGCCGGACTCGATCAGCCGACCGGCGGCAAGGTTTTCTTCGGTGAGGAAGACGCTTCAGGCTTGCGTGTTCAGGAACGCCGTGTCGGCTTCGTCTTTCAGAATTACGCTCTCTTCAAACATTTGACGCTTGAGGAGAATATCGCCTTCGGTCTGACGGTGCGCGATCGCGCGACGCGTCCGCCGAAAGCGGAAATCAGGCGGCGGGCTCTCGAATTGCTGGATCTCGTGCAATTATCCGGTCTCGGCAAGCGTTATCCGGCGCAATTGTCGGGCGGCCAGCGCCAGCGTGTCGCGCTTGCCCGTGCTCTCGCCGTCGAGCCGCGTGTTTTGCTTCTGGATGAGCCTTTCGGCGCGCTCGATGCCAAGGTTCGCCGTGATCTCCGGCTCTGGCTGCGCGAACTCCATGACCGGACGGGCCACACGACCTTATTTGTGACACATGACCAGGATGAAGCGTTGGAACTGGCCGATCGCGTCGCGGTCCTCTCGCAAGGGCGCATCGAGCAGATAGGTTCGCCCGACGAGATTTACGATCATCCCGCGACGGCCTTCGTTCATGGTTTCATCGGCGAGTCGAGCGCCCTGCGGGTCAATGCACGTGAAGGTCGTCTCTTCATCGGCGATCGGCCGCTTTCGATTCCCTTGCGGGAAGAGCGTCCGGGTTGGGGCAGGCTGTTCATCCGGCCGCAGGATGTCGTCATCGGAGAAAAGGGATTGAGCGAGACAGGACGGCCGCCGATCGAGGCTGAGGTCCTCTCCTTGTGGCGTAGCGGCCCGACTCGCCGCGCGGAACTGGCGCTCGCAGGTGAGGCTGGCCGTATCGAGATCGACGCGCCGGTCGCGACTCCTCTCACCCCGGGAGAAAAAGTGCCGCTCCACTTTAAACGGGGTACCTTCTATCTGGAGACCCCGGCGGCCTAATGTCGCAAAGAACGCATCGGAGTGGGGTGCCGGTGAAACTGTGCTGTTTGAATTGAACGAAGTCAGGCTGGTCGTTCGGCGGATGATGAGCCTGTCGGCATAGACAGCGCGTTTTGACCGCTGGCGCGTTAGGCGGCCTTTCCGCAATGTGGATGCTGCCGAAAGAGGCAATCGAATCCCCTTCGTCCTCCTTTGCCGGAAGGACATCCCTCCCTTTTAGAGTTTTCGTGCTGAGGCCCATTGCGGCACATCCGCGCGGTCCTTCGGCCCAATCCCACGTCCCGGCTCGTTGGCAGATTCGGGATCTGCTCCAATTACGACGGTGCGAGGTTTAGATACTTTCGGATGGCCCTATGCGTTTGGTTGCGATGGCGGCCAATGCGAGGACGAAATTTAAAAAAAATGCGCTGCTGCCCCGGAAAATTTTCTGCGCCGGGCCATCTTCAACGAGTGGGCAATTTCCTTTGCCTGCATCATGCCCTAAAAGCGCGACTTGAAAGCGCCATGATCGGGGAATGGATAGGCACTTTCGCAAGGCTCGCGGCGTCTATCAATTTTGCCGCGCTTTGTGAAAGGTCTTTTTTCACATGTCTGATAAAAGCCTCGTGAAATCTCCAACGCTCAGGATGGCCTGAATTCGGGAGTTTGCGTGTTTCTGACCGACATAGAACCCTATATCGTCCAGCATGGCTATTGGGCTGTCTTCGTGATCGTTCTGCTCGAAAGCGCGGGCGTTCCCCTGCCTGGGGAAACGGCATTGTTGCTCGCCGCCGGCTATGCGGGCGCGACGGGACAGATGCAGCTTGCCTGGATCATCATCGCGGCAGCGGGCGGCGCTGTTATCGGCGACAATATCGGCTTCTGGATCGGCCGCAGGTGGGGCGCGACCTTTCTTCTGCGTTACGGCAAATATATTCACCTGCCGGAGACCCGGTTGCAGGTCGGCCAGTTTCTGTTCAAGAAGCATGGCGCGAAAATCGTTTTCTTCGGCCGTTTCGTTGCCTTTCTGCGTGTGCTTGCCGCCTTGCTCGCCGGTGTGAATCACTTCGGCTGGGGGCCTTTCCTGCTCTATAATGCCGCCGGTGCCATCGTCTGGTCTGTGGTCATGGGCGGAGGCGCCTTCGTCTTCGGTGATTCGATGAGCAAGGTGAGCGGTCCCTTGGGGATCATCGCTCTCGCCATTTTCATCGGTGCGATCGTCGCTTTCATGATCGTCATCAGGCGGGAGGAGCGCAAGTTCGAGGAACAGATCAGCGGCTGCCCTGAAGCCGATATCCGCCCTCTTGTGGAAACCGGCGAATAAGGCGCTGGGAAGCGGCTTTCCGGAACGAAGCGGGACACGAGACGTTCGTCTGCTTTGCGTAAATCCGGAAAGGAATTTCGCGATGCGACTGAATCCTCTCAGACTTGCGTGCTTTGCCGCGGCTTTGGCGGCAGGGCCGGTTTGGGCTCAGATGGCACCGGGTCAGGCCGGCAATCCGCAGGAAGTCATTCCGGAGAAGGCTCCCACATTACCGAAGACGGAGCCTTACCATGGAGGACCGCAACCGCAGAATCCCTTGCGCAGCGGCCGCAGCGTTGGCAAGACGCTCGACAATTCGAATGGTGTCGTCACGTCGCCGGAAGATGTCGATCCCGAAATGTCCACGGATGCGCCGGTCCCTCATCCTCAGGAGACCCGGTGATCCCGTCTTGTGTGAATCGACGAATGGCACTCCCGTCATTCTCAACTAAGCTGCGGGTTAGATGGATTTAAGGAAGACTAGGGCATTGCTTTGGCAGTGAATGGTCTCAGGAGCCGACGCGCGTCTTGCACCGGCTGCGCCAGATTTATCGCCGGGATGATTGACATCAGTCTCGCGATGGCGCTTTCCTGCCCTCAGACGCCGTAACGTTGCCATCCTTTTCGGACGTAGCGTTCTATTGTGACGGTTACGGCATTTTCAGGCTCTGCCTTTTTCCCGGTCGATCATTCGTGAACGCTCCTGCCTCAATGCCGCGCGCCGTCTTCACTGAAGGCTCGCCGATGCGTCATGTCCTCGTCATGACCGGGGCGGGTTCCATCGGCCTGGTCGCTGCTTTCATGGTGGATTTTCTGTCGCTCCTCTATGTTTCGCGGCTGAACAATCCGCATATGACTGCCGCCGTGGGCTTTTCCAGCCAGGTTTTGTTCTTTCCCATTTCGATCGAGATCGGATTTTCTATCGGCATCGGCGCGGTGGTGTCGCGGACCATCGGAGCGGGTAACAGGGCGCTCGCGCGCCAGTTGGCGGCCTCCGGGCTCGTTCTGGTCGCTTTTCTGCTGGTGATTCTGGTGATGGCGGTCCTGCCCTTCGTCGAAGGGATTCTGACCTTTGCCGGAGCGCGGGATGAGACACTGGAGATCGGCACGCGCTATCTTGCGATTACCTTGCCGAGCATGATCTTTCTTGGCCTCGCGATGGCGCTGGCGAGCCTTTTGCGCGCGGTAGGTGACCCGCGCCGTTCGATGTATGTCACTTTGGGCGGCGGCATCGTCACGGCCATGCTCGATCCGCTGTTCATTTTCGTTTTCGGGCTCGGCGTCGAGGGCGCTGCGATCGTCGTTCTGATTTCGCGCTTTGCCTGCATGGTCGTCGGTCTCCATGGTGCCGTCCTGCGGCATAATCTCGTCGGCCAGCCGAAGCTACGGGCGATCGGAGGCGACGTCCGACCGATCTTCTATGTCGCCGTTCCGGCGATCCTGACCAATCTCGCTGCGCCCGTCGCCAATCTTTATTCTTTGCGGATCGCCGCGACATTCGGCGAAACGATCGTGGCCGCTTTCGCCCTGATCGACCGGCTGACGCCACTCGCCTTCGGAGTCCTTTACGCACTTTCGGGAAGTGTCGGGCCGATCATGGCGCAAAATCTCGGTGCGTGTCTGCCCCACCGCGTCCGCCGGACCTTGACGGATTGCCTGATCGTCGCGGCGGTCTATACGCTGGTCATCTGGGCCGTCCTGTGGATTTCGGCACCCTGGCTTGCGGCGCTTTTCGCTGTCTCCGGCGAAACGCGGCACCTCCTCATCTATTTTTGCACTTATGGCGGCATGTTGTGGCTTTTCCTCGGCGGCATCTTCGTGGCCAATGCCGCCTTCAACAATCTCGGCTTTCCGTTTCTATCGACCTTCTTCAACTGGGGGAGAGCGACGCTCGGCACAATGCCGTTTGTCGCCTTGGGCGCGCATCGTTTTGGGGCGACGGGCATTATTATGGGGATGACTGTTGGCGCGGCACTTTTCGGGCTCGGCGCGATGGCTACCGCCTATCTCGTCACCGGGCGGCTCGCCAAGGCGCCGCGTGACGCGTAACATTCGCAAAACGGCGCCAGGATTCATGATCCGCGACCTTTTTCCGCGCGACGGGAATCGCGTGGAACCGAAATTCCAAACCGAAATTTTGTGAGACCCGGAACGGGAGGAATCTTTGATGTTCAATCTTTATGAGATTCTCCAGAATGCTCAGAACGGCTATGGAACTGAAAATCTGGCAAAACAATTCGGATTGTCGCGCGAGCAGACCGAGGCGGTGATTCAGGCGCTGCTGCCTTCCCTTTCCTCGGGTTTCCAGTCGAGCATGATGAACCCGGCGGCCTTCGGTTCCTTCATGGGAGCCATGAGCAATCCGCAGAATCAGGCTGCCTATGCCACCTCCGATGCGACGCAGGCGGGCGCGACGGCGAGCCAGGGTGCCGAGCTCTTCGGCCAGATGTTCGGGCCGCAGGCGATGGAGCCCCTGGCGAAACAGGCCGCCGTGCTCAGCGGAGTCAGCCCGCAGATTATCCAGAAAATGCTGCCTGTGCTGTTTTCGATGCTGATGAATGGCGTCGTTAATGCCATGCGCGAGAAAGGCTTTGGCGGCTTTTTCGATCAGATGGCACAGAGCGGTGCTGGCTCTTGGGGAAATATTCTCGGACAGATGTTTGGTGGAGCGGCGCCTGCGCCGCAAGCGCAGCCCCAGGCAGAGCCGCAGGCTCCATCCGGTGGTCAGAGGCAGGGGGAGGCCGGGGCAGGCGGCGTCTTCGGCAATCTGTGGGGGTCGATTTTGGGACAGGCCCTGGGGGGCGGTCAGGCCCAGCAGCCTTCGCCGAACATGCAGACCATGCCCGGGTTCGATCCAGCGACAATTCAGGCCGGTTTTGAAGCCTTGAGCAAGATGTTTCAGCCTGGTGGGACGGGAACGGCGACGCGCGCCGCATCTGATGTGCCACCCACGGATCTTTCAAGTGAAATTGGCGACATTTTGAGCAATAAAAAGTAGGGAACACGCACCAGACCGGCTCCGGCCATTGTGACGGGTGAAGCGCATGCGGTTCAAGCCGCACGTATTCCATTCAAATTTCTTGAATGGAGCCGGTTTGAAACATCCGGACCTGCCCTCCGCGCATGGGAGGGCTTTTGCGACTTTGGGGCTCGCCTTTCCCGAGTCAAAGAGGCGTGGCGTGCCGAATGGATTGCGCGTCGACGCGCACGCGCCTATGAAGCTTTTACGGCACGGGTGAAGCCTGCACCCGCAACATGATCCTTGAGTAGATGAAAGCGCGTCAATGGCTCGCGACGTTTCGGATTCGACCCTCATCACGTCGCGCGCGGAGCTCGTCGCGTGGTTTAATGAGGGCATGAAGCCACCGGCCGACTTCAAGGTCGGGACGGAACATGAAAAATTTCCCTTCTACCGTTCGAGCCATGAGCCCGTACCCTATGAGGGCGATCGGGGGATCAAGGCGCTTCTCGACGGAATGCAAGCGCGTCTGAACTGGGAACCGATCCTTGATCGCGAACACATCATCGGTCTTTTTGACGAGAAAGGCGGCGGAGCGATCTCGCTTGAACCCGGCGGTCAGTTCGAGCTTTCCGGCGCGCCGCTTGCCACGATCCACGAAACGCGGGAAGAATTAGAGCATCATTTCAAGGCGCTCGATTCCGTCGCCGAGCCTCTGGGCATCGGTTTCCTGCTCATTGGCATGACGCCCAAATGGCGGCGCGAGGATGTGCCGGTAATGCCTAAACAGCGTTACGACATCATGCGGCGCTATATGCCCAAGGTCGGCACGCGCGGACTCGACATGATGTTTCGCACCTCGACGGTGCAGGCCAATCTCGATTATTCGAGTGAGGCCGACATGGTTTTGAAAATGCGGGTCGCGATCGCCCTGCAGCCCCTGTTGACCGCGCTTTTCGCCAATTCGCCCTTTACCGATGGCAAGCCCAATGGACTGCTTTCCGCCCGGTCGGAGATCTGGCGGGATACGGACAAGGCGCGCGCCGGCATGCTGCCCTTCGTCTTCGAAGACGGCATGGGGTTTGATCGCTACGTCGATTATGCGCTCGACGTGCCGATGTATTTCGTCAAGCGGGGCGAAGTCTATCACGATGTCGCCGGGGCAAGCTTCCGCGATCTTCTGGCCGGCCGCCTGCCGCAATTGCCGGGCGAGCGCGCGACTCTCTCGGACTGGGCCAATCACCTCTCGACCATTTTTCCGGAAGTACGGCTGAAACGTTATCTCGAAATGCGCGGCGCCGACGTCGGGCCGCTTCCGCTCTGCCTCGCTCTGCCGGCTTTTTGTGTCGGGTTGCTTTATGATACCGCCTCGCTCGAATCCGCCTGGGATCTCGTAAAATCCTGGAGCGTCGAGGAGCGGCAGACCTTGCGGGACGACGTGCCTCGCCTCGGCCTCAAAGCTTCGGTGAAAGGCCGCAGCCTGCGGGAGATCGGGGTGGATGTGCTGGCGCTCGCCCGCGCGGGACTGAAGGCGCGGGCAAGGCTCGATGAGGCGGGCGACGACGAAACCCATTTCCTTGATCCGCTCGACGCGATTATCGCCGGGCAATCCGAAGCCGAGCGGCTCTTGTCGCTTTATGACGGCGCGTGGGGTCAATCGGTCGATCCGTTGTTCGATCTCGGATCGCCGGTTCTCGCTGCGGTGTGATGCCAAATTCCAATACCGGGCTCATACAGGGACCAAGTCTCATTGAGAATCGGTATTTGCTGAAGCGATAGGAATGGATTTGGATTGATGCCGAGCTTGCGATCCACTTCCGGACCGACGATGGCCCTTGCATCGGCGGCTTTGTTTGGCGCGAGCACCCCATTGGCAAAGCTGCTGCTCGGCGGCGGCGTCGATCCATGGCTGCTCGCGGGACTTCTTTACCTTGGATCCGGAGTTGGTCTCGGTATTCTCCATTTAATCCGGCGCATGATGGGTATCGCTGCGGCGGAAGCACCGCTGAACCGTGCCGATCTGCCATGGCTGGCGCTTGTCGTGCTCTCAGGCGGTGTTGTCGGTCCGCTGCTTTTGATGATCGGTCTTTCGTCAACGCCCGCTTCAACGGCGGCTCTGCTGCTCAATGTCGAGGGGTTCGCGACCCTCGCCATCGCCTGGGTGGTCTTTAAGGAGAATGTCGACCGCCGCCTGCTTTTGGGAGCATTCGCAATTCTCGCTGGCGCAATTGTCTTGTCATGGCAAGGCGGCCCTGCGGGAGTAGGGATTGGAGCCATTGCCATCATTGGGGCCTGCATCGCCTGGGGCATTGACAATAATCTGACCCGCAAGCTTTCAGCCGCTGATCCGATGCAGATTGCGATGATCAAGGGTCTGGCTGCTGGCGCGGTCAATCTGACATTGGCGTTTGCCCATGGTGCGCGGGTGCCGGCCGTTCCGGAACTTGCAGCCGCGGGAGTGATCGGTTTTCTGAGCTACGGCGTCAGTCTCGTTCTGTTCGTTCTTGCCCTGCGCTATCTGGGTTCGGCGCGGACAGGAGCCTATTTCTCAACGGCGCCTTTCATAGGCGCGGTGCTCGCGGTCGTGCTGTTTGGCGAGCCCGTCACCGGCCAGCTGGTAATCGCCGCCATTTTGATGGGCATCGGCCTCTTCCTGCATCTGGCGGAACGGCACGATCACCAGCATGTCCATGAGGCGATGGAACATGCCCACCGCCACATTCATGATGAACATCATCAGCATGAGCACGGTCCCGATGATGCCTCCGGTGAACCGCATGTGCATGTTCACAAACATCAGCCGATGACACACCGGCATCCCCACTATCCTGACCTGCATCATCGACACGGTCACATCCACTGATCCGTCTCATGGCGTCAGAGAGACGCGTGAACGGCTTCCGTCGACGAATGTCAAAGCCCGACGAATGTCAAAGCCGAAGTGCGACGGGCTCGGCACAGGACACCCCGGCTGCAAGCGTGCCTTTATCCATCCGGTGAAGAATGAGTGTCAGAACCGCCGCGACGAAGGCGAGGATCGCGCTGATCCAGGGTAATTGCTCATAGGCCAGTCCCTGCGTCAGCAGCGTGCCGCCAATCCAGGCGCCGATGGCATTGCCGAAATTGAATGCGCCCTGATTGATCGTGGAGGCGAGATTGGGTGCATCATATGCGTCGTTGACGATGCGCATTTGCAGCGGCGGTACCAGGGCGAAAGCGAGGACACCCCAGATGAATATGGTCGCGGCGGCAGGCAACGGCTCGGCACTCGTGTAGCGGAACAGGCACAGAAGCGGGATCAGGAGCGCCAGCGTGGCGAGGATTGTCGGGATCAGCTTCCAGTCACCAAGCCGTCCGCCAAGGAAATTGCCGCAGGTCACGCCGATGCCGAAGAGGAACAGGACGAGTGTCACTTGATGTTGCGGCATGCCTGCGACATTTTCGAGAATGGGCGCGATATAAGTGAAGACGCTGAACAGGCTCGCGGAAGCAAGAACGCTGATCGCCATGCAGAGGAGGATTTTCGGCCGCGCCAGAGCACGTGCCTCACGCGAGAGCTGCATGGGTGCAACCGGTATGGCCCGGGGCAGCCAGGCGGCGAGGGCAATGATGGCGATGATCCCGATCACGGCGACGCACCAAAAAGTTTCCCGCCAGTTCAGCGTTTCGCCCAGAGCCGTGCCGAAGGGCACGCCGAGGACATTGGCCAGAGTGAGCCCGGCAAACATCATGGCGATGGCCTGACCCTTTTTCTCGGGCGGGACGATAGCGGCGGCGACGACGGCGCCTATGCCGAAGAAGGCGCCATGACAGAGCGCCGTCACGATGCGAGCCACCATCAACAAGCCATAGTCGGGTGACAGGGCGCAAAGAACATTGCCGAGAATGAAAACGGCGGCCAGCGCCAGCATTGCCTTGCGGCGATCGAGGCGCGCGGTCGCGATGGCGAGAAACGGCGAACCAAAAGCAACACTGAGTGCATAGGCACTGACCAATATGCCGGCTTCGGGAATTGTCACATTGAGGTCGGAGGCAATGTCCGGTAGCAAGCCCATGATAACAAATTCGCTGGTTCCGATGCCGAAAGAACCAATGGCGAGAGCGACCAGCGCACGCAGGATCGCTTGATTGTTGGTTGTCTGGTTGTTCATGGTTTGGCTGCTTGTAGACTTGCGAAGGGTGGATGCCGATGTCGTTATAATAAATCTCCTTGATCCCAACCTGTTGGGATCAAGGAGATTCGGCGGAAAGCCGCCGCCCCGCCGTCGCGGGGCCGAGTCTCAATGAGTCATTCTCGCTGAAACTTGGTATTCAAGATGCAGGCAAATGCGACCTGCAGCACCCCGGCATGAAATTCCGGTCGCTCAAATCGCAAGGGTCGATCAGGAAGAAGATAACGCTCTCGTCTGGGCGGTCTGGTCAAAACCACCAAAAAACGAAAGCCCGCAGGCAACGGAACCTACAGGCTAATTCATACGCTACAATGCTTCCTCTTTGGTAAAAACTGCAAAGGATGCATGGCCGCTCCGCGAAAAACGCCGTGCGGCCGCGGGGCCGAGGTTTCCGCCGGCCTTCATTGATCCCGGAAGACGGGTGGCAATGAGATTCATTATAACCCATCGGGACGGGTGCATTCGCACCAGATGTATGCGGAGCGTGCTTGGCGCGTACTCTCGCCGATTTTTGACCGTCTGGTTATTGCGAGAGGTGATCAGAAGGAGGGAAGCCGATCGATCCCATAAAGACCTTCGATCGCGGAATCGGTCAGCACGTCCATACTGGGACCATCCGCTGTGATCCGCCCGTTCTGCAAAAGGATTGCGCGGTCGAAAAGCGATCTTGCCCGCAGGGGATCATGGGTGGTGGCGAGGATCGCATAGCCACTTTGCGCAAGCTGCTGCAGATGCGCGAACAGACGCATCTGCTGGCCGAAATCGAGGCCTGTTTCCGGTTCGTCGAGAATAAGGATACGTGCTCCCTGGGCGAGTGCGCGGGCGATGAGGACGGCCTGGCGTTCGCCTCCCGATAATTCCGTATAGGGTCTTTGTGCGAGATGTGTGATCGCCAGTTTCTGCAGGGCGGCTCCTGCGGCCTCGCGGTCATCGGGATCGGCAAGCGGTCCGAACGGCGAGAAGGGCAGGCGGCCGAGCATCACGATTTCCTCGGCCGTATAAGGGAATGCCGGGACGTGTCCTTGGGGGACATAGGCGATGGCACGGGCAAGAGCGCGCCTGCCGTAATTTTCGAGCGCGCGGCCTTCGATCAGGATTGTCCCCTTCTGCGCGGGCAAGAGGCCGAGCAGAAGCCGCAAGAGTGTGGTCTTGCCGGCGCCATTGGTGCCGAGCAGGGCCGTGAGTTCACCAGCGGCCAGGTTCAGGGCGAGGTCGTGGAGAATAGTTCGGCCGCCGAGACGATAACCGAGCCCTGTGACAGTCAGCCTGCTATTCATATCCAGCCCCGCCTTAAAAAACGGAGGACGCCGAGGAAAGCCAGGACGCCAATGAGATCGACCAATATGCCGACCGGGATTTCCTCCTCCGAGATGCTGCGCGCCAGATCATCGCAAAGCAGCAGAAAAACGGCGCCGAGACAGGCCGCGAGCGGCAAAACACGGCTATTGGCAGGGCCGGTGAGCAGCCGCGCGACATGGGGAATGATGAGCCCGATCCAGCCGATCATTCCTGCAATTGAAACCGTGAGAGCGGCGAGAATCGTCGCGGTGGCAATCGCGCCGAGCCGCAGGACTTCGACCGGGACTCCAAGCGTGCGCGCCTCGTCATCCCCCATGGCCAGCGCATCGAGCATACGCCCGAGGCCGGCAAGACTGAACAGGGATAGCCCCAGGATGAAGGCAATGGTCGGCAGCTGCGCCAATTGCACCTGCGTGAGGCTGCCGAGGAGCCAGAACACGATGTCGGGCAGCTGGCGTTCCGGATCGGCGACATATTTCAGGATGGAGAGCAAAGCCGTAAACAGGGCGGTGCTGACGAGGCCGCCGAACACCAGCATGAGAATGGACCGGGCTGCGAAACTGCGGGCGACGAGGACCGCCAGGATGACGGCGCTGATGCCTCCGAGAAAGGAAAGTGTCTGAACGCCGGATATTCCGGCACCGAGGATAATGCCGAGCGCAGCGCCGAAACCCGCCCCGCTGAGGACCCCGAGCAGGTCCGGCGAAACGAGGGGATTGCGGAAGACTGCCTGATAGGTGGCGCCGGTGATCGAGAGTGACGCTCCAATCAGGGCGGCAGCGCCGATCCGCGGCAGGCGGGCGTCGAAAAGGATCGAATGGATGATTCTATAGCGAGCATCCGGCATTTCGCGGACACCCAAGGCGGTCTCCGCGAAATGCAGCAGATCCAGGGGAGCAATCGGATAGCGGCCGATGCAAAATGAGAAGATGGTAACGAGCGCCAGGAGGAGGGTGGCGCCGACGATGAGACCGATGCCGGACCCCGATTTCCGTTGATCCGTGGAAAAAGTGAGAGCGGTCAATGTGTACTACTCTCTTCCGGCAGTTTCCCCGCGAGAATGCGATCGGCTTCTTCAGATGTCAGCGGATAATCGAAGAAATCGCGATAGAACTGAATTGCCGCCGTTTTGGGATCCTGGTTCTGGAACAATTCGGGATGCAAAATCTTGGCGGTCCAAAGCACCTGTAGCGGAAATTCAACGCCGTAGCGATCCCAGGGGAATACACCTGTGGGATTGCGATAGACACGATTGCGCTGCACAGCCACCAGGGATTGCCACAGGCCGTCCGCCGCATGCGGATTGAAAGGTTCCGTATGGCCGGCAATAATGATGATGTCCGGATTCCACGCGGCGATCTGTTCGAGTGATACTTCCTTGCTGTTTCCGGTGATCGTCTCTGCCACGTTGCGGCCCCCGGCGAAGCGGATCCATTCGTCGATAATGGTCTTTTTCCCATCGATCTTGAGGGGATGCAGCGACACGATATGCAGAACGCGTGGTCTTGCTTGTGCGGGAAGTCGATCGGTGATTGTGCGGACAGAGCCGACGATCTCATTGAAGCTTTTCTCGTAGAGCTGCAACGCGTTGTGCGCCGCCGATGTATTGAGCACATCTGCTGTCAGACGAGCCGCGCGTATCAGTGCATCGCTGTCTTGAAAACTGCCATCGATCACGGGAATGTTCATGTTCCGCAAAGGACCTGTGGCCGGAGAATTGGAAAAGACAAAAGCCGTATCGACCCCGTGGCGAACGAGTGTCTCGATATTCGGAACTGGCCCATTAATCGAAATCGCCTTGTTTAAGACCGGCGCGACCTTATACATCCAGGGTTGCGATGATGGACTGTCTACGGTGACAACGATCCTGTCCGCCGCTTTGAGCAATATGAGAAGGGCTTGATGCGCAAACCAGAGTTCCGCAAGCCGGGCAGGGTGCTGCGCAATTTCGACCCGTGCGCCGCTCATGTCGGTAATCGTGCGCGGCCCGTCAGCATGGCAGGGAAGCGGAAGAAGCGCGAGCGCTATGCTCAAACGCAAAAACCACGATCCCCAAAATCGCTGGCTCCGGTTTTCTGGTTTAGCGGCGGCAAATTCGGAAAGACTCGACGCGGGCTGCAAGCGTCTTTTGATCATTAAAGTCTTATTCATTCGATGTTTATATTACGATTTATACATCTTGGCTAATCTCGACTGGTTTTTCATGACCAAATCGAAGATGATATTTCGGTGATCTTCCAACAGTTCCTCAAGTTGTTCCTCAAGATGTCCCTTAGAATGTGATGCGCACTTGCAGCGAGATCTGTCCATTGATTGCGGAGGAATTTGGAAAAACTCTGTCATCGACCGGGATTTCGGCCATTGGTGATTAAATTTTTGACGAAGCGCGATGAGGACCTTCCTCAGGGATGCAGCACTTTTTCGGCCGCAAGAGCAGATGCAATCGCGTCTTCACCATTAGACATTATGATTTCGAACGTGAATTCAAGCAGCGGAACGAGCACCATCCGCTAAGCAGGAAAGAAGACAGTTTTGTGTGGCACTGAAAAGACCAACGATCCCATCAACAAGGACGAAACCTCCTTGCGTGTCGACCGTAGAACCTTTGTCGGGCTGGCTGCCGCTGCGGGCATGCTTCCCTCGCTCGCGCGCGCTGAGGAGACGCCTGCGTCGACAGCGGCACCTGTTCCAGCACCCGCTCCGGTGACATTGCCGAAGCTCGATGCCGACCATCAGGCCATTCTCGACGAACTGCTGGCGGGTCATTCTCGCTATCTCGCGAATGCGCCGCGCGAACGGGATTTTTCTGCGAAGCGCGCCGAACTTTCGGAAGGACAAGCGCCGTTAGTCGCGGTTCTCGCCTGCTCGGATTCCCGTGTGCCGCCGGAGGTTCTTTTCGATCAAGGTCCTGGAAAGCTGTTCATTGTCCGCATCGCAGGCAATTTCGTAACCGACGAGGGTCTAGCCAGCCTCGAATTCGGGACGAAAGTGCTTGGTGTCAAATTGATCGTCGTGTTGGGGCATACACATTGCGGGGCGGTCAATTCCGCCATCAAAGTGTTACAGGAACAGACCGTTCTGCCCGGACATATTCAGGACCTCGTCCGCAACATCAAACCGGCGATCGAGCCGGAACTCGCACATCCGGGTGAGGATCTCGAGGATCGTGCTGTCGCGGCCAATGTCCGTTTCAACGTCGATCGTCTGAAGAAGGCGACCCCCATCCTTTCCGAATTCGTGACGGATGGAACGGTCGTGGTTATCGGCGGCGTTTACAATATTTCCACCGGACGTGTCAGCCTGGTATGATGGAGAGTACGGCGCTCTTCGGAGCGCCGTTTCCGTTTGTTCTCGTGTCCGCCCCATTGCAAGAGCAGAGTGGAATGTCAATTCCACTCACGCCGATGAGACAATCGGCAGATCGGCGACCCGGACCAATCCGCGTTGACTCGTGAAGGAAATCGTCTGTTCGCCAGACTGCTGCTGCGAAACGCCGGAAATCCGAAGATCACCGGTATCATATACAGTGATGCGGCCGCTGTCTTCGATGACCAATCGATGCGTTTCTGGGAAAGTGGCATAACGCAGCCTGTTCTGGGCTCCGACGGCGCTCGGCGCGCCGAGATTTTGCGGCCACCACGCGCCGGTTGCCCCGCCCGAACGATAAGAGACGTCCTGTTCCTCTCTGAACGTTGTTTCCGCAGGTATGGGCCGCGCTCGCAAATAGGCCGCGAGATCCGTGCATAAAGCGTCGAGCTTCGCCTTAAGGGCGTGATCGAACATATGGCCAATCATTGTCATTCCGCTGGACCATTGCGCCATGCCACCGAAGAAAGGATGGCTGAACTGCGCCATCGTGCCACCCCCCGATCGAAGGGCGCAAAGAACTGTTTCGACGGCATCTTTCGGGATGGAATATTTATCCGCGAGATTTTTGACGATCGTCTCTTCGTTGTCGGAAAATGCTTCTGCTTTCGGCGCTTCCTCTGTACTCGAGAATTTTCCGGCCATTGCCGTTTCTCCTTTGATTGGGGGTGATGTTCCTGCCAATTGCCGGGATATAAGTGCGTCGCAGCAAACGCCAAGATGGTAAGCGTCCCGGGATAATGACGGAGGCAGACTTTGCCCTTCAGCCGATGCAAATGTGCCCGAGATTTCGCGAGAAATAGGCATCAATCGACCGGGAACCTGCTGACACTCCCCATACCGATCACGGCGAATTTGTGTTCATTTCCCAACTAGCGTGCAAGACTTCAGGCTGCATACGCAAATTTACGAGAGCGCCGTCGAGCGTTTTTGTATCAATGGAGGTCGCGACCAGTGTCACGACCAGATCTGTTGTCGTGTCCGAGACTTCTTCCGATTCAATCTCGCTGACAGGTATTTTGTTGTTGCTCAGATAATTGTTAATCTGATTCCGTACAGACGGGACGGCATCATCCTTGACGGTTATGCGGAGCGTGAATTCACCCTCAAGCGCCTGTGTATCGATCGGTCGCTCGTTGATGAAATTGACGACCGGCCGCAACATCGTATTTCCGGCGAGGATGAAAAGTGTAACCAGACAGGCTTCCGCCACCATGTCGGCTCCGGCCATGGCTCCGACGGCAGCTGAAGCCCACAGCGTTGCTGCCGTATTGAGTCCGCGGATATTTGCCCCCTCCTTCATGATTGCGCCGGCACCAAGGAAGCCGACGCCGGTCACGACATTGGCGATGACGCGTGTCGCGCCTTCTGCGCCGACGATCCGCGCGCCGAGATCGACGAAGGCTGCCGCGCCAACGGCGACGAGGACATTCGTGCGCAAGCCAGCGACACGCTGTCGATATTGCCGCTCTGCACCAATCACTGTTCCGAGCAGAAATGCCGAAAGAAGGCTGACGAAGGAATCGAGAAACTGCCAGAATTGAAAAGTTTGAATAAAGCGCATGAAGAAGGTTCCGGCGGCTATTGGGCGGGATGCACCTTTTGGGGTGAGATCTTCAAGCTCTTGCTGCGAGCTCTTTGAAGGAGAGACCTATGCTGAATCCCGACGTCGATGAGTCATAATGACTGTTTTTTCTTAAGGTTTTGGCCTCGGCAAGATCGGAGAGCGGATATACGCCGAATCTCCTTGATGACGAGAAGCCGTAATCATTGACGACGATATGACACGTCTTCGATGATTACATGACGATGCGAAATGTCCCTAAGCCTCCTCGGCATATTGGCATTGCCTTCCTGTGTAAAAATCATCTTTGTGGAATGCCATTGCAAGCAGAGTTGGCAGACAAAATTGCCGGTGAGTAATGCAGCCTCAAATGGGAAAGGCATGTGATTCGACCATCGTGCGGCATCGCCGGCGTCATCGCGGTCGAGGCATTTTCACGCCGAATTGAGCTGTTGTTTTGAAAGTGTTTTATCCGCCGGCAGTCAGAGAATAAGGGTCGATCCTACAAGACGCTAGGCTGATTGGAGGCACCCGTGGCGGCCCATGGCGTTGAATAAGTGAACTTTATTTTACTATTCGGCAGAAGGACCTTTCGTTTGAAGACGGTTTCGTCCTCATGCTCCAGCTTATTGCCCAGGAGACCGCTGCCTGATGTCCCGGTTTCGCCGCTGTATCCTTCCTGCTTGGAGAAGAAGTCTTTTCTATATCATCATATTAGGCGGCAGTATCATTATATCCACCAGGACTGTGCATGCCGAGGACATGGCGGCGGAAATACGCATGCTGAAGAAAAAGTTGGAGGACTTCGAGGCAATCAAGGCGCGGTTGCGTGCCCTTGAGGAGAAGCTTGATAGCCAGAATATACGTGCATCAACCGTGCATGGGCATAAGACACATCTCGTTCATGTTCACGAACGCCCGCAGACAGAAACTCAACCCGCGTTTCATCAGGAGGCCGAGGCGAAAGATGTCCATATTCGGGATCCTTTCGGCGCGGCGCATGAACGTGTTCCAGTTTCCGTGGCCTTGCCAATCAATCAGACCGGAGGACATTATACTTTTAACTTCAATGGTATAAGAGTGACCCCAGGCGGTTATGTCGATCTCAATGGAATTTTTCGCAGCAAGAATCTTGCTTCCGATATCGTCACGCCGTTCAATTCTATTCCCTACGCCAATGTCCCCCTCGGTCATACGCAGGAGTTTCGCGGCTCGTCGCGTCAGAGCCGTGCATCGATGCTGGTCGAAGCCGACGTGTCTCCAACGACGCATCTTGCCGGCTATGGTGAGTTTGATTTTCTGGCTGCGCCGCAGACAGCGAATACAAACGAAAGCAATTCCTTCTCGCCGCGTATTCGCAATCTTTATGGAACAGTAGACTGGGATGATCTTGGATTGCACTTGCTCGCCGGTCAATCCTGGTCGCTCGCGACAGTCAATCACAATGGCATCATGCCGCGTGATGAATATTTAGCGCAAACGATTGATGTCGGCTATGTTCCGGGTTTTGTCTGGACGCGGCAGCCGCAATTACGCCTGGCCAAGGAACTTCTGGACAAGAAATTGTGGATCGCCGCATCGCTCGAAAATCCGGCGACGACATTTTACACTGTCGGCTCGACGCCCTGGGGAACGGCGGCCCTGCCGTCGACATTGCTTTACATGACCCAGGGCGGTTCGTTCTTTGACGCCCAAAATCAAATTTCGCTCAACCATGTACCGGATATTATCGGCAAGGTCGCATATGAACCGACGATCTTTGACAGAAAAACGCATATGGAATTGTTTGGTATTTATCGCAGCATTTACACGCGCAATAATTTCTCCAACCATGATGTCGCGGCTGGTGGCATCGGTGGGTCGCTGATCTTTCCTCTTATTCCAAAGCAGCTTACGCTGCAATTGTCGGGGCTGACAGGAACTGGAATTGGCCGTTACGGTGCGGGCCTCCTGCCGGATGCGACGATCAACGCCAACGGCGATGTCTCTCCCATTCCGGAGACAATCCTCTTTTCGGGTCTCACCTGGAGCCCGACGCCACGGCTCGACCTTTATGCTTATGCGGGGGAGGAGTTTGCTCGCGCGACTTATTCGACGACAAGCAACGGCCTTGCTTATGGATATGGTAATCCTTTGTATGACAATCGCGGTTGCTCGGTCGAAGGAGCTTCGAGTTCGACCTGTAACGGTAATACGAAACTCTTGCGCCAGATTACCGGAGGCCTTTGGAATCACGTTTATGATGGACCTTTTGGCCATCTGAAATTCGGACTGCAATATTCCTATACGCAGCGTTTCGGCTTCGTCGGCATCGGTGGTGCGCCGAAAACCGATGAACATGTGTTTCTCACAAGCTTACGCTTTTATCCGTTCTGATGCCAAAGGGCGATGAGGTTGCCTCATCGCCCTTTGGCCAGCACAGGTACGGGTGACGGCTTTCTGTCGAATACTATGCATCACGACAGGTCGTAATCCATTCCCCTTTGTGTGAGAGTATGTATCCCAGCCGCAAAGGTATCGCTTGAGAACATAGCCGGTCACCATGCTCCTAAGCCACGTTCGCGAGCAAGCCGAGAGGGTGTTTGCGTGACGTTCAGCTCAACAGCGTCGCGTTCAGGCTGATATCGGCCTTGATGACTTTCGAGAGCGGGCAATTGGCTTTGGCCATATTGGCCAGTTCCTGGAAACTTGCCTGATCGGCGCCGGGAATACGCGCTGTCAGTGTAAGCTCGACCTTTGTGATCGCATAGCCGCCTTCGACCTGATCGAGTGAAACCTTCGCCGTTGTTTCCATCTCCGTTGCGACAAGCTTAGCTTCGCCGAGAATTAACGACAGGGCCATGGTGAAACAGCCGGCATGAGCGGCCCCGAGCAATTCTTCGGGATTGGTGCCTTTCTGTCCCTCGAAACGGGCAGCAAATCCATAAGGATACGCATCAAGGGCGCCGCTTTCCGTGGAGATCGCGCCTTTACCATCCTTGAGCCCGCCGGACCATCTGGCCGAAGCTTTGCGGACAATCGCCATGTTTATCTCCCTGCTTCCTGGCGGCGAGAAATATCGTCGTCAGATGAATGTTTTCATTTTTATGATTTAGAAAGATTTCGTGACAGAACAATGGACCTCGGGAGAGGCGAAAGGCGGTCGTCTTGATCGTGGACTTTGCCGATGAGGTTCATCCGCATCCGTCTGATCAACAGCATCTGAGGCTGTTTTCCGTTGCGAAACAAACCAAGCCGGTATAGAGGGGCGCTTTCGTCCGGCCGTTCTGGTACGATCTGGTGGATTGTCCAGCATTGATCAGTGTTCACCCGGGGTCGGGAAACTATCCTGGATATTTGTATGAAATATTCGAAGCTGATGAAAAATTGAATTTATATGCAATCCACGAGCTCAGAACGAAGTTTCGCTTCTGCGAGCATATCTTCGGGAGCAGTGTCCATCAATAGACCTTGAACTATGCGTAATGCTACTCTGATTGGTCTGTATGCTTATATGATCAATTTACATGGACATAGTGTAAAATAGTGTAGGATTATGGTGCAACGGAGTATGTTTCTGTAAACAGATGTATATCTGATAGTCTATCAATTGAAACTGGACTCTATCGAAAACGGGATGGAATCCAATTTCTGCTGTTTCTTTCAATTTATATGTTTATTTACCAATTCTGTGCTGGTGCCCAACGTCAGATAAATTTTATATAGTTTGATTCTATATTAAAAATGCGGAGTGTTATGTTTCAAAGGGCAGGCTGCGGGTGGATGTGATCAATCCTGAAATCGAAAAACTGATCCGCGAGATTTATGATTGTGTTGCCGATCCTTCCGGTTGGGAAAAGGTCCTGCAGCAAATCGTCACTCAAACCCATGCGGCAACGGCTTTGATGGAGGGACAGATGTCCTGTCCGCAGCCGAGGAAAATCGCGGCCTGGAACGCCGATCCCTCCTATCGGGACATCTATTACAAATTTTTTCATGCGCGAAACCCCTTCGTTCCGATCCGCAAGGCTCTTGGTGCCGAGACCGTTTTTAACGGGAATGTGATAACCGGTACGGAATCCTACCGCGCCTCGGCTTTCTATAATGAATTTGCACGGCCACAGGCGTGGAACGCCTTCATCAGTGTCAGCCTCAGTGGGCCGGGCAATTCCGATGTTCTGGCTCTCATATGCAATCAGGATACTGATTTCACGCAAACCGGTGCGGCGCAGTTGCTCGGCGTTCTCGCGCCGCATTTGCGCCGTGCCTATGATCTCGGCGGTCTTTTGTCGAAGGCCCAGCAGACCACGGCAATATTAGGTGAGGCGGTCGCGGCGGCGGGTTTCGGCACAATTCTCTTGAGCGAGAAATGCCGGATCATTTACGCAAATCCGGTGGCCGAGGTGATGCTGCGCGAGCAAAAAGGACTGGCTTTCATAAGGGGCGAACTGGTGGCGGAGGCGACGCCGCTGACCTCGCAACTTGCCGCTATGGTGAAGGCCTGCGTCGATCCCCACGCGTCGGTGCATTCTCTCCGCACGGTGATCAAGCTCGCGCGGCGTGACGAGGGGCCTCCCATCCTTGCTTATGTCCTGCCGGTTCAGGGGCAGGCGGCGATGATGCTGACTGATCATGACCGGCCGGTCGCGACCTTGTTCCTGGTCGATCCGCAGCGTGACCTCTCTGTCCGGCTGCAGAATTTTGCAAACTTATACGCATTGAATCCGACGGAAATCGCCGTTTTGAGCGAAATTCTCGGCAGTCAGGCGCTGACGATCGTGGCTGCGAAGCTCGGCATGTCTCCGGCGACCTTGCGGATGCACCTCGGGCGTATTATGGCGAAAACAGGGACCAGTAACCGCCTCGAACTGCTGCGCCGCTTTTTTGAAACGATAAGCTGTGCGGCGCCTTGAGATCATCTCCCGTAATCCGATCACGAAATCGGAGCAAGGAAGCGGGAAGGTTGTCTAGCCGTGCCGAAACGTGCGATTCACAGTCCGGAATAAAAATGTAGAGGGCTGGATCTAGGATCAAGAATGCCACAAGAATCACTCAATTCCTATCGCTCCGGCCCCGATGAACGGGGGCATTTCGGAATTTTCGGCGGACGTTTCGTTGCCGAGACGCTGATGCCGTTAATTCTCGACCTTGAGAATCATTACGAGGTCGCGCGCGTTGATCCCGCCTTCAAGGCAGAACTTTCCTATCTTCTGACCCATTATGTTGGCCGGCCAAGCCCGCTTTATTTCGCCGAGCGCTTGACGGAGCATGTGCGCGAGGTTGCAGCGCGGGCTGGGGACGCAGGCGGCGCGAAAATCTATTTCAAGCGCGAAGAACTGAACCATACCGGCGCGCACAAGATCAATAATGTGCTCGGACAAATTCTGCTCGCGCGGCGCATGGGCAAGACCCGGATCATTGCCGAAACCGGAGCCGGTCAACACGGCGTAGCGACTGCCACTGCCTGTGCGCGGTTCGGCCTCGAATGCGTCATCTATATGGGCGCCGTCGATGTGGAACGACAAAAGCCGAATGTCTTCCGGATGAACCTTTTGGGAGCCAAGGTCGTGCCCGTACAATCCGGCGCGCGTACCCTCAAGGATGCGATGAACGAGGCCCTGCGCGACTGGGTCACCAATGTCTCGGATACTTTTTATTGTATCGGTACGGCTGCGGGACCACACCCCTATCCGGCGATGGTGCGGGATTTTCAATGCATTATCGGCGAGGAGACCCGCACGCAGATGATGGCGAGTGAGGGGAGATTGCCCGATTCTCTCTTCGCCTGCATTGGCGGTGGTTCCAATGCCATCGGCCTGTTCCATCCCTTTCTCGATGAGCCGGGTGTCGAGATTTTCGGCGTCGAAGCGGCCGGCTTCGGTCTTGATAAAAAACATGCGGCGTCGCTCGCCGGCGGCCGGCCGGGCGTGCTGCATGGAAACCGGACCTATCTTCTCATGGATGAGGATGGACAGATCGAAGAAGGCCATTCGATTTCGGCCGGGCTCGACTATCCAGGCATTGGGCCGGAACACGCTTGGCTCAAGGAAAGCGGGCGCGTCACCTATCTTTCGGCGCGGGATGACGAAGCCCTGCAAGCCTTTCAGCTTTGTGCTAGGCTTGAGGGGATTATTCCTGCCCTCGAACCGGCCCATGCGCTTGCGAGAGTCGTGGAAATCGCGCCATTGAAGCCGCGCGATCATCTCATGGTGGTCAATATATCCGGCCGCGGCGACAAGGATATCTTCACGGTCGCCGAACATCTCGAGGGCATTTAAGGCGCCGAGACGACCCAGCGACAGACCAAGCTCACACGACGAGGTGGGGCCTGTTCACGGAATGGCTCATTTGGCTTGTGGTCCAGGCCCTGTAGTCGTTGACGAAACGGCGCGTTTAGGCCGCTGAGAGTGGCGGCCGGGCTTTGCCTGAGGTGTTACGCTCGCTACTCGACATTTCTTTAGGCACCGTGTGATTGCGCGCCATATTTTTCAATTCTTCGAGTGTTCCGGCATCGAGACCCAAATTTTCGAAGGCGCTGCTTTCGGGATTCACCTCGCGGCTATTGCTAATGTGCATCTCTCTGGAGACAGAGTCTTCGGGACTATTGGGAAATGGGTCTGAAAACCCCAAAAAGGTGTCCTCGGCTGGTGGTTTGACCGCTGAATTGGCCTCCAGGGTACTGTGAAAAGGCAGAACGCGTTCAGCCGGCAAGGTGACGATGGCTTCCGTCCCCTTATGCAGATGGGATTTCAGACGGAAGGTCCCATTGTGCATCTCGACCAAACCTTTCACGATGGGCAGGCCTAGTCCCGATCCTTCCAGCGCATTCTTCTGGGCGAAGGACCCCCGGCCAAAAGAGGTCATGACAAGCGGGATCTCCTCTTCCGGAATGCCGGGGCCGGAATCGCTGATCGTCACATATTGGCCGCCGCTCGCGGTCCATCCGATTTTAAGCGTGACCAGGCCGCCTGGCGGGGTGAACTTGATGGCATTGGTCAGGAGATTGAGCATCACCTGCCGAAGAGCCCGTTCATCGGCCCAAAGACGCGGGAGATTGGGCTCGACGAATTCCTCGATCGCGATACCGCGCTTCTTGGCCTTCAATGCCATTAGGTGGTGGCATTCGCCAATGATGGCAGCGAGCGATACCGATTCTTCCTTGAGATCGACGCGACCGGCCTCGATGCGTGAAAGGTCGAGGATTTCATTGATCAAGGTGAGAAGATGCTGGCCACTTGAGTGGATGTCGTTCGAATAATCCTTGTAAGACGAAATGACATGAGCGCCGAATAATTCACCTTTCATGACCTCGGAAAAACCAAGGATGGCGTTCAGCGGCGTGCGTAGCTCATGGCTCATCGTGGCGAGAAAGCGCGATTTCGCGAGATTGGCTTCCTCCGCCCTGCACCGGGCGAGATCGCTATTGACGCGGGCCCGTTCGAGTTCGGTGATCAACTCGTCTTTCTCGGTCTGAATAGTCAATTTTTCTACGATGATATGACCGATCTTCCGCGCTATGATTACAAAATAGATCAAAATAGCGCCGGAAAGTCCGGAGAGCGGGATCGCCGCGCTCCAAACAGGCACCAGCCTCGCCAAGAGGATTGTCGCGATTCCCAGCGGCAACAGGGGGCCGGCGATAAGCCTCGGGATCGGCGCTGTAATACGCAGATTGGCCGCAGCGTATATAAGGGCGAAGACGAGGCCGGCCGTCAGCGCGATTTCACCGCCGGCATTGATGAGCTGGCCGATGAAAAGACCCCATAACAGGCCATAGCTTATCTCGCCGAGGGAAAATCCTCTCAGCCAGAACAGAAGGACCTCGTTCCTTGGCGGATGGGAACCCACCGGGCCATGGAATTGCTGGAGTGCTCTGCGCGTCAGGGTCAGTAGGCCCAGGGAGAGAAAAAGCCAGCCACAGACGAAAATTGCATTGAGCCAGACGAGACCGGTCAGCGCCAAAGCGATGCTTTGAATAGCCAGCATTGTAAGAGAATCGATGCGGCGCGTCGAATAAGTCTGGGCCAGATCGAGCAGGAAGGCGGCATCCGCCGCCGGTTTTTTCGCGCGCCGGGATCTCGCCTTTGGCTCGGTCGACACTGTCGTCTGGGAATTGGGCGTAACGACCGAAGTGTCGCGGGTCAAATCATTGGCTGGTGGCGCGGCGGAGCGCATCGCTGCCGAACAACCTGTCGAAAGAAAGCTGTTGGTGGAGGGACGCACGGCTGCATGCATGGTCGAGGGAACCATCTCTTGACGAAAAATTCATTCGCGACTCCGAACCATGGAGGAGAAAAATGAATGCAGGGCTCATCTAGAAAAGATATTTTGATTCAAACTATTCCGATTATTTCTTGAGAGAATGAAGTAAATGGCGACAGATCTCGCATGCTCATTCTTGCTACCCTACGAAACTGGTGCGAAGCCGGAGATGCCGTGTGAGGAAAGCCAGACGACGTTCTGGGGGCGCTTTGGCCGGGGATTTGAATTGTTGAGCCAGGCGGCCGCATATGCTGAGGCTCGCCTTGGCTTGTGCTGGCGCATGTTGTCAGTGCCATTGAAGTGTTTGAAAGAATTTTCATTTCTGGATCGGAGTGGAAAATACACTGATCTTGTTGAGTGGGCGCTTCCGAATACGCCCTGAATCGAAAGGAAGCCTTGGGTGGGAGATGCGCTTGCCGCCTATGCGGCCTCGATCCGGTCTTGCCAGCTTTGCCGCGAACAGCCTTTGAAGAATCCACTACCGCATGAGCCAAGGCCGGTCTTGCGCGTTTCGGAGACGGCGCGTCTGCTCATCGCCAGCCAGGCACCGGGCGTCCGTGTGCATCAGACCGGACTTTCCTTCAACGACGCTTCAGGGGACCGTCTGCGCGGCTGGATGGGGATCGATCGCGACCTGTTTTATGATGAAACGCAGATCGCCATCGTGCCCATGGGATTCTGCTTTCCGGGGCATGACGCGAAAAAAGGGGATTTGCCGCCGCGCCCGGAATGCCGGCAACATTGGCATGATGGTTTATTCGCTCTCATGCCGCAGATCGAAGTGATTCTGGCGATTGGTCGCTACGCCCAGGACTATCATTTCGCGCGATTGGGCCGTCCCTTGCCGAAGCGGTTGCGCGTCGACGAGATCATCCGCTCCAGTGCCGATTATTCGCCGGTGACGCCCCGAATCATCGCTCTACCGCATCCTTCCTGGCGCAATAGCGGTTGGATCAAGCGTAACCCCTGGTTCGAAAGTGAAGTCCTGCCGCCGCTGCGCGCCGCCGTGGCGTCCCTGACCACCTGACATGGCGGTTAAAAAATATCATAATTTATATTGCTTTATTACTGGATCGAATCCTAGCGACAGCGCCATCCATGAGTCGATGAGCCTTCTCAATCCGCTTGGCGTTGTATTAAACTGCTCGATAAATTGGATCAGCAGCCGATGCTTTATCTAAAAATAAACCTATGATAAAAAACGTAAAAATGGCATAAGGCCTTCCGTTTGTTGCTATCCGGTGTGTCTAATTCGTGTAAACTCGGCACGCGCTTTGAAACCGTTGGAAACGGCCTCGCTTTTTGGGGAGCGTTTCGAAAAGGGCGCTAAGGGATGCGCTATGACGAGAAGGTGGCGCTTGGCGATTTCTAAACCGATTGTTACATTCAAAAATGAACAGGTGGCGACAGGTGATCCTTTTCAATAACGGCTTTCGTCGGAAACGGGTGACCCGAACCACGTATATCTGTTTAAGTGTTTGATAATTAGTAGATTTTTGAGAAGGCAGAGAGGCCAAAGGCAGGCCGCGGCTAGTTGCGCGGGGATCTTCGCGGGCACGTGGTGATCAGGCCTTCGATCAATCCGTGGTTTTGACGGGGGGATGGACCCCGATGGAAACCATGATGGCAAGGACACGATGCAGACGATTTACGGTGCTGGAGGGAAAGGTCGGATGAGGAGTGGCGGCGAATTTGCCGGTGCGGCGCTTCCCGACGATTCTCTTTCACCCTTTCAGCCGCCATTGCGCAATCACATCTATGCTGCTCTCGATCTTGGAACCAATAATTGCCGTCTCCTGATCGCCAAGCCTACCCTGCATGCCAATTGCCAGGGAGGCTTCCGGGTCGTTGATTCCTTCTCGCGCATCGTCCGGCTGGGAGAAGGACTGTCCCGCACCGGGCGTCTTGGCGATGCGGCGATCGGGCGGACGCTCGAGGCGCTTGAGGTCTGCCGCGACAAAATGCAGTTGCGCGGGGTAACGCGCGCCCGGCTGATTGCGACGGAGGCCTGCCGTTCTGCCGAAAACGGGGCCGCCTTTCTGGAACAGGCGCGGGCGGTCACTGGTCTCGATCTCGAAATCGTGGATCGAGAGACCGAGGCGCATCTCGCCGCCGCAGGGTCGGCTTCGCTCGCTGATACGGCTGCCGAAGGCGTGCTGCTGTTCGATATTGGCGGCGGCTCGTCCGAAGTCGTCTGGCTCGGGCGTGAACGCGATAATGGCGAGATCGGCGGCGTCAGAGCGCCGGAGGTGATTTTGCGTGAGCGCGTGCGGTTCTGGACGTCGCTGAAACTTGGGGTCGTGACGCTCGCGGAAAAATTCGGTGGTCTCGATGTTTCCGACGAGACCTTTGAGGCTATGACCGATTATGTCGGCGCGGAACTGGCGCATTTCGTCGAGCAGGTCGGCGCTGAATATCGGTGCCGTAATTTTCACCTGCTTGGCACCTCGGGAACGGTTACGACCATTGCCGGCGTCTATCTCGGCCTTTCACGCTACGACCGGAGGCGGGTCGACGGATTGTGGATGACCAGTTATGAAGTTGATCACGCGATCTCGCGCCTGCGCGGGATGAGCTTTCAGGAGCGCGCGGCCAATGGCTGCATAGGGCTTGGAAGGGCCGATCTGGTCCTTGCCGGATGCGCTATTCTGGAGGCGATTCGCCGCGCATTTCCCGCCGAACGCGTGCGCATTGCCGATCGCGGCCTGCGTGAAGGCATATTGATGCAGATGATCGGGGCCGATCGGCTGCAAGCGGACGTCTGGCGGCGATGAGACACTGTGTGCCGTGAAACCTGCACGGCCGTTATGCTTGTCCTCGGGTTTTGACCGTAATTTCATGGCTCTTTGAACTTGAGCTCATGTGATCAATAAGCGTCGTCAGAATCCCGTCGCTCTCTTTGCGGGACCTGATCTCCTTTGAATTCGACATCATTCCATCTCTTGCCGGGACGTCACGATGACTGAGGGCACCTCATCGGGCCGCGAAGGCGGCCGTTCTTTGAAGACACGCGTCAAGACGGCACGCAAGCGCTCGCTCTCCTCAACGCTGTGGCTCGAACGGCAGCTCAACGACCCTTATGTCGCGCGAGCCAAGCGCGAGGGAATGCGCTCGCGCGCCGCCTACAAATTGCTGGAAATCGATGAGCGTTTTCCGTTCCTGAAACCGGGACAGAAAATCATTGATCTCGGAGCCGCCCCCGGCGGCTGGTCGCAAATCGCCGTCCGCAAGAGCCAGAGCGAGCAGGGCCGTGGCCGGGTCATCGGTATCGACCTTCTCGAAATCGCCCCGCTTCCGGGTGCTGAATTCAAGATCATGGATTTTCTCGACCCTGCCGCGCCGCATTTGCTGGAAGAATGGCTTGGCGCAAAGGCCGATGTGGTTCTCTCCGACATGGCGGCTAATGCGACCGGCCATAAGAAGACCGACCATTTGCGCATTGTCGGGCTTGTTGAACTCGCCGCCGATTTCGCAGCCGATGTGCTCGCGCCGGGCGGCAGTTTTCTCGCGAAAGTGCTGCAGGGAGGCACGGAAAATGCGCTTCTTGCCCGGTTGAAGAGGGATTTCGCGACAGTGCGGCACGTCAAGCCGCAGGCGAGCCGGGCCGATTCTTCCGAGCTCTACATGCTGGCCACGGGCTTTCGTGGAGCATCTGCGGAACCGCCCGTGGATCCGGAGGTGTGACGCTCCGGTTCAAGGGGGATCATCGTTGGTTCGGCGGTTGGCGAGCTCTGCGCCGGCATCGGGAGCGAGGTGCCGGAAGACGAGCGCCGAACTGGCGGAAATCAATCCAACAGCGATGAAGGCCCAACGGAAATTGGCCGGCGTGAAAGGATCGCCGTTCGGCGTCAGCGCCGCAAAGACCTGTAGAAGACCGGCGGCGACGGCAATGCCGATGCTGAGGGACAATTGTTGCGCGACGGAGGCGAAGCTGGTCGCCTGACTCATCAGTTCGGTTTTAATATCGGCATAGGCTATCGCATTGATGCTGGTGAAGGCGAGTGACCGGAAGAACCCTCCGGCGAGGAGGAGGCCGAGCATCAGAATGAGCGGCGTCGAGGGGGTAAAGAGGCCATAAGTGGCGAGAATGGCGCCGGAAAGAAGCACGTCATAGATCAGGATGAAACGGAAGCCGAAGAGCCGCAGAATAGGTGTCGCGGTGGTTTTCATCAGCAGCGCGCCGACGGAGGCGATGAAGGTGATGGTGCCGGACTGAAACGGCGTCATGCCGAAGCCGATCTGCAGCATCAGCGGCAAAAGAAACGGCAGTGAACCAATGCCGATCCGGAACAGGGCGCCGCCTAGGACGCTCGCCCGGAATGTCGGAATGGCAAGCAGCTTGAGATCGAGCAGTGGATGTTCCGTCCGGCGCGCGTGGCGAAGATAAAGGCCGAGAAACAGGGCGCCGGAGGCGATGAGACTGAAAATGATCGCCGGAGGAACAAGGCCGCGACCGGCTCCGGCAAAGCCGAAGATCAAGGTGCCGAGACCAAGCCCCGAAAGCAGAAAGCCCCGGCTGTCGAGCGGCCGGACATGATCCTCGCGAAGGTTTTCGATATAGAGCAGGGCAAGGCAGAGCCCGAGAACGCCGATTGGCACATTGATCCAGAAAATCCACCGCCAATGAAAATAGGTGGTGATGAAACCGCCGAGAATGGGGCCCGTCACCGGCCCGAGCAGCGCCGGCACCATGAGATAGGCGAGCGCCCGCACGATGTCGGCGCGCGCGACGCTACGCAAAAGGACGAGACGCCCGACCGGCACCATCATCGCGCCGCCGATGCCCTGAATGACGCGCGCGCCAACGAGCTCTGGCAAGGTGCTCGAAAAACCGCAGAGAACCGACCCGCCGGTGAAGACGATGATTGCCGCGCAGAAAATCGTGCGCGCCCCGAATCGGTCCGCCGCCCAGCCGCTGACCGGAATAAAGACGGCGAGCGAGAAGAGATAGGATGTCATCGCCAGCTTAAGGGCGATGGGATCCTCTCCAAGATCGGCGGCGATCGCCGGCAATGAGGTGGAAATGACCGTCGCGTCGAGATTTTCCATGAAGGCGGCGCAGGCCACGATCAATGCGACGAGAAGATAGCGGGGCATAACCGGATCACAGTCGGCAGGCGGATCCGGCGCGGATGAGCCTCCCTTAGCTTGATGTTCTTTTGCATGGAGCCTTGGTTCCGTGCGCTCCATTACAGGAATTGACTCGATCGTGGAATGCCGTCATCCGACGCAATCTGCACAGAGACGGGCTTGATGATGGGCTTTCCGCGTAAAAATCGCGCACTTTGCTTTACGGCGGAAGTTCGATCATGCTATGAGCCCCCGGCAACTCTTGTCGACATAATGACCTCCTCGAACCGCGCGCCCTGATTGACGGCGCGGCGTTGCTCGAGGCTACTCTGGGAGTTGTCTCTTGGCCTCCATCAAGACGCATAATTTCAAGGAAGCCTTCACATTTGATGATGTGCTTCTTCTGCCGGGCCATTCTCAGGTGATGCCGAATGCGGTAAGCCTGCAAACCCGTTTGACCTCCGACATCCAGCTCAATGTGCCGATTCTTTCCGCTGCCATGGATACGGTGACGGAAGCGCGGCTCGCCATCGCCCTGGCGCAGGCCGGTGGCATCGGCGTGATCCACCGCAATCTGCCGCCTGAGGAGCAGGCCGAGGAAGTGCGCAAGGTCAAGCGCTATGAAAGCGGGATGGTGGTCAATCCGATCACCATTTTTCCTGATGAAACGCTTGCCGATGCTTTGGCGCTGATGCGCCGCTATGGCATTTCCGGCATTCCCGTCGTCGAGCGCGGCGCTGGCAGCAAGCCCGGCAGATTGTGCGGCATTCTGACCAATCGTGATGTCCGATTCGCCGCCAATCCGCTGCAGCCCATTTCCGAATTGATGACCAAGAGCCTGATTACGGTCCGCGAGGGCGTGAGCCAGGATGAGGCGCGGCGTCTGCTGCACCAGCACAGGCTTGAAAAACTGCTGGTCGTCGATGACGATTTCCGCTGCGTCGGCCTGATCACCGTCAAGGATATGGAGAAGGCGACGCTTTATCCGCTCGCCTCCAAGGATCATGAAGGCCGGTTGCGCGTCGCGGCGGCTTCGACCGTCGGCGACAAGGGCTATGACCGCGCCCTGATGCTGATCGACGCCGGTGTCGATTGCCTCGTGGTGGATACGGCGCATGGCCATTCCCAATCGGTGCTTGATCAGGTCACTCGGCTGAAGCGCATTTCCAACAAGGTCGGTCTTGTCGCTGGCAATGTGGCGACGGCCGATGGCGCCAAGGCGCTGATCGACGCAGGCGCGGATGCGATCAAGGTCGGCATCGGGCCAGGATCCATCTGCACGACGCGCATGGTTGCGGGTGTCGGCGTGCCGCAGCTGACCGCGATCATGGATTGCGCCGAGGTGGCCCATGCCGCCAACGTGCCCGTGATCGGCGATGGCGGCATCAAATATTCCGGCGATCTGGCCAAGGCGATCGCCGCGGGCGCTGATTGCGTGATGGTGGGCTCGTTGCTCGCCGGCACTGACGAGAGCCCCGGCGAAGTCTATCTGTATCAGGGCCGGTCGTTCAAATCCTATCGTGGCATGGGCTCCGTCGGTGCCATGAGCAACGGCTCGGCGGATCGCTATTTTCAGCAGGATATCAAGGACAGCCAGAAGCTGGTGCCGGAAGGCATTGAAGGCCAGGTTCCCTATCGCGGACCGGCTGGAGCGATCCTGCATCAATTGGCCGGGGGCCTGCGGGCGTCGATGGGCTATGTCGGTGCGGCGACGCTGACGGAATTCCAGGCGCGCGCCGAATTTGTGCGGATCTCCTCGGCGGGCCTGCGTGAAAGCCATGTGCATGATGTGGCCATCACGCGCGAAAGCCCGAATTATCCGACCGGGATCTGACGAAATGTCGTTGCAAGCCGTTCTCCTGCCGGTTTTCGTCCAGTTCGGATTGACGACCTTCCTGTTGTTCTGGATGGTCGTCGACCGGCGGCGGCTGTTTCGCAGCGGCAAGGTACGGCTTGGCGATGTGGCGCTCGGCGAACAGGAGCCCTATCCGCCGCTCTCGCGGCAGATAGGCAATGCCTATAACAATCAATTCCAGATGCCGGTGCTGTTTTTTGCGCTGGTCCCTCTTGTCCTCATCGCCCGCAAGGCGGATCTCTCGTTCGTCGTGCTGGAATGGGGTTTCGTCGTCTGCCGCCTGCTGCATGCTTATGTGCATACGACCTCCAACAAACTGCCGTTGCGCGGCTCCTGGTTCGCGCTCGGCGGAATGTTTCTCTTGATGATGTGGATTCTGTTCGCGGCGCGTCTGTTCCTCTCCCCACCCATTGAGATTTGATGATTCAAGCTGCCCGTTACAGCGCCGCGATAGAGATTCTTGCCGATATCGAAACCCGCCGCCGCCCCGCCGCCGATGCCATCAAGGATTGGGGGCATGCCCATCGTTTCGCCGGTTCGAAGGACCGTGCCGCCATTTCCGGCCTCGTCTATGATGTTCTGCGCCGCAAAGCCTCCGCGGCGTGGATCATGGGCGAGGATACGCCGCGAGCCTTATTGCTTGGCTCGCTTCGGCTTGTGCATGGATTGGCGCTCGAAGCTGTCGAGAATCTGTTCAACGGTGAGGGCCATGCGCCGCAGCCTTTGAGCGAGGATGAACGGCAGCGCTATCGCGATACCCTGCTTGCGCCAGCACCGGATCCGATCAGGGGCGATTATCCGCAATGGCTCGAACCGTCCTTCCTCAAGGTTTTCGGTACCGATGCCGCAGCCGAGGGTGAGGCGCTCGCCGCTCGCGCTCCGCTTGATCTGCGCGTGAATCTCCTCAAGGGTGATCGCGCCAAGGCGCTGAAGTCACTGGCGCATCTGAAGGCGGAGCCGACGCCTTTTTCTTCCGTCGGGTTGCGCCTGCCGCTTCTTCCGGATGGCAGGGCCGCGGCGCTCACCGCAGAGACGGCCTACGTCAAGGGCCTTGTCGAAGTGCAGGATGAAGGCTCGCAGCTCGCCGCGCTGCTCGCGCATGCACGCGCTGGAGAGCAAGTGCTCGATCTCTGCGCTGGCGGCGGCGGAAAGACGCTCGCCATGGCGGCGGCGATGAACAACAAGGGCCAGATCTATGCGAGCGATAATGATGGCCGCAGATTGGCACCGATCCATGCGCGTCTCACGCGCGCAAATGTCCGCAACGTGCAGGTGCGTGCGCCGCGCGGCAGGATCGCACCGCTCGACGATCTGAAAGGGCGCTGCGATCTCGTGTTTGTCGATGCGCCATGCACGGGAACAGGCACATGGCGGCGTAATCCCGACGCCAAATGGCGCATCCGGCCGGGCGCGCTCGAAGAACGGATCAAGCAGCAGGATGAAACGCTGGCGACGGCGGCGGCTTATGTGAAACCCGGCGGCCGCATCATCTATGCAACCTGTTCTGTCCTCGCGGAAGAAAACGAAGGTAGAATCGTCGATTTCCTCCGCGAGCATGAGGATTACACGGCAAGGCCGGTTGATGACATGGTGCGTGAGGCTGAACTTCCGGCGCTCGCCCCATTCGCCTCGGCGCTTGGGCCGGGGCTGCGGCTCACGCCGAGGACGAGCGGCACCGATGGATTCTATGTCGTGGAGCTTACGAAGCGCGGATGATCAGTGAACACCCAGGAAGGCGAATGGCTTCGCCTCCTTGAAACTGTCCGTGGCATTGCCGGAATAGATATTGGTCTGTTCCGGTCCGAGATCGAGCTTGCGCACTTTTCCTGTCTCCGCCGAAAAGTCGATTGCCTTCAGATCGACCCAGAAAATGTTTGGCGTGAGTGCGGATTCAAAGAAATACAGTTTGCGCTTCTGGTCGGCGACGGTCCGCCACCGTGTCGAGGAAATATTGGGTTCCTCGGCTGTATTCAGCCCATAGGGGACGGATACATTACGAATGACGCCGAAGACGCTGGCGATGGTCTTGTTCGGTGACGCATCCTTGGGGATGGCGTTGATGTAGAAAGAGGCGCGGGCGAAGCGGTCGGAGGCTCTGTTGGTGCCCGGCAGCATGATTGTGCCACCGATCTGCTGCCAATAGGAATCCAGCGCCAATTGCTGTTCGAAGAGCGGCGAATTGGTCATGACCTGATATTTGCGATCATGGTGAATGACCTGCTTGCCTTTGACATATTCGATGATGGCGCTGTCACCTTTGGCGTCCGAAATCGACAGATGCACAGTGGCAAGACGCGTTTCGCCCGGCACATTCGCCGTGGCGATCATAAACGGCTCCTTCGAGAGCGCATCCACGGCCTCGGAAACCGTGGCGTAATTGTCGAGAACATATTGCGCCCAGGCAGCAATGCTGAGACCCGGTTTCGTCTTGTCGAAGGCCGGATATTCGGATTCGACGAGCCAGAGCAGATTGGCCGACAGCCCTGCCTCATTGAGCCCGTCCGTCGTCGAGACATCGAAGCCGGAGGCAATGACACTGCCATATTTCGAGGTCCATTGGAGGGAGTTCAATCCCGCCTCACCGCTGCGTTTCATGCCCCGGGGAAAAATCCACAGATTGGTGCCGACATCGGTCTTCCAATCCATCGATCGCGCCGTGACGACATTGCCGTCCTCCCCAAGAAAGACCGCGCGCGTGCAGGCTTCCACCACGGGTGTCGTCATGACGGTGGGGAGCAGGCCAAACAGGAACAGGAAGCGGGCCAATGATTGTGACATAGGGGTTCATCCTTCCCGATACGAAAGCTGGAGCGTGTGAATAGTAAAGGGATTCTCCTTGCGATGGGAAGGCGTTCGGCAATCGTCGAGGAAGACCATTTCCGTTGAGGCGCATCGTCAGATGCGGGAGGACTGGCGCGATCGTGCGGTGTGGAAGGATGACCTCTGCCCCCAAGTGGAAAAATCTGCCGTGCACATCGATTTCCTGCACCTGCATGTTGAGCGGAATCGAGGCTTCGATTTTCTGCCATTGACACAGCGACGAGGCTTATGGGATGGAGGAATGGCTCCGGGGCCAGAGGCCATCGGGCAGGAGGGCGGTTAGCTCAGTTGGTAGAGCATCTCGTTTACACCGAGAGGGTCGGCGGTTCGAGCCCGTCACCGCCTACCAGGGATAGCAGCGGCTTACCCCATCAGCTTCAGAAACTACCTCGGCACCTCCGGCCGTGAGCCAGGCGCATGACGCAGGCCCGCCTTCGTGGCCGAGGGCAATTATATCACTTCCCTCATGTAGGAATGCTCAAGGTAACAGCTGCGGCAGCGCGTGCTGCAATACATGCCGGTCCGATCGCTATAAAAGGTATTGCGACCGCGTTTTATCTTTTCAAAACTATAAGCGAAAATCAGAACGATGACCGCCCAGGCAAAGCCTATGAAATTCAAAATCAAGGCGGCTTTAAATAGCTTATTCAATAAATACATCTGAAAACCTCGAAAGGTTGCTGCAGCGGCAGCGGCCTTGATCACCAATGCGATTGCGTTAGTGCCGCTGCAGCCGAGAACGTGTCGGATCAATCCGAAATCGTTCTCCATCCTATGCCGGGACTAAACAGCTAACCTTTCTTGAAGAATCGGTCATGCAGCACCATGCCGGTGACCATGGCAAGAACGAAGAGCGCTGTCTGCCAGAGGCCCTGCGACAGCGACGCGATGGCCGGGCCAGGGCAGAAGCCGGCGAGACCCCAGCCGATTCCGAAGAGTGCGGAGCCGATGATCAGCGGGCTGTCGATTCGCTTGCTCGTCGGTAAATAGAAGGTCCATTCAAAGACTGGATGCTGCATGCGCTTTGCGAGCGTCACACCGCAAAAGGCGACGACAACGGCCCCCCCGAGAACGAAGGCAAGCGTCGGATCCCAGGCGCCGAAAATGTCGAGAAAACCCTGGACGCGCACCGGATTGAGCATGCCCGAAAGTGACAGCCCGAAACCGAAGATGAGGCCACATAGGAGGGCGGTCGCGATCCGTATGATCTGATTATTCATAGGCTGAACTTTCTCAAAAGGGTGACGGTGATGACGCCCGCGACAAGGAAGGTGACGACGGCGGCGAAGGAGCGCGGTGATAGGCGCGCGAGCCCCAGCACGCCATGGCCGCTCGTGCAGCCGGAGCCAAGGCGGGTGCCAAAACCGACCAGAAGCCCGGCGGCGATCAGAAGCGGCCAAGGGGCGGTAATCGTGATTACAGGCGGATGGCCGAAAACCATGGTGTACAGCACCGGCCCGAGAATCAGTCCGAGAATGAAGGCGCCATTGGTGGGCAGTTGGTCCCCAGCCAGCAGGCGTCCGAGAATGCCGCTGATGCCCGCGATGCGCCCGTTGAGCAGCAACAGCAGGGCGGCTGCAAGTCCGATGAAAAGGCCGCCGGCCAAGCCTAGCCAATAAGAACTCATGCAAAATCCCTCGTGCTTTGGATAAGCGCCTGTACCCGAACCCCCAATGGAATTCGGGTCGTGTTCTTGCAAATCATTCCATCCCGGGGATTTGCAAGAGTGTACCGTATTATACCAAGTCTCACTGATCCCAACCTGTTGGGATCAGTGAGGTTCGGCGGAAAGCCGCCGCCCCGCAGTCGCGGGGATCAGTCTCAATGAGTCATGCTCATTGAGACTGGGCATTAATTCTATTCTACCGGGAAATCTCTACGCGTGCCTATGCGCGTATACGGGCTTTGATGATGCCGCGGAGCCCCGCAAAATCGAAGCCCAGCGTCACCACAGCAAAGACGGCGAGCCCCAGACAAGTCTGTAATGCGAGGGTCGTAAGACCTGGTTCGCGGCCGCGCAATGGCAAAAGGACGCTGGCCATGAGGCCGGTGGCGAGCAGGGCAATGAGGACATCGCGCCAATGTGGCCATTGTGGCCGTGTGACACCGGCGAAACAGACGAGAGAGACCATGGCTGCCAGCATCGCTCCAGCTTGAGCGATGGCCAGACTCGATGCATCCGGATTGCGCGGCAGGACATAGACGAGAATCGGATCGACGATACAGGCGATCACCGCCGCGGCGATGAGTGGCATCGTACGTTTCTCGATCTGGAAGATCGGGGTGATGGCGAATTGAATGAGCGCCGAACAGAACAAGCCCGTCAGCATCAACGGTAGAAGCAGGGCAAACGGGCCGCGAAATTCCGCCGGCACAAGAATGGTCTCAATCGATGGAAGCGTGAGCCAGAGGCCTGTGCAGGAGGCGAGAACCACCGAAAAAATGATGGCAATATTGGTGGCTAGGCGCTGACGTCCACGATGCGGGCCGAGCAATTCATGGGCTGCGACCGCAATCTGGAACAGAACCACATCGAGTGCCGAACCGATCGCCTGGATCGCCTTGGCGCCGAAATCGAAGGCGAGAGAAAATTGGCCGGTCTCCGAAAAGCCGTACAAAATCGCGATCAGCGACCGGTTGGCGAGAGGAATGGAGAGATAGAGCAGATTGGCGCAGACGATCGGCAGGCTGTAACGCACGACCATGCTGGCGGTGGCGAATTGCGGTAGCGCCTTACCGCCATCAATGTCGTCATGAGGCAAGGCGCCTTGCGCGGCAAGCACAGCGGCGCAAAGGCTGAGCGCCGCGCCGATCAAGGTCAGAATGGCCGAATTGTACCAGAAGGCTGCGCCGCCCATCAGAACGGCGCCGAGCAGGCTCTTGATCAGGACCAGCTGGACATAATGGTTGTTCTGGAAACGTGCCCGGGCGAGAGCAGCATGGTAATCGAACAGGCCGTTGGCGACGGCAATGAACAAAGCCAGCGCGATGAAGGAATTGGAGAGGGTAAAACGGATCCCGGAAAGCATCAGAAGCGTGCCGCCGACCCCGATGCCGCATCCGAGCAGGCGGAAGGAGACTTCCAGCGTCGGCCGAAGATCGGGCATTTCGCGCTGTGATTTCTGTGAATAGAAACGCGTCGCGCCGAGTCGTATCCAGTCGAAGAAAGCAGTCTGTACGGCGATAGCCGTCGCATGGGTCAAAGCGAAACGGCCATATTCCTCTGGCCCGAGAAATTTCGCGATCAACAGGCCGACCGCGAAATTGAAGAGGATATTGCATAAAAAGGCGAGAAAAACGCTCATGAACCGGGAAAAACCGAACTGGGCCTGAGAAGATTCGTGGCGGCTGAAGCAAGCACGCGGGGCTTACCGCGTTCCGCCGGGACTACCATTTTCGTTTCTGGCACAGGATCATGAAATCCAAAAATCGGCATTTCGGGGGTCATCTCGGCAAATAATACCAAATCTCGATAAGCACGCCCCCCCGAGAGTCGGATTTCCGAGATTTGGTATGAGCCGATGATTGAGCTGTTATTCGGCAATGTCGGCGTCGCGCGGCTTTTTGCCAGGGGCTGTCCAGGAGCCGTTTTCGAGTGAAACCGGTACAATGGGGCGGCCGCCCCACAGGCGTGGGCTCAGCCAGCCGTTGGTGGTGATCATCGCACGCGCGGGCGGAACGCTGGCATCCTGATCGAGTGCTACTGGAAGCAGCCCATGGGCGATCAGGGCTTCGACGCTTACCGGGTCGGGCAGGCGGCGCAAACCGTTGAATTCCAGGAAGCGGCCAGACCAGCCATAAGCTGTCAGGGCAACGGCGGCGAGCGCGCCGATGACGCCGTCCTCGGTGCCGCCAAGACCTTCGAGATGAATGCCTGCCTCGGCGGCCGTCGTCCGCGCCTGCTGCTGTGTGACGATATCCTGCGTGCAGGCCAGGCCAAAGGCAATCACGGCTGGCGTGCAATGATCCGGAACGGTCACACAGAGGCCTGGATCGCTTCCGGGGCTTGCGAGAAGTTTGATATGCTCCCTGGCGCGTTGGGTGACGTCTGGTATTTGCGCCTCATTGTCGAGATCGACGGCGACGCAGGCCGGGCTGTTGTGGGATGTATAGGGAATGCGGGCATCAACCAGAAGCTGGTGCCGCAAAACACCCCAAAGGCGCACGCCCGCCGGGAGCTTTTTTTCGAACATGCGGGCAAGGCGTCCGGTGCCGATCGGCGCGCCCAGCACGTCCGTATCGTCGATGCCGATCAACAAACGCATGATGCGTGTTTCCAATATGCTTTGTTCAATGCAGGAGTTGCTCGATCTCTTTATCGCTGGGATCGCTGCCAAAGAAAAGCCGAAGGAATGCACGTGTATCCGCTATCCGATCGAAAGGAAGCCGGTCCGGATAGAGACTATGGGCGAGCCATTGGATGCCGAGTGCACGCATGACGCTCGGCGGCCTGTCGAGCCAGTTGAAAGGAAAATGCGGCACGATGGTGATATGTTCCTTTTGGACGGCCTCGACATGCCGCCAGTTGGGGTCAGCTGCAACCGCCCGGCCGAAATCGGGATCCTGGACCAGAAGCAGATCCGGCCGCTCGGCGATGATCTGTTCCAGCGTGACACGGTCCATGCCCATATGGGTCGTCTGCTCGCAATGATGAACGGCCTCACCGCCGGCAAGGATGACGGGCTCGATGTGAAAGGATGTATCGCATTCCGTGGCGAGACCGTCGGGCGATTCCGCATAATAGACGCGGATTTTCTTATCCGCAGACAGGCTTCCGACGGCGTCTTTCACACCGGCCAGCGCGGCTTCGATATAGGCGGCGAGTTTTTCCGCGCGTTCTTCACGGTGCAACAAGGTTCCAAGGAACCGCAAGGCTGCGGGATAACCGGCAAGCGTATTCATTTCAACGAAGAGGACAGGCAATCCGGTTCCGCTGAACTGGCGTAGCGTGCGATCCGTATCGCCCATTGGATCGATCCAGGCGAGAATGACGTCTGGATGCAGAGCCATGACTTCTTCAGGGTTGAGCGAACGGCCGCGTCCGGGCATGCCGCCCAGCACGGGCAGCGCGCGCAGCGAAGGGTCGAGAAAAGGCTTGGCGGATTCGGAGATGGGGAAATTGGTCGCGGCGAGCAGATCGGGCGCCAGCGCGTAGAGCAGCACCGTCAAGGGATAGGAAGCGGAAAAGACCTTGTCGATCTTGTCCGGAACGATGACCTCGCGGCCTTTCATGTCGGTGATGGTGCGCGCCTGTGTTGTGGTGCAAAGGCCGAGAAGCACAATGACGAGGCTTATCAACGTGCGTGCAAGGAGTTTTGTCATGCGGCATCATCATCCATAATTGTGTATGTGATGGACAGATGCGCTCATGTCCCCATTTTTGCGGAACACAAGGCTCTGCCCGATAGGATGTTGGCCATGTCGAACGATGGAACCTGTCGCGATGCGTCGGCACAGCCCGGATTCTAGAACGAAATCACCAATTCACCGCCATAAGTGGCGCCCCAGGCTGGATAGCCATAGACGGTTTGATATTTTCTGTCGGTGATGTTGCGTCCATAAACCGATATGCGCGTATCAGAGAGTCCCAGCTTGAAGCCATAGCTGCAGCTCAGATCGATGACCACGGCATCGCCGACCTGATGATAGCCGCCATCCGCCGAATTGAAATTCGACAGATAGGGTGAAAAATAATTCAGGGCGACAGTACCACTGAAACTGTCCCAGGATTGTGTCAGTGTGAAATTGACGATATCGCGCGCCAATGTCGCTCCATAGACGGCGATGGAGGAGCTCGAAGCCTGTCCAAGATGCATCCAGCTCGCGCGATAGGTCATCGGGCCGAGATCATTTGGATTGGCATAGTCCTTTCCGAACCAATCCGTCGGCAGCACGGTGCCATGGGCCAGCAGTTCGAAACCACTGCGATGCGTATCTGATTGCGACCAAATTGCGGTCTGATAGCCGTTGATTGTCTGGTAGCTCGTCGGAGTCTTGTCGTTGGCGACATGAACGTCAAAATAGTTGAAACCCGGTTGGAAATAGGGAGCAATCGGCGCGTCTATTCCAACCTCCCATTTGTTCTGGGTTTCGGGACTAAGTGTCGTGCCATTGGTCGTGATCACGGTCATTGGCAATCCGGCCTGTTCCGTATGAGAATAACGCGCGGTGGCCAGCAATTGCGGCAAGACTTTCCACGCACCGCCAGCCGCATAATTGAGTGCCAGCGGCAGTTGCCGATTGTAGAAATAGGAATAGGTCGTAGTGCCGGAGCTGGAACTCGTTCCTTTTCCGCTGCCCGTGCCGTTACCGGCCCCAGTGCCTCCACCTGTTCCGGAGCCTGAGCCTGAACCGCTTCCCGAACTGTTGTTTCCGCTGCCGCTTCCCATATTATAAAGATCAATGCCTTGATTGATGGTGCGATCATCAACCCGCGCGGAAGCGTCGAGTGTCAGGGCATCGTTGAAAAACTTGTGTTCGAGATTACCGTAGCCGCTCAAAATTGATTCGGAATGTGCATAGCCGGAGTAGAACAGCTGACCATTTGGTGAATCATAGGTGAGATATTGTGTGCCGAGCTGCAGCAATGTATCGCCCAAATTGACATTGTGCCGCATATTGACATTGAAGATGTATGTTCTGTCAAAATTTGATGTAATTGTATTATTGTTGTAGCTCGCCTGGATGTTATTGGCGGAGACAAGATTATAGGAAAGCACCAGCGTGGTCGAATTGATCGCGTCCCAGGTGAACAGAGAGTTCGATGTCGCGACCAATGTGTCTATCGGCGAGTAGGACCATTGCTGCGCGACGAGCGTCGCGGTGTTCTCGCCTGCGGTCGCACGCTGGAATCCATAGCGCGCGTGATCCTGAAAGATCGAGAAATCGGTCCTGAAGCCGCCGTTGATGACACCGCCCGTCACCTGCGACGATTGCGTGTCGTTCCAGGCATTATAGCCGGAAGGACCATTGCTTTTACGATAGGCCAACAGACCGGAGACATAGGCGCTCGGCTCGTTCGGTCCGTCGATGAAAGTGGTGCCGGCATAACCTGAACTCGTAAAGGTCCCGAAATTTTCGACCCGCGCGCGAAATTGACCTTCGGTTCTTGCCGGTCTGTGTGTGCGGATGACGATGAAACCGCTGTTCAGCGCCCCCGAGGCGGAATCGATATTGGTCATCGGCCCGAGCGTGAGCGCGGTTGGGTCACGGATGATATCGACCTGTTCGATGGCTGCGACAGGCAAGCTCTGCAGGACACGGCCTGCTGTTGCCAGAGGCATATAGGCGCCGTCGATAATGAAACCGTAATTGGAATCGCCACGAATTTGAAGATTATTGGAGAGTTTACGGCCTTGGTAGGTTGGCAGGACGCCGGTCGCGTGACTCAAGAGATCGTAAATATCCCGAGGCTTCAGGTTTTCGATATCCGCACGTGTGAAGGTTTCTGTATGCGGCCGGCTGCTTGGAGCGACGCGAGCGAGATTGCTTGTGCTATCCGGCTTGAGATCGGTACGGCTGAAGGGACCATTATCCGTAGTTGCTTCGATGGTAATGGGATCGATATTGACCGATGATGTCTGAGCGACCGAGCCCAAGGGAAACAAGATCACAAAGCTCGTGGTAAAGATCGAAAATCGGAAGTATTCCTGCCCTCCGCGGTACGCTAGCCTGCCCATGCTCCTCGCTTCCTTCATTGCCTTCGCTCGAAGGAAGCATCTTCACGAAATGAAGAATGCGCTTGCTGCTTCCGTCAAGCTTTGGCTAGCTTATATATCTAAAGATATAGCTTTGGAAGGGCATTCACGTGACAAAATTCCGCGAGGAATTTCGCGCCAGAATCGACGGAAATGCGGGCAGGGCATCACCCGATTCATCGGATGCGGGAGCGATGCTTACTGGTTCCGTCAACGCGTTGAATTTTTCAGAAAACGGCATCCGCTTCCCAGTTTGATACTATATGGGGTTGGCCGCATTGTCCTTCCGTCCAGGAAGCAAGGAAGGACTTATTTCCGTTTGTCAGCGCGGTGTTCGGGGGGGGGGCTTCACGGTTTGAATGAGGATTCAAATTGCGTGAAAAGCTTTTGTTCTCCTTGAAAGAACTGTTTCGGAACCGTCCAAAAATGCTCTAAAAATCGCTGGCGATTCCGTTTTTTTCCCAATCGCCATAGCGGACCGGTTCGGGGCCATCTCGTCCATTGATTTCCTTGGGAACTGGCTGCCGCTGCGCATCCTGAAGCGCTCGCCTCTCCGCCGCTTCCGCCAATGCCCGTTTGGCGGCGTCCGAGAGGATTTTTTTCGGCGGTTCGGCTTCATGTCCGGATGGCTTATCGGAGCTCATGTCTGGTCCTTTCACAGGGCTGTTGGATCGTCCGATGACGGGTTCGAATTCCAATCCTGGAAATTTGTATTTTCAAGGACATATCAGCAAGGACATATCGGATTGTCCAAGGGTCGCCAAGCGCCATTTCCGGCTATTGCCGCATCAAGCCGGAGAGAGGAAACACCTTTGGGAAATAATTCGATGCGTTTACAGACATTCTGAACATCCATTCCTGAACCCAAGCGGCGAGTGGGGCTCCGGCCTCAAGGAACGAGAGAAGCGTGGAAGATCCATCAAACCGGCGCCAGGCTGGCGGCAGAAGCAGAGCGGGCCACAGGTCTTTTGTGCAGTCTTCGGCTGAACAGATCCAGGGGCTTGAAACCCGGCTGGCGGCTGCCATGGTCCTGCGCGCGATCCTGACGAAAAAGCAGGGGCTGGATGATTTCTTCGCACCTGAGGCGAGCGTCGTATTCCTCACGAGGCTTGCTCCGCGTGATCGTGCTCTGGCGCGGTCGATCGTTACTGTCGCCTTGCGGAGGCTCGGTACGATCAGAGCCGCCATCGGGCAACTTTTGAAGACGAGCCTTCCGCGGACGGCTTCCGATCTCGAATGGATTCTTCTGGTTGCCGGTGCACAGATCCTGTTTCTCGATGTCCCCGATCACGCTTCCGTCGATCTTGCGGTCCGTGCCGCGCGGCTCGATCCCAAGATCGCGGGCTTTGCTCCGCTTGTGAATGGAGTCCTGCGCAATCTCATTCGTGAACGGCAACGCATTCTTGATGAAGGCGACGCACTGGCGCTGGATACGCCTCCCTGGCTCGCCGAGCGATGGCAGAAGACTTATGGCGAGGACACGGCCAGGGCAATCGCGCGGGCGCATCGTAACGAGCCGACGCTTGACATAAGTGTAAGGCAGGATCCTCTCGGCTGGGCACAGCGGCTCGGTGCGCGCCTGTTGCCGACGGGTTCCCTGCGGCTTGAATCGCATGCGGCGATCTCCGAGCTTCCAGGCTATGTGGAAGGCCAGTGGTGGGTGCAGGATGCCGCAGCCGCTTTGCCGGCGCAGCTTTTGGCGATGACGCCCGGCGCGCGTATTGCTGATTTTTGCGCGGCTCCCGGCGGCAAGGCTGCCCAGCTTGCCGCGCGTGGAGCGAAAGTCGTCGCGATTGATCGATCCTCTTCCCGTATGAAACGCCTCGAAGCGAATTTCACCCGGCTACAGCTCGAGGCCGAGATCGTGATCGCTGATGCCCTGGCCGTGGAGATGGCGCCCTTCGACGCCATTTTGCTGGATGCTCCCTGTTCGGCGACAGGCACAATTCGCCGCCACCCGGATATTGCCTGGATCAAACAGCCGAAGGATATTGTCGCGCTTGCCGATTTGCAGAGCCGTCTGCTCGAAAAGGCAGCGACCTTGCTGAAGCCCGGTGGTACCCTGATCTATTGCACCTGCTCGCTCGAAGCGGAGGAGGGGGAAGACCAGATCGCCGCTTTTCTGGCGCGCCACGGCGATTTCCGTCGCATCCCCATCCTTGCTTCCGAAGTCGGCGGATTGAACGAAATCATCAATCCGCAGGGCGATTTGCGCATGCTTCCAAATCATCTGCAGGCGCAGGAGCCGCGCTTTTCAGGTCTTGACGGCTTTTTCGTCTCGCGTTTGACGCGTCTCGACACTTTACCCGTTTAAGCGGCGTATGGAAGCGGTGGATACGACCACGCGGTGATTCGAAAACGCTTCCGCTTTCACGACATCAAACGGTGAAGTAAGTGCCGCTTCGGAGGAATTTGCTTCGCGCGTCTCATCCTTCAGCGGGCTTTTCCATCTGTAATACTTACACGTTCAAGCTCTTGCGTGAAGACTGTATCGCAGTTTCGGTCGACGCCGTGAAATTGACGAATTCGGCCATCGGGCTTACCAAGATATGAATTCGGATCACTGTGAGCAAAAAGAGAATGCAGTGGTATGCTAAAGACCTAATATAGGACTTCTCCTGGTACCACTCTCTTTGGTATTGAACTGAAAAGTATTGACAGTAACAGAGCTCATTGCTCGTGAATAATAACGTATCGGGCGAATGTCTGTTGTATAGACCGTGACAGGTGCCCATCATTCTTTTTAGAGACGCTGGCTCAAGTATTGGTATCGGTGTCTCAGCCGGTTTTTTCCATTGTTTCTTGAAGAATTGACAATTTGGCAGGACGCCGTAGCGGCAGAGGCTCGGCGCCGCCGCTTTATCGCAGGATGACGCGTCCCGCCTTCTGAACTCACGACCAGGCAATCCGATCTCCTTTCAGGCTCGCGTCAAGCGGGCCTTTTTTATTGAGGGTTTCATGGCTGACCGATTTTCGGAATGTCTCGAATTCACACTCCAATACGAAGGTGGTGACAGTAACGATCCGCGCGATCCTGGGGGCGCGACGCGTAACGGTATTACGCAAGGAAGCTATGATACATGGCGCAAGCAGAATGGGCGCCCGACGCAATCCGTGTTCAAGATGAATACTCTCGAACGGAATGCGATCTATCTTGCGAATTACTGGAATGCGATGGCCTGCGGCACGAGGCCTCCCGGCGTCGATCTCGCCCTGTTCGATGCTGGCGTGAATAGCGGAACAAAGCGCGCATTGGAGTGGAAATCGGCTGTGCCGGGGACAGATCGCGTTGCGACCATCAAGGGTATCTGCGCGCGTCGCCTGTCCTTTGTCGAGGGATTAAGGACGTTCGCAATCTACGGTAAGGGCTGGCGGAAGCGCATTGCCGCTTGTGAAGCTGAAGCCATCAAAGTGGCGGCTGGCGATACCGCGCCTGAGGTTCTGGCGTTTGAAGCGCGCGCGGCAGCCGCCAAGGCTGCGAGCACTAAGACAATGATTGCGACAACGGCTTCCGCTGGCGCGGGCGTCGGGCTTGTCCATCAATCTTTTGGCGGACAGGCCTGGCTGACAATTCTGTTTCTGCTTCTCATCGTTGTCGGCGTCGTCATCCTGATCATTCGGCGCAAAAATCAAGAGACGAGGGCGCAAGCACTTGATGCCGCAGCCAAAACGGCTGTGACGATTATTTCGACGACAAACAGAGCTAAAACGGGAGGCACCAATGTTTAATTTTCTCCTTCTGGTCGTCGTGGGGATTGCCGGGTTTATCTATGCCTGGCCGCGTATTCGCGCCTATCAGGCGGCAATCGGTGTTCCTGATGCGATTGAGAAAGCGGGGGATTCGATCATCACGCGTATCCGCCTGCGCCTGCTCGGCCTCAAGACGATCATTCTCGGCTATGTAGCGCTGTTCATTTCAGCCGTGCCCGATATTCTCACCGAAATTCCGGAAATTCACCATACGCTCGATCAGCTCGATCTGTCGATCTGGTTGTCACCGCAGGGCGTTATCTTGGCCCACAATCTTCTCAATATTGCGATGCTGCTGACACGGCTCGCTGGTATGACTGTCATTGTCAATGGCGTGCCAACGCGGCGCGGGGAGGCGGCCTGAATGTTCGGCTCGATCATCTCCGCAATCTTTTCCGGTATCATCTCGCCAATCGTCACCGCCTGGTCAGATGTGAAATTGCAGAGCCTCAAGAGTGAGGTTGATGGCTTTACGGCGGCGATTGGCGGCGATGCTGCCATTGGCAAGGCGTTTCTTGAGGCACAAACGCAGAACGCGCAGATCAAGGCGGCTTCGAATACCTGGATCGGTGCCCGGCTCATCATCGTTGCGGCCGGTCTTCCGGCGGCGATCCACTTTGGCGCTGTGATGCTGGATTCCACCTTCCAGTTTGGATGGGAAATCCCTAAATGCCCACCGCCTTATGACAGCTATGAATGGTCGATCATTCAGAGCTTCTTCTTGGTCGCACCGGCGATGCCGATCATGAGTGCAGCCGCCGCGTGGCTCTCGCGGAGGCACTGACATGCCTCCGGCCGATGATGATATTCACGGGCGTCTCGGGTTTCTCGAGGCCAACATTCAGAGCATGCGGGAGACGGTGCGGCTGCTCTCGGAAGCACGCGATCAGCTCATCGCAATCAACGCGCGTCTGGCAAATCTCATTCAGAGCATCGATATTCAAACTGATGCACACACAAGACTGAGTGCTCGCGTGGACATATTGGAACAGCGTGCGAACAATCATCGTGCGATCATCAACACGGTAACATTGATCGGCGCTCCAGTCATGGGTGCTGTCGGCTGGCTTGCAAGCCATCTCTCGCCCTTCCGCGATTGGATAAAGTGAGGATATTTCATTGGCCTATAAGTATTATACATTGATGCCGCCGTCCGATGGGAGCAAAAATTCATTGACCGTCAATGGCCGCACCTATTCGGCGACGCCAAATTCATCGATCAGCGTTCCGGACTTCGATGCGAATGTCTTGATGGCGAACGGATGGACGCGAATTTCAAATCCATCGACTTCAAAGACACAGACTGTGCGTCAGATCGCGACGCGTTGTTATGTTCCAAGCCATGCACCGATCGCTTCCAATAAATATATTATTTCCTGTACGACCCACCAGGCTCGTGACACGGTCACGCAAATGGCTGCGGTGTTTCCAAATTTCTATGTCGATTCGACGACCTTCCAGGACACAAACGGCCCGGGCGTGGCCGCGACGATCAACGCAGCCTATGTGGAATATCCTTTCGGGACTTTCACACCCTTCAAATTCGGCGGCAGCACCACAGGGTCTATCCCCAACGCCAGTTTCATGGCGACGGATCTCGCCGCCGTCAATATCCCGAATGGTGCGACCTTCCGGATCCACTTCTCCGGCTATTTCCCGAATGGGATTATTTATTGTCCGAATACGAATACGCGCAATCTCACCGGCGGCGACAAATGGAATTTTGGAGCCTCTCCCTATACCGGCTTCCCGACGAATTACGGGACTGATGCGGGTTCCGGCTTCTACGGTCCTTGTGCAATCGTGGGTCCGTCCTCTCGCCTAGCAGTGGCCTTGATCGGGGATTCGATCATGTTCGGCTATATGGATGCGGTGTCCGACCTTGGTGCCGATACCGGAATCATGGCCCGCGCCGTCGGGGCGAAATATGCCTATATCAACATGGGTGTGCCGAGCGATCGCACGATGTATGCGGCGACGGGTTTCGTCAACAGGGCCACGCTCACCAATCTTTACTGTCAGGGTGTGATTTCGAACTACGGAATCAACGATCTGGCCGCCTCGAGAACATGGGTGCAACTCTCCGCCGATCTTCAAACCCTCTATGGCAAGCTGTCGGGAAAACCGATCCTGCAATGCACGATCGGGCCGAAAACCACCTCAAGCGATGGATGGACCTCCGCGACACAGACGCTGTTTGCCGGTGAGGCGGAGCGCAAAAACGCGAATTCGGCAATCAGGGGATGTCTGCCAAACACCATCGGGCATGTCGAAGTGGCAAATGTCCTGGAGACGGGGTGGAATACCGGGCTTTACAAATTTCCGGGCTTTACCACTGACGGCACGCATCCCAACCAGGCCGGCAACCTCCTGCTGGCTTTTGCCGGGGCCGTCGATATGAACTTCATGGGATGAGGCAGGCCCTGGCTTTTGCCGGGCGCTCTGTAGCCGGATGTTTCTCATCGGCATGATTGCTGAAGGAGAGAGGCGTTAGAGCATTTTCAAGTGGAGCGGTTCGGACACATTCGAACATGCTTTAGACTGACATAAGTCTCGCTGGCCCGGGCTGGATGGGGCAGCGAGATTCGCCGACAGCCCCCCATACGCATCTTTTCTCCTATCATCCTGAGAATCCACGATCATTCGCAAACACTGGACAGCTATCACCGATTATCCACTGCGTTTTTATCGCATCGCGAGACTCCGATTGACTCATGCTTTCGATGAGAACAAATATAGAACATAGCAATAGGGAATCTCCAGCAGAGCTCTGAGGAGCTGCCGTTTTGTCATGTCTGATCTCACCGACAGGGCCGTCATTGCCGAACTCCAGCAGCATATTGAGCGTATCGAGGGGCCGCGAGGCCGTGCCCGGATCGTTCTGCCTTTTGGCATCAGTGAGATCGACAGGCGGTTGCCGGGCGGCGGGCTGGCGCTTGGCGCGTTGCATGAAGTCGCCGGAGGCGGCAATGGTGCCGTGGACGGGGCGGCGGCGGGGTTATTCACCGCCGGTATCGCCGCACGGACGCGGGGCAAGGTGCTCTGGTGCGTCACGCGGCCGGACCTGTTCGCTCCAGCGCTCTCGCAGGCCGGACTGCAATCGGACCGCGTCATCTACCTTGATGGCGGCGATGAGAAGACCATCCTTGTCTGTTTTGAAGAGGGGCTGCGCCATGGCGGCCTCGGTGCTGTGGTTGCAGAAGTTGCTCGCCTGCCTATGACCGCTTCGCGGCGGCTTCAGCTTGCCGCCGAGGGATCGGGCACGATCGGCATTGCGCTGCGCCGTTGGCGCCGACAGACTGAGGCCTCCGATTTCGGTCAGCCGACGGCCGCCACCACGCGCTGGCGGGTCTCGGTCTTGCCATCGACGCCGCTCCCCGTTCCCGGTGTCGGCCGGCCGCGCTGGCTGGTTGAACTGATCCGTTGTCGTGCTGGCGAGAGCGCGGATTTCGAATTGGAGGCATGCGATGACACGGGTCATCTCCATCTTCCTCCCGACCTTGTCCACGGACCGGGTCAGGCGGAGGGCGGGCGACGCAGCGCCTCCGCCTGAGACACCGTTCATATTGGTCGGCCGGGATGGAAGACGGCGGATTGTGCTGGCGGCGGATGCTGCCGCCCAGGCCGCCGGCCTGCGTGTCGGCATGACCGTGACCAAAGCTCTGGCGCTGGTGCGGGATCTTGTGATCGAGGACGCCGATCCGGCTGCTGATGCCGCAGCATTGGAGCGGCTTGCTGTCTGGATGCTGCAGCATTTCGCCCCGATCGTCGCCGCCGATCCGCCTGACGGGATCGTTATCGATTCCACTGGCGCCGATCATCTGCATGGTGGTGAGGCCGCGATGCTCGCGACCATAGTCGCAAAACTCGGTGGCGTCGGCCTGCGCGCCCGCACGGCTATCGCCGACACCTGGAGTGTGGCCCATGCTCTTGCGCGTTTCGATGCCCGGCCAAGCTATGTTTCCAGGCCGGGGCACGCCGCGACCGACATCGCGCCTTTGCCGATCGCGGCACTCCGGCTCGTGCCGGAAGGAGTGGACTCGCTCTGCGTTCTCGGCTTCACGCGCGTCGGTGACCTGCTGGCGCAGCCGCGTGCGCCTCTGGCGCTGCGCTTTGGACCCGAGCTCGGTCGGCGTCTCGACCAAGCCATTGGCCAGATCGCGGAACCGATCGAACCGATCCGGCCCAGGGAATTGATCGAGGTCCGTCGCACCTTCGCCGAGCCGATCGGCGCGCCGGAGACCATCGCGCGCTCTATCGGCAGGCTCGTGGGTCAGCTCTGTGATGCCCTTGAGCAGAAGGGTCTCGGCGCGCGGCGGCTCGATCTCATCTGCCATCGAGTTGATAACCGGGTACAGGCCGTGCGGGCCGGGACGGGCCTGCCGTTGCGCGATGTGAAGCGCATGACGAGGCTGCTCTGCGACAAGATCGAGACCATCGATCCAGGCTTTGGCATTGAAGTGATGACCCTCACCGCGACAATGGCTGAGCCTCTGATGCCGAAACAGGCAGTGTCGACTCTGGTCGAGGAAGCAGTGCCCGATATTTCTGACCTGATCGATCTGCTTGCCAATCGCGTCGGCGAGCAAAAGCTCTATCGTGTCATGCCGGTGGCGAGCGACGTGCCCGAACGGTCGGTCCGCCACATCCCGGCCCTGGCACCAGAGACCGGAGCGGATTGGCCGGGCCGCTGGCCGCGGCCTCCTCGGCTGCTTGCCCGGGCCGAACCGATCGATACGGTTGCACTGCTTCCCGACCATCCCCCCGTCTCCTTCGTCTGGCGTGGCGTGCGCCGGCGGGTGAAGCGTGCCGATGGTCCCGAGCGCATCTTCGGCGAATGGTGGAAGTGTGATCCCGAGCTGGCCGCCGTGCGTGACTATTTCCGCATCGAGGACGATGCTGGCGAGCGATATTGGGTGTTCCGCGCTGGTGATGGCGAGGATCCGCTGACCGGCTCGCAGCGCTGGTTTCTGCATGGGATCTTCGGATGAGCGGGCTGCGCTATGCCGAGCTGCAGGTGACCTCGCATTTTAGCTTTCTGCGGGGGGCATCGTCTTGTGAGGAACTGTTCGCGACGGCGGCCACGATGCAAATCGAGGCTCTTGCCATCGTGGACCGCAACTCGCTGGCCGGCATCGTGCGCGCTCATGAAGCGGCCAGGACGACGGGAGTCCGGCTGGTGGTCGGCTGCCGCCTCGATCTCAGCGACGGCACCTCGGTTCTGGTCTATCCGGTTGATCGACCGGCCTATGCGCGGCTTTGCCGTCTGCTCTCCCTCGGCAAGAGACGCGCGGGCAAGGGCAGGTGCGACCTCGCCTGGGCGGATCTTGCCGCTTATGGCGAGGGCCTGATCGCTGTCCTCGTGCCGGATATGGCCGACGAGGATTGCGCGTTGCGGCTGCGACGCCTGCGTGAGACTTTCAATGACCGCGCCCATTTGGCGTTGACGTTGCGGCGCCGGCCGAACGACCAGCTCCGGCTCCATGAACTGTCCAATCTCGCCGCGCATATGCGCGTGCCGACCATCGTCACCAACGACGTTCTCTTCCATGAGCCCGGCCGGCGCATCCTACAGGATGTCGTGACCTGTATCCGCCATAATGTCACGATCGACGCGCTGGGGGACCGGCGTGAGCGTCATGCGGATCGGTATCTGAAGCCGCCCGATGAAATGTATCGGCTGTTTGCGCGCTATCCCGAGGCGTTGGCGCGTACGGTCGCGATTGTCGAACGATGCCGTTTCTCACTCGACGAACTGGTCTATCAATATCCGGAAGAGCGTTCCGATCCAACGCTGACACCGCAGGAGACATTGGAGAAACTGACCTGGGAGGGCGTGGCTTGGCGTTACCCGGAAGGTCACCCAGAGGAAGTTGACGAGACGCTCCGGCACGAACTGCGGCTGATCGGGAAGCTGAATTACGCACCGTATTTTCTGACGGTCCAGTCGATCGTCCGCTTCGCGCGGTCGCAAGACATTCTCTGCCAGGGCCGCGGCAGTGCCGCGAATTCTGCTGTCTGTTACGTACTCGGCATCACTTCGATCGACCCGGCAAGAAATGACCTGTTGTTCGAGCGCTTCATATCCGAGGAGCGCCGCGAACCACCTGACATTGATGTCGATTTCGAACATGAGCGGCGCGAGATCGTGATGCAATGGATCTTCGAACATTATGGCCGCGATCGTGCAGCTCTGTGTGCGACGGTGATCCGCTATCGCAGCAAGGGCGCGCTGCGGGATGTCGGCAAGACCCTGGGCCTGCCGGAAGATCTCATCAGGACGCTCGCCACCGAGACCCGGGGCCGTTCAAGAGAGGGGTTTGCGGAAGGTCTCACGGATGCGCAGATCGAGGCTCTGAATCTCAATTCAAAGGATCGCCGTTTGCGGCTCGCGCTCGATCTCGCCAGCCAGCTCATCGGTGCTCCGCGTCACCTGAGCCAGCATCCGGGCGGTTTCGTCCTGACCCATGACAGGCTTGACGATCTCGTTCCCATAGAGCCGGCCGCGATGCAGGACAGGCAGGTCATCGAATGGGACAAGGACGATATCGACGTAGTCCGCTGGATGAAGGTTGATGTTCTCGCGCTCGGCATGCTCAGCTGTATGAAACGCGGCCTCGATCTGCTTGCCAATCACAAAGGTATTAGGCTCGATCTTGCGACTATACCGGCTGAGGATCCGCGCACCTATGCGATGATCCGCAAGGCGGATACGCTCGGCACTTTCCAGATCGAGAGTCGGGCGCAGATGTCGATGCTCCCGCGGCTCAAGCCCAGAACCTATTATGATCTCGTCATCCAGGTCGCGATCGTCCGGCCGGGCCCGATTCAGGGAGATATGGTCCACCCCTATCTGCGGCGGCGCGAAGGGCTGGAGCCGGTTCACTATCCAAAACCCGAGCTTGAGAAAGTGCTCGGCAAAACCTTGGGCGTGCCGCTTTTCCAGGAACAGGCCATGCGCGTCGCGATCGAAGGCGCGGGCTTTACGCCGGGGGAAGCCGACAGGCTGCGCAAGTCAATGGCGACCTTCAAACATACAGGCGGTGTTTCCGCCTTCAGGGAAAAGCTGATCGCCGGTATGCTCGCCAATGGTTACGAGCGTGATTTTGCCGAACAGACCGTCAGACAGCTTGAAGGATTCGGCTCTTATGGATTTCCGGAAAGCCATGCAGCATCTTTCGCGCTGCTGGCCTATGCCTCGGCCTGGATAAAGTGCTGGCATCCGGATGTCTTCTGCGCGGCGCTGTTGAATTCGCAGCCCATGGGCTTCTATGCGCCTGCCCAGATCGTGCGGGATGCGGAAGCCCATGGTGTCGAGGTCCGGCCGGTTTGTGTCAATGCCAGCCGTTGGGATTGTACGCTCGAGCCGCGCGATGCCGAGAATGATCGTTTTGCCGTGCGTCTTGGTCTCAGGATGGTGAAGGGGCTCGGCAATGCCGAGGCCGCGCGGCTCGTCATCAGCCGTGCAGACCGAGTCTTTCTCTCAGTGGCGGATCTCTGGCACCGGGCTGGCATAGCCTCGGCCGCGCTCGTGAAGCTTGCCGAGGCCGACGCCTTCAGACCGGCGCTTGGCCTCGCGCGGCGGCAAGCCTTGTGGGCGATCAAGGCATTGCGGGACGAGCCGCTTCCTCTTTTCGCCGCAGCGGCGAGAGCGCAGGAGCCTATCGCGGAACAGAACGAACCCTACGTGGCTCTAAAGCCAATGCTGGCAAGCAGCGAAGTCGTCGAGGACTACAATCATATCGGCCTGACATTGCGCCAGCACCCGGTCTCCTTTCTCCGGCCGGGTCTGCAGCGTCGAGGAATCCTTTCCTGCGCTGATGCTGTTACATCCCGCGACCGTCGCTGGGTCAAAGTGGCGGGTCTCGTGCTGGTGCGTCAACGGCCGGGCAGCGCGAAGGGCGTGATGTTCATCACGCTGGAAGACGAGACAGCCATTGCCAATCTCGTGGTCTGGACCAAAGTCTTTGAGACCTACCGCCGCATCGTGATCGGTGCCGGAATGATCAGTGTGTATGGACGCATTCAACGGGAAGGCGAGGTCGTGCATATCGTCGCCCATAGCCTTGTCGATCTGTCGGTAGAGCTCGCCGGAGTCGGCACCTGTGAAGACAATCCGCATTCACATGAACATCGCGACAAGGTCCATCATGCTGTGCCGGTACCTGATCCGGTGGGAGTTTCAAAGGTTATGACACTGACCCAACCCCATGGACCAAAAGACGGGATCAAGGTGAAGCCACGGGATTTTCGTTGACACACAGAGCAATGAGGTGACGCTTGAAATTTGGACAGGGCGTCTCGCTCATTCCATCCACTCCTCTGGGCGGGATGACGACGATAGACAGAGCTATGGCGCGGAATTCAAGGCCAAAGTCGCGAAGGACGCGAGGCGTGACGACCTGAAGCTGGAGGAATTGGCAACCAGGTGAGACTACCTTACCGCTCCCGATCACATCAAAACGCTGCTGTCAATTTGCAAGAATTCCTGTCTCCAATACAGTCAATCCGGCAAATACGAGTACCTGCCGGATCAAAAATTCTTCAATCAGTCAATTGATTGTGAATAGTTCGCGGATGGTGTACATCCCTCCATTCTTACAAAAGACGATGGATTGGCATCAAGGAAGCTGCCGCCGAAGCTGCTCTCCTTCCATTGAGCCTAGCCGCAATGGTCTCAGGCAGCGATTGCAGAAGGCAGGAAGCTGCTGGATGTGGCCATCGGCTCTTGGAGCTCCTGCTGCGGCTGCAACGAGGTCTCTTTCGTGTCCACATTATAGGATATGCCCTGGCTTCCGGCAAAAACCCCTTGGGCCTGCGTCACGACGCCATTACCAGAGATCTTATAATTGGATGTGTCGATGATATTATGGGTCTGGCAATCAGAAATGACCTGTTGGATCGGAATGAACCAGAGCCAGTGATAGTCATTGGGATTGAGGGCGACTTTGTGTTCGAACCATATGGCGACATGACCGATCAAGCTGACGTCGCAGCTCCATTTGATATTGTAATCTTGAACGGTAATGATCATTTTGGCTTCGAACAGGCTATGGGCGGCGACATTGAAAGGCTGGTCGACGCTCCAGGTCTTGGATTTGTCATAGCTTGCGCCTTGCGTCGATGACAGCGAGACATCCACTGTCGTCGTGCTCGATATTTCCGCAATCTCCGGCAACCCCGCTTGAATGGTGATGCTTTCCGAAATGGAAATACTTTCTGTCACTGACCAGGTGAAATTGCGCTGAACGGTCTCGGACTGATTATAGGTAAATGTCTGTTCCAGCGACGAATCATTGCGATAAGTTGTTATAACCGACGTGAGCTGTTTCGGTTTTGGCAGGGGAGAACCGGTGTCATAGGAGATCGTTTGGGCGGCCGCGGTCGTTTGATAACCATGATAGGCATTCAGTTCACTATGATCCGAGTAGCGTGTACTGGATGTAAACCGACATTTCCCGCCACCATGCTGGTGGACCATCCAATTGCCCCATGCATCGGTAATTTCCTGAAGACTCCGTGCCATGGCATTTTCTCCATATGTTATCGTGCATGCTTTATGTAGAATGCATGTCTGTCATCAGAATAATTTAGAGATTGTAACACTGGCCGGCGGCGTTCGACCAGGATTTGCCATGAGATTTGACAGTGCAATTATGCCGATCCCGATGGCTCAGGACTTTTCCTGTGCATTTTCGTGCGCTCCAGCATGTCTGTGTGGCTGCATCGGCTTTTTCCGCCATTGAAGCGGTAAAAGACAGACATAAACAGGCAATGGCCATCCCTTTGGCAATGTTCATCCGCAGTTCTGCAGTCGATTTCATAGACATAGACCTTATCGAGAGGAAAATTGACGAATGCCGCGGCATCCTGGAAACCGGGCAGCCAATCGTTATATATAATTATTAAATAAGCAACAGAGATTTGCAGGCTGATGAATAAGCCCAAGGCCTGACGCCAGAAGTGCATCATTTTATTTTGAATGGGAGGATGATCTGCGGGATAAGTGCTGCGTGGGAATCTCACGACGGAATCGGGGTCCGCCCATATCATCAAGCGATATTGAGAGCGCGGGCTAGGTAAATTAACCAGGTGGTATCTTTAAAAACTGACGCGTTAAGAGGTCGATCCGGCTGGTGGTGCAGACCATCGGTATCGCCAGTGTCGAGGCTGCCATCACGCTCGTTGTCGTGGACGACAACAGGATCCTGGATGTGTTTCGACAGGGGAATTGCGTCCGCAGAAGGCCCGAGATATAGCTTGTGAAACAGCCAGTAAAGGCTCGATCAAAGGCATTTGCCAGAAACTTCGTGTATCCGTTGTGGATCAGGCTGCCGCAGCCGCACGATGGAGGTTTTGCTGATCCGGACTTTTTATGACACGAAGAATTTTAGATAAGCCAAAGAAAACGCGACGCCCACGATCTCTATACAAAAAGGCACGGCTACAATACCCGCTGACTTGTGGGACCATAGCAATCCTAGATAGTCGTGGGCTGAAGCACTCAGGAAGATTCCGACAAGAATTATGCTCGCGACGAACATCGCTGTTGCCGTTAGGGCAGTAAGAAACCAAAGAATAACCAGTGCCGCGCTCAGCCCGATTTTCGCAGCGATCGTCGATAATCGGTTCACGGTTGCTTCCTCAACCGGAGGCCTGGGTCTTCCCCTATCCTCGACAAAGCCGTTGGCTTAATGGTGCCGGTTGCAGGAGTCGAACCCGCGACCTACTGATTACAAATCAGTTGCTCTACCAACTGAGCTAAACCGGCAGAAAGCTTTTAATGTCTCAAAAATCCGTTTCCTGCTTAGCGCGGAAACGGCGATTTGTCGCTGGATTCTATCCGTCTGCTAAAGAAAATTCTAGCATCGTCTTTTGGGCTCTTCAATGCCTCGCTCGTGTTCGCGTGTTTGATCCGGCAGTGATCAGAGCCTGAGGGCTGCACCAGGATCGCGGATCAGCACGCTTGTTGAAACAGGCGATCCACACCTGGTGCTATCGATATCGTCAATCTTCAGGTTACGCGAGGCTGATCGCTGAACTGGCCGGCCTTGCGAAACCGATAAAGATAGGTCGGTACGATGGTCTCGAAGGATTCCGGTTCGAGACCGAAGGCCTGCAAGCTCCGTCCTTCGGCCTTGGCTTCTTCCGAGACGATATTGTCGCGGCGCAGCAATTCGACCTGATCGCGTGTCAGGGAGAAGGTCGACGGGAATAAACCAAGGGACAAGGCTTCGGCGATTTCGGTTCCGAACGCCACGAGTTTGGCGAGGGGGAAGGGGATCGGCAGCAGCAATCTCTGCCGTTCTATCGTGGCGAGAATAAATTCCATGATCTCGCGCATGCTGCGGATTTCCGGGCCGCCCAACTCGTAAATGGTGCCCGTCTTGACGTTACCATTCAAAGAGCCAGCGACCGCTTTCGCCACATCTCCCACGAAGACCGGCTGAAGTTTTGTCTTGCCCCCGCCGATGAGGGGCAGGGCCGGGGAGATGCGCGCCATGGCCGCGAATCGATTGAAGAAATCATCCTCGGGGCCAAAGACAACCGACGGACGCAGGATGATGCCTTCGGGCAGGATGTCGCGAATCGCCGCCTCGCCCTCTGCTTTGGTGCGCGCATAGATCGATGACGCCTTCGGATCCGCGCCAATGGCGGAAATATGGACGAATTTCTGGATCCCGGCCGCGCGAACCCCTTCAGCCACGGAGCGAGCGCCGGCAGCCTGAATCGTGGTGAATTTCTGCTTACCAGACGGCTTCATCAGGCCGACGAGATTGACGGCGGCGTCCGAGTCACGCAGGGCCGAGGCAATGGATTCGGGATAGCGCAGATTGGCCTGAACGGCATGGATCTGGCCGACTTGGCCCAACGGCTGCAAGTGAAAGGCGAGATCAGGCCGGCGAGCTGCCACACGGACACGCCATCCATCCCGCGCCAGGGCGCGCACCACGTGGCGCCCAATAAAACCCGAGCCGCCGAAAACCGTGACCAACCGGCCCGTCTTGACCAATGCGTCTGTCATTATCCGTGCCTCTGGAAAAATCCGATCCTAGCCCTTCTACAATATTGATTGTAGGAGCGGGACCCCTTTTTAGAAGCGTTCCGCCCATCTTGATGAAGGGAATGTGATCAAGAGCGCCGCGTCTCAATCCTGCGGCACGGCCTCCTGTAAGAGAGCCTGTGCAGTTTGTCATTACCCTGAAGGAAGGAGAAAGGACGCCGCAGAAATGAATCGGCGCATTTCCCGGCTTTCGCATTGACAAGCCATATGTGCTGCCCGTATCAGAAAGCCGCCTGCCCTGGTGGCGGAATTGGTAGACGCGCTGGTTTCAGGTACCAGTGGGTAACACCGTGGAGGTTCGAGTCCTCTCCAGGGCACCAATGGCGTTCTTGCCATTTATTTTATTGTCATTTTGGGGATTTTTGCCCGTACCTAGAGAAATGGTGCGGGATTGACGCATTGCTCGCCATGGGCTTGTCCAATCCCTCTCGGACGCTCTTTCTGTGCTCAACCACGCTGACGGGATGCGCAACGAGTCTGCCGTCGTCCAAAGCGAAATCATCGTGGGATCGGCTTCCGCGCCGCCGCTTTGGGCCTATCCGGTCTCAGCCTGCTCGATGCGTTGATCACATGGCTGGCGGACGTCATGATGAGCAACCGTCATGACGTCTGCGTGATATCCTTGATTTCAGCGAGATGGTCCGGCGCAACCATTAAAGAGACAGACCTCTGTCCCTGATGGTTAGGCAATTACTTCTTCAGATCGACCACGACCTCTTCGAGTTTTCCCTGAAAGTCGAAGGGTGCATTGTAGTCATAAGTCACTGGAGTGCCGGTATCGGTTCCAATGTCCTGATTCTCCGACAGCGAGTATTTGAACGGCGTCGTCCGTTCGATCCGGCCGCTGCCGACCTGTTTGCCATCGGCGAACAAGGTGATAGTGCCGGACTTGCCGGTGTCGTTGCCACCATCATAGGAGAAATCCATCTTCACCTCGTGCTCGCCTGCTGCCACTGGCATGCTGCTCGATACCGAATAGCGGGCGACATCGATGAAATTGTGTACGGCATTGAGCTTGCCATCCTTCAGATAGAAGGCCCAGCCGCCAGTATTGCCGCCCTGGGTGAAGATCATACCGCTGGCTTTGTCCTTGATATTCACCTTTGCCGTAATGCTGAAAGACTTGTTCTTGAGGTCGGGTGCGGATGATTCCGGCAGGCCGGCAAGTACACCCTCATAGGTGAAATGTGTCCGGTTCCCCGCGAGATTAGGCTTGCCGGTCAGTTCGGCGCTGAACCGTTCCGCGCCACGCCAGTCGAGAGGAAGAGCCTTGTTGATCGAAGCCTGCGCCCACCAAAGCGCCTTGAGTTCATCAAGCTTTTCCGGACGTTTGCCGGCCAGATCGTCGGCCTGCGTGAAATCTTTCTCCAGATTGTAGAGTTCCCACTTGGCCTTGAAGGGATCAAATGCGCCGCGCTCGGGTTGCCAGGGCTCGAATGCCAGGGATGCAGCCCACCAGCCGTCCTTGTAGATGCCGCGATTAGCGAACATCTCGAAATATTGGCTGGTGCGGATCTCCTTGGCATTGGCATCCACCAGGGTCGGAAGCAGGCTCTTGCCCTGCATGGGGGTCTGTGCGGTTCCATTCACGCTGCGCGGTTCGGCGATGCCGGCTGCGTCGAGGATGGTGGGCGCGATGTCAATGACATGACTGAACTGTGTCCGCAATTCACCACCCTTTTTGTAGCGTGCGGGCCATTTCACGATCATTGCATTGCGGGTACCGCCCAAATGGCTTGCGACCTGTTTCGTCCACTGGAACGGTGTATCCATTGCCCATGCCCAACCGGCCGGGAAATGGTTGAAATGCATATCTGTACCGATCTCGTCGATGTGGTCGAGCATTTGATCGGCTGTCATCAGATAGGCATTGAAGAAGGCGTTTTCATTCAGCGTGCCGTCAAATCCTCCTTCAGCCGAGGCGCCGTTGTCACCTACAATGTAGAGGATCATTGTATTGTCGGCATCCGGCATCGTCGCCACATAATCGAGGACGCGTCCGACCTCATGATCCACCTGTTTGCCGTAGGCGGCGAAGACTTCCATCATCCGGCTGTAGAGTTTCTTCTTCTTTTCGTCGAGGCTGTCCCAGGCAGGCAGGCTTTTGGGCCTTGGGGTCAGGACCGCGTCCTGCGGGATGATGCCGAGATCCTTCTGTCGCTGGAATGTTTGCTTGCGGTATTCATCCCAGCCCATATCGAATTTTCCAGCGAAGGCGCCGATCATGGCTTTCGGTGCCTGGTGCGGGGCGTGCGTGGCTGCCGGGGCAAAATAGAGGAACCAAGGCTTGCCCGGCTCGATAGCCTGGATATTCTTCAGCCATTGAAGCGCATGGTCGGCCAGATCGACACTGAGATAATAGCCTTCCTTATGCGGCGTCCCGAGCGGCGTTTGATTCTCGAAGAGGTAGGGCCGCAGCTGATTGGTATCGCCCGCCATGAAACCATAGAAATAGTCGAAGCCGAGGGCGTTGGGCCAATGATCGAATGGGCCGACGGCACTGGTCTCATAGACCGGCGTATTGTGGTTCTTGCCGAACCATGAAGTAATGTAGCCGTTCTGGCGGAGGATTTCCGCAACCGTGGCCGTATCCTTCGGAATGATCCCGGTATAGCCGTCATATCCCGTGGCAAGCTCGGTAATTACCCCCGTTCCGGCAACATTGTGATTGCGACCGGTCAGAAGCGCAGCGCGTGTGGGAGAACATAAAGCCGTGGTGTGAAAGCGGTTATAGAATAGACCCTGGTGAGCCAATGTATCCAACGCAGGCGAAGGCACGCCGCCGCCGGACACGGAAAACTGCCCAAAACCGACATCATCCAGAAGGATGAGCAGGACATTGGGTGCACCTTTAGGGGCTCGTATGGGGGCTGGAAAGGTTGCCGGATCCGAGTCCTTGAATGTCGTACCGACAGCACCGCGGAATTTCTGTTCGGCATAAGGCAGAACGACCTGTCCGTCTTTCGCCGCGAGAGGAGCGTTATCTGTCTGGGCATAAGAGGTCATGGTCTGGGCTATCAGCAAAGACGTCGTGACTGTGGCGAGTATAACGATCCTGCGAGCCATATCTGCGCCTTTCTACTTGAAATCACTTCGAGAGAGAATGTGTTCCGGTTCTGGAACTGCCCTGCGCAATATATCATTCCATCAAAGCGGCGGTGTCTCCGCCGGACATTGAATCGAGGGGAAGACTATCAGCTTCCCGTGGAGTGGGCGAGAGGACCATTCGACGCCCATGCCGATAGTGAAATACACCGAAAGTATAGGATCGCGTATGCCGTCAATCCATTGCAGACATACTCAGCGTCAAAACACTATGAATTGCAGAAATCTTCATCTTGTATTCTTTGGTGGCCATGCCGACGCCAATCCGGCTCGCCATCCCACTGATTCCGCGATGATGGCGAGCGCGCCAGGTGATCAGTTTTCCGTCAGCCAACGATCAATCTGAGGGATCACGTCCCTGCGCAGCCGCGCACGCATGCGGATGGTATCCTCAGCCTTGAGGACGTCGTGCCGGGCTGAGGCGGGAATGTATTTTTCCGCAAATGCGTGGAGCTGATCGGCGCGTGCCGGATCGGCCGAGGGCGAGGCAACATCGCCATAAAGCTGGTAGCGCTGGAGCGAATCGAGCCGGTTCTTAAAGAACGCCCTATGCTCGGTAGCGAAGGCCCAAGTCAGGTCAGGGTCCGCCTGCGCTGCGATATAAAGCATGTACGGCCCGCCGGTGACGGGGATTTCGTCGGTCAGCGTCAGTGCCAGTGCCTGTTTCAGGATCGCCGGGTCGGTCGCGGTCGCGAGTGCGAAATCGAGATGCAGCTTCTGGAGCGAATCGGTGTCGGCCGCCGCCATCTTCCGCAATTGTTCGAACGTCGCATGATCGGCGTTCTGCGCCGTCACCGCGATCACGGCACGCGCTGTGGACCCGCTGGCAGCGGCGGGGTCGGTGAGCATCGCCTCGAATTGACGATGCGCTTCGGCGATCACCGCCTTGTCGCCAAAATGGCCTAGCGTTCGGATCAGCGTGTTCCGTAACATGCCCGCATTGTCCGATTCGCCGGCTTTGTCATCGAAGCCGAGCCCCTCGAACTCGAGATTGAGCAGCCCGCGCGCATAAGCACGGAAGGCATCGCGCTGTGGTCCCGGCGCGTAGATGGCATCGATCGTATGGAGCTTCTGCGCCAGCCGATCCCATACGATGGGATCGGCAGAGACAGGCAGCTTGCGCGTCAGATCGAGGAAATCCGCCGCGCCGCCATCGCCCGAGGTGGCGAGCGCCCAGGTATCGGAAAACAGGCCAAGCTGATCGGCCACCGGCACGTGCGCGAAACCAGCCGCCAGTCTGGTCATCTGACTTTTGGTGTGGCAGGTGCGAAAATAGCCGATTTGCCCAGCATTGACGATCAAAGGAGCGGTGCCGCGAGCGGCCAGAGGCACCGAATTGGTACTGGTCACTGTGATGCGCTGCTCAGCCGCAGGTTGGCCGAGCGGAGCAGTGATCACGGGTACCATCCAGCTGCGCGGCTGTTTGGAGGCAGCATCCAGCCCGAAGCGCCCCTGCGTCAATGACAGTGCCCCGTCTGTCTCGCTTTCCTTGATAAGAGGCACGCCGGCCTGTTGCGTGAAATCCTTGCTAATCTGCACGATCGGCTTTCCGGACGATGCCTGGATTGCCTGGAAAAGCGCGGCCGTGGTGGCGTTGCCATAGGCGTGCGCAGCCAGATAATTGTGAATACCGGTACGGAAATTGTCCGATCCGGCGTAGGCCTCGATCATCCGGATTACGGCAGCGCCCTTTTGGTAGGTAATCACATCCCCGATCCGATTGACCTGGTCGATCGTGTCCGCCTGTTCCACCACCGGGTGGGTGGAGGCAAGCGCGTCCGTGGTCAAGGCATTGTCACGGCTGGCCGTGAATTGTAGCCAGACATGCCATTCGGGATGGATGGTGTCGGTCGCCTTATTTTCCATCCATGAGCCGAAGCCCTCGTTCAACCAAAGGTCATCCCACCAGCTCATCGTGACCAGATCGCCGAACCATTGATGCGCCATCTCATGCGCGACGACCATGTAGACATTCTGCTTGTCCGCATCGGTCGCAGTCTTGGGATTGATGAGCAGATCGCTCTCGAAATAGAAGATCGCGCCCCAATTCTCCATCGCGCCGAAACTGCCCGAGCCCGGGCCGCCGATCAGATCGAGCTTGGGTAGCGGGAAGTTGATCTCGAAATATTGATTGTAAAAGCGCAGGATATGGCCGGCCGCATCGAGCGCGTAGCGTGCCTGATCGGTAGCACCCCGGCGCACGATGACGCCCACGTCCACCCCGTCCACATCCTCGTGGATGCGCTGCATATCGCCGATGCCGAGATACAAAAGATAGGACGACATCTTCGGCGAGGGCTGGAAGGTGACACGCTTCATGCCGCCCACCACCTCCGTTTGCCGTGCGATCGGCATGTTGGAAACGACGAATTGGCCCATGGGCGCCGTCACCGTAATGTCGAAGACCGCCTTCATGTCAGGCTGGTCGAAACAGGGGACAAAGCGGCGCGCGTCCGCCGCCTCGAACTGGGTGGCGAGCATCCGCTTCTTGCCTTGTGGCGTATCGTAGTCGAGCGCGAACAGCCCCTGGCCGCTGGTGTTGATCTTGCCGTGGTAGGCCAGATCCAGCGTATAATGGCCCACTATCAGCGGCTTTGCGAAGGTGAAGGTGGCGGTCTGGAAGGTCGGGTCATAGCGGATCGTGGCCGTGCCGACGCCGACCAGTTCGGCATTATCGATCTGCAGGTCGAACACATTGAGCGTAATGGTTGGTGTTGCCGCGTGAACATCGAGCGTGATGCCAACGGTACCTGAGAAGGTCAACTTCTGTGCGTCTGGAACCACCGCGATATCGTAACGCACGGGCGTGACCGTGCGCGGTAGTTGTGCTTGATGTAACCTAACTTCCCTGGGCTCGGGGGGCGCAGCCTGCGCCATGGCGGGCATTGTAAGCGCGAGAAGGCCGGCGACCGCGGTGGCGACGACAAGCGCAGCGCAGGCCGAGGGGGATTCGAGCATGGAGCAATTTGCTGGCATTCCTCCTCACAGATCAGAGTTATGCACGCGATTTTTTATGTACGTGTCAAAGCGAGCCAAAGCCCTTCGCTGGCACAAGCCTAAAAGGCGATCAGACCGTTTCCAGAGACGCTTTCAAACGCGGGATGGCCGCAATTGGCCGCATTTTCACCAGGCCGTCGTGATCATAATAAGTTTTGCGTGCGTCCGAGGGTGTGCCCGGCGTAGCATGAAATTCTGCGCCCGCATGTCATCGGTCCGTTTGCTGTCTCGTCAGGCCCGTAGAACCCCTGACCAAAGGATTGGATCCTCGGCTTTTTCAGATTTCGTTAACCATTTGGTTTCCAAAGCAAATAAACAGCAAATCATTTTGCTGGCGGATGGTCCATGGGCCGATAAAGCCGAAGCCTTGCACAGACACAGCATGGCCTACTTCACCATGAAATGGTCGTTCTCAATGCTTTGCTGCATGTGTTTGGTGACATGGCAGATGGAATTCTTGCGCAACAGGCCTTCCTTCTTTGCCACTTTGATGATGGGTGGGAAGGTTTGGACACCCTCGGTGCCAACGCTGTCAGATACAAGGAGCAGCTCGTCTTTCGTCATCTTGTGGAAGAAGCGTCTGCCGGCAGCAAGATCACGCTGCACTGTCAAAGGGAAGCGAACCGGCTCCTCTGCTTGTCAATCGCCCGGTATAAATACCGCTATTGGCCACGGATCTGCTTCTAAGGCTCGTTGACAGGGATCGAGACTTAAAATACCTTAAATATTGTATATTATAATTGTATATTTCTGATGTAATTTTTGTTTGAGATGGAAGGGCGACCACGTGACGACAAACGCTCTGGTTCTGCTTCTTTTCAGTTTTGTGATGGTCTCGTCGCCTGTCACTTTCGCAGGAGAACATGGCCCGACGAATGATGGCTTTGATCGCACGGAATTGCCGCTTTCGTTGCCACCTTTTAAGGGTGTGATCGGGAAGACCTACAAGGAAAGCAAGGAAGACTGGCCTCGCGTTCCCACCCCGCCACAGGGCGCGCCGAATGTCGTGGTCATCCTGCTGGACGATGTCGGCTTCGGCCAAAGCTCGACCTTTGGCGGCCTCATTCCCACCCCGAGCCTCGACCGGCTGGCCGCGGAAGGCCTTCGCTACAACCGTTTCCACACCACCGCCATTTGCGGACCGTCACGCGCCGCGCTTCTGACCGGGCGCAATCATCATGATGCCGGCAACGGTTTTCTCATGGAATGGGCGACCGGCTATCCGAGCTACACGACGATGATTCCGCGCGAGACCGCGACTATCGCCGAAGTGTTGAAGGATAATGGATATGCCACCTGGTGGTTCGGCAAGAACCACAATACGCCGGATTGGGAAACATCCGTCGCCGGTCCCTTCGACAGATGGCCGACAGGCATGGGGTTTGATTATTTCTACGGCTTCAATGCCGGCGAGACGCATCAATATTATCCGACATTGTTCGAGAATACTGTTCCGGTGGAGCCGCCTTCGTCGCCGGAAGAAGGCTATCACTTCATGACGGACATGACCGATCGTGCCATCGCCCGGATGAAATATTCGAAATCGGTCGCGCCGAACAAACCCTTCTTCATGTATTTCGCTCCGGGCGCCATGCATGCCCCGCATCATGTCACCGCCAAATGGCGTGACCAGTTCAAGGGCAAGTTCGACATGGGCTGGGATAAATATCGCGAGCAGGTGTTTCAGCGCCAGCTCGCGATGGGCATTATCCCGCCAGATACCAAGCTCACGCAGCGTCCCGATTGGGTGCCGGCCTGGGATAGTCTGAGCGACCAGCAGAAGAAACTCTACAATGCGCTTTTCGAGAATTACGCTGGTTACTTCGCCTTCACCGATCACGAGATCGGGCGGCTGCTCGACGCCATCAAGAAGCTGCCGGATGCCGACAATACGCTGATCCTCTACATCGTTGGTGACAATGGCGCGTCATCGGAAGGGGGACCGGATGGCACATTGAATGAAATCAAGAGCCTGAGCGGATTGCCGACGAGCATCGAGGAAACCCTGGCGCATCTTGACAAGCTGGGTGGACCGGAAAGCGAACCGCATTATCCCGTCGGTTGGGCTTGGGCCGGCAATACGCCGTTCCAATGGGTCAAGCAGGTGGCCTCACACCTCGGCGGCACACGCAATCCTCTCGTCGTGAGCTGGCCTGCCCGGATCAAGCATGACGACAAACCGCGGGATACATTCCTCCATCTCGTGGATGTGATGCCGACGATTCTCGAGGCAGCGCATATACCGATGCCGGAGGAGGTCAATGATGTCGAGCAGAAGCCGCTCGCCGGCAAATCCTTCCTTGCAAGCTTCACCGACCCGCATACCACCGGCCGCTCGGAACAATATTTCGAAATCTTGAGCAATCGCTCCGTCTATCTCGACGGCTGGAAAGCCAATGCACAGCACACTTTGCCGTGGCGGCAGGACCTTGCCCCTGGCAATTGGGACAAGGACAAGTGGGAGCTCTACAATCTCGATAAGGATTTTTCCGAGGCTAACGATCTTGCCAAGGATCAGCCCGCGAAGCTCGCGGCGATGAAGGCCGAGTTCGACGTGCTGGCGGAAAAATATCATGTCTATCCGCTGGATGACCGCGGCGCGGCGCGCCTCGTGACGCCGAAACCGCGGCCGCCGGGCTCGGATCCCGCGGCCACGCAATTCACCTATTATGCTGGAGCAACCCGTCTTCCGGAGACTGCGGCGCCGCCGATGAAGAATCGCAGCTGGACGCTGACCGCCGATATCAAAACGGAAGGTGTCAAGACGAATGGTGCCATCATGAGCTTTGGCGGAGTGGCTGCGGGGATGACCTTTTACCTGAAGGATGGTCTGCCGATCTTTGATTATAATTATTTCGAGGATCATGCCGTCATAAAAGGGGACAAACCAGTTCCTGTCGGCGCGGCCAAGATCGGACTGGCTTTTGATTACGCCGGTGGTGGTCAGGGCAAGGGCGCCAAAGTCACGATCAAGGTCAATGGCGATGAGGTTGCGGCGGGCGATATTCCCGCGACTGTACCGGGCCGTTTCGGTGTTGATACTTTCGACATCGGGCAGGACGGCGGCCAACCTGTGACCTTCGCCTATAAGCCACCTTTTAAATTCACCGGTGAGATCGACAAGGTTGTCATCGACCTGAAGAACTGAGGGAAAGGGTTTTTGTCCCGTGAGTTTTGCTTCACGGGACCATCTTCTCGCGCCGATTCAGCTGCGGAAACGGCCGCCGAAGTTGAGTTCCTCGTGCTCGATCTTGTTCCATTCGTCGTTCAGATCCGCGACTGTTTGATAGAAGGGATTGTCACAGTCGGGAAAGAATTGCCGGCGGGTCAAGTCGACGATGCGTTGTCCATTGATCTGGACAAGGAAATGAACCCAATATTGCTGATCGGCGACGGCATACCAGCGCTCGTCCGCATCGGGCGCCTTCGTGCGCAATCCCTCGCAGCGGAGCACTTGCGCATACGATCCCTTTGATCTCAAACTATCGGCAAGCCGGTGAGAAACGCCACGACAACGGTTGTAGTAATTATCGAGTGTATCAGCACTCTGTTGAATCAATAATGTGTCCTCGGCGGCGCTTGCCATGGCGAGACCTCGTTGTTCGTGAAAAGGGCTGCCTGAGAACGGCAAGATATTGGGATGCCAAATTTGAGTATACCAAGACAGGGAGAGACCGAGTGTAGCGTCCCGCCGAAGGCGGGCAGATCGCGTAACGGTTATTGTATAGGAACAGTTCTTCAGAGCATTTTCTGATAACGTTTGAATCGCTTAGTGATTCTATTGCATTGAAAATACTAAGTTTTTAGAGTAGGGTGTTGCTGGATATATCGTGGCGCTCTGGGATCAAATCCTTGGGAAGCGAGAATAAATGCACGTGAAACCGGCTACGCTCTTCCCTTATGCGGCGTCGTGATCATCACGGGCACATCTGGCTCCTCATATCAATCCAGACGGCCGGTTCCGAAGGGATATATGATAATACGCAATAAGTGGACCATTTCTATGAAGGTGGCGCTGGTCATGGCTGATTTTCTCGCAAGGGCCGGGAAACCTCATTTTTAAACGGCCCCGGTTTCAACGAAGGTTTTGCCTCGCGGGATCATGCGGCGCGTGATGGCTGCGCTGTCTTGATGCTGCATCAAGCTTGAGGCTGATGATCCACTACAGACCCATACTATCCGCGAGTGCCCCGAAATCCGGCACATCGATGTCCCATTGTCCGTCGGCGACGAGATCCGTCGTCTGACCGGGACCATGTTCCATAGGGCGGGCGACGAAAGCCGTGCGCATTCCGCAAGACTGAGCGGCTCTGAGATCATCATTATGCGCGGCGACCATGCAGATCTCTTCCGGATCGAGCATGAGAATTTCCGCCGTCCGCAGATAGGCGCGCGGTTGCGGCTTGTAGGCTTGCGCCACTTCGGCCCCGAGAATCGCGTCCCATGGCAGATCGGCCCGTTTCGCCATATCGATCATCAAGCGGACATTGCCATTTGATAAAGGCGCGATGATCAATCGCGATTTCAGCCGCCTCAAGCCCGCGACGCTGTCCGGCCATGGATCGAGGCGATGCCAGGCCAGCGTGAGCGCGTCGAGCTCTTGCGAGGGCAGGGCGCTTGTTTCAAATCCGAATGTCGGCAGAATCGTTTCGAGATTTTCACGATGCAGGATATCAAGCGGAACGAACGGCCTACTACCGTTGCGCACCGCCTCCATGGCGGGAGAGTAAAGGGCGCGCCAGGCATCTGCGAAGGCGAAAGGGTCGAGATCCTGCCGTTGGTGCCGCGCGAAAAAGGCCTGTGCCTCGCGCGCGATACTGGTGCGCCAGTCAACCACCGTTCCGAAGACGTCGAAAACCATGGCGCGGATGCCTGCCAAACCCATGCGCTTATCCTTTCCCTTTATCCTCGTGTTATGATCAGGACCGGATTATAAACATCCATGCGTGACATTCTGCTCGTCTTCGTCGGCGCGGGCTCGGGCGGCCTCCTGCGCCATTTTCTCAATCAGTTCGGCTTGAGAATTGGCCTCCGCCTGGGATGGACCGCCTTTCCATGGATGACCTGTTTCATCAATGTCACCGGTTCGTTTGCCATGGGGCTCCTCGTCGGTTCGCTTGCGGGCTATGGTGACGGACGCTGGCAGCAATCCTTGCGGCTGTTCCTCGCCACCGGCGTTCTGGGCGGCTATACGACCTTTTCCACCTTCTCCCTTGAGAATAGCGTGTTGATCGAAAAGGGGGCTATCGGAATTGCTGCCCTTTATACGGCTCTCTCGCTTGGTTTTGGCCTTGGCGGCGTGTTCCTCGGCCTGCTTCTGACTCGGAGTTCGACGTGAGCGCGAAAACCCTGATGGTCGATGCGGATGAGGAAGGGATGCGTCTCGACCGCTGGTTCAAGCGGCGCGTCCCCGATCTTTCTCTCTCGCATCTCAACAAGATCGTGCGGACGGGCCAGGTGCGTGTGGATGGCGCGCGGGTCAAGACAGCGACGCGGCTTGCCGCCGGCCAGAGCGTACGTGTGCCGCCGCTTGATCTGCCGGACCAGCCGCCGGTCGCCAAGCCGGCGATCATTCCCGCCGATGCGCAGGCCCTGCGCGAAATGACCCTGTTCGAGGATCGCGATCTCATGGTCTTGAACAAGCCCTTCGGCCTCGCCGTGCAGGGCGGTTCCGGCATGACGCATCATCTCGATAAAATGCTCGCTTCCCTGCCGAATGAGCGGGGCGACCGGCCGGTTCTGGTGCATAGGCTCGATCGTGATACTTCGGGTGTTTTGCTTATCGCAAAGACGCGGCGCATGGCGGCGGAACTCGGCGAAATCTTCCGGTCGCGGCAGGCCCGGAAAATCTATTGGGCCGTGGTCGAGGGCGTGCCCAAACCGGCGCAGGGCCGCATCTCGCTCTATCTCGCCAAAGGTGAGGGGATGGAGGAGAAGCGTGGGCCAAATCGGGATAAAAAGACGGCGGACTCGGAGGCGCGCGCCGGCCTTGAAAAGATGCGTGTCGCTAAACATGGCGACGAGGATGCGCGCCATTCGGTGACCTATTATGCCATCGTCGACAAGGTCCCCTCGCGTCTCGCCTGGCTCTCGATGAAGCCCATTACTGGCCGCACGCATCAATTGCGCGCTCATGCGGAAGCCATCGGCCATCCGATCATCGGCGATCCGAAATATGGTCTGAAACCGAAGGATGATCCCCGCCGCAATGATCCGCTGCGTGCGCTGCCCGAGGGCGTTGAGCGCAAGCTGCACCTTCTGGCGCGGCGGCTGATCCTGCCGCATCCGCGTGGCGGTATTCTGGATGTCACTGCACCGCTGCCGCCCCATATGCAGAAAACCTTCGACTTGTTCGGCTTCGACGTGAAGCAGGAGGATCCGATTGACCACGCGCCTGAATGAAACCGCGCCCTTGGTGACTCACTTGCCAGCGGCCTTGACTGCTGACCGGCGTAGGCTCGTGCTTTTCGATGTCGATGGCACGCTGGTCGATAGCCAAGATTTCATCGTCGAGGCGTTGCGGCGGACACTCAAGCTTCATGATCTGCCGATGCTCGAGCGCGGAGAGGCTCTGTCGGTCGTCGGCCTGTCTCTGCCGGAGGCTTTCACCGCTTTGGCGGGTGCCGCCGCGCCGATCGCCGGGCTGGTCGAGACTTACAAAAGCACCTGGACCCATATGCGGGAGGAACCGGGCTATGACGATCCGCTTTACGCGGGGGCGCGTGAATGTCTCGATGCTTTCGTAGGCCGGCCGGAACTTGTCCTTGGCCTTGCCACGGGCAAATCGCGCCGCGGAGTCGATCATATGCTCGAAAGATGGGCGCTGCGCCCCTATTTCGAGACGGTGCAGACGGCGGACGACCATCCCTCGAAACCGGCGCCCGACATGATCCTGGCCGCGCTTGCCGAAACCGGCGTTGAGCCGCAGGATGCTTTCATGATCGGTGACACGGCCTATGACATCGAGATGGCACGGGCGGCCGGTGTCCGGCCGATTGGCGTTGCCTGGGGATATCACGACAAAACAATGCTGGCGGCGGCAGGTGCCGAAATCATCGTCGAGGATTTCACGGAAATTACCCGGCTGATCGATGCCGAAATCGGCGCTGAGGCCGCAGCAATGAAGGGGTAGGATGATGGCCGAAAACCGCGATCCCGCGGATCTCGCGGCACTCTTTGGCGAGCCGGGAGCAAAGCCGGTCGATCCCGTCGCTTTGGCGCGGCGTGATCTCAAAAAACATCTGCCGAAACGTTTTTTCGATAGGGCCGAAGTGCTCGCGCTCGATGAAGGCTTTGCCCTGGCGCTCGATGGCCGCCGTGCCAAAACGCCCGCGCGCCAGGATCTCATTCTTCCGACTCAGGCAGCCGCCGACGCGCTTGCCGGTGAATGGAATGCCTTGACGGAGATCGTCGACCCGGATCTCATGCCGTTGACCCGGATCGCCAATTCGGCGATCGACGGCGTGCGTGGCGCGCTTGCCGAGACCGCCAATGAAATCATCCGCTATGCGGGCTCCGATCTCGTCTGTTATCGCGCGGAGGGGCCGGAAAGTCTCGTTGCCGCGCAGGCCTCCGCCTGGGATCCGGTGCTGGCCTTTGCTCGGGAGGCGCTGTCGGCGCGTTTCGTCTGTGGCGAAGGTGTCATCTTCGTGACCCAGCCGCCCGAAGCGGAAGCGGCGCTGGCACGCGCAGTGCGTCGCTGGACCGAGGGGAAAGCAACGGCTCCGTTCGCTTTGGCTTGCCTGCATGTCATGACCAGCCTCAACGGCTCGGCGTTGATCGCGCTCGCTGTCGCGCATGGCGCATTGGCGCCGGAACAGGCGTGGGCTGCCGCGCATGTCGATGAGGATTTCCAGATGCGTGTCTGGGGCCGTGACGAGGAAGCCATGGCGCGCCGGGAGAAACGATGGCGGGATATGGCGGCGGCGGCGCGCCTCTTCCAGCTCGTCCATTCATGAGGATCGAACGATATGAGCAATCTTTACGACATCACGGTCAAGACGATCGAGGGACCGAACGAAAAGCTTGGCGAATACAAGGGAAATGTCATGCTGATCGTCAACACCGCCTCGGCCTGCGGATTGACGCCGCAATATCTCGCTCTTGAAAAGATTTACGAAAATTACATGAGCCGGGGTTTCGTCGTGCTCGGCTTTCCCTGCAATGATTTCGGCGCTCAGGAGCCCGGCACGGAACTCGAGATCCAGAGGTTCTGCGAGGCGAAATTCAACGTGCAATTCCCGATGTTCGCCAAGATCAGCGTCAAGCCCGGTTCGCGTCATCCCCTGTATGAGGAATTGATCGCCCGTCAGCCAAAGGCGCGCACCAATCCCGGCGCCCCCGCAAAGGACGGCAGCGATATTTCCTGGAACTTCGAGAAATTTCTGGTGAGCCGCGACGGTGAGGTCATCGACCGTTTCGCGCCGCAGGTGACGCCGGATTCGCCGCTGGTGATCGAGGCCATTGAAAAGGCGCTTGGTCCGGAGGCTTGATCTTGACAATCCGTCCCTATCGAGCGTTGTGAATGTTTGATAGGGCATCTTTAGTCTGTATCCGTTGTCATTTTTTATGATTCATGTTTCGATGACAACGGATATTCGTATCGGGAACGGGATTCACGATACCTCGCTTTATTCCAGCTGCGCAGATGAATCCACGCGAGCGGAGTGGCCGGAATGATGATAGCGGCCCGGGATGACTGAAAATACCAACGAACGCATGGCGGCAGCTGAGCCGCCCCGTCTGATGATCCGGCTTGCCGAAGCCGATGATCTTCCCTCTCTCCTCGTCTTTGCCAATACATTCCGTCTCCCTCATCCGTATCGCGGAAAGGGCAAGGCTTCGGCCGAATCCAATTTGATCAAGTCGGTTTTGCCAAAGCTCGCGCTGCGCCGCTTATGGCCAGCTATGGCTTGCGCAACACGTATGCTTGCGCTCGATGACGGGATAATCATCGGCCAGGCCGTGTTGACGCCCCCCCGTCTCGAAAACACGGAACGGATGGCGACGCTTTCCATCAAGGTCAGCGAGGATTGTCGTGGGCGCGGAGTCGGTACTGCCTTGCTTGCCGCATTGCTGGCGCAGGCCGATACGTGTCTCAAGCTCGACAGGGTGACGCTCTCGGTGCGATCGGATAATCACCACGCCCTTTATCTTTACAGGAAATTCGATTTCCAGCGGGTGAGTGCCGCGCCCCATCGCGCTTTGCCGGACAGAGCGGACGGGATGTGTGTGGCGATCGAGGAATGGGTCCGCATCCGTCCACAAAACCCTGCCGAAAGTCTGGTTGCAAGTAGGGCTGAGTAAGTCATAGCTCCTCCTAAAGGCAGAATTCGCGAAATTCATGCGCGATGTGCCAAATTTGCGGGTTTTGGAACGGGGGAACTGCGTGAAGACCATTCTCGAACGGCTTGACGAGCGTGAAGCTATTGCCCGTCTTGGTGGTGGAATCGAGCGCCTGAAGGCGCAGCACACACGCGGCAAGCTGACCGCGCGCGAAAGAATCGAACTGCTGCTCGACGAAGGCTCGTTCGAGGAATTCGACATGTTCGTCCAGCATCGGGCGGTCGATTTCGGCATGGATGCCGTCAAGATCCCCGGCGATGGCGTGGTGACCGGCTGGGGCACCATCAACGGCCGCACGATCTTCGTTTTCGCCAAGGATTTCACCGTTTTCGGCGGTTCGCTGTCCGAGACGCATGCGCAGAAGATCATCAAGCTGCAGGATATGGCGTTGCGCAATCGCGCGCCGATCATCGGCCTGTTCGATGCGGGTGGCGCGCGTATTCAGGAAGGTGTCGCGGCGCTTGGCGGCTATGGCGAAGTGTTCCAGCGCAATGTTCTCGCCTCCGGCGTTATTCCGCAGATATCGGTCATCATGGGGCCATGCGCCGGCGGTGACGTCTATTCCCCGGCGATGACCGATTTCATCTTCATGGTGAAGGATACGAGCTACATGTTCGTGACCGGTCCCGATGTCGTGAAAACCGTCACCAATGAAACGGTGACGGCGGAGCAATTGGGTGGCGCCAGCGTGCATGCGACGCAGAGCTCCATCGCGGACCATGGCTATGAAAACGATGTCGAGGCGCTTTTGCAGATGCGCCGGCTCGTCGATTTCCTCCCGGCCTCCAATGTTGCGCCGCTCCCCGAATGGCCGAGCTTCGACACCTCGGACCGGCTCGATTATTCGCTCGATACATTGATTCCGGATAATCCGAACAAGCCCTATGACGTGAAGGAATTGATCGTCAAAACCGTGGACGAGGGCGATTTCTTCGAGATCCAGCAGACGCATGCACGCAATATCGTCGTCGGTTTCGCGCGTTTCGAGGGCCGCACCGTCGGTATCGTCGCCAATCAGCCCCTGGTCCTTGCCGGCGTGCTCGATTCCGATGCCTCGCGCAAGGCTGGGCGCTTCGTGCGCTTCTGCGATTGTTTCAATATTCCGATCGTCACTTTCGTCGACGTCCCGGGCTTCCTGCCGGGTGTCGCCCAGGAACATGGCGGTCTCATCAAACATGGCGCGAAACTGCTGTTCGCCTATGCGGAAGCCACCGTGCCGAAGATCACCATCATCACCCGCAAGGCTTTCGGTGGCGCCTATGACGTCATGGCGTCGAAACATTTGCGCGGCGATGTCAATTATGCCTGGCCGACGGCGCAGATCGCGGTGATGGGCGCGAAGGGCGCGGTCGAGATCATCTTCCGCAAGGATATCGGTGATCCGGAAAAAATCGCCAAGCAGACGAAGGATTACGAAGACCGCTTCCTGTCACCCTTCGTGGCGGCGGAGCGCGGCTATATCGATGAGGTCATTCAGCCGCATACAACACGCAAGCGCGTATCCCGCGCGCTCGCTTTGTTGCGGACGAAGAACCTGGAAAATCCCTGGAAGAAACACGACAATATCCCGCTTTGAAGATGGAGCGGCGCGGCCATCTTTGGCCGCGCGCAGCCGTAGCCCGCAGCCATAGCTCATTGTCGCGCATTCACATCTTTTCGGAAACGTTCCATGTTCAAGAAGATACTCATTGCCAATCGTGGCGAAATCGCCTGCCGTGTCATCAAGACCGCGCGCAAGCTCGGTATCAGCACCGTCGCCGTCTTTTCCGAGGCAGACCGCAACGCCCTGCATGTCCGTATGGCGGATGAAGCCGTCTTCATCGGAGCCGCCGCGGCGTCGGAATCCTATCTCGTCATGGACAAGATCGTGGCCGCCTGTGTCGAAACCGGCGCCGAGGCGGTCCATCCGGGCTATGGCTTCCTTTCGGAGCGGGCGGCCTTTCCCGAGGCGCTTGCCGCCAAGGGGATCGTCTTCATCGGTCCGAACGCCAAGGCCATCGAGGCCATGGGCGACAAGATCCAATCGAAGAAATATGCCCAGGCCGCCGGCGTCTCCGTCGTGCCGGGTTTCCTGGGTGAGATCGAAACACCGGAGGATGCCGCGCGGATTGCCGATGATATCGGCTATCCGGTCATGATCAAGGCGTCGGCGGGCGGCGGCGGCAAGGGCATGCGCATTGCCCATTCCCGCGAGGAGGCGATCGAAGGATTTGCCCGCGCCCGCTCGGAGGCCAAATCCTCCTTCGGCGATGACCGCGTCTTCATCGAGAAATTCATCATCGAGCCGCGCCATATCGAAATCCAGGTTCTGGGCGACAAGCACGGCAATATCATTCATCTTGGCGAACGCGAATGTTCGATCCAGCGCCGCAATCAGAAGGTCATCGAGGAAGCGCCGTCGCCGCTGCTCGATGCTGCCACCCGCGAGAAGATGGGCGCCGAGGCCGTCGCGCTCGCCAAGGCGGTGGGCTATGATTCCGCTGGCACGGTGGAATTCGTCGCCGGGCAGGACAAACAATTCTACTTCCTGGAAATGAATACCCGCCTGCAGGTGGAACATCCGGTGACGGAACTCGTCACCGGTCTCGATCTGGTTGAACAGATGATCCGCATCGCCGCGGGCGAGAAACTCACTTTGACCCAGCACGACGTGACATTGCGCGGCTGGGCGGTCGAAAGCCGCGTGTATGCGGAAGATCCCGCCCGCAACTTCCTGCCTTCGACGGGCCGTCTCGTCACCTATCGGCCACCGGCGGAAGGGCTGGTCGACGGCATCACCATCCGCAACGACACGGGTGTTTATGAAGGCGCCGAGATCTCGATCAATTACGATCCGATGATCGCCAAATTCATCACCTACGGTGGTTCTCGTCAGGCGGCTGTGGAAGCCCAGGCGGAGGCGCTCGATGCTTTCGTCATTCACGGCATCCGTCACAATATTCCGTTCCTCAACAGTGTCATGCGTCACGAGCGTTTCCGCTCAGGCAAGCTCTCGACGCAATTTCTGGCGGAGGAATATCCGAAGGGCTTTACGCCGCATGTGCCGCAGGGTGAGGAAGCTTTGGCACTCGCCGCCGTCGCCGCCGCAATCGATGACGTGCTGAATGAACGCAAACGCCATATCACCACGCAATTGCCGGCAGCCAAGCCCGTCACCTTCACCAAGGAGCGCAGCGTGCTTCTTGGCAAGGAGCGCTATGACATTCGCATCGAACATGGGGTGGAAGGAGCGCGCGTTCATTTTGAGAAGGAAAACCTGTTCTATTTCTGCCGCTCTTCGTGGCGCGGTGGCGAAATCGTCTGGCACGGCACGATCAATGGTGTGGCCGCCTGTGTTCAGGTGCAGCCGATCCCCAATGGCTTCTGTCTCGCGCGCGGCGGCGCCGAGGTAGAGGCGCGCGTCTATACGCGGCGGGAAGCCGATCTCTCCGCCTTCATGCCGGAAAAGGCCCAGGCCGAGGCGTCAAAAGCTTTGTTGTGCCCGATGCCGGGCCTCGTGCGGGCGATCCATGTCGCGCCGGGCCAGGAGGTCAAAGCTGGTGATCCGCTCTGCGTCGTCGAGGCGATGAAGATGGAAAACGTTCTGCGTGCGGATCAGGACGTCACGATCAAGAGCGTGCTCGCGAAGGAAGGCGATTCCCTCGCCGTTGACGCCGTCATCATGGAATTCGCTTAAGCATCCATCGCGGTCTTTTTTCCACTCTTTCAACCCGTGCGAGGTCATAGCCTCGCGCGGGTTTTTGTTTCTTGGCCCATCCTTGGCTCTATTCACCCCGCGTCGAGCAAGCGCACGGCTTCCCGTCGCTCGAACAGATTGAGCAGAAGCCGCAAGGCATCGCCACCGGCGCCTTCGAGGCGCGGGTTGATATCGACAATGTGGCGCGCCTCGGCACGGGCCAGCGCCAGCAATTGGGTGTGGACCGAGAGATCCGCAAGACGGAAACCGGGCAGGCCGGATTGTTTCGTACCGAGAATATCGCCTTCGCCGCGCAGGCGCAGATCTTCCTCTGCGATCCGGAACCCGTCCTCGCTATCGCGCATGATGGCGATCCGCGCCTTGGCGATCTCCCCGAGCGGCGCCTTGTAAAGCAAAAGGCAAGAGGATTTTCCGGGGCCGCGGCCTACGCGTCCGCGCAATTGATGGAGTTGCGCCAGGCCGAAGCGTTCCGCATGCTCTATGATAATGACAGTGGCTTCCGGCACATCGACGCCGACCTCGATGACTGTGGTCGCCACCAGAATGCTGGCATCGCCGCTGGCGAAGGCGGCCATCGCGGCGTCTTTTTCCGCCGCCTTCATCCGGCCATGCAGCAGCGCGACCTTGCCCTTGAAGATCGAGGCGAGATCCTCAAAACGTGCCTCGGCGGCGGCGACATCGAGCGCCTCGCTTTCCTCGACCAGCGGACAGACCCAATAGGCGCGTCCGCCTTTGGCGAGCAGCCGGTGGAGCCCGTTCACGACTTCATCGATCCGGTCGATGGGCAAAGCGCGGGTGTCGATTTTCTCCCGGCCGGGCGGCTTCTCGCGCAGGATGGAAACATCCATGTCACCGAAATAGGTCAGCACCAGCGTTCGCGGAATCGGGGTCGCCGTCATCACCAATATGTCGACGGCCTCACCCTTGTCGCTGAGTGCGAGCCGTTGATGCACACCAAAACGATGCTGTTCATCGACGATGGCGAGGCCGACATCGTGAAAGACGACATCCTCCTGAAACAGAGCATGGGTGCCGATGAGAATGTCGATCTCCCCGGCGGCCAGCGCCGCAAGCAGGCGTGCACGCGCGGCGCCTTTGTCGCGGCCGGTGAGCAGCGCCAACCGCAATCCGGTATCTGCGCAGAGCTTGGTGAGATTGGCATGGTGTTGGCGCGCAAGAATTTCCGTCGGTGCCATCAAAGCCGCCTGGCGTCCCGCCTCGACCACTCCGGCCATGGCGAGCAAAGCGACGAGCGTCTTGCCGGCGCCGACATCACCCTGCAGAAGCCGCAGCATACGGCGCGGCGCCGCAAGATCGGCGCGGATCTCGGCCAGCGCCTTTTCCTGGCATGGTGTCGGGCAATAGGGCAGGCTCGCGAGGAGCTTCCGCGTGATCGAGCCATCGCCCTCGACGATCCGGCCAGCCATGCGCCGCCGGTTGCCGCGCATCAGCGCAAGAGTGAGCTGGCTTGCCAGCAATTCATCGAGCGCGAGTCTTTGCCGGGCGGGGGATTCGAGCCCGATGGCTTCGGGCTCGGTTGGATGATGCAAAGCCTCCAGTGCCTGGCAGAAGTTGGGAAAGTCCGGCAATTTGACGACTGAAAGATCATGCCATTCGGGCAGCTTCATCATCAACAGCCTTGTCTTCGCGAATGCAGCCTCGATGGCCTTGCCGATTTGCTTTTGCGACAGGCCCTCGGTCGCCGGATAGACGGGTTCGACCGGCGGCATGGCTGCCAAAGCCTGGGCATCGAGCACGCGGTCGGGATGGACCATCTGGCGATGTCCGTCCCAGAGTTCGAGCTTGCCGGAAACCCAGCGTTTGGCACCGCGGGGCAGTGATCGTTCAATCCAGGTGGAATTGGTCAGGAAGAAGACAAGGAGCACGTCGCCGGTTTCATCCTCCACCAGCACCCGATAGGGCGCCTTAGAGCGGGCAGGCGGAGGGCGGTGTTCGACGACGGTAACTTCCAGAGTGACAATCTTGTCGACCGGTGCTTCAGCAATCTTCGGGCGCTCGCGGCGGTCTATGGTTCCGGTCGGCAAATGGAACAGAAGATCGATAACACGGGCTCCAGGGCCGTTGGCTGGACAGCCGAGGGCCTTGGCGAGCAGCACCGCCATCTTCGGGCCGATGCCTACCAGCGATTCGGCGGAGGCAAAAAGTGGGTCGAGAAGGGACGGCCGCATCGTCAATTTCCGGAAGATCCCTTGAAGATCCTTTAGAGAAGATCCTTCGGAACCCTTGAAAGGCTCCCCGCATCCCCGGCACAAGAAGGGTCAGAAGCAACCGAGCCGCGACAGCATCCTTTTGATCCCGCTCACATTCTCGAAAGAGCCGGCGCTGGCCATCGCGTCGGTGTCCGCGCGAGAAAGGAATGTTCCGGTTCACATGCCTGATTTCGAAATGATCGTTCCTGTTCTATAGTGCCGCCCGGTTTCGGCGCAAGCATCTCCCTTGCGCGTCAGCCTGCTTTTCCCTTGAGCATTTTTCATTTACGTGGAATCGCTTCGCGATGAGAATAGATTGAAAATGCTCTCATTTCTTAAGTGGAGCGTTTCCGGATAAATCCGAAACGCTCTCAGGTCGATCATTTCGCGGCCGGCTGGCGGCAGCTTTGCTGCTTTCTTCCACCACAGAAACATCTCATGAACGATAATCACATTGAAATCCTGTGCGAACCGGCCGATCTGCGGGTACGGCTGGCGCAATGGCGCGCGCAGGGACAAAGACTCGTGCTCGTGCCGACGATGGGCGCGCTCCATGCGGGGCATATGTCACTCGTCAAGGAGGCGAAGCGTCTTGGCGATCGCGTTCTTGTATCCGTTTTCGTCAATCCCACCCAATTCGCGCCCAATGAGGATTTTGGCGTCTATCCGCGCCGTCTGGAGACCGATGCCGAGCTTGCCACGCAGGCGGGCGCCGATCTGATCTTCGCGCCGACGCCGCAAGCCATGTATCCGCAGGGTTTCGCAACGACCATTTCGCTGACTGGCCCAGCGACCGTAGGGCTCGAAGACAAATTCCGCCCGACCCATTTCGCCGGCGTTGCGACCGTCGTCGCCAAATTGTTCAATCTCGTGCGGCCGGATGTGGCGATTTTCGGCCAGAAGGATTACCAGCAGTTGCAGGTCATCCGGCAGATGACGAGCGACCTCGATATGGACATCGGGATCGTCGGCGCGCCGACGATCCGCGAGAAGGACGGGCTCGCGCTCTCCTCGCGTAATCTCTATCTGACGGTCGCGGAACGCGATTGCGCACCGCGTCTCTATGCGGCGCTTCTGCAATGCGCGCGCGAGATCGGCATGGGGACCGCCTCCATCGGTGCCGCGCTCGAGGCCACGACGAAGAATCTTAAGGAAATGGGCTTCGTCGTCGATTATCTCGAAGCGCGTCATGCCGAAACGCTCGAGCCGGTCGCAAGCCCGGAGGAAGGGCCGATCCGCCTGCTGGTGGCCGCCAAGCTCGGAACGACCCGTCTCATTGACAATATCGCGGTCTGAGCCTTGATCATGTCCGACACACAGCTCGTCCATCTGCGTATTATCGGCCGCGTGCAGGGCGTCGGCTACAGGGCCTGGACGGTGGGGGAAGCGCGTCGTCTCGGCCTCGGCGGCTTTGTCCGCAACAAACGGAATGGCAATGTCGAGGCGGTGTTGATCGGCGCCAGCGAGACCATCGCCGTTCTGGTTGAATTATGCCGTTCTGGTCCTCCGGCTGCGCGGGTCGATCAGATCGAGCAGGCGATCATCAATGAAGAGATGGCGCGGATACTCGCGGAGCCGGGGTTGCGGGAGGAAGCATGTTTCGATTTCTGACACGGGGTTCCATCGCTTGTGCCGCGCTGCGCCCGATCACGCTTTTGGTCATGGCCCTCTTTGCCGCGAGTCTCGGCGGTTGCGATAAATGCGGCAACAAGATCAAGATCAATTCGCCGACGATTCCGGAATCTTGTCACGATTCCACCAGCCAATGAGGGCTGAAACCGGCGCCCGCCTTTTGGCAAGACGCCGCAGGGGTACCGCGGATCGGCTCGCGGTCAGGGCGTGGATGTCTTTTCCACCATTTTCGCCGCGGCGCGCCGGTTCTGGTAGAGCACCATACTGACGCCGCCCACGATGATGAAAGCCGCACCGAGCAGGCTGCGCGGGCTTGGAATTTCGCCGAATACGGTCGAACTGATCAGTGTGGCCCAAAGCAGGCTGGTATAGCCGAAGGGCGCGATCGTGCTTGCTGGCGCGGCGGTATAGGCGCGGATCAGGCAATAATGGCTACCCCCGCCCATGGCGCCGAGCAGGCCCATCAAAGCCGCATCGCGGACATTTGGCCAGATCCCGGTGAAGGGAAGCAGTACGCTCATGACGACGACGCCGACGAGTCCGGTATAGAAAAAGGTCGTCAGCGGCGTATCGCGTCCAAATAGCAGCCGCGTGGTGATCTGGTAGTTGGCATTGCAGAATGCGCCGATGACCGGAAGCACCATCCAGGGAGAGAAATCGAGCCCCGTGGGATTGGAAATAATCAAGACGCCGGTCATACCGGCGCAGACGCTGAGCCAGCCGACAAGGCCGACCTGTTCTTTCAGGATGAAGACGGAGAGAGCTGTGACGAGAACCGGCGTCACCCACATGATGGCGGTGTAATCAACGAAACGCAGATGCTGGATGCTGATGTTGGCTAAGAGCGTCACGCCGAGCAGAAGTGTCGAGCGCAGAATCTGCAGGGATGGCGCATTGGCTCGCATGGCGGAAGGCCGGCGCAGGAGAACGATGCCGGTCGCGATGAGAACATGCACGAAATACCGCGCCCAGGTGACCTCGATCAGCGGATAGGAATGCATCAGCACGCGGGCTGTGGAATCCTGGCCAACGAAAAGAAGAGTCGTAAGGCTCATCCAGAAAATACCGGAGAGCCAGGGAGGCGCTGAGCCCATTAATGCAACAATACGGATGAAAAGGAAGGAAAGCCGCTCAATAAGGCGGGTGGCTGCGATTCCGGCAGATATTGATCAGCCGCTGGCGCGGACCAAAAGGAGAATCGTAGGTTTCCACGCGATAGCATTCATCGCTGGCCTCGTTGTGGGTATAGCCATAGGGATAGGGGTGACCCCAGAATCCGAGCGTCTCATCCCTGCTACCGAGAGAACCGGCTTTGGCCTCAAGCCCGAAAAAGGTGACAGCGACGAAGGCCATCAGCACGACAAGGATCTTTTCGAGCGATTTCATCCTACGCACCATTGGCTCCCTTACGCAAAACCGCTATGGATCCCTCGCATATATGCGCTGGTTCCGCAAGATGGTCCAGCAACGCTTTTGCTGTGATCACCGTCACCTCGACCTGAACTCCGCTAAAATCATGAAGTTTCTAAGAAAGGCAAGTGGGCCTGCGCTTTATGCGCGAAGCCTGCGGCCATGGAATCAGGGCCTATGACTGGCGCCGGTACCGATCACAGCCGGGAGAGCCTGGCGGGTGGTCCCTCCATCATTCTCGTGAGGCCGCAGCTCGCGGTCAATATTGGCATGTGCGCGCGGGCCATGGCGAATTTCGGCCTGTCGGATCTGCGGCTCGTCGCGCCGCGCGAGGGCTGGCCGAGGGAAGGCCGTTTCAAGGACGAGGCGGAAGCCGCGGCGGCCGGTGCGGTGCATCTTCTCTCCTCGGCGCGGGTCTTTGCCACTCTTGCCGAAGCAGTTGCCGATCTCAATTTTCTGTGGGCGACGACCGCGCGCGAACGTGGCCAGCATAAAAGGGTGGTGACTCCCGCTGAAGCCATGCCGGAATGCGCAGCAAGGCTTGGTCAGGGAGAACGGCAGGGAATCCTGTTTGGTCCGGAACGGACAGGCCTCGACAATGATGATGTCGCATTGGCCGATGCCATTCTGACATTTCCGGTTAATCCCGCTTACGCTTCCCTCAATCTCGCCCAGGCCGTGCTGCTGACCGGCTATGAATGGTTTCAGGCGGCGCATGGCGCCGCCGCCCCATTCCAGCTCACTGATTATTCACCGCCCGCGCCGCGCGAGATGATCCTGTCGTTTTTTGATTATCTCGAGGCGGAACTCGACCGCTCGGGCTTCTTCCGGCCACCGGGTAAGGCGCCGGTCATGCGGCGCAATCTGCGCAATATTTTCCACCGGATGGCGCTGAGCGAACAGGATGTGCGCACCCTGCGTGGTGCTGTGGTGCGGCTTGTCGAGGGGCCGCGCGCGCTGTTCCCGCGCAAGGCGTCTTCCCAATCAGCCGCGCCTCAGCCGCATTCCGGTCATTCCTGTTCCGACTCGCTGGATGAGACCGCCGATACAAAGTCTCGATGAATCGGATTTATCGAGACCTGCCTTCGCGACTGCGGTGACGATCTCCCATCCTGCATCGGACGGAAGCAGCATTTTCTTAAACTTGATCCTGTTTGCTGCGAAGTGACAGCTGCGTCCGCGCGGCTATGGCGCGAATGTCGTCCTTTCTCTCAGGATTGGCTTTTTCAGGATGTTTGCCTTAAGCAGGACAGGCTTCATGGCCGAGGCGACGAAGGAACCGGCCATTCCGGCAGGTTTGATGCGGATTGAAAACCGGCCTGCGGCGGGATTTGGTGGCGGAAACAGGCGTCCGATGAACCCTATTCCCAAAATTCTGGTCTTCGATTCCGGACTTGGTGGTCTGACCGTTTTTGCGGAAATCGCGAAACTGCGTCCGCATGCCGATTATCTTTATGTGGCCGATGATGCGGCCTTTCCTTATGGCGCGATGAGCGAGACGGCGCTGGTCGCGCGGGTGCTCGATGTCATCCGGCAGCTTGTCGCCTCCTATGGGCCGGATGCCGTGGTCATTGCCTGCAATACAGCCTCGACGCTTGTTCTGCCGCATTTGCGCGCAGCTTTTCCAAATCTGCCTTTCATCGGCACGGTCCCCGCGATCAAGCCGGCGGGGGAGATGTCCCGCTCGCGGCTGATTTCGGTGCTCGCGACGCCGGGGACCGTCGCGCGTGATTACACCCATGACCTTGTGCGCAGCTTTGCTTCGCATTGTGCCGTGACGCTCGTCGGATCACAACGCCTTGCTGCGCTGGCAGAAGCGGCGATGCGTGGCGAAAGCATAGACGATTCGGCGATCGCGCAGGAAATCGCGCCCTGTTTCATTGAATCGGAGGGGCGGCGGACTGATTGCGTGGTGCTTGCCTGTACGCATTTTCCGCTTTTGCTCGACCGTTTCCGCACCCTCGCCCCTTGGCCGGTCGGATGGATCGATCCCGCGCCGGCAATCGCGCGCCGTGTCGATCATATTGTGAGCGAGGAACGCGGTTTCGGCGCGGATCGGGAACGGGCAGGGGGATCGCGCCGGGCCTTGTTCACCAAGGGAATGATTCCGAACCCGGTTCTGGAGCAGGTATTGCGGGCGAGAGGGCTCACTCCCGTTACGGAAGCAGGGTTTTCGCGGGATTTATATCAAGGGGATTCGGCGGAAAGCCGCCACTCGGCCGTCGCGGGGGGTAAGTTTCAATAAGTCAAGGCTCGCTGAGCCATTCTCATTGAGCCTTGGTATCAGCCCTGTGTTTCGCTTCCTGAGGGGGTGCGAGGAGAGCGTGGGCCTGAGCCACATCCGCCGCGATCTGTGCTTTCAGGGCATCGAGAGATGGAAATTTTTCTTCGCCGCGAATGAAGGCGACGAAGGAGACTTCGAGACTCTTGCCGTAAAGATCGCCTGAGTAATCGAGTAGAAAAATTTCGAGCAGAGGGATGCCGTCATCATCGACTGTCGGCCGGCGTCCGTAATTGGCTATGCCATCGAGCAGTATTTCAGCGCTATCGATGCGCACGCGCACGGCATAGACGCCATGGCGCAGGCGGCAATTGCCTTCTGGCTTCAAATTGGCGGTGGGGAAGCCGAGCTGGCGGCCGAGCGCCTGACCGTGCAGCACCGGGCCAGTGATGGTGAAGGGATGGCCGAGGAGATGGGCGGCGTGATCGACATCGCCAGCCTCGAGAGCGAGCCGCGTCGCCGTCGAGGAGGCCGCCTCGTCGCTGCCAGCGAGATCGGAAGCCACCCGCTCGACGATATCAACCTGAAATCCGTGACGGCGGCCGGAATCCTTCAGAAAATCCGGCGTTCCCTGGCGTTTGGCGCCGAAATGAAAATCATAGCCCGCAACCACGGCGGAAACATCCAGCCGCCGCAGGAGAATGTCGGTGACGAAAGTTTCGGCCGTCATACCGGCGAGTTCGGCATTAAAGGCAACGACGATAATGCCGTCGAGGCCCAGATATTCCAGGGTTTTTGCTTTATCCTTCAAGGGTGTCAGGCGGAAAACAGTTCGCTCGCCGCGAAAGAAATCCGCCGGATGCGGCTCGAAGGTGAGTACGGCGCAGGGTTTGCCGAGTTTTGCGGCAAGCGCCTCGGCACGCCTTATGACGGCGAGGTGGCCGCGATGGATCCCGTCGAAATTGCCGATAGCCACGACCGCTCCGGCAAGTCCCGCAGGCGGCTCCTGCGGATCCACGGCGAGAATGAAGGGTTTTTTGGAGAGCGTTTCGGTCAAGGGTGCGACGCGAGTAAGGTCATGATTGGATGGGAATGGCGGCGGACCCGCCCCTCCACCGAGGCCCGCGGACCCTGCCTTGTCGGCGCGGCGACGTCAAGCGCGGGTGCCTCAAGATCCAAAGTCGGGAAGGGCGTGCCATTATCGGGGCTGATGCCAACTCAAAGATCATGTCTCGCTGAGAGTTTGACTCCGCGACTTTTGCCCCGCGACTGAGGTCCGGCGGCTTCCCACCGGACCTCATTGATCCCGAGAAGTTGGGGGGCAATGAGAGGTGGTACGCCTACCAAATGAGTTCCGGCATGAGCGCCATCGGCGGCCCATCCGAGGATTCGAGAAATTGTCTCAGCGCGGCGGCATCGAGATCACCGCGTTCGCCAGGATGCAGTTCGGCGCGGTGAATACCGGAGGTAATGAAAATATTATCAAGTCCCTGGCGATGTGCGCCGGCGATATCGGTATGCATGGCGTCGCCGATGATGAGAACACGCTCTCTCCGGGTGGGGGCGCAACCGGCTAGGGCAAGGGCCCGCTCGTAAATTGCCGGAAAGGGCTTGCCTGCCTGGATCACCGTGCCGCCCAGTGCTTCATAGCGTTCGGCGATCGCGCCCGCGCAAGCGACGAGTTCAGGGCCGATCCGGACGACAATATCGGGATTGGCACAGATCAATTCAGCGCCGCGCCGCGCGGGTTCGGTCAGCAGGGCATCGTAATCCTCGGCTTTTTCCCGCTTCTCGTCGAAAAGGCCAGTGCAGACGAGGTAATCCGCCTCCGCAGCCGGAACGAAAGCGAGCGGCGCGCCGCCAAGCCGGGCGGCCTCGTCGTAAACCACATTGTCTCCCGGCGGACCGATGCGGAACAGTGAGAGACCAGGCCTCTCGAGAATGAGACCGATCGTGACATCGCCCGAGGAGACAAGTCCGTCATAGGCCTCCCGCACGAGACCGAGACCATCGAGCTGGCGCATGATGACCGGAGCAGGGCGTGGCGCATTGGTAATGAGGATGACCTTGCCGCCCTTCTGGCGAAATTGCCGCAAGGCGTCTCCCGCCTTCGGAAAAGCGGCGATCCCGTCATGTAAGACGCCCCAAACGTCGCAGAGAATCACATCATAATTCGCCGCGAGATCGCTGAGGCCGCCAAGCTTGCGAGGAGGGACGTTGGGTAAGGGCTGTTTATCCATTGAGGCGATGCAGGCCGTGACGTCGAGGATGAGGTAATGGCAGAGGCGCTGTCAGCGCTGCGTTTGGCCAAGAATAATGAGAGTGTGATTGCGGGTAGTGGACAGGATGGGCCAAGCGCCGAACCCACTTGAAAACGTCCTGAAACGCAGCTTCGAGGCAAGCTGTAGCAGGCCTGGACAACGCGTCAAGTTGGGACAAGAGCCGATTTCGGGTGAAGGATAGCCCTAGGTCCTGTTGACGAATAGGATTCCCAAGTTGCGAAGGTTCTGATTCAAAGTCGCTTTCAGAAGGAGGCGACTTTGATTCGTGGGCTGATGTCGGATGAAGAATGGGCCTGTCTTGAGCCGTTCGTGACGCGGCGCGGGCCGCATAGCGGGCGACGTGCGAAGGACCATCGCCTTGTTCTTGATGGTATTTTCTGGATTTCCCGCACGGGCGTGCAATGGCGCGATTTGCACGAGCATTTCGGCAAATGGTCATCAGTTTATCGCCAGTTTCGGCGCTGGACGCTGGCTGGATTGTGGGAAACGCTGCTCGAAGCCTTGAATGAGACCGAAGGTGTCGGC
>NZ_JQJH01000004.1 GCF_000745425.1 Beijerinckia mobilis
TTCATCTATCATGGATTGTTCGAGGCACGGCCAAACGACGATATCGGCTTCGGCATCGGCACGACGCATGTCAATCCGGCTGTCGCGACCGGACAATCCCTGGCCAATCTCGGCTATACGCAGAGCGGAGAACTGACTCTTGAAACCTTTTACGGCTTACAGGCGACAGGCTGGCTGAACATCAAAGGCAGCCTGCAATATATCCATAATCCCGGCGGGTACGGCAATTATGGGCATTATAATGATGCCTGGATCAGCGGCCTTCGGGCGACGATCGTCTTTTAACGATAACAGGATCAAGCGAAGGGAGGACAATATGCCGAAAGCATTCTATTGGGGTGTATCCGCTGTCGCAATGACAGGCTTGTTTGTCGCGACGCTGCACGCCTTCGAGGTGCAGAGCGAAGAAGCTTTTCACCTCGAACACATGAAGGCGATTCCGGCAAAAATGCACGATGGCGACATGGCAACCGTTCACCTCTTAAAGGTGAATGGAAAAAAGATGATCGCCATCCCGCTGAAATCTATTCCGCCGGAATTACGGGACGAGCTCTGCGTCAAGGATCCCGTCGGCATATGCGACGAATAGCAAGTAAGTGTTACCAATCTGATAGAAAAACACACCGATTCATTTCCCACAGCCAAAAAGGCCGAGATAATTTCGTATAAACTGATTCGGAATTACTGTGTGGTAGATCCAGGGTCATCTTGAGGACCTTTACGGGATCGACGTCTCGCCGGATCTCACGTCATCCGTCACTGGCTCCGTTCTGGAAGAGGTAAAGGAATGGCAGAACAAGCCCCCCGACGCCTGCTATCCAATCATCTTCTTCGACGCGATCCGCGTCAAAATCTGCGACGAAGGTTTCGTGCGCAACAAGGCCGTCTACAACAACGTCGGCGTGCTGGCGCACGGCGTCAAAAAGATTCTGGGCTTCTGGATCAAGTAGATGGAGGGAGTTAAATTCTGGCTGCGCGTGATGAATGAATTGAAGAACCGCGGCGTCGGGACACGCTACTCGCCATCGTCTTCGGCGAACGCTTCGTCATTCAATGACGGAATAAGCGGCCTCAATCACTAAATGCCTGTCAGTCCCACTCTCAACAAAGGTCAACAGGACACTCAATGAAATCTGATTCAACCGCCATTCGTGTTGGTCTCATTGGTTACGGCTTTTCGGGGAAGACTTTTCATGCTCCGCTAATCAGGGCAACACCTGGCCTTGAACTTACCGTCGTCGCGTCTCGTGATCCTGACAAGGTTCAGGCTGACATACATGACCTTACCGTCATCTCAGATCCAATGCAGGTCGCGAGGTCCGACATGGTCGATCTGTTGGTCGTCGCGACACCGAATGACAGTCATGCACCGATCGCGAGAGCGGCACTCGAGGCAGGCAAACATGTTGTAATCGACAAGCCATTCACGCTCGACCTAGCCTCGGCCCGTGAGTTGATCGCGCTTGCGGATAGCAGGGGTGTGTTGCTATCGGTGTTCCACAACCGACGCTGGGACAGCGATTTCCTCAGTATCAAGAAGGTCATTAACGACGGTCTGATCGGTACCGTCACCCATTTCGAGTCCCATATAGACCGTTTCCGCCCAGAGGTCCGTGTCCGCTGGCGAGAACAGGGTGGTCCCGGAAGCGGGTTATGGTTCGACATCGGCCCGCATCTGGTGGATCAGGCACTTCAATTGTTTGGATTACCTCGTCGAGTGCAAGGCAATCTAGCCAGGCAACGCTTAGGTGCTGTCTCCGACGATTGGGCGCATGCCGTTCTTGACTATGAGGAACGTCGCGTCATCCTCCATGCTGGCTTGCTGACCGCTGGCGGTAGCTATCGCTTCGTCGCCCATGGTGAAGGTGGCAGCGTGGTCAAGCAGCAAGCTGATCGTCAAGAGGATCAGTTGCGCGGCGGCATGAAGCCAGGCGATCCGGGTTGGGGTAACGATCCTGATCCCGTCATCCTCTTTGATGGTAGTGGTGCATCGCGAATGTTGCCATCAGTGGCTGGAGATCAGCGACACTACTACAAAGGTGTGGTGGATGCGTTGAAAGGCATCGGACGAACGCATGTGACGTCACTTCAGGCCTTGGGGGTCATGGCAGTGATGGAAGCAGTGATAGAATCAGCGCGGATGCATGCGGCTGTTGAATTAGCATTGGAACCGGAGGAACGCGCAATATGGATATAAGTGCGCCTAAAAAATCGATTCGTTAACCATGTTTGGCTGACGATATTTGCATGGCGAAACAGCTTTTTTCCTGGCGGCTAATGGGCTGGAATCGGGGCGTCGTTTCGTCAGATCCACCGCGCCCGAAGGGCAGTCGGCCACAGGGCGAGAACCGCGAGGTGCTAAATAGCCGTGCTCTGATTGCAGAAATGCCGGAGCGTGTGACCATTAGCCCTGCCGGCATCCGGCTCACACTGAACGGCAAGGGGATGGTGCCGAAGCCGGAGGTATAGACGAGACCCTGGCAATTGCCTGGACGCTACAGCCGTATCGGCGGCGGCGGGAGATTCTTCAGCCCGAAACTGCTCCAGGTCCGCTGCAACCGATCCTGACGGGGGAACGCCAGAAACTTCTCGCCGCGATCCTTCAGGCACGAACCTGGCTCGTTGATCTCGTGGTGCTGCCCGGAAATTGCCCATCTCGCGCGCCGCGAGCAGCGGACCGAGCGTTCGGTCCGCATGATCCTTTCGCTGGCCTTTCTCGATCCGGCACTGGTTCGGGCGGCGGTCGAAGCCCTGTTCCGGCGCGGCTATGGTGTGACCCGGTTGGTCGATCTGCCGATGCACTGGCCGGAACAATGGTGGGTCCTGTCCCTGCCGTAGCCGCGATAGCCTCGAGCTTTCCGCAAGGCGTTAAATCTCGACGTAGAGCCTGATTCGTGGATCCCGTGGGGATAGCCAGCGAGAGGAACAGAACCCTCCGACCCCAACGGATGGTTCTGTTGTCATTGTGCCACGGGAAAGAAACAAGGAAACGTCAGCACGGGAATCTGCTCAATCGTCCTGCTCGGTCCATCCTCGCTGCCGCGCGCCACAAACCGGTCTCTGAGCTGATGATCGGGAAAAGCGCGGAAAGGAAAATCGGGGCGTCTGAGACAGGAGGCCGGAGAGTGCTATGAAAGCCCCGAAATCCGGGCGTTTATGTCGCCAGAGACGCGGCAGGTTACTGCAAGCCCCCTGAAACATCGGAGCTTTAGCACAAGCTTAAAAGCAAGTGAAAACAATGTATCGTGCTGGTGGAGCTGAGGGGAATCGAACCCCTGACCTCTGCAGTGCGATTGCAGCGCTCTCCCATCTGAGCTACAGCCCCCAGTGCGGATTTATCTACGCGAGTGTTCGACGCTGTGCAAGCCGGAGTTTGACGATTTCTTTGCTGAAAGCTTTTTCCCGACGGGATGGTTTGGAGGATCTCGCGGAAACACCCCTAAACCTCTACACGAAATACGGAAAAAGGGCCTTACTTGTGGGCAAGCGGTTGGCTGCTTAAACAAAGCAGGAGCCCTTCTGGCTGTTGCCGCGAAGATCCATCAAAAAGAGAGCATTTCCAATGTCTTTGAATCGCAAAGCGATTTTGTTCAAAGGGAAATGCTGTCGGCTGCTGTCGGGAGGGGCAGGCAGCTTAGAACGCTCTGATCCATGATCCGCCGGCACGTTTCTGCGATTTGGATAATTCTTCGATTCCGGTGCGGCCAGGCTGGTCTGGATGGCTCTATGTGCTTAAATAAAAGTGTTTTCCATCGTCTGGCATAATCATCGATACAAATCAGGCGGAAGATGCTTCGGTAAAAGAATCGGCGTCACTAAAGTTCAAGGATCCTTCATGCGCGCGTTACTTGATGTCCTGCTGCTCGTTCTTCATCTTTATAGTTACGTCATTATCATTGTTGCCATAATGTCTTGGCTCATCGCCTTTAACGTTATCAATATGTATAATGATCTCGTGCGCTCGATCTGGAATGCGTTGAATGCTCTGACGGAACCGGTTCTCCGGCCAATCAGGTCGGTTCTTCCGGATCTTGGGGGTATCGATATTTCGCCGGTTATCTTGCTGCTTCTCCTCTTCCTCCTCGAAGATGTCATTCAGCGATATATCTATCCGAATGTCTTCTAACCTCCCGGCCGAGTTCGCAAATCACTCCTGAGCCGTGACATCACGAGGCGGCCGAATCCTCATTATATTTCTCAGCGTAATTCACTCTTGATGGGATCACGGTGAAGTGTGAAGCCTGCCGGACCTGCATGTGCTATTTTAAAAACGAATTGAAGAAAGATCGTTCGTTAAAGGCGCATGCCGGCAGCTTCTCAGGTTAGTTTATGGAACTTGTTAAATATGCTCTGAAGTTCCGTATTTCCTTCTATGTTCTGGCCATCGTCATGATGCTAGGGGGAATCGGTTCGGCAATCGTCATGCCCAAGGATGTTTTGCCGAGCGTTGATATTCCTGTCGTCGTGATTGTCTGGACCTATACCGGTCTCAACACGACCGATATGAGTCAGCGTATCACTACCTATAGTGAATATTCCCTCTCGAATAATGTCAATAATATCAGGCGTATGGAAAGTACGACGCTGCAGGGAGTGGCAATCGAGAAGATTTTCTTCGATCCCGACGTGAGCGTCGATCTCGCTATCACCCAAGTCGTGTCGGCGATGAATTCGATACGCGCGGTCATGCCGCCCGGTGTTCAGCCTCCTGTCGTCATGCGTTTTTCGGCCTCTGCGGTGCCGGTTATCCAGCTTTCTCTTTCATCGCAGAAGGATTCGCAGGCGCAACTCTTCGATTACGGCATGTATCGTATTCGTCAGACGTTGGCACAGGTTCCGGGATCGACCCTGCCGACCCCCTATGGCGGTGCACCACGGCAGATCATGGTCGATCTTGATCTGAAGGCGTTGCAGGCCAATGGCATGACGCCGCTTGATGTCGCCAATGCGGTCGGCACGCAAAGTCTCGTCGTGCCGTCGGGGCTCTCCAAAATCGGCAGTACGCAATATCCCGTCCGGTTGAACTCGACGCCTGAAGCGATCGAGACCCTGAATGAAATGCCTATAAAGGTAGAAAAGGGTACGCCGGTCCTTCTACGTGATGTCGCCTTCGTCCGTGATGGGGCCCCGCCGCAATTGAACATCGTGCGTGCAAACGGCACGCGTTCCATTCTCCTGACGATCTTGAAGAACGGAACAGCGTCGACGCTTTCTGTGGTCAATAATGTCAAGAAATTTCTGCCGGATATTCGGGCGGCGGCTCCGCCAAGCATGAAGATTACGCCGCTGTTCGATCAGTCGGTCTTCGTTTCCGGGGCGATTCGCGACGTGGTGCGCGAGGCGGTCATTGCTGCGGCCCTGACGGGTTGCACGATCCTGTTGTTCCTCGGATCCTGGCGTTCGACATTGATCGTATTGGTGTCCATTCCGCTTTCGATTCTCACGTCGCTGACGATTCTTGCATTCCTTGGGCATACGATAAACATTATGACCTTGGGTGGACTTGCGCTTGCTGTCGGCATCCTCGTCGATGATGCAACCGTGGCCATCGAAAACACTTATCGTCTCATGGAGGAGGGGCATGGTTTTCGTGAGTCGGTGGTTTATGGCGCGGCGGGAATCGCCAAGCCGGCGCTGATCTCGACTTTGTCGATCTGCTCCGCTTTCGTTTCCGTGTTCTTTCTCACCGATACACCCAAATATCTGTTTACGCCGCAGGCCTTCGCGGTCGTGTTCGCGATGCTTACGTCTTATCTTCTGTCGCGTACACTCGTTCCGATCCTGATCGACGTGCTCGTGAAAAAGGAATTTGATCAGCGTTTCGGTGAAGGGCGCGGAGCGGGACATGGGAATGCCCATGCTGCGCTGACAGGGCCGCAGCCCGAAGGTATCTCCGGATTTTTCGTCCGTTTTCATGCAGGCTTCGAACGAGGCTTCGCCCGGTTCCACCGCTCCTATCTTGGACTCCTGCATGCGATCATCGCGCACCGTCTCGTAACCGTATCGACGGTGATGGTGGTGATCGCTTCGTCAGGCGTCTTGTTCACCTTTGTGGGCCAGGATTATTTTCCTCAGATCGATGCTGGGTCGTTGACGCTCCACATTCGCACCCGCTCGGGCATGCGCATAGAAGCTGCGGAGCAGATTTTTGCACAGGTTGAAAAGACGATTCATGAGGTTATCCCGGAGGAAGAGCTTTCCATTATCGTCGATAATATCGGTCTGCCGGCTTTCAATTATAATTTTGCGTTCGGCGACGGATCTTTCGTCGCCTATAACGACGGTCAGATGCTGATTTCCTTCTCAGAAGAGCATGGATCGACCATCGAATATATGAAGAAGCTGCGCCCTATTCTGCGCGCACGCTTCCCTGATACGATCTTTTATTTCCAGCCGTCGGACATCATTACCCAGATTCTCGATTTCGGCAGCATTACGCAGATCGACGTTCAGGTACTCGGTCGTCATGAAGAGAAGGATCTTGAAGTCGCGAAGAACCTGGAACGCAAGATCAGAGCCGTGCGAGGTGCCGTCGATGTCCATATTCACCAGATCACCGATGCTCCGGAATATTACGGCACGATCAATCGCCAGATGGCACGTGAAATCGGGCTCAGCACGCAGCAATTGTCCAATTCGCTGAATGTGTCGCTCGGCGGCAGCTTTCAGGTCTATCCCAATTTCTGGGCCGATCCCAAAACCGGCATTCCCTATCAGCTTTGGGTCCAGACGCCAGAATATAGGACTGCCTCTCTCGCCATGGTGGAGAACACGCCGATTTACGTGAGCGGTCCCAATAATGCGACGCCTGGTATTGTCACCCTGTTACAGAATGTGGTCGATCTGAAGCGTCAGAGTGAGCAGACCGTCGTCAATCACGTTAATGTGTCGCCGAAATATGATATTTTCGCCAGTGTTCAGGACCGTGACCTGGGTTCGATTCGTAACGAAATCGAAAAGATCATCGCCGAAGAGCAGAAGAATCTGCAACCACCCGACAAGATTACGATCCTTGGCCAGATTCAGGATATGGATAATGCCTTTTTCAACATTGAGATCGGCCTCGGCATCGCTCTGGTTGCAGTCTATCTTCTGATGGCAATCAATTATCAGAGCTGGGGTGATCCCTTTGTGGTTCTGGCCGCGTTGCCGCTCGCGTTCTGCGGCATTATCATGAGCTTGTTCATTACACAGACCACATTTTCCATTCCGTCTCTGTTCGGCGCTATCATGAGTGTCGGTGTGGCGAGCGCCAATTCCATTCTGCTGGTGACCTTTGCAAGGGAGTATCGGGAGGAAACGGGTTGCGGGGCCATCGAGGCGGCGCTCAAGGCTGGTGAAACGCGCCTCCGACCGGTGTTGATGACGGCGAGTGCCATGTTCATTGGCCTCTTGCCGATGGCTATCGGTGTTGGAGAAGGCAGCGAGCAGAACGCCGCCCTGGCGAGAGCCGTTCTTGGTGGCGTCGCCGTCGGCACCTGTTCCACCCTGTTGTTCGTTCCTTTCCTTTATTCCCTCCTGCGCAGGGGTAAGGTCGAACCGATCAAGGATTATCTATGAGCGAGGCAAACCCACGGGCAGAGACTGGCTTGCATAGCCACGCGTCCACGGTCGATGTGGAACATTATCCCATGCCGTCAAGAAAAATCTTTCTGATCGTGTTTTTGGCGGCAGGTGGCGTGTTGGCTTACGGCGCCTATGGCCATTGGCAGCGCTATTCAGCTTCCGTCGAAGCGCAGGAAAAGACAGTCAATTTCGTGCCAAAGGTGCAAGTGTATAAGGCCCAACTGCATGAGGAACCGATTGAATTGACGCTGCCTGGGCAGACGGTCGCTTTCAATATGGCGGCCATCTATGCGCGTGCGACGGGATATATTGCCGAACGCCATGTCGATATCGGAAGCCGCGTCAAGACTGGCGATTTGCTCGTGCGCATTTCTGCACCCGATCTCGATCGTCAGTTCGATCAAGCCAAGGCACAGTTGAAACAAGTCGAGGCAGCGCTGGCGCAGGCACAGGCACAAGTCGTTCAGGCCGAAGCCAATGTGCGCCTTGCCGATGTGACTTATTATCGCGCCGACACGCTCAGCAAGCGCGGTTATCAGACCATGCAGGTGCGGGATAATCAGCAGGCGAATGTCTCGGTGCAGCAGGCGGCATTGGAAACAGCGCATGCGGGAGTCAAGCTCGCGCAGGCCAACGTCGATGCTCAGAAGGCAACAGTTGAAAGATTGCGGACCTTGACGGAGTTCGAAAGGGTCGTTGCTCCTTTCGATGGCATCATCACGACACGTAATGTTGAGGTCGGTGATCTTGTCAATGCGGATAATGGTACCGGAACACCAATGTTTTCCATCAACCGCGACGATGTCTTGCGTGTGGCCGTCAATGTTCCGCAGAGTGTGGCGATTGGCGTCGAGGATGGTCTGAACGCCCGCGTGAGCGTGCCGCAGATGCCGGAGAAGGTTTTCATCGGTAAGGTTGCTCGCAGCTCGGTGGCATTGACATCTTCTGCCCGAACCTTGTCCACGGAGGTGGATGTTCCCAACAAGGACGGTCTGTTGCGCCCCGGACTCTTCGTGGATGTAACATTTTCCGTACCGAGGACGCGCCCAAATGTTGTCGTTCCTTCGGAAGCCCTCATCTTCAACCAGCACGGGCTACAAGTCGCGGTTGTGGGTGAGGATAATCGCGTGAGTCTGAAACAAGTCACGATCTATCGGGATTTCGGCCGCACCGTCGAATTGAATGATGGATTGACCGGCCATGAAAAAATCGTGCTGAATCCTCCAGCCCTTCTTATGGACGGAAGTAGAGTTGAGATTGAGTCTGATGGGGTTGAAAAGCAGGCTTCCGCGACGCCGTAGAACAGCCAAAATATAGGTTTGCCACAAGGCTGTGGTCGCCGCGTTTTTCCGTTTCCAAGCGGAATTTCCTGAAATGGATGGTACTTTCTCGAAAATTTGTGACTTTAGAGAAATATAAAGTTTTATTTGGCGTCTGAGAGATCAGGTGCCTCCCTTATAAGAGCATGTTCGGCTGTTTCGAAAGCATTCTAGAGCATTGGACATGGCTTCATTCGAATTCCGATGCTTTAGAGGGCCTCAAGTCAGCCGAATATGTTTAGCCATTTTTGAGGCAATGCTCGCTTACCCATTGGATGGGCGAGGCATTGCTGTGGCGGAAGGCTCTCTATTGTATCTGCTACATTAGCCTTCCGTCTCTGTCCTCCGCGCTAGACGGTATGTTTCCGCGCTGCAAGAGCGTTTCAGATCTATCAAGAGACGCTTCACTCAAAAAATCAGAGCATTTTCAATGCTATGGAATCACGCGAAGCGATTCAACGGTGTCGGAAAATGCTCTAGAGCCACTTTTGTTTGAACAAAATCGCTGTGCGATTCGAGGGCATTGAAAAGGCTCTTGTTTTTATGTGGAGCAGATCGGGCACATCTGATCATGCTCTAGGCGATACGCGGAAGTCGGCTTTCATAGGAATCTTGTGCTTGCAGCACAGGAACCTACGGGGCGTGGAAGCTCGATTTCGCTGATCAGGCGACGCAGAGAATCGTAGGCAAGGGCGAGATAGAGATCGACCATCGGATCGTCGAGACCTACCGCGTCGTGCGCAAGAGCTTCGATTCCGGCGGCGAGGCCGAGTGCGTGATCGATGCGGCTGGTCTCGTGCGAAGATGTTTCAAGCGGCTTTGACATCGACTTCCATCTCCTTCGTGAGGCCTGTCATCGAGCGAATGTTGTTTTCGAGAGCTGGATGAATGTCCTGTAGACCAAAATAGATCGACGGACGCGTTGAATGATTGTGTCCGAGGATGATCTTGTTGACGCCGCAGCGACGCCAAACGCGGTGCAGGCTCGCTTCATAGATGGAGGTCACCTGAGTTACGCCGTGTTCCAGGCTGAACTGGCAGATGCCGAGAATGAGTTCGCAAGCGGTGCGCGAAATCCCGTTAGGTTGAATGACTTGGTCGTTGAAGACGACGAAGCGCGTGATCTCCCAAATCGTTGGAGAGCGAATCACGATGTCAGGAAACATTTTGTTGAAGACACTGACTGCCATATGCTCGCTGAGCGTATTCAGTAGGCGGACAGATCCGTATAACTCGCCGTTGTTGCCGAGGACGCAAAGATAGACGGAATCATCACGATCGAACTCATCGATTTCGAGATTGTCTTCGTTGACCTTGACGTCCCAGTTCTTCTGATCGTGAAAAATGATCCGCCGCTGACGGAACATTTCCGTAAACAGTTCCGGTTTCTCGTCTCTTTCGTAACCATACAACGTCATTAACATGGGAGTTCCTCGCGGGAGGGGAATGACCCATGTTTTATGCTTTACCTATAAAATAAACCTATTCCCCAAATCGGGGAGGTCAGCGAATGAGACCGGCCCGGATGGCTTTGGCGACGGCATGAACGCGGTTCAACGCGGCGAGTTTGTAGCGTGCGGAATCGAGATGCGCCTTCACGGTTTCCGGTGAAATCGACATGATGAGAGCCGTGTCATCAATTGTTTTCCCTTCCGCAGACCAGCTCAATGCTTCGATCTCTCTCTTCTCGTAATTGTGTTGATATCAATCCCATCGTCCTTGATATTCATTTCGAAGGCGCGCTGCTGAACGAAATGAGCGACGTGGACCATATCGCGGACGAGCTCATAATGGCGCGCCTGCCATTCCTGCTGATTATTGTCTGCAGTCAGGCAGAACAGGGCCCAGAGCCCATTGGTCGGCCCTCTGACGGGTATGGTCAAGCCTTGCCTTCCAACACCGAACTCGGTTGCTTCGCCGAAGAATTTCTGGACTTTCGGAGATTTACGGGGAAGCTTGGCCCAATCGATAGGCAGAAGAGAACGGGCCCCTATATTAATAACGGGATCAAGATTAACGTAATTATTATCCCGATAATGCGAAATCCATTCTTCTGTATAAGTTCCTAACGTATAGGGGTTTGTTATAGTACATCCTGGAAGGCTTGGGCAAATATAAAATATATTCTTTAAATCGTAGTGTGATTTAATGGAGACGATAAATTCTTCCAGGGTTTTTTCGGAAAGATTACTTTCAAGATCAAGCAACTTTGTGATGCTTATCGTTTCCATTGGACTGGACACTGTGGCAGGCGACGTGGAATGAACGAGCGATGGTGAGGCGATGACCGAATTCATTTTCGCTGCGCACATGAAACGCGTCGTCCTAGATTGAGCTTCGGATGAGTGGCTTATTTAAACATTTTTGTCGACAAAAGTTTGCCTGACGGATCATTGTTTGTCACGATTTGGCCCGAATCCGTCCAACAACCGTAAGTCGTAAAATTCGGCCGAAGAAATGGATTTTGCCGATATAAGATTTCAAGCGGGCGAAAATAGACGCGTAGATTAAGAAGAAAAATTCGCGATTATCATGAAAACTTATCCGAAAAAACATCCGGTCCAGACTTTCCGGTGCGACTCGAAGCCGTTTTGAGGAAAGAAGAAGAATTGTCCCATTGCCCGTATCTCACTTCCTGAGCCAGAGGTAAACGCGGGATGATAAACTAAAATTTATAATAACGCTGATCTGCAACTTCCGGTTTCCTATATCACAAAAAAGTGATCATAAGAAGTCTCGAGCTTAGCGGTCCCTGCAAAAAGAACGCTCTTTTAAATAGAGTTTGCACGCTGCCTTGGCATGAAGGAAAATTAATGGAGAAGGCGCCAATCGAGTGACCCAGCAAATGGTGGCTCATTTTCGATGAAGGAATGCATCGTGCGCTGACAGGTCGCGACCGTGATAGAGCGCCGGAATATTGCTCGAAGCATTGGGGCTCCACCGCGACGTTTCAATTGATCATGAGCGAGTGGCGACGCGAATCGACGGCAAATTACGCGCGTAAACAACTAAAAAATAGGCTTATTCTTCGATAAAGCCTATCGAGAGGTCAAAGAGATTGTCGGAAGTCGGTGTTATGTTTTCTGCCCCCTCATCTTGTTGAGCCGCGGTCCTGAAGGGCGAAAAACTCAGGCGATGAATGGGGCAGGGCCCATGATCCATAATGGCTGAAAGATGCATGCGCGTTGCATAACCGACGTGATGGTTAAAACCATAGGCTGGATAAAGCCTGGCAAAGTGGTGCATGAGGCGGTCGCGCGCGACTTTCGCGACGATTGAGGCTGCGGCAATCGACAGTGAGCGCGCATCTCCCTTGATGATCGTTTCGCCGGGACAAATGAGATCCGTCGGCATGTCATTGCCATCAATGAGGACGTAATCGGGTGTCTCATCGAGCGCCGCCAGTGCGCGACGCATGGCCATCAAAGTGGCTTGGCGAATGTTGATCCGGTCGATTTCCTGCGCACAGACAAAGGCGATGGAGACCGCTGCAGCCTTTTCCAGAATTGTTGTATAGAGCGCGTCGCGCTGTGTGCAGCTCAAAGCCTTGGAATCATTCAGTCCCTTCGGTAGCCGTGCCGGGTTGAGAATGACCGCAGCCGCCGTCACCGGGCCGGCAAGTGGACCCCGGCCGACCTCGTCAACTCCGGCAATCCTTCCGAAGCCGCTTTTACGCAGGCGTTTTTCCAGGTTGAAATCGGGAGTAGCGGGAAAGAGAGCAGTCGGCTTGACCATGGAACCTCAATGAGAAGTCTCTACCATGATGCCGCCCGACAGGCTTTTTGACCAGAAAATTTAAAATGATCGACCAGGTCGATGGAAAAACCCGGCCATTGCCGTGCCAGCCTGGGCCTCGGGGGGAAGGGATGGCTCTTCGTTGCACGGCAAATCTTTCTCCGGCAAAAATGGTTTCCTTTAAAAAAGACTGAGTTGCGCCGATTCCTGTACCGGATGCTGGAACAGATCGGTGCGCAGACGTTTGTGGGATTTTGTGTAGCCAAGTTTCGCCATGGCGATTTCGAACCGCCGGCCCACCATCCAGGCATAGGGCCCAGTTCCGGTCATTCTTTTGCCGAAAGTGGCGTCGTAAAGCTTGCCGCCGCGCACCGACTGGACCAGAGACAGCACATGTCGCGCTTTGCCCGGAAAATGTTGAACAAGCCATTCGGCGAAGAGGTCGCGCAATTCGAGCGGCAGCCGCAGCATCACGTAGCCGGCTTCTCGTACACCCATGGCGTAAGCGCGCGTGAGAATGGCTTCGATTTCGCCGTCATTGAGAGCGGGAATGATCGGGGCGACAAGCAGGCTGACAGGAATACCGGCCTCGGTCAAAATTCGCATGGCTTCGAGACGTCGTTCCGGCGTGCTCGCGCGTGGTTCCATCTTGCGGGCTAGATCAGCATCGAGCGTCGTTACCGAAATCGCTACTTTGACGAGACCTTTCTGCGCCATGGGGCCGAGCAGATCGAGGTCACGAAGGATAAGTGCTGATTTCGTCACGATGGCGACTGGATGATTGGTGCGTGCGAAAATTTCGAGAATTTGCCGGGTGATCCTCTGCTGCCTTTCGATCGGCTGGTAGGGATCGGTGTTCGTGCCGATGGCGATGGTTTTGGGTCGGTAGGATTGTGCCGACAATTCCCGTTCAAGCACTGCCGCTGCACTGGTTTTGGCGAAAAGCTTTGTTTCAAAATCGAGGCCGGGCGAGAGCCCCTGATAGGCGTGGGTCGGCCGCGCGAAACAATAGATGCAGCCATGTTCGCAGCCGCGATAAGGGTTGATTGAACGGTCGAAACCGACGTCGGGGGAATCGTTCTGCGTGATAAGCGAACGGACTTTCTCGGGGGTAACGCAAGTTGCGAGCGGCGGCGGCTCTTCATAGGTCCAGCCGTCCTGTTCTCGCTGGCGGGTTTCCTTTTCAAAGCGGCCGACGCGATTGGTGACGGCGCCGCGTCCACGCCGTTCCTGGGGCGGTGTTATATCTTTGAGGGACAGATCTTTGAAGGAAATGTGATCGAGTGGCCCGCGCTCGGCGCTTTTCCGCACCTTGGCAAAGATCTGTGGCTTGGCCACTGTTTGTTTCAGGAGAAGCCCAGTCTCCGCCATAGCGCACCCATTCATTCCATCTTTGTTCCGAAAATGATGAGAACAAAAATAGAACAAATGAGGCTTATGTCAAATGGTCCTGTGGATAATTCTGTGGCTGGTAAAGCCAATCATAGCGCGCGAGCGCCTGTTCGGGCGCGGTGAAGCGCATGACCATGTCGCGGGCGAAAGCGGCTGGTCCCTTGAGGTGATAGAGGCTTGCCTGTTTGTGTGAGGCTGCCTGTACCCGGCTCGCCCGCGCCAGGCGCACAGATTGATAGGCTTGGAAGGCTGCTTCGATATTTCCGGGTTTACGCAGCGCACTGGCGAGTGCCGCCGCATCTTCGATGGCCTGTGCCGCGCCCTGGGCAAGAAAGGGCAGCATGGGATGAGCTGCATCGCCAAGGAGGGTAACACGCGCCGCGCTCCAAAATGGCAGGGGAGGAAAAGCGACGAGGGGATGTGTGCGCCATTGCGGCGCGGCGGCGAGCAGGTCTTGCGCGGGCTTGGCCCAGTTTGAAAAACGGCGCGAGAGGACCGCAGGATCGCCACTTCCCGCCCAAAAGGGCTCTTTGGCGGAGGCCGCCGACGCTGTTTCGACCACCGCCACGACATTGACGACCTTGCCCTGGCGCAAAGGATAATGAACGAGATGCGTATCCGCACCGAGCCAGAGATTGGTACGCGGCAAGAGCAGATCGGCGCTGACCTTTTCCGCCGGAACAAGCGCGCGCCAGGCGATGCGTTGACGCCGGCCTGTCGGTTGCGCCGGCGGTAGGCCGGCGGCGGCAAGCAGGCGCGCACGGGTGAAGGAATGCACGCCATCGGCGCCAATCAGGCAATCGCCTTCGAATGTGCGTTTGACGGCACCCTGTTTGACGACCAGGCGGATGCCCCGGCCGTGCGTCGCAAAACCCGCGACTTCCATGCCGAGCATCAAGCTGATGTCCTTATGAGCTGCCAGCGTTTCCAGAAGCGCGCGCTGAAGATCGGCGCGATGCGCCACGAGATAGGGGGCGCCCCAACGGCTTTCGGCGTCGAGCAGTGGCAGGGTCAAAAGCGCCGAGGCATCGCGCGCGCGCCGCAGGATCAGGCCCCGCGGTTGCAGGGCCGCCTTCGCCAGATGGGGAAGCACGCCGATCGTGCGGAGGATGGAACTGGCGTTAGGAGAAAGCTGTAGCCCGGCGCCGACTTCTTCCAGGACGGGCGCCTGTTCGAAAAGACTGACGCGCCAGCCCTGGCGAGCAAGACAGAGAGCCGCGGTGAGGCCCCCGATGCCGGCTCCGGCGATAAGCGCATGAGGCTGCGGCATGGATGTCGTCTTGGGCTTTGGCCAGGTCTTGGGCTAGGGCTTGGGAAACGGCAGAGACACGCGCTCAGGCGGCAGCCGCGCCGGCGGTTTCTACCGGCTCGAAGCGGCATTCCGCTGGCTCGCAGCCGCCGTGCAGGCTCGCGTCATAGACATAATGGGTCGAGCAATAGGGGCAGATCGCATCTGAACTATCGCCCATATCGATGAAAATATGCGGATGATCGAAAGGTGGCAGGGCGCCGACGCACATGAATTCCTTGGCGCCCACCCGCACCGCTTCGACGCCGGGCTGGTTGTGAAAATGGGGAGTGCTGTGCGAAGCCATGCGAAACCCGATCCCTTGAAGTCATGGATATTCAAAATCGCCATATCGTCACGCGGGCGACAGGATTCGACGGCAAGCTTTAAGCGATCAGATCCGGATTGGATAGGGGCCGAATGTCAGGTTTGATGCATTCGTGATCAGTTTGCTCGCGCGATCAATCTGCTTGATCCATCAGGCTCAAGGCCGCAAAAGCTTATCGACTTCCGCCTTGACCAGCATAGGTCGCGTGGGTGGTGCCTCCGGCATCTGCTTCCCAAGGGGAACAAGCCATGAAGAAGGCGGCGACAGGGGAAGTCATGGAGACAAAGGGCGGCAGGAATCTGGCGAGAGAATCCGGAAGATATGGTCATGCAGGAATTTTCGGCGCGCGGAGTGCGACTGGCCTTCATCGACGAGCCGCCAGTCGGCGCGGATCGAGGGGAACCGATTCTCCTTATTCATGGTTTTGCTTCGACGCACGCGATCAATTGGGTCTTTCCGCAATGGGTGAAAACGCTGACGGAAGATGGCCGTCGCGTCATTGCGCTCGACAATCGCGGCCATGGGCGCAGCGAGAAATTCTATGATCCCGCAGCCTATCACATCAATGAGATGAGCGGCGACGCTCTGGCGCTTCTCGATCATCTTGGCATAGCGCAAGCGGATGTCATGGGCTATTCGATGGGCGCGAGGATCAGCGCCTATCTGACAGCCACCGAGCCGCAACGTGTCCGCTCGGTCATTCTTGCCGGGCTTGGCTATCACCTCGTGGATGGCGCGGGCCTGCCGCTCGGCATAGCCGAGGCGATGGAGGCGCCCTCGCTGGCCACCCTGACCGATCCGGCCCAGCGCATGTTCCGCAGTTTCGCCGAGGCCACGAAGAGCGATCTCAAGGCGCTTGCGGCCTGCATCCGGGGCGCCCGCCAGACGATGACGCGTGAGCAGATCGCTTCCATCCGCCAGCCGTCCCTCGTCGCGGTGGGAACCGCCGACGACATTGCAGGCGATCCGGAACATCTCGTGGCACTTTTGCCAGCCGGCCATTATCTGCCGATTCCCGGCCGCGATCACAATCGGGCTGTCGGCGATCCCGCCTATAAGAAGGGTGTGGTCGAATTCTTGCTAAATAGACCTTGAAAGACGTATGCACAAAAATCTTGGCGAGCTTTGCCTAGACATTCATCAGGCACTGCGCCTCGCTCGTCAAACTGATCGTTACCCCCCGATCCTGCCGGAGGATCGAGGAATCAAGGCTAACCCGAGGCGAATCGTTGGGCGGGTCTTTGAACCGGCCGGGAGATGAAAAGTGACCCATGCCTTGCAAGCGACAGCCAAAGCGATGGGGCTTCCGCAAGCCGATCCGATTTATGCCAAGCTACGGGCCGAGGCGGAGGCCACCGTCCGTCATGAGCCGGAACTCGCCGGCTTCGTCTTCTCGACCATCCTGAACAAGGATACGCTCGAATCCATCATTATTCATCGCCTGGCGGCACGGCTGGGACATCCGGATGTTCCCGCCGATCTCATTCGGGCGACCTATCTCGATATTATCGAGCAACAGCCGGCGATAGGACAGGCGTTTCGTGCCGATATAGCCGCTGTGGTCGATCGCGATCCCGCCTGCACACGCATTCTGGAGCCGGTCCTGTTTTTCAAGGGATTTCATGCGATCCAGACCTACCGGCTGGCGCATGCGCTTTGGGAGGCGGGGCGGACGGATTTCGCGCTCTATCTGCAAAGCCGGTCGTCCGAGGTTTTTCAGACGGATATCCATCCTGCCGCGCGAATCGGCAAAGGCATCTTTCTTGATCATGCGACCGGGCTTGTCGTTGGTTCAACGACGGTCATTGATGACGACGTATCGATGCTTCAGGATGTGACGCTTGGCGGTACCGGCAAGGAAAGCGGCGATCGGCATCCGAAAATCCGGCAGGGGGTTCTGATCGGTGCAGGCGCCAAGATTCTCGGCAATATAGAAATCGGCCGCTGTTCGCGTATCGCCGCTGGTTCGGTTGTCTTGCGTCCGGTGCCGGACCACAAAACGGTCGCTGGCGTCCCCGCGAATATTGTCGGTGAGGCGGGTTGCGCCGAACCGTCCCGTTTCATGGACCAGATTCTCGCGGATCTGCAAGCTTCCGGCATAGATTTCTGATCGAGACGGAGGTTCAGGCCGCTTCCGTCTGCTTTATCATGTCCTTGAAAAGCACGCGAGATCGGTCCTGACAGGAACGTGCGTCCGGACTGATGCGCTGAAGGTGTTTCGGGTTTTATCCACCACATCTCCGACCAGTTTCGGGAAAATCTAACATCTGTGTATGGATTTTCAGGAATTGCTGGAAAAATGCTGCGAATCCGAAAACAGTCGGAAGCTTGGGCGCGTTTAGGTCTCGCCCTCCAGTTTTTACTCTCCTCCCTGTCATTTTGAGGAATGAAGAGGCCTCACGAGGCTTTTCCTTTCCGCTATCCCCGCGTAATACCAAATCTCGATGGGCTCGATTCCTCAGGATCAGTCTTCCTGGGGATCGAACCTCGGCGAGGGTGCGGTGGAGGCCATCCATCCAGCCTCGCGGATTTGCGACGGGGCGGAACTCAAGAGAGCCCTTTATCGGACGGCTTTGGCAATGTCTTTGGGATTGACGCATTGCGTGAAGTAAAGCCCTTGAAACTATTCTCATTTATTGACGTGGTGCGGTTCAGGAACGGCCGAATGCGCTCATTGTTTCTGTAAACACATCGATCTGTCCCGAAAGGCGATGCCCCTTTTCGGTTTGATGCCATCGAGCATTTTCCGATAACGTTGAATCGCTTCGCGATTTCATCACTTTGAAAACGCTCTGGTTTTGCGTCCTGGAGAGCATGTTGGAAAAATCAGAACTGCATAAATTGCAAGGATTTCTGTGTCAGACGTTCGGCAACAAGGGGATCAGGGTCACGCAGGCGCGGAAAAACCCTGATGACGCCGACGTCGCACTTGGCGAACGCCAGATCGGTGAAATTTCCGTCGATGACGAGGACGGGGACCGTTCCTTCGCTTTCGCGATGAAAGTGCCGGTCGACCGGACCGTCCTGCAGGATTACCTTCGCCGGCTTTTTGAAAATGATCGCCTGAAGATCGTCCCACGTGGCAAGAAGACGGATTCCGTGGAGCTGAATTCCGGGGATGATTTTCTCGGCGTGATTTCCGCCGACGATGCCAAGGGAAAAAGTTTCACATTCCAGATGGCGATTCTGGATATTGATCTGGACGATTTCTAGAATCGCGATTTGCCGCCCCGCGACTATGGGGCGGCAGTTTCCCGCCGGATCTCATTGATTCCAACGGATTAGCATAACAGAATTCCGCAGGAATTTTTCGGTAATGCCTCGAAATCAATCCGCTCGCGCGTGGCGGGAGTCAGGCGAGGGCGTCCTGCCGCCCGCCGGAATAGACACGCAAATGGCCGTAACGAGAAACCGGCTGGCCTCCTGACGGGAAAACGGCGAGATTTTGGCGGATTCTGGCGCGCGCCGTGGGCAAATCCTGTTGGGGGGAAGCCGAATCGTTCCGCGTCATATGCGGAAGCTGGCGCAGGCTACGCAATGTAAGATGTTCGACCGGCAGCAGACCGAGCCAGGCCGGATGGTCGAATCCCGCGAGAGTACCGAGAATCCGCCCTTGCGCCATCGTATCGCAAGCGAGAGGCAGCAGCAGGAGCTCGAAGGCACTTTCGTCATGTCCGCTCGGAGCAGCGGTGACGCGTGCGACAATCGGGCAGGCATGATAGAGGATTCTCGGCAGCAATACCGCCATGCTGGCCGCTTCACGCTCGCGCCAGAGCGTGATGAAGGAACTGCCTTTCAGCTCATGATTGAAAAGGGCATTGATCCTCGCGCCGGCTAGGCGGATGGGAAAACCCAGATTTTCGTCCAATTCCAGCATGAAGGTATAGCTGAGGATATCGCGGATCGCGGCTGGGTCGATCTCGCTGCGCTGCGGCGCCGGACGGTCGCGCCGAAGTCGGTTCCAATAGGCATAGAGGTGTCGGCTTGCTGCATGTCGCATCATGCCCTCGCAGATATCGCGAAATCTGTAGGATTTTCGCGATATTGGAGTGGTTGAATTGACGTTCGGTTAAGATGTGCGGAAAGCCTTGCCGGAAAGTGGAGATCGCTTTGCGGGTGGAGTTTTTCGGATATATCGAAAACGTTCACCCGAAAAAATCAGCATATTTTCAATTGGATGGAATCGCGAAGCGATTCCATGCCATTAGAAAATGCGCTCCTGCCGGTTCAACCGCGCAGGCTGGCTTTCGCCCTTTGCCACCACCCGGAGCGTTTGGGTTGTGGCGGCGTGTTTTCCGGCGCCAGCTCCGGCTTTTCTTCCATATCTGTCTGAACCGGGGCTATGCTCTGACTTTCCGAGAGCGAAACGACGGGAGTCTTTTCGCTCTTCTCGGCTTCCGGCGCCTGGTCCGAAACCAATTCCTCGGATGGTTTCGTTTCCTGCGGCAAGGAGGAAGACGTTTCGGCTTTCTCTTCCTCACGGCCTCTCGCTTCGACCGTGACGGGAGCGGCCGGTGCGACAGTCTGATGGTCCGCAAGTTCAGGAGTCGCAATCTCCTCCTGGCTCAGAGGCGACCTGTTTTCCTGATCGGAAGGAGGCAGAGGTGTTTCAGTCTCCGCAGCCTCGAGCGCCTCAGCGGCCGGGCGCCGTGGACCGCGAGAGCGGGAACGGCGCGGTCTGCGGCTGGGAGCGGTGGCGGCTTCTTCACCCTGCATCTCGCCTGAGGCTTCGCTCGATTCCTGCCGTGCTCCTTCGCTGGCGGCTTCAGTCGCCGCTTCCTGTCCGTTGGCTTCGGCTGGTGCTTCGGCTTCCACCATCGGGACAGTCTCTGACCGATCCTCATGACCCCTTTCGAAGGGGAGCAGCGTCAAGTCAGCCTGTTCCGCGGCATAGCCGGAGACACCGGCGATCAGGCCAAGGGCATCATCGGAAGGTTGCGGGGCATTGGCGGAAATGCCCGAACCTTCGCGATCGGTGCCACGGCCACCGCGTCTGCGCTTGCGTCGCCGCCGCCGCCGGCCTTCCGCTTCGGTCTCGTTCTCGGAACCGCCGGCGCTTGCGGCTTCTTCCTCCTCGCCGACATCCTCGCCATTGTCCAAGACTTCCTGCTCATAGGCCTCGGCTGCCGGCTCGGTTTCTTCCTCCTCGAGCGGGAAGAAATCGGCGGGCCCTACTACGCCTTCCCGTGGTGCGGGGAGACGCGCGCCGGTCGCGAGCTCTCCGCGTTCCAGCGCGTGATAGGTCATGCCCGTCAGACTTTCGTCGGCGGCAACGGTAATGGTCACGCCGAAACGCTGTTCCAGCTCCCGCAGATTGGTCCGTTTCTGGTTGAGGATATAAAGTGCGATCGTGGTCCGCGTCTTGACGATGATGTCGTAGGCCGAATTCTTGATCAGCGCATCTTCGAGCAACCGCAGCACATGCAAAGCGATCGAACTCGTCGAGCGGACCATGCCGGCGCCAAGGCAATGCTGGCAGATGACCGTCGATCCCTCGAACACACCGGTGCGGATTCTCTGGCGCGACATTTCGAGCAGACCGAAATGCGAGATGCGTCCGACCTGGATGCGGGCACGGTCGTTCTTCAGAGCTTCCTTCAAACGACGTTCGACGGCGCGATTGTTGCGGCCTTCCTCCATATCGATGAAATCAATGACGATGAGACCGGCGAGGTCGCGCAAACGCAATTGCCGCGCGATTTCATCGGCTGCTTCGAGATTGGTGCGGACGGCCGTGTCCTCGATATTATGCTCGCGCGTCGACCGGCCCGAATTGACGTCGATGGCGACGAGCGCCTCGGTCTGGTTGATCACCAGATAGCCGCCCGAACGCAGGGTGACCTGATTGGAGAACATGGCGTCGAGTTGCGCCTCGACACCCGATTTGGCGAAGATGGGCTGCGGATCGCGATAGAGCTGGACGGATTTGGCATGGCTCGGCATGAGCATGCGCATGAAATCCTTGGCCTCGCGATAGCCTGCCTCGCCGGAGACGATGATTTCGTCGATGTCCTTGTTGTAGAGATCGCGGATCGCCCTTTTGATCAGCGATCCTTCCTCATAGACGAGGGTCGGAGCCGTTGATTGCAGGGTCATCTCGCGCACGGTCTCCCACATGCGCAGGAGATATTCGAAATCGCGCTTGACCTCGGCCTTGGTGCGGGAGGCGCCGGCGGTCCGCAGGATGACGCCCATGCCTTCCGGCACTTCGAGCTCCTGGGCAATGGCCTTCAAACGCTGGCGGTCACCGGCATCGGTGATCTTGCGCGAAATGCCGCCGCCGCGTGCCGTATTCGGCATGAGGACGGAGTAGCGGCCGGCGAGGGACAGATAGGTGGTGAGCGCCGCGCCTTTATTGCCGCGTTCTTCCTTGACGACCTGAACGAGAAGAATCTGCCGCCGCTTGATGACTTCCTGGATCTTGTACTGCCGCCGATAGCGCGGTGTGTGATGAAGAGCCTCTTCCAGAGTGTCGCTGTCGCCGCCGAGCTGCTCGACCTGCTCGTCTTCCTCGTTCTCGTCGCCGTCTTCGTCTTCGCCATTATCGTCGCCCTCTTCATCGGGGAAAGCGTCGTCGAACTGATGTCGAGCGGCGGGCGCCTCAGACGCGGAAAACGCTGCGGATGTCGCTGCGGATTCGTCGTTGTCCTCTTCCGCTGCCGCTTCTTGCCGCTCATCCTCTTCAGAAGCATCTTCTTCCAAATGCGCTTCTGCTTCGCCCGCCGTGGTGAAGGAAAAAGCCGCTTCTTGTGTCAAAGAGCCGTGTGCCCGGGAAGCATCCTCAAAAGAGCCATGCGCGGGAGCGCTCTCCTGTGAAAAGGCTGTTAAAGCTTCGGAAGCGCCTTCTTCATTGTCGCTGGAAGCGGATTGAGCTTCCTCGTGCTCGCGCAAATCCTCGTCCTGCTCAAGCGGTGCGTCAGCCTCGGCAGGTGGCGCAAGCAGAAGCGGCACCTTTTGCAGTGCTTCCTGCATACCCTCGTCTAGCTGTTCCTCGGATTCCTCGCCGATTGGTGCGGATTGGGCGATGATCTCATCTTCGGCGTCGTGGCGCCGCTTTTCGATACCGCGTTGTCCGTTGCCGTTGCCGTTGCGATCACCGCGCCGATAACGGCGGCTGCGGCGTGGCGTGACAGGCTCCTCTTCGTCTTCGTGCTGGGCGCGGGATTCTTCCTCGATCAATGCCTGCCGGTCGACGACGGGAATTTGGTAATAGTCCGGGTGGATTTCGGAGAAAGCCAGAAAACCGTGCCGATTGCCGCCGTAATCGACGAAGGCGGCCTGAAGCGAAGGTTCGACGCGGGTTACCTTTGCGAGATAGATATTGCCGCGTAGCTGTTTCTTGTTGGTGGATTCGAAATCGAATTCCTCGACGCGATTTCCGCGCAGCACCACCACCCGGGTCTCTTCCGGGTGGGAGGCGTCGATAAGCATTTTATTGGCCATGGTAAAACTCGTTGAGGCATGACGCGCCTGTGCCTTGGCCTTGAAACGCCCTGAAAAGGGTGTCTTCGCGAATGAGGATTGGCCGATGGATGACCGGCTTGGAAGAGAAGGAATGGATGGGCAAAATCGCGAGCCGCAGCCCGGCGGGATGGATTTTCGCAGAGCGATCCATTGCCGGTGCGCGTTTTTTGAAGGCGAAAGTGCTTTGTCCAGACAGGTCTCGTCCAGCCAATGGGCATCCGGCCAAATTTCATCCTGGCGAGAATCCTCCGACCAGCACCTGTCCGGTCAGGAATGATCCCGCTTGAAAGCGGCCGCCGGTTTTCCGGCGCGTCGTGCATTGGATGGGAAAAAAGGGAAAAAGCGAGAACTGGAGAATCAGAGAATCTGAATTCGAGAATCGCAATGGAGGGAATGGCTGAAGGTTCGGGCTCATTCCCGTCAGGGTTCGAGAAGAAATGAAGTGCGAGCTTCGGCAGCCGACGGTTCGACTGGATGGTTTGCTGACAGGGAATCCGGGTTATTATTCTACCCCGCACGGGTCAGACCATGTTCTCGCTAGGTTGCGTCAGGATTCCGAAGAATCCGGTTTGTCCGGCTCCGACAGACGTGTCGTCGCTTTAGCCTGAACCAGATGCCGATGCATGAGGGCGGGGTTAATCCCTCGCCTTGTCTGCGTTTCAAAGTCTGTGTTTCAAACCGCGATGGACTGACGGGTTGTTTGCCGCATTCTCGTCCATGAACCGACTTGTTTATTCATAACGATTATGTCGGGCATTTGGCAAGCTTCTAGCATGCTGCCCGACTTTTTTTACTGCGTTTCCCAATAGGTAAGCTGGTGAGGAGTCATTAACCAGAGGGACCTATGATGGAGGATAAGTCTGGTGCAAGCTTGATCTTGTTTTACAACAGGAAAACAATCTTGCGAAGGGCTCCCTGATGGAACCGCAAAGAGAATTTCTCTTCAAGCCAACGGCAACCATAGTCTCGGCACGGAACCCCGCAGTGTTGATCTTTCTTGTGAACAGATCGGATTGGTTTCGTGATCATCGCTTGGCAACGGGGCTGGTTGCTGTGCCGGTTCAAAATCTCCGATAAAGCCGGGGTGATTCTTCCTGAATCAATGCAATAGGTATTGCCAAGTCGGGATATCGAGCCGAGGCATGATGGGGGGATCCTGCCGGCTTCGCTTGCGGGACACTGCGCTTGGGAGAAACGACGATGAAATCCCTGAGCGTTTCTGGATCAGCATCCGGACTGGACAAGTGTCAGGAAAGGTGGCCTCTGTGATCGAGTCGGCAGCTATGCACACAGCCTATGCAGTGCCTGACCGGACCGGGCGCGACGGCTGGCGCCCCCGGCATCGAAACCTCATTGGTGCCTTCCTCAGCATCTGCATGATGTTTGCTGGCCTTCTGGCGGGAGGCGGCCGCGCCAATGCGCTGCAGGCCCCGGTCAAGTCCTTTGCCGTCCATCAGGAAATCGTCGGGAAGGAAAGCCGTCTCGTCTTCGACCTTTCAGCCCCCGTCGAGGCCAAGGCGATGGTTCTCGCTACGCCTGACCGTATCGTCATCGACTTGCCCGCCGTCGATTTTCTGTTCGACTCACCGCAAGCTTCCCCGTCTTCCCCTTCGGCGGCGCACCGCCAGCATGGCCCGGCGGGCGGCAAGGTTAAACCGCATGGGCTCATTGCGGCCTATCGCTTCGGCTCCTTTGCGCCGGGCCGTTCTCGGATCGTGATCGATCTCACTGGTCCGGCAAAGCTTGTTCGTGCCGATATCGACACGCGCGATGGTAAGAAGGTTGTCGAGGGGGCCGATAAGGAGGCGCCGGTACGTCTTGTCATCGCGCTTGCACCGACCGACCGGGCTAGTTTTCGCGCCTCGACGCAGCTCGCGCGGCAGCTGCAGGAGCAAGCCGAATTGCATGAATTGGCGACGCAGCAAATTTCCGCTGTTGGTTTAACCGATCCGTCACGGAAATCGGGACATGAGGCCGATCTGCCAGTCATCGTCATCGATCCGGGGCATGGAGGGGTCGACAGCGGCGCAATCGCCGGCGATCTCGTGGAAAAGACGCTGGTGCGTGACTTTGCCAAACGTCTGGAGGAAAGGCTTTCCGCTGCCCATCGCTATCGCCTCGTCATGACGCGCGAGGAGGATGTCTTCGTGCCGCTTGGGGAACGTGTGCGGATCGCACGGCAGAATCAGGCCGACCTCTTCATCTCGATCCATGCCGATATCCTGACCGAGACGATGGAAGTCGGGGGAGCGACGATCTATACCGTTTCCGACAAAGCCTCCGACGCCGAAGCGGCGCGGCTCGCCGATAAGGAAAATCAGGCGGATATTGCGGGGGGGCTCGAAACCAAAGAAGAACAGCCTGAAGTTTCCGATATTCTCTTCGATCTCACGCGCCGGGAAACACGCGCCTATAGCCATGTCTTTGCCCGCACGCTTCTTGATTATTGGAAAAAAGTCGGCCGCCTCAACAAGAATCCGCAGCGTTCAGCCGGATTTCGCGTCCTAAAGGCGCCGGATGTGCCTTCAGTCCTGGTTGAACTCGGCTATCTTTCCAACGAAAACGATCATGCGGCTTTGGGATCGTCCGAATGGCGGGACAAGATCGTGACCAAGGTCGCTGAAGCGGTCGATCAGTTCTTTGCCATGCGTGGTCCATCCCAGACTCATGCATCCGCGCAATTGGTGCGCCGGGGGGAAGCTCCGGAAGCTGGAAGCGTGCCCCCGCCGTTGGGGGATACGAAAGATCTGGCACAGCATCGTCATTGATCGGGCCGGGCAGACCCCATCACGGCAAGCCGGCGGCATTCTCCATTGTGGATAATAATGTCACGCTGCAGGTGACACACTGCCACCATAAAATTATTGCACGGACACAGCATCAGGCCGTGGCTCATTTCAATGTGCGGACGAGATGGGACGGCGTAGCGGTCTTGGGACCCGTGTTCGTTTCCGTTGCGGTTTCGCTCAAGGAACATTATCTCAGACCGCGAAGAACCATCCGAGTACGGGCCTGGCCTGGGCAGAGGCTGGTCGCGGTGGAGTGGACGCCACATCGAACCGAGAAGCGGCGACCTCTTTTCGCGGCAGGGTGATGTGTTTACAGAAACAATGCGCATCGCTCGTGGATCTGGTTTATCGAGCGATTCTCCCGAGCCCTTTTCGATAGGATGGAATCGCGTGGCGATTCCATCGCTTTGCAAAGGCTCTGATTTTTCGCGTGGCGCGTTTTCGGATATATCCGAAGCGTATTAGGTCTTCGCAGGGGTCCGGTGATAGTGATCCGAGCAGGTCACGCACCAATTCATGTTAGGATCATTTTGTTTCCAAGAAAATGGACATCAGGATGATTTTCGTCCCGCGCAAACTTCGCCAAGTTTGCCGACACTTTGAAAAGTTTTAGGCAGCCTTGATTTCGCTTTGGAAAAGCAAAATCAATCGTGGCCTGCACCACGCAGGGCTGCTCAGAGATCGCGTCCGTCTTTCGCGATTTCCAGCACGTTTCCTGCTTCCGGTCACATTGGCCGGATTCTCCATCAGAGGCGCGCTTTTCCGGCGTGCCTGACCTTGAGGCTTGATTGATGCGGCTCATCGCCCGTTTATTCGGTTTCCTCTTCGCGACGGCTACCATTGTTTTTATCGTCGCGGCTTGCGCGGCGGGCGTTCTTTTATGGAATTATCAGCGCGATCTTCCTGATTATACCCAGCTCAAGAATTACGAGCCGCCGGTCATGACGCGCATCCATGCCGCCGATGGCTCGATTCTGGCCGAATATGCCCATGAGCGCCGCCTTTATCTGCCGAGCTCTGCTATTCCTCCTCTTGTTAAAGAGGCATTCATCTCGGCGGAGGACAAGAATTTCTACAATCATCTCGGGGTGGATCCCGAGGGTATCCTGCGTGCTTTTCTGGTGCTCGTCGAAGGCGGGCATCATGTCCAGGGCGCCTCGACCATCACGCAACAGGTCGCCAAGAACTTCCTGTTGACGAATGAACGATCGTTCGAGCGCAAGATTCGCGAGGCTCTGCTCGCGCTGCGCATCGAGAATGCCTATTCCAAGGAACATATTCTCGAACTCTATCTGAACGAAATCTATCTTGGCCTTGGCAATTACGGCGTTGCCGCCGCGGCGCTGAATTATTTCGGCAAATCGGTCCATGAACTGACGATCGCGGAGGCCGCCTATCTCGCGGCTCTGCCCAAGGCGCCGAACAATTACCACCCTTTCACCAAGCGTGAGCGCGCCATCGACCGGCGGAACTGGGTCATCGACCGTATGGCGGAAAATGGCTACATTTCTCGTGCCGATGCGGAAAAGGCCAAGACCGAGCCGCTCGGGGTGAACCCGCGCGTGCTTTCCCCGAATGCCTATGCGGCTGGTTTCTTTGCCGAGGCGGTCCGGCGTGAGATTGCCGAGCGTTACGGTGAAAAGAAATTATATGAAGGCGGATTGTCGGTTCGCACGACGCTTGATCCGAAAATGCAGCTCATGGCGCGTCGCGCCCTTGTCGATGGACTCGTGCGTTATGATGAAGCGCATGGGTTTCGCGGCCCCATGCGCCATATCGATATCAGCCAGGATTGGGGCGTCGCGCTGGCGGACATTCCGGCTCTCGGCGATGTGGCGCCTTGGCGTCTTGCTGTCGTTCTCGATGTTGGCGATTCATCGGCACGCATAGGGCTGCAGCCGAAACGCGAGAAATCCGGCGAGCTCGCGCGCGAGCGGGAGACGGGCACGATGGTGCCTGTCGGGCTCCATTGGTCGCGTGGCCTCGGCGGCCGTGCTTCGCTCATCCCCGGGGATGTGGTCTATGTCGAGCCGATTGAAAGCCGGCCCGGGCAATATCGGCTGCGGCAGATTCCGGAAGTCGGCGGCGGCATCGTCGCCATGGATCCCTATACCGGCCGCGTCTTCGCGATGGTCGGCGGATTCTCCTTCGACCAGTCGGAATTCAACCGCGCGGTCCAGGCGATGCGCCAGCCGGGTTCTTCCTTCAAACCCTTCGTCTATGCGACGGCGCTGGACAATGGCTATACGCCGTCCTCGATCGTGCTCGATGCGCCGATCGAAATCGACCAGGGCCCGGGGCTCGGCGTCTGGCGTCCGGAGAATTTCGAGGGGCATTCGAGCGGCCCTCACACATTGCGTTACGGGATCGAACATTCGATCAACCAGATGACGGTGCGCTTGGCGCGTGACGTCGGTATGCCGCTCATCGCCGAATATGCCAAACGTTTCGGCATTTACGACGATTTGCCACCCTTCCTGTCGATGTCGCTCGGTTCCGGCGAAACGACCTTGATGCGTATGACCACCGCTTATTCCATGCTCGCGAACGGCGGACGGAAGATCAAATCGACCCTGATCGACCGGATTCAGGATCGTTATGGCCAGACACTCTATCGTCACGACGAACGTACATGTGAGGGATGCGACGCGCAGAAGTGGAACAACCAGCCAGAACCGCGCCTGATCGACAAACGTGAGCAGGTGCTCGACCCTCTGACTGCCTATCAGATCACCTCGATCATGGAAGGTGTGATTCAGCGCGGCACCGGCCAGGTGATCAAATCCGTCGGCAAACATCTCGCCGGAAAGACCGGAACGACCAATGATGCCAAGGATCTCTGGTTCATCGGCTTCTCGCCCGATCTCGCGGTTGGTGTCTTCATGGGCTATGATCAGCCGCGTTCCTTGGGAGATTCGGCGCAGGCCGCGCAATATACAGCGCCGATTTTCAGGGACTTCATGGCTATGGCCCTGAAAGACAAGCCGGATGTCCCGTTCCGTGTCCCGCCGGGGATCAAGCTGATCTCCGTGAATGCCAAAACCGGGACGCGTTCGACAGGCGCCGGTTCGATCCTCGAAGCCTTTAAGCCTGGAACTGCGCCGCCGGATACTTATGCGGCAAGCGATTCCGCGCCGCACGCGCAAACCGTCCATCCCGATGCCGATCGTCTCGTCGGCTCCGGAACCGGCGGCCTCTATTAAAGAGGTGTAGGGGACCCCGAACCTCGGTGCCCGTCGTTGGGTCAGTTCCCTGGCGCTAGCCCCGCGCGAGGCGCAATAGCGCCTCGCATGCCGAACCCCATGGACCCCGGTCAGTGTGATCCATGGGACTCGGTATCCCTCGTGAAACGGGTCTCAATCATTTGTCGGCGTAGCGGCAAAGGATCGAGACCGCACGTTACAAGGTAATGGAGTCCATGACTGTAGCAGTAGAGAACTGGATCGTCCCGCAATCGGTGATCTTCGACATGGACGGGCTGCTCATCGATAGCGAAAGCCTCGCCATGCGTGCGCTGGTCCGATCCGGTGAGGAATTGGGATACGATACTCCCCTTGATTTTTGTCAATTGATGATCGGCGCGCCGATTGATCATTGCCGCCGCCTCGTCACCGAGCGTTTCGGCGCGGATTTTCCTCTCGAACGCTATTTTGAGACCTCGGACAAACATTTCACCGCCCTCATCGACGATGGCCAACTGCAATTGAAGGCGGGTGTCAGAAATCTTCTCGATACTCTGGAGGAGAAGGGTATCAACAAGGCAGTCGCGACCTCATCGAGCCGGCGTAAGGCCGATCATCATCTCGAACTCATCGGCATACGCGACCGTTTCTCCGCCATCATCACGCGTGATGATGTCGAGCGTGGCAAACCCTCGCCTGATCCCTTTCTGCGTGCGGCGCAGGCGTTGAAGACGCCGCCCGAAGAGTGCCTTGCGCTTGAGGATTCGCACAATGGCGTGCGCGCTGCTCATGCGGCTGGAATGCGGGTGATCATGGTGCCGGACCTGTTGGGGCCGAATGATGAAATGCTCGAGAAGGCCTATATGATCGCCGAAAACCTGAATATCGTTGCCGATTTGATCCGCACAAATGCACCGGCTCCGACAACCCGGCAATGACAGGCTTCGCGTTTCCCTATGTTTGAAAATGCTCGTCTGGAGCGTTCCGGATAGATCCGGAACGCTCCAGATGATTGCAGTCGGCATCTACCGCGTCAGGTGCTCAGAACTGGTACTGAACACCAAAGGTCACACGCCGGCCGTTGTTGGTATAATTTGAGGAATTTTCCGAATAATTTACCGTCAATACGAGGTCATGAGGTTTGATCACGTAATTGACGCCAGCGTCGATCTGGTCGTTCCAGGTGTGCAGCAATGTGGCGTCGAAATGCTGATAACGGGCATAGGGTTGAAACTGACCCCAGCCGATCTTCTGCGGTATGAGATAAGCGGCGCTGAGGAGATAGGCATTGCCCTGTGTCAGGCCGCCGATATTCGCTGTCAGGCCGGCATTGTTGTAATTGGCCGGAACGTCGATGACGCCGCTCGTATCATAGCGATAATAGGCACCCTCCAAAGTGATGACGCCATATTCGCCGAGCTTTTTCTCCATCAGACCGTCGACGTTCCAGGCGCCGTAATTGCCGGGATTGATCGCATTGCCAACGCCATCCTGCTGGTACATTCCGGCGAAACCGATGGAGAGAATATCGGCTTTGCCGTAATAGGTGCTGGCGGTGTAATAGGCGTCGACGGGCTCCGGGTCCCAGAAATTATAGACGACGCGGCCGGCGAACAATGGATTGCGGCCCTGATTTGACGGTCCATAATAGCCGAAGGTTGTGGGATTGTCGCCGGGCTGAGGATAGCCGCGATAGCTGCCGAGATTATGCCCGGCGAAAATGCCGACCGAATAGACGAGTTTGTCGTCGAGCACCTTGCCCCAGACTGTCGCGCCAATATCGCGTCCGTTGAAACGCGAAGGATATTGCGAGACGAATGGATAATACCATTGACTGAGATAGAAAGGTCCGTCGAGATTGGAACGGTCGCTCGGCGGCAGCATCTGGCCGATCCAGACATTGACTTCTTTTCTCGGCTCGAACTGTGCGTAAGCATCGAGGATACCGATCGGCCCGTTGCCATAGCCGCGCTCGGTATTCACCGTCGCCTTCAAATATTGATTCCATGTATATTGCGTGTAGATACGGAAATCGTCGAGGCTGAACTTCCCGACCGTACCGTTCTCATATCCTCCCGGAGCATTCGGGGAGACCGAGCCGACGCCCGCTCTGATACCGGCGCCGAGTGTCATCGAATGGCCATTGCCGAGATCGAAAGTTTGCCCGGCCGAAGCGTTCGTCATTGTCACACCGGTCATGCCGCCCAGCATGATCATCGTGCAAGCGGCCCTGCTGAGCGCGTCGCGCTTCTTTTTATTTTTGTTATTCCTGCCGGTCCCGGCGAAATCTTCGACCATAGAAGGCCCCTCTAGCCATTCGCGTGAAGTCGGCTTCCTCCTTCTTGGGATGAAGCTGTTCGCCGAAAACTAAAGCGGGGCAAAAACTTTCAGAATACGCAGAACCGCGTAGTCGTTTCTCCGTGACGAGCCTTGATTGGCTATAGTGCACTGGCGTTAGAGGTCTTAGAGCAAGAAAAACAACAGAATAGTAATAAGGCGTCCGGGAGCTTGTCCCGAACGCCTCAAAGCGAACCATAAATTTCTCAACGCGCGGAAACCGGATCCCGTGGGGGCGCCTTCGCGATCCGATATTCCCGACCGGCTGGCGTCAGAAGCGGTCGGCAAGACCCATGGCGGGATCGCTCACCGAATGACGGCCGGTTTCAACGCGGCCGGCGACGCGGCGGTAGAAAGTCGTGTCGTAATCGCTGGTAACCACGAAATCATACCATTGGCCGGTGCTGTCGAGCTTCCAGGACAATTCGACCGGCTGATGGCCGTGCACCGTGACATCCCAGGAATTATTGCCGGGATGCGGCACCACGCTCAACGGCGGCATGGCAAGCGCCAGAAGGTGCCCATAGACGCCATTCGACTTCACCGTGAAGCGCATGATGCCGGGACCTGCATTGCGCAATTGCATCAACAATCCGCCGCCAATATTGTCATAGGCAACACGGATCTCGGGAACGGGCGCCTGAGGCGACTGCATCCGGTTGAGCGTGCCCTTGAACTGACGGTTGAAGCCGTTGGCGCCGAGCACCCAGAGGTCGTAAAGACCGCCATTGTCGCTCGAAACCGTCCAGACATCTTCCAGCGTCTTGCCGGGTTCGACCGCATAGCGACGCGGTATCAGGTCGAGGTTCAGCTTGTCGTAGACATGGAAGACGGCGCCGACATGGCCGGTGTTGACGAATGCGAGCGAGACCGTGCTGTTGGAAACATTGGTCTGTGCATGCGCGTGCAGCTCATAGGGCAGGGCGCGCGATGGACGCACGCCGGTCGCCTGCTGCGGCAGGACGGTGTCGGTCGGCGGCGTGATCTTGGGCAGGGCCTGCTGGGCGGCGGTGAGCGAATCCACCTCATCCTTGGTCTTGGTGCCGGCGAGCGTCGGCAGCCGCTCGTTGTTTGGGAAAGCGAAGTTGAAGGCGCTGGTAAGATCGCCACAGACAGTCCGGCGATAGCGGCTGATCTGTGGTTCGATCACGCCGAAACGCTTCTCCAGGAACATCAGTGTGGAAGTGTGGTCGAACACTTGGGAATTGACCCAGCCGCCACGGCTCCAGGGCGAGACGACCCACATCGGCACGCGCGGACCGGGGCCATAGGGACGGCCGTCGGTTGCCGGCTGGGATGAGGTCGCCGGCGTGTAATTATGATATTCGACAGCGAGGTCGCTGCTCGCCAGTGTGGTCTTGCCAGCGGTGCTGCCGTCGGGATTGATCGACGGGACCGCCGGAGAAGGCAGATGGTCGAAGAAGCCGTCGTTTTCGTCAAAATTGATCAGAAGAACGGTTTTGCTCCAGACTTCTGGATTTGCGGTCAGGGCGTTCAGCACTTCCTGCACATACCAGCCGCCTTTGGCCGGGCTCGACGGTCCGGGATGCTCGCTATAGGCGGACGGAGCGATGATCCACGAAACCTCGGGCAATTTGCCATTGGTGATATCGTCGCGGAAGGTCTCGAGGAAGCCATAGGGCATCGTATTGCCGAAACCTTTGGCGAGCGGGCTGAGCTTGTCGTCGATTGCCGGATCATAGAAGGGGCCGGCGAGATTGACGGGCTGTGTGATGTCGGTTGACGCGACATAGACCGGCCGGCGCTCGGCAGGCATTTGTTCGACAGCAGCGCGCCAGTGGCGGAAGCTCATCATTTCGTTGCAGCCGAAATTGTCGATCAGGCTCTGATAGACTTTCCAGCTCACGCCGCCCTTTTCGAGACGATCCGCATAGGTCGTCCAGGTCCAGCCATCGGTCGAGGCGCCGATGTCATTACCGCCATTGAACTGGTTGTTGAGCGCCGCGATTTCGACACGGCTGCCGTCGCTCGGGCTCACGCCATTCGGTCCGTTGGTGCCGCTCCAGTAGAACAGCCGGTTCGCGATCGTGCCGGTGTGCATGCCGCAATGATAATGGTCGCACACGGTGAAAGCCTCGGCGAGCGCGCGCTGGAACGGCACTTCCGCGTCTTCATAATAACCCAGAGACAGATGTGTCTTGGCATCCGGCCATTTATACATGCGGCCATGATCCCATCCCGCCTGCGCATCAGACCAGGTATGTGGCGTGCCACCGGCGCGCTGCGCATTGCCCTTGGTTTCGTCGAGGTGATAGGGCGTGTAGGTGCTGGCGGGCGTCGTCTTGGTATAGGTCTGGTAGAAGATGTTCTGGCCGTTGGGGGCGGGGAGAACGAAACGATCGCCGTAGCCGCGGACACCCTTGTAGGTGCCGAAATAGCTGTCGAAGGAGCGGTTCTCCAGCATCAACAGAACGACATGCTTGACGTCCTGGATGGTGCCGGTCTGGTTGAAGGCGGGAATGGCCAGCGCGCGGCGGATGCTGGGTGGGAAAGTCGCCAGGGTGGCGGCCGAGATACCGCCCGTGGCGGCACCTTTCAGGAATTGGCGGCGGGAGTTCATCGAAAACAACGACCTTTCTTGAGAGAAAAATAGAGCGCGGAGTGCGCAGCACTTGCTGGCACTCCCGGGGTCCGCGCAGGGAATGGGAAAGGAAAAGCGTGCGGCTCAGCGTGCGGGCCGTCGCCCGGATTCATTCAGCTGATTGCAGTTGAATGCTATCTGCCCGCTTGATTATGACAGTGACGCTTTATGCGCGCCGCTGCGGCGGCAACGCTCTTCATGGGCTCGTTGACCTGGATTGTCTTGAGGGATGTCCGCAGGCTGACGCATGCGCTGCTGCTGAATAGCTTCAGGTTACGAAGCAAAAATGACAGCTGGATCCTGTAGTCCTGCCAACTCGGGCCTGATGAACAGCGCAAAGCCCCTCTCGCTTTTGCGGAGAGGGATTGACCATCACCACTCTCCGGCGGCAAGAAATGAAAAATATATATTTATCAATATATTGATATAATTTGCGGAACAGAGCCTCATCGTCCTTCTGCTCTGTGATTATGACAGTGATGCTACGACAGGACTAAAAATGACGGCTTTTGTTTCTGTGTCTTCAGTATTTTGGTATTGCCAAACGAAGGCCGATACCGGCAATTTTTAGATCAAATCGTCGTGATATGTGAATGCGGCTGTGACGAGGACGCTTTTGAACACCCCGCGACAATCAGACTGTCTTCCAGATGGGAAGAGTTTTGTCTGTGAATACGAAAATGATGAGTGCTGGTGGATTGTTGGTCGTTGACAACTGTATGTAGGCGGGGAATGCTTGCATATATTTAGGGTTGTCTCTGTGGTGCCAGGTCGAGCGAATGCCTGCAAGCTTTTGATGGCTGTGATCATCGTTGAAGGAGAGCATGCATGCCGGCCGCTCTGATACCGCGTTTGGAAAGTGTATCGGCTCTCGGGCTATTCCTCGCAAAGCGATGCGCATGAGGCTTTTCGCGCGCTCATCGAAATAAAGGCTGCGGGATTCCACGATCCATCCCGTCCAATCCTTCAGGCGGCTTTCCGATGGGAAGGAAAGTTTGAGCCGGAGGAGGTGAATCGTGCTGGGCTTCCGTCACAATGGAAGGCGGGCTTGCCAATAGGGCAGGGTGAAGTGTCCTCGCCCCGCGGTCGCGGGGAGCCCGGTCTCAATGAGTCATGCTCAATAAGACCTCGTATTATTGGCGAATGGAACGGTTCTCGTTTATGATCTTTTTTCAACGCGCCGACATCTCCATAATAAAGCGCGGCACCACCAATTTCCTGAATAAAACGATTTGGGCTTTCCATGAACCGTTATGAACGCCGCCCCATTTCAATTGGCGAAGCTGAAGTCCAATATCTTGATGGCGACCTTCGCATCCTCCGTCCCGGCGCTTTTGTCCGTTGCGCGGTGACAGGCGTGTCGATCCCGATCGAGGATCTGCGCTATTGGAATGTGGATTTGCAGGAACCCTATGCTTCGCCGGAGGCGAAACTGCAAAGGTTGAAATCCGCACCGCAGGAATAACCACAGGATCGGGCATCCGGGTTCGTTCGGGCGCTGTTGGGCTCTATGCGAGAGGCAAGGGGCAACAGCCTCATGCGGAACGATCGGCGGTGTTTAGCCGCCGAACCGTCGGAAGAAGTCCCAGATCTGTTTGGTGGCATCGATGTCATTATTATGCGGACCACGCGAGGCACCGAGGCCAATGGCCGCGCCGCGATGACCGGGGATCGTGTGGCCACCGCCGTCGACGCGCAGGAGTTCCACCGGTACCTTGCAGCCGCTGAACTTTTCCAGCGTCACGCGTGTGCCGTCATTGGGGTCGCGGTTGGGCAGAAGCGTCGCCGTGTGGCTATCTCCGCAGCCGGCCGCCTTGCCGAACAGAGCGAGTGTCGTAGCGACGGGGAGCAGTTCGATCTTGTTGTCGGGCAAATTGGCCATCCCGCCCTGGAATGGCACGAAAGGATCCTTCGTGCCTGCGATCATCAGGAGTGGAACCGGCGCGCTGGGGGTGCAGCTCTGCTCGAGATCTGTCGGCAGGCTCGTCAAAAGTGTTGCGACCGCGGCCCACTGGCCGTGATTGGCACAGGCGAGGCGCAGAGCCACTATCCCGCCTGAGGAAACACCGATCAGGAAGATACGGTGCCGGTCGGCGATGCCGTCTTTGACCAGCCGGTCGATGAGATCGAGAATGAATTGTTCGTCACGTTCCGCGTCGGCTGGGCTGGTGATGGCCCAATGACCTCCGATCGCATCCGGATAGACCATCACTGGCCGGGCCGAGTTCAGGATCTCCTCGAGCCCGAGCTGGTGTCGCACCCGCGCGCCGTTACCGCTGCCTCCGTGGAGAACGATGATGACGGGCCGCCGGGATTTCTTGAGCCGCTCATGCTGCACCAATATGGCCGTTCGGGAAAGGCCGCCGGAATTCAGCGTGATCTTGCCTGAGGCTGCATGGCCGGGACCGGCGAGGGCGAAGGAGAGGGCAAGGGACAGGGCAAGGGAGGGGGAAGGAATCAACCCAAGGCAAAAGGCGCGTGTCCATAAAGCGCGGGTCCATGGGTGGCGGTTGACTCGCCTCATGCCGCATCGCTGCTGCGAACCAAGGCGGGCGATGAGAGACCAAGCACGCACCATGAGAAACTTCCAAGAAAGAACTGTCATTTATCGCCCGGCCGCAGCCTTGGACCACAACAAGTTTAAGCCGAATCTCCTTGCGCTGCAAAATTCCTGATTTCGCGTCCCGGTGAATTCGGAAGCGGAAAGACGCGTGCAGGCCTTGCACCGCGATTCGACCTTGCGGATTCCTGTCTGGATTTTCTGTGGAAATGGTGGCCGGGCCTTATGATTCACCAAGGATTGAACCCCAACAGGCCTTCTCCCGAGCAAGCAGAGGTTTCGGCAACAAGGCCACTGCGAAACGCCTCTATCGAAGAGGTGAGTGCAAGTGCGTTGTAGGAACGGGCGGTTTCCTTTACTGGAACGATTATCAATTCGCAGATGCAGAATTTCAGGCGGCGCCTCGCGGTGGTCTGTACAGGCTTTTTTCGGAAAGCAGCCGTTCAGCCTCTGCGAAAGGAGCGTCTGGAAGTCATCAAGAAAGAGAAGTGAGCGCGCCCATGGCCGAAATCAATCTAGGTCCTGGCAGGGTAGGAAACCAGCGGCCGTTGTCTCCGCATCTGCAGATTTACCGGCCGATGCTGACCATGATGATGTCGATTGCGCATCGCATCACCGGTGCGGCGCTCTATTTCGGTACACTTCTGCTCGCCTGGTATCTGATCGCGGCGGCGGCGGGGCCGGATGCCTTTGCGACGGCGTCGCATTTCTTCAATTCGATTCTCGGGAAGTTGATCCTTCTTGGTTTCACCTGGGCGCTTTTCCATCATTTCCTCGGCGGCATCCGGCATTGGATCTGGGACGCCGGTCATGGTTTTGATCCGGCCGGTCGCGAGCTTCTGGCCCAGGCGACGCTCGTCGGCGGTCTCGTCCTGACGATTCTCGTCTGGATCGCCGCGTGTTTCGTCGGCTGATCCGGCTGCCTTCAGGGATCCGATAGTCACGCTTGCATCCGGCACGTGGCATTCGATGGGTCCGTAAATGTTTGATTTACAATTGTCGGTTCTGGAGTGCCCGTATGTGGCAACCCGAGAATCGGTCTCTCGAAACCAATTCTTTGGCCGATTCTCGGGCTGATCCCTGGACCGATCCACAACGTGATCCATGGGCCAATCCTTCGAGACGATCGCCAGTCGCGCGGTCTGTCATTCGGGTGCGGGCCGGCGAGCTTGTAAGGGAAGAGACATTATGAGGCATGATCCATCCTCCATGCGGACCGCCGCCAGCAGAGTGCGTTTCCTTGGGTCCGCGCGTTCCGGCACCGCCGAAACCTGGCATATGCGCGTCACTTCGGTCGCGCTGGTGCCGCTGAGCATCGCCTTTGTCTTCATCGTTCTGTCTCTGATCGGCAAGGATTACGAGTCCGCGGTCGCCACCCTCGGCAGCCCGATCCCGGCGATTCTGATGCTTTTGTTCATTCTTGCCAGCGTCTATCACATGAAGATCGGCATGCAGTCGATCATCGATGATTACGTGCATGCTCCCCATGTCAAGGACTGGGCGCTTCTCGGCAATCTCTTCTTCTCGTTCGCCATCGGTCTCGCCTGCGTCTATGCCGTCTTGAAGCTCAGCTTCATGTGACGGCCGCCCGCGGATTGATCGCCCACTTTGGCTGAAAGGCATTATCATGGCCGTTAACGGATCAACGAACGGAACTGCGGCGCCCGCCTATAACGGGAATGCCTATCCGATCACCGATCACACGTTTGATGTCGTCATCGTTGGCGCGGGCGGGGCCGGTCTTCGCGCGACGGTTGGCTGTTCCCAGGCGGGTCTTCGTACGGCCTGCATCTCCAAGGTGTTTCCGACGCGTTCGCATACCGTTGCCGCGCAGGGCGGTGTCGCCGCCTCGCTCGCGAATATGGGGCCGGACAATTGGAAATGGCACATGTACGATACCGTCAAGGGATCGGACTGGCTGGGTGATCAGGATTCCATCGAATATATGGTGCGCAACGCGCCGGCCGCCGTTTATGAACTCGAACATTGGGGCGTGCCCTTCTCCCGCACCGAGGATGGCCGCATCTATCAGCGCCCCTTCGGCGGCATGACCACCGATTTCGGCAAGGGTCCGCCAGCGCAGCGCACCTGCGCCGCCGCCGACCGCACGGGTCACGCCATTTTGCATACGCTTTATGGTCAGGCACTGCGCAACCACACCGAATTCTTCATCGAATATTTCGCCATCGACCTGATCATGGAGGATGGCGTTTGCCGCGGCGTCGTCTGCCTGAAGCTCGATGACGGCACGATTCACCGTTTCCGTTCCCAGCTCGTCATTCTCGCCACCGGCGGTTATGGCCGCGCCTATTTCTCGGCGACTTCGGCGCATACCTGCACGGGTGACGGCAATGCCATGGTGCTGCGTGCCGGCTTGCCGCTGCAGGACATGGAATTCGTCCAGTTCCATCCGACCGGCATCTATGGCGCGGGCTGCCTCATCACGGAGGGTGCGCGCGGCGAGGGTGGTTATCTCACCAATTCGGCGGGCGAACGCTTCATGGAACGCTATGCGCCTTCAGTGAAGGATCTCGCCCCGCGCGACATGGTCTCGCGCGCCATGACCATGGAGATCCGCGAGGGACGCGGCGTCGGTAAGAACAAGGATCACATCTTCCTGCATCTCGATCACCTCGATCCGAAGATCCTGCACGAACGTCTTCCCGGCATTTCGGAAAGCGCGCGGATCTTCGCGGGCGTCGATGTCACCAAGGAACCGATCCCGGTCCTGCCGACGGTGCATTACAATATGGGCGGCATTCCGACCAATTATCATGGCGAAGTGGTCATCAAAAAAGGCGACGATCCAGACGTCGTGGTGCCCGGCCTGATGGCGCTCGGCGAGGCTGCCTGCGTCTCCGTCCATGGCGCAAACCGTCTCGGCTCGAATTCGCTGATCGATCTCGTCGTTTTCGGCCGCGCCGCGGGTCTGCGCGCCGCTGAAATCGTGACGGCAGGTGCGAAGCAGCCGGAGCTTCCTGCCGATTCGGCGGATCTGGCGCTGTCGCGGCTCGATCATTTCCGTTTCGCCAAGGGCAGCCTGCCGACTGCGGAACTGCGTCTGCAGATGCAGCGCGTCATGCAGAACAATTGCGCGGTCTATCGGACCGGCGAGACGCTTCAGGAAGGCTCCAAGCTCATCCATGAAGTCTGGGCCGCGAAGGACCAGATCGGCGTGACCGATCGCGGCCTGATCTGGAACAGCGATCTCGTCGAAACGCTGGAATTCGATAATCTCATCGTCCAGGCCGTCGTGACCATGGATGGCGCGGTCAACCGCACGGAATCCCGCGGCGCGCATGCACGCGAGGATTACACCGAGCGCGACGACAAGAACTGGATGAAGCATACATTGGCCTCGATCGATGCCACCGCGCATACGGTGTCCCTCGATTACCGTCCGGTGCACAGCTACACGATGACGAACGAGATGCAATATATCGAGCCGAAGGCCCGCGTCTATTAATCCGCCCCATGCTCTTGCAGGGATGCTGAACGCCCCCGTTCGACATCCGAGGTTTTCACGATGGTTCAGCTCACCCTTCCCAAAAATTCCACGATAACCAAGGGCAAGGTCTGGCCGAAGCCGGACGGCGCCAAGAATATCAAGGAATATCAGATCTATCGCTGGAACCCGGAAGACGGGTCCAACCCCCGTGTCGATACCTATTATGTCGACCGTGACAATTGCGCGCCGATGGTGCTCGACGCGCTCATCTACATCAAATCGCATATCGATCCGACGCTCACCTTCCGCAGATCCTGCCGCGAAGGCATTTGCGGTTCCTGTGCGATGAATATCGACGGTACCAATACGCTTGCCTGCACCAAAGGTATGGATGAGGTGAAGGGGGCGGTGAAGATTTATCCGCTGCCGCATATGATGGTGGTGAAGGATCTGGTTCCCGATCTCACCAATTTCTATGCCCAGCATGCTTCGATCGAGCCGTGGCTTCATACGACGACGCCGTCGCCGGAAAAGGAATGGCGGCAATCGCCGGAGGATCGCAGCAAGCTCGACGGGCTTTATGAATGCATCCTCTGCGCCTGCTGCTCGACCTCATGCCCGAGCTATTGGTGGAATGGCGACCGCTATCTGGGGCCAGCCGCTTTGCTGCAGGCCTATCGCTGGTTGATCGACTCTCGCGATGAGACGACTGGCGAGCGCCTCGATAATCTGGAAGATCCCTTCCGTCTTTATCGTTGCCACACGATCATGAATTGCGCCAAGGCCTGTCCGAAGGGGTTGAATCCCGCCAAGGCTATTGCGGATATCAAGAACATGATGGTCGAGCGGCAGCTCTAAGGCATTTTTCGGATTGCTCCCGCGGGCGAGCAGTCGAGGACACAGATGAAGGCCTCCGCGCTGCCAGGGCGCTGGAGGCCTTTCTGTTTTCACGTCCCGAGAGTGTTGTCGGGTCTCGTCCTGATGCCCGTAGCATTGTTGCAATGGAAGATGTCTGTCTCTCCTCGTCCTCGGTCGATGAGGAGCCAAAAAGCCGGTGCTCACGGCGAAATTGACTTAGGCCTTTCAAGATAATGAGATAGGCTCTGGTCTTCTGCCATTCGCGATCTGCGGATAGGCCAAGACAAATCCCCAATGGGAAAAATCAAGAGAATCGGGAGAGAAACGCATGCATGTCACTGCAGATGCAGCGTCGTCCGCCATTGAAGCGGCGCGTCTCAAGGCGCGGGAAATTGGCACGCAAATGTGCATCGCCGTGGTGGATTCCGGCGGCAATCTCAAAGCCTTTCTTCGAATGGACGATGCCTGGGTCGGCAGCATTGATATTGCCATCAAGAAAGCCAAGACGGCTTTATTCTTCGGCATGCCGACGGGAGCGATCGGAGGATTGTCCCAGCCGGGTGGTCCGCTATTCGGGATCGAACATTCCAATGGCGGTTTGATCACCTTTCCTGGCGGCCTGCCGATCGTCGATGATGATGGCGTGCTCGTCGGAGCCATTGGAGTCAGCGGGAGTTCGGTCGAGAATGATCATCTCGTCGCTCAGGCGGGCGTTGCCGTTGTGGGTGTCAGCGATCTGCCAAGCCATCCCTGGCGGACATGAAGGATGAAATCACCACTTCAACGAAAGCGTGGTGGCCGGACCTCGGCCATGGTGCCGAGGAATCAGGACCGGGTCTGCGAATTGAGGGTGAATCAGCCCAATCTTCGTTGACAGGGGCTGCTGGCGGAGTTTTCGTGCCTCCCGGACGTTTAGGCATGGTGGATAATATCGCCACGCTGCACTCTCCCTCGGCAAATGAAGTAAGGACCAACAGTTTAGTCAGACCGCCGAAGTTCCGTTCATCAGGATTATTGATGGCACTTTGATCATTTCATCCTTTCAGTTGGCGAATAGGCAGGCGTTACGTGCTTTCTCCACCAAAGGGCCTTCGCTTTTCCAGCGTCATGGTAAGGTTTTCGTGACGATTTCTGGTCATCATTGCAGCGAAAATTTTTGCTCACACTTGCATCAAATGCCAATGCGCTTTAAGGCTTAGCCTAGAGCGCGGCGGGAAAGGATGTGGCGTTTGGAATTTCGGGATATGATCGCCCGTCTCGCCGGACCTTCATCGATGAAACGTCAGGGCGCCTCTGCCGCTTTCCCGCCACATTTTCTGGCAACGATGAAGGTAGAGAAAGGACAGTCGATGGTTTCAGCCGTGAGATATCAGCTCTCGACCTCGCTTCGCCTGACGGTCGGCTTCACCGCCTGCGTGATCGCCTCTGGTCTCACCTTCGCTCCATCGGCCAGGGCGCAAACTTATCCTTCTCTCGATGCCAAGATCGCGCATTACGCTGCAATCCATGGTGTGCCTGCCCGGCTGGTCCACCGCGTCGTGCACCGGGAGAGCAAGGGAAACCCGCATCTCGTCCACCGTGGTAATATTGGTCTGATGCAGATCAAATATGGCACTGCGCGCAGCATGGGTTATTCCGGAGCCCCGCAGGGTCTCCTGGATGCCGAAACCAATCTTGCCTATGCCGTTCCTTATCTCGCCAATGCCTATCGGCTGGCAGGCGGTGATGAGGACCGCGCCGTTGGCCTTTATGCCGCCGGCTATTATTACACAGCCAAAAGCCATCACATGCTTGCGGACTTGCGCACGGCCGACTCGCCTCCCGTGGTTTCTCCCCTTGTTACCTCGCATCGTGTCGGTCCGCTAAATGTCGCGGATGCCCGCGATATGTCACGCGAGCTGGAACTGGCGCGCACCAATTATCTTGAAAATCGCCAGACTGCTGCCGCAGCGCCGCTGGCTCGGTCTGTTTCAGCCGCTGCGGGTTCCCCTCTGCCACCATCTCGCTCAGCCTCCGTGGGGGAGGGTGCGCGTGGCGACAGGGCTCCGGCTGAATATCAGGTCGCGAGTCTCGATTCCGGCCGTTCCATCGCCGTTTTCAGTGACCAGGCGCCGGAGGTTGCGCCTCTGCCGCCACCGCGTCCCTTCAGCGCTTATTGAGAACGGCCGTATTTTCGACTTGGCGTCATACAAGTCCAGCTCCGCCACGGCGCGGAGCCGCCTGACATGATCCAATCCTTTAGTCTCATGAAATGCCGCTTGCCGTTGGCTGTTGATCCTTGGCAGAAGGAGCCTCCAGCCGATCCTATGGTCGTTTCAGCGGAGCAAGCCATGTTCTATGCGATGAATCGTTTCAAGATCATCAAAGGCGAAGAGCAAGCCTTTGAGGAAAGATGGAAATCGCGCGACAGCCGGCTCAAGGAACTGCCGGGTTTCGTTGAATTCGATCTCCTGCGCGGCCCCGAGACCGACGCCTATACGCTTTACGCGTCGCATACGGTCTGGGCGACCAAGGATGATTTCCTGAATTGGACGAAATCGGAACAATTCCGCGCGGCCCATGCCGGGGCGGGGTCTTCCAAGCCGCTTTATATGGGGCCGCCAGAATTCGAAGGTTTCGAATCCGTGCAAAATCTCAGCAATCGCTCCGCTGCTTAAAGCGGTGATCAGACTGCCTTCAGATCAGCAATTGGCAGGTGAGGCCTCGCTTTGCGAGTGTTCACCTGTGCACTTTGCCGGTGCTCATGACGGTCTTGGTTTGCCTGGAAGGCGGCAGGGCCTATAAAGGCGGCCAGAACCCATTATTCTGCCGAAGATCCTATCATGACGCTTGTGCATCGCCCGATTGAAGCCGGCGACCGGGTCTTCCTGGTCGATGGATCCTCCTTTGTCTTTCGGGCCTATTTCCAGTCGATCCGGCAGGACGCCAAATATAATTATCGCGCCGATCGTCTGCCGACTGGCGCCGTGCGTCTCTTCTGCACCAAAGTGTTTCAGTTCATTCGTGAGGGTGCGGCTGATCTCAAGCCGACGCATCTTGCAATCATCTTCGACAAATCGGAAAATTCCTTTCGCAAGGAAATCTATCCTCCTTACAAGGCCAACCGCTCGGAGCCGCCGGAAGATCTCATTCCGCAATTTCCGCTCATGCGCGCGGCTGTGCGCGCCTTTGGCCTGACGCCCGTCGAGCAGGATCGCTACGAGGCCGATGACCTCATCGCCACCTACGCGGCGCAGGCGCATGCGTGCGGGGCCGAGGTGCTCATCATTTCCGCCGACAAGGATTTGATGCAGCTGATCGAACAGGGCGTCTCGATGTATGACCCGGCCTCCGGCGAGGCGGGAGCGAAAGGCGCCCGTGCCGAGCGCCGCATCGGGCTTGAGGAAGTCGAGGCTTATTTCGGTGTCGGTCCGGAAAAGGTCGTGGATGTCCAGGCGCTTGCTGGCGATTCAACCGATAATGTGCCGGGCGCGCGTGGCATCGGCATCAAGACGGCGGCCCAGCTCATCAAAGATTACGGTGATCTCGACACGCTTCTCAAGCTTGCGCGCGAGATCAAACAGCCGAAACGGCGCGAAATTCTGACCGATCCCGACAGCGTTGCCTTGATCGAAATCTCCCGCAAGCTGGTGACGCTTGTGCGTGATGTGCCGGTCGAGATTCCACTCGCCGATCTCGGCCTTCACGCGCCGGAGCCGGACAAGCTCGTCGCTTTCCTGAAGGCCATGGAATTCACCACGCTGACGAAACGTGTCGCCGAAGCCTATGGCGTCGATCTCGCCAAAGTGGACCCCGACCCCGACTTTTGCGGCCCTGCGGGGTGGCGCGGCCGCAATGGAGAAAGACTCGCTGAGGCAGAGGCTACGCCTGGGACGCCCGAAGGTGAGACCCCGCCGGAAACACCCTCTGGAAAAAAGGGACCGAAGCGCAACGCGCGTTATGGTGAGCCTGTCGAGAAAGAGGCGATTGCGAGCGGGCCAGGCCAACTCGCCGCGACCCGCGCCAAGGAGGAACAGGCGAGGCCGTTTGATGTCGCCTCTTATCGGACCATTGCCGATCTCGCCGAGCTGGATGCCATTATTGCCGAAGCCGCTGCTATGGGCCTGCTCGCCATCGATACCGAGACGAGTTCACTCGATACGATGCAGGCCGATCTCATCGGCATTTCCCTGTGCGTCGAACCGGGAAAAGGCGTGTACATTCCCCTCGGTCACAGGAGCGGGGAGGGGCAGGATCTCTTCGAAGGCAAGGGGCTTCTGCCGGGTCAACTTGATCTGCGCGCCGTGCTCGACCGGCTGAAACCCCTGCTTGAGGATGCCAGTGTCCTCAAGATCGGACAGAACATCAAATTCGACTGGATCGTGCTGAAACAGCATGGCGTCGAGATGCATCCGGTCGATGATACGCTGCTGTTGTCTTATGTGCTCGATGCCGGTCTTACCGATCATGGCATGGATGTCCTGTCGGAGAAACATCTTGGCCATAAGCCGATCCCGTTCAGCGCGGTGGCAGGAAGCGGACGTAATTTCATTGGCTTCGCTCGGGTGCCTCTCGACAAGGCGACGGAATATGCGGCCGAAGATGCCGATGTGACCCTGCGGCTCTGGCGTGTGTTGAAACCGCGCCTGCCGGCGGAGCAAATGGCCACGGTTTATGAAACGCTGGAACGCCCGATGATCGCGGTGCTGGCGCGGATGGAACGGCGCGGCGTCACCATAGACGTGCCGCTGCTCGCGCGCCTTTCGAGCGATTTCGCTCAGGATATGGCGCGTTACGAAGCTGAAATCTACGATCTCGCCGGTGAGAAATTCAATCTCGGTTCGCCGAAGCAATTGGGTGATATTCTTTTCGGCAAGCTCGGCCTGCCGGGCGCGAAGAAGACAGCGACCGGCGCCTGGTCGACAGCGGCGGGAGTTCTCGACGATCTTGCAGGGCAAGGTGTCGAGCTTGCCGCCCGCATTCTCGACTGGCGGCAATTGGCCAAACTCAAATCCACCTATACGGATGCCTTGCCGACCTTCATCAATCCATCGACCGGGCGTGTGCATACATCCTATGCGCTTGCGGCGACGACGACGGGGCGTCTGTCTTCTTCCGACCCCAATTTGCAGAATATTCCGGTGCGCAATGAGGCGGGCCGCAAGATAAGACGCGCCTTTGTCGCGGCGCCCGGATACAGGCTGGTTTCGGCCGATTATAGTCAGATCGAATTGCGCCTTCTCGCGCATATTGCCGATATTGGGCAGCTCAAGCAGGCCTTTGCGCAAAACCTCGATATTCACGCAATGACGGCCTCGGAAATATTCGGCATTCCGGTCGAGGGAATGCCGAGCGAGATCAGACGACGGGCCAAGGCCATCAATTTCGGCATCATCTACGGCATTTCCGCCTTCGGCCTTGCCAATCAGCTCTCCATCCCGCGCGAGGAAGCCGCCGCCTACATCAAGAAATATTTCGAGCGCTTTCCCGGCATCCGCGCCTATATGGATGACACCAAGAAATTCGCGCGCGACAAAGGCTATGTCGAGACGATTTTCGGCAGAAAATGCCATTATCCCCGGATCGGCGCGTCCAATCCTTCAGAGCGCGCCCTCAACGAGCGTGCCGCCATCAATGCGCCGATACAGGGGTCTGCCGCCGACATCATCCGCCGCGCGATGATTCATATGGAAGATGTGCTGGCGGCCGAAAGGCTCTCCGCGCAAATGCTTTTGCAAGTGCATGACGAACTGATTTTCGAAGTTCCCGAGGACGAAGTCGAGGCAACGATCGCCATCGTTCGCAAGGTGATGGTCGAAGCACCTTTGCCGGCTGTCGATCTCTCGGTCCCTCTGCAGGTCGATGCCAAAGCTGCTGGCAATTGGGATGAAGCGCATTGATTGCGCTTCGGGAAATCCACCTCATGTCCGGAGCCTGGTAGCCTTTGTCTGTTTCCGAGTCCTCCTCTCTCTGGCAAGCCGCGCCCTTCGCCGGTCTTCTGCTTTCGATCGCTCTGGGGCCGCTGCTTCTGAGCCACTTTTGGCATGCCAATTACGGCAAGGTGGCCATTGGGTGGTCGCTTCTGGCGATTTGGTTTCTGGTGGAGCACGTGGGCGGCGCGGCTGCTTTTCGCGAGATTCTGACGACACTGATCGATGAATATGTGCCGTTCATCCTGCTAATGTTCGCCTTGTTCACAGCGGCGGGAGGGCTGCTCATTCGCTTTGGCGTGGCCGGATCTGTCTGGTCCAATGCCGGCTTGCTCGCGCTCGGTGCGGGGCTTGCGAGCCTGATCGGTACGACCGGCGCCTCGATGATCCTCATCAGGCCGTTGATCGTGGCCAATCAACATCGGCCGCATAATGCCCATGTCGTGATTTTTTTCATCTTTCTCGTTTCCAATATCGGTGGTCTGCTGTTGCCGATGGGCGATCCGCCGCTGTTTCTGGGTTTTTTACAGGGCGTCGACTTCTTCTGGACTTTGCTTGCTCTGTGGCCGCATTTCCTTCTTTCCGTAGCGGTTCTGCTCCTGATCTTCGTGGCGATCGACTGGTATTTGTTTCGTGAGCCGATCGCGGCAGGAAAAATCGCCGTGCATGGACGCTTCACGCTGCATGGCGGCTTTAATATTCTGCTCCTCCTGTTAGTTGTTGTGACGCTGATCGTCAGCGGCAAATGGCATCCGGGTGTCGGTATCGATGTTTTTGGCGTCTCGATCCCGGCGGAGGCTTTGTTGCGGGATGCGGTGCTGGCCTTGATCGGCTTCCTTTCGCTCGCTTTCACAAAGCAGGAAATCCGCCGCGCGAATGGCTTCGATTTCGAGCCGTTGCGGGAAGTCGCCGAGCTGTTTGCGGCGATCTTCATCTGCATCATTCCTGTCATGGCATTGCTGCATCAGGGTGAGCAGGGACCTTTCGGCTTCCTCATTCAGGGACTTGACGGGCCTGACGGCAAGCCTTTGCCTGGGGCCTATTTCTGGGTCACTGGCCTTTTATCCGCCTTTTTGGATAATGCTCCGACCTATCTTCTGTTCTTTCAGCTCGCCGGCGGCGATCCGCAGATCCTGATGGGCGATCACGCGAGCATTCTCAAGGCGATTTCCTTCGCTGCCGTCAGCATGGGTGCTCTGACCTATATCGGAAATGCGCCGAATTTCATGGTCTATGCAATTGCCCGCAAGGCGGGCATCCGCATGCCGAGCTTTCTCGGCTATATGCTCTGGTCCTGCGGTTTCCTGCTGCCCTTGTTTGGCGCGATGACCTGGCTGTTTTTCGGCAAGCTTTAGCGCATCAGAGGCTCAAGGAACCGGATAGAGTACCTCCTTGCCGGTTCCTGCGGACGTTCCGGGTCTTGCGGGGCGGAATGATCCTATCACTTCAAATATTGAAAGACGGCCGTTTTTGAAACAATGGCCGTCACGCATGTTGCAGCCTGGAAAGCGCGTCGCGTGCGCATCCGACCAGTTTCTCCAGCATTTTGCGCAAGGTTTCCGGATCGCGAACGGGTTCTGGAAAAGCAATCCGTGCCGTGCGGTCGCCGCAGGCAAGATCGAGCCCATCCGGATCGATGCCCGTCGCCCGCCAGTCCCCGTCAGGAGCATCAGCCAGGGCCTTGGCGAGAAGCGCGAGAGCGACGGTGTGATCCGCGTTGAGATGGGTCAGAGCACGGCTTTCCGACGCGATGAGATCGGCGGCATTCTCGATCGATGTCATGATTGCGGCAGCTGGAAACTGGCCAGCCTTTCCGAAGCCGCCGTTGAGATGGGCATGCAGAAGGCGAATGCGGCAGAAGGAAAAATCAGGAAAATCGGCATAAAGCGCGGATTTCGGATGGCGGTTGAGGAACCGCTTTTTGACCGACTCGCGGATTTGGGCATCTTTAACGAGTTCCGCGCGGCCGATCAGAGTGAGGCGCGGATGCGCCAGGGGATCGCCGGCCCCGCCTTGCGCCAAGAGGAGCGAGACGCGATCATCGGCCAGAATATGTTTCGTATGGGTTGCAAGACCCGAGACTAGAAGCAAGGGGGTTCCGTCCGGTTCGGTCGCAACATTGACGAGGCTCGTAAAGGGAAATCCATCTTCCGGCGTGATCGTGGCCAGACTGCCTGCGCGTATCGTGCGTAACAGACGCTTGGCTTCACTTGCCGCATCATAGGATCGAATAATTTCGGACTTGTCTTCGCTTTCCTTGAAAGGCATGGGGCTCACATTCAAGTTCGAAATGATTGAATCAAAAGGAGATCCGACTTATCGGGAGAATTTTGAGGTGTGCAATGGATGGAGGCTTTCAAGGCGATGCCGCTGGCGTCGCGCTGGCCGTAAAGGATGGCACTATCCCTCTTTTGGGATATGTCCCGGTACGTTTCAAGCAATTAATCGTTCGAAAATCATCAATTCTGCTGCCCGCGCAGCGCATTGCGAGCAAATCTTAAGCTGATCTTCGGGAAACCGTTTCGTTTTTCAACCGGTTTCGGGTGGCGAGGTCTCAGGGCTCCGTGCATTGCTTCCAAATCTTTGAATCGATGGCTTCAGCTGAGCGTAAACCATTGGAAATTTTGCATAAGTCCTGGAAAGGATTGCTTCGTGAAGCCGCCTGCCGTAACATGGTGGTAAGGCTTCCGATCGGCAGCCGCGAAGCGAGGTCCCTGCAAATGCTCCGGCTTGAGCGCCTACACGAGTGTTCAGGATCGATCAGCGCCCTCAAAGTCATAGCCGGTTCAGGAAGCGTATAGTTTTGACTTGGAAAGGACTTTCGGGAAGTCCTTCCATCGCCGCCAACTCGCGCCGCCGCCAGATTGATCGTTGGCTGTTCCGGTACGGTGGCGGAACATTGCAGGGACGGTCACATTTCGGCCGTCAATTCCCGCGAACGTAGCAGCACATTTCTTCGAAATTCCCCGAGATCATGCTGATGTTCGCTTCCATTGGCTTTAAAGCCGGCGACTTCTTCGAATGGGATTCTTCATGCCGACCATCGCACTCGTCGACGACGATCGTAACATTCTGACGTCCGTCTCCATCGCACTCGAAGGCGAAGGGTATCGTGTCCAAACTTATACCGACGGTACGACCGCGCTTGACGGTTTGAAATCGAGCCCTGCCGATCTCGCCATCTTCGATATTAAAATGCCGCGCATGGATGGAATGGAACTTCTGCGCCGCCTGCGCCAGAAATCCGATATTCCGGTAATCTTCCTGACTTCCAAGGATGATGAAATCGATGAATTATTCGGCCTCAAAATGGGTGCCGACGACTTCATCAAGAAGCCTTTTTCCCAGCGTCTGCTTGTCGAGCGGGTCAAGGCCATTCTGCGCCGCGCCAATCCCAAGGAAGTCACGCCGCAAAAGGAAACCGAGCTCAAGATTCTCGAGCGTGGCCTGTTGAAGATGGATCCCGAACGTCACACCTGCACCTGGAAGAATGAAGGCGTGACGCTGACCGTCACTGAATTTCTCATTCTGCAGGCGCTCGCGACCCGTCCTGGCGTCGTCAAGAGCCGTAATGCCTTGATGGATGCGGCCTATGACGATCAGGTTTATGTCGACGACCGCACCATCGATAGCCACATCAAGCGCCTGCGCAAGAAATTCAAGGCGGTGGATGATGATTTCGAAATGATCGAAACGCTTTATGGCGTCGGCTATCGCTTCAGGGAATGATCGGTCCAGATTTGCCTATATGGTCCAGCCCGCGCGCTTCCTGCGGGACGCTGCGGATGGGACATGGCTATCGCCTATGGCTCAGGCGCTTTCTTGCACATGCGGCAGCATTTCCTATAATCGCACTTTCTGAAAAGACGGAGCGATGACCCTCGACGCACGGGAAGCTTTCCCCACACGCCCCAATGCCCCGGCCGGCGCAACCTCCAGACGCAATGGGCTCGATACGGCGCGCAGGGCTCGACGGGTCAGGCGGATGCGGCGCGGCGTCATGCGCTATATGCGTTCGCTCTGGCAGGCGCTGACTGCCCGCTTTTCCTCATCGCTGACGCGCCGCATCATCGTTCTTAATATCGGCGGTCTCGTCGCGCTCCTGTTAGGCTTCCTTTATCTCAATCAGTTTCGCGCGGGCCTCATCGACGCGCGCATGCAGAGCCTGCAGACGCAGGGGGAAATCATCGCCGCCGCCATTGCCGCCTCGGCCTCGGTCGAAACCGACGCGATCACTATTGATCCGGAACGGTTGCTCCGGCTCGCGCCGGGGGAAAGCTACGGATTTTCGGACGACCGGCAGCAATCCTTCGAATTTTCCATCAATCCCGAAAGAGTCGGCCCGGTGCTGCGACGGCTCGCTTCGCCGACCCGCACTCGCGCGCGTATCTACGATCGGGATGGCTATCTGCTGATCGATTCAGAATCCTTGACGAGCCGCGGCAATATTCTGCGTTATGATCTGCCTCCGGTGCCTCCGGCTCCCTCCGCGCCCTTCTACGAGCGCTTCTGGCATTTCCTGCATGAGCGGTTTCGCATGACCGAATTGCCTCTCTACGAGGATATCGGCGGGGGCAATGGAAAAGCCTATCCGGAGGTGAGCCGCGCACTCGCCGGCGCGGAACTCTCAGTCGTGCGCCTCAACAACAAAGGCGAGACGATTGTTTCCATCGCCGTGCCCATCCAGCGATTCCGCGCGGTGGGGGGAGCGCTGCTGCTCTCGACACAGGGCGGTGATATCGATCAGATCATCGCTTCCGAACGATGGGCTCTGGTGCGCATCTTTCTCGTCTCCGCCGCCATCATGTTCGTGCTTTCGCTGTTTTTTGCCGGCACGATCGCCGAGCCGATCCGTCACCTCGCCGAAGCGGCGGATCGCGTGCGGCGCGGCACCAAATCGCGCCAGGAAATTCCTGATTTTACCGACCGGGCGGATGAAATCGGTCATCTGTCGGGAGCCCTGCGGGATATGACCCAGGCGCTGTATAATCGCATCGAAGCGATTGAAAGTTTCGCCGCCGATGTAGCGCATGAGCTGAAAAATCCGCTCACTTCCCTGCGGAGCGCGGTGGAAACATTGCCGATTGCCCGCACGCAAGAATCGCAGCAGCGCCTTCTCTCGATCATTAATCACGACGTGAGGCGACTTGATCGCCTGATCAGTGATATTTCCGATGCCTCGCGGCTCGATGCCGAACTGGCGCGTGCCGACATGGATTTCGTCGATCTCGCCAAATTGCTCGAGGCGGTCGTCGGTATGGCCGGCCAGATCGCCCAGGAAGACGGCGTTGCCGTGACGCTCGAAAAGCAGATCATCAAGGACCATGATCATCGGTCGCAGCGGTTGGATTTCTTCGTGCTGGGCTTTGATTCGCGGCTGGGGCAGGTATTCATCAATCTCGTCGATAATGCGCGTTCCTTTTCGTCTCCGGGCAATACCGTGCGCCTGACGCTCCGTCATGCGCGGATCGAATCGGATGGATGGCAGAGCGCCGATGGGATCGAGATCGTAGTCGATGATGACGGTCCAGGTATTCCGGCCGATGCTCTCGAACGGATTTTCGAGCGATTCTATACGGATCGGCCGAACCAGGGGTTCGGTCAGAATTCCGGGCTCGGTCTGTCGATTTCGCGTCAGATCATCGAGGCGCATGGCGGCAGAATCGTCGCGATGAACCGGATCGAACCGGGGTCTGATCGTGCGGATGAGAATGGCGAGCCTTGCGATGGGCAAGAGGATTCTGGCGAAGACGGAGCGGGCGGAAGTGAGGGCGGCCCGAGCGAGGAAATGCCGAGTGCGGAAGGTCAAAGAGGCAAAGTGTGCGGGGCGCGTTTCGTCGTTTGGCTGCCGCTTGTCGCTGCTCCTCCCGTTGCTGCTTCGCTGCTGAAGAAAGCCGATCATGGGCATCATCTCGGCTGGTATGCCTGACGCTTCCAAGGCGGGGCCCTATTGCCATGCGACCGCCGTGGTCATCGGCGAAGCAGGGCTCATCATTCAGGGGGCTTCAGGCTCGGGCAAGAGCAGTCTCGCCCTCGGTTTGCTGGACCGTGCTGCGGATAGAAAGATTTTCGGCCGTCTCGTCGGTGACGACCGTATTCATGTCGCAAGCGTGAATCAGAGGATTCTCATGGGGCCGCATCCAGCCATCGCCGGCCGGCTGGAACAGAGGGGGCGTGGCATTCTGACGCTCCCTTATCTGGGTCGCGCGGTCGCACGATACATTATCTCGATCGAGGCAGAGCCTCTGGCGCGCCTGCCCGACGCGGGTTTGGAAGGGAGGTTACCGGAAATGTTCGTCGCCGGCATCGCTTTGCCCTTGATTCCCTTGGATCCGCGCCAGGGGCCGCTGGAGAGGGTCGCGCAACTATGGTTCGACCTCGCGCAAAGAGGATGGGTGTGACCTTCTGTTCCGACGTGGCGCTGCTCATGCACGCCGCGTGTCATTGAAAGCAGGACCAATTCTCTCCATGATCGAGCATCGGGGCCATATCGGGGGCCATGACGAGAAATTCCTCTCTTTCAATATCATATGATCTTTCATAAAAGATGGCCTGGATATGCCCCCCATATCCTCCGGTCGTTGACCTTGAACCCTTCGAGAGCCGACACGCTTTTCGCCAGCCGACTGGCTTAAGACCCCCTTTCAAGGACCATGGATTCTCTGCCATGCTCAAGACCGCTGCCTTCACCCTCGCGAAGGTCCATGCCTTGGGCGTGGCACTGGCATGATAGGATGATTTCCGATGATCGGTATGGTCCTCGTGACGCATGGGCATCTGGCGACGGAGTTCCGGGCGGCGCTCGAACATGTCGTCGGTCCGCAGGATCAGGTTGCGACCATCTCTATCGGGCCTGACGATGACATCGAGGAACGGCGCAAGGATATCGTGCAGGCGGTGGCGCGTGTCGATTCGGGAGACGGAGTCGTGGTGTTGACCGATATGTTTGGTGGAACCCCCTCCAATCTCGCCATTTCCATCATGAATGGTTCGCATGTCGAGGTTGTCGCCGGCATCAATCTGCCGATGTTGATCAAGCTGGCTTCCGTCCGCGATGTCTGCTCGCTTGAACAGGCGGTGATCCAGGCGCAAGATGCGGGCCGCAAATATATCTATGTGGCGAGCCGTGTTCTGAGCGGCAAATGATCCTGCTGCGGGCACAAGATTATGCAAGATGAAAAGAAAACGAGCGGGGAGTGTGCGTCCGTGGATAGTGAGTGCCCGGAAGATTGTTGTCCCGATTGCGCCGTTCCGGAGGGCGCGCTGGCACGCACGCTGATGATTGTCAATCGCAAGGGTTTGCATGCCCGCGCGACCGCCAAACTGGTTCAATGTATCGACGGATTTGACGCCGAGGTAACGGTCGGCCGCTGCGGCGAAATTGTGGGCGGCACCTCGATCATGGGTATTTTGACGCTCGGCGCGGCGAAGGGAATGACGATTACCGTCAGCGCCACGGGTGTGCAGGCGGAAGAGGTGCTGGAAGCGATTGCCGTGCTGGTCGCCGATCGTTTCGGCGAAGAGGAATGAGACGTTCCAGGTCCTCGTCGCGATCCTCGTGGGGCGCTCAGCTCTGTTCGGGATTTGACGAGCGCCAAGCAGCGCCTCAATGCTATCGAAAAATGCTCTGATTTTTTGAGAGAAGCGTTTCCGGACATCTCGGGAAACGCTTCCCTGTAAAGCATCACTCGCGGGATGACGTCCGAGTGATGCTTCAGGCTTGGAGCCCTTCCGAGATTATCCCTTCTTGTGCCGGCGGATCTCGGTAACGAGGCCCCTCGTGGACGAATCCAGCCCTTCGAGCGAGGTATCGCTGTCACGGATGAGCGGCGTCAGTTCGTTGGCGAGTTCCTTGCCGAGCTCCACGCCCCATTGATCGAAGGAATCGATATTCCAGATCACACCTTGCACGAAGACCTTGTGTTCGTGCAAAGCGATCAATTGTCCGAGCACCCGCGGTGAAAGGCGCTTGTAGAGGAAGGTCGATGACGGGCGGTCGCCCGGAAAGACTTTATGCGGAGCTAGCGCATCGATTGCCGCCTGATCGAGCTTTTGCGCGGTAAGCCGGCTTTTCACTTCTTCGAGGCTGCGGCCCTGCATGAGCGCCTGGCTCTGTGCGAGGCAATTGGCGAGCAGCAATTGATGGTGTTTCGGATCGGCTCCGGAGGGCTGTGCGGCCACGAAGAAATCGACAGGAACGATTTCCGTGCCCTGATGCAACATCTGGAAAAAGGCGTGCTGGCCATTGGTGCCCGGTTCGCCCCAGACGACCGGAGCCGTCGACTGCGTTACCTTTTCGCCTGAAATCTGGATCGACTTGCCGTTCGACTCCATTTCAAGTTGCTGCAGATAGGCAGAGAAACGGTTCATACGCTCGTCATAGGGAATGACGGCCCGTGTCATGTAATGCCAATAATCATGATACCAGATTTCGAGCAGCGCCATCAGTACGGGTACGTTGCTTTCGAGCGGCGCGGTCTGGAAATGCTGATCGATATCCTGGCCGCCGAGCAGGAACTTCTCGAATTTTTCTGCGCCGATGGCGATCACGACGGAGAGCCCGATGGCCGACCAGACCGAATAACGGCCGCCTACCCAATCCCAGAAACCGAACACGCGGTCAGGCTTGATGCCGAAGGCCGCGATCTTGTCGAGTTGTGTCGATACGGCGCAGAAATGGTCTGCTACCGCCGCCTCACCGAGCTTTTCGGAGACGAATTGCCGCGCCGTCTGGGCGTTGGTCATCGTCTCGAGCGTGGTGAAGGTCTTCGAGCAGATGATGAAGAGCGTAGTCGCAAGCGGCAGCTTCTTCAGCTTGTCGCCGAGATCGGCGCCGTCGACGTTCGACACAAAATGTATGGTCAGATGATCGGCGACGAAGGGCGTCAGCGCCGTCACCACCATGCGCGGCCCGAGATCGGATCCACCGATTCCGATATTGACGATATCGGTGAAACGCTCGCCATTGGCGGCCTTGATGGTGCCGTTGCGGACGGCTTCGGCGAAGGCGAAGATTTTCGCCCGTTCGGCGCGGACTGCCGGCATGACATCTGTGCCTTGTGCGAACATCGGCCCGTCATCGAGCTTGCGCAGCGCCATATGGAGGGCAGGGCGGTGCTCGGTGATATTGATCGCCTCACCGCCGAAGAATTTGCTGCGCCTTTCGTCTACGCCCGCTGCGCGGGCAAGGGCGAACAGGAGATCGAGTGTCGTCCGTGTGACGCGATGTTTTGAATAATCGAACAATACGTCATCGAGCTTGATGTGAAAATTCTCGAAACGCTTGGGGTCGACGCGAAAGAGATCCGCGACGGTCTCATGGCTTGCCTCGCGATGCGCCTGCAAGGCCCCGACGGCCTTTGTGATGTCCTCACGGTTCATGAGAGTCCTTCCCGTCTTGGTCGAATCAAATCGGCTCGCCCTTATGGATAATTCTCTTGGCGAATTTTGGAAACAGCACCGAACCGTAAAGCTGTAGGTGGAAGCTCTGGAAGGCAAAAGAAAAAGAGGCCCGCTGGTGCCAGCGGGCCTCTTTAATGATTTTCAAATCTTATGGCGTCACGCGTGCCCTGTGGCGGCGGGTGCCGCCACGGTCACATATTATAGGTTATAGGCGCGTTCCCCATGGCTCGAGACATCGAGGCCTTCGAGTTCTTCCTGCTTGCTGACGCGGAGACCGAAGATCAGATCGACGAGCTTATAGAGGATAGCCGAACCGACGCCTGACCACACCAGCGTATAGACGACAGCCTTGAGCTGGATCAGCACCTGGGCCGCCATATTGTAATCGCCAGCCACAGCGAAACCCGGCTTGGCCAGATAGTCGGTGAGGCCGGTTCCGCCGAGAGACGGCGCGACCACGATGCCGGTGCCGATCGCGCCGACGATACCGCCGATGCAGTGCACACCGAAGACATCGAGCGAATCGTCATAACCCGCCGCTTTTTTGACGACAGCGACAAAGAAGAAGCAGACCGCGCCACCGATCAGACCGAGGATCACGGCGCCGCCAGGACCAGCGAAACCGGCCGCCGGGGTGATGACCACGAGACCCGCCACGGCGCCAGAGACCATGCCGAGCATGGAAGGCTTGCCGGTCTTAATCCATTCCACGATCATCCAGGACAAAGTCGCGGCGGCTGTGGCGATGAAGGTGTTGACGAAGGCGAGCGTGCTCGCTCCGTTGGCTTCGAGTGCTGAACCGGCGTTGAAGCCGAACCAGCCGACCCAAAGAAGGGAGGCGCCGATCATCGTCATGGTCAGCGAATGCGGCGGCTCGATTTCGCGCGGATAGCCGGTACGCTTGCCGATGATCAGGGCGCCCACGAAACCGGCGATACCGGCATTGATGTGGACGACGGTGCCGCCGGCGAAATCCAGCGCGCCGAGCTGGAACAGATAGCCGGCATTGGCGAGCGTGGCGTCAAGATGTGCCTGAGCCGCGGCTTTGGCTTCGTTGCCGGTGGCTTCGGCGAGTGCCTTGGCGGCGGCGGCGAATTCATCCGGACCTGCCCAGTACCAGACGGCGTGAGCGATCGGGAAATAGATGACCGTCAGCCACAGGAGGATGAAGACGAGAAGCGAGGAGAATTTGATGCGCTCGGCGAAGCCGCCGATGATCAGCGCCGGGGTGATGCAGGCGAAGGTCATCTGGAACGCGAGATAAATGAATTCGGGAATGACGATACCATTCGAGAAGGTCGCCACAGTCGAATCCGGTGTCACACCCTTCAAAAGAAGCCGGTCGAAACCGCCAATGAAGGGCGTATAGGTGCCGCCATTGGTGAAGGTGAGTGAATAGCCGTAGAGGAACCATACCACCGAGGCGAGCGCCACTATGGCGAAGACCTGCGAGAGGATCGACAGCATGTTCTTGGTCCGCACCATGCCGCCGTAGAACAGGGCGAGGCCCGGGATCGACATCATCAGAACCAGAGCGGTGGCCACGATCATCCACGCCGTGTCACCCTTGTTGGGAACCGGAGCAGCGGCCGTTTGCGCAAAGGCCGTTTGTGTCAGAAAGAGACCGGATATCAAGGCCGATAGGGCAAAGCCATGGCGTGGCCCCGCTCGTCGCTGCCCTGATGTTTCCCCGATTGAATGCAGGCGCCAGCGAGGCAAAACAAAATTCATGGCATAAATCCCCCTTTTCCGTGTATCGGGCCTGGCGGTTTCAGGAGCGACGCCGCAAGGATACAGAACTGAAACCGCCAGACCGGACGGGCCGGTTTCATCGACAGACTTAATTGCATACCGGAATAGATCGGCGGCCCGAGGTCCATTTCCGGTTGGGCCGGTCTCGCTTCCGAACGGGCGCGATGAGAACATTCCCATCGGATATAGGCCGGGTGACATTCGGCTGGTCAGCCTGCAATGACATTCCCGTCTTGGCACAGACATGAGGGCGATGCCGTCTTTTCCGGCGTGCCCCCATATCAATTGTCGTACCGCTCAAGCCATTTTCCCCTCCGCTGGACCCGCGTCGTGCTGTCACAGGGTTGAAAAGGCTCTTGTTTGATAAAGCGTCTCTGAAACAGCCTCCAGCGCTCCATCGCGGCTTATGAGGTCATAGCGCGTCGAGATCACGTTCGCCGGTCCGAATCCGCACAGCGGATTCGAGGGCGGTCACGAAGATCTTGCCGTCGCCGATCTGGCCGGTGCGGGCCACCGAAGTGATCGCTTCGATGGTCTTGCCGACGAGGTCCGTCGCGACGGCGACCTCGACTTTCAGTTTGGGCAGGAAACTGACGGCATATTCCGCGCCGCGATAGATTTCCGTATGCCCCTTCTGGCGTCCGTAGCCCTTGACCTCGGTGACGGTCATTCCATGGACACCGAGAGAGGTCAACGCATCCCGGACGTCATCCAGTTTGAACGGCTTGATGATCGCCATCACGATTTTCATGTCACTTACCTGTTTGCGCCGGGTCGAACGGAATTTCCGCGACTCAGGCTAAGGGAGAGAACCGGAAAGGTGGGTTCAGTGCCGGAACGAGCCCGAGAGCTCATCTCACCCGGACATGGCCTTAATTCTTTCGGCGAATCGTTGCGCTCCGCAATCATCATCAGCAACAAACTGCAATGTTCGAGCGCAATCAGCCTTATTATCAATCATGGTAGGTGAAAATGCATACCTTCTCCTCACAGGGAGAACCGCTCCCCGAAAACCGCGGGAGCGGATTGATATTTTTGACCCGCCCTGGCCGATAAGACAAGAGCGGACCCAGTGAATTGTCCCATGATCTCATCCGTGTCATGCGGAAAAGCAGTGGGAATTTATGCCATCAAAGCATTTTCGAGCACTTGGCGTCGCGATGCGACTCCTCATCTAGGAGAATGCTTTGGGGCATGCTGTTTTCAGGCCATCTTCCAGATATTTTCCAAGCTCAAGCTTTAGCAAGCCCGGAGGGTTGCCGCAATCGGACAATCTGATGGTCCCACACCAAACTTCTGAATCCAGGGACGGCTTGCATGGAGAATGCCTTATGAGGCTCATCGGCTGCGCTGGCGCATCAATCCTTCCTGGGTGACGCTGGCGACGAGTTGACCATTTTCGCTAAAGATGAAGCCCCTGCTGAGGCCACGGCTATGGCCGGTGAAAGGGCTTTCCGGCGCGTAGAGCAGCCATTCGTCGGCGCGCAAAGGCTGATGCAACCACAGGCCGTGATCGAGACTTGCTGCCTGGATCGTCGGCTCGAACAAGGCCAGGCCGTGGGCCGCCATCGCAGTATCGATGAGAGCGATATCGGACATATAGGCAAGGGCGGCATAATGGATCGCCGGATCATCGGGCAATCGATGTTTGACCCGCATCCAGATGAAAGGAAGATAGTCGCGGGTCTTGCGATTGAAATAATGTTCCGGATCGATAACCCGGATCTCGATCTGCTGTTCGGGAGCGAACCAGAAATGTGCCGCTTTCGGAAGTCCCGGTCCATATTGAGCGAGCAATTGCCTGGGATCGGGCAGCGCTGCCGGTGCCGGGACGCGGGGCATTGCATATTGATGATGCAGTCCCACCTCCGGGGTCTGGAACGAGGCCATGCCGGAAAAGATCAATTGGTTGTTCTGGAAACAATCGACACGCCGCGTCGTGAAACTGCCGCCGTCGCGCAGACGCGTGACCCTGTAATCGAGTGGCGTCGGTGCTTCTCCGCCAAGCAGGAAATAGGCATGGAGCGAATGCGGCGTCCGTCCGGGTGCCGTACGCAGACAGGTGGCGAGGGCCTGCGACAGAACGAGGCCACCGAAAACCCGGTTCCAGCTCGTTTGCGGGCTTATGCCGATAAATCTGTCCGGCTCGATCTCCCGGGGGCAGAGCCAATCGACGAGTTCGGTCAAAAGGAAGAACCTCCCTTATGCGGGCGGGGACGGGCGCAAGGCTGCTTCGACCCGCGGAATGCAAGGCGATGTAAGGGGTGAGGTCGTCTCGCTCGCAAAGAAACGGTCTCGATCCAACCTTACGGTAAGCGAGCGTCGGAACTCCCGCGTCAGGGCTCGTGCCTCATACCGACCGAGGATTGTAGGCGTCTCAGTCGCTTGATCAAGACATCGGCGGTTTCAGGAGCCCGTCGCCATCAGATCGAGAAACAGAGGCTCATCGGGCGATTGCCTCGTCTTCGAGCGGCCGTGCCTCCTCGGGCAGCATGATCGGGATGCCGTCACGAATCGGATAGGCGAGCCGGGCCGCTCGGGAGATCAATTCCTGACGCGCGGCATCATATTCGAGCGTCGTCTTCGTCAGCGGGCACACCAGAATTTCGAGAAGACGCGGATCAATACGCGTCGGCTCGCTGCCAGCTTCGGGCTGTTGCCTTGGTTCCTTGTCGTCGTTTGTTTGCATGAGCCTGAACGAAATTGATTAATGCGTTGCATCAAGGAACGGCTGTCCGCTGAATGCGGCTCCTTTCCAGAGCGGGGCATCGGCGCGGATAGTCTTTGTGCACTGCAATTTTTCTATCGGCTCACGTGGCCAAGGGCAAGGGCAGTGAGGGGTGGATGTGGAGCCTGTATGTTTGCTCCCCCTGTCGAGCGTTTCTATACATTCAAATCCAAAGCGGATGTTTCATCTCGAAAGGCTTCGATTGCTTTATCGACCTCGTGAACGCCGTGCCTGGGGTGTGCGCGCTACTCCATCGGCCTCCTCGGCCTTGGACTGGCTCTTTTCCGGCTCCCTTTCCCAGCCAAAAATGCTGCGGCCACCGTAATTCCAGGCCTTGTCCCGTTCCTGACTGAAAAGCTCGTCGAGCGCCGGCCCGGTCGCGCTTTTTTCGAAACGCCGCGTCTGGTGATCGAGGCGGCGGATGGCATCGAGCTTTTCGTCATTGCCCAATTTCGCCTTGGCAATGGCGGATTTCAAAACCTCGATCGTTTGGTCATAAACCTTGGTGGGAACCGGGAAAGGGTGTCTGTCCTTCCCGCCATGGGCTATGGAAAAGCGCGCCGGATCGGTGAAACGGCAGGGCGTGCCATGAATGACTTCGGCGACCAGGGCAAGCGCGCGCATGGTGCGGGCGCCGACGCCCGGCACGAGCAGCAGTTCGCTGAAATCCTTCGGCCCGCATTCGGCGGCGGCGGCAAGGGCACCATGCAGGCGTGGCAGCAAGACATCCTTGGCACGGACATCATGATGTGCGGGCATGACGAGGTGTGGCAGGAGCAATTGTTCCGGCCGATCCGACTGGATGTGATTTGAAGCGGCGGGGGAGGCGGCAAGGCTCGAGGGTAAGCGATGATGTTCAAGTGCCGCCATTTCGCGGGTGATCCGTTCCGGGCCTTCGCGGAGCAGAACGAGTTGCCCGCGCCGGGAGGCTTCCGCTCGCTGATCGACGAGATTGATGATTTCGCCCTGGTTGGTGCCGTCGATGGCCGAATGCGGAGTATCGACAAAGCTGGCGAGGGTTTCGGAAAGCCAATGATAACGCCTTGCTTGCCGTAAATCTCCATTCATACCCTGCTGCACCACGACCCAACGGCCGTCGTCAGTGACGATGAATCCGTGCAGATAGAGATCGAAACCATCCTGAACGGCGGCGCTGTCTACCTTTGCGACCAGCCGGCTCGCCTGGGCGAGCGCCGCGCCGTCAAGGCCTTTGCGCTCGCCGATCGCGATAAGTTGGCCGGGTGTCTCGCGCGAATGGCGTCCGCGTCCGCCGCAGACATGGATCCCGAGTTCATTTGACAGCGGTGTGAGGCCGCGTTTCAGCGCGCCGATAACACTCGTCGTGATGCCCGAGGAATGCCAGTCCATGCCCATGACTGAACCGAAGGATTGGAACCAGAAAGGATGCGCGAGCCGGCGCAGCAATTCGTCACGGCCATAATGATGAACGATCGCTTCGGCGATGACAGCACCGAGGCGCGCCATGCGCTCGCCAAGCCAGGCCGGAACCCGGCCGTTATGCAGTGGAAGATCGGCGCTGCCGGACCTGCGAACCATGACATCCTTCCTTGCCCTCCCGAACCCGGGCGAGGGCGAACCAGCCAACTGGAAAGCCCGTCTATATCAGGTCTCCTTGATCCCGACTGTCGGGATCAAGGAGACCTGACGGGAAGCCGCCCTCCCCGCAGTCGCGGGAAGCGATGCGCTTTGCGCGATGGCGATGTGATCATTTCATGGACCATGGCTTGCCGGTTTATGCGGGTGGTCACGTTATGCGGGCGGATATCTGGTAATGCCTCCCTGATGCGGATGTGCAGACGCTTCCGTTTGAAAATCGGCTAAAGCTGTAAAATATAGAACACAGATAAAGCTGCAAAATTCCCTGCAGATTATTGCGTTCTGGACGCCCTGATATGGAGTGGCGTGGACGTTTCTTTACCTTGAATGCGGCGTTTCACATAAATGTGAAGCCATACTTCGGCCTTTATTCACAGGCCGATCAAGGCTTTTTGCATGGGGTTCCAAGGTGATGGAGACGGAGTGGTTTCTTTTCTGAAATCAAAAAAATTTGAAACTAAACAAGAAGTTAAAGATGATCAACGGGTACCCGCGGGTCATTTCTCGGATGGTGTTTTTGTCCCACGCGAGGCATTTGTCCTGCAACGGCCGGGCTTGTTATACCGTAGTCTCCACAATATAGCTTGTCTTAAAGCTAAGCTTAAGATATAAATAAAGTAACTCCACAGACTTTATCAACTATACTATCGAAGAGATCCGGGCAATGTCGTCTCATGCAAGAAACTATATAAAGAGTGTCATAAAGCACTCACTGCCTTTCGCTTTGATCTGCCTCTCGCATCAAGCCTCGGCACAATATTTCGAGATCGACAAGGGCCCGTATCCGTTTCAGTTTACTGAGAGAAGCTACGAGTTCCTGCGTAACCCGGATATGCGCCGGACACCCCTCGACCGGATTCATTATATTCCGTTGAACATCACCAATGAATCCTTTGTCAGTTTCGGTGGCACGATCCGCGAGGACGGATGGACCTACCAGAATTCCCGGCATGGCTTTCCGACTGCGCCGCAGAACATGCATGATACGCTTTTGAACTCGCGCATGCTCCTCGATGCCTTCATACATATCGATGAGCATCTGGACGGCCTGGTCGAATTCGGCAGCTTCTACAGCCCCGGCCGCAACCAGCCTTATGGCTCCTCGGATGTCGCTTCGGCGAGGATTCAGCAGGGTTTCGTCGATATCAAAGAGAAGATCGGTACGGCCAATGTTTCGGCGCGATTGGGCCGTCAGGAATTCTTCTTCGGTTCCGGCACCTTCTTCTGGATCGCCAATCGTCAGAATATTCCGCGCAGCTGGGATGGTGCCCTTTTGGATGTCAAATCCGAGGGGAATCGCTTCCAGTTCTTTACTGGCCAGGAAACAGCTCCTGCCTTCGACCCCTTCGTCGAACACACTCATCCTTCCGATGTTACCGGTACACATATAACGACGCCGATTCTCGAGAAGACCTTGAGTGTCGATGAATATTATTATCATATCCATCGGCGTAATCAGACCTATGGTGGCGTTTCCAAGGCGACGGAATTCGGCGATCTGATCGGAATTCGACCTAACGGCCAGGTCGGTAATTTCAAATATGATGCGGATGTCGGCTATAAATTCGGCACGCTGGGGAGCAACCGCATCTCCGCCGTCGGTGCAATGGTCAATACCAGCTACATGTTCAAGGATGTCGATCTGCAGCCGATCCTTGGCCTTCAATTTGGTTATTTCAGCGGTAATAACGGCTATAACACGCATACGATCAGCACGTTCGTCGCTCCCTATCCGCGTGCTGCGACCTTGAACTATGCGGGCCATAATGCGCTGACCAACCTGATCGAAACGACGCCGTCTTTGATCATTAACCCTTCCAAGGAAGTGGCTTTCAGGATTGCCGGTCAGTTTCTGTGGCGCGCCTCGGTGCACGATTACGTTTATTATCCGACCTCGACCGCTTTGACGGCGACCAAGAACAATACGGCCCGCTACATCGGTACCAACCTGTTGGCCAGTGCATCCTGGCTCATCAATCCCAATACGAGGCTCTTCTTCGAATATTTGCATGAATTCGCCGGTCCCGCGATCACGCTCGCAGGCGGCCGAGGATCCGATATCGGCGTCCTACAGCTCGAATTCAACTTTTAAGCGAGAAATCCATTTCCAGATGGTACCAAGCTGTGCGGCACCCCACAGGGCCGCACAGCTTTGCCGTGTCCGTTCGATGAGCCCGCCGGTACTGCAGGGAATTGCGCCCTGCGCCGAAGTGACCGGGCGCTCCTGATTTCACGGCGATTCCCTCAATCGATAAACTGTTCTAAGACCGTGCCCGACGAAGGAGCGGAGATTCCGCTCCATCCTTTTATTCTGGTCCGGCTTATGCTGGGCGAGACCATGGCTCAGGGCTAAGAGGTAGGACGTGGCCGAGAAATGTATCGTTGACGAATCAAACCAGGACGACATGGGTCGAGTGCTCGGTTACTATGTCTATGCCGATACGGAAGTTTGGATGGAGGATGGCAAGGTGAGCCGCCGGGATGGTCCGGCTGTCATCACCCCGGATGGGATTGATCGTTATTATATCGACGGTAAGGAAATCACTCTCGAGGTCCGCGATTTTTTCGCCGAGCATCGGTGGAATCCCCAAAAGCAGCTGAATAAGCCGGAAAAACTTGCGGCCTTCCAGGAAAAATTCTGCAAATAGGCCATGGAGGACGCGCGGTTCAGCCTGTCCTGATTTGAACCGGCCGCAAAGAACCTTTCAGCTTCATGTCTGGGCGTATGTTTTTCGCTGGGTTCCTGAAGTCCCCTGTTTTTGCTGGGGGCTTTCAATCTCTGTCTAACTCTGTGTCTTGAAAGTCCGGCTTTCACCTTGGAGGATTTGCGAGCGGCTGCGCCGCCGCCTCCCAGGTTGGAGTGATTCTCGATCAGGAACAGAGCGTTCTCACGTCCTGGCATGTTTGATAGGGCGCAACGACGCTTCGCAAGGCATTGCTGAAGCGTATTTGACCGCAAGCGCGCCGCATATCCTTACACGATCCTCCGATCTGTTTGTCTTTTCGCCGTCTCGCGGTCGCTGCGTCCCCTTGTAACATCCTCATAATTCAAGGAAATCTCCACTTCATCGGGCATGGATGCCAAGCTGGGGCGGAGTATGGCTGGAGCGAATTTTGTCAATGGTGTTCATCTCCTCCCGGCGACGGGGGAGTTCGCCTATGATACGATTTCCTATTCTGGCTGCAGGAATGATGAGACGCAGTTTGCACCGCTGAACCTGTTCCATGATCAGTTTCTGGGCGCCAATAGCGGCAAAACCGATTTTTCCTATGCCATCGACCAGCTTCAAGCGGCCTATCCGCAATGCACCAGCGTTTCCCTGATCGCTGCCTGGTTCGGGGATTCGGTCGATGGCTCCACATGCCGCATTTATCCTTCGACGACCTATATCGGCGGTGCCTTCCAGGATAAATCCGGGCAGGCTGATCCCTGGCGTTGTTCTGGCCTGACGCAGCTTTCCGACGGGCTGATCCCGCTGCCCCGATCCGGTCAATCCTATGTCTATGGCGGCACGCCCTCCGATCAATCCTTGGTTCGGGCGATCCGGGCACTCAAGGCCCGTGGCCTGCGTGTCGTTTTCTATCCCTTCCTTCTGATGACGTCCTCCGGTGCGCCCTGGCGCGGACGGATCAGTCTCGCATCTGATCAATCAGAGGCGGCACAAACGGCCGTCACGGCCTTTCTCGGAGCGGCCAGCGCCGATCAATTCACACCGGATGCCGACAGTCTGACGGTCGTCTATTCCGGTGCGCCGACCGATTACACCTTCAGGCGCATGATCCTGCACTATGCTTCCCTCTGCGCTTTGGCAGGTGGTATCGATCTTTTTCTCATCGGATCCGAATTGCGCGGGCTCGAGCAGATACGCGGTCCGAACTGGACGCCTGCCGGTACGCTCGACACGGATGGCCACGCTGTGTGGGATTATCCTTTCGTTGATGGCCTGATCACGCTCGCCCGGGACGTCCGGGCTTTGTTCGATAAGGCGGGTTTGCCGCGTGATGGCGCGGGCAAACATAATCTCATCGGCTATTCCGCCGATTGGTCCGTCTGGATGGGCGTGCAGCACCAAGATGCTTCGGGCAACAATTTCGGCCAATGGCCGCATCTCGATCGGCTCTACGCCGATGACTCGATCGATGTTGTCTCCTTCGACAATTATCTGCCGCTCTCCGACTGGACGAGCGGTGATGGTGGGCTCGATCCTCTGTTTTGGAGCGATCCGCGCGAGGAGACATGGCCGCCATCATCCGATGGAATGAATGCGCTCGGCCTCACCGGCACGCCCATGCTGAAGTCTCTGGACTATCTCAAGGCGAATATTGAAGGCGGCGAGAAATACTATTGGTATTATAATGATGGTGTCAATCTTGGCCGCGGCTTTGTTCCAAAGGGCAGTGGACTGCAGGTTTCGTTGCCAGAAGGCGATCGCCTGGCGCAGCAACGCAAACCCTATTACGCCGGTCAGCAATTGCTTGCCAACAAACAGCTGCGGTGGTGGTGGAACAACACGCATCAGGCGATCTATGCTGACGGTGCAGACACGAGCTGGATTGCACGCGGGGCAATGACACAATGGGTTCCCCGCTCGAAGCCGATCATCTTCACAGAATATGGTTTTCCAACCTGTGATCGTGGCACCAACCAGCCGAATGTCTTCTACGATCCGAAATCGGTCGAGAGTTTCACGCCCTATTGGTCGTCCTGGGAGCCTGCGGAGGGCGGCGTCTATCGTCCGGTTCGCGATGACGAGCTCACGCTTCTCGCCCTGCGCGCGCTGCATGAATATTGGTTCGAGGACGGCAAGAACGAAACCTCTGACGCCGGTGTACCAATGATCGACCAGACATTCTGTCTCATCTGGTCTTGGGACGCGCGGCCATTTCCGACCTTTCCAAATCGGTCGGATATATGGGGGGATGCTACCAATTGGCGGGCTGGAAACTGGCTGGGTGGCAAGGGGCCTTTTCTGACGCCACCGATCGCCGACGAGCCGCCGGTTTTCGGTCCCTATCCGGCTTTTCCGAGCCTCTCGGGGCAGGGGTGGTCGGTGCATTATCAGCCGACCTTCGACACATTGGCGGCGCTGCATGTCGATGGGCGCGAGACCCGCGCCACGCGGCGCGCGAAGGCGCATTATACGATGACATTGACCTTCGATGTCCTGCGCGGCGACGCTTCCGCCGAATTCGCAGCTATGGCCGGTTTCTTCTTGCGTATGCAGGGAACCGACGGCCTTTTCACTTTTCCGATGCCCGAGGAACTCGGTGCGGGCGCAACAATGCTCTGCCGCTTTGCCGATGATATTCAGGACTTCGAGGAATTCATGACCCTTTTGTGGTCTGTCCAAAGCGTCAAGTTACAGACGGCGATGCCTTAAGCAATTTTGTGAGTGATTCAATGAGTGATTCCGCGAGCCTGCCGGTCTTTCCGCAGCTGCCTGGCCAGGGATGGTCTGTACACAAACGGCCAAGCTTTTCGACGCGTACGACCAGCCATGTCTCCGGCCGTGAAGTGCGCATACCGCTTTACACACAGGCTTTATATGAATTCGAACTGACCTTTGACGCGCTGGCGGCGAATGGCGCGTGGCCGGGGCTTGGCGTCAACTCACTGCAGAGTCTCATGGGACTTTACCTGCAATGTCAGGGTCAATATGGCACATTTCTCTATACCGATCCGACCGATAATGCGGCGACCGCGCAAGTGATTGGTGTCGGCGACGGTGCGAGCCTGAGCTTTCCCTTCCAGCGTGTACTCGGCGGTGCCGTCGAAACCGTTTCCTATGTCACCGGTGCCAGCAACATTATGGTGAATGATGTTGTGCAACAGGATGGCTGGTCGGTGACGGCGCCAAACAGCCTTGTTTTCACATCGGCACCGGCGTCGGGGGCCACTGTCAAGGCGGATTTCACTTTCGCCTATGAATGCCGCTTCCTTGACGATCAAAATGATTTCGAAAATTTCATGAATGGATTGTGGACGGTATCGAGTCTCAAATTCCGGAGCGTGAAGGCGTGAAGACCGTTTCGAAGGCACTCAGCGACATGCTTTCGGCCATGCATGCGAGCCGCGATGGGCGCATGCTCGTCGCCGATTGCTTTACCTTCACCCTTTCCAATGGTCTGATCCTGACAACGACCAATGCCGATGTGTCGATCACGCTCAACGGTTCGGTCTTTCGCGCCGATTCGATCCTCGTTGATGGTCTGGCCTATAAAGCAACGACCGGTCTTGAGGTGGATCAGCAGCATATCACCCTTGCAGCGCGTCCCAATGACACGATCGGCGGTGTCTCGATCCTCGCCGCTTTACGCAACGGGCTTTTCGACGGCTGTCGTATTCGCCGCGAACGCGCCTTTCTGACCAGTTGGGGAATGCCGCCTCTCGGCAGTGTCGTTCTGTTCGTCGGCCGTGTCGCCGCGATCGATCAACTCGGCCGGACCAGTGCGGAGATCACCGTCAATTCCGATCTTTCCTTGCTTGATATACAGATGCCACGCAATTTCTATCAGCCGCATTGCAACCATGTTCTTTATGATTCCGGTTGCGGTCTCGTAAAGGGCGCTTTCAGCGCCAACGGCACTGTGGAAGCGCAATCGACGGTAATGCAGATCGTCTGGTCCGGCTGTGAGCCTTCCTACCAGCAGGGTCTTGTAAGCTTTACCTCCGGTGTGAATACGGGTGTCACGGCGACGGTCAAATGGGCCGATACCCAGGCTTTCGGCCTCGCTTATCCACTCGATCAGGCTCCTGCGGCTGGCGATCAGTTCACGATCCATCAGGGATGTGACCACACCTTTGCCACCTGCGGATCGAAATTTTCCAATCAGGCCAATTTCCGCGGCTTCCCCTACGTGCCCGTGCCGGAAACGGCCTATTGAGGATGATCATGCCGGAAGCGGAAGAACGCGCGCTTGTCGTCGCCGAGGCGCGGCGCTGGATCGGCACGCCCTATCATTCCTGTGCGGACATACGCGGCGCCGGCGTCGATTGCGGCATGCTGTTGGTGCGTGTCTTCGTGGATACGGGGCTCACCCCGCCTTTCGATCCGCGTCCCTATCCGCCTGATTGGCATCTGCATCGATCGGAAGAGCGTTATCTCGGCTTCGTGCGTGATCATTGCAAGGAGGTCGAGGTGCCAGGTCCTGGCGATATCATCGTCTTTCGTTACGGCCGCTGCTATGCCCACGGAGGCATCGTCACTTGCGGCGATCCGCTCACCTTCGTGCATGCCTATTCGCCAGCGCGCGCCGTCATCGAGGACCGGCTGTCGCAAAATCCGCAACTTGATCAGGCGCGGCGCCAGCATCGGTTTTTCTCCCATTGGGCGCAAGAACGTGAGGTTTCGGCATGAGCTATTTCCGCACCAAAAAATCGGCGGCGGTGACGCCGAATTATACGGGAATGGACATTCAGACCTCGTCGAGTGCGCTGCCGATCCCGATCATCTATGGCACCACGCGCGCCGCGCCGAACATTCTCTGGCACGATGGATTTGCGAGCCACGCGCAACATTCCACGGCAGCGGGGGGCAAGGGCGGCGGTCAGACGGTTTCAAGCTATACTTATTCGACCTGGATCATGCTCGGGGTCGGTGAGGGGCCGATCAAGGCGATCGGCACGATCTACAACGGTCAATCGGTATTGCCCTATGGTGCCTATAATCTGGCACTCATGAATGGCGCCACGCCGCAGGATGTCTGGGGCCAGGCGCAGGGCGCCTTTTCCTATGCCGCGCTGCATTACAATGGCACAGCCTATATGGCTTCTTCCTATTATGATCTCGGTTCCAACGCTTCGATCGGTTCAATTGCTTTCGAGGTCTATGGTCTCTCCGCAGTGGCGACACCGCTCAACGCCTATGATTCCGACCCTGCGGCCATGCTTTATGATTTCCTCACCAATACACAATATGGCGTTGGTTTTCCGGCGGAAAGCATCGATGCCGCGGCGCTTTTCGGAGCCACCGGGGATGCCTCCTATCAGACCTATTGTATGGCGATCGGCATCGGCCTCAGCCCCGCGCTGACGACACAGGAAACGGCATCGACGCTGATCACGCGCTGGCTGCAATTGACCAATGCCACTGCCGTGTGGTCCGGCGGTCTGTTACGGATCAGACCCTATGGCGATGTGTCTCTATCCGGCAACGGATATGATTACATGCCTGATACCGCGCCTGTTTACGACCTCACCGATGCCGATTTCCTCTATGAGGATGGCCGCGACCCGGTCCAGGTGGCGCGCATTGATCCCTATTCGCTTGCCAATATACAACCGCTCGAATGTTTCGACCGCTCCAACCGTTATGCTGCGACGCCGGTGTATGCCTTCGATCAGGATGCGATCGAGCGTTTCGGCATGCGTATGGGCGCAAATATTTCGGCCCATGAGATCTGTGACCTTTCGATGGGTGTTCTCGCGGCGCAACTGATCCTGCAGCGGGCTCTCTACATCCGCAATACTTATACGTTCAAGCTTTCCTTTGAATATTGCCTGCTCGATCCGATGGATATCGTCACCTTGACGGATCCTGTCCTGGGGCTTGATCGCACTCCCGTGCGCATCATCGCGATCGAAGAGGATTCCAACGGCTCGCTGACGGTGACGGCGGAGGAATTTCCTGGCGGCATTGCGACGGCGACGCGCTATCCGGCACAGGGTGCGTCGGGTGCAGTCCTCAATCGCGCCGCCGAGGCTGGTTCGGTGAATGCGCCGGTGATCTTCGAGCCGCCATCGGCCTTGAGTGACGGCTCGTTAGAGGTCTGGGTGGCTTTGTCTGGAGCGCGTAATCAAGCGACCGGAGCGGAATGGGGTGGTGCTTTCGTCCATGTCTCTCTCGACGGCGCGAGTTACACACAGATCGGTGAGATTTCCAGTCCCGCGCGGCAGGGACTGATGACAAGCGCGCTTACCAGCGCAATGATAGATGGGCTGGATGTCACGCTCTCGCAGGGAACGCTTGCGAGCGTTTCCCAGGACGAGGCGAGGAATGTCGTGACCCTGTGCTACCTCGATGGGGAATTGCTCGCCTATACGAACGCGACGCTCACCGCATCTCAGAGTTATGCACTGTCGGGTCTCGTGCGGGGCCTGTTTGGCACCATGCCGATGGATCATGCTGTGGGCTCTGCTTTCGCACGGCTCGATGATGCCGTGTTCAAATATAGCGCTCCGCCTGGCTATATTGGCCAGACGATCAATCTAAAATTTCAAAGCTTCAATATCTTTGGCGCGGGCGTACAGGATCTGAGCGATTGCGCCGTCTATAGCTATCATCTGTCCGGTAACGGCATACGTGGACCGGTGACGGCGGCTTTGTTGCTGGGGACGAGCCTTGATTATGGGGTGATCGCCGCTGGTATTGGCGAAGCCGATGATTTCGGGACATTGTCGGAAGCATCCGTGACGATCATCGCCCTTGGATCCCTGCCGTGAGGCTGCCGCCCGCATGCGGCTATTCTACTCGGGGTGCAAAAAGTCTGATGTCCCGATGATTTCGGCGGACTTGTCCAAAGTATCGACGAGACGTGGATTCTTATCCGTTGCCGGCGGCCGAGGGCGCGCCGTCCACGAAGTTGCGGAGATCGGGAGCAAAAAGCATGGCGGTTCAGGTTCAATTGCGGCGCGGTGCGGCCACGGATATTGCCTCGTTTCGCGGAGCGCCGGGAGAAATCGTCGTCGATACGACGAACAACAGGCTTGTCCTGTGCGACGGAGTGACTGATGGCGGTGTTCCGCTCGCCAAATTGTCGGAGGTTGGCCAGGTGCCGGTCACCGCATCCGCAATCGTTGCGCAATCACAGCACGGTGCCACCACGCGTTTCGATGTCGCGGAAGAGCTGGTGACGCTGTCGGGTGCTACGAGCCAGTCCACGATCGTCATTCCCGAGCGGGCAATCGTCTTTGCCGTCAGCGTGCTGGTGGTCTCGGCCATTACCGGCGTGACGGGCTTTAATGTCGACGCGGTCATAGCTCCAGGTGGCAGCACGGATACGCCGTCGGGCCGTTTCGGCGTGGGCATCGGAATAGCCGCCGGTTCGAGTAATTCGGGTGTGATCGGCCCCACAGCCTGGTATCAGGCTTCCGCGATACAGCTTACCGCGCAAGGAGGAACATTTGCCGGGGGGACGGTCCGTGTTGCCATCCATTCCCTGACATGCGGCGTTCCTCAATCATGATCGCGAGAATGCGTTTCGCTGTTTTCTAATTAGGGAAACCGGGTGCAATACCAAATCCTCCGGAAAATACAGCTTTTCCGGAGGATTTTGCCGTCGTTACGATTGGCAGGAAACAGATGAGGTTTTGGATGCCTCAAAAAGTTCTCCGGCTATCGGGAGCTATCAAAGGACATTGAAACGTTTTTAGCGTTTCTTGAGACCCCATTGATTATCCTTAAGGGCGACTTTGCCTGCCTTGCGCAGCCGTTGCAGGGAAACGGAAATCGATTGCTTGCCGACATCACGATCACTCCGGATCGCATCTTCGATCGCGGCACGTGGCAGGGCGCCTTTCTCCGTGAGCAATTCGAGGACGGCTTCGCCGATAGAGCCTTCACGGACACCCGAGGGAGCGCTGGCCGCTGCCTTCGGCGCGGGGCCTCTCGACGTCTTGGTTTCCGCCTTGACGGCGGTACGAGAAACGGCGCGCGCGATAGTCTTGGAAGGCGTCTTGCCGGCGGCTTTGCCGCGTTGTCCACGCCCGGAGGGCTCGGCATCTTCGAGCGACGACAGCACGTCCTCGACGGACCGCAGTTTATCGATACGCGCTTCGAGTGCGACGATTTCGTGGCGAATTTGATCGATTGGTTTCATGATGCGATCCCCGTTTAACCCTCTCCTGGCAGGACGATTGCGAGACGCAATCGTCCTGAAGTCTGAATTCGCGTATCCGGTTGCAGGAAATCTCAAAAATTCCCACCGGAGCCGCGAACCATTCCGTGAAATGTTCATGGTGATCATGATCGGCAGAGGAGTTCTATCGAAGGTCTTCACGGCTGACGAACGGATGATCAGGATCACTGATTCGTTCACAATATATAGGATATATGTTTCTGTGAAGCAGGAATTGTCAATCCGATTGATGGAGCGACTTGTAATGAATACGTCAGCGATGCTGTAGTAAAAGGCGTATGTTACAATCAGTTTCTAGAAAAAGAATCTTTCGTCAACATCCCGCCTGCTCTAGCCGAAAGGATGATCCTGATCATCACCCACCGGTTCATTGAGACTGTGTGAATCAGGAGACATCGGAATTTCGCCGGTATGACACAGAGGTCACTCCCGAACGATTGGCATCGATCGGACAGAGTGCCGACGCATTCGACCCATGGCTGATAATACATTGACGGTAATAATATCTTTGGCGCGGGCTGGAGGGTCGCAGATTGAGCGATGACGCTTTTCAGCCGAGGATCGCGTCTCAGGTGCTGTCATTGTCGGAGAGGCGTTTCACGCCCTCATGCGCATGGGCTCTCCAAAAAGCGGACTGGATGGTGATCCATCGAGACGATGCCCGGTGTGGCGGATACGCCATCACGGATGCTGCGCCGGCATTGATCGCACGAGGATCTTTCGACCAATCAGGGTTGTCTCGGGCGGAATAAGGTGGGAGGCCTATCGAAGCGGGACCATGGGGCTGGACGCCGCACGAGTTATTCGTGTGTGGTCTGGCTGTTTTTGGTTGATTTGCTGGATCATCGACGCCGGGTCGCTACTCAATCATCTAACAATTCAGTTGGTTAGATGGTGCTGCCAGAGAGGATCGAACTCTCGACCTCTCCCTTACCAAGGGAGTGCTCTACCACTGAGCTACGGCAGCCGATGTTGCGGGGCATTGCGCCCGGCAGGCGGCTATGTGCCATAGGTGGCGGCGTTAGGCAAGCGGCCACCGCTTGTTTCTGCGGTTTACGGCCCGTAAAAGAATTTCCTTCAAGTTGCGCGGATGCTTGATCGCCTTATGGCGGAGGCTGTGTGGAGCGCGGGTTCGGCGGCTGCCTGTCCGCGATTCAGGCCGGCGTGCGGTGCTGCAAATAAGCCTGAGAGCGCGTTCGGACACTGGTGCTTTAGCGCATTTGCGCTAACCTTGAATCGTTTCATGATGCTATCATATTGAAAATACTTATATTTTTTTAGAGGGGTGTTTCTGGATATATCTGAAACACTCCAGGATGAGATTGCGGCCGGGGTCTGTCCATGGGGAAGCAAGGAGATCTTGAACAAAAATCCGACCGTGATGTTCGGGGCACCACCGCCGTTGCGGCGGAGGCTCGAGGCCATGAAACGGGTCCGGAAACCGGCGAAAGCATAGGTAAGATTGAACGGCAGCAAAGGCTTGCGGCGGCCTTGCGGCAGAACCTGCAGCGCCGCAAGGCACAGGTTCGCGAGCGTCGGAGCCTTGCGGAACAGGATCATTCCGAATCCGAGAGTCTTAATCCGGCCATGGAGACATCCCAAGAGAAGTCGCCGTGAGCGAGGCACTTCGTCGATGGTTACGCGCCGATGCGGTCTTTGTGTGGAAGCGGCGATCCGGCGCGCGCGCAGAGGAAGCGCATTGCATCGTTTGGCACGGCATGGAGTTTTTCCTCACGGAACGGTGGGACGGTCTGTAAGGCAAGATGTCTTGACCAAGCTTGTGCTTGTAGTGAAAAGGATTCCGGAAGCTTTTCGCCGTCGGCGAGTTTGTCTGGTACGGCCGAAAAACGCTCTGACTAAAAGCACTTTGACCAAAAACATTTGGACGATCAGTAAGAAACGGGGATTGGATGGATCGTATTCGCATCGTGGGCGGACCGACGCTCGAAGGAACTATCAAAATTTCCGGTGCGAAAAACGCCGCCTTGCCGCTGATGATCGCCTCGCTGCTGACGCCCGAGACGCTGACGCTTGAAAATGTGCCCGCGCTCGCCGACGTCAATATGCTCCTGCGTATCCTTGGCCATCATGGCGTCGATTATTCGGTCGATGGACGCCGGACCGGGGAGGATCCGCATGCGAGCCGGGCGATTCATCTGACCGCGCGCTCTATCGTCGATATTATGGCTCCCTATGATCTCGTCTCGAAAATGCGGGCGAGTTTCTGGGTCGTCGCGCCGCTTCTTGCGCGGATGGGAGAGGCGCGGGTGTCACTGCCGGGTGGCTGCGCCATCGGCACGCGGCCCGTCGATCTTCTGCTGATGGTGCTCGAAAAGCTCGGTGCCAGCGTGGAGATCGAGGCTGGTTACGTCCATGCCCGCGCTCCGAAAGGTCTCAAGGGAGCGGAAATCACCTTCCCTAAAATCACGGTCGGGGGGACCCATACAGCTTTGATGGCGGCCTGTTTGGCCGAGGGTCATACGCTGATCACCAATGCCGCGCGGGAGCCGGAAATCGTCGATCTCGCGGATTGTCTCACCAAGATGGGTGCGAAGATCAAAGGCGCTGGCCAATCAATTATCGAGATTGAGGGCGTGGCGAGGCTCGGCGGCGCGAGCCACCGGGTTCTTCCAGACCGTATTGAAGCCGGAACCTATGCGATTGCCGTGGCGATGGCTGGTGGCAATGTGCTTCTCGAAGGCGCTGAAGCCCATCTTTTGCAAAATGCGCTCGATACGATTGAACGGGCGGGCGCGGGCATTTCGGTCACCAATGAAGGCATCAGGATCAAGCGCAACGGGGCGGGCATCGAGGCCGTGGACGTGACCACGGCGCCGTTCCCGGGTTTTCCTACCGATCTTCAGGCGCAATTCATGGCACTCATGACCAAGGCCAAAGGGTCTTCCGTCATTACCGAGACGATTTTCGAAAACCGCTTCATGCACGTGCAGGAACTGGCCCGGCTTGGCGCCCGCATCCGCCTCGATGGTGATTCTGCCATCGTCGAGGGGGTGAGTACGCTGCAGGGCGCGCCGGTCATGGCGACCGATCTGCGTGCCTCAGTGTCCCTTGTCATCGCGGCCCTGGCAGCGGAAGGAGAGACCATGGTCAATCGCGTCTATCATCTTGATCGCGGTTTCGAACATCTCGAGGAAAAGCTCGGGCGTTGCGGTGCGATCATCGAGCGCATCACCAACGCCGCTTAAGGCGTTCCCGAGGGCTCTTGCGGCATTTCATATACCGCTATTGCGAAGGAATGAGTGGTACATTCTCACAAATCATTGGATTGACAGGATTTGCGAGAACGGAACCCGGAATTGCTGCGGAATTCGGGCAGGCCGGTCTCAATGAGCCGATTCATCGAGACTGGCATAAGAGCAGATGCGCTGTTTTGCAGCGGTCTCCTGCGCCAAAAGACTTGTTTTCAGACAGAACCGGAGCGCCTGCCGATCGTTCTTCTCCTGACGATTGCCGCCGTCTTCCACCCGAAGCCGGTGCCCAGAGGTAAGTCGGAGAAAGTCTATGGAAGAGATCAGGATTCCCCGCTCGAGCTGGATCTTGGTTTGCGACGGTGCCAAGGCGCAAATCCTGTGCAACGAGGGTGAGGCGAAGCGGCTCGATCTCAAGGAGGTCGAGGATTTCACGCTGCCGCAGGCTCCCGCCCGTGATCTTGGCACTGACCGACCCGGGCGCGTCTACCAATCTCATGGATCGGCGCGCAGCGCGACCGAGGAAACCGATTGGCATGAACGCAACGAAATCGATTTTCTGAGCGATATAGCCGATCTGCTCGACAAAGTGATTCAGGTGCGCGCCGTCAAAAATCTCATCGTCGTCGCGCCACCCAAGGCGCTTGGCATTCTGCGTGAGCGGCTTTCACCGGCGACCCGTGAGATCGTGACGGCGGAAATCGACAAGGACCTTGCCCATCTCCCGGCAAGGGACATTGCCGCTCATCTTTCGGCCTGATTCCAGCTACCTTGATCGGTTCCGCGCGGATTATGCCGCGCGGAGCAGGGCCAAAGCCGCGGCCGGATCGATCCTACCGTCATAGAGAGCCCGGCCGCTGATCGCGCCCGCGAGAATGGCGCAATCGGGCGCGGCAAGCCTTTCGATGTCGGCGAGCGAAGCGAGGCCACCTGAGGCAATGACGGGGATGCGCACAGCCTTTGCCAGCGCCAGTGTCCCCTCGATATTGAGACCGGCGAGCGCGCCGTCGCGGGCGATATCCGTGTAGATGATGGCTGCGACGCCGGCATCCTCGAATTTCTTGCCGAGTTCCACTGCCGAGAGTTGCGAGGTCTCGGCCCAGCCCTCGACGGCGACGAAACCGTCACGCGCGTCAATACCGACGGCGATTTGGCCGGGAAAGCGCCGGGCCGCGCGGCGCACGAGATCGGGATCGCGTACTGCTGCCGTGCCGATGATGACACGGGCGATGCCTTTGCCGAGCCAGGCTTCGATGGTCACCTCGTCGCGGATGCCGCCACCAAGCTGCACCGGCATTTTGACCCTGGCGAGAATGGCGTCAACGGCGGCCGCATTCATCGGCTTGCCCGCGAAGGCGCCATCGAGATCGACGACATGGAGGGCTGAAAAGCCCTGCGTTTCAAAGGCGGCGGCCTGCGCCGCCGGATCGTCGTTGAAGATTGTGGCCTTCTGCATGTCGCCCTGCAGGAGACGCACGCAGCGCCCTTCCTTCAGATCGATCGCCGGATAGAGAATCATGGCTGCCATTTCAGGAAATTGCCGATCAGGGCGAGGCCGAGCGCCTGGCTCTTTTCGGGATGGAATTGTGTTCCGGCCATATTGGCCTCGCCGATCATCGCGGTGACGGGCCCGCCATAATCGGTTGTCGCGATGAGGCTTTCCTGCCGTTCGGGACGGAATGCATAGGAATGCACGAAATAGGCGTGGAGGCCTTTTTCGCCCAGGGGAATGCCGGCCAGAAGAGGATGTGGCCGCGCGAGTTCCAGCGTGTTCCAGCCCATATGGGGAATTTTCAGGCTCTTGTCGGCGGGCGTCAGCGCCGTGACTTCACCCTTGATCCAGTCGAGCCCCTCGGTCGTTTCATGCTCGAGCCCGCGCGTCGCCATCAATTGCATGCCGACGCAGATACCGAGAAAGGGTTTGCCCGCTTTATGCACGGCCTCGGTCATCGCCTCGATCATGCCCGGCACGGCGGCAAGGCCGCGCTTGCAATCGGCAAAGGCGCCGACGCCCGGCAGAACGATGCGATCGGCGCGCAACACGGCGTCTGGATCGCTGGTGACGACGATCGAACCGGAAAAACCGGCCTCGCTGGCTGCGCGTTCGAAGGCCTTATGGGCCGAATGGAGATTGCCCGAGCCGTAATCGACGATGGCGACGCCGATGTGGGCGGGGGAGGTCGCGGCTGTGGATCGGCGCGGGTCGTCGTGCGATTGCGCTGACGGCGGCGGTTCTGGAATCATGGTCACTTGCGCGAACCTTCCGAGGGGAAAAGACCGAGAAGGTCGCGGCTGGTTTCACCCTCACGTGGCGTCATGGGTGTCGTCGATGGTCCGGAAGCGCCCGCCTGAGCCGGACGTGTGCGGGAGGTGGGAGAAGCTGCCGGGGGTGATGCGAGTGCAGGGATGACACCTGTTTCCTCAGCGGTTCGCGCTTTCGCTTCGATCAGGGAGAAGAAACGGGCTTCACCAGCGTCGCGATCCGACGCGACGACGATGTCGTCAAGGTGAAAACCTTTGCGGCGCAGCCGTTCCTCGCAAAGTCCGAAACCTTCAAGGCCGAGAAGCAGGGCAAGCAGAATCATGAAAGCAAAGAGCAATCCCTCGCCAAGGCCGGCGATCCTGATGAGGATGAAAAAGGTCAGAACGGCGAGGAACCAGATGCCGAGCGTGAGCCAGAGGCCGCGATAGGCAAGCCACAGCGGACCGAGCAAAAAGGCGCCGAAGGAAAAGCCTTGGCGGACGAAACGCACGCCCGTCAGACGTTCGATCCGCACCATCGCCAGTTCATCCTCCGTGGCATGCAGAGGCTCTTTTCTCGCGTGGGGGAGATAAATCGCGTAGATGGCCAAGGCCGCCTCCTCAATTCAGCATCAACCGGAAGATGTTACCGCATTGCGGACGAATTCGATGTGTTTCCAATGGATGGAAGAACGCATTCGGCTCGGGCGAATCCAGCGACGCCCGGTTTACAACACGCCCTTGGTCGAAGGAATCTCGCCTTTTTGGCGTTCATCGAGCGTCACCGCCACACGCAAGGCCCGCGCAAGGCCCTTGAAGGAAGATTCGGATATGTGATGGGCGTTTTCGCCATAAAGGGTTTCGACATGGATATTGGCGCCGACATGGGTGGTGAAGGCTTGAAAGAATTCACGCACGAGTTCCGTGTCGAAGGTCCCGATCTTGTCACGCAGAAAATGCGTACGGAAGACGAGAAAGGGACGGCCGGAAACATCGATGGCGACGCGCGTCAGCGTTTCGTCCATCGGCAGGAGGACATCGGCATAACGGGTGATACCGGCACGGTCGCCGAGCGCCTGACGGATCGCCTGGCCCAGCGCGATGCCGGTATCCTCGACCGTATGATGATCGTCGATATGGAGATCGCCCTTCGCGTGGATCGTTATATCGATCAGGGAATGCCGGGCGAGTTGTTCGAGCATGTGATCGAAAAAACCGATGCCGGTCGAAATTTGCGCAATGCCGCGTCCGTCGAGGTCGACGCTGACCTCGATTGCGGTTTCCTTGGTCTTGCGCGAAACGGCGCCGGTACGCATGCTGCCTCGTCCTCACTTCGTCAGACTCTGGTGCGTTTCGGATCTCTCTGAAATGCACCCGCCAAAAACAATGGATTTTCCAACCAATGGAATCGCGACGCGATTCCATTGGTTGGAAAATGCCCTCGAGCAGACCGCCGATCTTCCTCGGAGGCAGATCGGCTCCTTGCCGACTTCTAGCCCATCATGCCGTTCAAGGGGAAGGTTCAAGTGTGAAGTCAAGTAGAAATACCAAGCTCAAAAGTCCAGAAGAAGAATTGTTTCGATCGTGCCAGCGGTTACCTGATGCTGATGGTTTGCGCGACACGGTGCGACGAAAAATACAATGAAAGAAAAGACGCGGGCTCATTTCGCGGAGAAACGCGGCAATGCGGATGGATCCCGATAGGCCATTTGGCAAAGGGCAGTCTCGGGCACCGCTCGCTGACGATTTTCTCGTCGCCGGAAGCACTAGCGGGATTGGTCCAGGAATTAGCTTCGAGCTGGACTTTGGCCTTGCGGAAGACAGGCTCTTCCGGATCGACCCCTTGCGCAGCTCGCCGCTGCCTCATAGATGAGATTTTCTTAGCGACGACGAGGTTCTGGAGTTTCGATGCGCGATTATCCGCCTTTTTCGGCCGCTTTAGCGGGCCAGGGGCCTGAAAGCTGGCATGGCACGACCATTTTGATGGTCAAGAAAGGTGGGCGTACGGTGATCGGAGGCGATGGCCAGGTGACGCTTGGCCAGACGATCGTCAAGGGCAATGCGCGCAAGGTCCGGCGGCTTGCCAAGGGAGATGTCATTGGCGGCTTCGCTGGCGCCACGGCGGATGCCTTCACTCTGTTCGAGCGGCTTGAGGCCAAGCTGGAGCAATATCCCGGACAATTGATGCGCGCCTGTGTCGAACTCGCCAAGGACTGGCGCACCGACCGCTATCTGCGCCGGCTTGAGGCGATGATGCTCGTCGCCGATAAACAGGCGGGGCTCGTGCTGACTGGGAATGGCGATGTTCTCGAACCCGAAACCACCGGGAACGGGAGCGTCATGGGCATAGGATCGGGCGGCAATTATGCCCTGGCGGCTGGCCGAGCCTTGCTTGAGACGGAAGTGGACGCGGAAACGATCACCCGCCGGGCTTTGGAAATCGCCGCGGATATTTGCGTCTATACGAACCGCAATCTGATTATCGAAACGATCGAGGCCTAAGAGCTCCGAGCTGTTTCGGCGTCCGGTCTTTCCTCTATCTCTTACATTGTTGGCTTCATGTCCGATTTTTCCCCGCGTGAGATCGTTTCCGAGCTCGATCGTTATATCGTCGGCCAGCATGATGCCAAACGCGCCGTGGCCGTGGCGTTGCGCAATCGCTGGCGTCGCCTGCAGCTCGAAGGTCCGATGCGCGACGAAGTTTTGCCGAAAAATATTCTGATGATCGGTCCGACCGGCTGCGGCAAGACCGAGATAGCCCGGCGTCTGGCGCGGCTCGCCAATGCGCCATTCCTCAAGGTCGAGGCCACGAAATTCACCGAGGTCGGCTATGTCGGCCGTGATGTGGAGCAGATCATCCGTGATCTCGTCGAAACGGCGATCATCATGGTCAAGGCGGAAAAGCGTAAATCCTTCGAGACCAAGGCGCTCCAGGCAGTCGAGGAGAGATTGCTCGATGCTCTTGTCGGCGCCAATGCCTCACAATCCACGCGCGATGCGTTCCGCAAGAAATTGCGCGATGGTGAATTGGAAGACAAGGACGTCGACATCGAACTGGCGCAGCCCTCGCCCAACCTGCCGATGTTCGATTTGCCGAATATGCCGGGATCTGCCATCGGCGCCATTTCGATTGGCGATATTTTTGCGAAATCTCTCGGCCGTTCGACCAAAAGGCGGCGCAGTACGGTAAAGGACGCGCGCGAACCTCTGCTTGCGGAGGAGAGCGAAAAGCTGATGGATCAGGAGCAGATTGTCGCCCAAGCGCTCCAGGCAGTTGAAAACAACGGCATCGTCTTCCTCGATGAGATCGACAAGATTTGCGCGCGAGAAGGACGCGGCGGCGCCGACGTCTCCCGTGAAGGCGTTCAGCGCGATCTTCTGCCGCTCATCGAGGGTACCAGCGTTGCGACGAAGCACGGTACCATCAAGACGGATCACATTCTCTTCATAGCTTCGGGGGCTTTTCATGTCTCGAAGCCGTCAGATCTCCTGCCGGAATTGCAGGGACGCCTGCCCATACGCGTCGAACTGCAGCCCCTGAACGAGGACGATTTCAGACGTATTCTGACGGAAACGGAAGTGAGCCTCATAAAGCAATATGAAGCTTTGCTCGCGACGGAAGGCGTCTCGCTGATCTTCACACCGGAGGCTGTCGGGAGCCTCGCCAAGGTCGCGGTGCAGGTCAATTCAAACGTCGAAAATATCGGCGCGCGGCGTCTGCAGACCGTCATGGAACGCGTGCTCGATGAAGTCAGCTTCACTGCGCCCGATCGCGCGGGGCAGACAATTACGATCGACGCGGATTTCGTGGAAAAGAATATCGGCGATCTCGCGCGTAACACCGATCTGAGCCGGTTCATCCTTTAACGGCGATCCGGCAAGTCGGCGCCGTGTGAGGCAAGGCATTCACAGAATGTCCGTGACCGCGACGATAAAGCAATAAGGAAGGAAAGAAATCGCTGCTGAAGCAAACTGCTGTGGAACAATGAGGAGGCGATTAAGGCGGGCTACACGATTCCGCATCCCGCCATCACGCTGGTTTCATTGTTTTTCCTGCAGCTTTTGTTCCTGTTGTTGTTCATAGCGATCAAGCTTGCGGATTTCTTTTTCGCGTTTCTTCTGTTCCTCTGCCGCTTTGCTGTCTTCCTTCGCCGTTCCGGGAAGTCCGCTCTCGTGGTCCTGATGCTCCGTCTTTGCGCCTTCCTCGCGCGCCCGCTCATAACGGGAGGAGATGTCGTCTATACTCGGGACCGTGGTGGCATCCGGATTATTATTCTGTGTTCCGGAATTGACCGGCCATTTCTGCAACGGTTGGAAGGTCGTCATTTCACCTTCCTGGTTCATTTCGAGGCAAGTCAGCACTTCGACATAGCTCGGCATCACCGACGCGCTGGAGGCGACGCAATGTTCCCGGTCCTTCGGCTTGAATTTATGCCACATGGACTTCAATTGCTGGCGGGCCTGCATCTCGTCTTCCATGCAGCCGCGAAAGGAGCGTTGCATGTCGTCGCCGCTATAATTCTTGGCTTCGTTGCAGGTCGATTTGATGTCGAGCACGGGGACGCCGTCATTGGAATCGACGCTCTTGCGCTTTGCCGCTGAGGCCGGCAAGACCGGACAGGCGAGCAGGAGAATGGCGGTCAGGATCGTGCTACGCGACAGATAGGCTGGCATAAGATTCTCCTCCACACCTCGGACGACGAGGGGGAACCGGTACAATAAGGTGATGCGTCTAAAGCATCAAACCGGCAAAGAGAAAATATCGGTTTGATGTTCCACTTTCATGATGAAGCGTGGAAATGCCCGCTTCTTCCGACGCTTGTCCCACCATGTGCCAAGCCACTGAATCGGCTCCAGCCTGGCGGAAGGAGCCGTTCATCAGAGCCCAGCTACCTTGGCCGGCTGTTTGCTGCCGAGGACGACGACGCGCGCACCGACGGAAACGCGCTGATAGAGGTCGATGACGTCCTGATTGATCATGCGGATACAGCCGGACGAGACACTCTTGCCGATGGTCCAGGGCTCGACCGTTCCATGGATACGATATAATGTATCCTTGTTGCCCTGCCACAGATACATGCCGCGGGCGCCGATCGGATTGCCGGGACCACCCGCCATGCCGAGCCCGCTCTGCAATTGCGCCATCTTCTTTTTGAGTTCGGGTTGGCGCTCGTACATTTCCTTCGGCGGATACCAATCCGGCCATTCGCGCTTGAAGTTGATGGTCGCCTCGCCGGACCAGCCAAAACCTTCACGCCCGACGCCGACGCCGTAACGCATGGCCTTGCCGTCTTCTTCGACGAGATAGAGATAATGATGCGGCGGATCGATGACGATCGTCCCGACAGGCTCTTTCGTTGAGTAAGTGACTTCCTTGCGCAGGAAATTCGGATCGACAGTAGCGACCTTAATGCCTGAAACCGGGAATTTTTCGTCTTTGATCGGACCATACATGGAATCATAATTACCGGCCTTCACGACCGGATGTGACGGCTTATCCGAGCTCTCCGCCACTTCATCAGCGGGAACAGCTGGCTGGCTGGGGAGCGCCGCCTGCAGATCGGGTTCTTCATCATCGGCACAGCCGCCGAGCGCCAGGGCACCGAGTGCTAGGGAACCGATCAAAAGCAGATGGCGACTGGACATAAGCATGGGCGCAACGTCTAAGCTGGATGATGGACGCCTACAAGTAGAAAGAAACCGCTCCACTCGATAGTGCCAAGGAGACACAGAGAGGACTTTTATGTGTCGCTCCAGCGCAATTTGGCAAGTCTTTCTCTTGCAAACCTGTCTCTTGTGCGCGTGTTCCCGGCAAATCTTCCTCCCGGAAGTCTTTGCATGGTGAAATAAAGATAAGGGGAAATTGTTTCGCGGTGCGCCGGGAGCGAAACCCGCTCATCCGATGGCGGATCAACGGAATTTCCCTCTTGAGCGCGCCAGCACGCAGTCGCGGAGCGGAAGGGCGATGATCGAGGCTCATCGCCCTTTGATATTGGCGATTACGCGCTTTCTTTGGAGCGGGTGGCGCGCTTGCGGTCGTTCGGATCAAGCAGCGTCTTGCGCAGCCGGATCGATTTCGGCGTGACCTCGACGAGTTCGTCTTCCTCGATATAGGCGAGCGCCCGTTCGAGCGTCAGCTTGATCGGCGGCGTCAGCTTCACGGCCTCATCCTTGCCAGCGGCGCGGATATTGGTGAGCTGCTTGCCTTTCAGCACGTTGATTTCGAGGTCATTGTCGCGGGTATGTTCACCGACGATCATGCCGCGATAAACCTTTTGGCCCGGATCGATCATCATCGGACCGCGATCCTCGAGCTTCCACATCGCATAGGCGACGGATTCACCCTGATCGTTGGAAATCAGGACGCCGTTGCGGCGGCCGGTGATCTCCCCGCGCCATGGGGAATAGGAGTGGAACAGGCGGTTCATGATGGCGGTGCCGCGCGTGTCCGTCAGCAATTCGCCCTGATAGCCGATGAGGCCGCGCGTCGGCGCATGGAAGACGAGACGCAGGCGATTGCCACCCGAGGGGCGCATCTCGATCATATCGGCCTTGCGCTCGGACATTTTCTGGACGACCACGCCGGAATGTTCTTCATCGACGTCGATGACGACTTCCTCGACCGGCTCCAGCAATTGCTTGGCATCCTCGTCGCGCTGATAGACAACCTTGGGCCGGGAGACGCCGAGTTCGAACCCTTCGCGGCGCATGGTCTCGATCAGGATCGCGAGCTGCAATTCGCCGCGTCCCGAAACGATGAAGGATTCACCACCGGGAGAATCCTCGACCTTGAGCGCGACATTGCCTTCGGCTTCCTTCAGGAGACGGGCGCGGATCATGCGGCTCGTGACCTTGTCGCCTTCGGTGCCGGCAAGCGGCGAATCATTGACGAGGAAGGTCATCGACAGGGTCGGCGGATCGATCGGCTGCGCTTGCAGCGGCTCGCTGATTTCAGGAGCGCAGAGCGTGTCGGCGACGTTGAATTTCTCAAGGCCCGCAATGGCGATGATATCTCCGGCCTCGGCTTCCTCGATCGGCGCCCGTTCAATGCCGCGGAACGCGAGGATCTTGGAGACGCGGCCCTGCTCGACGACATTGCCGGCGCGGTCGAGAACCTTGACCGCCTGGTTGGGCTTCACCGAGCCAGAGAAAACCCGTCCGGTGATGAGACGGCCAAGATAGGGATTGGATTCGAGCAGCGTGCCGAGCATGCGGAAGCCGCCCTCGCCAATCGTTGGCGGTGGCACGTGTTTGATGACGAGATCGAACAGCGGACCCATGCCGTCTTGCGGCCCTTCCGGGCTATCGGCCATCCAGCCCTGTTTGGCGGAGCCGTAGAGAATTGGAAAATCGAGCTGTTCGTCAGTGGCATCGAGGGCGGCGAAGAGGTCGAAGACTTCGTTCACCACTTCGCTGATGCGGGCGTCGGGCTTGTCGACCTTGTTGATGGCGACGATCGGCTTCAGGCCAATCTTCAGCGCCTTGCCGACGACGAATTTGGTCTGCGGCATCGGGCCTTCCGCCGCATCGACGAGCACGATGGCGCCATCGACCATGGAGAGAATGCGTTCAACCTCACCGCCGAAATCGGCGTGGCCGGGCGTGTCGACGATGTTGATCCGGGTATCCTTCCAGGCGATCGAAGTCGCCTTGGCCATGATCGTGATGCCGCGTTCCTTTTCCAGATCGTTCGAATCCATGACGCGCTCGGCGACCCGCTGATTTTCGCGAAAGGCGCCGGATTGTTGCAGGAGACGGTCGACGAGGGTCGTCTTGCCATGGTCGACGTGGGCGATGATGGCGATATTCCGCAGATCCATATGTGATTGTTCCAAATGAAAAGATCGAATCGTGACGCCGTTGGGGCGGATCGGAAGCAAGTAGCGTGGCGCACTTCAAGAGGATCGGCCGCCGGTCCATTCCGCTTGTGCGGGCAAGGTGCAGAGGACATACCCTATCGCGCCCATATATCAAACGAATGATGTCTCAAACAGGCGGCGTAGGCACCCTGGGCTCAGGGAATGTCGCGTGTCGCAGGTTCCGATGGCCGAGGCGGTTCCTCGACAAATGAGAGCCTTTCCAATGCTCTGTTTTTCTGGTGACGCTAGAAAACCAGATTTGCACTCCACGGGCCGGAGCTGGATGCGAGAGTCCAGACCAGTTCTGTTCCGGCAAGCAGGATCAGATTTTGGACCGCATGGCGGGACATCGCCTTCGGCTCTGAACGTCAACGAGGCATGGGAGAAGAGACAATCCCCCATTGATGCTGCGCCGGACAATTTGTGCAACGCGGCAAACCGACAGCAATATTTATGCCATAAATTGATCCCTGCAAGGGTTTATGGCTGGATCGATTCAACCGAGAGGGTTTTTGAAGAGCGTTTTTTTGTAAAGTTGAATCGCTTCATGTCCAAATGCTCGAACAAATTCAGACTCGTTACAAAGAATCTGGTCTTTTGCGAAGCTGCTTGGAACAAATTGCGCTACTCTTGAATGGAAACAGGATTTCCCGTTGAAACAAACGGAACCCCTGCTGAGGGATTGTTAATTTCGAGCATTCTCGATTTGGATAGACTTAACAGAACGGTTCAAAAAACTTGAAAATGCCCGCATGTCTTAAGGAATCTGTTCGGCAATATCCGAACATGCCAGCTTATGCGGCAATATCGGCGTAAGAACAGGATCATCGCGCCAAATGATCCTGTCCTATAGCCTTAATGCCGTTTGTTTGTTCTGGCTTGCGTTTGTTCTGGCTTAAATGTCCGCGTGCAATCACTGACATTTGCCAAACACTTCTGCCGAAACAGGTTCTGCAATGAAACCGGCTGATCAGGAGATCCTGCTCCGGTTATGCGAAGCTGACGCGGCTCTGACGCATCAGAACCGCCCAGCTGCCATCCTCCAACTCGGGTCCACGGAGTCGACGGAAAGCCCTCAATCGTTGCGCCAGCTTATACTGTAAACGAATCGACTTTGGAAGCCTGCTCAAGCGGCACAAAGGTATTTTTATGAGCGTTGCCGTATTTTTGTGCATTCTATCAAGGCTTCAGGGCTCTCGCCTGTGGATCATCGCTTTTCCGCATTTCGCGCATGCGGCTGAGAATCAGTTGGCTCGGGAGATGAGGCTGATGACCTTCCCTTAGCGACGAATCGGAGCCAACAGGAACGAGATCGTCGTTGGCGGCTTTCGCAGCATCTTGAAAATTCGTCTATTCGGCTCCTCCGTCAGTGGGCGGAATGCCGTTTCAGACGCGGCAGGATGAAGGTTTCAACGGCGCGAGCGAAACCCTCGTGCCGATTGTCCGCTGCGACAGCATCTGCTTTCGCTTTCACGGCTTCGGTTGCATTGCCCATGGCAATTGAAAAGCCTGCCTTGGCGAACATCGCGAGATCATTCGCCATATCGCCGATGACCGCGACCTCGGAAAGCGGCACGTTGCAATAGGCGGCGAGCTTCTCGACCGCATGGCCCTTGTCCGCATCGCGCGGCGTGACATCGACATAATAGGCTTGTGAGCGATGCGCATTGGCCTTGCCGGCGAGATTAGCTTCGAGGATCGCCTCGCAAGCGGCGACCCTCGTAAAATCCCGCGATGAACCGACGATTTTGGCTGCCTGGCCGAAGAGGCCGGAAAAATCGGCGACGGTGATCGGAGCCACTCCAATGGCGTGCTGCTCATGGGCGACATAGGCACCTTTGTCGTCGAGGAGGTACCACTTGTCCTGTGTGAACAGCCAAACCTCGAGATCCTGCGCCAGAATCGTGGCAATGGATTCCTGCGCGCAAGCTTCCGGCAGGAGATCAAGGGCAAGACATTGGCCGTGTGGGTCGACGATCATGCCGCCATTGAAGGCAGCGAAGGGCAATGTCAGGCGCAACGGCTCGATCAGCGTGCGAAAGCCCTGCGGTGGCCGGCTTGATGCCAGAGCGAAGGGCAGCCCGTATTCTTTGAGGGTGTTCACGGCGGCGATGGTGGCTGGAGTCAGCCTTTTGTCGGGGGTGAGCAGGGTGCCGTCTACATCCGACACGAACAGCGAGATCGGTGCTTTCGCCTCTCTCATGGCGATTTCCGAGCGGGAACGTTACAATTCATGCAAGTTCGTGCCAGAGGTGTCCGCAACGCGCCGCAAGCGCCGCCGCCCCGGAGGGACCTTGGCTTCCCGCCGCATAGATTTCCAGCGGGCTAAGCCGGCCAAGCGCAGGATCGGCGAAACCATCGAGGAAAGGCTGTACTACCGCCCAGCCTGCTTCCACATGATCGGCACGCTGGAATAATGTCGGATCCCCCGTCAGGCAATCGTAAAGCAGGGTTTCATAGCCGGTACTTGGGCGGCTTTTGAAAGCATTGGCATAAAAGAACTGCATTTCCGCATCGGTGAGCACGATCTGGCGGCCGGGATGCTTGATGACGAAACGCAGACTCAGCCCTTCGTCGGGCTGAATTTTCAAGATCAGCCGCCCGGGGGAAAGGTCACATGCCGGAATGTGGCGAAACAACACGCCGGGCGCTTTCCTGAAGTGAATGACGGCTTCCGTGCGCCGGGCCGCCAGAGCTTTGCCGGTGCGGATGAGAAACGGCACGCCCTGCCAGCGCCAATTGTCGATCCAAAGCGTCAATGCGACGAAGGTTTCGGTCTCGCTTGCCGCATCGACGCTCGCATCGGCGCGGTAGGCCCTCTGTGCGGCACCGGCGATCGTGCCCGCGCCATATTGCCCGCGCACAGCATTGGCCATCGCTTCTTGAGGGCTATAGGGGCGCACGGCTTCCAGAACCTTGGCTTTTTCCGTGCGGATGGCTTCGGCATCGAAGGAATTGGGTGGTTCCATGCCGATCATCGACAGCAGTTGGAACATGTGGTTCGGCACCATGTCGCGTAGGGCGCCTGCGGTGTCGTAGAAACGTCCCCGGCCTTCGACACCGACGGTTTCCGCCGCGGTGATCTCGACGGCATCGATATGGCTGCGATCCCAGATCGGCTCGAACATGAAATTGGCAAAACGCAGAACCATGATGTTCTGCACAGTTTCCTTGCCGAGGTAATGATCGATCCGGTAGATTTGTGTTTCGGCGGCGACGCGCAAAATCGCCTTGTTGAGAGCCTGCGCCGACGCCAGATCGCGGCCGAATGGTTTTTCGATGATGATCCGGCGAAAATGGCCGTCTTCCTCCCGTAGCAGACCGGCCTGGCTGAGGAGATCGATGATGGTTTCGAAGAAACGGGGGGCAGTCGCGAGATAAAAAATCGCATTGCCACAGGATTTCTTTTCGGTTTCCGCATCCGGCCGGCTCTCGGCGCGTGCGTCTGGACACGGTTCCGGCAAATGCCGCGCGATTGCGTCGAAGGTCGCGGCTGCGGTGAAATCGCCGCGCTGATAGAAGAGACGGGAGCGAAGAAAATCCCGGGCGCCGTTGCTTTTGTTGTCATGGCATGCGGCGAGAACGGCGTTGCGAAAACTTTCATCATCCTCCTCATGATGATCGACGCCGAGAATGCGTGTGTCCTTCGCAAGCAGGCCTTCGCGTGCGAGATCGAGGAGGGCCGGGATGAGAAGGCGATGGGTCAGATCGCCGCGCGCGCCGAAAATGACGATGAGACAGGGCGGCGCGGCGTCCGGCGGCGTCGGTGGACAGTGGGGAGCCGGAAGGACTTCCGTCATTTGGCCTGTTCTCTCGCCGTTTCCTTGATCTTTCCTTCCTGATGGCCGCCAAAGCCGAACCGCATGGCGGAGAGCAATTTTTCGCTGAACCTGTGCTGGCTGCGTGAGCGAAACCGCGCGAATAGTGAGGCGGCAAGGACATTGGCTGGCACGGCTTCCTCGATGGCTGCCTCGATGGTCCAGCGGCCCTCACCGGAATCGGCGACATCGCCTTCAAAGCCTTTGAGATCGCCATCCTCGGCGAGGGCGCGCGCGGCAAGGTCGAGCAGCCAGGAGGAAATGACGCTGCCGCGCCGCCAGACTTCGGCGATATCGGCGACATTAAGTGTGTAGCGTTCCGCCTCGGGCAGGTCTTCCGAGGCCTTGTTGCGCAGAATATCGAAGCCCTCGGCATAGGCCTGCATCAGGCCATATTCGATCCCGTTGTGAACCATCTTCACGAAATGACCGGCGCCCGCCGGACCGGCGTGAATATAGCCTTGTTCTGCGCGTGGATCGGCATTGCTGCGGCGTGGTGTGCGCTCGATTTCGCCCGATCCTGGGGCAAGGGTCCGGAAAATGGGATCGAGCCAGGAGATGATGTCGGCGGGGCCGCCGATCATCATGCAATAGCCGCGTTCGAGACCCCAGACGCCCCCTGAGGTGCCGACATCGAGATAATGGAGGCCGCGCTCGCCGAGTTTGCGCGCGCGGCGGATATCGTCCTTATAGAAAGTATTGCCGCCGTCGATCAGAATATCGCCCGGGGCAAGAAGATCGGAGAATGCCGCAATGGCTGTCTCCGTGACGTCGCCTGCTGGCAGCATGAACCAGAGAATACGCGGCGGGGCCAGCGCTGCGACGAGAGCGGCGGGGTCGGCGGCGCCGCGCAGGCCTTCTTCTGCAAGAATTTCTATGGCTGCGGGCCGCGCGTCATGGACGATGCATTGATGGCCACCTCGTGCGAGGCGCCGCGCAATATTGCCGCCCATGCGGCCAAGGCCGATAATGCCCAATTGCATGGCTCTCTCCTCAAGAGCGGCGCCGGTGGTTTGTCTTTTACTCTCCCTCTCGTGCTCGGTTTCCAAGCGCGTTGGTGAAATGCCGTCATTTCCGCCTTGAGGGTCAGCTTTCCGTATGGGCGAGCTGCTCCAGCGCCGCCTCCGCCAAGTGATCGGCCGTGAAGCCAAACCGTTCCTGCAAAACCTTGTAGGGGGCCGAAGCACCGAACGAATTCATGGCGATGATGGTTCCGCTTGGGCCTGCATAGCGTTCCCAGCCGAGGCTGCTGCCTTGTTCGATGACGACGCGCGCGGTGAGGGCAGGGGGTAGGACCTTATGCCGGTAGGCTTCTTCCTGTTCCTCGAACAACTCCCACGAGGCCATGCTGACGACGCGGACGCTCTTGCCATCCTTTTTCAGACGCTCGAAAACTTCAACGCACAATTGCACTTCGCTGCCGCTGGCGATGAGAATGACCTTGGTGTCATCGCCTTCGGTATCGGCAAGGATATAGGCGCCTCGCGCGAGCCCATCGGCCGGCGCATAAATTGTCCGGTCGAAGGTCGGTAATGCCTGGCGGCTCAGGATGAGGGCTGATGGGCGGCTCGTCTGCGCAAGGATGACCCGATAAGCTTCGACGACTTCATTCGCATCGGCGGGCCGCAAGGTAAGAAGCCCTGGCATGGCGCGCAGGCTGGCGAGATGTTCGACCGGCTGGTGTGTCGGACCGTCTTCGCCGACACCGATGGAATCATGCGTGAAGATGAAAAAGACCGGCAATTCCATGAGCGCGCCCAGGCGGATCGCCGGGCGCATATAATCGCTGAAGACGAGGAAAGTGGCGCCGAAGGCGCGCAGATCGCAGAGGCCGAGACCATTGACGATCGCGCCCATGGCATGTTCGCGAATGCCGAAATGCATGTTTCGTCCGCCAGGCGTGGCGGCTTCGAGCGTTCCCGCGCCCTCGAAGGTCAGTTTGGTCTTGTTGGAAGGCGCGAGATCGGCCGATCCGCCGACAAGCCAGGGACAATATTCCGCGATGGCATTGAGGACCTTTCCGGAGGCATCGCGCGTCGCCATGCCTTTGGGATCGGCCGGGAAGGTCGGGAGCGCCTTGTCCCAATTTTCCGGCAATTCACGCGCAAAGAGGCTGTCGAGTTCCACCGCCGCCTTGGCCTCGGTCTGACGATAGCCGTCAAACAGGTTCGTCCATTGCGCATAAAGCGTCTTGCCGCGCTGGCCGAAGGAGGCGGCGAAATGATCCACGACACCATCCGGAACCAGGAATTGAGCGTCTTCCGGCCAGCCGTAAAAGCGTTTGGTGAGTTTCACTTCCTCGACACCGAGAGGATCGGAATGGGCCGAGGATGTATTCTGTTTGTGCGGCGCGCCATAGCCAATGATTGAGCGGACGATGATCAGCGTCGGCTTGTCGGTTGTCTGTTTGAAATTGGCGAGTGCGACTTCCACGGCGAGCAAATCATTGGCATCGGCCACAGTGAGGACGTGCCAGCCATAGGCTTCGAACCGTTTCGCGACATCTTCGGAATAGGCAAGATCGGTCTTGCCTTCGATGGTGATGTGGTTGCTGTCATAGATCCAGCAAAGATTGTTGAGGCGCAGATGACCGGCGAGTGACGCCGCTTCGCAGCTGACGCCTTCCATCATGTCGCCATCGCTGCACAGCGTATAGACATCATAATCGAACAGGGTCTGTCCCGGGCGGTTGTAGCGGGCCGCCTGCCAGCGGCCGGCGATCGCCATGCCGACACTGGTGCCGCAGCCGGCACCGAGCGGCCCGGTCGTCGTCTCGACGCCAATGGTGAAACCATATTCGGGATGACCGGGGGTGCGGCTCCTGTTCTGGCGGAAATTCTTGAGGTCTTCCAGGCTGACCGCGGGCTCCTGCTTGCCGGGCACGCGGACATTGGTGAGATGCAGCAGGGAATAGAGCAGCATCGAGGCATGACCGACTGAAAGCACGAAGCGATCACGGTTCGGCCAGAACGGATTGGCTGGATCGTAGCGCAGGAATTTCTGCCACAGAACATAGGCAACAGGCGCCAGCGCCATGGGTGCGCCCGCATGACCGGAATTGGCCTTCTGAACAGCATCGATCGTCAGGGTCCGGATCGTGTTGATGCACAGCTGGTCCATGGCCGCTTTGGCCTCCTTGGACGTATTCGACTGTGCGGCAAGGTTCTGATCACTGGACATGAGACGCTCGATTTGTAGGGGAAGGTGAGCAGCGGAAGCGGTTCAAGGCATGTTTCATCTGCCTTTAAAGGTTCATCAGGGTTCGAACAAGCCGCAGTCCGGAAGGGCCAAGATGGGAAAGGAATGGGGGGAGTGTAGTGGTGATCTGCACTTTGCGGGCTCAATGGGGCATCGCTAGGGACACAATGGCTATTCAGCTATATCTCATTGAAACACTGTATATTTTATCGAGGGATCAGAAGCCGGAAGGCTAGTGTTAAGGCCGCATTGATCTTCCGTGAGGTTTGCCGGAGACAGGCGGATCTCGAAGGTAATGCGCTCACGGATTAAAATGATCCGAAGAAATTTTGATGTTTTGGTGTGATGCCGTGACCAGGACAATGGTTCCCCGAATGGTTTCACATGGCCGTGATCGCGTTCCGCGATCTTGAACCTGCGACACTCACACACGCTTCATGACCACGGTCATGGTCGGACCGACAGACGCATCGTTTCCTGTGCCATTTAAGGGGAAGACGGTGCCTTTAAGCCAAATCTCCAAGCCACACTTTATTGAGCCCGAAGAGAGGAATTGAAAAGTTCCGCGTCAGTAAAGCTATAGCTCTGTTTATTGTAAGCATAGGCTATATAAGTAAGTTTTTCCTATAAATTATTCCGAAGTTACCATTTTATCTCATATAATATACAATGCTTGTTTGTATGAGAAAAACTGCATTATATGATAGTGTATCCCGGTATGTAACGGGTTCGATCCGTGAGCGGCAGACTTTCGCGGCGCCATTCTCATTGGATTGGATGCTTCGAGATGGGATCAAAGCGTCTCTCAGCCGGCACAAGGCGTTTAGGTGCGGCGGGTTCAATTTCGGCGATCTTGAAGCCTTCGGAGTGACAAAAATCACTCCACCGGCTTGGGTTTCCGCCAAATTTCTTTCCGGTGATGATCGCGCTTATTGATTCGTCAAATCGACCCGGACGAACTACTCATTTTTGAGTTTGATGCTCTGGGAGAACCGGTTTGGGACGTTCTTGGGGGCGATTGCTCATCGTTCAAACCGTGGAGCAATTCCACATTCTTGAATGGTATGACTTTTCTCTTCAGATCGGAGACGTTCGGGACCGAAGCCGATCCGCAAACCAATTCTCCGGGATGCCTCTTCTTCCCGACATTCGGGGAATCCTGGCTCTCTTCATCCGGAATTTGTGTTCGATCTGGAGAATGTCCTGCAAGACTTTGTTCTGTCAGGCCGCGCTGCAATTGGTTCCAATGCGAATGCCCTGCTGCATGGCAATGGTGAGTTTCACCTTCCGCCAATGAGCCGCGGAGCGACGATCTTCCAGACATTTTCCACGCGCACGGTCGCGCGCCTCGCGATAGGCTTGGTCCTGATAGCGGCTGATGAGGGAGAGAGCGTCTTCCTGGACCAGCTGGGCCTGTATCCTGCGTCCCAAAGAGAGGGAGCCCGCAAAAGGAAGAAGATTGCGGATTTTCGCGAGCGAGGACATAGTGAACAGGCTCCGGCCTTCATAGGTGAATAAAGCGAACATAAAACGAACAAATCGGGATCGCAAGGTGTTTGTTCCTGTTTTATTCTTTTACGGCATTGCCGAGCCCGAGCATTCCATCGCGATCTTTTAAAGGCGGATGTCTAAACAAATGGTTTCTCTCGAAAAAGCGCGAAGCGCATTGGCGGCGCATCCGCTTCCGGAAAGTCCCTGGATCGAAGTGACCGAGGATGCAATCCTCATCAAGGCAGGGTTCAGTGAACAGATTTTGCAGCTTTTGCGCTGGGTTCCACGCGTGCAATGGCGGCCCGACAAGCGTCATTGGGTCGTGCCTTTGACTGGCGCCGAAACGGTGCGGACTGTTCTGCCGGAAATCATGCGCCTTGCGGAATTGACCGCGCCGGTCAAAGCGGAGACAGTCCGTGCGGAAAATCCTTCCTCAGCTGAAGAGCCGGAAGCGTTGTTTCGCAACGCCGGCCGTTCCCTCTTTGGGGCCGAATGGCAACGTGAGACTGCGCAAGCTTTGGGCCGCAACGAGACGGATTTGGCGCGTTGGCTTCTGGGGGACCAGCCCATTGAAAATCCCGACGTAATTTTAAACGATCTCCTGCTTTTCATGCGGCGCAGGGCCGCGAGCATAGCGGAAGAAGCCGAGCGCCTGGCTGCGGCTCTGGAACGGCGAAAGGCCGTTGGGCAAGACACCAAGGCCTGATTTTCATATACGCGCATTCATCAGGGGACTGATCTGTATCCTTTACAATGAAACACGCAGAATGATTGCGGTACCGTCGCATTTGTCGGTTTTTCGCGGACAAATGAACCTCAAGATTCATGTCTCCAAATGATCCGGAAGAGGTACGATCCTCCGGCTAGCAAGTTCCGATGGAAATCGCGAACTGACACTGCGGAGAACCCAAATCCGGATCGATGAAGCGCATCATCACTCATCAAGATCAGAGAATTGGCGGGAACAATTTCGGAATTGCCGCGAAGCACCATCAATGACGCATGTCTCAGAATAATTGTGCGAGACAGGCGGATTGCGGATGAGCATGGATATGCCTGTAGCCGTTTGTGGCAAGACTATGCCGTTTTTCGGGATCATTGGCGAGTGTGACGCAGGTTTCAACGAGATCTTCATAGCGGCAAAGGGCAAGACCGTCAGCGAAATCCTGTACGTCGGGATCGTCCGTTGAACCTTCCGAGACGATACAGATCCGGTTGGTGAGCAGATAGAAGACGCGAACGATCTCGAAGATTTTCGCATCGTAGAAGTGGAGATTGAGGACAATTTTCGCCCGAGCGATCAGAGCGTCCCGATCCTGCCCGTAAACACCAAACAGATGCACGACGGTGAGCCCGCGGTCTTCGAGCGCCTGCAGAACGAGGCGGCGCCTTTCGTTCAATGAACCATAGAAGAGAATATCGATATCCTGCTCGGCCACAGCATGAATGCGCTCAAGTCTTGATGTGTATCCAAGCTTGAGCAGACGAATATGGTCCATCCCGAGCGCATTCAGCTTGTGGATATTGTCCCGGCTGTAATCAAGAACCGGATGCCGCGACAGGAGCGCGCAATAGCTTTCAGATGTCCATGAGCTTTTATCGTCGATCTGTTCCAGATTCACGATGATACTGTCTCTGGGCAGGGTCGCGCTAATATCCTCCGGCAAGAGATGGGCGCCGAAAACGATTGGCACGCGATCGCCGCATTCCCATTGATGGCGAACGATTGGCGCCGATCCTCCGAGTTCCTCGAAAGCGGCGCTCAAGGCTTCGGTGATTTCATCGAAGGCGTGGGAATGAGGATAGTTCTCCGGTGTGACGACCCAGATACAATGACGATGCCGATGGTATTCGAACCCCTCGGCGAACGGGGGAGAAATGGAGGCGCCTGCCGGCATTGGCGAAAGCGTAGAGCCGAAGTCGCGCTGTGCCGGCCGGATGGTCTCGACCATGCCGCTTTCCTGCGCCGTCAACGGGATTTTGCGGAGAACGACTTTCATCGCGTCAATGGCGCGGGGCGTGCGGCTGATCTCTTCGAGATTCTTGCCTTCGGCGATGAGGGTGGCCCCGAAAGGACTTGGCACGAAGGTGAGGGCGTCCAGCGTGAAACGGGCATCGTTCCAGCCGAGATACCAGAACCAATCGGTATAATAGAGCCAGCTTCGTTCATTGAACGCACGTATATGCGTCGGATCCTGCCAGGCGCCGAAGGAGAGATCATAAGGGACCTGAATTTCGAAAAGACCGCCGAATTCGAGAAGCGTCAGGCAATTGCGCATCAGCATCGGCAAGTGTGCGACATGTTCGAGAACGTCCATCGCGATGATCGATGTCAATGTGCAGGGCATCAGCCGGATCCGCCCAAAGCGCTCCGTCGTGAGCACAAGACCCTGCTGACCAATCTCCTGCGTGCAAAGGTCGACCACAGCATCAGGTGTCCAGCGGCCGTCTATGTCTATATTCAGAAAATCAGGCCGGAAATCCTTTCCCGAACCGAGATTCAGCCGTTTTGGGAAATCGTCTGCGGCGGGAGAGAATGCTGGGTTTGTCTTGGCATACATTGAGATCGGGACTCCTTGTCAACCGCGTGTCGACCCGGACGGAAAAGCGGCAGGCAAGGAAGTGTGACGCTCTTACCCTGCGCGAAGCTGATCTCGCCGAAGATCACGCGCGTTTGGCTGCCGATCCCTTCTTCCCGACGGCGTAACAGATCGGCTTCAGGCTTTTATATGGGCCGGCGGAGAGAAGCCCTTCAACGAACTCTGCGCCCGGCGCGGCGTTTGTCTGTATTCCGAATGGAGAGAGGCCGGCCCTCGCAAACGCTTCGCTTCGGCTCTGTCTGGATGGTTTGGTTCTCTGCGCCGCTTTATAATGCGAGACTTTCAGGGCCGGACGATCGCGCGATGATCGGGTTCAATCCGGAAGACTCGAGGAGATGAACATGCAATCTCCAGCCTCCTTGATTTCGCGCCCCGCTCCCGGCGCTCCGCTTTTGTTTGTCCTTAGCGGGAGCGATGAACTCGGCACTCTGGTCGCCGGGCATCTCGGGCTTGATCGCGCAGCGCATGAGGAACGGGAGTTCGAGGACGGCGAGCATAAGGCTAGGCCGTTGACGGCTGTCGCCAATGCGGACGTCTACATCCTGCACAGTCTCCATGGCGGACCACAGGCCAGCGCCAACGACAAGCTTTGCCGCCTGTTGTTCTTTATTGCGGCGGTGAAGGACGCGGGTGCGGCGCGGGTTACTGCGATCGCACCCTATCTATGCTATGCGCGCAAGGATCGCCGCACCAAGCCGAATGATCCAGTCACGACACGCTACGTCGCCGCGCTGTTCGAGGCTTTGGGAACGGATACGCTGGTCACGCTGGAAGTTCATAACGAGGCGGCGTTCGAGAACGCCTTTCGCCGGCGCACGGTGGCGCTGACGGCGGCGCCGATCCTCGTCGCCCATATACGGCCGCTGATCGGTGATGAGCCAGTGTGCGTGGTCTCGCCCGACCTTGGTGGGGGAAAGCGCGCGGATCTTTTTCGTGAGGTGCTGGAGGCGGAGCTCGGGCGGCCAGTCGGCAAGGCCTTTGCCGAGAAGCATCGTAGCGCCGGTGTCGTCTCAGGCGATTTGTTCGTCGGTGACGTGCGCGATGCGACATGCATCATCGTTGATGATCTCATCAGCACGGGCGGTACGCTGGTGCGCGCCGCCCGTGCGGCTTTGCGGGGCGGTGGCCGGAGAGTCATCGCCTGCGTCGCACATGGTCTCTTCATGGAAGGGTCCGCAGAGACCCTCGCGGATTCTGCGATCGAACGTATCGTCGCGACCGACAGCGTGCCGCCCTTCCGCCTCCCTGCCGGGCCGGTGCGCGATAAGCTCGAAATCGTGAGTGCCGCGCCATTGATCGCCGAGACCATCCGCCGGCTGCATGATGGCGAGCCCTTAACCGATCTCATGGTTTTCTGATGAAATGTTCAAGCCCGACAGCGTCTCTTGCCGCGAGTCTGATATAGGCATGCGCTCGCCTTGGCCATTTTTCCGGCGTGCGTGGCCGCTCATCCAGCAGATGTGCGATCGAAAGCCGTGCCCGTAGCAGGGCCCGCTGGGTCCGATAGAAGAGAAACAGGCCGGAGCTGCGTGGCTCGCCTAGCAGAGTGGCAAGCCGTCGGCGGATGCGCTCGCCAGCCCAGCAGGCACCCAGCCTTTCGCATTCCAGGTGCAGGAAGGCGATCTCATCGAGCGGATCGAGCGCGCGAAGGCGGGCGTCGAATTCGAGGCAGTCGATGATCCTTATGGGACGGGTCAGCCAGATATGTTCCGGGCGCAGGTCGCCATGGGCATCGATGATGCGCCCATTGCGCGCGCGCTTGGCGAGCACTTCGCCATGCTCGGAAAGAAATCGCTGCTGGAGGCCGAGGATCCGGCCAATCGGTCCAAGTGGCAGGCCAAATCGCTTATCGCAAAGCACGCTACGATTGAGAGCAGTCGCGCGTCGCCAGTCGGCGAGGAGGTGCTCTGCCGGCATCAGCACCGGGCGGGCATGGCGATAGAAGGCCTTCAGCGTGGCCGCGACGCGATCGACTTGCCATATTTTCAGTTGCCCCGTGAGCAGGACCGTCTCGAAATTTGTGGCGGGGTCAAGCCGGCGCATGACGACAAGCCAGTCGACCGTTTCGCCTGAACCACCGATGGCGAGACCGGAAGCATCGATCGTCAACGGCAGAACGCCCTCATACACATCGGGTGCGAGCCGCCGGTTCAGCGTATCCTCCGCGCGGCAGGCGATCTCCCGGCGTTCCAATGTAGAAAAGTCGAGATAGGGAAACCGGACCGGCTTCTTCAGTTTATAGACGCGGTCCTCTGTCAGGAACACCCAAGACATATGGGTCTCGTGCATCTCGACACCACGAACCACTCCCGGGAAATGTCGCGCGTCTTTGAGGAACGCCAGCTTGTCCTCGCTTTGGACGGTCGGATTAAGCGTTGCCACGCTGCGGGTTGGGGCCGTGTCAATCATCCGCAAGACTTCGAAATCAGCGACTTGCTCATAGATGCAGGTCAATATCGTCTGTAGCCAGGATACATATCATGTCGCTATAGCATCAAACGGTGAAGTGGGTATTTTCTTTTGGAAAAGGAATTTCATTCTGCCGTGAGCCGCAGAGCTTTCGGTACGGAAAGATCATCTTGGCTTCCTGCTTCTAATTCTTGCTTCCGCATGCGTGATGGTAGGGGCGTCATACGGAATTATAGAAAGCGATCATTGCCCCGATGATACGAAGACGCGCAAGAGCCCGTTAAGTCTCTCCTGCTTGTGCTTGGCAATACATCACAACACTTTTGTCTTTCCTTTGGCTTGACATTTTGTCCCCATTGCCTTGTCGCGTATGTGTAAATTGAGCAGTTGGAAAAAGATGACAATCAATTACTTGGGTATGACGGCATCAAGACCGTTGCCGTGATGAAGAGACGCCAAAAAGGTGTGTTGTTTCTGGTTTCTCGACGAGAATGATTTACTGGCCTTATCCTTGGCCTCAAGTACGCGACGAATTTTCAATAATTTGCGAACGTCGGATAGCGTGCTTTCCTTTCGCGATTGGATTTAGGCCCTACACGACGCCGGCTATATCGCTCACCATCATGCCGCTCTATATCATGGAACTCAATTACACTGAAATTATTTTGTGTGTATGTAAAAATCGGTGGCGTCAAGATGCCAGTGAGTGAAAAAATTTGGATGAAAGTCGTATCTGAAAGTGACTTGCGGAGGTTACAAAAATAACACAATCTCATCGCGGTAATTTTTAATATCATCATGTAAACATTCTTTTGCATATAACGTTATTCGCCTGGGTCTTAGTATTTCGCGATATATTTGATAAAAATCGCCAGTATGTATTTGTCCTGTTTTGGATCTTAAGTGCCGTCATTATCACGGAAATCTGGCGCATACGAATCAGTCTGGCGATTGGCTCAATTGAAGAATGGGATGGGGGTACCATGCGTAAGATTATGCGAAATTGGCCCATTCTGTGGGCTGGCACCGCAGCCGGGATGGTAGCCGGAACTATTTATTTTCCAATAGGTGTCGCCGAGGCTCAAACGGCTAATCCTGACACCGTCAATTCTCTCATTACGACTTTACCTGCAAAACCGCCGAGCTGGTTTCCTCCGGTATTGTATCAGGCATTCAGTATTCCCACGGCGACGAGCGTGGCGACTTCACCGGGAACGCTGCCACCAAAGGTGATTCCGCAAAGTAGTCAGGACCAAAATTCCACGGGTTGGCTCGGCAGCTATCAACCAGGTGGCTCGACACAGACATCGGGGAACGCCTTTTTCCAGTCGCTTGGGAGTAACGGACGCACATGCTTTTCTTGTCACCAGCCCTCAAGTGGCATGAGCGTCAGCACGGGCCTTCTTCAGCAGATATTTTCCGCCAGTCTGGGACGCGATCCCGTCTTTGCCGCAGTCGATGGCGCCGATTGCCCGAGTCAACCAAGTAATCACGGACTTTTATTGAATAGAGGTCTATTCCGAATCTTTCTGCCGATTCCCGCCAATGCAGAATATACTCTGACAGTGTCGAATGACCCGAATGGGTGCAACACGCTGTCAGCCTACGCCACGAGTGTCGATCCAACGACCGGCAAGACCGTGCAGATGGCCTCCGTCTACCGCCGTCCGGTCATGTCGACCAATCTCAAATTCGTAACCCAAACGGGTGCTAATCCGAATGGGGCCATCCCCGGCAACACTTTCCTGTGCGCGGATGGAATCACCGGAGCGCAGCAGCCGACCGATCCCTTTACCGGTCTTTGCCAAAGCGGCAATATCATGTGGGATGGTCGCGAGCCCACGCTGCAAAGTCAGGCCATCAACGCGACTTTAGGGCATGCGCAAGCAACTCAGGCACCCACCAACACCCAGCTTGCACAGATCGTTGCCTTTGAAACTGGCTTTTTTAGTGCGCAATCCTATGATTATTCGGCGGGTAGTCTCAATGCTGACGGTGCGCTCGGTGGCCCGGTCAATCTCTCCCAACAGACGGCTGGCAATTTCCCCGTGCTCAATCCGGCCTTCAATATCTACAATGGCTGGAGCGCGGCTACCGGCTCACAGGCGCAACAGCGGGCATCGATCTACCGGGGAATGAATCTCTTCAATAATCGGCAATTTACCATCAACAATGTCGCGGGACTCAACAATATTGCGGCCGTGGGGAATAATTTTTCCGGAACCTGCTCCACCTGCCACAGTCAGCGTAATGCTGGAACCGACACTTTCGTCACGGCGCAGCATGACATCGGAACAGTCGGCGATTCGGTGAGCGACAATGGGCCGGCGCCTTCGACCAAACTTCCGATTTTCAAACTCACGTGCAAAAATGGCGCGTCCACTGCCTATCATGGCTCGGTGGTCCTTACCAATGATCCGGGTAAAGCGCTGATCACCGGCAAATGCGCTGACATCGGCCGGACCTCAGTGCCGCCGCTGCGGGCCTTGGCGGCGCGTGCGCCCTATTTCTCCAATGGGTCTGCGGCAACATTGGGCGATGTCATTTATTTCTATAACAAACGTTTCAATATTGGGCTGACGACCCAGGAACAAAAGGATCTCGTGAATTTCCTCAATGCGCTCTGATATTCTGAGGGAAAATAAGTGCGGGGAACAGTCTCCGCACTTATTGCCGGTTCTCCCTCTGTGTGGCATCGATCGCGGCCGATTGGATACACTCTATGCCAAGCTCGCGGAATCGATTCCGGGTCTCCGCTTCCGAGCCGTCGATGCCTATGCTGCGGCATCCATCCTCGATGATGACAACATCGAACCCTGCCTGGAACGCATCCTCTGCCGTATAGCGGATACAGAAATCGAAGGTGAGGCCGGCGAGGAAGAGCCGGCGGAAGCCGCGTTCGCGGAGATATCCGGCTAATCCTGTGGCTGTCTGATGGTCATTCTCATAGAAGGCCGAATAGGAATCGATATTGGGACGGTAGCCCTTGCGCAGGATGAGCTCGGCATGGGGAATGGCGAGATCGTACCGGAATCCGGCGCCTTGCGTGCCTTGCACGCAATGGTCCGGCCACAGGATTTGCTGACCGTAGGTGGCTTCGATCGTGTCGAGGCATTGCATCCCCGGATGCGCACTGGCGAAGGAGAGATGCCCCGGCGGATGCCAATCCTGTACGAGGATGACATGCGCAAAGCGTTTTGCAATCCGGTTGATGACCGGCACCACCTCGTCACCGCGTGGAACCGCCAGCCGGCCGCCCGGGCAGAAATCGTTCTGGACATCGACCACTAGAAAGATGTCATGTTCACCGGGAAGGATGTTGCCCTTCACGGCATGGTTTCCTTCATTTGCGCCACGCGCCGGTCCACTTCATCGGCGGCTTGCCGGAGCAACCCGGCGATCTCGACGGGATAGGCTCCGGCTGGATCAAGTGACGCAAGCGGTTCCGGCAGGCGTGCAAGATCACGTGCCGCCCGCTCCCGAATCTGTCTGAGGCTCGGCGGTTCGGCGATGCGGCGTCCATTCTTCATCACGCAATCGATCAAAGGTTCTCCTTCATGGGCATCCATATCGAGTGACACGATGTCGCCCGACATGCGGCCGGCGCCGTCATAGCGCCGCCATATCTGTTTGCGCCCCGGCCAGGTGGCTTTTCCGGCGGATCGTTTGCGGCGCGGTAATCCTGCATATTCCTGGAGCTTGTAGGCGCAATCGAGAGCCGGTGCGTCGGAGGAGGTCGTCAGGCTTGTGCCGATACCAAAGCCGTCGATCGGTGCGCCTGCTTCCATGATCCTCGCGACGTCGTCCTCGTCGAGGCCGCCGCTCACGAAGATCGCGACATCGTTGAGGCCGCCATCATCGAGAATGCCGCGAACGCTCCGTGCAAGCGCGATGAGATCGCCGCTGTCGAGACGAACGGCGTCGATATGAAATCCCTGTGCGGAGAGCCGTGGTGCAAGCTTGACCAGTCTGCGTGCCGCCACTTCGGTATCATAGGTATCGATGAGCAAAGTGAGCTTGCCGGGGCAGGCTTTGGCGAAGCTCTCGAATGCGATGTTTTCGTTGTCGAACGCCTCGATGAAGGAATGCGCCATAGTACCATAGGCCGGAATGCCGAAATCATGTTCGGCGAGCAGGGTCGCGCTTCCTGCAAAGCCGGCGATGAAGGCGGCGCGGGCGGCCATCAACCCGGCATCGGCCCCATGCGCCCGGCGCAGGCCGAAATCAACCATCTGCCGGCCGGGTCCGGCCAATATCATCCGCGCGGCTTTCGAGGCGATCAGTGTTTGATAATGGAGAATGTTGATGATGCGGGTTTCGACGAACTGCGCCTCGGGCATTGGTGCCGTAATGCGCAGGATCGGCTCGTTTGGAAAGAAGATTTGTCCTTCCGCCATAGCATGAACATCGCCGCTGAAACGAAAGCCTGAGAGGTAATCAAGCAAATCCTTGCTGAAACGTCCGGTCTGGGCGAGCCAGGCGATCTCCTCAGGCGAGAATCGCAGGTTTTCCAGACAATCCAGGACCTGATGCAGACCGGCTGCGATGAAAAAGCCGCGCCGTGGCGGAAGCTTGCGGACGAAAAATTCGAACACCGCAGTCTTCGTTTCGCCGCTATCCAGATAGGCCTGGACCATGTTGATTTCGTAGAGGTCCGTCAGCAAGGGGGAGGTCAGCGGATCCATCGGTCGTTGTTCCCTTCGAGCGCATGAGCCGGAAAAACTGTTACCTCACTCGCGAAAATGATCGTCCAAGGGAATCATATGTTCGTCGTTTTCGGCACATCAAGGAGGGCGGATGCAGCCATCCGTCACTCTGTTTCAACTGTTCATTGAAGGGCGGTCTTGAGGGGCGCGGATTGTTCCTGTGGCTTTTCTGATGCCTGTGCCGTCACCGGATGCGCTGCCGGAAGATGCTGTTCCCAGCCGCCGCCGAGCGCTTTGTAAAGCTCTGCCACGGCTATGGCCGTGTCGGCCGAAGCCTGTAACAGCTGGCTCCTTGTCGAGAGCAGCCGGTTCTGTGCCGTCAGCACATTCAGAAAATCGGATGAGCCTTGCGTATATTGTGTCTGCGAGGCGGTGAGGGCGATCTCATTCTGTTTTGCGGCTTCTGCAAGTTTCGCGCGCCGAGTCTCGGCGACATGATAATCGATCATGGCGTTATCGATCTCATGCCAGGCGTTCAACACTGCGCGGCGGTAGAGGACGGCAGCCTCCTTCTGCTGCTCGGTACGCAATTCGAGCTGGCCGCGCAGACGCCCACCCTGAAAGATCGGGATGGAAACCGTGGGACCGATGCCATATTGCCGCGAGGCCCAGGTGCCGAGACCCGAGAAGGTGAGAGCCTGAATGTCGAGGCTGCCGGAAAGGGTGATGCGCGGGTAGAATTCGGCAACCGCCACGCCGATATTGGCGACGGCAGCATGCAGCCTTTCCGTCGCCATGCGTATGTCGGGACGGCGTTCGGCGAGCTCTGCCGGCACGCCCATCGGGATTTTGGGCGGGACCACGGGGATCTTCCGCTTCGGCCCAAGCATCGCGGAGAGCGCGCGGGGCTCGGCGTCGACGAGGAAACTCAATGCGTTGACGAGATGGCATTCCTCCCGCTCGAGCACCGGCAGATAGGCTTCGATCGTTGCGAGCTGCGCACTGGCATTGGCGACGTCGAGATTCGTCGTCGCGCCTTGGGTGAAACGCATCCGTGTCAGGTCAAGCCCATGCCGGGCGATCTCGATATTCTGTTTCGTGAGGACGATCTGTGCCTGGATCGAGCGCAGTTGAATGTAATCATGCGCGGTTTCGGCAAAGAGCGTGATATAGACATCGCGCATCAAATCCGCCATGGCCGCGTAATCGGCATCCGCCCCCTCGACCTGACGGCGGACGTGCCCCCAGAGATCGACTTCCCAGGACGCATCGATGCCATATTGAAACAGATTGAACGGCGCGCCTGCCGCACCCGGCAATTTCGCGGGGCCAAAGCCCTGCGCGCCATTGGCGATCTGGCCCGGCATTTCCTGTTCGAGCGTCCCGAGAAGGCCGAGCACGCCATTGGGGCTCGCCCGTTCACGCGCATAAGAGGAGTTGCTGTTGATCGAGGGGAATTGCGAGGCGGCGGCAACCTGCCGTGAGGCGCGGCTTTGGCCCAGCCGGTGCGCTGCAGCCTTGATGTCGAGATTGGCGTTCGCGACCATTTGCTCGAGCTTGTTCAGAACCGGATCACGATAGATCAGCCACCAGTCGGGTTCGACGGATTGGGTTGTCGGCCGGCCATCGCCACGGCCTATTGCTGTCTGCGACCAGGATTTCGGTGCATCAAAGGCGGGAGATTGAAAATCGGGACCGACAGAGCAGCCGCCCATATTGCCACAGCAGATGACGGCGGCGAGAGTGCCCAAAAAAAATGTATAGTTCACGCGTGCCTCACCGCAATACGTAACGGCCATCATTGGCATGTGGGCCGTCGGCCTTGCTGGCCGTATCGATCTCCGCCTCGACGGACATGCCGACCCGTACCTTGCGGGCGAGGTCCTGATCCGGATCGAAGACGATCTTTACCGGCAGACGCTGCACGACCTTGGTGAAATTGCCGGTGGCATTGTCCGGCTGGATTGGCGCGAAGGCGACTCCGGTTGCCGGCGCGATGGAATCGACATGGCCCTGGATCTTTGTGTCCGGGAAAGTATCGACATAGATCAACGCCTTTTGTCCCGGCACGACATGCGTCAATTGGGTCTCCTGAAAGTTGGCGAGCACATAGGCTTCCTGCAGCGGAACGACGGCGAGCAGCGCGGTACCGGGATTGACATAGGCGCCGACACGCGCGCCGCGCGCGCCGATCATGCCATCGACAGGCGCGCGTATGGTCGTATAGGAGAGATTGAGGTCCGCCTGATGCCGATGGCTTTCGGCGCTTTCCAACGCACCCTGCGCGCGCGCCTTTTGTGCTTCGAGTACGGCGACCTGCTTTTCGGCAGCGACGACGGCGGCTTCGTCGCGTGTGAGCGCGGCGAGGCGCTGACGATATTCGGATTCCGCGGCCTGTTTCTGTTCCACCGTGCCGGCGCCGCCTTTCGAGAGATTGTGATAACGCTGGGCATTGGCCTTGGCGAAGTCGAGCGCCGCCGCATCGGCTTCGACGGCCGCTTTTGCTTGCGCGATCACCGCCTCCTGACGAATGATCTCGGCCGCGAGATTGGCGATATCGGCCTTGGCGGTCGTGATTTCGGCTTCAGCCGCCATCAACGCCGTGCGGTAATCGTCATCCTCTATATGGGCAAGTTCATCACCCTTGCGGACGCGCTGATTGTCCTCGACCATCACCTGATCGATGCGGCCTGAAACTTTTGGTGCGACGACGGTGAAATCGGCGGTGACATAGGCGTCATCGGTCATCTGGTGTATGCTATCGCCGGATACGAGCCGATCCATATGCCAGGCAAGTGCGGTGAGGATGACGACGCCGCTTGAGGCGAGCAGCAGAGGTTTCTTGATGGGCATGGGAATTGGCCGTTAATGAGCCGCCTGCGGCAGAGCGACATTGGCGGAAAGGGAAGGTGAAGGCGCGTCGTTGGAGGCGGGAGAAGCCTCGGGTAATGGGCGTGGTGGATACACGCGGCTGGGCAGGATTGCGTCCAGAATGACAAAGGCGACGCAGACCCACATGAGAATAAAATAGAGATCAGCAAGCGCCAGGACCATTGACTGCTCGTGGATATAGGTATGGAAGATCTGCTGCGCATTTTGGGCGATGTGTCGTGTATCCGGGTTCAGGGGAGCGATCTGTTCGTCGATCCTGTTTCCGAAGCCCTGGAGCGTGAAGCGGTGCGTGCCGTAATGATCGAGCAGTATGACCGAATGATAGTGCTGGCGGACCCGCAACAGCGTTTCGAAAAGGGCGGCGGCGATGGCATTGGCCATGCCTTTCAGCATATTGACCATGCCGGAGATGAGCGGGCCATCGGCGGGCCCAAGCCCCATTGTCGCGAGCATCAGGGTTGGAATGACGACCATCGGCTGGCCGAAGATCTGCAGGATTTGCAGGAGATAGAAATTGTCGCGTACCCAATCGGGCGTCAGCCAGGTGCCGAGCCAGCAGGCAAGCCCGAGGAGACTCATGCCGATGGCCAGCACATAACGGCAATCCACCGCCCGGATGTTGCAGAGCGCGGCGGTGGCCGGCAGAAGGATGAGCTGTGGCAGGGCGACGATGAGGGCGATGGGCGCGGTCTGGATCGGACGGTAGCCGCGAATTTCCGCGAGATAGGCCGAGGGGATGATCATCAAAAGCCCGCACAGGATCAGCGAGGCGACAAGAGTGAGCAATGACATCGCTATATTGCGATTGCCCCAGAATTGTATGCGGAAGAATGGACTGTGATGAAACCATTCATGGATGAGAAAGCCGATGAACAGGCCGCCGCCCCAGAAGGTCAGATGGACGATCAGCGGTGAATGGAACCATTCCAACCGTTCGCCATGATAGAGGACGGTGACAACGGCGATGATCGATGGGGCGCCGAGCAGGAACCCTTTCCAGTTGAAATTGCGGAAGCGCTCATAATGCGGCGGGTCGCGCGGCAGCCCATAGGCCATCATGCCGATGGCAATGAGACAGAGCGGCAGGGCTTCCCAATAAAGCCATTGCCAGCCGATATGTTCGAACCATAGAACTTCGAGAGGGCCACCGAGATTGGGGCCGAATGTGGCGCTCATCGCATAGCCGCCAATGCCGAAGACACGGATCTGTGGCGGCAGATATTTCAACATGACGGTCATCAGGATCGGGGGCAAACAACCGGCGGCAAGGCCCTGCACCGCCCGCAGCATGAGGAGCGAGGGGAGATCCGGCATGAAGGGAAGCGGAATCGCCAAAAGCCCGAGCAACGCCGTCATGAAGGCGACGAAGCGATAGATCGAAAAGGTCATGTAGAACCATGGCGTGAACGCCATGGCGGCTATGTTGAAGGATTCATAAACAGAGATGAACCAGATGCCTTCATCATATCCGAGATGCATCTTGCCGCGAATGTCTGCGAGGCCGATTTCAGTAATGTGTTCGTTGAACCCGGCGATATGCACGGCGAGCAGCACGCCGACGAGGCCGACGACGGTGCGCGGACCGAAAGGCGGAATATATGAAGGCGCGCCCGGCGGATGTGCGGGCATGGCCGCTATGGGAATGGTGGCGGAAGACGACAAGAAAAAGCCTCGCGGGGAGATGCGAGGCCAATGTAAGCGACGTCTCGGAATAGCGGAATTGCATTGATTCTATTCATTCGATGCGTTTAACGCACTGATCAACGGATGCAGCAGCATCGTTCGCATCCCTGCTTTTGCTTATCCCTCTCCTATCGGGCGCCCGTCCCGCGTGGTGGCGAGGACTTCCTGACGCAACCAGCGATGCACGAAATCCCGATCATCGCGCGGATGCCAAGCCTGAAACAAAGTGACGGGTTCGATGGGAAAGGGCAGATCGACGGCTTTGAGCCCGATCGTGTCGAGTGGCAGATTCCGCGCGACAATATCGGGCACGGGCATGATCATATCGGAAAAACGCAGGGTCTCGATCATCGAATAATAGGTGGGCACGACAAGCGCGATGGTCCGCGCAAGGCCCATTTCACCAAGAATGCGGTCGATGGGGCCGGTCCATCGGCCGAGCCGGGAGACGACGATATGGCCGTGGGCGACGAGGCTTTGCGGCGTAATGTCCGTCGCGAAAACCGGATGGCCGGCGCGCGCCAGCACCTGAAAGCTGAGGTTGAAAAGCGCCTGGGTGCGGATTTCCGGCTTCAGTGCGATGGTTGCGCCGATATAAAGATCAATGCGACCTTCACGCAGCATGTCGAGGTCATCATCACCATCGGGCGCGAAGCGAAGACGGCAACGCGGCGCCTTGCTCTGGAGCCGGCCGAGCAACGCCATGCCGAAAGCGCCAATGAACAGATCGTTGGTGCGGATCGTGAATTGGGGCTCCAAGGTCGCGAGATCGATCGGCTTTTCAGGCCGGAACAGATCGGAGGCCGCGCCGACGATCTCATGAAGACGCGCGCGCAAGTCCAGCGCATAAGGCGTCGGAACCATTTTACGCCCGGCCGAAACGAGGATTGGGTCGCCGAAAGCCTCACGGATGCGGCCGAGCGTGCGGCTCATTGCCGGACCGCTCAGATTCATCCGCCGCGCGGCGCCCGCAACGCTGCCTTCCTCAAGCAGAATGTCGAGTGCAATCAAAAGATTGAGATCAGGCCGTTTCAGGATCGCTACTCCTTGGCGCCTTTTCAAAATAAGGGAATCGCGAAGCGATTCAATATTATCGGAAAATGCTCCAACGCCTGGGCCAGCTTGGGGGATCAGCGAGGTTCGGCTTGAACACCGCTGCTCCCTGATTGCGGGCCATTCTTTGTTAGCGGAACAGAGCGAGCGATTTTGTGAGCGTGATCCACACCCCCCAGACGAGCGGCAGCCCGACCGCCGTCCAGGCGAGCGCGGCGGCGAGATCCAGGCCGCCCTTGCCAATACCAGAGGTGGCGTGCGCTTTTGCCGGGGCGGCGGCAGTTTCGGTCTGTGCAGCCTCTGCTTGTGTCGTCTCGGCAAGGACCATGTCCATGAACCGGTGCTTGGCGACAGGGCGGATGGCGAGATTGGCGATGAAGCCCAACACGAGGAGGCCGGCGAGCACATACATTGTGCGGTCATAGACTTCGGCGCGCGGCACGCCTGCCGCAAGCTGCGCCTCGCGGATGTAATTGACGAGAACGGGTCCGATGATGCCGGCCGTCGACCAGGCCGTGAGCAGTCGCCCATGGATCGCGCCGATGAAATGCGTGCCGAAAAGATCGGCGAGATAGGCCGGTACGGTCGCGAAGCCTCCGCCATACATCGACAGAATGATGCAGAAGAACGCGACGAACAAAGCGAGTGCGCCATGATGCGCGGCCCAGGGCGACAGGCTGTAAAGGATAGCGCCGAGACCGAAGAAGAGTGCATAGGTTAGTTTGCGGCCGAGTTTGTCTGACAGTGAGGCCCAGAAGAAGCGTCCGCCGATGTTGAATAGAGAGAGCAGGCCGACGAAAGCCGCCGCGATCGTCGCGATCTGCTTTTTCTGGGCGGGATCGAGGGCACCGAAGGCAATCTCCGGATGGCCGATGAGCCGGCCGGCGAAAATCTCCTGCAGCATGGGCGAGGCCATGCCGATGACGCCGATGCCCGCGGAGACATTGAGGCAGAGAACGATCCAGACAAGCCAGAATTGCGGTGTCTTGTGAGCGTCTTTCAGATGGACATGGCCGTCGGTGATCATGCCGCGTTTGCGTACCGGTGGCGTCCAGCCATCGGGGCTCCAGCCGGAGGGCGGTATGCGATAGCCGAAAGTGCCTGCCATCATGAATACGAAATAGATTGCCGCAAGAGCAATGAATGTCTGCCAGACGCCGACGGAACTCGCGGTTCTGAACTGATTCATCAGCATGTCGGCGAGCGGCGAGCCGATCATCGCGCCGCCACCGAAGCCCATAATTGCCATGCCGGTGGCCATGCCGCGCTTGTCGGGAAACCATTTCAAGAGGGTCGAAACCGGAGAAATGTAGCCGAGGCCAAGCCCGATGCCGCCGATGACACCTGAACCAAGCCAAAGCAGCCAGAGCTGATGCAGAAAGATGCCCAGCGCCGCGATGAGAAAGCCACCGCACCAGCAAAGGGTGGAGACGAAAGCGGCCCGGCGCGGGCCGACACGTTCGAGCCAGCCACCCCAAAGGGCGGCTGAAGAGCCGAGCAGGACGAAGAAGAGCGTATAAGTCCAGCCGAGATCGGCGACTTTCCAATCGCAGCTCGTGGTGACGAGCGTGGCAAACAGGCTGGTGCCCTCGGGGCAGGGGATCGGCTTGGTGATGCCGAGGGATTGGCTCAGTGGCAGCCAGAAGACGCTGAAACCATAGGCCATGCCGATGCACAGGTGAATGCAGAGCGCAGCAGGCGGCACGAGCCAGCGATTGAAGCCCGGCTTGGCGACGATGCGCTCGCGGTCGAGCAGACCGATTGTGTGCCGTGCTTCCATCCCTTGCGAAATGCCCATGGTTTTTCCCTTCGGCGATATTTTTGTGGAGCCTTTGGCTCCATCTTGCGAATATAGGAGTGATCAGTATCAGCTTAGTCTATGGATGAGAACGGGATTATGACAAGAGAAATCTCCTATGCCAGCCGCTAGCTAAAATTATTGTTCTTTTCTTTTCTTGATTGCTGCCTTCAAAGCGTCAATTGGTATCAGTCCATTCCGATGGATGATCCGATGGCAGTTCGCACATAAGGGAACGAGATCACTTAATCTCGTTTTCATTCCAGTGACGAGTGAAGCTACTGGGATAGTGTGGTGCGCTTCGATGTATCCTTGTCCTAATTCTCCGTATGTTGCTTCAAAATCGAAGTCACATACTTGACAGACGTAATGATTTAATCTTTGTTTAAACGCATTTATCAGTGTACTCGATCGTTCATGAAGAAAATGAGTGTGGAGTATTAACTGTCCCTCCTCCATTTCCATGAAGAGGTTACAGCCATCCTGAATGGTGTCCGGTGAAATGGAGGCTGCTGCGTCAATACTTCGTTGAGCAGCTATAGATCTTCCAAGGTCACTAAGATTCCATAGACCTCGAACCGATTTATCTATAAGCCCTTTGTTTACTAATCGGAGTCTTGCCCACTGAATAAGGTTTTGCCAAGTATTTCTTCCATCTTTGCGCGTAATACTGTATTCTTCATCTGTAAGTTCAAATTTCTTGGCAAGTGCATTATACGTATCTTTAGCCCTAACTGGGCGAGAGGCTTCAAACAATAAATCAAGTAAAGCATTTTCGACAACGGCTTGAGGTGGAATGGGCATTGAGCTCACCGTATAGTTTTCATGTTTTTAGATTGATTCCTGTTTGTTGTATATTGTTGTGATAAGTTTTCGTGTGTAATAGTAGTTTAATTTCTGTATTATAATTCAGTTGGATATAGACGTGTAAATCTATAATAATTTTGCTACCCTTTTTGTCATCACGCCTTCTTCTCCCATCGGTCGGCATCATTTTGCTGCCAATAGGTCAAGGGCAAAGCAAGCGCCTTCAGATCTTGCCATTGCCTGCGGGCGATCGTCAATTCCTCGTTATCATGGCCATTGAACAGGACGATCATGCGTTTGTAGGCGGCGCTGTCGCATTCACGAATATGACCGACGATGTCGGCGCCTTCGATGAACAGGCGCAGAGCGGAGCCGTTCGGATTGTCATGCTCCGTCGTCAGAAACACTGGCTGCATGTCGCTGTCACCATCGCAGGCGCGCCCATGGGCGAGAAAACTCGCATCCGAATAGGTCCACAAAAGCTGATCGAGCGCCACAAGCCTTTCCTCGCTGCGCGCCTGGACGGTGGCGCGCCAGCGATTTTCCAGCGACTTTTCGAGAAGTTTCGGCAGGACGCCTTCGATCGGCTGGCGTTGCAGGTGGTAGAACCAGATCTCGGCGCTCATGAACTTGCAGCCTTTTCACGGTGCGGAGACATGCCGCCGGAGAGGAACGCCCTGAAAAGGTCCCCGTTCGTTACTGGCAAGTCGCAATGCGAATGACCCATCAGGCATTCTCATTGCGACTTGACCCCGCGACTGCGGGGCGGCGGTTTCCCGCCGGACCTCATTGACCCCAACCTGTTGGAAGTCATGAGACTTGGCATGAGAGAGACGGCCGGATCGCTCCGGCCGTCCAAATCACGCCTCGTAATGATCGGCTACGAGCCGGTCGAGCAGGCGCACGCCGAAGCCAGATCCCCAGCTCTGATTGGTTTCATTATGCGGTGAATTCATGCCGGTACCGGCGATGTCGAGATGCGCCCAGGGCGTATTGTTGACGAATCGCTGCAGGAATTGCGCGGCGGTGATGGAACCGGCATGCCTGCCGCCGGTGTTTTTCATGTCCGCGAATTTCGAATCAATCATCTTATCATAGGCTGGGCCCATGGGCAGCCGCCAGAGTTTTTCCCCGGTCGCCTTGCCGGCTTCCAGGAGATAGTCGCTCAATTCATCATTGTTCGAAAAGAGGCCGGCATGATCCTGGCCGAGTGCGACGAGAATCGCTCCGGTGAGGGTCGCGAGGTCGATGATGAATTTCGGCTTGAACTTGTCCTGCACATACCAGAGCACGTCGGCGAGAACGAGCCGTCCTTCCGCATCCGTATTGATGACTTCGATCGTCTGACCCGACATGGATTTCACGATATCGCCGGGACGCTGAGCTTTGGGGCCGGGCATATTCTCGACGAGGCCGATCGCGCCGATCGCATCGACCTTCGCCTTGCGCAAGGCGAGTGTCTGCATCAGCCCGACGACGCAGGCGGCGCCGGCCATATCGCCCTTCATATCCTCCATGCCGGCTGCCGGCTTGATGGAAATGCCGCCGCTATCAAAGCAGACGCCCTTGCCGACGAAAGCGATGGGCCGGGTCTTGGTATTTTCCTTGGCGCCTTCCTTCGCGCTCTTGCCGCCGCGCCAGCGCATGATGACGATCCGGCTTTCGCGCTCCGATCCTTGTCCCACGCCGAGGATGGATCCCATGCCCAATTCGCGCATAGCCGTCTCATCGAGAATGGTGATCTCGACGCCGAGCTTTTCCAGCGCTGCGGCGCGGCGGGCGAATTCTTCCGGATAAAGGATATTGGCGGGCTCATTGACGAGGGAGCGTGCCGTCAGAATGCCTTCACTCAAAGCCTCACGGTTTTTCGCTTCCCGGCGCGCGGCGGCAGGTTCGTCGACCGCCAACATGATCTCCGTTGGTCCCTGAGTTTCGGGCCCATCCTTCTTCTTGGTTTTATAGAGATCGAAGCGATAGTCACGCAATTGCAGGCCGAGCATGAAATCGGCAGCTGCTGCGGCCTTGTTCTCCGGGATCGAGGGGGGGTCGAAGACGATGAGGGCACTCGCGCCCTGGCCGAGCTTGCTGATGACGGTGCCGCCGAGGGCAACAAAATCGTCCGGTGCGGCGGTTTCTTCCTTTTCCGGCGTGGCTTTCTTCTTGTCCTCTTCCGGCGATTTGCCACCGGTTCCAAGCAGCAGCAGGCGGTCGGCGGCGAAGCCTGCGGGCGCCAGAATTTCCAGCGTGCCGAGCGATTTGCCTTTGAATCTGGCAGCTTCCGCTGCGCGTTTGATCATGGCTTCGCCTTCCGCGCCGATCAATTCCTTGGTTGCGTCGCCGAAGGTGAGGTCGCGGCCAGTCAGGATGACGAGGGTCTGGCTTTTCTTCAGTTTTCCGCTCGTCTTTTTTGCCGAAGCTTGGGCCGTTGATTGTGCGGTCAACGGGGAGAGCGCGACGAATTCGATTTTCATGGGCTCCGACATTTGGTCCTCAACATGCCAAACAATGTTGAACGCTCGATCCTTCTCGGGTCGCAGTCGTTCGAAATTCTGCCTTTTGCTATTGCTCTATTGGGAAAGCAATGGACAGGCCTCCGTCCGAGGGGAAGGCAAAGCGGCAGGCCGTTGCCAAGGAGCCCTTCGCGCAAATGCTCGGCCGATGGTTCCGATCATCATGTTCCCGGCCGAGCTGTTCTGCAAGGGCAAGTGGACGTCGACACGTGAACCGGGACGAGTGCAAGAGCGTCGCCAGAGCCGCGCGAAGATTGCCGGGCAATGGAGGGCGAAGGACTCCATTGCACAAAAAGGGCTCCGTTGCACAAGATGAAGCGATGAGATGTCCGCCGGGAGATTCTCGGAGGTTAAGCTGGTCCTTCGGCTTGTCGTTTGTCTCAGGACGCACTACCTGCTAAACGAACCGCTCATATCGGTTAGAGGGATAGCGTGGGCAGGCACAAAATTGGGCATTTTGTCGCGTCGCCACTTCATTTTGAAGAGGTAAGACTCGCCGGTTGAAGAAGCAGCAAAATTTGGTAGCGCTACCGCGATCAGGCCGATGAGTGCCTTCAAAAAGGCGATTTGCGAGGTGTTTCGTGCAGGAGAATGGCTCAGGAGCCTCGTTTTGAAAAGGTGAAATCCGGCAGATGGAGCGATCTGAAGGGAATATCCCACTCTGGTTTAATGGTATGAGAGGGGATCGCAATTGACCGGCATAATCCCGTCGGCCGTTCGAGACCGTGGCATTTGACCAAAATCCGGCTTGGGCGACTGAAACCCGACTTTCGTGATCGGAGTCGGATTGGGCAATCGAAGAAGGGAAGACCAGCGGGCGAATCGGATCAGCCGAGAATAGTTGCCAGGGGCAGTGGTTGAGAGAAAACACGCTTTCAAGAGGGAAAACGTTGGCGGGACAGGGCGATGATTGCGAAGAAGCGGGCTTTGGTGGCACGGTTTTTACGCGGATTGTGGGCGCGTCGACGCCAGCCGCCAAACGGGGTGCCGCGTCCTGCGGAGTTGGACCGCGCCATAACGTCCGGCATGAGGGAGACTTGAGCGGAGGCATGGACCGCGAACCATGCTGATCGGACCAACGCTCGGGCGCTATCTTTCCTCACGGTTCCTGTTCATGATTCTGGCCGTGTTCTTCACCATCTTCAGCATGATCTATGTCGTGGATCTGATTGAACTTCTGCGCCGGAGCGGCAACCGGCCAGGGGTGACCGCCTCCTATGTTGCCTTTCTCTCTTTTTTGCGCACGCCCTCCGTTTCCGAACAGGTCCTGCCCTTCTGCATTTTGTTCGGCACCATGGCGACCTTCGTCAATCTCACCCGCCGGCTGGAACTTCTCGTCGCGAGGGCGGCGGGCATCTCCATCTGGCAGCTGATGACGCCGCCGCTCGGCATTGCGCTGATGATCGGCCTCTTCTCGGTTGCCATCTACAACCCTGTCTCGGCGATGATGCGCCATCGCGCCAATGGGATGGAGACGGCCTTGTTCGGCCATATCGATGGCCAGGATTCGGGCGGGCTGTGGATTCGTCAAAACAGCCCTGATGGCCAGGCGATCATCCGCGCCGAGACGGCGGAAAACGGCGGTACCCGGCTGAATGGGGTCAATGTCTATACTTATGGCACGGATGGGCGTTTCGAATCGCGTGTCGATGCCCGGCACGCCAAACTGCTTCCGGGCAAATGGGAGCTCGATGAGGTCAAGATCACGGTGCCCGGCAAGCGGGTCCAGCAGGCTCCGGTCTATATGCTTGCCACCAATCTCGGCCCCCGCGAGATTTCCGAGAATGTGGTGACACCGGATTCCGTGCCATTTTGGGAATTGCCATCGTTCCGCGCGACCACCGAGGCGGCAGGCCTTGACGCGACCGGCTATCGCCTGCAATTTCAGGTGCTTCTCGCACGGCCTCTGTTCTTCATCGCGATGGTTTTGATTGCCGCCGCGTTTTCGTTAAGGTTTTTCCGATTTGGTGGTATTACCAAAATGGTTTGCGGTGGAGCGGGCGCTGGCTTCGTGCTTTATGTCGTGTCGAAATTTACCAGCGATATGGGCAATTCCGGTCTCCTCAGCGTGCCGGTCGCGGCCTGGTCGCCCCCGATTGTCGCCAGCATGCTCGGTGCATTGGCCTTGTTGAATCAGGAGGATGGTTGATGGGGCGGCGTTCTGGCCCCATAAATCCGAACTTGCCGCAAGCTGTGATGCAGCGCATCCGCGATTCTCTTGTGTCGGGTAAGATTCCTGTGTCGGAATGGCTGCGTTTCCTGCCTTTCCTGATGCTGGTCTGTTTTGCCTCGTCCATCGGCATGTTCGGCTTGACCGACGCCGCGCGTGCAGCGCAGGCGATTGCGGGCGGCCATGCTCAAAAGGCTTCCAAATCGGCTGCGAGAGAGGCGGCGGATCAGGTCTCGGTCGCGAATCAGCCATCGGACGCTTCGTCGAAGAAGGAAGCGCCAGCCAAGAAGGAGCGCATGCTCGTCGAGGCATCCGAGATGCGTTACGATGCCGAAAAGGACACCGTGGCCGCCGTGGGCAATGCCCGCGTCTATTATACCGGCCGCGTCCTTGAAGCCGATCGCGTCACCTATGACCGCAAGGGCGGCCGGGTCTATGCCGAAGGCCACGCCAAGCTGACCGAGCGTGACGGCAGCGTGATGTATGGCGAACGCATCGATCTGACCGAGGATTTCCGCGACGGATTCATCGACAGCCTGCAGGTCGAGAGCGCTGACAAGACCTATTTCAGCGCCCCGCATATGGAGCGGATCGAGGAAGACACTGCGGTTTTCGATAAGGGGACCTATACCGCCTGCCAGGCCTGCAAGGACAATCCCGAGCGGCCGCGCTTCTGGCAGGTGCGGGCAAAGCGCATCGTCCACAAGAACGATGAGCATATGATTTATTACGAGGATGCCGCGCTGGAATTCCTTGGCGTACCGATCGCCAAGGTGCCTTTCATGTCGAGCCCCGATCCGACGGTCAAACGCAAATCGGGTATTCTCTCGCCACATTATCTCTACAAGAACGCGCTCGGCTATGGTTTCGGCCTGCCGATCTTCTGGGCGCTCGCGCCCAATTACGATCTGACGCTCACGCCGACAGTTTTTACCAACCAGGGCTTCTTCGGCAGCGCGGAATGGCGCCACCGGCTCGAGAATGGCTATTATTCGATTCGCGCCAACGGCATTATCGAAAGCAATCCAAGTGCATTCTCTCCCTCGCCCTGGAGCAGCGGCAATCACAAGGATCGCGGCAGTTTCGAAAGCACCGGTCAGTTCTCGATCGCGGACCATTGGAAAGTCGGCTGGGAATTTCTGCTTCTGTCAGACAAATGGTTCCTGTGGGACTATCAGGTTCCGAGCCAGACGTTGTCGTCCAATTACATCAGCGAATCGACCTCGACCATCTATCTGAACGGGCAGGGTGATCGCGGTTATTTCGATCTGCGCGCCTATTATTTCCAGGGGCTTTCAAGCCACGACTTCCAGCCGCAGCAGCCCTGGGTGAAACCGGTTTGGGACTACAACAAGACTTTCGATGTCGATCCCGCAAAAAGCAATGGCATTGGCGGTCAGGTCGAGTTGGATTTCAACCTGACGAGTCTGTCAGCCGCTTCTGCGAGTTTCCAGGCGGTCGGGCCGAGGCAATTGGACCATGCCTACAACCTTTATGACATTTGTCAGAACTACAAACCTGGATCGACTAATGGCGATTGTCTGTTGCGCGGCATCGGCGGCAATTACACGCGCGCCACGACAGATGTCTCCTGGAAGCGCAAATTCATCGATCCCCTCGGCGAGGTCTGGACGCCTTTCGCTTTCGCTCGCTTCAATGGCGAATGGATCGATCTGAATACGACCAATAGCTATAGTTTCTGGAACGGCAGCTCCGGTTCCGTCTACAGCAATGCCTCTCAGCTGGCTTTCCTTGGCGAGCGGGCGGCCGCCTTCTATGGACAGTTTACACCCGGAGCGGGTGCCGAATATCGTTATCCTCTCTTCACCCGGACCGGGGTCGGCACGCTGACCTTCGAGCCGATCGGACAGATCATCGTGCGTCCGAACAGCCAGATCGGCTATAATTCGCAATTCAATCTCGATGCGCAAAGCCTCGTCTTCGATACGTCCAATTTGTTCGAATGGAACAAATATTCCGGCTATGACCGGTTCGAGAACGGCATTCGGGCCAATTACGGCGCGCAATTGTCGGCGAATTTCGACAATGGCGGCTATGCAAATCTGACCTTCGGACAATCCTATCAGGTGGCCGGGCAGAATTCCTATGCGACGCCGGATGCGGCCAATGTCGGTTTGAGTTCCGGTCTCGACACGCGCCGATCCGATTATGTCGGTTCTTTCAGCATAGCGCCGTCTTCGGCTCTCTCGCTGACAACGCAGGGACGTTTCGACGTCAATTCATTCGAGCCGCGCCGCATCGATGTTATCACCTCCTATAATCTCGGCGCTTGGACCGGCAATATTCAATATGCCAATTACCAGCAGCAGCCGGTCATCGGTTATGACGTGCGCCGCGAGGGTTTGGCCCTGAGTTCCCGTTACAAGATCAGCGAAAATTACTTTACCGAAGGACATATCACCTTCGATATGAGCCGCCATTACTATCCTGCAAACATCACCGGTTATACCTATCCGGGTCTTTTCTATCCGGCGAGCTATGGTGTGACTGCGGGCTATCAGGATGACTGCACGTTAGTCAGCGTCATGTATAATTCCTATGAACAGGATACGGGCAGCGGCACAGTCAACCGTAACCAAGTATTCCTGGTGTCGTTTCAATTGCGGACGCTGGGTGATGCGAAATTCAGCCGGTCCTTTGCCAATTACAATAATATCGACGGTGTCAGATATTGATGCGGCATTGTCACAGCTTGTTGAACGAGCGAGAGGGGAGAAAGAGCTGCGGCGTGAAGGTTCGCGCCGCATGGTGTAGGGGGGCTGCATCATGATGGAGAATGGGCGGCAGGGCGCTACCCTGCAGTAGAGCGCCGCCATTGCCCCATCCGCTCTTGATTTTCCTTATGAAAATCCACATCGTCGGTCCGCTCGCACCATAAATTGAAAAGTGGAAAGGCCTCTTGGAAAATGTGATGCATTTACAATGATGTAAGGCATCGCCAGCGGGTCGGGTTGATCGCGCGATTGCTCTCGGGCATTTTTGGTTTGAGTGAAATCGCTTTGCGATTAAAATCACTTGAACAGGCTCTGCACATGTTGGTGGAGCGTTTCGGAACCATGCGGAAACGCTGCGGGGACTTTCGCGGATCTGCCTTGTAAAGATGATCTCGATCGCATGTCCTCGCGCATCCGGATCCGCTCTCGTTTCGTGAGGGAAGATGAGACGAACCGGTCTCTCGAACCCTCGACCGCCCCGTTGCCGATGGGCGTGCCCGTCCTCAATCGATCCGGAAGGGAAGAAACTCTTTGATGACAATAGCCGGTTCTCGCCTCCGGCAGCATTTTGCCGCCTGCATCACCCGTCCTGGAAGTGCCCTGACGCCGCTTTCGGCCAAGATCTGGATCATGTGCCGTCGAGCAGTATCACGGCATTTCCGTCCGCTTGCGCGCTCGACTTTCGCGGCTTTTCTTGTTGTCGGCGCGAGTCTGGGTGGTGGACTGGGGATTGATGAAGCTGCCGCACAGGCTATCGTTGCCACCATCAATGGCGATCCGATCACCAATATCGATATCGATGAACGGATGCGGATGCTGAAAGTGTTGCGCAAACCGTCCTCGCGGAACGATGCGCTCGAAAGCCTTTATACCGACCGGCTCGAAACACGTGAAGCCGGACGTTATGGCGTCAAACCGAAAGATTCCGATATCGGTCAGGAAATCGTTCATGTCGCTCAGCAAATGAACATTGCTCCGGAAGCGCTGATCGCAGGTCTGCAAGGCGCCGGTGTTTCTCCCGACCATTTCAAGGCGCATTTCGCCGCCGATCTCGCTTTTGGCATCCTCGTCAATGCCTTGAACAAGGGTGTTGAGGCCAGTGAAAGCGAGGTGCGCAAGGAACTGGCGAAGCAGGGTGGTAAAAACGCCGCCGGCACTGAATATTCGCTTCGGCAGGTCATTTTTTCCGTACCCAATGGCGCCTCGATGGCGGTTCTCAATGAACGCGCCCAGGAAGCCAATCAGTTGCGGCAACGCTTTGCCGATTGCGAGAGCGGCGAGAAGATCATCTATACGCTCAACGACGTTGCGATCCGCGATCCGATCCGGCGCACGACGACTGAACTCAGCGCGGGGCTGCGCAAGATATTGGACGACACGCCCGAAGGACACCTGACGCCTGTGCAACGCTCGCCGCAGGGATTGGAAATGATCGCGGTTTGCCACAAAAGGCCGGCGCTCGATGATACGGCTCTTCGCAAGCAGATTTCAGAGAAGATCCTTTCGGATCGACTGCTGGCGGACCAGAGGCACCGTCTGAAGGAAATGCGCCAACGCGCCGTCATCCGGCAGCATTGAGTAGCAAAGGCGTGATGCAGACTCTGACAGGCTTGGACGGTGCGATCTGCATGGCTTTCGCGTTGAAGAGGGTTTGATGGCGCCACTTGCATTGACGCGGGGCGATCCTTCCGGAATTGGACCGGAGCTCGCCTTGAAGGCGTGGTTGCGATTGCACGAGGATGCCGCCGCTCCGGTGTTTTTCCTGATCGCGGAGCCGGAGCCTTTGGGGGCGCTGGCGAGGCATCTTGGCCTTGCCGTATCCGTGCAACCGATCGTTGCGCCTGCCGAGACGGAATCCGTCTTTCGCCACGCTTTGCCGGTGCTGCGGCTTCCAGGCGTGGTGCATGGCGCGCCCGGTGTGCCGGATACGCTTGATGCTGCGGGGACTATTGCGTCCATCGAGCAGGCTGTCGCTCTTGTGGGAAGTGGAGAAGCGGCCGCCGTCGTCACCAATCCCATCGCCAAATCCGTGCTCTATGAGGCGGGTTTCGCGCATCCGGGCCACACGGAATTTCTGGGGGAACTGGCCCGGCGTGATTTCGGTGTGGCCTCGGCGCGTCCGATCATGATGCTGTGGTCGCCGGAACTCGCCGTCGTACCGGCGACGGTCCATATTCCGCTCGCCGCCGTCCCTCAATCTCTCGATACTGACCTCATCGTCGAGACGGCGCGGATCGTGGCTCACGATCTTTCCGTTCGTTTCGGGCTGCCGGCGGCGCGCCTTGTCCTCACCGGCCTCAATCCGCATGCGGGGGAGGAGGGTGGCATGGGACGCGAGGATCTCGAGATTATCGCGCCGGCCGTCAAACGTCTGAAGGAAGAGGGGATCGATGTTCGTGGCCCAGCCCCGGCGGACACCTTATTCCACGCGGCGGTGCGGGCGACCTATGATGCGGTGATTGCCATGTATCACGATCAGGCGTTGATCCCGATCAAGACCCTTGCCTTTGAAAGTGCCGTCAATGTAACGCTCGGCCTGCCTTTCATCCGGACATCGCCGGATCATGGCACTGCTTTCGACATTGCGGGCAAGGGCGTGGCCAATCCGGCGAGTCTCATTGCCGCTCTGGAGCTGGCGGGCCGGCTCGCCGCTCACCAAGCGCCCGCATGAGCGGCCTGAAGGATGCCCTTCCGCCCTTGCGGGAAGTGGTTGCGGCGCATGGGCTCGCCGCGAAAAAAGCGCTCGGTCAGAACTTTCTGTTCGATCTCAATCTGACCGGCCGGATCGCGCGCGCGGCTGATCCGGCTCATGCAGAGTTGATCATCGAGATTGGACCGGGACCCGGCGGTCTCACCCGCGCGCTGCTCGCCGAGGGCGCGCGCAAGATCATCGCCATCGAACAGGATGCACGCTGTCTGCCGGCGCTTGAGGAGATTGCCGCGCATTATCCCGGCCGTCTCGACATTCTCCACGGCGATGCGTTGAGCCTTGATCTCGCGCTGCTCATCGCTGGAAGGGCACCGGCGCGAATCTGCGCGAACCTGCCTTATAATATCGGCACGGCGCTGCTCACGCGATGGATCGAGACGGAACCATGGCCACCCTGGTATGACCGTCTCGTCCTGATGTTCCAGCGCGAGGTCGCCGACCGTATCGTGGCGACACCCGCGCGCCGCACGGATTACGGGAGGCTCGCCGTTCTCTGCAACTGGCGCTGCGAGACGCGCATCCTGTTCGATGTCTCGCCGGCTGCCTTCACACCGCCGCCGAAGGTTACATCCGCCGTGGTTGAACTCGTCCCGCGCGCGGCACCGCTCGCCTGCGACAGGCGCCGTCTCTCGGCCGTGACGCAGGCGGCTTTCGGCCAGCGCCGCAAGATGCTGCGACAATCTTTGCGCAGTCTTGGCGGGGACAAGACTGAATCGCTGATCGAGGCCGTGGGCCTCGTGCCGACGATGCGGGCGGAGGAAGTGGATGTTGCCGGTTTTGTCGCGCTCGCGAATACATTTTCGGCAAATACGGATTCGAGTATGCATCGCTGATCGGGAACGATTCACAGCCATAGTTGGAAATGGATGTGTTTGAAACGGCCATCCGGAGCCAACGCGAAAATCCATCCGAGCTTGCCGTTTTCATAGGTCACTTCGTAAACGTCGCAGCCTTGTGGCGTGCCCCCCCTGAAGCGAATGTCCTTTTCTTCTGTGTTCGCTTTGGCTTCAGAAGGCCGAAGCGTTCGGAGAGACGAAGAGCGCGGATTGTCAGCCCCATGCGATTTGCGCATTCGGAGGCAGTCAACCAGATGTCATTCGCATTTGGTTGGTTCATGTGTTTGGCTGCTCTGCATGGCCGGCCGCAACTGGGGCTGGAACCGTTTCTAAAATAAGACCATAGGTCCGGCTCAAGCGGAGAATGATGCTTGTTCCGAAAAAAGATGGCTGCTGAGGGATTTGCGGATCCACATGTACGGATACATCCGGATCCGCAAATCGAATGGGAGAGGATGACGCCTCCACCACAGGAGCGGGCTTTTTCGGAAATTTCTGAGAACACCGCTGATAAGACGATGGGGTTTGGATATCGTCGGCTGGGGGAATCTGCCATCCAGCAGTAGATCTCCGGAACGAACGGGATCGCTGATTCGGGCTGGAACTATCGAGGAAGGATCTCATGCATACGCCGCAGCTTTTTACGCCTTTCAAGGTCGGCTCGCTGACACTCGACAATCGCATCGTGATCGCGCCCATGTGCCAATATTCCGCCGAGAACGGGGCGACTACCGATTGGCATCTCCTTCATCTCGGCACGCTCGCTTTGTCCGGCGCGGCGCTCCTGACCATTGAGGCGACGGCGGTTTTGCCTGAAGGGCGGATTACCTATGCTGATGTTGGTCTGTGGGACGATGTGACCGAGGCTGCGCTTGCCCGGACGCTCAAGGGCGTCCGGCGCTATGGCCTCATGCCGATCGGCATTCAGCTGGCGCATGCGGGGCGCAAGGCTTCCAGTGATCTGCCCTGGAAGGGCGGTGCGCAAATTCCTCCGACACATGGAAATGGCTGGCAGACCGTCGCGCCCTCAGCCCTGACATTTGATCCTAAGGATAATCCGCCGCTGGCGCTCGACGCGCAGGGGCTTGCCAGGGTGCGCGAGGCTTTTGCCGAAGCCGCCCGCCGGGCTGGCCGCCTCGGTCTTGATTTCGTGCAGGTCCATGCGGCGCATGGTTATCTGCTGCATGAATTTCTGTCGCCTCTGTCTAATCAGCGCAACGATGAATACGGTGGCAGTCTCGAAAACCGTATGCGCTTTCCTTTGGAAATCTACGATGCCGTGCGCGCAGCCTTTCCGGCTGACAAGCCGGTCACGGTACGGGTCTCCGGCACCGATTGGGTGGATGGCGGCTGGGATATCGAGCAAACAATTGCTTTCGCCAAGGCGCTCGAGGCGCGCGGCTGTGACGCCATCCATGTTTCCAGCGGCGGTCTTTCGCCTGCCCAGAAAATCCCCGTCGGGCCGAGCTATCAGGTGCCGCTTGCGCGTGCCGTCAAGGCTGCCGTCAAAATGCCGGTCGTCGCTGTCGGCCTCATCACTGATTACGAACAGGCGGACGCCATTATCGGGACCGGCGACGCAGATCTTATCGCACTTGCCCGTACCATACTCTATGATCCGCGTTGGCCCTGGCACGCGGCAGCGGCTCTGGGAGCCAAGGTCAAGGCACCGCCGCAATATTTGCGGTCCCAGCCGAGCCGCTATCGCGATCTTTTCATCTAACTATCTAATATAATGTCTCAATGAGCATGGATCATCGAGACTTGGCTTCCAGCGACTGCAAGACGGCGGTATTCCACCGGACCTGATTGATCCCGGCATGCCGGGATCAATCAGACTTGATATAAAGCGCCTCTCGATCAATGGGCCGAGCGACCGATAAGCCACCTGTTTTGAAAATCGGCATATCCAACCAAAAAGTGGTATCCGCTTTTCGGTTGGATGCTGTAGGGACATTCGAACCGTCTCCAGTCCCTCGTTGTTCAGGGAAAGAGGGAAGCAAGGGCGCTCTCATCAAGGCCGGGAGGATTCCATGTCGGAGATGATCGTCGTCACGTTCGACGACCCATTCGAAGCGGATCGCGTTCTTACCGAATTGACACATCTCGAGGATGAATATCTCATCGAACTCGAGGATGCGATCGTCGCTGTCCGTGCGCCGGACGGTAAGGTCCGTTTCAAGCAGACCCATGCGCTCACCACGCTCGGCGCCGCCTCGGGTGGACTCGCTGGAGCCATGTGGGGAACTGTCATCGGGCTTCTGTTTCTCAACCCTCTGCTGGGTTTCGTCGCGGGCAGCGTGATCGGCGCCGGCACTGGAGCTCTGACCGGCAGCCTCCTCGATTATGGAATCGACGACGAATTCGTCAAATCGCTCGGTGATAAGCTCAAGCCCAACAGTTCGGCGATCTTCCTGCTGATCCGCAAGGTCGAGCCGGAAAAAGTGCTCAAGCATCTCGAACGGTTCAAGGGTCATGTGCTGCGTTCGTCGCTTTCTGCGGAACAGGAGCAGAAATTCGAATTGGCCCTGAACAAGGATGCCGTTGCGCCGCCCGCCGCACAGGCCTGACGAGTCTACGTCTTTGAAAACGTGATGTGTGGTGGCCCAAGAATTGGCCATCGCGCATGTCTGTCCGCGTGGCCTATCCCTTGCGCTATCCCTTGGCCTTTCTGGCTGGCTCGCCTATTTGATCTCCGCGCCATGCTGATTGCGCTGGCCGACCGCGGTTGGCCCGTTGCTTTGGACTTTCAATGCAGCCCGTCCAGATTGATCTCACCCTGGCCGATATTGCCATTCGCCTTTGTCTGACGCTCATTGCGGCGGGGATGATCGGCTTTAATCGGGAAACGCATGACCATACTGCGGGATTGCGGACGACGATGCTCGTCGGTCTTGCCGCCGCAGTCTGCATGGTGCTGGCCAATATTTTGATCGGAACAACCGGCAAAACTGCCACTTCTTTCGTGAATTTCGACCCGATGCGTCTACCGCTCGGGGTTTTGACCGGAGTCGGTTTTATTGGCGGCGGCGCCATTCTCAAACATCAAATGTCGATCACCGGCGTTACCACGGCCGCGACCTTATGGATCATGACCGCCATCGGCCTTTGTTTCGGAGCCGGTCAATTGATTCTGGGCGGTCTGGCGGCGGGACTTGGCTTTTTTACTTTATTGGCGATGAAATGGCTGGAGCAGCACTTCCGGCGCAAAAATCTGGCGATCGTCACCATCCTGACGCCGGATGGCCTCTCCTCCGTCGATCTGGATCGATTGATCGGCCCGCTCGGTTGCCGCACGCGACTCCTGCGCTGGAATCGCATGGCGGAAAGCGATCAGAAAAAGATCGTGTTTGAAATTGAATGGTGGCGCGCCATCGCCACCGAGCCTTCCTATGATTTCATCAAGATCATTGAGGCGAATTATCATGTCGATAAGTTCGTCGTCATTCGCTACGAGGTTTAGCTGTCATTATCTGCGGCCATTATATGGAAAAATAGCAGGATTTGACCCTCACGCACCCTATGAACAAAAATAACAGGCGACAATCTTTTAGGCTTTATCGAACTTCATGTAATATTGTTGCCTAATTCTTCTCTTATAAATGTGCTCTATTTAGCGGTTCCCTCCCGTGGGTGGCGTGCTGCCGGGGGCTCGTGTAAGAAGCTTTGGGAAAGCTCCTGCGAGTAGATCTTGCAGGGGCGCTTGGGGAAGCTCCTTTAGGGAAAAGCCTTTAAGGGAGAGCGTGCGGATCAATTCGATCCCGATGTTCTAGATTTCGACCATGCATCGGATGCTTTCTCCCGCCTCTCGGCGGAGGGTCCGAGGCGACAGACCATCTGCCGGAGTAAGATGAAGATCTTGAACATTATCGCGACGGTCAATCCGGAAAGCGGAGGCCCCCTGCAGGGGCTTGTGAGTTCCGCTCCGGCGCTGGCGAAACATGGGTGCAAGCGTGAGATCGTTTCGCTTGATCATCCTGATGACCCGTGGGTCAAATCCTGTCCCTTGCCGGTTCATGCAATGGGCATCCGACATCCTTCCTATCCCGCCTGGCGCCGGCGCATTCCATTTCTGCGCTATGGCTATTCGCCACATCTCGTTCCCTGGCTGAAGGCCAACGCCAAAAATTATGATGCGGTTTTCGTCAACGGCCTGTGGAATTATTGTGCCCTTGGAGCCCGCCGGGCGCTGCCGGGCAGGGCGCGCTATTTCGTCTATCCGCACGGCATGCTTGATCCGTGGCTGCGGAATTTCCCGATCAAGACGCTTGGCAAACAAGTCTCCTGGTGGCTGGCCGAAGGGCCGCTTCTTGCCGGGGCGCAGGAGGTTCTGTTCACGACCGAGGAAGAAAAAATCCTCGCCCGTGATATTTTCTGGCCCTACCGCTGCCGTGAGCGCGTCGTGCCTTATGGCGCGCTCGATGCCGCAGGAGATCCGCAAAAGCAGATTGAGGCTTTCCGCAAGCTCGTGCCGGCACTCGATGGCAGGCGCTATCTTTTGTTTCTGAGCCGCATACATCCGAAGAAAGGGTGTGATCTCCTGGTCGAGGCTTTTGCCGCCGTCGCCGATCAGGATCCCGGTCTCGATCTCGTCATGGCCGGCCCTGACAATGTCGGCTGGGTGGCAAAACTCAAGGAGGTCGCCAAGGCGCGTGGCATTGCGGATCGGCTGCATTGGCCGGGCATGTTGCGTGGCGACGAGAAATGGGGCGCCTTCCGCGGATCGGAAGCCTTTGTCCTGCCATCGCATCAGGAAAATTTCGGTATTGTCGTTGCCGAATCCATGGCCTGTGGACGTCCGGTCCTGACGACCTTCAAGGTCAACACCTGGCGTGAGATCGAGGAATGCGGCGCCGGCCTTGTCGCAGAGGATAATGTCGAAGGCATCACCGATCTTCTGCGGCGTTTCCTGGCGCTCTCGCCGGAGCGGAAAACGGCGATGGGACAAGCGGCACGCCAGGGGTTCATCGACAAATTTGATTTGAATACCCAGGCAACGCAATTGATCGAGATCTTCGGGATGAATGCCGCATGACCATGCTCGACGCGAAACTGTCGCGCCCGCTTGAAGGGGGAGCGAGCTATTCCTTGCGGCACCGTCTGCTGCGCGTCCTGTGGGGAGTGACCTGGGCTTTGCTTGCCGCCTGGACACCACCACCGCTGCGTCGCTGGCGAGCCTTTCTCTTACGTCGCTTTGGCGCGAAGATCGCTACGACGGCATCCATCTATGGTTCGGCACGTATCTGGTATCCGCCCAATCTGACGGTTGGCGCCTTTGCCACGATCGGCCCAGGGGCGACAGTCTATTGTGCCGACAAGATCATCCTTGAGGATCATGCGATCGTTTCGCAGGGGGCGCAGCTCTGCGGCGCCGGCCATGATATCGAAGATCCCGCTTTCCAGACGGTCGCCAAGCCGATCGTGATCGGACGGCGGGCCTGGGTCGCGGCGGAGGCTTTCGTCGGGCCGGGCGTGACGATCGGTGAAGGTGCCGTGCTTGGCGCGCGCGGCTGCGCGTTTCGCAATCTCGAAGCCTGGACAGTCTATGGCGGCAATCCCGCCCGGGCCCTTAAACTGCGGAAAATTCGTTTTCCGGCGAATGAAGAGACGGTGTTCAGCCGTTCGTAATGAGTTGTAAACTGCATGCGTAATGTTGCGGTGGTCGTGCTGACCTATAATGAAGAAATGCATCTGGCACGTGCGCTCGAATCAGTCGCCCCTTTCGCAAAGGAAGTCTTCGTCATCGATTCCGGTTCGACGGATCAGACAATAGCAATTGCCAAGGCGCGTGGTGCACGGGTCCTTTACAATCCTTTCGTCAGCCAGGCCAAGCAGTTCCAGTGGGGCTTGGACAATGCACCGATTACAGCCGAATGGGTCATGCGTCTCGATGCCGACGAAATCATCGAGCCGGATCTCGCCGCCGAGATCGAGGAGAAATTGCCTAAGCTGGCTTCCGATGTGACCGGCATCAATCTGAAACGCAAACATATTTTCCTTGGGCGATGGGTGCGCCATGGCGGTCGCTACCCGCTTCTCCTTTTGCGAATCTGGCGGCACGGATTGGGGCGTGTCGAAGACCGGTGGATGGATGAACATATCCTCGTCACCAAGGGACGCACGATCGCCTTCGATGGCGGTTTCGCCGACTGGAATCTCAATGATATGAGCTACTTTACCGCCAAGCATAATCGATATGCCACACGGGAAGCCGTCGAAATCATCAACCAGCGCCGCAATCTTTTTCTGCACTCAGAAAATGCGATGACGGGCAAAAACTCGACGCAGGCGTTGTTAAAGCGTTGCATCAAGGAGCGTATCTACAATCACATTCCCTTTCCCATCAGCGCGACAGGCTATTTCCTGCTGCGCTACATTTTTCAGCTCGGTTTCCTCGATGGGGTGGAGGGTTTAAGCTATCATTTCCTTCAAGGCTATTGGTACCGTTTCCTGGTTGGTGTGAAAGTGCTCGAATTCGAGCGTGCGATTGCGCCTTTCAAATCGGTGGATGAACAACGTGCCGCCCTGGCGCGCGTCAGTGGCCTCGATCTTTGACCTGGTGCTGATACCAAGTTTCAATGAGGATGTTTCAATGAGCGTGACTCATCGAGACTTGGCGGCCGCGACTGCGGGGTGGTAGCTTCGCCGCCGGATTTCCATGATCTCAACAAATTGGGATCAAGGAGATATTGTTGCATGAGGTCTCCTTACGGACCTCGCATGTCGCCCAATGATATGGTATTTCGTTATATATTAAAAATAATTTTAAGGATCTAACTTAAAATTCAGCGCAATCCATTTTGGTTTTGCCATTCATGGCTGGATTGAACTTGAAGCATTTCTGATATATCAGGACGCGCTTTACCTGAAAGATGCTTGTATTTGTATGTATTTGAGAACTGAGAGCGATTCGCTATTTGCAGAAAAGACTTTAGTACACATTCGAATGTTTTTTCTTTGTTTCATCTATAAATGCGCGCCTTTTCAAAGCTTTGTATTGCAGTGTGATACTCAAGCCCAACCGGCTCTAGTTCTGCCTGATTTACAAGCTTCGATCCTATCGAAAGGGCGGTGGGGGCGCTGAAGCTTTTGAAGAGATCGCCCCCCGGAGCGCGAACTTGCAGCCTATCGGAGTGAATATGACCGAACTCGCCGTCGTGATCCTGACCCATAATGAGGAGATGCATATCGGGCGATCACTGGATTCGATCGCTGGGATAGCGTCGGAAGTATTCGTGATCGATTCCGGTTCGACGGATACGACGGTGGCGATCGCCAAGGCGAAAGGGGCGCATGTCCTGCCGCATCCGTTCGTGAACTATGCGAAGCAGTTTCAATGGGCTCTGGACAATGCCCCGATCACGGCGGAATGGGTGATGCGTCTCGACGCTGACGAGATCATCGAGCCGGATTTGGCGGAGGAAATCCGCAGCAAGCTGCCGCGCCTCGGCCCTGATGTCGTCGGGGTAAACCTGAAGCGCAAACATGTGTTCATGGGCCGGTGGATTCGGCATGGGGGCCGCTATCCTCTGCTTCTGCTGCGGATTTGGCGGCGCGGGGCAGCGCATATCGAGGACCGTTGGATGGACGAACACATGATCGTTTCAGGAGGAACGACGGTTGTATTCGAGGGCGGCTTCGCGGATTGCAACATTAATGATCTGACATTCTTCACACAGAAGCATAATAAATATGCTTCGCGGGAAGCTGTGGATGTCATCAATCAGCGTCTGAATTTGTTTCCACGCCCGGATGATTTGTCGACGCAGGCGACGTCATGGCAGGCTTCTGCGAAACGCTTCGTGAAGGAGAAGCTCTATAACAAGATCCCATTTCCGTTGAGCACGACCGGTTATTTTTTGCTGCGCTATTTTGTGCAGCTTGGGTTTCTGGATGGGATCGAAGGTCTGATCTACCATTTCCTGCAGGGTTACTGGTACCGCTTCCTGGTCGGTGCCAAGGTGCTGGAGTTCGAACGCGCCATCTCGCATTGCAAGACAAAGGATGAGCAACGCGCCGAACTCGCCAGGATCAGCGGATTGAAACTCTGAGCCTAGTCAGACGGTCAAATCTTTTGCATTCCTTGGAAGCGATCAGGTCTTCTTCGTCACACTGGCCAAAAAGCGTACGGCGGCCGGCGTTGGCGTCCATTTCCGACTTGACCTATGGCGATGGTCGAAGCATCGTCGATCGCGTTGGTTCGATGTTTCCGAACATTTCCAGCGAACGACAAGGTTTGTCGAGACTTGAAATTGTGAGCGGCGTCGCTCAGCCGGTTGAATTTTCCCTCGCGCTGTCGGTCGATGCGGCGGTCCAGCCGGGGTGACGGAGGGGATCTTGCGCGGATACGACATTTTCAGGATCAGTCTGACGCGGGCGCTACGGCCGCTTGCCGTTCTAGTTACGATTCTTGCTGTGGCGGCGATCGGGCTCGATCTCTTCGCCTCGGCTGCTTTCGCTCGCCCTCTCACTCCGGCCGAGCGGCGTGTCATGTCCTATAATGGCATCATCCCGGCTTGCGATGATCCTCTGGTGTTCCGCCGGATTCAGGGACTGTTTCAGGCCCGTGAAGCCGAGTTCTGGAGCACCGGACTCCTGATTACCGGTTTCGACGATGTGCGCGAGACCGGTTACCGTACGATCGGTGAGGATTACATTCCGCGGCGCTATTGCTGGGCCCACGTCATGCTCAACGATAACAAGCCGCGTGAAGTGTCCTATGCGCTCAGCCAGGATCAAGGCTGGCTCGGCATGGATGTTGGTGTCGAATGGTGCATCATCGGACTTGATCGCAGCAATGGTCATGGGGCGAATTGCCAGAATCTGCAGCCGTGAAATCGAGGCGTAGCCTCCGGCAAAGTGGGTTCGGGAGGAGCTATTCGTGAATCCGAATCATCGTGCGGCCTTGTGCACTCTTTCAGGATTGCGCCGCAAAGGCTTTCGGAAGCGCACCCCCGAGGATAATTTCGGGGGCTTGTGGCTCGGGGGCTTGTGGCTTGTTTGACCGGCTTGCACATGGGCGAACTCATCGGCGAAGGCGTTTATTCCATTTTTGCTGCCGTGGCCGCGCAAACTGGCTGAGGCTTCTCGGGCTGATCCTTCTCCTATTGCCTGATCTGGCGCGAGCTGACGGAACGCCCGGCGATTTCGATTCCTATCTCTTTGCTCTCTCCTGGTCGCCGACCTATTGTTCCAGCCAGGCGGGTCAAAGGCGGAGATCGGACAGTGCGCAGCAATGCGCGCCGGGGCGTGGACTGGGCTTCGTCGTTCATGGGCTCTGGCCGCAATATGATCGGGGCTATCCTTCCGCCTGCCAGCCGGGGGCGCCCGCGCCGTCCTGGTCCGTGTTGCGCGATTATGGCGATCTTTATCCCGATACGGGACTTGCGCGGCATGAATGGCGTGAACATGGAACCTGTTCAGGGAAAAGCCCCGTCGCTTATTTCGCTGATGTGCGTAGCGCCCGCGACATGATCATCATCCCGGAGGCTTTCCGGAATCCCGGCGCTGGCGATAAATCCTGGACGGCCAATACGATCAAGCGTGCCTTCGTCGACGCCAATCCGGGTCTTCGTAATGATATGCTGATGCTGGCCTGCCGGGGGGCACTGCTCAGCGAGGTCCGCATCTGCTTCTCGCGTGATTTGCGCCGCTTTCAATCCTGTCCACCCGCGAGCAGTCGCGGTTGCCGTGCCTTTGAGATAAGCCTGCCCAATCCGCTCTGAATTTGGGCTGCGTCAAATACCAAGCTTCAATGAACATGACTCATTGAAGCTTGCTGGATAGAGAAACCTTGAATTACCGTCACGATTTCCATGCCGGCAATTTTGCCGACGTGTTCAAGCATATTCTGCTGACGCGTGTGCTGATCCATCTTGCCCAAAAGCCGAAACCCTATCGTGTCATCGATACACATGCCGGCAGCAGCCTTTACGATCTGACCGATGAACGGGCGGAAAAGACCGGTGAATGGCGTTCCGGCATTGCTCGCCTGCTTGCCACTGATGTCGCGGCGGACTTTGGCGATGAAACAGCTGCGCTTCTCGAGCCTTACCTTGCTATCGTCACACCGCTTATCGAAGGAAACCCTCCGCTCTATCCGGGCTCGCCCTTCATTGCTCTGCGGTTGATGCGGCCGGATGACAAGCTGCAATGCTGTGAGTTGGAACCTGCCGCTGCCGAGAGGCTGAAAGCCAATTGCGGCAAGGACAAGAGATTTCGCCTTGCAGAGCTCGACGCTTATGTTGGGCTTCGTGCCTTCATACCGCCAGCGGAGCGGCGTGGACTCGTGCTGATCGATCCACCCTTCGAGAGACCGGATGAATTTGAGGCACTGGGGCCCGCAGTTTTCGAAGCCTGGCGCAAATGGACGACCGGAATTTTTTTCATCTGGTATCCCGTGAAGGATCCAAGGCGGGTCGATCGCTTTTTTGCCGGGCTTTGCGAGAAGGGCGTGAAGCGGCTCCTGCGTCTCGAATTGCAGATCGCAGCTTCGATTCCCGACGGTCCCTTGGCACGCACCGGGCTCGCCATCATCAATCCCCCCTTTGGTTTTGACGCACAGGCCGAGCGCCTCCTGCCGGCACTCGCCTCACCTCTGTCCAATAGACAGAGTGGGTCCTACGTGGTGGAATGGAAGAGCGGCGAGTAATCTCGCGCAAAATTGATCAAACCGAACCATGCGTCTAAACTCAACGCGGGCTCGGGTATTGATGTTAAAGCCGAAGCGCGGGTGGAGGCCGTCCTCCGGTACTATGGCGAGCCTTGGGTGCAAACCGGTCGCGACGTCCAGTGTCTCGATGCCGGAGATCATCCAGGAGCTAAGGCACTGTTTCGCTTTGGCTCGCTCGATTATTGCGGAATCAGGAATTTCAATAGCAGGAAATAGATCGCGGGAATCCGTAGACAAATCGGCAAAGTCGCGATCAGAGAAGGAAAGCGCCATGCCGCAGCAGGGAACTGTGAAATTTTTTAATTCGGACAAAGGCTACGGTTTTATCAAGCCTGATGATGGGGGACGCGATATTTTCGTCCATATTACTGCAGTCGAGCGGGCGGGCCTGCAATCACTGCTTGAGGGGCAGCGGCTTTCCTATGAGGTCGAGCCAGACAAGAAAGGCAAGGGACCGAAAGCGGTCGAGCTGAAGCTCGACTGATTTCCAGGTCTCAATGGAAAGCAAACTGGGCGCCATCTATTACGTTGGCGTTCCATTCCAGGTTTCTGTCGCCAATAATACCAACAGAACTTCACCTTTTCTCTAATCATTACAGCAACTTCAACATTGATGAAATTGATTCGCCCTGCACGATATCTGGAGATAAATCATCTTATTCTTTGGATCAGAAGCGAATCAGTGCATCTTGTTTAATCGCGGGCGGTATCGACCAGGCCTTGGCTGGTGATGATGACCCAACCCTGTCCGCGTTTCTCGATGGATTGGACGCGGCCAGCCCCGGGAATGATTTCGCCACGCGCGACCTGCAGCGCTCCTCTCTTCCCTTCAACCAAAGCGATACCCTGATAGACATCGCGAACCACCCAGCTGGAAATCAGCGCTGGTTGTTTTGCCGACGCCCGGTTTTCCTCGTCGCGGACGGGATGGTCCGCTCGGCCGGATGCAAGACTTTTTCCGGGAGCATTTTTGGCGATGGCTGTCACGCTATCCGCCGCATTATAGGCTGCCGTCGTTTGGTTTTCGCTTGCGTGTTTTTGTCCCGCTTCGGTCTGACGGGCGATTGTCGTGCGTAAACCCTGCATCTCAGAGGCGTCTTCACTGACTGTTCGATTCAGCCTGTCGACATCCTGTTTGAGAGCATGAATCTCCTGCCGCAAGCTTTCGATCGTGTCGCGTTGCCCGGCGGCCTGTGTGATTGAAGAGGTCGCTCCCTCCGGCTGGGGGGATGGCCGTTTGGAAAGAAGATGAGCCGCGCCGATATAGCCGAGGCCGAGCAAACAGACGATCATGGCCACCTGGGAGAGGCGGCCAAACAACTTGTCTGCGAGGGATTCGGACTGAGGCGCAGATTCGGTATCGCGAAGCGAAAAGGAGAGAGTGTTCTCGGTGGGGTCGGGCCCGTCGTCAGGCCCGAAATGGGACTCATCATCGCAAGGATGGGCCTCGCTCTTCGTGCTTCTTTCGGCAGAGGCCTCGGTCGATCCTTCCGAGAGAGACCTGTCTGGTCCTGTCAGCCGGAAAAGGGAAGGATCAGGCGGAGAGGAAGGAGCGGCATCATCCATGTTCGCTTTCCCTGACGGATACGATGACTTTACTTGTTTTAGCTTAAATTTTTATTAAATATGCCCGTATCTTTGCGGGCTGAGGGCATTTTTTAACGATATTGAATCGCTTCGCGATTCCATTGGTTTGAAAAAGCTCGATCCAGGATCCAGCTTCGCACAGGGTTTCTGAATGCCACTTGAAGCGGTGCATGAAAACCAGACCATTGTTTTTGGACATACGACCCAGGGCGATGGGATCCCGTGATAATGACGGTGGCTTGTGGATGGCAGCATCCTGGACGGGTGCCCAAGGCAGCCGGTTGCCCCCGGTCTAAGGAAATGTCGTAGGTGATCGATAGGATCGAAACGGTTCGTCTCTTTCGCCCTTCAACGTCTTTTGAGGGTGAAACGGCGAGCAAACTCCGGAGCGGCCCGAACCGTCGTGGTGTTCACGGGTTGTGTTCCGGAATAGAGGAGTTGCGAAATGGCTAAAGCCCTGTGTCTCGGCTTGGTTCTCACCCTTTCCGGGGTAGGCTCGGTGCTTGCGCAATCAGGCAATAATACGGCGGCGCCAGACCCGAGCAGGCTGCTGCGCGGACGCAATATCACGGCCACAGGTGCGACAGTGCCCAATCCCGGCATGCCGCAAGGCAGCGGGCCGACGCAACTGGATCTCAATATTCAGCGCCGCGATGACAAGGAAATGAATATCTGCACGAATTGCGATTGACCGTTGGCGATCGTTCGACGGCGGATGATTTTCTTGCGGGCGTGATGGGTTGCGCCATGATCCTATGCTATCTGCTTGCCGCGTGAGGCTAAAAGCAGGAGCAGGCGGAATGCGCGTCGATGGAAAACCCTTCACCTCGATCTGGCCGGAGCCCGATGGGTCCTGGGTCAACATTATCGACCAGACGCAATTGCCGCATGTCTTTCACATTGCGCAATTGCATAATCTGGAAGAGGCTGCCCATGCCATCAAGGCGATGCTGGTGCGCGGCGCGCCGCTGATCGGTGTGACAGCGGCCTATGGCCTTGCACTCGCCTTGCGCAAAGGGGCTTCCGACGCGGAATTGCGGGAAGCAAGTACCGTCTTGCGCGCGACGCGGCCAACGGCGGTCAATCTGCAATGGGCGCTCGAGGCAATGGCGGCGAAGCTTCTCGGCCTGCCCGCCAGCGAACGTGCCGAGGCCGCGTGGAAACATGCCGGCGTCTTGGCGGATGAAGATATTGTCCTCTGCGAAGCGATGGGCGATCATGGTTTCGCCCTCATCAAGACCATTGCCGAGCGCAAGCAGGGTGGCAGGGTGAATATACTCACCCATTGCAATGCCGGCTGGCTCGCCACTGTCGATTGGGGCACGGCGACGGCGCCGATGTACAAGGCGCAGGATGCCGGAATTGATATTCATGTCTATGTCGATGAAACCCGGCCGCGCAATCAGGGCGCTTCATTGACGGCCTGGGAACTTGGCCAGCATGGCGTGCCGCATACGGTCATCGTCGATAATGCCGGTGGCCATATTATGCAGCACGGCCTTGTCGATCTCGTCATTGTCGGTACAGACCGCACGACTGCGAGCGGCGACGTCTGCAACAAGATCGGTACTTATCTCAAGGCTCTGGCGGCTTTCGACAATCAGATTCCCTTCTATGTCTGCGCACCATCGCCGTCGATTGATTTCACTTTGTCCGACGGTGTCCGCGAAATCCCGATCGAGGAACGCGCCTCCGATGAGGTGACACATTTGAAGGGCATGACGGGCGATGGGAAAATCGAGACGATCCGCATCACGCCGGCGAAAAGCCCAGCTGCCAATTATGCTTTCGATGTGACGCCTGCCAGGCTGGTGACGGGACTCATCACCGAGCGTGGAGTCATTGCCGCGAATCGGGAGGCTTTGGCTAAGGCCTTTCCCGAGCGTGCGCTGCCGTGATGAATGCATCGATTGCGATCTGGGGTATCACTGCATTGTCTATCGCCGGAGTGATCCTCCGGCCTTTTCAGCTGCCGGAGGTGATATGGGCGGTGACCGGTGCCGGGCTGCTCGTCATCCTGCATCTCGTGACACCGCATACGGCGCTGCTCGGTATCGCCGAGGGGATCGATGTCTATCTCTTCCTCACGGGCATGATGCTGCTTGCCGAGATTGCCCGGCGTGAGGGCCTCTTCGATTGGCTTGCCGGACATGTCGCAATTGCCGCGCGCGGATCCGGCTCGCGGCTTTTCGCATTATTGTATGTCGCCGGCATCGGGGTGACGGTCATTCTGTCGAATGATGCGACGGCGGTCGTGCTCACGCCGGCCGTCGTCGCCGCTACGCGGGCGGCGAAGGTGCAACATCCGCTGCCCTATCTTCTCATCTGCGCCTTCATCGCCAATGCAGCGAGCTTCGTCTTGCCGATTTCCAATCCAGCCAATCTGGTGATCTACGGCAAATCGATGCCGCCGCTGCTTGATTGGCTACGATCCTTTCTCCCAGCCTCGCTTATCGCCATAGCGACGACTTATGGCCTCCTGTTTCTCAGCCAGCACAAGCAGATTCGCCAACCCGTCGTCAGCACGATCACTGTGCCGCGATTGAACGGGGGTGGGATCGCAGCGGCGGCTGGTATCGGCGCTACAGTGGTCGTACTCATCATTTCCTCGGCCATGGGTTGGCAGCTTGGCCTGCCGACGGCGATCGCAGGAGTGGTGACAGTGACGCTGGTTCTCCTTCAACAGCGCACCTCGCCGTTTCCACTGCTGCGCGGCATTTCCTGGGGCGTGCTACCGCTCGTCGCCGGGCTCTTCGTTCTTGTCGAGGCTTTGGCACAAACGGGCGTCATCGATTTACTCGCCACCTTGCTGCAGCAGCAGGCAAATGTGGCGCTGGGGAAGGCGTCTTTTGCGGCGGGGAGCCTGATCGGCTTCGGCAGCAACCTCGTCAACAATCTTCCAGCCGGCCTTCTGGCTGCGCGCGCTATCGATCAGGCACCTTTATCGCCACTCATGACTCGCTCCTTGCTAGTTGGTGTCGATCTCGGCCCCAACCTTTCAGTCACGGGTTCACTCGCCACCATCCTCTGGCTCGTTGCCCTGCGACGCGAGGGGATCAAGGTTGGTACCTGGGATTTTTTGAAGCTCGGTTTCATCGTCATGCCGCTGCCGCTCTTTCTGGCGCTTCTCGCGACTTTGGTCAGTTAGAATGACAGGCGTCAAGACTCCCTGATAGATACAGGTTCAGAAGTCGTCCCGCGCGTCGTTTACCGCTGAAGCCGCGCGTTGGGCGATTGCCGGGAAGATCTCATGCAGCCATATCTCGATCGCTTCAGGATCGCGCTGACAGGTGCCGAGCAAAGGTTTCTGTGATGTCACCTATTGGTCTAGCAGTGTGCCAACGGTCATCATCCGCATCGGGGTGCCGAAGATTGTGATCGCGTGATGATACTCGCCTGTCATCTTGATCTGCGATCGACGAACAAGTTATTTGTGTTTCTATTCAGCGGCCTCAAGGCCATGCGGTATGCCATGGGGCTAACGGTTTTCCGGCACTGACGAGCCTAAGTACCCGAATAATGTATCGTGCTCGTATTCAGTCTGGAATAGACCTCTTCCCTACAATAGCGCCATGACGCGATAGCCGAACAGGGCAATTCCTTCGGACGCCTGACCCTGGCCGCCGCTTGTTGTTCCAAGCGGGAACCCAGCTTGAAATCAAGGACAAATATGGACTGACTCCGCTGCTCTCAGCAGAAAACGAAGAAACTGCAATAGGTTTGATCGAAGCAGCAGCCGATTTTTCCACGAAATCGAATGACGGAGGGACAGTCGAAGATTACGACTGAGCGCCGAACCATACAAGGATTCTTGCCCTCTAGCATAAAGGACGTGATGAACAATCAATCCAATGAGACCTGGTATGGCGGAGTTTTTTTGTTTGTGTTGTAGACGAAGGCCTCTCTTCTCATTCTTGATTGTTTGGCCTCAATGTGTGCGGACACAACTCAATTGCGTCCGCACGATCGAAAGATATCATGTAAATCGTACGCTTCTTCTATAGTGGAGAAGTCAGAATATCCCGGTTTCTCGACTTCCTTAAACTGGCAAGCTTTGAGAAACGATCGGGCTGTTCTCCTGTTGATTGAGAGGATTCCTGGAGGATCTCAATCGTTGATTGAGAAAGCCGAGAATTGGCCGCTCGACATAATGGTGCAGGAAAAGAGCAGAAACGACACTAATGATGATCATGATGGAATAGGCAATCTCAGGCCGCGCAAAGGGTTTCAGGGCAGGGGCCAGCAGGATTTTTGTCACGACCGACGTCATTGGTTCGTGAATGAGGTAAAGGACATAGGAGGCTCCGCCCAGAACACCCAAAGTGCTATCGAGCAAGGGACGCGGTTTGTTCGGTATGATGAGGAGCGCCAGCATGATAGAGCTGTAGATTGTAAAATAGGAGAGTGTGAGCCGGGCGCTGCTGCCTAGAACGCTCGAGCCGCTACGCGCTTCTCCTATAAACAGAGTAATAAGTGCGAGGAGAGCGGGGACGGATAGCCCAAGCAATACGGGCCTCATTTTTCCAAAATACCTGCTTTGTGAAAGCACCGCGACCGCGATACCAAATATGAAACCGAAATTGTAAAACCCAAAGAATTTGTTTATCGGCAACATATAATCCTGCGGTGTCAACCCAAAGATCAGTGTGATGAAACACGCTCCTTGCCACAAGCCTAGGGCCGCGAAACCAACTTTGATATTATAGAGGACCAATCCGAACACGAGGTAGAAAATAACCTCATGCTGCAGCGTCCAGGCGGGAGCAAGGGTGAGCAGGCCGGATCGAGGAATAAGCAGCAGATCGGTTATATATTTGAAAAATGTAAGTGCTCTGTCAGCACCGAGACTTGGAACGAAGAGAAATAACGCGCCGAGGGGAACGACTACGAGCCAGAACATGGGCAGCACGCGGATAGCGCGCTTGCGATAGAAGGTTCCTAGCCGACTCGGCTGGCCAAAATCACGCCGATGCGCGGTGAAGATAATAAACCCGCTGAGAACAAAGAAGAATTCGACTCCGGAATGGCCGCCATTGAAAATTCTTCCGCCTGGCATCACGCCGAAATATTTTTCAATCGCGCCATATGTATGGAATAAACAGACCAGAAGCGCCGCTATGCCGCGTCCATATTGCAGGGTACGGATTTCCGAACGCCGTGATGGAGAAGGTTGCGTAGTCTTTACGGCCAAAATTGGATCGATCAGATTTTCACGCGCCATGACGCTCTCATCTTGCATTGAGCGGTTCCAATCATTTCAATTATAATGATAATTATATGACGATTCTTTGATTTAAATCTAGTCAGTTATTCCTTCACTTGACGTGCGAGACAATTCTGCAGCCTATTTTGTTGGATGGTGCTTAAAACCTGCGAAACTTTTCATGAACAGCGGGGTGATATCGGTATGCTGTTATTGTGTCGTCTCGCTGACGGAAAACAAGGGTGCGAGGCCCTCGGCGATGGCCTGCGTGGCCGGTGCTCGAAGATGCAGGCCATCGAGCTGGATTGGTGCTGCAACATCTGCCATCAGGCGCCGTGTATCGATGAAAAGAGCGCCGCTCTGTTCAGCAGCGCGGCGCGCTATGGAGCGATAAGGCTCGATTGCTGCTTCCGCCGCCGCGATGCCCGCTGCCGGGGGGCTGAGGACGATGACAATTGCGCCTGCTTGCTGATGGCGGCGGATGATGCTGGACAAGACGGCCTGATAATCAGCGAGGGGTATGGCTGTCCGCCAGCCCCTTGGATTGGCGTCATTAGTGCCATACATCAACAAAACCACATCGCCTGAGGGCTTGTCCGCCCATCGCCGCAGGCCATCCTGCGCTCTGTCGCCTGGATAGCCCCGGTTCTCCGCTTCGATGTCATGGCCAAGCAGGCGGGCGAGCGTCTCGGGGTAGGGCGTTTCCACCCTCTGCGAGCGGGCCCCGTTGATCGGCGGCAGTCCCTCGCCGAGACGGCGGGAACCATAGGTCAGGCTGTCACCCTCACAAATGAGATGGGCGCCGGGCCGCAGGGAGATTGTTCTCATGATATCGGGCAGAAACGGGGTCCGCGAGACGGAAGCGACCCCGTCCCAGCGCAAGGCTGGCAGATACCAGCTGGCGTAGAATGCTAGCACACCTGCTATTGTCCCGATTGCGAGGGGTGGCAGGATTCCGGCTATTCTCATGACAACATCCAGACTTTGCGCGGATCGGCGATCTTGCGGAGGATAGGGGCGCCGATCTTGATCGTGCCATGGCCAGGCGCCGTGCTGAGGAAGCGGATCTGGATCGGTCGTATGCTGTAGCGCAGACTGGAGATTGCGAGGCCCGGCTTGATCATGAGCTTCGTCGAAAGCACGCCCTGGGTGCCTTTTGTGTCGGTGAAACCCGATTTATCGTTGCTGGCATAGGCCAGGGTCGAGCCGGCAAAGAGCTCGTTATTGAAAGAAAGGGTCCCCTGTCCCCTCGGGTCTGCCGTCCGCCAGCCAGCCCAGCCATCGAGCTCGAAAGGAAGATGGCATTCGAGCCAATCACCATCAACCACGCCCAGCTGGTTCAGCGTAAGATCGCGCATGGTCAGACGGATCTCGTGAAGGGGCGTTCCATCATTTTCCGCCGTCACGGTCAGGACCTGCCATTCTCCTCCCCTATCGCTTGGCTGTTTCGTCGCCACGGCTGTGGAGGCACCTGTATGCATGGCGATCCGCAGGCCATTGGCAACTTTGCCAGTAATGCGGCCATCGTCGCCTGTTATGTCGTTCGCACCGGGAAAACCCGCATGAGGAAAACGATTGTCGATCGTCGAAGGATGGGAGGAAGGATAAGGACTGACCATCGCGCGCAGAATGGGCAGCAGTGTCTCGGCACGCTTGCGCGCGAGAATGGGGGCAGGATGAATGCCATCCGGGCCAAAAAGCTCCCGATCGGCTGTTTGCGTGCCATCGATCGCCGTCGTGTCGCAAACCTGTATCCCAGGACGACCGGCCTGCGCTTTGATCCAGTCATTCACCTGGTTCAGGATGATGAAGCGGGATTTGGGTGAGGCTGTATCTGTTTGTGGCCAATCGAAGCGGAAGGCCACGGTCTGTATGACCACGAAAACCCCGGCTTCCGTCAACCGGTTGATCTGTGTGTCTAGGGCGGCAATGACCGCGGCGGCGTTCCTGTTCGTGCCATAGGAGCCGCCGACCCCTGACGTGATGTCATTTGTGCCAATGTCGAGATAGATGATCTGCGGGTATCGGGCGAGGACATAAGGGGTGCGCTCGAGCGTTCCGAGCGCATGGGGCGTCGACATCAGATGTCCGCCGCCGATGCCTTGATGCGCGCCACTGAGCGCATTGGTGCCGGTGAACCCCGGATTATCCGGCGTCGCGAAAATATCGAGGTTGAAACGTTGGTCGAGCATCGCGACCTGGTTCAGCACGCCCCGCGCGTTCCTTTCCTCACCCATCATGCCCGGCATAATTGCATTCGCGCCGAACTGAATGAAACTATGGCCGAAACCGACCACTTTCGCACCCGGCTGGAGAGGCAGCCGCGGCAGCGGTTTCGTCTCTTGAGCCAGAAGGTTTGCCACAGGTGCGCCGGCGAGAATCGCGCTTGACGCCCCTCCCAGCAGCGCTGTGCGCCGTGTCGGTCTATTCATGCGGGCTTCACTCTCTTCCCCAGTGAAAAAACGGTATCCCCATTTTTACAGGACGCACCATGAGAATTAATGACTATGGCGATTGTTCGTCAATGTGAAGGACAAGCTTGTACCGCCTCAACCTCGCGTGAACCGTTTGGCCGCACCGCGCTCGAAGCCCATGCCGGCGGCGCTGCCTTGCTCTCCTCGGGCACCGGCGGCTTGCGCGAGAGATCAGTGGCGATTGCGCCGGCTATATCGAAGAAGTGTCAGGCCCAGCCATCACAGCCATGCTGGGAAAGCTCGCCGCCAATGAAGGCTGCGCAGGGAACCGGCGGAAGCCGCCGGCAAGCGCGTCCGCCGCCCTTTTTCCTTGTCAGACTTCGTAGACGAAACCGGCACACGCGTTCCATCCGTCGCCGGCACGCTTGACTCATTCTATGATGAGGTTACGCAGGCTTGGCGTATGCGGAGTAAAAACAACTATCATTGATCCTGATTTGTCGGGATTTATGAGGTCCTCCGAGCGGCAATTGCGGGGAGCCAAGTCACGAGAGCCAAGTCACGGCATGCCAAGTCTCAAGGAATCATGCTCAACGATTCCGAGCGACGCGCATACAGACAAAAACCTTCACTCGCGATCCATTCCATCCGTTCAGGGAGCTGTGCAACCAAACAATCCTACACGCTGCCCATGGGACGGTAATCGAGAAGGTCCTCGATCCTTTTGAGGAGCCCGTCGCGCACCTGCCTATAGGCATCGAGAATATGATCGCGCGAGCCTTCCGTTGCGGTCGGGTCGATCGTCGGCCAATAGACGACATCCACGGCGAAGTGACGGGTGAATTCCAGCGCCTTGTGATGCGCTTCCGGCGAGAGCGTCACGATCAGGTCGAAATTGGAATCTTCCAGATCCTCGAATGTATGCGGCTTGTGCTTGCTCATGTCGATGCCGAGTTCGTCCATGACTGCTATGGCGAAGGCATCTTTCTCACCGCGCCTTGTGCCCGCCGAGGCGAAATAGACGCGTTTACCAAAATAATGCTTGCCGAGGGCCTCCGCCATTGGTGACCGCACCGCGTTCTGACTGCACGCAAACAGAATGGAATGGGGAAGGCGCCTAATCGTGCTCACGTCCTCAATCGAATCCCCATTGACGTCCCGCGGTGCGTGCCGGCTGGCTTGCGGGTTGTGACAGTCCGTGCCTGAGCCGTGCCCTGTTTCTGTGGTGGAACGTCAGCCTTTCCAATGCAGCGCCGTGACCAGCGTGAAGAGACGCCGCGCCGTGTCGAGATCGCAGGTGATCTTGCCCGAGAGCCGCTCCATGAGCAGGGTGGCGGCCTCGTTGTGCAGGCCGCGCCGGCCCATGTCGATCGCCTCGATCTGTGCCGGATTGGCGGTGCGTATGGCCTGATAATAACTTTCGCAGACGAGAAAATAATCCCGCAGGAGCCCACGGAAGGGCGTCAGCGAAAGGATATGCGTAGCGACCTGCGCACCGCGCTCATCGGTGATATCGAGCGCCAGCTTGGCGTCGTGCAGGGCGATGCGCAGATGATATGGGCCATCGTCGCGTCCCGGTAGCGCGAACAGATTTTCGTCCAGAAGGTCATAAATGGCGACCTGGCGTTCGTGTTCCTGATCGGGCGTGCCGGGCCCGATAGAGGTTTCGTCGAGCGTCACCGAAACGAGCCGATCACGCGCTGATTTATCGCTTGTGTTCATGATGGCCTTGTTGTGTCGGCAGGTGCCTGCGCGGCGGTATCGCGCGCAAGACGGATCGCAACGGATCGGGCATGGGCGGAAAGACCTTCGGCCTCGCCAAGGGCGACGGCGGCGGGGCCGAGGCTTTCGAGGCTCGCCGGCGTGCATTTCAGGATCGAGGTGCGTTTCATGAAATCGAGAACGCCCAGACCTGAGGAAAAGCGGGCGGACCGGGCGGTTGGCAGCACATGGTTGGAGCCGCCCACATAATCGCCGATGGCCTCCGGCGTATGGGCACCGAGGAAGATCGCCCCGGCATTGCGGATCTTGTCACCAAGGGCATCCGGCTGCGTGCACATGATTTCGAGATGTTCCGGTGCCAGCCGGTCGGCGAGCGCCACTGAATCCTCGAGTTTTTCGAGAAGAAGGATGGCGCCGAAATTCTGCCAGCTCGCCGAGGCGATATTGGCGCGTGGGAGGATCGCGAGCTGGCGGGCGACGGCCGCTTCGACCTCATCGGCAAGGGCCGGATCATCGGTCATCAGGATCGATTGCGCGGCGGAATCATGCTCGGCCTGGGCGAGCAGGTCGGCGGCGATCCATTCGGGATTGGCGGTCTTGTCGGCAATGATCAGCACTTCCGAGGGGCCAGCGATCATGTCGATGCCTACCGCGCCGAAGACGCGGCGCTTGGCGGCGGCGACATAGGCGTTGCCGGGACCGACGATCTTCGCCACTGGCGCGATGCTCTGCGTGCCATAGGCCAAAGCCGCCACTGCCTGGGCGCCGCCGATGCGATAGATTTCATCGACGCCGGCAAGATGCGCCGCGGCGAGGACGAGCGGATTGAGCGAACCGTCCGGTGTCGGTACCACCATGACGAGGCGCGGCACGCCCGCCACCTTGGCGGGCACCGCATTCATGAGCACCGAGGAAGGATAAGAGGCGGTGCCACCCGGCACATAAAGACCGGCAGCCTCGACCGGCCGCCAGCGCCAGCCGAGTTCGACACCGAGGGAATCGGTGAAATCCTCATCGCGTGGCTTCTGGCGTTCGTGAAAATCGACGATGCGTTTATGAGCGAGTTCGAGAGCGGCGAGGACATCGGCGGAACATTGGGAAAGCGCGGCTTCAATGTCCTGGGCCGCGATGCGTGGGCCCTGCGCGCCGAAGGCGACGCGGTCGAATTTGAGCGAATAATCGGCAAGCGCCGCATCACCTCGCGCCCGCACATCGGCGATAATCGTCTCGACCGCGTGATCGACATCCGCAGCGGCCTCGCGTTTCATGGCCAGAAGGGCCTCGAAGGAGGGGCTGAAATCGGATTTACGCGTATCGAGCCGGAGCGGCATAATTTCTTTTCTCCAGAGGGGCAGTCAGTTGGTCTTTGCGATGCGTTGGTCTTTTAGGGGCTATGTCTGGCTAAGCCGCGAAACCGGGCCTGACGGGAGGATGGGCAACGGCGGAGCCTTGGAAGAGAGTTAATCGCCCCTGAGCGCGGCGGCAAGCAGCGCCAAGCCGGCGCATGGTCCGCCTTGCGTCGCGCCCTCCTATCATGTTTCAGTCCTCTCCGTCTGCCCTTCCTTCCGTGCTTTGATGGTGTCTCTCTTTCGCCATAACTTTGTGAGGTCTGGATGATCGAAACCGAAGCCGATGGGACCCGTCGCTATCTGAAGAATGGACAATTGCACCGGGAGGATGGACCAGCCATCGAATCGCCGGACGGCAGCACGGAATGGTTCTTCGAAGGCAAGCGGCATCGCCTGGATGGACCGGCGGTCGAGGATGCCAGCGGACTCAAGGAGTGGTTCCGCGACGGGGAATTGCATCGGATCGATGGGCCGGCCGTGATCGACCCCGATGGCGATCTCGAATGGTATCAGAACGGCCAGCGCCATCGCGAGGGCGGTCCGGCGATCGAATATTCGGATGGTTCCAAATTTTGGCTGAGGCACGGACTGTTGCATCGGGAGGATGGGCCAGCGGTCGAACGGGCCAGTGGTGAAAACGAGTTCTGGCTGAACGATCGGCAATTGCTGTTCGAAGAATGGCTCGAGGCGCTCAACCTGGACGATGACGCAAGGCGTATCTTGTTGGACCGGCTTGATGCAAACTAGAATCAAATCTCTTTTCGATGGAAAACGAGTCGTTGCGTGACCGTGAGCCATCGAAATCGTCTCGAATGTTTTGCAATAGCGCGTGGCGGTAGCAAGCCTTCATGGAAAGGGGGAAGCGGTGATTTTTTCGGGAAAGTGGGAAGCAACCATGGGCGGCGTGGGTTCCGTCGCAACCAGCCTTTTGCTGGCCGTCTCGCTTGCGGCCTGCAACCAGACGACGGCGGCCAATGCGCCGCAAGTGGCTGCGGCTGCTGCTCCCTCCGTGCCGCAACGTCCTGATTTGCCACCGGATGCCTCCTGCACAAAGGCTTTTGACCGTTATCAGAATGTCCTGAAGGCGGATGTCACGACCGGCAATGTCGAGCAGAAAGTCTTCGACCAGATTCAGACCGAATTGGCCAAGGCGGGAGCTGCTTGCGCGGCGGGTCGCGATGGCGAGGCCATGGCGTTGATCCGCTCTTCGCAGGCCAAGCACGGCTATCACGTCTGATCTTATCTCATCCCCTTCAGGGCGTGGCGGATATAGGTCAGCATGAATTGCGGCATCCGCTCTTCATCGAAATCGTTGGGAGAGAAGACCGGAACGAGAGCGCTTAGTTCCGGCAGGCTTTCCGTGGCGGCAAAATCGGCGAAGCGTTCCTGCAAGGCTTTGGCCGTCAGCGGGCTTCTCACCCGTTTCATACAGGCGAGCCGCGGCAGATCGAAAACCAGCGTCCAGCCGGGCTCGATCATGACGTCGCTTGGCGTCAGGCCGGTTTCTTCCTCGAGTTCGCGCCGCACGCTGCCTTCGAGATCAATCATGCCGTCCATGAGATCGCTGGGATCCGGCGTGCCGGCCGGAAAATAAATTCGGCCGGCGCTTGCGGTATGGCTGTTCATCTGGCCGAGCATGAAAGCGCCGTCGGCGGAAACCAGCGCCGCCATGGCGAAGCAATTATAGACCGGCGCGCCGGGGAAGCCGAAATCACGCCACGCTTGAAAAGCCTTGTAATCGACCTCGAAACCATGGCCGGAAAGGAGCCGGTGGCTATCGTCGCGCCCCAAGGCGTAATCCTGCATGAGCAGGACGCGGCCATTAAAAAGATGTGGGTTTTCCGCCGTCAGCTTTGCCCAGTGCCGGTCGATGCGCTCGGCCTCCTTATGGGCGAAATCCCAGTTTTCTTCGACATGCGTATAGGAAATGTCGTCGACCGTTTCGATGGCGGCCGGGGGCAATGAAGAAACCATGGGAATCCTTTGAGCGGGGCTTAAGAGATGGGCTGTCGTTGACAGGGGAGGGGGTTTACCGTCAAAAACAGGCACTTCGGTCTTGCTTTGGTCTTTCCTGGCACGGCTGCGCCCGGACCATTGTCGGGGCATTTTCCGGATCGACTCCTTTCCTGCTTCAAGGTCCTTGAAAATACTCTCAATTTTATAAACGCCCCGTCCGTCACCTCCGGCGAGACTGCGGGACCAGGCCACAGTCGCGATCCCCAGGGGTTTCGAACGCGCGGGCACATCGGCTGAAACGAGCTTAAACGATAATGGCGCCTCCTCTTCTGCTTTTGCAAAACATCATGCTGACGCTTGGCGGCAAGCCTTTGCTGGAATCGGCCGAGCTCTCGGTTTCGGCGGGGGCCCGTGTCTGCCTTGTCGGTCGCAACGGATCCGGCAAATCGACGCTGTTGAAAATCGCCGCCGGTCTCATCGAGCAGGATGGCGGCACGCGCTTCATGCAGCCGGATGCGACGATCCGCTATTTGCCGCAGGAACCTGATTTTACCGGTTTCGCGACGGCGCTCGCCTATGTCGAGGAAGGATTGGGGCCGCTCGATGATCCCTATCGCGCCCGCGCGCTGTTGAACGATCTCGGCCTTACCGGCGAGGAAGATCCGCGTACCCTTTCCGGCGGCGAGGCGCGGCGTGTGGCGCTTGCCCGCGTGCTCGCGCCGGAGCCCGATATTCTGCTCCTCGACGAGCCGACCAACCATCTCGACCTGCCGACGATTGAATGGCTGGAAGGCGAGTTGAAGGGCCTGCGCTCGGCGCTGGTGCTCATCAGCCATGACCGGCGCTTCCTGCAAAATCTTTCCCGTCAGACCGTCTGGCTCGACCGCGGCCGCACGCGCAGCCTGAATCAGGGTTTTGCCGGATTCGAGGCCTGGCGCGATCAGGTGCTGGAGGAAGAAGAACAGCAACAGCACAAGATGGACCGCAAGATCGCGGCCGAGGAAGACTGGCTGCGTTATGGCGTCACGGCAAGGCGCAAGCGCAACCAGCGGCGTCTTGCCGCGCTCAACACCATGCGTAGCGAGAGGCGCCAGCGGCAGTCGCGCTCGGGTGAGGTCCAGCTCGTTGCGACCGAGGGCAAGGTCTCCGGTAAGCTGGTCATCGAGGCGGATGCGATCTCCAAGGCCTATGGCGATCGCGATATTGTGAAAAATCTCTCTTTGCGGGTGCTGCGAGGCGACAGGCTCGGCATTGTCGGCGGCAATGGCGCGGGCAAGACCACTCTTGTGAAGCTTTTGACCGGCGCGCTCGCCCCCGACAGCGGTACGGTCAGGCTCGGCGCGAGCCTGCAGATGGCGACGCTGGATCAAAGCCGCTCAAGCCTTGATCCGCAGGTGTCGCTCAAGGATGCGCTCACCGGTGGCGGCAGCGATTTTGTTGAAGTCAATGGCGAGCGCAAACATGTCATCGGCTACATGAAGGATTTCCTGTTCGGACCGGAACAGGCGCGCACGCCCATCGGTCAATTGTCCGGCGGCGAGCGCGGGCGGCTGATGCTGGCGCGGGCGCTCTCACAACCCTCGAACCTGCTTGTGCTCGACGAGCCGACCAATGATCTCGATCTGGAAACGCTCGATCTCTTGCAGGAGATGCTCAACGATTATCAGGGCACAATTCTGCTTGTCAGCCATGATCGCGATTTTCTCGACCGTGTGACGACATCGGTGCTGATGGCGGAGGGTCAGGGCCGCTGGATCGAATATGCGGGCGGTTATACGGATATGCTGGCTCAACGCGGCTTCGGTGTCGAGCAGCGTCAGAATGCGGCGAAATCCGCCGGCAAGGCGGGAGATAAGGGTGGGGATAAAGGCGTCAAGGCGGAAACGGAGCGCCCGGCCTCGGCGAATGAAAAAGCCGGCAAACGGCGCCTGAGCTTCAAGGAGAAACACGCGCTCGAAACCCTGCCCAAGAAGATCGAGGAACTGCGCTCGGTCAAGGACAAGCTGCAGAAAATGCTTGACGATCAGGATCTCTACCAGCGCGAGCCGGAAAAATTCGCCAAGGCGAGCGAGGCCTTCGCCAAGGCCGATGCCGCGCTTTCCTCCGCGGAGGAAGAATGGCTCGAACTTGAGATTCTGCGCGAGGAAATCGGCGGCTGATGTTCCGGCGCCGCGAATTGCTATGATATTGGATAGGATTCGGGCCTGCGGCTCCGGTCCTCGGGATTATTTTTCTGTCTGTCCTTTTGTGGTATTTTGATATTTTGTGGTCTGTGTATGATCCATGAAGACGTATGGAAACGGGTGACGACTGGGGCTCACCTCGGCGGGCTCATATGTATGTTTCCGTATGGTTGTGCTTGAAAATTTCTGTATTTCTGAAGATTCCAGTCATGCACTGGAGCCGTTCTCACAAGAACTGTTCCTCGGTAAATTACCTGAAGAAATTCTGTTCCAAGAGAATTCGCTGCGCCGTCAGGGCGGCCATATAATCGCGCACCGGTTCCAAGCCATTCTTATTCATTAAAATGTTGCGGCTTCAAGTGAGAATTCTGTTCCGGCAGGATTCGTTCGCCCGGATGAGGAGAGCCAATGAAAAACAGCTTGTTTGCGCTGGTATGCGCCGGGATGCTTCTGAATATCCCGACTCTTTCCGCACAAGAGGTCCTCTCAGCCGAAGATGCCCGCGAAATTGCGCGTGACGCCTATATTTACGCTTATCCCATGGTGTTGATGCATGTGACGAAACAGGTCGGCACCAATGTTGCCGAACCTGTCGGCATGCGGGCGCCCGTCAATCAATTCGCCCATGCGCGAAGTTTCCCCAACGCTTCGTTCACCGATGTGGTGCGTCCGAATGCGGATACGCTTTACAGTGCATTGACCTATGATGTTTCCAAAGACCCTCTGGTAATCATTGTTCCTGATTCCGGTGGACGCTATTTCCTGTTGCCGTGGCTTGATGCCTGGAGCGACATTTTCACGTCGCCTGGGGAAAGAACGACTGGCACAGAGGCGCAGACCTTCGCCATTACTGGACCGGCCTGGCGGGGAAGTTTACCGGCAGGGATCCGGGAATATAAAAGCCCGACGGGAACAGGGCTCCTGATCGGTCGGACGCAGACCAATGGCACCTCGGATTATGCCGCCGTCCACAAGTTTCAGGATGGTCTGAAGGCCGTTCCATTGAGCGCCTATGGCAAAGCCTACACGCCGCCGAAGGGCGTCGTGAACCGCAATCAGGACATGAGTGCGCCACCCGATCAGGTCGACAAGTTGGATGCGGCGGCCTATTTCAGTCTTTTCGCGGAGCTGATGAAGACCAATCCGCCGCATGACAATGATCATCCAATTCTCGACAGAATGCGGCGGATTGGTTTCGTGCCGGGCAAAAGCTTCGCGCTGAGTGACGCGCCGGATAATGTGCGGGAAGCTCTGAAGGCGGCTCCGGCAGCGGCGCTCGCACTCATCAAGGCGGGATGGAAAAGCTCGGGCGTCCTCACCAATGGCTGGCGGACCAATCTCACAGCGATCGGCACCTATGGAACCGATTATTTGCATCGGGCCGGTGTCGCCTATGCCGGGCTCGGCGCCAATGTCATCGAGGATGCAATCTATCCAACCGCTCTCGCGGATGCCGATGGCCAACCCTTCAGCAGTGACAGGCATTATCGGATTCACTTCGACAAGGACCGGATTCCGCCGGTTCGCGCTTTCTGGTCGTTGACCATGTATAACGACCATCAGCTCTTCGCGGAAAATCCCATCAACCGTTACGCTATTGGTGATCGAGACCCGCTCCATTTCAACCCTGATGGGTCATTGGATCTCTATATCCAGAGGGAATCGCCGGGAGCTGAGAAGGAAACGAACTGGCTACCGGCACCCGCGAGCGGCTCTTTCAGCATGAATCTCCGGCTTTATTGGCCAAAGCTCGAAGCGCTCAACGGCTCCTGGTCACCGCCGCCCGTGAATCATGTGGAGTGAAGAGAGCCAATCTCATCGTGGATTGGAAGGTATATGCACCCGTGCAAGGAAAGCCTGCGCGAGAAGAATACCGATCGCCGCGCCGAATGTACTTGCCGCCCAATTGTCAATGCCGGGGGAACGGCCCGGGATCCAGATTTGACAGAATTCGAAGAAGGCGGAGGCGCTGGAAAAGGCGACGATCTGTTTGAGGCTCGAGAGGCGGGAAAAGGCAAGCTTCGTAACCAGCGCGGCAAGCACATAGGCGATGATGTGCTCGATATTGCCAGAGACGCCGATATGTGGACGATGCCGTGCGGGGACCACGGAGAGGATTGTCAACAGGATCCAGGAGCAGGTGGCTAGCGAGATGAGCATGTAAGACGCCCGTCGGTACCAATAGGCGGCCAGTTTCTCATCATTTGAAGGAACGGGGTGAAGCACGGTCGATGCCTATGAAGTTGAACAGGGGAGGAGAAGATGGATCATCTTCTCCTCGTTGCATAGTCAGGCGTGATTGTCCGCAATTGCTTTTTGCGGCTTGTGGGTGGTTACGGCGCCGAGGAACCGCAGAGCGACGAGACTGCCGAAGGCGCAGAAATTGATCAGGAAAATGCGGGTAACGATGACTACGGTGAAGGCCGCTGTGCCGAGACCGAGAGCGATGTCGATGATGAGCAGCGTGCCTTCATAGACGAAAAAGCTCGCGAGAAAGGCCGCGGCCAGCCCCATGGCGCCTGGCAGGTGACGACATAGTGCACCGGCAGTCTCGCAGCAGGCGATGGTGATGACACCAAGCACCGCGCCCCAGGCGAAGGTCGTCGCATCGATAGGGTAATGCAGGCAGGTGAAACCGACGATCTGGTTGGCGAGCCAGACGGAGAAGGCGGTGTACAATGCCTCGCGCCGGCTCAATGTCGCGGCGGCAATGGCGGCGAAAGCTGCCAGCGGGACAGCACAGGCGAGGGCGAGACTGAAGACGAGGCTCAGCGCGACAAGAAAGAGGCTCCAGCCCATGCGTTTTCCCGTGGCACTTTGGCTCAGGGCAAGTGTATTCGGCATGCGTTTCTCCTGGTTGGGTTCAGTTTGAGAAAAAACACTCATCCGTCAAGGTTTGCCGGCTAAATGCGGAAGAGGACGTCTTTCCCACAGAGGGTGGGAATCATCGCGCCATGCTCCGGTCGGTCGGGTCCGGCCGGGTGAGGCCAAGCCAGCGGGCGCGCAGGCTGTCCCAAAGGGCGAGGCGCGACCAATCCGGCCGCGCGACGACTTTTTCGGTTTGTGGGTCGAGGAACGGGTTCGGGAGCAATATGGTCAATTGCTGTTCGTCGGCGCCGTTGAAGAACTGGATCCCCCAGGACATGGGAACGCAGCCACCATTGATACGGCGATAGAGTTCGGCCCGGCTGGTGCGCCTGTGGCGTGCGAGTTCTGGACCGGTCGGCTGGCTGCGCGAGCCTTTGTTGTCGCCGATACAGATGTGAAAATGCGTATGGCCGAAGGCGACGGTGAGATAGCCGTCGAAGAGGCTGATCGAGGTCGGCGGTTGCTCGGCGTGGATTTCGAAGGCCGCTCCCTGAATGATCGGGCCGAAGATGATCTCCTGCCAGTGATGGGTAAAGAGATCACGCAGGAGTGTATCGAGGCTCGCGCAATCAGTGGGGAGTGGGAAAATATCCATCTCCACGCCATCCGAGCTAACTCTCCTTTGCGGCACGGTCTCTACGCTCGTGTCTATCGTCATGGTTGGTTCTCCCGTTGTGTCATCGGATCACCATGTCACTTTCAGGCCACCGTAGATGGATCGCCCGGCAGTTCCGTAATTGAAGACTTCTTCGTAACGGGCATCATTGACGTTCTGTATGCGTCCGAACCAGGTAAGGTTCTCATTCATGCGATAATGAGCATAGAGATCAATCCGCGCATAGGGATGCAGCATGACGTTTTGTCCTGCCGTGTAATCGTAGTCGGGGTTTTCGCCGACGAAATAGCCGCGCGCCTCGAATTCGAAATCGGCTATGCCGTTATAGGTCAACGATAGCATGCCCTTGTTGCGCGGGCGGCGTGGGACCGGTTGATCGGTGTCGAGATTTGTCGCGACGAGAAAAGTGTAACTCGCCTGCGCCCGCAGAATTCCAGGGACAAGAACGGCCTCGGCCGCGACCTCAACACCCTTTGTCTCGGCTCGTCCGATATTATTGTAGCAGCCGAAGACCTGAACGGACGTGCAGCTCGCGGAACTATCGAAAGTGATCAGATTGCGATAGTGGTTTTCGTAATAATTGGCGGCGATCGAGGCGCGCCCTCCGGCAAGACTTTGTTCGAAACCGGCATCATATCCGATACTATATTCGGGGGCGAGGGAGGGATTGCCATAATCGCTGAACCGTTGATAGAGCGAACCATAACGGGCACCAGTGCCACCTGCCGCGCGCAGTTTCGTGCCGGTCTCCGCGGTGCGATAGGCTCCGGTCACACGCCAGGTGGTGAAGGTCGGGCCGTAATCGATCGCGTCCACACGGCCGCTATAGGTCAGATCGAACCGGTCGAACAGCGTCAACTGGTGCTGCGCGAAGCCGGAATGTGTGGACTGGCTTGCAGAGATTGGCTCGAATGTTCCGAAGGGCGCGGGAGCCTGTGAGGTGCTGGCATATTCGGTCTCTGTACGCAGGCCGAAGGTCGCAAGCCCGAAGGGGCCGAGTTCGAGATCGCCCTGATATTCGGCACCAAGCCGGGCGCCGTGATAGCCGCGCTCACAATCGAACGCATTGTAATTTGCGTCGTAGCAGGATTGACGCTGCCAAATCGAACGGTCGGTGACATTGCCGAAAAAAGTCAGCCGGTTATGCAGGCGGTGATCGAACAGATCGGCTTTGCCCTGAACGAAACCTTGCAGGAAATTCTCGCGTTGGTGATTGAGCGGATTGAAGACATCGGCTGGGTTATAGGCATAGGGATTGTCGAATCGTATCGAACTTGAGGTGCCGATAATGGCCGCCTCGATCGAGGCATCCTGCGTGAGATCATAGGCGATCCGACCATGAAAACCGCCCTTACGCGTCGGATCCTCCGAGGGGAGCGGCGGCAGTGGGGTGACGCCATCGCCGATCGTGACTGGCCGCGTAATCCTGTAGCCGTAACGGGGGAAGGCCCCTGTATAGAGCGCATCGACGGCAAAAGCATAGGACAGATTGCCGGTGCTACCGGAGAGCGAGGCGCGTGTATGTCCGGTCGCATAGCTGCCGCCTTCCATGAGCATGCTTGCGTGCGGCGCGCCTGTGCCTTTGCGGGTGATGATATTGATGACGCCGCCCATGGCGGAAGAGCCATAAAGCGCAGATTGTGGGCCGCGCAGGACTTCAATGCGGTCGAAATCGGTGACGACGAGGCCGCCGAGATCGACCGAGCCGTCCGTCGATGAGGGATCACCGATGCGCACACCGTCGATCATGACCAATGTTTGCCCCGGAGTGGAGCCGCGCAGAAAGACGGATGTCGTCGTACCGGGGCCGCCGGTTTCGTAAAGATCAAGGCCCGGCACGCCCTGCAGGACATTGGGTAGACCGAACGAGCCGCGTTTTTCGATTTCCTCGGCGGGAATGATTGTGATCGAAGAGGCGGTCCGGCTAACGGGTTCGAGAGTACGGTCGGCCGTGACGGTCAGTTCAGGCAGAGCTTCCTCGGCCTCGCCAGGCGTGATGAGTGCGGGGAGAAAGCAGGTGAGGGGAAGGAGGTGCGAAAACGCAGAACGGTTGAAGAACGGAAAAGCAGGCACGCGGAAAAAGCTCGCAGCAAACGTGGGCCGTCACTGCGAAAGGTCGTGATTCTCATGCCTGCGAACGAACAAGCAGGAAGACGACCGCCTCGGTGCACCCCGCCCGACGCCTTCGCGCGTGACCACGAATGACGGCAGGTCTCCTGGCTCATGGGTCATCGCCTTGAGACCGCCTTCCCGGAACATACCATTCCAGTGGCTTTGTGGTCGTGGCTCGCCATTAACAGTTGCGGGGGCAGCTGCGGCTTTGCGCGAGAGCGCGCACCGCATTCCCTATTGATCCCTTTCGGGAACCGTCATCTTGAAAGTGCGGAAACGGGGTAAAATTGTCAAGCTGGAAAATCTGCCTCCTGATATCGGCCGGGTGCACCTGTTCCTTTCACCCGGTCTGATGCCTTCCCGCAGGGTTTCGCTCGACGTTACAGGGATTGTTCGCGGACCATGATAAGTGTTTCCTGGTTCGCCGCCTTTTTCGATCGGTTGTGATACTATAGAACGCATCTGCGTCCCGCTATGACGCTGCATTTCAGTACGTAAAATTCAGGTGTCGTCTCAATGTCGATCCGGCACCTCCCTTTGAGTGGAACTGTATGTTCCATACATTAATTTCATCTATATTCAGCGACGAGGTGTTGACTTGATGCGGCCATAACAATGGCCGCATTTTTGTTTGTGTTTAATTCTCTGTTTGCGTTTGATTCGACGTCGGGACGTTGATGGGAACTGAAATGGAATCAGCTTACGCCGGATGTTCACTGCGCGCATTCCGGATTGGCTATGCACCCCCAGCTTCATCAAACTGGCGTTTGTTCAACAGACGCCCATCGCTAAAATCGCTTTGACCGTGAACAAGCCGATAGGCGGGGCAGGCGCGCACGTCTGGTGTCGTGCGAAGGAATGATGCCGGAAAAAGGTCGGGAAGCGTCGGCACTGACCGAGCGAACTGGCTTTGGAGGCGCTGGTTTCCATGGTACCGCCACCCCGGCTCGAACGGGGGACCTCTAGATCCACAATCTAGCGCTCTAACCAACTGAGCTATGGCGGCTCGACAAATCAAGTGTCAGCGCGGCGGAAACTAAGAGGATCGTGCGGTGAATGCAAGCACGAAGGCGAAAAACCTTTCAAGAATTCTTCTTAAAGCGATTCCCGCCATGGCGGACTCTCCGGCTGCTCTCCCGGCTAACCCTCATTGTCTCGTCGGCTGCAGAAATTACCCAAGAGATGCAAGTGTAAAATGCAGCTTAGTTTGCATTTCTGCTATTAAGGTTAATAATTCACTTCCTATATCAGATTTGCTCTGCCGCTACTCCCCCGATAGACCGCTCGGCTCCGAACGGTTAGGGTTTCGTTAATAGTCCGCCTTGAACTCCCGCCTCAAGCCGGTGTGCCTCGCGTCTCTCAGGGCTCGTGCCTCTCAGGGAAGGTCTCGACCGATGGATATGTTCAGCTTCGCGCCGGACCTTTCGGAAACCGCTATCCTGCTCTGTCTCGACACTTTCCTGCAAAGACCGGCCTCCCGGGATGGCTTCGGCGCAGGCGTCGTTCTAGGGCTGGAAATGCAGGGCGAGGGGCAAGGGCAAGGAGAGCGGCAAGCTGAAGATCTGTTTCTGGCCTTTGCCAGCCGGGCGGCGCTCGATCTTTTTGCCGTGGCGACGCTGGAGGCCCTCCGGGACCGTTTTTTCCGCCCCGCCGATCCGGCGCTTTGCCGGTTGGTCGAGACTCTCGATAGGCCGGGGCCCTGCTTGACGCGAATGCGGTTTTTCGTGTCCGGTCGCAGCATCCTGCTGGTGTTGTGGTGCCGGTTCGTCGATCATGATGGGCGGCGTCTGCTCGTGTTGGTCGATGCGCAAACCTATCGGCCGCGGCCTTTGTCTGTGTCTGGGGCTCTCCCTGATTCGGCCGGTTCCCTCTCCGATCCAGCGATTGAAGCTCAAACCGAGAATAGGGACGAATTGGCGGTCATCGCCGCTGATCTCGCGAGCCGCTTTCCGGCCCCCCGGCCGCTGCGTTTTCTTTGGATTACGGATGCGGAGCGTCGCCTCCTCACCCTTGGCCGGCAGGTTTCCGACGTGACCGGCATTGATGCCGATGCCTGGCAGGGGCAGGATTTCGCTGCCTTGATCGCGACTTTCGATCCGGAGGGAGCCAAGGCGCTGGCAGCAGAATTTGTCAGGGAGAGCACGTTTCAGAATGTGAAACTCGCCTGGCCGATTGCCGGACAGCCGGCTTCCGTGCGCGTTTCGCTGGGGGGCACGGCGCGGCGGGATGGGGCGGGCCGTTTCGCGGGCTTCAGTGGCTTTGGGCTGGTCCATAAGGACCAGCTTTTTCATCGTAGTCTGGCGGAAGAAACCGCAGGCTCGTCACCGGAGCCTCAATCTTCGCCGGTGCAGGCGTTAGAAACCCTGAACGCAGAAGCGCAAAATCGCCCGCCCGCGCCGGATGGGGCTGATTCCTTCACCGCAATTCCCGGGGTGGGCGCCCTGCATGATACCGCCCTCGCATCGACTTCACGGCTGCGCGATGATGGAATCGTGAGGCGGGAGACCGCCCAGCGCAAGGCGCTAGAAGCCCGCATGCATGTTTATGAGAATGAAGCGCGCGAACTGCATGCCATTCTCGATACGGCGACGGATGGCGTGGCAGTGCTCAACGGCGAAGGCATTATCCTTTCATTGAACCGGTCCGGGGAAGCCCTGTTCGGCTACGATCGCGGTGAGGTCGAGGGACAGCCGCTGGCCATGTTGATCGCGCCGGAAAGCCGTGACTGCGCCATTGATTATTTCCATGGTCTGAAGACCGGCGGCGTCTTCAGCCTGCTGAATGACGGCCGCGAGATCTTCGGCCTCGCCCGGCAGGGCGGCCGGATTCCATTGTTCATGACGCTCGGCCGCATCGGTCTGTTTGGTACGGTTGATTCCGGGGAAACTCTACCCGCTTCTGAAAAATATTGCGTGCTGTTGCGCGACATGAGCCATTGGAAAAAGATCGAGCAGGAGCTCGATGCGGCGCGGCGCGAGGCGGAGCGGGCGAATACAGCGAAATCCGATTTCCTGGCCAAGATCAGCCATGAGATCCGTACGCCGCTCAATGCCATTCTCGGCTTTACCGAAGTCATTATGGATGAACGGTTCGGACCGATCGGCAATGAACGTTACAAGGATTATCTGAAGGACATTCATATGTCCGGCGCGCTGGTCATGAGCCTCGTCAATGATCTGCTCGATCTTTCGAAAATCGAGGCCGGCAAGCTGGAACTCGATTTCGCCGCCGTCGACACCAATCAAATCCTGACCGAATGTATCGCCATCATGCAGCCGCAGGCCAATCGCGAGCGCATACTCCTGCGGCTGTCGCTGGCGCCCGCGCTGCCGCCGGTTCTCGCCGATGAAAGATCCCTGCGTCAGATCATTCTCAACCTGCTCTCCAATGCGGTGAAATTTACCGCGCCGGGCGGTCAGGTCGTCGTCACCACTGCTCTTGCCGAAGGTACACGGACGTTGATCCGTATTCGCGATACGGGATCCGGCATGTCCGAGGAAGACATAGGCATAGCGATGCAGCCTTTCCGCCAGCTTCCTTCGGCGAAATCCAACATCGGTACAGGTCTTGGTCTGCCGCTCACCAAAGCTCTGGTCGAGGCCAATAATGCTTCCTTCTCCCTGACGAGCCGCAAGAATGAAGGGACCGTGGTGGAAATCCTGTTCCCGTCGGCGAAAGCGCTCGCCTGAACGCCCTGCCGCTTTCCGGGGGACGATGGCGGGGATTGACCGTGCCCTATTGTCTGTCTTGGATTTTATGGAACCAGTTTCGGCCTGTTCAATTGTTTTTAAAACAAGCAAGGAGGCTTGAGGCCGGTGTAATTGGGCTCGCGCCTCCGGGAATGGGAGGTTGCGATGGGTGGCGGTTGTCTGAAGGACGAAAAGGTCAAAATCAAACCGGAATCAGATGTCGAGGAAAATGACAGCGCCGAACTCGATCGCGAACTCGCCGCGACGTTTCCGGCCAGCGATCCTCCAAGCATTACACGCCGGGAAGCGCGGAAAGTGATCCGTGAGGAGATAGTCAAGGTCGAGGAAACCGGCAAGCCGGCGGACAGTCGCTGAATGGCACTCGCTGAATGGCTTTGGTGAAATGAAAGGGCGGCCGGCGGTCGCCCTTCATTTTAGGTAGGTTTTCTTCTCTGCGCGCCGCTTTGCCTTTCCCTCGCCCGCCCGATGCTTTATGAGGCCTCCCGAGTTTTTCGGGACTTTGACCATGGCCTCCTATGACATGCGCTTCGCCTGCGCATTTCTCGATCTGACACCGCAGCAGCGGCTGTCGCATATCATCGATACGACTTTTCCGGATTGGCACAGACATGTGAACGAGGGCGTCAACCTCGTCTACGACAATGCCTGCAGCATGATTCAATCCGTCACGGAAAAGATCTTCGGCGTCGATCCGGAGGCCCCGGTACCGGAAGGCGCGGAGGGCGAGAGCTTTTCCATCGTCTCGTCGCGTCTCGCCCTGCCGATCGAAACGGGACATGATCAGTTCAACCCGGATGCGGGAGCCTTTGCGCCGCCCGGGACGCTGCTTGGTGCGGCGCGTCCCTTTCTCTTCATGTTTGAAACAGCGGTCCGGGCGATGAGCAGTGAAGATGCCGCTTTCGAACCGCGTTTTTTGCTGCCGCAGACGGAAGAGGAACGGCGCGCGCTCGGCAATTGCTATGGCGAGGTGTTTTCCGTCCAGTTGCGGTTCTGGACACAGGATCTCGCGGATTATCCCGCGCGCCTCGTTGCGTTCCGGGAAACGCTCGCCGAGTTCCCTGACGTTTTCATCGCCGAGAAAGTGTTTCACGCACCACTGCGCAAGCCCTTGCGCTTTCGCCTGAAGCACAAGGAACCTTTCGATGAGGTGGAGACGGCGGTGACGGCCATCGCCATCGGGAGAACCCTCGCGCCGCAGGTCTGATTCGTCCGCAGTAAACTCATCCGTCAATTGTTAATTCTCCGAAAGGGCGCGGGATCGTATGGGATCACGCGCCCTTTTGCTTGTTACGCGCCGTTTCCCTTGGGAGGGCGGCAGTTAAAATTTGTGGATTTCTTTGCTTCAAGTTTGAGCAATCGGCGCGGCGTTTCACTGCCTATTAACCCTAAGCCTTTCAAATAAGCCGGAACTTTTCATCATTGCCGCGCCGCGCCCAAAATTGGCGGCGTTTGACCACCCATGAAATCCCATGTTATCCCAAATCGTCCCGTTACGAACATTGGCACGACGGCTTTCAGCGGCCCGCTCTCGCGGCCGGACGCTGATGTCTTGTCCGATGTTTGGGAGGACGTTCGGTTGGAGTGGTGGGAGTGGACCGGTTTGTCTCGCATTTCACCAACCGGCTGGACGCCAAGGGCCGCGTCTCCATTCCTGCGTCTTTTCGCGCCGTTCTCGCGCGCGATGGGTTCGAGGGCCTCTATGTGCATCCGTCGATCGACGCGGAAGCGGTCGATTGCGGAGGCAATGCGTTGCTACGCGAGATCGACGAATTGCTGGGCCGGCTTTCTCCTTATTCGGAGGAGCGCGATATGTTTTCCACCGCGCTTCTTGGCACCAGCGAGATTCTCAAGGTCGATTCGGAGGGCAGGGTCGTTCTGACGGAAAACGTCAAGGCCTATGCCGGGATCACCTCGGAAGTCACTTTCGTCGGGCAGGGGTACAAATTCCAAATCTGGGAGCCGGGCCGTTTTCAAGCGCATCTGGAAGAGGCCAAAAACCGGGTGCGCGAGCTTCGCAAACAGCTCAGTTCCAGACCCGTGGCGGCCGATGCGGCGTCGCCACGTCCACATGGAGCACGGGAATGAAGACGGGTCGCGGCGATGAGTTTGCTCTCGCCGCAGGCGGACCGGCCCGGCACGTTCCCGTGCTTCGTGAGGAAGTTATCGAGGCGCTCGGCTGCGCGACCAATCCTGTGGGCGGTCTCTATCTCGACGCGACCTTCGGCGCCGGCGGCTATACGCGCGCGCTGCTAGCCCATCAAGGCGCGCAAGTTCTCGCCATTGATCGTGATCCTTCCGCTATTGCCGCTGGCCGGGCGCTGGAGGCCGAGAGCCAGGGACGGCTGATGCTGGCCGAAGGGCGTTTTTCGACGCTCGCGGAGATCGCTGCGGAGCGTGGGTTTGGTCCCTTCGACGGTATCGTCTTCGATATTGGCGTGTCTTCCATGCAGCTCGATGAGCCGGAACGCGGCTTTTCCTTCCGTGGCGAGGGACCGCTCGATATGCGCATGGAATGCGCGGGGACGAGCGCCGCCGATCTCATCAACAGTGCGGACGAGGGCACGCTCGCCGATATTTTCTATTATTTCGGCGAGGAACGGGCCGCACGCCGCATCGCCCGGGCCATCGTCGCCGATCGCGTGCAGGTGCCCTTCACCACCACCCGCCAGCTCGCCGAACTGATCGCGCGGATCAATCCCGGCAAGCCCGGCGATATCCATCCCGCGACCCGCGTCTTCCAGGCATTGCGCATCGCCGTCAATCAGGAGCTCCTTGAACTCGTCCGGGGGCTCGCCGGTGCCGAATCCCTGCTGCGCGAGGGCGGCCGGCTGGTGGTGGTGACGTTTCATTCGCTGGAAGACCGGATCGTCAAACAATTTTTCGCGGCGCGTTCGGGCCGTGGGCAGGCGGTCTCGCGCCGCTTGCCCGGCGAACCTTTGGCGCCCGACCCGACCTTCCGTCTGGAGGGACGGCAACCGATCGTTCCGGGGGCGGAGGAAATCGCCACCAATCCGCGCGCCCGCTCGGCGAAATTGCGGTTCGGAGTCAGGACGGCGGCCGCGCCCCTTGGCCTTGAAGCCACGTTGATGCCGCTTGCGACCCTGCCGGAGGCGGCGGGACGCGCCAAACCGGCTCAGGGCGCCCAGGGTGGGCAAGGTGCCATACATGCCAGAGCCGCTGCGAAGCCCGGATCCGCTTCCAACCCCGGATCCGCTCGTCACTCCAAGCCAAGGAAGCGCTGAATGGTCAGACTTCTCAATCTCCTGACGGTCTTCCTGCTGCTTGGCTCGGCCATTTATGCCTATTCGATCAAATATGAGACGGTTTTCCGGGCGGAAACAATCGTCAAATTGAAACATGCGATCAAGACGGAGCAGGATGGGATCGGCATGGCGCGCGCTGAATGGGCCTATCTGACGCGCCCCGAGCGGCTTCAGGCGCTTGCCGATGAATTGCTCGATCTGCGGCCGCTTGCCCTGAACCAGATTGTCAAGGCCGATGCGCTGCCGGAAAAGGGTGAGCCCATCGATACGATCGGCCGCAAGCTCGAGGATCTCGGGCTCGACCAGCCGACGAGCACGCCGCGCGATGCCAATGCCAGCACCCCGCGGGACGCGCATTCGGGCACCCCGCGCGCCGCGGCTTCCGGCACGCAGCGTGAGGCGAATGCGCATACGCCACGCGAGGCAAGTGGACGACCGGTGGTGCGGGCTGGCGCCGCCACGACGCAGCATTCGGGCGCTGCGCAATGAGTCGGATGTGTGCATGATGTTCGCTGTGTGTGTAAACGCAGCAAATCTCTTCCGAAAGGGTGTCCATTTTGCCGTTTGATGCTGTAGGAGTACGCCGGATGAAGCAGACGACGGATTCCCTTCAGGATCCGAATGAGCAGGATTTGTGGACAGCGGGCCATACAGAGGGTTATGCCGATACCGATGCGCTGCGAACCGCTCAGGCATCGCAAGCCTATGCGTCGCAAGCGTATACATCACATCCTGACGCCTTTCGGGCAGACGGCATGTTTATGGCCCAGGGTCCTGCGGCCGGTCCGGCCACACACATGCCGGAAGGGCCTGGACCTTATGAGACATCTTCCGACGATATTTTCTCGCCCAGACGGCGTTTTCTCTCGCTTCTCGCTCTCAAGGAACGGCTGAAACCTTTCTTCGGCACGAAGATCGCCAAAAGCTCTGGCCGCGCCAAGCTCATAGCCGTTGGTTTTCTCTGCCTCTACGGCGTCATTGCCGTCCGGCTCGTCTATTTCGCCCTGCATCCGGAAGCGCCGCAGGAATTGCGGCGCGGCGATCAGGTCGCGGCCGCGCGGCCCGACCTTCTCGATCGCAATGGCGAAGTGCTGGCGACCGATGTGAAGGTCATGTCGGTCTTTGCCGAACCGCGCCGGATCATCGACAAGGACGAGGCCGTCGAACTCCTCACCGCCGTTCTGCCGGATGTCGACGCGGCTGATCTGCGCAAGCGGCTCGGTACTCGCCGGGGCTTCATCTGGGTCAAGCGGGCGATTACGCCGAAGCAACGCGAGGAAGTTCATCATCTGGGTTTACCGGGCGTCGGCTTTCTCGCGGAAAACAAGCGCGTCTATCCCAACGGCCCGCTCGCAGCCCATGTCCTCGGCTATGCCAATCTCGATGGCGCCGGTATTTCCGGCCTCGAAAAATATATCGACGGCCAGGGTCTCGCCGATCTGAGCGGCGCCGGTTTCAAGCTGACGCAGCAGGATTTGAAACCGATCGTGACTTCGCTCGATCTTAAGGCGACTTATGCCGTGCGCGACGAACTCGCCAAGGGCATCGCCCATTACAAGGCCAAGGCGGGTGCCGCCTGTATCATCGACGTCAACACCGGCGAAGTCGTCGCCATGGCCTCGCTGCCCGATTATGATCCGAATACGCCGGCCGATGCGCTCGACCCCAACCATATCAACCGGCTCTCGGTCGGCGTCTATGAAATGGGCTCGACCTTCAAGGCGATTTCCATCGCCATGGCGCTCGACGCCGGCAAGGTTAATCTCAATTCCCATGTGGACGCGCGCGACTCACTGCGCTACGGCCGTTTCACCATTCACGATTTCCATGCGACGCACCGCATTCTGAGCGTGCCGGAAGTCTTCACCCATTCATCGAACATTGGGACCGCCCGCATGGCGCTGATGGTCGGCGTCGAGGGACACAAGGCGTTTTTGCGCAAGATGGGACAATTGAACCGGCTGGTGACAGAACTCCCGGAATCGGCCGAGCCGCTGGTTCCGAAAAATTGGGGTGAACTCAATACGATCACCATTTCCTTCGGCCAGGGCCTCAATGTCGCTCCCTTGCAGGCGATGATGGCGGTCGGCGCACTCGTGAACGGCGGCATCATGATGAAGCCGACTTTTCTGAAACGCAGCGTGGAAGAGGCCCAGCGCAACGCGCCGCGCGTGGTGAAGCCCGAAACTTCGGAGGCGATGCGCTATCTGATGCGCCTCAATGCGGAGATCGGCTCGGCGCGCCTCGCCGATATCAAAGGCTATTACATTGGCGGCAAGACCGGCACGGCGGACAAGATCGTGCATGGCCATTATGCCAAGGACAAGGTGTTTACGACTTTCATGGCGATCATGCCTTCGGACAAGCCGAAATATCTCTTCCTGACGCTGATGGATGAGCCGCAGGGCCTGCCGGAGACGGGCGGCTACCGCACGGCGGCGTGGAATGCCGGCTCTGTCACCGCGCGTATTATCGAGCGCGTCGGCCCGCTGCTCGGCATTCCGCCGCGTCTCGATCTGCCGACGCAGCCATTCCCGCTGCTCGCCAAGCTCGGCTACGGCTATGCCAATGTGCCGCAGACGCGTGGAGGGCCGGTCCATTGATGCGGCTTGATGCACTCTTCCCTGGCGCATCGATTAATCCGCCATCCTTCGCGGTGCGCGAAGTGGCGGATCTCTCCTGCGACAGCCGGACGACCGGGAAAGACCACGTGTTTTTCGCCGTGCCGGGGACAAAGGCGGATGGGCTCACTTTCGCGCCGCAGGCTTTGCGCAATGGTGCATTGGCGGTGGTGGCCGAACAGGCGCCGACCGTACCCTTCGAGACGGCGGCTTTGATCCTGGTGCCCGACGTCCGTGCCGCTTTGGCCGAAGCCGCCGCGCGCTTCTTTTCGCGCCAGCCGGAAACCATCGTGGCGGTGACGGGCACCAGCGGCAAGACCTCGGTCGCGGCTTTCGCCCGTCAGATTTGGACCCGGCTCGGCTTCAAGGCGGCTTCGGTCGGCACGCTTGGTGTCGTGGCGCCCGATGGCGCGCATTATGGCGGTCTGACGACGCCGGACCCGATCAGCCTCCATCGCACGCTGGACCAGTTGGCCGGCTCCGGTGTCACCCATCTCGCCCTTGAGGCTTCCTCGCATGGGCTCTTTCAGCACCGGCTCGATTACGTACGGCTGAAAGCGGCGGGTTTCACCAATCTCTCCCGCGATCATCTCGATTATCATCAAACGATCGAGGATTATTTCCAGGCAAAGCTCCTGCTGTTCACCCATGTCCTGCCGCCGGACGGCACTGCCGTGATCGACGCCGACACAAGTTTTGGTCAAGACGTTATAGGCGTTGTGAAAGGGCGCGGGCTAAAAGTTCTGTCGCTCGGTTTCGTCGGGGAGAGCCTGCATGTGCTCGAAACAATTCCCGAGGCCGAGGCGACGCTTTTGCGTTTCTCCTATGCGGGCCGGGAATGGCATCTGCGGTTGCCGCTTGTTGGCAGTTTTCAGGCGGCCAATGCCTTGATGGCGGCCGGCCTCTGCATCGCCTCCGGTTCTCCAGCCGACGCCGTCTTCGCCGCGCTCGAAAACCTCGAAGGCGCGCCGGGACGGCTCGAACGGGTCGGCGGGCGCGATGGTGCCTCGGTCTTCGTCGATTATGCGCATAAGCCGGATGCTTTGGAAAAGGCGCTCATGGCCCTGCGGCCGTTCACGAAGAGCCGGCTGATCGTCGTCTTCGGCTGCGGCGGCGACCGCGACGCCGGCAAACGGCCGTTGATGGGGGAAATCGCGGCGCGTCTCGCCGATCATGTCATCGTTACAGACGACAATCCCCGCAGCGAGGATCCGGCGCTCATCCGCAAGGCGATTCTGCAAGGAGCGGCGATGCAGCCGGGCGCGGGCGCTTCGGTCGTCGAAATCGGCGACCGGGCGGAAGCGATCGAGGCCGCCACCGCCATGCTGCAGCCGGGCGATCTTTTGCTGATTGCTGGCAAAGGTCATGAAACCGGCCAGATCCTGGCCGACAGGACATTGCCTTTTTCCGATCGTGATTGCGCCCGCGCGGCGCTCGGGGAGCTTGCCGCATGAGCAGGATCGTGACGCCGGAAGATATCGCGGGATCTTACGACAAGGACGCGCTGTGGACGCCGCTCGGCCTTATCGCGCCGCTTGAGGCGCGCGTCAGTGGCCATGTTCCCGCACGGCCGGCGCGCGGCATATCGATCGATACCCGCAGCCTGCGCCCCGATGATCTGTTTTTCGGCATCCGTGGCGATCGCACCGACGGCCATGATTATGTGGCCGCTGCCTTCGCCAAGGGCGCCATGGCGGCTGTGGTCGACGAGGCCCATGCCGATCGCCTCGCGCCGCTCGGACCGCTCTATGTCGTGCATGATGTTTTGCCGGCGCTCGAACGGCTGGGATTGGCCTCGCGCGGGCGCAGCGCCGCCCGCATCATCGCCGTGACCGGATCCGTCGGCAAGACCTCGACCAAGGAAACGCTGCGGCTGGTGCTGACGCAGGCGGGCAAGGTGCATGCCTCGGTCGCCTCCTACAATAATCATTGGGGCGTGCCTTTGACGCTCGCGCGTATGCCGCGCGACACGGATTTCGGCGTTTACGAGATTGGCATGAACCACACGGGTGAAATCACTCCGCTCGTCGGCATGGTGCGTCCGCATATAGCAATCATCACGACCGTCGCGCCGGTCCATCTTGAATATTTCGACAGCGTCGAGGCGATCGCCGATGCCAAGGCCGAGATCTTTTCCGGTCTCATGCCGGGCGGCGTCGCCATCGTCCATCGCGATATTGCGCAATTCGACCGGATCGCCGCCACCGCGCGCCGCTCGCCCGCTGGCCTGCTGGTCAGTTTCGGGCGTCATGAGGAGGCCGATGCCCGTCTGATCGATCTCGTACCGGCGCCCGATCATTCGATGGTGACGGCGGAGATCCAGGGCAAGAGACTAACCTATCGGCTTGGCGCGCCCGGCCGCCATTTCGCGGAAAATTCTCTGGCTGTTCTTCTTGCCGCCAAGGCTTGCGGCGTGCCGCTCGAGGATGCCGCCGCCGTCCTTGCCTTTTCGACACCGCAGGCCGGGCGCGGCCAGCAATTGCTTTTGGAAGCGGGTGATGGGCCCTTCCGCTTGATCGATGAAAGCTATAATGCCAATCCTGCCTCGATGCGGGCGGCGGTGGAATTTGCCGGAACCCTGCCGCTCGACGGCATCGGCCGGCGGATCGCGGTTTTGGGCGACATGCTTGAACTGGGAGACCACGCGCCGCAATTGCATCAGGACCTCGCCGAGGTTCTGCGCGAGGCGCGGTTCGATCTCGTTTTCGCCGCGGGTCCGCTGATGCGCCACCTGTTCGACGCTCTGCCTTCGGGCCTGCGCGGCGAATGGCGCGCGACAGCCGGAGAGCTTGCGCCGCTCGTTGCCGCCGTCGTGCGGCGCAACGATATCGTGCTGATCAAGGGCTCAAACGGCAGCCGCATGACGGCGGTGGTGGAAAGCCTGAAGGAGAAGGCGCGGCTGGCGGGTGTCGAAACCGTCTGATGCCTGGGGGCGCGATCTGGCGATCGCACGCGGCGCTATGGATATTTGTTCCGTCATCGCGTTCATGACGGCTCCAGATCGCATACAGGCGCAGCACGCGTTGTAATGGATTCGAACATCGCCTCAATTCCTTGAGGTTGAGACGTATCGGATCAATGGAAGGAATGGTTGATCCGATGCAGGGGTATTTGTAGACGATGCTAACGTGGCTTGCCGAATTCGCGGTCTATTTCACACCGCTCAATCTGTTTCGCTATATCACTTTCCGCACCGGCGGCGCGATCGCGACCGCTCTTTTCTTCGTGTTCTTCTTTGGGCCCAATATCATCAGGGCGTTGCGTATCAAGCAGGGCAAAGGGCAGCCGATCCGTACGGACGGGCCGCAATCGCACCTGTTGACCAAGAAGGGCACGCCGACCATGGGCGGGTTGATGATCCTTTCGGGATTATTCGTCTCGACCCTGCTGTGGGCCAATCTCGCCAATCATTATGTCTGGGTCGTCTTGTGGGTCATGCTCGGCTATGGCGCCATCGGCTTTTATGATGATTATCTCAAGGTGACGAAACAGACGCATAATGGCTTTTCCGGCTGGAGCCGTCTCGCCTGCGAGACTGGCGTGGCGCTTTTGGCCTGCGTCGCCATGATGGAATTCGGCACGCCGCATATGACATCGCTGGCACTGCCCGCGGTCAATGGCTATGTCGCCGATCTCGGCCTGTTCTTTCTGATTTTCGGTCCCTTCGTCATTGTTGCTTCCGGTAATGCGGTCAATCTTACCGACGGGCTCGACGGCCTCGCTATCGTGCCAGTGATGATCGCCGCCGGGACTTTCGGCATCATCGCCTATCTCGCCGGTAATGCGATCTTCTCCTCCTATCTCGGCATCAATTTCGTGCCCGGCGCGGGAGAACTCGCGGTTGTCGCCGGCGCCGTCATCGGCGCGGGCCTCGGCTTTTTGTGGTTCAACGCGCCCCCTGCCCAGATCTTCATGGGCGATACGGGATCACTCGCGCTCGGCGGCCTTCTCGGCACAATTGCGGTCGCCATCAAGCATGAAATGGTTCTTGCCATCGTCGGCGGTCTCTTCGCGCTTGAAACCCTGTCCGTCATCGTGCAAGTGGCTTCCTTCAAACTGACCGGCAAGCGCGTCTTCAAGATGGCGCCGATCCACCATCATTTCGAACAGCTCGGCTGGTCCGAGCCGCAGGTCGTCGTCCGTTTCTGGATCATTGCCTTCGTGCTCGCACTCATCGGCCTTTCGACGCTGAAGCTGCGATAGGCGAGACAGTTCCATGACTGCGGTTATGACACCGGTTACGGTCTTTGACGGCAAGCGCGTCGCCCTGTTCGGCCTCGGCGGTTCCGGCCTCGTCAGCGCCGATGCCTTGCGCGCGGGCGGCGCCGAAGTTGCCGTCTGGGATGACAAAGAACCCGCGCGCGAGAAGGCGGCTGCCGCCGGCCATGAGGTGCTTGATCTCTCTCGCGCCGACTGGTCGCAGTTTCGCGCTTTGATCCTCGCACCCGGGGTGCCGCTGACCCATCCGAAATCGCATTGGACGGTGGAAAAAGCGCGTGTCGCCGGGATCGAGATTATCGGTGATATCGAATTGTTCTGCCGCGAGCGGCGGCATATCGCGCCGAAATCGCCTTTCATTGCGATCACCGGCACTAATGGCAAATCGACCACCACGGCGCTCATCGCCCATCTCTTCCGGTTCTTCGGCCACGAGGTTGCTGTGGGCGGCAATATCGGCACGCCGATTCTCGCTTTGCCGCCGCCATCGCCCGAGCGCGTGCATGTGATCGAATGTTCCTCGTTCCAGATCGATCTCGCGCCGACGCTCGACCCTTCCGTCGGTATTTTGCTGAACATCACGCCGGATCATCTCGATCGCCACGGCACGATGGAAAATTACGCCGAGATCAAGGAAAGGCTCGTGCAGGGGGCCGATCATGCCGTCATCGGTCTCGATGACGTGCCCTGTGTCGCCATTGCCGGGCGTCTGCGCGCGCGCGGCAAGCCTCTCACCTGTATATCGAATACATTTATGGAACTGCTCGACGGTATCACGCTTGATGGCACGCGCCTTGTCCGCCACGATCATGGCGTCGCGCTCACCATCGCCGATCTTGCTGGCATCGCTTCTCTCCGTGGCCGTCACAATGGCCAGAATGCCGCTGCGGCCGTTGCTGCCTTGGAAGGGGAAGGACGCGATCTCGATCGGGTACGCCGGGGGCTCGCGAGCTTTCCCGGTCTTGCCCATCGCCTGGAGGAGGTCGGCCGTCTGGGCAAGACCCTGTTCGTCAATGATTCCAAGGCGACCAATGCCGATGCGGCGGAAAAGGCTCTGCTTTCGTTCGACAATATCTATTGGATCCTTGGTGGCAAGGCCAAGGCAGGCGGCATCGAGCCTCTGAAACCCTTGTTCGGCAAGATCGCGAAGGGCTATCTGATCGGCGAGGCGACTGAGGCCTTTGCCGCGACCATTGAAGAGGCTTTTCCGATCGAACGCTGCGGCACGCTGGATGTCGCTGTCGCCGCCGCTGCCCGCGATGCGGCGAAAAGCACCGCCGATCCCGTCGTCCTACTTTCGCCCGCCTGCGCCTCCTATGATCAGTTTCCCGATTTCGAGAAACGCGGTGATTATTTTCGCACGCTTGCCCGGGCAATCATCGACGGCACAACCGGAAATTAACGATAAGTTTGCTTAATACCGATGTGTGATGAGCTTGGCTCATCACACATCGGCCCCCGCAAGCGTGGGGCGGCGGCATGTTCAATATCCGTGAAGGAGACGGCGGCATGATAAGCCGGGCAGAACGATCACCTTTGGCCAATTGGTGGTGGACCGTCGATCGCTGGCTGCTCGCTAGCGTGCTGATGCTGATGGTGCTTGGCCTCGTTCTCACCATGGCGGGCAGTCCGCCGGTCGCCGAACGGCTCGGCCTGTCGACGTTCCATTTCGTGCATCGGCAGGTGCTCTATCTCATCCCGACGCTCGCGGTGCTGTTTCTCGTCTCTTTTCTTACGCCCCGCCAGGTCCGCCGCTCGGCGCTGATCATCTATGTGATCTCCATGGCGCTGATTTTCGCCGCTCTTCTCTTCGGTCATGAGGTGAAGGGCGCGCGGCGCTGGATTTTCGGCATCCAGCCTTCGGAATTTCTGAAACCGGCCTTTGTGATCCTCATTGCCTGGGCCTTTGCCGAGGGCGGCACACGTCGCGACGTGCCGGGCAATCTCATCGCGCTGCTGCTTTTGCCGATGACCATCATTCCCCTGATGTTGCAGCCCGACTTCGGCCAGACATTGCTCGTCTCTCTGGTCTGGGCCGCCTTGTTCTTCATGGCCGGGCTGCATTGGTTCTGGGTCATCGGCATTGGCGGGGCCGGCATTTCCGGCGGTTTGCTCGCCTATAAATTCGTGCCGCATGTGCGTGCCCGCGTGCTCAAATTCCTCGATCCCGGCACGGGCGGGGGCATTGTCGATACGTTCCAGGTTGATACCGCGCTTGACAGCTTTCTTTCGGGCGGCTGGTTCGGCAAAGGGCCGGGTGAGGGGACGGTGAAACGCATTCTGCCCGATGCGCATACGGACTTCATCTTTGCGGTGACGGGCGAGGAATTCGGCATTGCCGCCTGTCTGTTCATCGTCTCGATCTTCGCCTTCATCGTGCTGCGCGGCCTGTTGCTGTCGGCAAACAATGAAGATCCTTTCTGCCGTTTCGCCGCCGCCGGGCTCACTATGTTGTTCGGCATCCAGAGCGCTATCAATATGGCGGTGAACCTGCATCTGATGCCGGCCAAGGGCATGACGCTGCCGTTTATTTCCTATGGCGGTTCGTCGCTGATTTCGCTGGCGCTCGCTATCGGCTTTCTCATCGCGGTCCTGCGCAAGCGCCCGCGTTCCACCATTTTCCTCGAACAGGACGGGAAAGTTCTGGCGTGAGCGAGCAGCAACCCATTCTCGTCGCCGCAGGCGGCACTGGCGGTCATCTGTTTCCCGCCGAGGCCCTGAGCAAGGTGCTTGTCGCACGCGGTCTGCCCGTCGAGCTCATGACGGATTCCCGCGCCACCAAATATGGCGCCGATTTTCCTGCGCGTGCGATCCATGTCGTCGCCTCGGCAACGCCGAGCGAAGGCTCGGCCCTGCGCCGTCTGACCGCGCTTGCAAGCCTCGCGCGCGGCACGCTGACGGCAAGACACCTATTGCAGCGCATACGCCCCAGTGTTGTGATCGGTTTCGGTGGTTACCCCACCGTGCCGCCGGTGCTCGCCGCCTGGTCGCTCGGCATACCGACCATCCTGCATGAGCAGAATGCCGTCATGGGCCGCGCCAACCGCTTTCTTGCCGCCCGTGTCACCGCCGTCGCTAAAGGTTTCGAGCGGCTCGACGGTATCGGCGCGGCGATTGCCGCCAAAACTGTGCTGACCGGTAATCCGGTCCGCCCCTCCGTTCTGTCCGCAGCCGCAGCGCCCTATGTTGATGCCCCGGACGGGCGTCTGCATCTTCTCGTGACGGGTGGTTCACAAGGGGCGCGCGTCTTTTCCGATATCGTGCCTCAGGCATTCGCGCTCTTGCCGGAAGAAAGCCGCAAGCGTTTCGCCATCGTGCAGCAGGCACGTCCCGAGGATGAAGCGCGTGTGCGGGAGGCCTATGCCGGGCTCGGCATGGAAGCGGAGGTCAAATCCTTCTTTACCGATTTGCCGGCACGCATCGCGGGAGCCGATCTCGTCATTGGCCGGGCAGGGGCCTCCACCGTCTCGGAACTGGCGGTGATCGGCCGTCCCTCGATCCTTGTCCCTTTCCCTTTCGCGCTCGATCAGGATCAGGCGGCCAATGCCGCCCATCTTTCAGCAACTGGCGCGGCGCTTGTCATAAAGCAGAAAGACTTTTCGGCCGATTGGCTCGCCTCCAGGCTTGTCGAGATGGAAGCGGATCGTGCCGGGCTTGCTGCCAAGGCTAAAGCCGCGCGCGCGGCGGGCATTCCCGATGCCGCAGAAAAACTTGCCGATCTTGTCCTCCGCATCGCCGCGCGGGGCACAGCCTCTCAGACCGAAGGGGGATGATCATGATTTATCCCCCTTTGGCCCCCGCGACCGCGGGGCGGCGGCTTTCCGCCGAATGGCCCGGATCACGACATGTCGTGATCCGGGTATTTTGGTATCAAGAAGGAGATAGACAATGAAGCTGCCGCGCGAACTCGGCCCCATTCATTTCGTCGGGATCGGCGGCATTGGCATGTCCGGCATCGCCGAGGTTTTGATCAATCTCGGCTACAAGGTGCAGGGGTCGGATGCGGCGGAAAATGCCAATGTGCTGCGGCTGCGCTCCAAGGGGGCGGAGATCGCCATTGGCCATGACGCGAAAAACCTCGGCGACGCGGCCGTGGTGGTCGTCTCCACCGCAATCAAACGCGATAATCCCGAACTCGTCCATGCGCGCGAATTGCGCCTGCCGGTTGTGCGCCGCGCCGAAATGCTCGCCGAACTCATGCGGCTGAAACAATGCGTCGCTGTCGCCGGCACCCATGGCAAGACGACGACGACCTCGCTCGTCGCGACGCTGCTCGATGCCGGCAAATTCGATCCGACCGTCATCAATGGCGGCATCATCAATGCCTATGGCACCAATGCCCGGCTCGGCGCGGGCGACTGGATGGTGGTCGAGGCCGATGAGAGCGACGGCACCTTCCTGAAACTGCCTGCCGATATCGCCATCGTCACCAATATCGACCCGGAACATCTCGATCATTTCAAAACCTTCGACGCCATCAAACAGGCGTTCCGCGCCTTCATCGAGAACATTCCCTTCTATGGCTTCGCGGTCATGTGTCTTGATCATCCCGTCGTGCAGGAAGTGGTCGGCACGATCGAGGACCGGCGCATCATCACCTATGGCGAAAATCCGCAGGCCGACATGCGGCTTGTCGATGTCGATCTGACGGGCGGCACCTCGCGTTTCAATGTCATCGTGCGCGAGCGCAAGGCGGGAGAAGGATCGCGCTTCCACGAACGCCGCATCGAAAATCTTGTGATGCCCATGCCTGGCCATCATAATGCGCTCAACGCCACGGCGGCGCTCACCGTCGCTTTGCAGCTCGGCATGAGCGATGATGCGATCCGCGCCGCGCTCGGTTCCTTCGGCGGCGTCAAACGGCGGTTCACCCGCACCGGCGAATGGAACGGCGCGCAGATTTTCGATGATTACGGTCATCATCCGGTCGAGATTGCTGCGGTGCTGCGCGCCGCCCGCGCCTCCACCAAGGGGCAGGTGATCGCCGTCGTGCAGCCGCATCGCTACACCCGGCTTTCCTCTCTGTTCAATGAATTCGCGAGCTGTTTCAACGATGCCGATGTCGTCATCGTCGCCGATGTCTATGCGGCGGGCGAAGCGCCGATCGAGGGTGCCGACAAGGAACATCTGATGCGCGCCATCAAGGCCTGCGGCCACCGTCAGGCGATGGTTCTGCGGTCGCCGGAGGATCTCCCCGCCCTCATTCGCTCGCTTGCTCATCCGGGCGATTACATCGTCTGTCTCGGCGCCGGCAATATCACCCAATGGGCCTATGCGCTGCCGAAACAATTGAATGAACCGCTCAGCAAGGCTTCGTGACTGCCCGATGTATCCCGATCTTATTTCCCGCCTGAAAGAGGCCATGCCGGATCTGCGCGGCGAATTGCAGGCCAATGTGCCGCTCGCTCCCTGGACATGGTTTCGCGTCGGTGGCCCCGCGCAATGTGTGTATGTGGCGCCTGACGCGCAGGAACTCTCCTATTTCCTCGCCAATCTCGATCCCGACATTCCGCTTTTCGTGCTCGGTCTCGGCTCCAATATTCTGGTGCGCGATGGCGGCATTCCCGGCGTCACCATCGCTTTCGGCCCGGCCTTTCACAAGATTGCCGTCGAAGGCGAGACGATCGCCGCTGCGGCAGCGGCGGCGGATGTCAAGATCGCCAGCACGGCGGCCATGGCAGGTCTCGGCGGCCTCACCTTCCTGCGCGGCATTCCCGGCTCTGTCGGCGGCGCGCTGAAAATGAATGCGGGTGCTTTCGGCGGCTCGATCGCCGATATTCTCATCTCCTGCGAGGGGCTCGACAGGCGCGGCGTGGTGCATCGCTACAGCGCCGCTGAAATGGGTTTCACCTACCGTCATTGCGCGATTGAGGATGTGATCTTCACCCATGCCCTGTTTCAAGGTTATCCGGAGGATCCGGAAAAGATCCGCGCGGAAATGACCCATATCGCGCAGGAGCGCGCGAAGACACAGCCGGTGAATACGCGCACCGGCGGTTCGACCTTCAAGAATCCGGAAGGCATGAAAGCTTGGGAACTGATCGACCGCGCCGGCTGCCGGGGCCTGACGATCGGCGATGCCCAGGTCTCGGAGCTACATTGCAATTTTCTGGTTAATCGCGGTAATGCCAGCGCCACTGACCTCGAAAATCTCGGCGAGACCGTGCGGCGGCGTGTGTTCGATCAGTCGGGGATTGAACTCGAATGGGAGATCGCGCGGGTCGGGGTGCTTTATGGTGAGGGGTGAGGAACGACGAATATGCCGATGTGTCTGATATTGTTTACGTGCATTAGTGCACATCTGATAGATGTATGAAAATCATGTAGTATAAATGATGGATTTCTAAAACACCTATACAGAGAACTGGTCCGTAAAATGGTAACGTTATTGTAAATATTTTTTTGTGTGTATATGTGCTGTGTTGAGTATACTTTAAAATCGGGCTGTCTCTGAAGTGGTTGTGTGTCGCTCAGGTTTGTATCTGCAGGTTCTGCTGAGGAAAAACGGTTGTGTTTGAACATAATGATCATTTAGTGGATCCCTGACTTTCTATAATAGCTTAAATATAAAGAATGCTGGTAATTGGGGTATAGGCATGGCTGAGCTTTCTTCTCAACCAACTTCTGTCCAATCGGCTTATGGTTGGCATTCTGAGGAGCGTCTTTACGTTAATAGGCGTTACCAGCGGAAATTGGTTTGGACTCTTGTAGAAAAGCAAAAATTGATCGGATCAATTATGAAAAAATATCCGATCCCCGCAATTCTACTTGCAGAACAAGGGGATGGAACAGCCCGTTACGAGATCATTGACGGTCTACAACGTCTTAATGCGATTGTATCGTTTATTGAAGGTGCTTTTCCAACAGAAGATGGACGATACTTTGATATTTCTCAGTTTCCAACAGCTAAAACAAACTGGGAGAACGGTAAATATACCCCTAATTCTCAGGAAAATCTAATTTCATCAAAGGAAGTCTCAGTTATTCTCGACTATGCTCTTGCTTTCTCTATCATGAGAAATGCGAGTAACGATGAAGTTGATGATGTTTTCGATAGAATTAATTCGTATGGTCATAGATTAAGTGAACAGGAACGTAGGCAATCTGGAAGTCAAAATGAATTTTCAGATATGGTTCGAAGTATTGCTTGTAAGATTAGAGGGGATGAATCTCAGTTGCTCCTTCCTCTATCAAAAATGCCAGAAATTTCGATAGATCTTCCGATGACCAAACATGGTTACGATGTAAAGGCAGAAGATGTATTTTGGGTGGAGCAAGGAATCTTAAAATCGACGGATCTTCGTGATAGTATGGACGAGCAATGTATTGCAGATATTGCAGCATCCATTATCGGTGGGACGGTTCTTGAGAGAGCTAAAGATGTTCTCGACAAAATTTATGAACGCAATAGCGAAGAGTCCATTCAGCTCCTTAGTGCTATGGCTGTCTATGGTGTTGAGCGATTTGTATCTGAATTTGAATACTGTGTTAGTCAGATAGAGCTCATTTGTGAGCATGGTGGTGATACAAAGCTTCGTGATATCATCTTTGAGCATAAGAATACTAATGCGTTTCCGGCGGTATTTTCCGTTATTTTTATTGCATTTCATGAGATAATGGTTGGAGAACGGAAATCAGTTAATGATTATGATGGATTGAAAAAAGCTGTTGATAATCTCAATCGCAGGATCGATACATCTCGAAAGTCAACCTCGTCGGAGGAACGGCGCAAGAATATCGATATTATCAAGGCGCTTATATCACCTCATTTCTCGAATGTTGATCCGTCAAGTGATATCTATGCGAACCATTCGGCAGTTGATATCGATAATTATATTCGTTCTACCGGAATGGAGCTCTCTCGCTATGAATTGAAACAGGGCCTACTTGAGTTAGATACGGGTAGAAAATTGAATAGTGGTTTGTTATCGCGGCTTATTCAAACCGCCTGCGGAATTGCAAATAATGGCCCTGAACGCGCGGGGCGCATTATTCTAGGGGTTGCAAACGAAGAAAAGGATGCGGAACGCATTGTCAAACTTGACGGGATCCGTGCACGTCGTGTTGGATCGTGGCACGTGGTTGGGATCGATCGAGAAGCGAAAGCGCTCGGTATTAGTCTGGAAGCTTATCACAACATAATTCGAACGGCATTCCAGAACTCAGATCTTTCTGATCCATTAAAAACAAATATCCTCTCATCAATTGATTATAATGCCTACTATGGCTTAGGGGTTATAGTGATTTCTATCCTTCCTCAAAAAGAGCCGTCATATGTTGGAGAAGAAATGTATTGGAGGGATGGGGACAATACAAAAATTGCAAAAGAAGCAAAACTGATCGCCGAGATAGGACGTCGCTTTTAGTTGTTTAATCCTTCAATAACATTGAAAGGTGAAGGTAATTGCTATGTGTATCTATGATATAGAGACTTGAATATCAAACTGTTAAAAATTTAAGTGACATCTCACGATTTTAATAAAGAATCTTAAATGTCAATGAAACTCTATTATGCACCAGGAACTTGCGCTGTCGCCTGCTGGATCGCGCTCAAATGGGCAGACGCGGCATTCGAAGCCGTCAAGGTTGATTACGCTTCCAAGGAATTCAAGCGCATCAATCCGCTTGCGGCGGTTCCGGCGCTGGATATCGGCACCGGCCGGGCGATGACGCAAGCCGACGCCATTCTCTCCTATATCGCCGAAACGCATCCAGGCGCTGCACTCGGGCCGGATCCCGATCCGCTGGGCCGGTTCGAATTTGGCGAGACCATGGCTTTCCTGACAGGTGATTTTCACCCGGCCTTCTGGCCCTTCTTCTTTCCGGCGCGCTACACGACCGATGAATCGCAGCAGGCACTCGATCATGTTCGTGCGGCCGCCTTTGCCCGCATCGATCGGGCGATGGCGCATCTCGATGCTTTGATCGGCGAAGATGGTCATGTCTATCGTCATCGCCATACCGTCGCGGATGCCTATGCTTTCATCATGGCGCGATGGTCGGCGAAAACGCCGAAGAGCTGGCAGGATTATCCCAACATCAGCCGGCTGTTCGCACTCATGGAAAGCGATGACGCGGTTCGTGAGGTTCTGGAACGCTCGCAAGCCTAACGTCGATCTTTCGGTGCGCGATCTAAATTGAAGTGTGGCGGCGGCTTTCCGCCGGATTTGCTTAATCCCAACAGATTGGGATCAAGCAGGCATTGCATCAGAGAGAAATAGCTCTCTGGTTGGCTGGTACAAGGTTGACGATCCCTGTGATGGCCGGTGCCGATTGCCGTCCACGGTCTGTTACAGCAACCGGCGTGCGGAAAGCGTGCGGGGCAACTTTTCGAAGCTCATGCCGCAATGTATCTCCGCTATCATTTTCATCGACACGGAATTGCTTGATCAGACTTGTGAGCTGCGCGGTTTCTTCCGAAAGCGAAAAGCTTGCCGATGTCGATTCTTCAACCATGGCGGCATTCTGCTGTGTCACCTGATCCATTTGATTGATGGCGGAGTTGATCTCGGTGAGGCTTGTTGCCTGTTCCTTGGCTCCGGCGGCAATTTCCGACACAATTTCATTGATCTCGATAACCTGGTGCATGATGCGATCAAGCGCCTTGCCGGTTTCTCCGACCTGTTTCACCCCATTCTCCACTTGCGCCGTCGCAGTGAAGATCAATTCCTTGATTTCCTTCGCGGCTTCTGCGGAGCGCTGGGCAAGGGCGCGGACTTCCGAGGCGACCACCGCGAAACCACGGCCGACCTCGCCCGCACGCGCTGCTTCCACACCGGCATTCAGCGCGAGGAGGTTTGTCTGGAATGCGATTTCGTCGATGACGCCGATGATCTGTGTGACTTGTTCCGAAGATTTGGCGATGGCATTCATCGCCGCGACGGCCTGACCGACAATGATGGCGCTGTTTTTTGCGTCGCTGTCGGCGGCGGTGACAACCCCAAGGGCATGGTCTGCACCCTCTGCCGATTTCTTGACCGTGGTCGTGATTGTATCAAGCGCCGCCGCTGTTTGTTCAAGGCTCGCCGCCTGCTGCTCGGTCCTCCGGGAGAGATCGTCGGAAGCCGTTGAGATTTCATTGGTGCCGGAGCGGATGGTCTGTGCGCTGGCAACGATGGCGCACATGGTCTGCCGCAATTTGTTCGCCGCTTCATTGAAATCATCGCGGATCTGAACGTATGACGCCGAAAAATCGTCATCCAGGCGGCTCGTCAGGTCGCCGCCGGCAAGGCGTTTCAGACCTTCGGCAAGACGCTCCATTGCCTCCGCCTGTTCGGCTGCCGCCTTGGCGCGAATGTCTTCATTCCTCTGACGTTCGGCTTCGGCGAGTGCGCGCGATTCCGCCGCAGCGGCTTCGCTTTCACGCAATTTAAAACCATTGTCCTTGAACACCTGTACAGCCTGGGCCATGGAGCCGATTTCATCGCGGCGGGTCTGGCCATCGATAACAACCGAGAGATCACCCTTGGCCAAAGCAGCCATGCGCTCGCCAAGACGCACAAGCGGTTTGGCAATCTGTGTGCTGGAAATCCAGTAAGACAGGCCACCGGCGACGAGAGTTGCGATGATGCCGACAATGGTGAGAAGGACGAATGTTTCCGAGGCCTTGCGGCTCAATTCATCGGCGCGAGCCTTGCTCTCGGCGCGCAGGCGCTGGTTGTAGGCCTTAAGATCAAGACCAAGTTGCATGACGTTCAAAAATATCGGTTCGGCCAGTTTGGCGCCGGAAGCCATTTGGTCAAGCTCTTCCGGCTTCAGCTTGGCCCCGCTCTCAAGGCTTGGGCTATCGATAGCGATCCGGAACGGCTTTTCAGCTGCGGCCCTAAGCGCATTGAAACGCGAACGGATGGCTTCGATTTCGACCGCATTGTCCGGCAGTTCCTTTCGAGCCATGTCCAGCAGGCGATCGACATTCTCGGAAAGCTCCGCGAAATCCTTGCGGATGGCTTTGCCGATCTCTGTATCCGTATCGAAAATCAGGAGACCCGCGACATCGGCATTCAGCGACATGATCGTGCGACCGAGGCGAGCAATGGCATTCGCACCGGTTTCTCGATGCGCAATCAATTCGGTACTCACGGCGCTGAGGGTGGAAAGATTGATAACAGCGATAGCGACCATGGTTGCGACTGTAAAGCACATGACCAGAACGGGAAGCAGTGCCTTCGTTCGCAGCGAAAAATTTTCCATGGTAATCATTCCAGGACCATCACGATAGACCGATGTATAATCATTCGACATTAAAGGGCGTTTAAAAGAAGCCAGAGAATACAATTGAAATCTGAAAGGAGGTTTTCATGTGCTCGCCAATGCCTGCATTGGTCAGGAGGCGGGATGCTTGATGTGCCTATCAGAAAAGGTTGGCATGTCATTCACAACCTCTTCCCTGTCGCGGTGGCCGATACGGGTATCATGACGCGATGGTCAGTGGGAGCTGCGGTACATCGTCGGCAATGGACAAGCTTGCAAAAAATAAATAGCTAGCTAATAATAAGTGCGCTCTTTTATAAAACGCGCGTAATCGCTTTGGGCGGATATGAGGTCTTATATCTGCTCTGTTCGAGCTATAGGCTCCGGTTGAAGGGGAGGGGGCGTTGCCCGCGAGCAGGAAGGAAGCGCAGCTTCGTCAGCACTTTACATTCACGCTTTTGCAGGCGGCACGCGCCTGGCGTCGTTGCGCCAATGTCGTCGTTGAAACCTATGGCCTCTCTGAAGCCACGGCATTGGCCCTCGTCTTCATCGGGCGGGCGAAGGAAGAGCCGCGTCAGTCTGAGCTTGCGGCGACGCTGGCAATCGAGGGGCCGACCCTTGTGCGCCTGCTCGATCAATTATGCGCTCTTGGTCTTGTGACCCGGCGCGAGGATCCGCACGATCGGCGGGCCAAAGTGCTCGGCTTGACTGCAGCCGGCCGCGATGCCGTCATGGCGATCGAGGACGAACTCGATGGCCTGCGTGCAGAGGTGCTCAAAAAAATCGATGTCGCGGATCTTGAAGCGGGCCTGCGGGTCTTCGGTGCGATCCTCAATCATACGCCGCACATGCGTATCCGTCAGGAGATCGAGGCATGACTCTTCCCAATCACCGGGACTGGATCTTTGCCTTCAAGACGTTTCTGGCGGCGATCCTCGCATTATATGTCGCCCTCATGTTCGATCTGCCGCGTCCCTATTGGGCCATGGCGACGGTTTACATCACCAGCCAGATGCTTGCCGGTGCGACGCGGGCGAAAGCCGCCTATCGCGTTGCCGGGACGCTCTGCGGTGCGGCGATGGCGATCCTCATCATTCCCAATCTCGTCAATGCGCCCTTCCTGCTCTGCACCGCCATCGCTTTGTGGGTTGCTTTCTGCCTTTATTGCTCGCTGCTCGACCGGACGCCACGCAGCTATCTTTTCATTCTGTCGGGTTATACGGCCGCGCTCATCGGCTTTCCCGCCGTCGATGAGCCAGGAGCCATTTTCGACCTTGCCGTTTCCCGGGCCGAAGAAATTTCGATTGGCATCATCTGCGCCAGCCTCATATCCATTCTCATTCTGCCGCGGACAGTCCGTGAGGTCGTTGCTGATCGGATCGAGGAATGGTGTGCGGAGGCCGATCAGCTCGTTCTGAAGATTTGCGGCACGGAGGGGCTTGGGCAATTGCATGCGACCTTCCTGCGGCTCGCCGGCGGCGTTCTGTCGCTCGAGGCATTTCTCAAGCAGATTGCCTATGAGGCTTCGATCAAGCGGCATTCGGTCGAGGCTCTGGCAATCTTGCGTCAGCATATGCTGGTGTTGCTGCCAATCGCTTCCGGGATCTCCGACCGTATCCGCATACTCAAACAGCATTCCGCTTTTCCGGTTGAGGCGGATCATTTGATAGCGGATTTGAGAAACTGGCTGCGTGGCGATGATACATCCGTCGTCTCGCCGATGCTTTTGCGCGCGACGGCCGAGGCGGCTAAACCGGCGCCGGCCAAGGATTGGAATACGCTTCTCACCATGAGTCTCATCGCGCAGATCGAACATTTCATCGATTTGCAGGAAGATATTCGCAGGCTCAAGAAACATGTCGCCGATGGCAGGCGGCTGCCGGAGCTGAAATTTCCCTATACGCGTTCAACCAAAGCCATTCGCCATCGAGATCATAGTCTGGCGTTCCGTTCCGCTTTGGCGGTCTTTGTTACCATCCTTGTGATTTGCGGTTTCTGGATTTTCTCCGGCTGGTCCATTGATGGATCTGGCGCGGCGATGATGGCGGCCGTCGCCTGCTGTTTCTTCGCGACCATGGATGATCCGGCGCCTGCCATTTTTAAATTCGCGAATTCCTCAATCATTGGCGCCCTTTGGGCGGCGATCTATCTTTTCGCCTTGCTGCCGCGGGCGACCAATTTCGAAATGCTCGCCTTCATGCTGGCGCCGGCGCTCTTGATCTGTGGTGCCTTGATGCATCATCCGAAGGCCGCGCTTTACGCCATGGGCGGTGCGGTGATCGGCCTGACACTGCTCGCCTTGCATTCGGTTTATGGGGCGGATTTCGCCGTTTTCCTCAATTCCGCCTTGTCTGTCACGATTGGCATGTGGGTCGCGGCGATTGTCACGCGGTTGATCCGCTCGGTGGATGAAAGCGCGACCGCGCGTCGGCTCGTCACGCTCAATCGCGCTTTGCTCGTCGATGTCGCGCGTGGGCAAAAGCGTCACGACGGTTTCGGGACAGCCGCCCTGATGCTCGACCGTCTCGGCCTTATCGCGGCGCGTCTGAAGCGGCCGGGAATGGTGGAGGAATTGCAACCGGAAGCGTTTCTCTCCGAGATCCGTGCTGCCATCAATATTGCCGAGATCAAACAGGCGCGGCACCGCCAACCCCAAGCGATCCGGCAGACACTCGACCGGATCCTTGATGCCGCTATCGGCCATTTTGGTGGTTCCGTCCGCATGCAAACACGAACGCTTCTCGAGGAGATCGACGCCGGACTTAACAGCGTGAGTGTTGATGCGGAGCCGGACCTCTGTGCGCGGATTGTTGGTCTGCGCGTCGCTCTGTTTCCGGATGCGCCGCCGTTTGAACCGATGCCGTTGGGCGAGAAGGACAGCAGAGATCCATTGCTTCTGGTGCCGGTTTCGTAGCGATGCGATTGCTCCTCTGACGAGCAGAAGCATCATGATCCGGAGAGTTTCAGCCAGTCCTCTTCGCTGATCGTCTCGATACCGAGTTCCGCCGCCTTGGTCAGTTTGCTGCCAGCGCCTGGGCCCGCAACGACAAGATCGGTCTTCTTCGAGACCGATCCCGCGACCTTTGCGCCGAGACGTTCCGCCTGGGCCTTGGCTTCGTCGCGCGTCATATGTTCCAGCGCGCCTGTAAACACGATCGTTTTACCAGCCACAGGGCTCGCCGTCGCTATGGCTTCCATCGGTTCGGGCGTCACATGCTGCAGCAGAGCGTCAAGGACCTGCTGATTATGCGGCTCGGCAAAGAAATCGGCGATGGCTTCCGCGACCACCGGACCAAAACCTTCGACATTGGTGAGTTCGGCGCGTTCGTCCGACCCTTCTGCCGCTTTGCTGGCGATCGTGCGGAAAGCTTCGAATGTGCCGAAGGCCCGCGCCGCGCGCCGCGCATTGGTCTCCCCCACATGCCTTATGCCCAGTGCAAAGATGAAGCGATTCAGCGCAATGCGACGGCGCGCCTCGATCGCCTCGAACAAATTGCGCGCGGATGTTTCTCCATAGCCTTCCCGGTCCTTCAACCGCTTCAGGCTTTTTGCATCGCGTTCCTGCAAGGTGAATATATCGGCGGCTGTCTTGATCAGCCCATCGGCGTAGAATTGCGCGATTTGTTTTTCGCCGAGCCCTTCAATGTCGAAGGCATTGCGCGAGACGAAATGTTTCAGCCGTTCGATGACCTGGGCGGGGCAAACGAGGCCGCCGGTGCATCGGCGCACGACATCTTCGGTGCCGGTCTTCGGATCGATCTCGCGGATCGCCGCCGATCCGCAGACGGGGCATGTATGCGGAAATACATAAGGCGTGGCGCCCGCCGGACGTTTGTCGAGCACCGGCCCCAGAACCTGTGGAATGACATCGCCGGCGCGCTGGATCGTCACCATATCGCCAATGCGTATGTCCTTGCGCGCGATCTCATCCTCATTATGCAAGGTTGCATTGGATACGACGACGCCGCCGACGGTGATCGGTTCCAGCCTTGCGACAGGCGTCAACGCGCCGGTGCGCCCGACCTGAATCTCGATATCGCGTAGGAGCGTGATCGCCTTTTCAGCGGGAAACTTATGCGCGGTGGCCCAGCGCGGTGCGCGTGAGACGAAACCGAGACGCTTTTGCAGGGCAATGGAATCGACTTTGTAGACCACGCCGTCAATGTCATAGGGAAGCAGGGCGCGCTGGGCTTCGATCGCATGATAATGCGCGATGAGCTCCTCGGCTGAATGGCAGAGTTTCATCAAGGGATTGACCGGAAGGCCATAGCTTTTGAAGGCCTCGACCATCCCCATCTGCGTCTCGGCTGGTTCCCGGCTGGCTTCTCCCCAGGCATAGGCGAAGAAATGCAGGGGACGCGTGGCGGTAATCGACGCATCGAGCTGGCGCAGGGAACCCGCCGCGGCATTACGGGGATTGGCGAAAACCGCTTTGTCCGCAGCCATCTGCCGCTCGTTGAGTGCCGCGAAATCGGCATGGGTCATATAGACCTCGCCGCGTACTTCCAGAATTTCCGGTGCGTCTCCGCGAAGCCTGTGGGGAATTTCCTGGATCGTCCTCACATTGGCGGTGACGTCCTCGCCTGTATAGCCGTCGCCGCGCGTCGCCGCCTGAACGAGATGGCCGTTTTCATAACGAAGGGAACAGGACAGGCCGTCGATTTTCGGCTCGGCCGAGATGGCAAGGGGAGCGTCAGTGGCCAGCCCGAGGAAACGCCGCACGCGGGCGACGAATTCGCCGACCTCTTCATCGGAGAAAATATTGCCGAGCGAGAGCATCGGCACTCTGTGAACAATCTTGGCAAATTTCTCCGATGGCGCGGCGCCGACTTGTTTCGTCAGCGAATCAGGACCGCCAAATTCAGGGAACGCCGCCTCGATCGCTTCATAGCGGTGGCGCAGAGCGTCATATTCGGCATCGGAAACCTTGGGCGCATCTTCCTGATAATAGGCTTTATCATAAGCGGCGATCATTTCGGCAAGACGCCGATATTCCCGTTTGGCTTGGGCCGGGGTCAGGGATTCGATGGGTTTGAGCGTTGCCATGAACCATGATTAACATGGGGAGGCCATGGGCGAGAAGGGGGCGTTCCCTTTCAGGCCGCCGGCAGCCCAACGTGATGCGCAGGCCGCTGCCTGCCGCAGACACACAGGGGCGCCGCCGGATGACTAGAGGTTCATGGGCTCGTCGTCGAAGCGCCCTGTGCCTCGCTGATCGATTGCAATTCGGGTTTCATGCGCGAGACGAGACCGCGCCAATCCTCGCGCGGGCCGCGTCGGAACAGACGCATGGATGGATACCAGGGGCTGTCCTGCCGATCCATCAGCCAGCGCCAGTCCGGAACATTTTTGAGGAGTAGCCAGACTGGTCGGCCGAGGGCGCCCGCGAGATGCGCGAGTGATGTGTCACAGGTGATGATGAGATCGAGTGTCTGCATCAGCGCCGCCGTCTCGATGAATGTATCCTCCTTATCGGCGTCGATGTTGTAATCCTCGATTCTGATCCCCGCATCCGTAGATGCGGGATGATCGACATGGCGTTGCAGGCTGATGAGGCGCAGGTGCGGAATGTCCATCAATGGCGCGAAGGCAGAAAGCGGGATGGAGCGCGACGGATCGGCATCAAGGTTCTGATTGCCGCGCCAACACAGGCCAACGCGAAATCCTTGCTGGCCGATACGTTCGGCGAATCTGTTTACGCAATCTTCCTCTGCGCGCAGATAGGCGGGTTGGGAGGGAATCGTCTCGACACGCGTTTTGAACGCGCGAGGCAGCGACGAAAGCGCGATCTGGCTGTCGAAATGCGCATCGTCATTCAGTGTATCGACGAGTGTGATGGGCAGAGGCACTGTACGAAACAGCCTGTGGAGCGAGGGACGGCATAGAAAAGTGACCTGCATGCCGGCCGCGACCATGAGGGGCATGTAACGCACGAATTGGACGGCATCACCGAGCCCCTGCTCGTCGAAGACGAGAATATGGCTCCCGGAGCGCAATTCGCCATCCCATTCGGGAAAGGCGAATTTCAACTCGATCTTCGGTGTTTGTCCGGCAATCCAGCGAAATTCATATTCCTCCAGGCCTTCTTCGAATTGTCCAAGAAGAAGGAGCAGGGAGGCCCTGTTGTTGCGGGCGTGGATCAGTCCCGAATCGAAAGCAAGCGTTGCGTCATAGGCGGCCAACGCTTCCTTGAAACGACCGGCGGCTTGCAACGCCACGGCCTGGCTGCTCATGGCTTCGCCATAGGTTGGGTTCAGATCAAGGGCCTCTTTGAAACAGAGCAAGGCACGTTCCGCTTCATTGTTTTGAATGTATATGTTGCCCTTGTTGAACCAGGCCTGAGCGAGATCGGGTTTGAGGAGAATGGCTTGATCGAGATCGGCGAGCGCTTCCTTGAAACGGCCAAGACGCTGCAAGGCCGTGCCGCGATTGTTCAAAAGCTCGGCATTATCGGGTTGTAATGCATAGGCGTTTTCGTAATCGACGATTGCCTCATCGAGGCGTTTCAATGTCTGCAAAAGGGCGCCGCGATCAATCAGCGCTTCGGCGAAAAGCGGTTTGAGAGAGAGTGCCTTGTTGTAGAAGTCCAGGGCTGCTTCCACATGTCCGCCGGCCTGAAGAATTTGTCCGCCCGCATGGAGGGCTAGCGGATGTTCAGGCCGTAGCGCCAGAACACGATCCAGTGCGGCGATGGCTTCATCCAGCCGGCCGGATTCGCGCAATAGCGTGCCCTGACGGTAGAAGAGATCAGCATGTTTCACTCCCGACCGGAGAGCCCGATCGCAGGTCGCGATGGCATCCTGTAAACGGTTGAGCGTTTGCAGAGTGGAGATTTTGTTGAGCCATGCATCCGCGAAGGCAGGATCAAGGATCAGGGCGCGGTCGAACCATGCGAGGGCTTTTTCCGGGGCTTTTCGGGCAAGATGGAGCAAGCCGATGAGGTTGCAGCGGATAGGCTCATTCACCAGGCTCTCGTCGAGCGTCTGCAATTCCTCGGCGCTCGCCTGAATTTGCCCGGTCTTCAGGAAGGTGACGGCGCGGTTGATGGTGTGATCGAGCTGCATGTCCAATGGATCGGCCCTTTGGCAAAGGAGATACTTCCTTTTTCCATAGCGACCTTGCGCCGGGCTGATCTTTCCATGCGTCTTTCGGGACATCCTGGCCAGTGGCGGAGTCGAAAATATCGGACACAAACCATGTTGTATGTCTGATAGTCTGATATCGAAAATGCGGGCCGTTCGTCAAATCGGTGAGTATGTTTGACGTCTTCTATACCCGATTTCCCCAGGAACGCCGGGTTCCGTTCTTACAAAATCATTCGATTCTGATGGCTTGTGAGAGTGTACCGTCTTATTCCTTCAGAATAGCGGTATATATCACCAGTCTTGTATGCGTTGTCGGAGAGGGGGGATGTCGAACCGACAATTGACGATGGCTGCTCGAATCAATCAGGTACGCTCATCTCCTCGTTTCTCGGTCACGAGATTGTTGGAGTGCGTAATATGCAAATGCCGTTCGGAGTCTTCCGAACGGCAGCTTTGAAGAGTGAGTCTCTTCTCAGAAACCGTGAATCATGGCGTGATTCCGGCATATCGAAGAGATTTTCGGAGAAGAGAAAACAGCCCTTCCGACCCTGGCTCAGGCCAGCGGCGGCGCATTGGTATGCACGATCGTCCCGACGTGCTCGCCGCGCATCGCGGCGGTGATGCGGCCCGGCACTAGACCGTTGACGACCTGCACGCGTTCAAGCTGGCGCGCCGTCGCCATGACCTCGAGAAGCGCGCGGTCGAACGGCAGCGTGCCTTCCTTCTTGGCGAGATCGGTGGCACTCACTTCCTTGAGCAATTGCGCCTTGCTACCATCGGGGCCATTGGGGTCGCGATCATAGACTCCATCCACATCTTCCACGATCGTGAGGCCGGCCGCTCCAAGTGCGTCGGCGATCAGGAAGGCACCCGTATCCGCCCGGTGCGGTGGAATGCGTGAGGTCGGGAATTCGTGGTGGTGATAGGGAGGAAAGGCGCTGCCGACCACGCCACGGGCTGCCGTCAGGTGAATCGCGAGCTGGTTCGCGACGGTCGGATGCTCGATATAGGACACACCTTCCGGTGCCAGCAGCGACGCGAGAATGTGGCCGTTCTGACCGGCTTCCGTGGCGGCGAGCGGGGCCAGCGATCCGACCGGCAGGCCAAGATCGAGACCGACGCTGTAGAGGTGCCGGGCACGGATGCCGGCGCCGGTCAGGATGAGCAAACGGTGCTCGGGCAGAATCTTGCGCACCTCTTCCACCACGGGAAGGATCGCATCCGGTCCACGATCCATGATGGAGCGACCGCCGATCTTGATGACCTGCAGCCAGGGCAGTAGACGAATCGGGCGCTTGCCGGCAACCGGGCGGGTAAGGTCGCGGTCGAGCAGGGTCTGGCGAGCGAGCGGCGAGGCAACGTGTTTGATGGTATTGGCTTCACTGGTCATAGCAATGGCTCCCACTCAGGCTCTCAGCGCGCGGTGATGATCGTGCCGACGTGTTCGCCAGCGAGCGCACGGGTCAGATTGCCGGGAACGAGGCCGTTGACAACCTGCACTTCATGAATGTGGCGTGCCTGCTGGAGCAGGTCGAGCATGGGGAACTCGAGGATCGAGTCGTGCAGACCTTGTGCTTTCATTTCGTCAACCGATATTTTCGGGATGAATTTGGCATCCTTCGCGGTTTTCGGATTCGCTGTATAGAGGCCGTTTTCATCCTTCACGAAGATCATGGACTTGCAGCCGAATTGTTCGGCGACGAGGAAACATCCGGCGTCGGTGCGATAGGGCGGGATGACATTTTCGGAAGCGGGAGGCATCCACAGGCCATAGGGCGGCATGCCGCTGAAGATGACGGCGTTGACGTCGGCAAGATAGAGAGGCACCGCCGAAAGACCGGCACCCTCGACCGCCGGAATGCCGTATTGTGCCAGTAACTGCCCCAGAATGATTGCGTTCTGGTTGGCGACCGAGGCGCCGAGCTGCGAGAGCACGCCAGCCGGCAGGTTGAGCTCCGCGGCAATCGAGTAGAGGTGCCGTGCCCTTGTGCCTGCGCCGGTTCCGATTAGCAACTGGTGGTTGGCGCGGACCTCGACGATTTCATTGAGGAGCGGATAGAGGCCAGCGCGGCCGCGGTCGATGACGCTCTGACCGCCGATCTTGATGACCGTGGCGTCCGGCAGGATTCGAAAATCCGACGCCTCTCCGGCGGCTGCCAGAAGCTGCGGGTCGGTCAGCGACCGTTGCATGAGGAGCGCCTCAAGCTCCGTCGTCGTGCTGGTCATGACGGGGTCCTTTCAAATTGGCATGCATTCGATCAAGTCGAGATTGACTGATTACAACTTAAGGCAGTGTGTCGCAACAAGTAACCATTGAGCGAAGGCATGTATTTTTTACATGTGGCGAAGCTAATCAAAAAAATGCATACGTGGACGGAATTTAATACTTTGGCTGCGCGGTGAAGCCGTTTATGAGTCAATGACTAAGAGCATGAAGCGCTATCTTCGACTATCATGCATGCCGTTTCTGATTTTAGCGGTCTTTTGTATGGCGCGATACACCATCTGTGCTGCTACTCTTGCTCTTGCCACTGTGGCGGGAACTGCCTCGCTGAGGCCAGGAAGCAAACGGCTCCTGAGCCCTTGCGCGGACCGTACCGGAGCAGATTGGCGTGGCTACACGGGTACGTGATGTTCCGGAACGCACGCCAGCCCTGCGGCTGATTGCGCAGAATGGGACTTTCCGTCCGGTTCGATGTCGATGAATGCCTTTGACCATGTCATCGGGTTCGTACCATCGGTTTTCTCGCAAACACTAACGGTAAAATCATCCATCAGAGCTGCTGGAATCTCCGGAGGCATACGAAGACGCTTTATGGCGCCTTGTGTATGTGTTTGAAGGCGAGGATATTGTTCGTATAGGTTTCGACCACCAGGCTGAAAGGTTCACCTTCCTCCGTTGTCAGCACGGCGCGATGCTCCAGCAGGTGTTCCGGTATAGTCAGGGGCGTGACAGACCGGCCATGGGCATCCCCATCGCTTGCGGGGGATGCCGGTTCCTCCATTTCCCAGCCTTCCGGCAGAGGGTGCCAAAGAATACGCGACGACAAAGTCCGTCTTTGCGGCGAGAGGGGCTGTACGACGCGCCCAAAGGCTGTATCCGTCGTCTCGAGTATTGTGTTCATGGCCGGTGTCAAACGGTCCGGTACGTACCAATTCTCCGCTTCCGATAAAACAACATCGCCACAATGGAGTGCGACGCGCCGGTATTGGACTGTATCCTTCGGTGTGATGCGCAAAATCTTGCGCTGCTCATCGGTCAGCGGTTGCGGGCCAATGGCTATTCGCCGCGCGGCTATATGGGCCTCCGGTGCAAGCTTATGGTCGCGGCACCATTTATCGAGAATCAGGGTCGCGCTATGGGCGGCCAGCAATTCGGCGTTTAGTGTTTCGATCAGGGCCCATATTTCCACACGAGCCAGAAATGTATCGGGCCAAATCACGGGGGTCGACGGAGCGTTCGGTGCGGGAAGACATGGGGTGGAAAGGCTGAAGGATAGCAGGAAACCGATGAAAAGGCGGCTGGATCTTCGAAGTGCAGCGAAATTGATGGAACCATTATCGGCGACTTGTTGCCGCTGCGCCAGCAATCCGGTGCCGAATTGCTCATTGGCCTTGCTCCGGCTTTTTCTCCAGAGAAAAGGAATGTTATGAATATCTGCCATAGAATCTCGCACAATCTGCGGGTGCTTTGGTTGGACACCCCGCAACACATGCCTTCACCTTGAGCCTGAATATCTAGAGCATTTTCCGATAATGTTGAATCGCGAAGCGATTCCATTGCTTTCGGGCGCCCGGCAGAGCGCGGTAGATCAGGCGTGGCGCCATTTATTGAGCGCGATGCTTTTTCATGGTTGGACGACGAACTTTCGAGGAAATGGGATCCCTTATGAAGGATGCTCAATCGACATTGACCGCGGAACTGTCCGAAAGGCGTGGACCCTTTCAACGGCTCTATGATTGGACGCTTAGTCTGGCGGAAAGCCGTCATGCGCCTTTGGCGCTCGGCCTTGTCGCTTTTGCCGAAAGTTCCTTTTTCCCGATTCCGCCCGACGCGCTTCTGGTGCCTATGTCTGTCGCCAAGCCAAGGCAGGCCTGGGTTTTCGCTCTGATCTGCACCATCGGATCGGTTCTGGGCGCGATGCTCGGCTATGCGATTGGCGCCCTGCTTTATGAAACCGTCGGGCAATGGCTGATTCATCTTTATGGCTATGGGTCGCGTGTCGAGGAATTGCGGGCGCTTTACAGCCAATGGGGTTGGGCGGTCATTCTCATCAAGGGTCTTACCCCGATTCCCTTCAAGATCGTGACGATCACCAGCGGCTTGCTCGGCTACAATATCCCGCTGTTCGTGGTCCTTTGCCTGCTGACGCGCGGCGCCCGTTTCTTCATCGAGGCGCTCCTTTTGACCTTTTACGGAGAGCCGATCAAACGGATCCTCGATCAATATTTCGGTCTCTTTCTGATCCTTCTGCTCGTCGCGGTCGTCGGCGGCTTCTGGATCGCCACGCGCGTTTTGTGATGCTGCAGAAGCTTTTGTCCCACCCGCGACGTACTTTGATCCTCGCTATTCTCGTTCTGGCAGCCGCTACGCTGGCAGGGGCCTGGATCTTCCAGTTTTCTGGAGTCGTGCCCTGCGAGCTTTGCCTCAAGGAGCGCTGGCCTTATTATGCGGCGCTGCCGATCGGTCTCTCCGCGCTTTATGCCGTGGGGCGCGGTGCGCAGGGAACGAGCCGGATGCTTTGCGGCCTCCTCGCCCTGCTGTTTCTCGTCAGCGCAGGCTTTGGATTTTACCATGCCGGCGTCGAATGGGGCTTCTGGCAGGGGCCGACCGATTGTACCGGACCTTTGCAGAAGGCCGGATCGATGGACGAATTCTGGCAGCAATTACAGAGTGTGAAGGTCGTGCGCTGTGATGAAGCGGCGCTACGAATTCTTGGACTTTCGCTCGCCGGGTGGAATGCGGTGATTTCTCTTTTCATCGCGGCACTGGCCTTCAAGGCCGCCGTGCCGGACCGGCGCTGAAGCTTAACTTTCAGCGATGAGACGGGCGCGGGCGCGCAGCTTTTCGGTTTCGCTTTTCAGCTGGCCGCAGGCGGCGAGAATGTCGCGACCGCGCGGCGTGCGGACGGGGCTCGCGTAACCGGCGTTGAAGACAATCGTTGAAAACCGCTCGATCGTATCCCAATCCGAGCACTCATAGGGTGCGCCTGGCCATGGGTTGAAGGGAATGAGATTGATCTTGGCCGGAATGCCTTTCAAGAGCCGGACGAGTTCGCGCGCCTCGGCGGGGGAATCGTTGATACCCTTCAACATCACATATTCAAAGGTGATGCGCCGGGCGTTGGTGGCGCCGGGGTAGCTCCGGCAGGCATCGAGCAATTCCTTGATGGGATATTTGCGGTTGAGGGGCACCAGTCTGTCGCGCAACTCATCGCGCACGGCATGGAGCGAGACCGCGAGCATGCTGCCGGCTTCGCGACCCAAGGCTTCCATCTGCGGGACGACGCCGGCGGTGGAAACGGTGATGCGGCGGCGCGAAAGGGAGAGGCCCTCACCATCGGAAAGGACGCCGACGGCTTTGCGGACATTGTCGAAATTATAAAGCGGCTCCCCCATGCCCATGAAGACGATATTGGTGATGGGCCGGTTGCCTTCACCGGGCAGAAGACCATCCTTTGGCGGCACGAGCCCGGGAAAATCGCCGAGCTTCTCGCGCACCACGACGAGTTGCGCAACGATTTCCCTTGCGGTGAGGTTGCGGACCAGTTTCTGCGTCCCGGTGTGGCAGAAAGTGCAGGTGAGGGTGCAGCCGACCTGACTTGAAATGCATAAGGTGCCGCGGTCGCTTTCGGGAATATAGACGCATTCGACTTCATCCCCGCGCGCGCCTTCCGTCTCGGAAGCGAGCCGGATCAGCCATTTGCGTGTGCCATCGGTCGAAAGCTGCTCGCTGATGACCTGTGGCCGTTCAAGGGAATAATGCTCGGCCAAGGCGGTCCGCAGATTCTTGCCGACATTCAGCATCGAGTCGAAAGAGCGGATGCCGTGAAAATAAATCCAGTGCCAGATTTGCGTGGTCCGCATGCGCAATTCGCGCTCGGGCACGCCGATCGCGGCAAGGGCGGCGGCGAGCTCCTCGCGCGTCGCTCCAAGCAGCGAGGGCAGGGCTTTCGGCGCGTCTTGCGGGTTCTGTTCGAGGACCGGCGCTGGCAGGATAGAGGTTTCGATCATGGCCTCTTTTATCATTGGTCGTGCAGCGATGGAATGTTTTCGGTGGTTTGTCTGCACGACGTGCTGGCTGAACAGCATTCCCGTACCGGAGCCATGAGAAAGCCGCGGTGGCCATTCATCCTTCGGATGCCCTTCCGGCAAAATGGCCCCGGATCAGGCTTTATTCATCAAAGCTGTTCATTCATCCATCAGGCTGTTCTTCTTCCGGAAGGTCTAAAGATGAGTCGGAATTCGGTGCTCGTTGCGCTCACGCTTCCAACTGTTTTCGCTTTGTCGTCGGTTTCCGGCGCGCTTGCGCAGGCTCCCTCTGTTCCGCCCTCGGGCGTTCCAGCTTTGGGTGTACCCTTGCGCGAGAGCGTGCCGACTGTCTCCGTGACCGGTCATGCGAGCCTGGATGTTGTCCCGGATACGGCCCTGATCACCATTGGCGTTGTGACGGAAAATGCGCAGGCTGCCACGGCCGCGACGGAAAATGCCAGCGCCGTTCAGGCTTTGATCGACTCTCTGAAGAGTCAGGGGATTGCCGCGCGGGATATCAGGACGGTGCGGATCACGCTCGCGCCCGTCTATGACGAAAGTGACGAACCCTCTCCCCGCCAGCGGAAACGCGTTCTACGCGGATACAAAGCCACCAATAGTTTCGTTCTGCGGGTTTCGCCGACAGCCCGCGTCGGGCAGCTCGCCGGCAGCCTTTTGGATAAAGGCGCCAATATGATCGAAAATATCGAATTCGATCTGTCGAACAAGGAAGGCGTTCTCTCGCGTCTGCGTGAGGATGCGATGAAAGATGCTTTGACACAGGCGAAAGGCTATGCGGCGCCGCTCGGGCTGCAGCCGGGCCGAGTTCTGGTGATCCAGCCGCAGAATTTCTCCGGTGGCCCCATTCCGATGATGCGGGCGGCGAAAGCGTCCTTCGCGCAGGCCGATGGCGCGGCTATCGTCCCCGTCGAGCCGGGGACGCAGACGATGGAACTGGATACACAGGTGGTCTTCGAACTGGTGCTGCTAAGACCCTGACACGGCCTCACGCCAACGCCCGTTCAGACAAGAAAGGGCGGAGGTAAAACCTCCGCCCTGACAAAATCTCCGCCTGGATCACGATCGTTATGGCCGGCGTGACGGCGGGAATGCGTTTGATCAGCTGAGCTTCATGCTGCCGGTCTTGGCGCGGTGCGCATGCCAGGAGAAGGCTTCCTCGAGTACATGCGGTGTCTGGCCGCCGCGGGCCAGGGCGCGATTGTAATAATCGAAAGCCTGATCGCGATAGGCCGGATCGACGCATTTCTCGATGACGATCTTCGGCCGTTCGCGCGGGGCGAGCGCCCGAAGATCGGCGAGGCCATGTTCCGTCACCAGAATATCGACGTCATGTTCGGTGTGGTCGCAATGCGTGACCATCGGCACGACGGTCGAGATCGCGCCATCCTTGGCGGTCGATTTGGCGACGAAGATCGACATATAGGCATTGCGCGCGAAATCGCCCGAACCGCCGATGCCGTTCATCATATGCGTGCCGTTGACATGGGTGGAATTGACATTGCCATAAATGTCGCATTCCAGCGCCGTGTTGATGGCGATGATGCCGAGGCGGCGGATGATTTCCGGATGGTTGCTGATTTCCTGCGGACGCAGGACGAGGCGGTTCTTGTATTTGTCGAGATTGGCGTAGACCGCGTCGCCGACTGGCTGCGTCAGCGTCATCGAGCAACCCGAGGCGAAGAGCAGCTTGCCGGAATCGAGCAGAGCGATCGTGCTGTCCTGCAGCACTTCGCTATACATGGTCATCTCCTCGAAGGGGCTATGGACGAGCCCGTAGAGCACGGAATTGGCGATATTGCCGATGCCGGCCTGGAGCGGGTTCAGGCTGTTCGACAGACGGCCCTGTTTCACTTCATTGGCGAGGAAATCGGTGAGATGTCCGGCAATGGAGATCGTTTCTGGATCGGGCGCCGTATTGGTCGCTGCACTATCGAATTTGTCGGTGAAGACGATTGCGGCGATCCGGTCGGGATCGCAGGGAATATAGGGCGTGCCGATACGGCTGTCGGCGGCCATGACCGGATAGGGCTGGCGGTGCGGCCGCTTGCCGGGAATATAGATGTCGTGCATGCCCTCGATCGCCGCTGAATGGCTCGAATTGACCTCGACGATGACCTTCTCGGCAAGCGTCACATAGGTCGCCGAATTGCCGACCGACGTCGTCGGAACGATGCCGCCATCCTCGGTGATCGCCGCTGCTTCGACAAGGGCGATGTCCACCGGCTTCATCTGGCGCGAGCGGAGGAATTCCGAGGTTTCCGAAAGGTGCTGATCGATGAACATCACGTCGCCGTGATTGATCGCGTTGCGCAGGGTCGGGTCGGCCTGGAAGGGCAGGCGGCGGGCGAGCACACCGGCTTCCGTCAGAAGCTTGTCGATATTATTGCCGAGCGATGCACCGGTCATCAAAGTGATCTTAACAGGATTGCTGGCGTTCCGCGCGGCGAGGGCGAGCGGAACAGCCTTGGCCTCGCCAGCGCGTGTGAAACCGCTCATTCCGACGGTCATGCCGTCTTTAATGAGGCTTGCGGCTTCGTCAGCGCTGACGACCTTGGACAGGAGGGAGGGCCGACGGATACGGTCTTGAGACATGGCGGGCAAAAGATCCTGGCGCGAATAGTAAAAAATCCCGGAAGGGACGGCGGTAATCTATCAGTCCGTGACCTTTCTCTCTCTCGGTATTGAGACGGATAGATGATCACGGAAAAGTAATATCATTTCATCTTCATCTTGCGAGAGTCCGGCTTCCGACAGATGCCGGAACTCTGCTTTGCCCCCGGTGGTTTTTCGTGAGGCGGTTCCATTCGCTGAAAAAGCAGGACCGTCGAAAGGTTGCGCGAACGCACCTTATGGCGCGAAAGGCAATGGCACATGGCGGAAACCAGGGTTCTCATCGCTTTCTATTCCCGCACGGGCGTGACCGAAGCTCTGGCCAGAGGCATTGCTGAAGGCGCCGAAGCGGCGGGGGCTGAGGTCCGGTTGCGCCGCGCGCGCGAAATCGTCTCGCCGGAAATCATGGCCTATGCCAAGGGCTGGAAGGAAGCTGCCGACGCCATGAACGCCCGCTACGAGGCGCCGAGCGCCGCCGATGCGGAATGGGCCGATGCGATCGTCCTCGGTACGCCGACCCGTTTTGGCGCGATTTCCTCCGAGCTCAAGGCCTATCTCGACGGGCTCGGCGGCCTTTGGGTGCAGGGCAAGCTCAACGGCAAGGCGGGGGCGGTCTTCTGCTCGACCTCGACCACCCATGGCGGCAATGAATCGACGCTCCTCTCCATGTATAATCCGCTGGCCCATCTCGGTTTGATCATCGTGCCGACCGGCTATGCCGACCCGAGCCTCTATAAGGCCGGGACACCTTATGGCGCCTCGGCCGTGTCCCATAACCAGGCGACGCCACCGACTGCAGAGGATCTCGACGTCGCGCGCTTCCAGGGCAAAAGGGTGACGGAAGTCGCGGCCGCTCTCAAGGCCTATGCGGCCGCGAAGGGATAAGCCGCAGCTCCCTCCGAGCGAGTTCAGGAAGCCGGATCCAATCCGAGTGCTGCGGCGAATTCGCGCCATTCCCGCTCGCCGAGGCCACTCGTCGCCTGGGTGATTTTTTCCCCGCGGATCATTCGTCCGACCAGTCCGACGGCGGTTTTCGACAACGTGACGGCGCCGAGCCGGTAATCGACGAAGGCTTCATGCGTCAGCGGGACCCAGGCCTCGACGATCTTCAGGATGGTTTCGGCATAGGCGCGGATTTCATACTGGGCATGGCTATCGGCGCGTAGGCTGAGAAAATGCAGAAGGTTGTGAAGATCGGCCTTCCAATACCATTGCGTATAGGTGTTCAGGGTGAGGTTGATGCGGGCGAGTTCCCGCGCCAGGCCCTTGCGCGCCGGATCCTGCGTCTCGCCTTCATTGAGCATGAATTCATAATCGCGATAATTGCGTAAGGCATCCTCGCGCAACAGGTTGAGCACGCGTTCGGCTTCTTCTCCCGCGAGCACGGCGCCGCGCCCCTGCCGGTTGTCAGTGGATTGCGCGGCGAGATGTTCGGGCGCCGGCAGGTAAAACTCATTGTCGAGAATGGAATAGCGCGCCGAAATCTCGTTGATGCTCGCCATGCGGTGGCGGATCCATTGCCGCGCGATGAAAATCGGCAATTTGACGTGCAGCTTGAGGACGCACATTTCGAAGGGCGTCGTATGACGGTGGCGCATCAGATAGCGGATGAGGCCGCGATCCTCGCTCACCTTGCGGGTGCCGCGCCCATAGGAGACACGCGCTGCCTGAACCACTGCCGAATCATCGCCCATATAATCGATGACACGCACGAAGCCATGGTCGAGCACGGGCATGGGCTCGTGCAGCATTGCCTCGAGTGCCGGGACGGTTGGGCGCAGGGTTTGCGCCCGATTCTCGCGTGCCTCGGCGATTTCTTTTTGCCGCGCGTCGGAGAGGGGAGGGGAGGAAGCGGCCCGCTCATTGGGAGCGGAGAGGGGCGTTGCCATTGGGGCCTGTTGTCTCGAGATGCAGTGATAGGATTGCGATTGGTCCGTCCTTTATAATCACTGCAGATCATCACACGAAAGCTAAAGCGCTCGCGGCTCCGTTGAAGCACGCGTGCAGGGCGATCGAGGCCTTGAGGCCGTTGCGTTCCCGCAGGACGCCCAGAGCGAGACCTATCGGCAAAACCACCAGCGCGTAGAGATGGGTCTTTTCATAATGAGCGAATGCAAAAAGGAGTGAACTGGCCATGATCGCAGGGCGTGGTCCGAATTGCGCGGTGAGGCTCGTCTGAATCCAGCCGCGAAACAGAAGTTCCTCGGCGATGGGCGCGAAGACGACCGCGAGGAGGATGATAAGCGCCGCGCCCTTCCACATTTTCGGCATGACGAACCAGTCCTGCGAGGGCGGATAAAGATGGGCCATCGCCAGATCGATGGTGAATCCATAGAGGATCGTCAGGATGGTGAGACGCCAGAACAGTCCGCCATTCCGGATCGGGTGCCAGGATTGCCAGCCTAAGAGCGAAGCGAACGCCGGGCCACCCCGCCAGCGGGCAACCAAAAGAATCGCCAGAGATAGATTCGTATAAAGGACGAAGGACAAAAGCAGTCCGAGTGTTTTGAGGCTCTCGCGGGGAAGTGGATGGTGTTTGAGATCGGCGAGGGCGAGAATATCCCGGGCCAATGGTGCTACGGGCGGAAAGAATGGTCTCACGATGAAAACGAGACCGGCGAGAAAGCATCCGATCACCAAAGTGATGAGCCCTATGGCGACGAGGCTGAGGCAAAGTCCGGTCAATCGATAGGGTTTCGCCAGCAGCTCCGGCGTCGATTGTGTATCTCGCGATGGGATCATGGGAGAAACGTCCTTTGCAGGAATTTCCGCACGACGGATTTCATGGTGACGGATTTCACCGGAACGGGTGGTGGAAAAGCGGTGACGGCCTTTGTAATTCGCTCAATATGGCTTATATGAAACCTGCCGCTCTGCGGCTATGGCGATAAACGGCTTCGAAATAAGCTCTTCGGACCCGGGGGCGGTACCCGGCGCCTCCACCAAAACCCATTGATCGCAATTTGCCGCGGGCATGCTCCGGCGGCAATCGCTCTGACGACAATGAGTTTTGGCGGGGGCGAAATAGGTTCGACGGGGGGTGTAAAGGATGACCTTTCGCTCGGCATGGTTCCGCCGTCATCGGGCCGATCTTATAGTTGCCAACGACAACTATGCTCCGGTGGCCGTTGCCGCGTAATGCGGTAATAGTACCGATTCAAAGCCCTTAGGGGTAGCACTCTAAGGCGGGGTTCGGAGGCACCTGGCAACAGAAGCCTCCACTTTCCTGTGCGATCCGCTCCTCCTGCCTGTCGATTTGCCGTGAACGCGTTTCACGGGGTACGATTGATGCATTCTTTCCGCATCGAATTGGAGGTTCCGCTTCATTCGAGACAGCGGATGCATTACAAGTTCATTTCGCCTTTCGTTCTCGGCGTGTGTGGCTAGCCTTCGCGCAGAACGGCCCGCCCTTGATTGGACTGTCCATGGCTTCTGACCTTATCCGCTACGATCTCCTTGTTCAGGACGCCTTGCGCGGTGTTGTCCGCAAGGTTCTGACCGATGCCATGCGGGAAGGTCTGCCCGGCGAACATCATTTCTACATCACGTTCAAGACGCATGCGCCGGGAGTGCGTCTCTCGACCGTGATGCGCGAACAATATCCCGATGAAATGACGATCATCCTCCAGCATCAGTTCTGGGATTTGAGCGTCAACGATCAGGCTTTCGAGGTCGGGCTTTCCTTCAAGGGGATACCGGAAATCCTGCGGATTCCCTTTGATGCCGTGACTGGCTTTTTCGACCCCTCCGTTCCTTTCGCTCTTAAATTCGAGATCGAGGAAGAGGCTGTGGAAGCCGGCGCCAATGATACAGGCGTGCCTGTAGCGGAACGCAAATCCGAAGCTGGTGGGCCGTTTCTCGTGTCAAAAACCCGCGAGGAAGCGGCGGCCTCCGGAAAAGACGGATCAGCCACCGAAACGGAGGCGGAAGCTACACCCGAGGAAGCCAAGGTCGTTTCGATCGACGCGTTCCGCAAGAAGACCTGAGGCCATTATGGGCGATCTCGTCAATCTTCGCCGTGTGCGCAAGGACAAGGCGCGGCAAACGCGGGAGGTGGAAGCTGCGGCCAATCGTCTGCTCCATGGCCGCACGCGTGCCGAACGCGAGAAAACCGCGAATGAGAGGCAGCGCGCGGAGGCTCATCTCGACGCTCATCATCTCCTGAAGGAACCGGAAAAGAACGCTGGCGACAGCGTCGATTGAGCGCCGGGAGGAAGGACGCATGCGGGAAGGCTCGTCATCCGGCTCGGTTGCTGCCATGCCCGCATCGGCTGCCGGCATCATCAAACATTCGGTCACCATCGCCGGTCACGCGACGAGCATCTCACTTGAAAGCGCTTTCTGGGAAGCTTTGAAGGAGATGGCTCTTGAGCGCCATCTTTCCGTGGCGGCGCTCATCGCGGAAATCGATGCCTTGCGCATCGAGAATGCGCTTTCCCGCAAAAACCTGTCTTCCGCCATCCGTGTCTATATTCTCGAAGCCTTGCGCGACATAGCCAATCGAGCGCCGCGCGCCGATTGACGCTGCACTTGGTCCGCGTCCACTTAGGCAGCAGGCGGTAAGCAGGGCGATCTTTGCCCTATTTCTGCAGATGTAAGGTCACCCATCCGTCGAGATCGAGACGGTGGCGGAAGGCCATTCCCTGGAGACGATAGGCGCTGAGTACACCTGCTACATCACGGGCTAGCAGGCCGGACAGGATGATGTCGGCGCCGGGGCGGGTGACCCGCGCGATGGCTGGAGCGAGCCCGCGCAAGGGGCGTGCGAGAATATTGGCGAAGACGAGATCATAAGGAGCGCCGGCGCGAATGCGCGGATGGCTGGTGCCCGAAGCGACGACCGGGTGGATAAAGGCACCGGCACCGTTATGGCGTGCATTGTCCCGCGCGGCGATAACCGAATCGCGATCGATGTCGCAAGCCTCGACCGGCCGGTGGAGCAGACGCGCCGCCGCCATGGCGAGCACGCCCGACCCTGTGCCGAGATCGAGCACTTTGCGTGGAGACTGCTTTTTCACAACGCGATCGAACATCAGAAGGCAGCCACGCGTCGAGCCGTGATGGCCGGTGCCGAAAGCGAGCGCGGCCTCGATCTCGATAGCGATGTCACTGGGCCGAACAGCATCGCGGCGATGTGCGCCGTGGACCAGAAAGCGGCCGGCGCGGACGGGTGGCAAGCCTTCGAGAGAAGCGGCGACCCAATCGCGCTGTTCGATCTGTTCGAAGACGAGCGCATGTGCAGCTTCAGGTCCAGCGACGGACTCGATGAAGGCGCGCAGATTGTCCTCGTCGGGAGGTGAGGCGAAAAAGACTTCAATGCCCCAGCCGGGCTGGCCGCCATTTTCCGGCTTGCGCTCGAAAGTGCTCGCGGCGATCTCTTCCGGGTCGAAAGTTTCGACGATGAGATCGGCGATCCGGTTGGCTTTTGCCTCGTCGCAATCGAGACGCATGACGATGGAAGGTGATGAGGTCACGGAAAAGCCGGCTGAATGGGGCTGTTTAAGGAACGCTTTGCATTTGGCCTGTTCGTCTTGGAAATGCCTTGGGAGCATTGTCCTTGAAGCCTCGTCGAAGAAGCCTTGTCGAAGTAGGGACAGTCAAAGCGGCGTGAGTCGCGGCGTGATCCCAAAATTTTGCGGATCAGCTCGTCTACGAGAGACGCAGAGGCGAAATAATTTCGCTCCTCTAGCATGAGGCGTCTGGTCTCGCAACGCACTGTCTCTCCCGATCGCTCTGGAAACTCTTCGAGAGCCTTCGTGCTATGAAATCCATCAAAGGGTTACGAGCGCCTTGGAGTGAGCGCCGCACCAGTTGGGTAGGAAAAGCGAGATAAAAGGGCCTTCCAGGGGCGGCAATTTACGGGGACGACAATAAAGCCTCGCTCAATGACAGGAACCAGAGCGATGGTCTTTATTTCCGTAAACGCCTCAAATGTCGTCAGAAATGGAATGTCCATTTTCCAGTGAGATAATTTGCTACCTGATGGAGCCGGAATGGCACGCTGCCATCAACTGAAACATCAGCGCGAGCCCACCCGTAACGGAGGAGCCCGCGCCAAGAGAAGGATGCATGAGAGCCTTATAAGGAAGGCGCTCGAGTCTCAGGTAACATAGAGGATGTATGCGCTAAGCCCGACTTTCCGGTCATGCATCGAACCGCAAGCGCAATCTGGGCGACCGCTCGAGACTGCAACGCTCAATAGCGGGCGGCAATCGGAGGCAGCGGATCCGGACCACCGAAGCGATAGGTGATACCGGCGCCAACGAGCCAGGGATTGATGCCGGCATGGCCATGCACGATGGTGCCGTCGCTGAGGCTTGCCGTGACATTCGGGTTCATCATGATCTTCTTGAGATCGACGTTGAGACCCCAATGTTCATTGATCATATAGTCAAAACCGACCTGGCCGGCGATGCCCCAGGAATCGGTGACGTTCAGATGGCTCAGCACGCCATAGGCCGCCTGCTGATTGAAATAATGCGTGTAGTTAACACCGACGCCGATATAGGGCTGGAATTTGCCGAATTCGGTCCAGTGATATTGCAGCATGAGGGTGGGCGGGAAGACCCAGGTATCGCCGACCTGCGTATTCGCCAGAGGACCGCCCTTCAGGAACAGTTTGTTATAGGAAATGCAGCAGACGAGCTCCAAAGCGAAATTCTTGGTCAGATAATAGCTGACGTCGATTTCCGGAATGACGGCATTACTGGCTTTGAGGCCGTTGCTGACGAAGGCATTGCCGTTGAGGGTGTTCATATCGCCGCCACCTGGATGCGTCAGGAGACCGACCGCGCGCAAACGGATCTGCCAGGGCTGGAAGGCATCGGGGAGGGGTGTTTCGACGGCTGGTGGCTGATTGCGCGGTGCTGCGAGATCGGCGGCGTTGGCGGCAAGAATGGAGGAACCGAAGAGCAGGCTCATTAAGAGAATACGTACTAATTTATGCAATGCATCGTCCTCCTTGGGGGCATCGGTATTCATAACAAGTCATGCTGACCGCGAGCTTGTGTGACCGGCGAATGCGGTGGAAGCCTCCAACGCATAGCGCGGCATGGAAATCGGATTCGGATAAGGCGTATTCATCCGCATTCGGTTCCATCACAACGTCAGCCCGGCAGGTCGGCAATGCCATCGTTGTGATCGTCTTTGCCTTAGCTTTGTATTTAAACGATTATAAGGGGTGGTCGGACATTAAGAGAAGCGTTGTGGCAAAGCGGCAACATAACGCTTGAAGGCCACAAAGAGCTTTTATGTCGGATCGCGGGGAAAATTGACGCAAAGGGCACCAATATCGCTTTTCGTCATTATGATAGCGGTGGCTATCATCGGATGGATGGGGTGATAGTGTGCGCTATCAGACAGGCGTGCTGCCCAAAATTTGACCCGATCAATGTTGTTGCTGCATCGTGTCACATCCCTATTTGGCTTTGGTGTTTCGTCTTCTGTCATTCTCATCCCGCCGCATCGAGGCGCGGAGAGATGCGGCACGTGCCACCGCGTGGGCACATGCCGAGAGGAAAGGTCTTGGCGCCGCATGGCTCTCTCGTTCACGGCGGTTGATTCGCTTCATAAGTTCGTGTTGCCCGCGGGGCTCGCAGTGCTCTTCATTCTTGTGCCGTCGCCGGTCGCAGATCCGCCCTTACAGGTCACTGTCGAACGATTTGGCGCGATGATGCCGCAATGCCGGGAATGGACAGACGCCTGCTCGGTTTGTCTTCGCGATGGAGAGGGCGCCGTGCATTGTTCAACGCCGGGCATTGCCTGTCTGCCGGGCGTGCCGGTCTGTACGGATCCGGCGACGCCCTGAAGGTTGATCTGCCGCCAGCTGGGTATCTTGGCTGTGGATTCGGCTGGAACGGTGCGGGAGGATTCCCAGAGAGGCGCACCGCATCTGACTTCGCTCCAATTGGGCTGATGTCGCTAAAATTATTGGTGCCGGGCGGGTCAGGTGCATTGGACGGCCAATTGCGACTTCTCTGGCGAGGAAGGCCTATTCCTCGTTCCTAGATTCGTGGGAAAATCGACCTTTAGGGTTCCGTTCATGCTGAAACCGCGCTAAAGGCGGCTGCTTGGGGCGGGAACAGCTTCGTCGAACTGTCTTTTTCCGCCCTGTTACTTTCGGGGTTGGCGGGTGCCCGCGCGCCACTCCCTCATCCAGGAAATTTCCATGCGCCCATCTCAACGTGCCGCCAAGGACTTGCGTCCGGTGACTCTCGAACGCAATGTCGCTCGCTATGCCGAGGGCTCTTGCCTCGTCAAATTCGGCGGTACGCATGTTCTCTGCACCGCTTCGCTGGAGGACAAGCCACCGCCATGGCTGCGCGGCCAGGGGCGTGGCTGGGTAACGGCGGAATATGCGATGCTGCCGCGTGCGACCCATACCCGGAGCAGGCGGGAATCCGTCTCAGGAAAAATTTCAGGCCGTACCCATGAAATCCAGCGGCTGATCGGCCGCAGCCTGCGTGCAGTCACCAATCTGCAAGCACTCGGCGAGCGGCAGATCACGCTCGACTGCGATGTTCTACAGGCCGATGGCGGGACGCGGACCGCGGCGATCACCGGTGCATGGGTCGCTTTGCATGATTGCTGCAAATGGATGTATGGCCGCTCGATGCTAAAAGAGATGCCGGTGCGCGATCATGTGGCGGCCGTCTCCTGTGGCATTGTGCAGGGCGAAGCGGTGATCGATCTCGATTATGCGGAAGATTCCACCGCCGAGACAGATGCGAATTTCGTAATGACCGGAAGCGGTGCCATTGTCGAGGTTCAGGCGAGCGCCGAGGGCGCGGTCTTTACCGAGGAGGAATTGGGGTTGTTGCTGGCCCTTGCCCGCGACGGCATCAGCCAACTCGTCGCCATTCAGAAAAGCGTGATCGGCTGAACGATGCCGCTGTCTCCTCTTCCTTCCGGTTATACAGGCGGCGGCGACCGGCTTGTCATCGCGACGCATAATGCGGGCAAGTTGCGCGAAATGTGCGAATTGCTTGCGCCTTATGCGGTAGAGGCCATTTCGGCGGGAGCGCTTTCCCTGCCGGAGCCTGATGAGACCGGCACGACATTCATAGAAAATGCACTCATCAAGGCGCGCTCGGCGGCGGCTTTATCACGGCTGCCGGCATTTGCCGACGATTCTGGTCTCTGCGTCGATGGGCTTGAAGGCGCGCCAGGCCTGTTTTCGGCCCGCTGGGCCGGAGAGAGCAAGGATTTTGGCGCCGCCATGCGCCGGATCGAAACGGAGCTGGGGCAAAGAGGCGTTCAGCCGCCATGGACTGCGCATTTCGTCTCTGCGCTTGCGCTCGCCTTTCCCAGTGGCGAAACTTTTTCTTTTGAAGGAAAGGTTTACGGGACATTGGTGTTTCCGCCGCGCGGAACGCAAGGCTTCGGCTATGATCCGATTTTTCTGCCCGAGGGCTTCGAGCGGACCTTCGGTGAAATGGACCAGCAGGAAAAACACGGAATCCCTGCCGATGGTTCCCAGGCGCTTTCGCATCGGGCCCGCGCATTTCAACATTTTGCCCGCGCCTGTTTGACGCATCCCTCCCCTGATTGATTAGAAAAAAGCCGATCCGTATATTGCGCTGCAAAATCACTGATCGCGCGATCAGGTCGAGGGAGGCAAAGGTTTTTCAATCTTCTCCCCGGCATATGAGCAATTGCGCATCTTGTACGGTTGCACTGCGGCAAATTGCGTCTAGCGGCCATTTCATGGACCGGAATCGTGAGCTGTCGGCACGTGGAGAAGAGGCATCATGACGTCTTCAGTCTGGCAAACCAAATTCGGTCCGCGTCGTGTCCGTCACGACCCGCCGACCCTGAAGGAGGCGATCGTCGCAGCTCAGGGATTGACCGACCAGCTTAATGAGCAGATCGAAATCGCGGCTTCGCTGATGGATATGCCCGAAAGCGAAGTGCGCTCGGAAATTCTGAAATCCGCTGCGCCACGGAATTCGGGCCAGATCATCCTGTCGAAAGGCCGGGAGCGTTCGGTTGGCCGGACGGTGATCGTCGAACGCAAACCGGCGCGGCGCCTGGTCGGAGCGACCAAGCCTTCACTTTCATCTTCCTGATCCCTGCTGGTTACTCGCGCGATCCCTATCTCGGTCGGGCTCGGCGGGGTTTGACGCACTCTGGTCGCATCCGGACGGTAGTGCTGGAATATGTGACCCTTTCTCAAGGTCTTGGCATCTGCGGCGATTCACTTCCGAGTGAAGAATCCTCAGAGCATCCCTTGGAGCATCGCTCGACAAATCGCCCTCACGAGTGATGCTCTTTCTTTCAAGACATTGATGTTCCCGAAAAGCGATCTTTGCTTTTCGGCGTGACGCTGGCGCGTTTCGCATCGTTCCAGAAACGCTCCCCTCGAAAAATCAGAGTATTTTCAGAAATATGAAGATACGAAGTAATTCAATGGCTTGCGCAAATGCTTTGAATGTGGATTCTTCTGGCCACATCTCGTTTACCTCTCGACAGCCCTGATTCTCCGTAGGAAGCGAAGTCTGGCAGCATTTCAGTCACTGGCGCTGCCCGGCTGGAAAAATCTGTTCTGCGTCAGGGCCTTGCCTCAAAATTCCTCCGGACATTTTCTGCCGAATTTGATTTAGTATAAATATATTGTTGTTTTATAAGGATTTTCTTCAAATTTTTCGTTGAAACCTCCGACCATCCGTGCCAGATATCAATGGCCGATAGGGCTGAACTGGAGCGGGGCGCGGGTTTCATCCGATCCCCAGATCCCGCTCCTATCGCCATTCGGTCCATCGATACGATCGGAACATTCAATCGGCGCCAAGGGATCCTCCCAGTTTTGCCGTTGGTGTTTCTCCCCATTCGTCCCGTGCGGTCTCCGCTTTGCCGGTTCACGACGGAATGGGTCGATATTGACAGGTCCCTGAGAGGTTTGAACGGGTGTGACGGTCGCGCATAAGACCCTATGAAAAGGCGCTTGATCTGTATATTTTTTTATATAGTATTGCCATGAGCGCATGCTGCTCCGGCATCCTGCCCGAAATTGCACCATTCGGGATTGTCTCGATGCCGAGACAATAAGGAGAGCGTCGGATCGCTGTCCGGCGCTCCCATCGCAGACAGGGTGCATCTTTTAGCATTGTTCCCTACGCGCCGGGCCTCGCACCGGATTGGGGGAGGTGTGTGCCTGAATACGGCTTCGTATACGAGTGCTGTTCTTTAAACTGTGTCAGGAAAGATCATGCAGAAAGATTGGCGTGAGGATTTCAGTACCCAAGGCTATGTCATTTGCAAAAACATCCTCCCGCCCGATCTGATCGATGAACATCTGAAGCAAGTGTTGGCTTTATGTGCCCGTTTCGGTGTGGTCGATCTCGAGAGCCTTGTTTCCCTGCCGATCGAAACCGACGATGCCTTTATGGCGGCAATGCTTGATCTGCATTATCGTAACGAACTGGCGCGTAAGCTGATCTTCAATCGCATCATGCGGCGCGTGCTTGCCGAGCTGTTCGGAGCAGAGCCGATTCTTTCCTTCGCCCGCAGCTCGTTGTGGGAGCCGGGAAACATGCGGGCGCATGTCGATACGGCCTTTCGGTCTCCGGATGCGCCCTATAGCGTATGCCGCACATGGTGTGCGCTCGAAAATATCGATGCCGAAAGCGGCCGTTTCTATCTGATTCCCGGTAGCCACCGGACATTGATGCCAAGACTTTACGACGAAGTGATCGCGGAGAATCCGGAGCTTCAGGAGCTTTCGCGGAAGTTGGCCGATGAGCCGGAGAACTGGTGGCGTCTGTTCAGCCGCGGCTGGCCGAAGGTCAATGCGAAAGTGCCTGATCGTATTGATGGCAATCAGAAAGTGTCGTTTGAGATGAACAAGGGCGATGTGATCTTCTTCAATCCTGCTGTCGTGCATGGCACGGTGGATTGTCTCGATCCGAAAGGCGATCGCAAGGTCATGATCTGTGAATGGACGACGCGCGAGGCCTGGAATGCATCCGGCTTCTCCCGTCCGTTCTACGAAGAACCGTCCGTTTCCGATGCGGAGGATCTAGAGGAAGCCGATGTCATCGCGCGCGTTGCATTTGGTCGTTGATGATATTTCCCGGATGGGACGGAATGTAATCGTCCGTTCCATCCACATACCTTACGATCGATTGGAATCGCACACATCACGATAAGACGCTTTCGGATGCTTCCGAAACGCTCTCTTGACAAAAGATCGTTGATTTTCATTTCCGTGCCAGCGTCATCCCCATCGCGAAGCGGTTTCATCGAAACGGTAATCCGGTTCTCGGCGACGAGGGTTATTCCGATTTCCAAGTCCCAATGAGCGTGGCTCATTGGGACACACCTTCGCTGGAACTTGCTTGCATGACTGTCGGGCGGCGGTTCTCAGACCGGATTTCACTGTGTCCAAAAGCTTGGAATCGATGCAACTTGGTCTTGGTCTCCAGGCGCCATTTTGTTTGCGTGCGGAACGACAAAGCCCGGTTCATTCCGGAATGGATATGAGATTGCCCTGAATGAGCCTGCGGCAATAAGCAGGAGCGGATCGATTAGGATCCGCCGGGATCGTTCAAGTCTTTGTGATACGGACTATCACGGGCGGGGTGATTGCGGCTCGAGGCCGCCATATTGGCATGAACCGATTGAGCCGCATAAGGCGTCGATCGGCCTGTATTCATCCTCTCCCGAGCCGAAGCCGAACTCGAATTTCTTGTTCAGGATGACCATGGTATCGTCTGAGGGATAAAGCCCTGGCGCGTAAGCGGCGACGGTCAGAAGTGTGGCCACGATGGCTAGGAAAAACAGGCTGCGTATCAGCCCGGAAAAATGGGGTCCGCGATTGGGGCGGAGCCGGGCAAATTTACGCGTTTGTGCAGAATTCTGTTTCCTATCGACGATCGGCGACTGGGACTGAGATGCGCCGGTCTTGAGGATGCGAATCATTGCTTTTGCCTCGTGTGGGTATTTATCCCACAATACAGGCTGCAACAGTGGAGGGTCAAGCTCAGCAATAGAACCGCTTTCATTGAACATCCTTCGCCGCGATCTTTCTCGTGACCGCTTGTCAGCGCAATTTTCTCCAGACACGGGTTCTGGCATGAAAGGTGATCAGCGATTATAGAAGGTCCGAATATTTGCCCGCATCGATTTGTGGGATTGCGTCCCACAAATCGATGCGGCTATTCTATCATGGATGATAAAGCTTTAACGGAGCAGGTGTGGCTCGACCCGACGATTCGTCTCTTGACGCGATGCGGCTGCATGCCCCGCTGGCGCGCCTGTTGAGACCTCTGGTGCGTCTGTTCATCCGCACAGGCATAACCTTTCCCGCTCTTAGCCAATTGCTGCGCGAGCTTTACATCAATGTTGCGGAGTATGATTTCGCCTTGCCCGACAAGGCCCAGACGGATAGCCGCGTCAGTCTGCTGACCGGTATTCATCGCAAGGAAGTCAGCAAGTTGCGGGGCGCCGGCGCACCGATCCATAATACGCCCGCAACGCTTTCCTGGAGTAGCCGGATCATCGCCCATTGGCTTGCTGCCCCCGCTTATACCGACGCTCTCGGGGCTCCACGGCCGCTTCCGCGCAGCGGCGAGGCGCCTTCCTTCGAGGCTCTGGTCGCATCCATCACCAAGGATCTGCGCCCGCGTGCAGTGCTTGACGAATGGCTCGACCGCAATCTCGTGTCCATTGACGAGAATGGTTTCATCCGGCTCGAGGAAAAAGCATTCCTGCCGCAAGCCGGCAGTGAACAGCAGCTCTATTATTTCGGCCGCAACCTTCATGATCATATTGCTGCGTCCGTCGAAAATATCGTGGGACAGGCGCCGGTCTTTTTTGAGCGTGCCGTGCATTATGATGATCTGTCTGCGCCGCTCGCCGCGCGCCTCGAGGCGCGCTCACGCGATCTTGCAATGAATGTCCTGCAGGATGCTAATCGTGAGGCCCATGCGGCCTATGAAGAAGCGCCTGGGGGCGACTGGCGCTGGACCTTCGGTATTTATATTTACCGTGAGAAGGTCAAGCCGGAGCCTCAGGAGGACAGCGGAAAGGACGCGTCTTGAAGAGCGGGCTTTTCCTGTTACGGCGCGACTTTACCCGTCGCGATTGGCTGACGCATGCCGCAACCAGCGTCGCCGCCCTACTCATGGCGCGTGGCGAAGGAATTTCCGGTCCGCGTGATCAGGGGATCGGCGGCACTGGCGTGACGGAAAGCACCGGCGGCGCCTCTCAGGGAGGCTCGTCAAGCAGTCCCCTGGGCGATCGCGGCATTGGCGGCACCGGGGTGGTTGGGACGATCCGGCGTTTCGGTAGCATTTATGTCAATGGGCTCAGGATCACCTATCCGGAACAGGTCACCGTCAAAATCGACGGCATGCCGGCGCGTCCTTCGGATTTGAAACTGGGTCAGGTCGTGCGTGTTCTTGCCCGCGAAGAGGGCAGCGTCTTTTCGACCGGAAGAATTGATGTCGCCAGCGAAGTCGTTGGTCCGGTCGGCAGCATCCAATCCCGCAAAAGCATGAGCGTGCTCGGGCAGAAGGTTTCGACCATCGGGCTTTCCAAAAATGCCAAATTCCGCGTCGGCGATACAGTGGCTGTGAGTGGATTGCGGCGTCCCGATGGTACGATCGTCGCGAGCCTGGTCGAGCCCCGTGCGCCGGACTCTCAGCGGATCACAGGTCCGGTGGAACGTGACGCCGATGGGCTGCCAAGGATTGGTGACTTGCGCCTTTCGGGATTGGACCCGGCGCTCATTGGCCGTCGTGCCGTCATTTCCGGAGAAATGTCCGGCGATGCTTTCAAGGTGCGTTCGGCTGCTCCTGAATCCGCGTTGTTTGATGGCCGACCCTCGCGCCTCTCACTGGAAACCTATGTCGAACGAGACAGGGGAGGGCGGCTGAGATTCGGCTCCGGCTGGGATCTCCAAGGCGGCCATGATCTTGTGCTGCCGCAAGGTGGAGGACCGCAGCGGGCAGTGGTTGTCACACAGGTGGATTCGCGCGGGCAGGCGGTGATCGACGCAATACACCCCATCACCCCTTCCGGGCTCGGCCCCGGCCATATGGATCAAGGGCATTTTGGTCAGGGACAGATGGGCCGGGGGCCAAGTGGACAAGGACCGAACGGATATGGGTCAGCGGGCCACGGTTTGAATGGGCCGGGAGGCCAGCCAGCCTATCAAGGTGGCCATAATGGACCGGGGTTTGGCGGAAGCACGCAGAATGGTTTCGGCAGAAATGGTTCGGACCCGCGCAATTGGGGCCGCGAAAATCAAGCGGGGCCGATGACCAGGCCTCTGACGCATCCCACCGATGGGAGCGGAATGAATGGAGGAGGAGCCGGCGGTTTCAACCAGGGCGGCGGAATGCCCAATCGAGGTGGGGATCATTCAGGATTTGGCGGGCCAAACGGAATGCGAGGGCCGCAAGGACCCCTCGGCGGGCCACCGACTGGACAGAATGGCCCGCTTGATGGAATGCGGCCAAATGGTTTCAATCCAGGTGGTTTCGATCCTGGCGGAGGCGGCGGATTTGGCGGAGGTGGTGGCGGTCGGCGATAGCCTATTCCAGGAAACGGGTCCCAGCGAGCGGGTTTCTTCTCATGGGGACAGATCGGATGCTGTAAGGCGCGGTCTCGATTCGGCTGGAGATGGCGAACGGATTGATTATCGCTTGGAAAAGGTCGTGGTCGTGACAAGCTTCGCTCATCCCAAGTCTTCGTGATCCCAACTTGTTGGGGTCACGAATATTCGGCGAAAGCCGCGGCGCCGCCCACGCGGGCGCAAAGTCTCAATGTGTCATTCTCACTTAGACTTGGTATCAATGGCATCGTTCTTGAGAGTGAAGCCCCTGGCGCGAGAGCATATTCGGATATTTCCGAACTGCTCGACTGGGCAAATGCTCTAAAAATCCGCTCACCCGGCTTGCAGAAAACTCTCCAGCACCATCTTGCGCCCGGCCTTATCGAAATCGACAGTTAATTTATTGCCGTCGACGGCAACGACGGTTCCCGGACCGAATTTGATGTGAAACACCCGCGCGCCTTGCGCAAAGGCCGAGCCGGCGCTCGATTTAGCGACCAACTCGCCCTCGATCTGCAAAGGCCCGCGCCGCGCCGTCTTCTGGCGAAAATTGTCCTGCTGCTTGCTGTTGCTTTTACCGCCGCGCTCGCTCTCCTGGTGGCGGCGTGCCCGCTGCCAGCCCGGCGTGGCATAGGACGAGCCATAATTATCCATATTGGCGAAGCGCGATTGCGCATAGCCACCATAGGCGGTGCCGGATGCGGCCTCCCGCACTTCGACTGCATCGGGGGGCAGTTCGTCGAGAAAGCGGGAGGGAATCGTCGTCTGCCACAGGCCGTGGATGCGTCTGTTGGTGGCGAAATAGATGGCGAGCCGCCGCTTGGCGCGGGTAATGCCGACATAGGCAAGGCGGCGCTCTTCCTCGAGCCCGGCGCGGCCGGATTCATCAAGCGAACGCTGATGCGGAAACAGGCCTTCCTCCCAACCCGGTAGAAAAACCGTCTCGAATTCAAGACCTTTGGCGGCATGCAGCGTCATGATCGAGACGCGGGGGCCGCCTGCCTGGTTCTCGGTATCCATGACGAGGGAAATATGTTCGAGGAAGGCGCCGAGATCGGGGAATTCCTCCATCGAGCGGACGAGTTCCTTCAGATTTTCGAGCCGGCCTGCCGCTTCCGCCGTGCGGTCGCGCTGCCACATATCTGTATAGCCCGATTCTTCAAGAATGATTTCGGCAAGTTCTCCCTGGGGTTTCAGTTCGATCATGCCGCGCCAGCGGGCGAAATCCTCCAGCAATGCGCGCAGGGTCTGGCGCTGTTTCGGCTTCAGCTCCTCCGTCTCTATCATGAGTGCTGACGCCTGCATGAGCGGGATCCGCTCGCGACGGGAGAAATCATGGAGCAGCTGCAAGGTGGCATCGCCGAGGCCACGTTTCGGCACGTTGAAGATACGCTCGAAGGCGAGATCATCGGCGGGCTGGGCGACGCAGCGCAGATAGGCAAGCGCATCGCGGATTTCGGCGCGCTCGTAGAAACGCGGGCCGCCAATGACGCGATAAGGCAGGCCGAGCGTGATGAAGCGTTCTTCGAACTCCCGCATCTGGAACGACGCGCGCACCAGAATGGCAGTCTGATCCAGCGAGGCGCCTTCGCGCTGCAATTGCTCGATCTCCTCGCCGATGGCTCGTGCCTCTTCCTCGGAATCCCAGACGCCCGTCACGACCGGCTTGAGACCCGGCGCATCATCGGTGAAGAGGGTTTTGCCGAGCCTGTCGTCATTATGGGCGATGAGATGAGCGGCGGCTCCGAGAATATGGCCGGTCGAACGGTAATTGCGCTCCAGCCGGACGATTTTGGCACCTGGGAAATCGGTTTCGAAACGCAGGATATTGTCGACATCGGCACCGCGCCAGCCGTAGATCGACTGATCGTCGTCGCCGACGCAGCAGACATTGTGCCGCCCCTGCGCCAGAAGCCGCAGCCAGAGATATTGGACGCTGTTGGTGTCCTGATATTCATCGACCAGCATATAGTGGAAACGGTCCTGATAAAGCCGCAGGACATCGGGATTCTCGCGCAAGAGTCGCAGGCTTTCGAGCAGCAGATCACCGAAATCGGCTGCATTCAGGATTTTCAGCCGTTCCTGATAATGCGCATAAAGCTCGGCGCCCTTGCCGTTGGCGAAGGCCTCAGCCTCGCCCGCAGGCACATGCGCAGGATCGAGACCCCGATTCTTCCAGGCATCGATCTGATAGCTGAGGCTCCGCGCCGGCCAGCGCTTCTCATCGATGTTTGCGGCCTGCAGCACCTGTTTCAACAGACGAATCTGGTCATCCGTGTCGAGGATGGTAAAGGTCGACTGCAGGCCGACGAGTTCGGCATGACGGCGCAGGATCTTGGTCGAAATGGCGTGGAACGTGCCGAGCCAGGGCATGCCTTCCGCGACCGCGCCGACGAGTGCTGCAACACGCTCCTTCATTTCGCGGGCGGCCTTGTTGGTGAAGGTCACGGCGAGGATTTCATGCGCCCGTGCCCGGCTAGTTGCCAGAATATGCGCAATGCGTGTGGTCAGCACCCGTGTCTTGCCGGTTCCCGCGCCGGCAAGAACCAGCACCGGCCCCTCCAGAGCTTCCACCGCCTCACGCTGCTCTGGATTGAGTCCGTCGAGATAGGCGAAATTCTCCCGTCTCGCACGCGCGCGATCGGCGATACCGCCGGGCTTGGGCGCGGGCGCGTCCAGAGGAAGGCCTCTGTCGGGAGGGGAGGGAGGAGGTGTCAATGCCGGGTTGTCCTGTCGAAAAGAGCGGGCTCCATGCCCCGCGGAGCTTATCGAAGCCCCGAACTTATCGGAAACCCGGAACATAATGCAAACATCGTCTCTTGGCGTCTCCTGGATGGCATCAAAATGCCGTTGCCCTCCACCGGCCCACCACCGGTAAGACTACAAGCTGGCGTTTTCCCATTAGAATGCGGAAAAATATCGAAGTTGATCTCCACCTTAGATGCAGAAGCTTGTCCGAGACTGGAGCAGAGCCGCATCCTGTCTTATAAAGAAAAAGACATTTTCATGGATTTCGTCCGCGTCCGAGAGAAGCGCGGAGGGGATGGAACGGGGCCTTAATCCGGCAAAGCGGGGGAACAATGCAGAAACGCAAACTTGGAGGATCGGGCCTCGAAATCGCTCCGCTGGTATTAGGCGGCAATGTGTTTCGCTGGACCGCCGATGCCAAGAGTTCCTTTGCGATTCTCGATACATTCATCGATCGCGGTTTCAATTGCATCGACACTGCCGATGTGTATTCGACGTGGGTTGAAGGTCATCAGGGTGGTGAATCCGAGGGGCTGATCGGTGAATGGCTGGCGCAGACCGGCAAGCGTGACAAGGTCGTGCTCGCAACCAAGGTCGGCGGCGATATGGGAGCCTTCGGCAAGGGGCTGTCGAGGACCCATATCATCCTTTCGGTCGAGGCGTCGCTGAAACGGCTACAGACCGATTATATCGATCTCTATCAGGCGCATTTCGATGATCCCTCGGTGCCTCTCGAAGAGACGCTGGAGGCTTTCGACAGCCTCAAGAAAAGTGGCAAGGTCCGTGCGATCGGCGCGTCCAATTATGTAGCCGAGCGTCTGAAGGAAGCGCTGGGCATGAGCCGAGACAAGGGTTTTGCGCCCTTCACCGTGCTGCAGCCACATTACAATCTCGTCAACCGCTCTCTCTTCGAGGGTGCGTTGCAGGATCTGTGTATCACCGAAAATCTCGGCGTCATCCCCTATTACGCCTTGGCGGGTGGCTTTCTCACCGGCAAATATCGCTCGGTGAAGGATCTCGAAGGCAGCGCGCGGGCAGGCACGGTCTATCATTATCTTGATCCACGCGGCCTCGATATTCTGGCCGAGCTCGACAAGATCGCCGGGCGTTTGAACGCGAGCGTGACACAGATTTCATTGGCGTGGCTGTTGGCGCAGAAAGGCGTTACCGCGCCGATCGTCAGTGCGACAAGCCTTGCACAGCTTGAGGATCTGATGTGGTCCGTGGATATCAAGCTCGATAACGAGGCCTTGCGGCGACTCAATCTTGTGAGTGCGTAATACCGTATTATCCTACATCTGACGACAAGAAGATAATACAGTTACAAATAAGTAACTATCCCAAGGGAAATTTTTGTGGCCATCCCTGATTATCAATCTCTCATGTTGCCAATTCTCAGAAATGCAACCGAACGTGATGTCAGCATACCAGAAATCGCTGACCGTATTGCCGATGAGTTCGGGTTGACACAGGATGAGAAGGATAGCCTGCTGCCCTCTGGAAAACAACGAATCCTGCATAATCGCATGCACTGGGCTAAATTTTATATGTCGAAGGCGGGACTGTTGGATAGTCCACGCCGAGGTAGATTTATTGCGAGTGCGGATGGACGAAAGGTTTTGGCTCGAAACCCCAGTCGAATCGATTTGGAAACACTTCTAAATTATCCTCTTTTTCGTGAGTTCTACAAAGGAAATGATTCCGCTTCTCCATCATCTCTGTCTTTGTCAGAAGACCTTAAATCTCCATCAGTCTCTATGGTAACACCAGAGGAGCAAATTGAGGCTGCGTATCTTGACATACTGTCTGCGCTTCAAGCGGATTTACTCGTCCGCATTCAGCAAAATTCGTCGAACTTTTTCGAGGAATTAATTATCAGTCTTCTTGTAGCCATGGGTTATGGAGGCTCCCATCGCCATGCGGCACAACAACTCGGTCGTTCGGGTGACGGGGGTGTGGATGGTGTCATTAACGAGGATCCGCTTGGACTTGACCGAGTTTATGTACAAGCAAAACGGTATGCTAGCGCTAATGCTGTTAGTCGTCCTGATGTGCAGGCCTTTGTGGGGAGTCTGGTTGGGTTTGGTGCGACAAAAGGCGTATTTGTAACCACGTCTTATTTTAGTTCGCAGGCGTGTGAGTATGTTCGTCACTTGTCACAAAGGGTCATTCTTATCGATGGTCAAAGACTGACCGATTTAATGATCGAACATAATGTTGGAGTGCGTATTGATCGAGCGGTTGAGATTAAACGGATTGATGAAGATTTTTTCTTAGGGGAAGACTAATTCTGTGAAGAACTTGTTGAATGTAATGTATGTATGATGAGCTAATAGTATTCTATGTAATTCTTGCAAAGAAAGATGTTTTTCTAGCCTGTGAGATAAGCTCAATTTGATAGCGGCTGTGCTATTCTTGTAGTATTGCTATCCCATTATCCTCCGTCGTATCCTTCCAGGTGAGGATGATATCGTCCTGCTCGCGTTCCGTCAGGCGGTTGAAACAATCGAGCGCATAGAGCGTGGCCTGTTGTGCCGAGAAGCGTTTGACGAGTCCGGTGAGATTGACATTTTTGTAGGTTGGCGTCCGTTCGGCCTCGACAAGGATGTGCTGAATCAAAATGTCCATGATCTGTCTCGCTGAGGAACTAATCGGGAGCATTTTCTGACAATGTTGCATCGCTTCGCCATGCTATTACATTGAAAATGCTCCCATTTTCTTGAGGAGCGTTTTCGGGGAAATCGGGAACGATCAGAGGTTGCGCGGGGTCAGGGCTGCCGGGCGCTATAGTCTTCGAGACTCATCGTGGTGAGGCGGCTTTCGACGAACCGCATCCAGCGTCCGTAGAGCATCAGGGCTTTCGCATTGATGGCCTTCGTGTCACCACCTGGAAATATGTTCCCATTATGGGTAATATTTTGCGCTAGATCCGTGGCGGCTGCAATCAATTGCCTGGCATTGGCGCCGGACAGGTTTTTGTGCAATGTCTCCAGCAGATGAGGATGGCGAATGAAAGCCTGTGCTCTTTTCTTGGTGGCCGTCCGGATTGATCGCTCTGCGTTGCAGCGCAATCTTGCGAGGCGTGCGGGTGAGGTGGGCCGGGGTCCGAATTGTTCGTCGAATTCGGCGATCGCTGCCTGGATTTCCGAAAAGGCGCTGTCTTGGTCGAGCATGGATTGGTTCCATCGAGAGGATGGAACAATGATCCCCAAAATGGGTATCATGGTCAATAGTGGGCATTAATATAAATTAATTATATTTCGATGCCGTGCAAAAATCACCGCTCGCAGCACCGGAAAACGACCCGCGTCAAGTGGGAAAAGTATTCTACTTCATAGAGTTATGCTAAGGTATCTGATCTGAGCAGACGGGCGAATTTTGCTCTTCTCTGCGATCTGTCAGCATCGAGAGATCGCGGAGTACTTTACCTGCCTCAATCCTCTCGTGACGTTGGCGAGGATTACTCGCATTCCATGACCAATGACCCCAATCCGCCTATGCGATGAATGCAAAAGAATCAAAAAAAGGGCGCCGTCAGCGCGGCGCCCTTTGAATGTTGATCTTTTCCTGCTTCGGATGCCTATGCGCGGCCGACGCTCGTGTAGCTGAACGCCTGGCGACGCACTTCCTCCGGGTCGTAGATATTGCGCAGATCGACCAGGATCGGCTGTTTCAGGAGCTTCGTCATGCGTGGCAGATCGAGCGCGCGGAATTGCTCCCATTCAGTGACGATCACCAGCGCGTCGGCGTCAGTCGCGCAATCATAAGGATCCTTGGCGTAATCGATCTTATCGAGGACGAGGCGTGCCTGATGCTCGCCTTCGGGATCATAGGCGCGGATGATGGCGCCATTATCCTGCAGCGCGGTGATGATCGAAATGGCTGGTGAATCGCGCATGTCGTCGGTGTTCGGCTTGAAGGTGAGGCCGAGAATGGCGATGGTCTTGCCGCGGACGGAACCGTCGCAGGCGGCGAGGACCTTGCGCGCCATGGCGCGCTTGCGCTGGTCATTGACGGCGCTGACCGTCTCGACGATGCGGATCGGCGCGCCATAATCCTGCGCCGTCTTGATCAGGGCCTGGGTATCCTTGGGGAAGCAGGAGCCACCATAGCCCGGACCGGCATGAAGGAATTTCTTGCCGATGCGATTATCAAGGCCGATGCCGCGGGCGACATCCTGCACATTGGCGCCCACCTGTTCGCAGAGATCGGCGATCTCGTTGATGAAGGTGATCTTGGTGGCGAGAAAGGCATTGGCCGCATATTTGGTGAGTTCCGAAGTGCGGCGGTTGGTGAATACGAAGGGCGCCTGATTAAGATAGAGTGGCCGGTACACTTCCTTCATGACGGCTTCCGCGCGTTCGTCCTCGATTCCGAGTACGATGCGGTCCGGCCGCTTGAAATCCTCGATCGCCGCGCCTTCGCGGAGAAATTCCGGGTTAGAGACGACGGCAATATCGGCGTCGGGCCGCGCTTCCTTGATGATTCGTTCGACCTCATCACCAGTGCCGACGGGCACGGTGGATTTGGTCACGACGACAGTGAAGCCGTCGAGCGAACCGGCGATGTCGCGAGCCACCTGATAGACATAGGAAAGATCGGCATGGCCATCGCCGCGCCGTGACGGTGTGCCGACGGCGATGAAGACCGCCTGCGCCTCGCGCACGGCCGTTTTGATGTCTGTGGAAAAGAAAAGGCGCTGCTGCCGGACGTTAGTGGCAACCAGTTCCGCCAGACCGGGCTCGTAGATCGGCATCTTGCCGGCATTGAGAGAAGCGATCTTGCCGGCGTCCACATCGACGCAGGAAACGACATGACCGAAGTCCGAGAAACAAGCGCCAGATACAAGACCTACATACCCAGAACCCACCACCGCTATATGCATGTCTGTCCCCAAGGCCTAGCTGAAGTCATCAAGCCCTCTATAGCATCGGAAAAGCGATCAGGCCATGATCAAGCGAGAAGACATTTTCCGATTTTTCGAGCCATCAAAGATTATTTCACGAGATTACCATCTGGTTGGATATTCGGCTGCCGCCGGTTCTTTCATCGCGACTCGCTATACTCGACGGAATCGCCCTCTGAAAGGGGGCCGCAATTTTCGAAAAGATCGTTTAATGCCATAATGTTATTTGATCAGGATGGCTGGCCGGAAAGGTGCCGCCATTGCGAGCGTTTCGGATGTATCCGCACCCATTCCATTTGAAAATTGAAGCGTTTTCAAAGCAGTGGAATTGCGGGGTGATTCAACATTATCGGAAAATGGTGCGGCCGCCTTGGTCATTCAGACTATATTTTTTGGTCTTCAAGGCTTTGCGCGACCATTGCGGAAAGGGAATTCCGGGTGAAGGGCGCGGGCAGGGCGCTCTATTGAAGTATTAGTGAACGCTGGAATACGTTCCTATGGCTTCGAACCGCTCCATGACAAATCGAGGGCATTTTGGCTTTTCTGCTAAACCCGAAAAAACGCCTGGCTCGCCCTTTGGAACCCACTCTCTCCAAAATTCCAGCTTTCCGAAAATCCAGACGGGAAGGAGATCCAAAGGTGAGGATTTCTATCCGGCGGCCATCGCGCGAGAATCGCTCGTCGCGCGGCAGCGGAACCTTGTTTCAGGAAGATGCGGCTTTTTCATGAAGCGGGAGGTTTGCGGATTGGTGAATCCCAACCTCAACTCAAGAGCCAATTTCCCGCCGGAAGAGGATATCCATTTCAGGAAGGGTTCTGGAATCACGTTTCATTGATCCTCTTCCCCCCAGGGGATCCTCCTCCTCTCCACGCCGGTGCGATGCAGAGAGGGCATAAGGAGGTGTGAAACAGCATTGAGGAAGCCATTCGGAAAAATGATCCAGTGCGCGCGATACTGGCTATTGTGTGGCCACGGTGTTAGGGCCTGCCTCACGTGCCTTCTCGGGCGAACTGGTGTATTGTCGTATCCAATTATTCATTATGCTTCAAACTGCAGTGACCCCCCGCGCATTTCATGACCGCACTTTTGGGACAAGACGGAGAGCGTCATGATCGATGAGCAGAGGCCGATCCTCGTGACCGGAGCGGCGGGCTTTATCGGCTCGTTCCTGGCGGCAAGGCTGCTTGATGAAAATCGTGCAGTCGTAGGCATCGATAATCTCAACGATTATTATGATCCGGCGCTGAAGCGGGCGCGGCTCTCCTGGCTGCTCCCGCGGGAAAATTTCCGTTTCCTCGAAGGCGATCTTGTCGATGCGGATTTCATGCGGCAGGTTTTCAGCACCTTTCGGCCGCGGATTGTCGTCAATCTGGCGGCTCAGGCGGGGGTGCGCTATTCGCTCGAAAATCCTCGTACCTATGTCGATTCCAACATTGTCGGCTTCCTGAATGTTCTGGAAAATTGCCGGGCGACGGGTGTCGAGCATCTGGTCTATGCCTCGTCGAGTTCGGTTTACGGCGCAAATCCGGTCATGCCTTTCTCGACGCGGGACAATGTCGACCATCCCCTCAGTCTTTATGCGGCCACGAAGAAAGCCAATGAATTGATGGCGCATTCCTATGCGCATCTTTACCGTCTGCCCGTCACCGGCCTGCGGTTCTTCACGGTCTATGGCCCATGGGGACGGCCAGATATGGCTTATTTTCTCTTCACACGGGACATTCTTGCCGGAAAGCCGATCGACGTGTTCAATAATGGCGATCTTTCGCGCGATTTTACCTATATCGATGATATCATCGACGGCGTCATTGCGGTCATGGAGAAGATTCCGGCCGGCGATCCCGATTGGGCGCGCGACGGGGCTTCCCCGGCGTCGAGCACCGCACCATACCAATTGTATAATCTCGGCAATAATCGGCCGGAACCTCTTCTCGATATGATCGAGATTCTGGAACGCGTGCTTGGGCGCAAGGCCCACAAACGTTTTTTGCCGCTGCAGCCTGGCGATGTTCTTGCGACCTGGGCCGATATTGACGATTTGAGAAAAGCAACCGGCTTTTCACCCAAAACGTCTCTCGCGGAAGGCCTTGAGCGTTTTGCGACATGGTATTGTGATTATTATGGAACACCAGCCAAGGCCGGCGGAATATCTGCCGCGGGTCCGGCTGAATGACGAGAGTGGGACGGACCGGGTAACCCCTGGAATTGCCTTGCAGGCATCCTGTTCTGGATGACGGACGTTCGCTTCAACGGATCGGGAGAGGAACATGGTGCTCAAGGATGAAGATTGGAAGATTCCACCCGAGGCTCAGCCGAAACAGACCAGTTATCGATTTGATTTGGAACAGGCCTTGAGTTCCGTCGTCGCCATCCGTTCGCGGGTTCCAGCCGATGCCTTCACCGCGAATATTCTGGGGACCGAGCGTTCTGGCAACGGGACCTTGATTGATGAGGATGGCATCATCCTCACCGTCGGCTATCTCGTCACTGAGGCCGATGAAGTCTGGATCACCACCAATGGCGGGTTGGTCGTTGCTGGTCACGTCCTAGGCATCGATCATACGACCGGTTTGGCGCTCGTGCAGGCGCTTGGGCGGCTCGACATTCCCGTCATGCCGCTCGGCCAGTCGAGCAAGACGCAGGTCGGCGACAGGGTCATCATCGGGGGGGCCGGGGGGCTCGAGCATTCCCTCTCGGCCCATATTGTCGCTAAGCAGGAATTCGCCGGCTATTGGGAATATGTCCTCGACGAGGCGATCTTTACCGCGCCGGCGCATCCCGACTGGGGCGGTACGGCAATGATCGACGCGACGGGCCACCTCCTGGGCATAGGCTCGCTGCAGGTGCCGCATCAGGTCCATGGCGAACAGGTGCTCCAGCTCAATATGATCGTGCCGATCGACCTTTTGGAACCGATCTATGCCGATTTGCGGATGTTCGGACAGCCGGATCGTCCGCAGCGTCCCTGGCTGGGACTATTTGCCGCCGAGGATCACGATCGGATCGTCGTCATCGGCTTCGCTGGCAACGGGCCGGCGAAGCGGGCTGGCCTCAATGAAGGCGATTCTATTCTCGCTGTAGCAGGTCATCCGGTTTCGACGCTTGTCGATCTGTTCCGGCATATCTGGGCCCTGGGGACCGCCGGCTGCGACGTGCCGCTGACGCTGGAACGCGAAGGCGATGTCTTCGACGTCCATATCACCTCGGCTGACCGCAATCGGTATCTGAAGACGGCCTCGATCCACTGAGGTGCTCCAGAGGATTTTTCGACAATGTTGAATCGCTTTGCGATTCCGCAGTCCTGAAAACACGCTCGTTTTTCGAGTAGAGCGTTTCCGGAAATATCCGAAACGCTCAGCCGCACAATTCGGGGAAACGCTCGCGACGCCTGGTGGCCGCGACCTGTCCCCGAAGGAAATTGTCGCGGTCGAGGAACCTTCATCCCGGCTCGTTCTTTTGCAACGATGGGTACGTCGTTCCAGTCAATGTCGCTTCTCCTTTCGGGCATTATCCTTGCCTCGTTCATTCCGCGCGAGCGGTGGGAGTTGTTCCCCGCGTGCGGAACCTGTCGGCTTCTATCGGCCGATGACAGGAATGGCGCGCCGGTGGCTCATCAGGGAGGCATGCATGCAGCATCATGTTCCATATCTGACGGCGGAAGCACTCGGCATCGAAGACTGGGAACGCGAAGAACTCATTGCGCTCTGGCCTCAACTCATGGCGGAAGCCTTGCCGCTCGACATGCGCCGCGCCGCATCCGATTGCGGAACGGTTTGCTGCATTGGCGGGCATATTGCTCTCAGCCACGGCATTTCCGTTCTGGGCGCACGGCGTTATGTCCAGAGTGTGGGAGCGCTAACGCCCCTGTTCTTCCCCGATCTGACGGTCAATCAGGCCCATTCCGGCTGGCGTGCCAGCGGACCGCAGGCAGCGCGCGCGATTCTGAATTTTCTCACCACCGGCAGACCCGACTGGGATGCGGTGATGAACGTCAAAAGGTGACAGGGCAGGCATGGCATCAGGTCGGGCGCCGGGCATTCTCTATGCCGACAAACTTTGGGACCCGCTGGCGGGCTGTACGCGTAAAAGCGCCGCTTGCCGGAATTGCTACGCCGAGACGCTGACCAGCGAAGCGGCGGCGGCAGGGGAAAGCTGGGCGCAAGGCTTTGCCGAAAAGGGAAGCTGGACCGGCAAGGTCGATTTGCGGAAGGACCGCCTCGCGTTGCCGCTCGAATGGGACGAGCCAGCGCGCGTCTTTGTCAATGCCTTGTCGGATCTCTTCCACGAATCGCTTGATAATGCCGTGATCGACCAGATTTTCGCGGTGATGGCTCTGTCGCCGCAGCATACGTTTCTGGTTTTGACCAAGCGGCCCAAGACCATGCAGCCCTATATGGCCGACAAGGCGACGCCTGTGCGGATCGAACAGGCGATGGCGGCGCTGTCTCCCGATGGGCCGAAGCTGCCCGCCTGGCCATTGCCCAATGTCTGGCTTGGCGTCACGGCGGAGAATCAGAAAGAAGCGGACCGGCGCATTCCCCTGCTGCTTGAAACGCCAGCGGCGCGGCGTTTCGCGGCCGCCGAGCCTTTGCTGGAGAAAGTGGATTTCAAGCCCGGCACATGGCTGAAGAACGGTGGCGGTGGGCTCGACTGGATTGTGGCGGGAGGCGAAATCGGCCCCGGCGCCAATAAATGCCAGCCAGACTGGGCACGCGCTTTGCGCGATCAATGTGCTGCGCAGAACACAGCCTTTTTCTGGACGCAATGGGGCACGCATGATGCTGGCGATGGCGCAGGGATGGCGGCAGACGCGTCCTCTGCCGAGAGTTCGGCGCGCCGCCTGCTCGACGGCACCCTTCATGACGCTTTGCCGTCTTGACCTTGACGGTTTGAGCTGGTGGTTCCACTGATCACTCTTGAAATCCCGGCCGTTTCGGGTTTTCTTGCAGGGTCGCGCCAAAGTGCGATGACGTCCCGGAAGGCAAGGCCACACGGGAGTTAGGGAAAAGGCTCATGGCGGTGCCGAAAACGGTCAGCGAACATCTCGCCGACCTCAAAAGCCGGATCAAATATGTGGAGCTGGGCGATCACGTCGGTTTCATCGTCGCGGCGCGCCATTGTGCTGAAACCTTCCGCCGTTACATGGCCGTCAACGGCAAGCAGAGCCTGGCGATCGATAATCTCGTCTCCAAATGTTCGATTCTTTCGGAAGGTTTGAAAGCCGATCCGCCGCTGTCCACCGACACCATACGGCATCTGCGCCGCGACGCGCTTGAGGCGGTCGATCATCTGACCAGCTTTCTCTCCGACGCCGAGCCAGCGCATGAGGCGCGTATTCTGCCCCTCGTGCGGCGCTGATCGATCAGACTTGACGATCCTGCCCGACACCAGTTTTGAGGCCGCGTCCAAGACGGACTCCGCACAAGGTGCTGACTGCCCCGAGCCGTGGCGCGAAGTTCTGGCCTTGCTGCCGAAGCGGGATTGGCGGCGCTTGATGGTGATAGGCGCGCCTGATCGCGGCAAGGCGCAGTTCTGCCTCACGCTTTTGCGACGTCTTGCGGGGAAAAGCCCTGCTTTGCTGCTTGATGCGGATATTGGCCGCAATCTCCTGCCGCCTCCGGCCTCTGTCACTCTTGGGCGTCTCGACGCTGAGGGATCGCTCGCGCCGCTGGCGTTTCTCTTTGCTGGCGGTGTCGATCCAGTCCCGCGCCTCGACGCCATCGTATCGGCGTGCGCCGCCTTGGCAAATGATGTCCCGGAACGGCTCATCATCAAGACATGCGGCCTCGTCAATCCGGCCGGCCGCCGTCTCAAGCAACAGAAATTGGCGGCATTGCAGCCTGATCTCGTGATCGCGCTTGCGGAGCCGGGTGATCGTCTCGATCCGATCCTGGCCATGATCGCGCCGGAGCGATTGATATGCCTTGAGGCTCTGGTCCCGGCCGCGCCGTTAAATGCCATGCAATAGGCAGCATTACGTCTGACCGCTTTCGAGCGCATGTTGCGCGGAGCCACGGAGCGGAGGCTGGTTGAAGTCACCTTCGATTGGCTTGAAACCGAGGCGCCGGATCCCGATGAACACTATCTTTGCAGTCTGGTCGACGGGGCAGGGCGAGACATTGCTCTTGGCCTGCTGCGACGGTTTGATTGTACAGCTGGAACGGCGAATGTTTTGACCACGGCTGAGGATGACGCAATCGCCAGGCTGCGGGTGGGCATGATATTGCCGGAGGAATTGCGGTTCTATGATCCGGCGTCACCCTTGCTGATCGATCGCACCAGGGAATCTTGAGAGAACCATCCGTCGGTATCATCGCACTTCAAAGTGAGCCGGATTGGATCTGTTCGGCAAGAAGACGCAGACATTGTTCGAAGCCCGTGAGATCCGCATACAGACGGTCTTGGGGAGCGTCATTGATGATAATGGGATGGTTCTGCAAGGCGAGGCAGGCGTCGATCATCAGATTTTCCGCATTGCCGAAATCTTCAACCATCAGCCCTTGTGAATCTCGCCACACACCGCTTTCCTCGTCGAGGCTGAGGTCATTCTCCCGCGCGATACGTGCCGCTAGATCGGCTGCCACATTGGTATAGCCGAAGACCTTCTTGCCGCGCCCTGCCATATAGCCGAGCTCGAAGACGGAGCCTGGATCGGCATTGACGCCGCGAAACGGCGTCAGATTGACGATGGCGGCGATTGCCTCGTCCATCATGGCGAGATTGGCGCTGTAGATGACGAGATCGACCCGTTCCCCCGGCGCCCGCGCATGAATCTCATTGTCGAGAGGAAACAGACCTTCGAAACCGTAAGCGGCACAGAGGGCCTTCTTGGCCTCGCCGACCGCCAGGGCGTCGGGCAGGAAGACCTCAGGTCCGGCGAGATAGAGGCTTGGTCGTTTCGTCTCAGGCATGGGCGGTAGAATAGAGCAGAAAAGAAATAGCGGAAGGCGTCGAGCCCCACTCATCGCCTTTGGCCCCCGCGATTGCGGGACGGCGGCTTTCCGCCGAACGAGGTGGATCATGACAGATCATGACCGATGCACTTCATTCGAAGGCATATTTTAAAGCATTTTCGTTAGGAATCGAATGGTTGGGTCCTGCTTTTCAAATTGTTTGAAAAAGGCGCCTGTTTCCAGCCGCATCGGTTGACGGCCATCGCAATGGCGTCCGCTGATTGTGCAGGGTTGGCGCTCCAGCGTGCGAATCCATTCCCAGAGTCGTTTATGGGCGAGACGATCATTCTTTCCAGCGGCGATGCAGAGGCCTTCATCGATCTCCGTGGGGCCGAGCTTTTGGGCTGGCGTGTGCATGGTGCCGATCTTCTGTGGCAGCCCGAAGCTGCGGTTTGGAACGCGACCGCGCCGATTCTTTTTCCTGTGGTCGGCTGGACGCGGGAGGGCAGGGTGCGCGTCGGCGGCAAGACCTATCCCCTTGGCCTGCATGGTTTTGCGAGCGCCCGCGATTTTCAAGTCGAACGCCGAAGCGGGCACGAGGTCTGGCTACGTCTCGATGCTGACGAGGCCACGAAGGCGCTCTACCCTTTCGCCTTTTCGCTCACGGCGCATTACGCGTTGAAAGGCGGGAGCCTTACGGCAACATTGATCGTCGACAATCGCGACGAAGTGCCCATGCCCTATGCCTGCGGCCTCCATCCTGGCTTTACCTTTTCCTGGCGTAAGGGAACCATTCTTTTCGATGGGGAGGAGGAGGCGGAGGTGCCGCTGATTTCCCGGAATGGTCTCTTTTTGCCGCAAAAGCGTGTGCTCCCTATCGAGGGTCGCAGGCTTGATCTCTCCGCCGAGCTGTTGGCGGAAGAAGCCTTGTGTTTCTTGAATGTGCGGAGCCGGGGTCTTACCTTCTGGCAAGAAGGGCATCCACTTCTGCGCGTCGACTTCGACCAGTTCGCTCATCTCGCGCTTTGGGCGAGGCCGCCGGCGCCATTTCTGTCGATTGAGGTCTGGACCGGTCACGGTGATCCGGAGGGATTCGATGGCGATCTTTACACTAAGCCATCGATGCGTGTCCTGCGTCCCCGCGAACAGGCGCGACATGCTGTAACATGGTCATTTTGTCGCGAAACCGTATGATCCGTTTTGCATTTTGATTTTATGTATTGTGAACGAAATAACTTAAAGGGGGGCGTGAATGACTGAGATCATCGACAATACCGACTGCCGCCGCTTCGAAATGAAAGTCGGTGAGGACGTTGCCTTCATCACTTATGAGAAGGACAATGGCCGCCTCATTCTCCTGCATACGGAAGTTCCGCGAAGCCTTGGCGGACGCGGCATTGGTTCAGCCATGGCTCATGCCATCCTGGAGGAGGCGCGGCGCAGCGGCCGGCCGGTCGTCGCCTGCTGCGAATTCATCGCTTCCTATGTCAAACATCATCCCGAATATACAGAAGTGCTGCAGTGTCATTGACGGTCGCAATCTGAACTCAAGCGGAACTATTCGCTTTCGTTCCGGATGCAGGCTCTGACGCATGGCGTTCCGAGCTTCGACAGCTTTTGTCTGAGGATCGTGTGGAAGGGAGGGGCAAAGTCCCCTTCCGGAAGGTGATCGTTCTCGAACAAAAATCTCATCCTCTTCCCGGCTTGATGCTGTAGAAAGCCGCATCTTCGATATCCTCGCGCCATGCGGGGTTTGCATGTGCGGAGGCGGATGAATGGGATCGGACGAAAAAACCGCGACTTTAGATGAAAGCGGCATTCTGAGGCCGTCGGAAGGCTCGGCTTGGCTGATCGATGGCAAGCGCGCCTCCGAAAATGTCCTCGCGTCAATCTCGGAAGAGACCAGAAAGCTCGCGGCTCAAGGGGTCAAACCGGGTCTTGCCGTCATTCTGGTGGGGGAAGATCCAGCAAGCCAGGTCTATGTGAAATCGAAAAGCCGGACGGCATTGGCCTGCGGGTTTCATTCGGTGCAGCATGACCTGCCGGCACATGCCGGTGAAGACGATATTCTGGCGCTGATTGCCAAGCTCAATGCCGACCCGGCAATCCATGGTATTTTGCTGCAATTGCCCTTGCCGAATGGACGGGATGCGACGCGGATCATCGAATCCATTGATCCCGCCAAAGATGTCGATGGTTTGCATCCCCTCAATGCCGGTCTGCTGGCGATCGGTGATCTGGAGCGCGCGCTTGTTCCCTGTACACCGGCTGGCTGCGTCCATCTTCTGGACCGGACGGCGGCGGTGCTCGGAAGGGAAGTCGCCGGAGCTCATGCCGTCGTGGTGGGGCGATCCAATCTCGTCGGCAAGCCGATCGTGCAATTGCTGCTCGCCCGTAATGCGACAGTCACGATCGCCCATTCGAAAAGCCGCGATCTTCCAGGCATTGTGGGAAGCGCCGATATCCTTGTCGCCGCGGTCGGCCGTCCGCAAATGATCCAGGGCGAATGGATCAAGCCCGGCGCCATCGTGCTCGATGTCGGCATTAATCGTATCCCGGCCGAGGGAACAACGGAAACTGGTGAACCGAAAACACGTCTTGTCGGCGATGTCGCGCGTCAGGCGGCGCTTTCCAAGGCTGCCGCGATCACGCCGGTGCCCGGCGGCGTTGGCCCCATGACCATTGCCATGCTGATGGCCAATACGCTGCGTGCCGCGAAGATGCGTGTTGGCCTGTGACAATGGGAAATGGCGCAGCTTTGCTGTGCATATTCAGGTAAACAGCTTCAAACCAAAAGGCGGGTGCCGCCTTTTGGAACGATTTCGCGCGGTTTTCGCGAACATTCCTTGAAGGACATGAAAATTCGCATTTTCGGATGATCATCAGGCTGTCGGGAGGGCGCGTGAGCATACGGTTGCCGCCGGTCAATCCTGCCGTTTCCGCTTGAACAGGGTTTAGTATAACCTTTTGTAAACGGTTTTTACGGGTGTGAAAGCCGGTATCAAATCGGCGTTTATGGCTTAACTATCTGATATTATAAAGAATAAGATACCGCTAGAAGCGTTGGCTTAACTGTTTGGGGCGGTGAGTTCATATAGATAATTTCTTTGTCGGTGTTAACCATGTGGAAACCTTAAGTGTTTTTGATAGCGTCACCCGAATCCGAGGTTGGCGATGAACAAGCGGCTCGACTGCGACGCGCACTACAAAAGAGGTTTCGATATTGATTTCTACGCGCTGCAACAGGCTGCGGCGCGCCAGAAATGGATTCTCGTCACGCCGCCTCTCGTCGTCTTCGTTTTGCTCTGCTTATGGTTTCTCCTGGTGCCGCCGACCTATACGGCAGTGGCGCGGATCGCCCGGCCAGCGCCTGAAAAGGTCGAGACCCTTGTATCGGAGCGTGAGCTGCCGCCCGAGCTCCAGGCTCAAAGCGATAATGAGCCCAACTCTCTCTCCGGGGACAGCGATGCCGGTTTGCATCCTGGCGGAGATAAACCACGGGATGATGGTCAGGCGCAGAGTGGCGCCTCGGCGTCTTTGATGGCCGCCCAAGCGGCCGCAGCAACTGCCACCATGGACCCAGCCGCTCTCTTGCGTAATCAGGCCGCCCGCCTTTCCTCCGAGGAATTTGCCCGCCGCGCCATTGCCCAATTGCGGGAGAGCACCGATTTTTCCGCCACCACGGACGCCATCGGATTTGATCTCGTGGCTGCTGAGGCCTGGCAGACGTTTGGAGCGTTCCTGCACCAGGCCGGGTTCAACGCTGTCATCGCCGGAGAGGCAAGGACCGGCGATCCTGCGCGAGACGATGATCTGGTCGCCTGGCTTCGCCGGAAATTGACCATTACCGTCAATGAAAGCGCGGGGGATATAGCCATCGCTTTCTCTGACAAGAACGCGATTCTTGCTGCGCGGATCGCCAATAAATTCGCCGAGCTTTTTCTCGACATCGATCCGCACGCGGGCAATGTCGCTGCCGCGGTTCCAGTGCGTCAGGCTGGCTTCGCGCAGGATCCGGCGCTTCTTGCCCTTGGCCCGTTTGCGGCCCTTCTGATGGGCGTCTCGGTACTGTTCACGCGCGAATGGCGTTCGGGCCGCCTTGTCGGCGGTGCTGATATGGTGCCACAGCGGCCCCGCGCGCTTGGCGAGGTCAAGCAATTGACACGCTTCGACCCTCTTACTCCCGCGCAAGGGGAAGATGCCGGCCAGCTTCTGCCGCTTCCCGCCGCACGCCGGGAGGAAACCGTCGATGTCGCCGATATTGCCGGGCGCATCCGCGCGAGCCGGCGTGACGGGCTTGCGGCGCATATCGTTTTTACAGGTGTCAACCTTGGCGGACGCAGCGGCCGTCCGCTCGTCGGGCTAGGGCGCCAGCTCGCGCAGGAGGGGCGTACGATCCTCATCGATCTTGGCGGCGTCTGGCAGAATGAGGCCACCGCCACGCAGCGCGATGGTGCGTCTCCTGGCCTCACAAAGGTGCTGAAAGGGGAAGCTTCGTTCGCGGAAGCCATCCGGCGCGATCCCATCTCGCGCCTGCATATTCTCTCCGGCGATCCCGAACAGCCTTTTGATCTCCACGCCTTCGATGTGGTTTTCGCGGCGCTCTCGCAAACCTATGATTATATTCTCTTGACGACACCACCGCTTGACCAGAGCCCGGTGGCGAGCAAACTGACCGCTCGGGCCGATCTGGTGATCCTGACGACGCTCGATCAGAACGAACGCATGGTCGCCTCGGCGCATAAGGAATTGTGCCAGAACGCGCATTGCGAGGTTCTGGTCATTGGTGTCGGTGGCAAGCTGATGCCGCGCCTCGTCGATACGGCCGCCTGATCCGGTTCAGCTGGCGTCCGGCCGTTCCATCCATTTGATGAGCGGCATGAGCGGGAAAATCCAGGCAATGCCGAGCAGGGCGTAGCCGATTCCCTGAAGGAGACCCGGCGCCTCCTGAAAGATGCGCGCCTGAGCCAGCGCCATGGCGACGAGCGCATAGGCGATGACGAAGCTCAGCATGAGCACGGCGCCGATGAATTTTCGCAGACGTCGGCGCATGAGGATCCTTTATCGGTTGCGCATGAGGGAACGCCGTCGCTATAGCGGAAACCACGCGGGGGCAAAAGCCGGTTCCCGCCTTTGCATGATCCAAACCCTCCGTCTTGCGGCATTTGACAGGTTGCATGTGCTGGTCGCGCGGATTATGCGTCGCGAGACTACGCCTATCCGCTTTTCCTGAATGGCTGCGCTCGGTCGCACAGATTCAGCCTGCGACGACCGCTTTGATCCATTTGCCGAACGAGATTTCATGAGCACTTTCGATCATGCTGCGCCGGAGCCCCTGTCTTTTCCGCGCGCGGCGACGGGCACCCGTGCCGTTGCCTTCTGGCTCTGGGTGCTTGCCGCCCTCGTCTTTCTCATGGTCATTGTCGGCGGCGCGACGCGCCTCACCGAATCCGGACTTTCCATCACTGAATGGAAGCCGATCAGCGGCGCGATCCCCCCGCTGACGGAGCGGGACTGGCAGGCGGAATTCGATAATTACAAGCGCATTCCTCAATATGCGGCGATCTTTCCGGATATGGATCTCGCCGGTTTCAAGTTCATCTTCTTCTTCGAATGGAGCCATCGGCTTCTCGGTCGGTTGATCGGGCTTGTCACCGCTCTGCCGCTCGTCTTTTTCTGGCTGCGCGGCATGCTGCCGCCGGGCTATAAGCCTCGGCTTCTCGCGCTTCTGGCGCTCGGCGGCCTGCAGGGTTTCGTCGGTTGGTGGATGGTGAAATCCGGCCTCTCCAACCGGATCGAGGTCGCTCAGGAGCGTCTCGCCATCCATCTGGTTCTGGCGTCGGTCACTTTCGCCTTCATCGTCTGGCTGGCCTCCGCTTTGCGCCGCCGTCCGCGTGAAATCGCGCCCTCGGTCTCCGCGCGCCTGAGCTTTGGCGCGGGTGTGTTTCTCGTGCTGGTACTGGCGCAGATCGGCCTTGGCGCGCTCGTCGCCGGTCTGCGCGCCGGGCGCGCCTATAATACCTGGCCGCTGATCGATGGACATTTTCTGCCGCGGACCGAAAGTCTTGCTCTCCTGCAACCTGTCTGGCGCAATTTCGTCGATAATCTGCTGACGGTGCAGTTCCAGCACCGCATGGCGGCCTATCTGGTGCTCGCTCTGGCTTTGTTGCAGGCCTGGTGGACCGTCCGCGAGATTGGCTCCCGGCTATCGGCTGCACGGCGGGCGCGGGCGCTCGCCGGTCTGACGCTCGTCCAGGTCCTGCTCGGCATCGTCACGCTGCTGCTGGTCGTGCCGCTTTGGGCCGGTCTTCTGCATCAGGCCTTCGCCATGCTGGTGCTCGGCATGGCGGTCGTTCATCTTCAGGCTCTGGTGCAAGGGCGCTGATCCGCTCCTGCTTAGAGCATGTTCGGATGTTTCCGAACTGCTCCACTTGGGAAAATTAGAGCGTTTTCAACTATTTTGAATCGCCTAGCGATGCAATCAGCACCAAAAACGCTCTAGGTCTTTCGCGTTTATGCCGCCAGCGCCTGATCGAGATCGGCAATAATATCGCGCGGATCCTCGATACCGATCGAAAGGCGGATCACTTCGGGCCCGGCCCCCGCCGCGATTTTCTGCGCATCGGTCAATTGCCGGTGCGTCGTCGAGGCCGGATGGATCACGAGAGAACGCGTATCGCCCACATTGGCAAGCAGCGAGAAGAGTTTCAGTTTCGAGACAGTCCGCAGCGCCGCTTCATAGCCGTCCTTGATACCGAAGGTGAAGACGGCTCCGGCGCCAAGCGGCGTATATTTCTTCGCCAGGGCATAATAGCGGTCCTCCGGCAGACCGGCATAGCTGACCCATTCGACCGCGCGGTGCTGGGCGAGATGCGTCGCTACCAGAAGCGCATTGTCGCAATGACGCTGCATACGCAAGGGCAGTGTCTCGATGCCGTTGAGCAGAAGGAAGGCATTGAATGGCGAGAGCGATGGCCCGAGATCGCGCAGGCTGAGAGCCCGCGCGGCAAGTGCAAAGGCGAAATGGGGGAATGTATCCGCGATGATGAGGCCGCCATATTCCGCATGCGGCTCACAGAGCATGGGATAGCGTTTGTCGCCGCGCCAATCGAACGTGCCGCCGTCGACGATCAGGCCGCCCATGGAATTGCCCTGGCCACCGAGGAATTTGGTCGCGGAATGGACGATGATGTCGGCGCCATGTTCGAAGGGCCGGATGAGATAGGGCGAGGCCAGCGTATTATCGACGATGAGCGGAATTTTATGGGCCTTGGCCACTTTCGCCACCGCTTCGAGATCGGTGATCGTGCCCCCGGGATTGGCGATCGATTCGACGAAGATTGCCTTGGTCTGCGGCGTCACGGCGGCGGCAAAGGCCTCGATGTCGTCGGTATCCGCGAAATTGACGTTCCAGCCGAAATTCTTGAACGAATGGGAGAGTTGATTGACCGTGCCGCCATAGAGCTTGGTCGCGGCGAGTATTGTATCGCCTGGCTGCATGAGATTGTGAAAGACGAGCAATTGCGCCGCATGTCCGGAAGCCACCGCCAGGGCGGCCGTGCCGCCTTCGAGAGCGGCGATGCGTTCTTCCAGCACGGCATTGGTCGGATTGGTGATCCGCGTGTAAATATTGCCGAATTCCTGCAAGCCGAACCGCGCTGCCGCCTGATCGGCATTGGCGAAGACATAGGATGTCGTCTGATAGATCGGGGTTGCCCTGGCTCCCGTCGTTGGGTCGGGCGCGGCACCCGCATGGACGGCAAGGGTTGCAAAACCCGGCAAGACTTCTGCGGACATGGGAATTCCTTGCGTTGACGGCGGCGATAGGGGTGAAAGGTTCAGGGCATGGGAGGCTTTTGCCTCGTGACGAGTTCAGCGAGTTGCGCAAAGGCGGCCATGTTGACGTCGCTTCCTCTTGGCGCTTCCTTTGCTTCTTGGCGCAGGACGATGAGCGGTACCTGGGTAAAACAGCACAAGGTTGCCAGCGTTTCATCAAGCGAAACGGTTGATGCGGCCGATTCATTGACGACGAGCGCGGAGAGCGTGAGACCGCGATGCTTCAGGACTTCGAGGGCGGTGAGACAATGGCTGATCGCGCCGAGATAGCTGCCGGTCACCAGGATGAGCGGATGGTTGAGGGCTACAATCCAGTCGAGCACCGTATGCCGCTCGTCTAAAGGCACCATGAGACCGCCGACGCCCTCGATCAGGAGCACGTCTCCGGCCTGCCTTTGCTCCTCGGCCTCTCGGCAGAAGGCGATGATCTCGTCGAAAGCGAGTATGCCGCCTTCCGCGCGCGCCGCCATATCCGGGGAAAGTGGCGCGCAAAACCGGAAGGGTGAAATGGCCTTGATAGATTCGAGCGTGGGCGTCAGACCCGCCGCTTCAATCAGCATGGCGGGGTCGCTGCCTGTGAAAGCCTCCGGATCGAAGCCGCTCACAACGGGTTTCAGCGCCGTCACGCGGCGGCCGGCCTTTATGAGAGCACGAATGAGACCGGCCGAGACATAGGTCTTGCCGATATCGGTGCCGGTGCCGGTAATGAAACATGTCGTCATGAAAAGCGTGCTCCGCCACGATCATGGCCTGTTGCCACCGTCCCGCGAAATCGGACGAAGGAAGGAAGTGGCAAGAAAAGGCGGAGGAGAATCAGCAGAGCCCGGAAAAGACATGAATCCATCATGCCGTTTCCATAAAATCTATCAAGTCTATAGATTTTTACTTATCGATTTTATCTCACCTTCATCCCTGCGACTGAAGGGTGGCGGCTTCCCGCTGAATCTCCACGATCCTGATAATTTGGATCATGGAGACGTGGCATTAATGGCACCGTCCTTCATCAAAGGCCCGACAGCCTCCGCAAGCCGTTCGATTTCTTCTCGAGGATGATTGGCGGTAAAGGCGAAGCGCAGCCGCGCTGTCCCCTCGGCGACTGTCGGCGGCCGGATCGGCATCACCAGAAATCCCTGGTCCGCCAGGCCGGACGCGGCTTTCATGACCCTCTCGACCGCGCCGAGAATGATCGGCACGATGGGGCTTTGCGCGGGCGGCAGGCCGAGTTTTGCGGTAAAAAGCCTTGCATTGGCGAGAGGTCGTTCGCTCAATCCCGGTTCGTTTTCGATAACCTCCAGCGCCGCCAGCGCGCCCGCCGCGAGCGCCGGAGGCATTCCGGTTGAATAGACGAAAGTGCGCGCGCGCGTCTTCATGAGATCGACGACCGGCTGCGAGGCGCAGAGATAGCCGCCATAGCCTCCGATTGCCTTGGACAATGTTCCCATCTGCAAGGGAATGATAGGCGGCGGATCGAAGGCATGCCGCGAGCCCCGCCCGCGACCGCGTGCGCCGAGCCCCAGAACACCGAGCCCATGGGCGTCGTCGCTCATCAGCCAGCAATCGTGAAGGGCGCAAAGCGCGGCGAGATCGGGCAGGGGAGCGAGATCGCCATCCATGGAGAAGACGCCATCGGTCAAAAGCAGCGCATGGCGATATTTATGGCGCTCACTTTTCAGCAGTGATTCGGCATGGGCGACATCGTTATGGCGAAAGATATGGATCGTTGCCGGCGAAAGCTGGGTGCCGGCAAACAGGCAGGCATGGGCGAGTTCGTCGATGAGGATCAGATCGCCTGTGCCGGCGAGCGTCGGCACGATGCCCGTATTGGCGAGATAGCCGGCGCCGAAGACGCAGGCCGCCTCGGCGCCCTTGAAAGCGGCGAGGCGCGCTTCGAGCTTTTCGAAAAGTGGATGATTGCCGGTGACGAGCCGCGACGCCCCGGACCCCAAGCCATAGGTTTCGAGCGCCTCGGCCGCCGCCGCCTTGACGGCGGGATGGTGAGTGAGATTGAGATAATCGTTGCAGGAGAAGGAAAGCAGCTTACGGCCTTCCACATGAATCCAAAGGCCATCTTCCCGAAAATTCGCGCGCAGGTTACGGCGCAGGCCACGTGTTTCGAGATCGGCCAGTTTGGCGGCGGCGAAAGCATCGAGCGAATTCATCAGCGGGCCCGGCAATCGTGAAAGATGGCTCGATGTAACGGGTTGGGCGCGCGCCTGGCAAACGGATCGGGGCTCGACTCTCGGCAGAGGCACTTTCTCAGGCCCCAATCGGGATCGATCGGCCAAAGCCAGAGCCGGACGGCACTATAGTTGGCAGGAAATTGACAGGCGATGACATTGGATTGGTTTCAAAAAGGCATGGCGCATATCTGGTTGCCCTATGCGCAGATGCAGACGGCTTTGCCCCCCCTGCCGGTTGCCTCCACGCAGGGCGCGCGTATCCATCTTGCCGATGGCCGCAGTCTGATCGATGGCATTGCGAGCTGGTGGACCGCTTGTCACGGCTATAATCACCCGGCGATTTTCGCCGCCCTTATGGATCAGGCTGGGCGTATGCCGCATGTCATGTTTGGCGGTCTCGTTCATGAACCCGCCCTGCGTCTTGCCACCCGTCTCTGCGATCTTCTGCCCGGCGATCTGTCGCATGTCTTCTTCACCGATAGCGGTTCCGTCGCCGTCGAGGTAGCGATGAAAATGGCCGTGCAATATTGGCTGAATCGGGGCGAGCGCGGGCGCAGCCGCTTCCTCAGTTTCAGACATGGCTATCATGGGGATACATTCGCGACGATGTCTGTATGCGATCCCGATGAAGGCATGCACAAACATTTTGCCGATGTTCTCATACACCAGCTCATTGGTGATCTGCCGCGTGACGATGAAGGGGAAGCGGCCTTGACCGCGCTGCTCGAACGTGAGGCAGGGACGCTCGCCGGCATCATTGTCGAGCCTCTGGTGCAGGGCGCTGGCGGCATGGTCTTTCATGATCCCACCACTTTGCGGCGTCTGCGCAAACTCGCCGATCGTTTTGGTCTGCTGCTCATCTTCGATGAAATCTTCACCGGCTTTGGACGCACTGGCACCCTCTTCGCCTGCGAGTCTGCCGCAATCGTGCCCGATATCATTACTCTGTCCAAGGCACTCACCGGTGGCACGCTGCCGCTGGCCGCCACGATCGCGCGGACACATGTTTTCAAGGCTTTTCTTTCTGACGAGGAGACCCATGCCCTGATGCATGGGCCGACCTTCATGGCCAATGCGCTCGCCTGCGCGGCGGCCAATGCCTCGCTCGACCTTTTCGCCAGCGAGCCACGTCTGCAGCAGGTGACAAACATTGCTCAATGGCTCGAGGAAGGTCTCGCGCCCTGCCGCGATCTGCCCTTTGTATGCGATGTCCGTGTCAAAGGCGCGATCGGTGTCGTCGAACTCGAAAGGATTGCCGATCTCAAGGGCCTGAAACAGGCATTGCTTGCGGAGGGTGTCTGGATACGGCCTTTTGGCCGGATCGTCTATCTGACACCGGCGCTGACGATCACGGAGGATGAGCTTGCCATTCTGACACGCGCGATTGTCACTGTGTTGAAACAGCGGGATTGGTCGAAACAGGGGTAGGCGTTTCGTGTGATAACAGGACGCTGCCTACGCGCAGGTTGTGTCAATTCTGCGGGATTGGCGGAATCTTCATCCAATGCGTCGCGCCGAAATAGGGCTCGGCATTGCGGTCGAGCCAGCTCTGCAGCACGAAGTTCCAGGAAATCATTTCAACGACTTCATCTGACCCGGCCTTGCAGGCGAGAATCTCCTGGCCATCCAGGGGTGCTGTGCCGATAGGTTGCCATTCGCTCATGGAAATCTCCGAAATTCGCTTCCGGGTGTAGCAAATGCCGTTCCCGTTGGGCCAGAGCGTTTCGGATATATCCGGAAACGCTCCACGAAAGAAAATTAGAGTATTTTCAAAACGATGGAATCGCGTAGCAATTCAACATTATCGGAAAATGCTCTAGGTAAGTCTTCAGCACGCGCATGCATTCGATCCGGCGGAACACATGCGCGTGATTCGATGACAATGTCATGATCGCTGTAGGCGGAGGCGCTGGCTACACATCAAGATTATGGACGTTGAGCGCATTATCCTGAATGAATTCGCGGCGCGGCTCGACGACATCGCCCATGAGTTTCACGAAGACATCGTCGGCGTCGTCGCCTTCCTTGATGCGGACCTGAAGCAGTGAGCGCGCCTCGCGATCGAGCGTGGTTTCCCACAATTGATCGGGGTTCATTTCGCCAAGGCCCTTGTAGCGCTGCATTTGCGAAATGCCCTTCTGACCAGCCGCCATGACGGCTTCGAGCAGGTCGGTCGGTCCGGCCACCTGTTTCTCGTCGTGATTGCGCAGGAAGACGGCCGGCTCGGCGAATGTTTCGTGGAGGGCTGGGGCCAGTTCGTTGAGCCGGCGCGCTTCCGCCGAAGCGAGGAGACCTGCATCGAGAATGGCTACCTGGCGGACGCCGCGCAAGGTGCGCTCGAACAGATAGCCGCCGTTGTCGATGCCACCGGTCCAACCGCGTTCCAATTCGTCGGCAAGGGCATCGAGCCGTGCCGCGACGGTCGTCGCGAGTGCGGGCGCCAGTTCCTCTTCGTTGGGGAGAATTGGCCGGAGAGCCCCGGCGATCGCCATTTGCTCGACGATGCGTCTGTCGTAACGGGAATGCAGCCCGGAGAGTACATGGCGTGCGACCTGCGCCTCTTCCACCAGTTTACGCAGATCGGCTCCGGCGCGGAGCTCGCCATTGGCGAGCCGCAGCATGGAATTATCGAGCCCGTTGTCGATCAGATAATCCTCGCGGGCGCGTTCATCCTTCAGATATTGCTCGGAGCTGCCGCGCTTGACCTTATAGAGCGGCGGCTGGGCGATATAGAGATGGCCGCGCTCGATCAGTGGGCGCATCTGGCGGAAGAAGAATGTCAGCAGCAGTGTGCGAATGTGCGAGCCGTCGACATCCGCATCGGTCATGATGATGATCTTGTGATAGCGCAGCTTGTCCGGATTGAAATCCTCGTGGCCGATGCCGGTGCCGAGCGCCGTGATGAGTGTGCCGATTTCCTGGCTCGACAGCATTTTGTCGAAACGCGCCCGTTCGACATTGAGGATCTTGCCGCGTAGCGGCAGCACCGCCTGATATTCGCGGTTGCGGCCCTGTTTCGCGGAGCCACCGGCGGAATCACCCTCGACCAGGAAGAGCTCAGCCTTGGCGGGGTCGCGTTCCTGACAATCGGCGAGCTTGCCGGGCAGGTTGGCGACGTCGAGCGCGCCCTTGCGGCGGGTCAGTTCGCGGGCCTTGCGCGCGGCCTCACGCGCCTGCGCTGCCTCGACGACCTTGCCGATGATCGCCTTGCCTTCCTGCGGATGTTCCTCGAACCATTGGCCGAGCTTGTCGTTGACGAGACTTTCGACGACAGGCCGCACTTCCGAGGAGACGAGCTTCTCCTTGGTCTGCGACGAGAATTTTGGATCGGGGACCTTGACCGAGAGAACGCAGGTGAGACCCTCGCGGCAATCATCCGGCGCGAGATCGACCTTTTCACGCTTGATGAGGCCGGAACGCTCGGCATAACCGGTGACCTGGCGCGTCAGCGCGCTGCGCAAGCCGGTCAGATGAGTGCCGCCATCGCGTTGGGGAATGTTGTTGGTGAAGGCGAGCACATGCTCGTGATAGGAATCATTCCACCAGAGCGCCGCCTCGACGGTGATCCCGTCGCGTTCGCCGCCGATCAGAATCGGCTGATCGAACAGGGAACTTTTGGTGCGGTCGAGGAACCGCACGAAGGCTTCGAGGCCGCCCTCGTAATGGAGTTCTTCGACTTTCGTTTCCGAGCCGCGGGCATCGGTCAGCAGAATGCGGACGCCAGAATTCAGAAAGGCGAGTTCGCGCAGGCGATGTTCGATCGTCGCATAGTTGAAATCGACCATGGTGAAGGTTTCGGGCGAAGGAAGAAATGTGACTTCCGTGCCGCGCTTCGGCTTGCCGTCGATGATGGGGGCAGGGCCGACGACCGCGAGAGACCCTTGCGCCACGCCATGCGCGAAAAGGATTTCATGCTCCTTGGCATCGCGCCAGATGCGCAATTTCAGCCAGGTGGAAAGGGCGTTGACGACGGAAACGCCGACGCCATGCAGGCCGCCAGACACTTTATAGGAATTCTGGTCGAATTTTCCGCCCGCATGCAGCTGGGTCATAATGACCTCGGCCGCTGAAACACCTTCCTCGGCGTGAATGTCGGTGGGAATGCCGCGCCCGTCGTCAGTGACGGTGACCGAGCCATCGGGATTAAGCGTCACTGTGACGCGGGTCGCATGGCCGGCCAGAGCCTCGTCGATGGCATTATCGACCACCTCATAGATCATATGATGCAGGCCGGAACCATCGTCCGTATCACCAATATACATGCCGGGCCGCTTGCGGACGGCATCGAGGCCGCGCAGCACCTTGATCGAATCGGCCCCATAGGCCTGTTCTTCAGTCGCGAGCGGAGCCGATGCGGGTTCATCCATGGAAATTGAAACTCTTATCTGGTTGGTGAGGTGCGCAAGCTTGTTCTTATAAACGGAAATGCGTCCCTGGTCATGTTTTCCAATATCGGCGGATAACATCCGGACCCTTGATTTATAAGGGAATAGGCTTGCCGGAAAATTATGCCTGCGTGAAATTTCCCCTCTTTGTTGCACCGAAATTGCTACGGCTGCAGGCGCAAAAAGAATGGGGCTGCCGCGCTTCTCCCCTTGAAATCCGCCCGGAACGACAGTGTATTCCTTCGGGACGATAGGCCGGGCATTTGAAACGTGCATCACGGGGGCGATGCCTTGCGTTTCGCTCCCCCGATAGACGGTCCGGACTGCGGGGGGAAGGGAGGCGCTCGAGCGTTTCGGAAGACGCTCTCGGGCGCATCGGTTCTCACGAATGCATCAGTCTGGTCTCAAATGGGCTTCATCCCGGACTTTGATGCTGAACCGACATGATTGTAAGGGAAACGACAATGACCGATGAAACAGAATATCCTGACGGCTTCTTTATCGATTGGGATGGCAAGACGAGGCCAATCGCTCATCCCGGCAAGGGCCTGCGTTGCGATGTCGATAAAAAATCCAAATATGTCATGGTCATGAATAAATATGGCGGCCTCGACCATGAATCAACCTGGTATCCGACGATTGCGGATGTCGAAAAGGCCGGAATCAAGGTCGTTCATGCCGATATCTCGGCTCCGATCAAGATCACGTCGCGGGATTGATAGGTGTAACAACCGCAAGGGCAGGGGAGGGGGATCGGGAATCCGGTCCGCTCTCTGCCTCCATCCTCTTTGGTGGACGTTATTTCCGGCCCATCATCCGGTCGCGCGGGCTGATGAACGGTTCCGGATGCGGTGCGTTGAGGCGGACCAGAAATTTGGTGATGCGAACCGGCGCGCCGACGGAACAGGAGACATCGGCGAATTTCACATCCATGTCGCCGGGGCCGGCGGAAAAGTCTGCGATGGTCACGCCGTCCGGCGTCAATGCGCGGACGAATAGCGGGACGCCGACATCCTGAGCTTTGGTGCTTTCTTCAAGGATTTTGATCTGGTCGCCTTCGAAAGCGGGAGAGGCGAGATGAAATTCCGCAAGGCAACGGTTGCGTTCGACGGATTTTTCGGGAGCAGCAGGCTGTGCGCAGGAGTAAACGCGCAAGGTGGCTCCGGATAGAACACTCTTGATCTCGTCGACAGTCGCTTTCGCGTAGGCTTCGGCCAGTTTCATCTTATGATCCTCTTCACGGGTTGCTCCTCTGAAGAAGGTCACGGTCCAAAGCCTAGATCAAGAGGCACTTGATTTCAAAGGGAACGACCAATGTCGCTCCCCTCGACGAATGTAGGCGGGTCGGCTTGCCCGTTCTCTTGCCCGACGATGATCAAATCCCCGGGCAAGCCAACCAAAAGGAATGATTACGCAGTCTTGCGCGACGCGAAGTCGGCATTCCAAGCATATTCCTTTTCATGGGAAATCTGGGTGAGGTCGAACTTTTCGACCATCTTGTCGCGCGGGCTGACCGGCATCACACCGTTTTCAGCGACGCGAACCTGGAACTTGGTGATCTTGACGGGGGCGCCCTTAGAGCAGGAAACTTCCGCAAGCTTGATGTCGGAATCGCCAGGGCCCGTGCTGAAATCGCCGATCACGGCACCGTCGGGGGTGGTGGCGCGGGAGAAAAGGGGTGTACCGACGTTCTTGGCGAGAACCGGTTCCTCGGCGACGGTTGCCTGATCACCATCGATCGAGCTGATCACGCATTCGGCAAGAAGGCCGTTGCGGATGATGGGCTTATCGGCATTTTCAGGCTGCGGGCAGGAATAGATACGCAAGGTCGCGCCAGCGAGCGCTGCCTTAACCTCGTCCAGGCTCTTGTTGGCATAGGCCTCTGCGAGCTGCATGTAAGCTTCTCCTCAATGTTGCAAGTTGCATTGTGGCGAGGCAAATAACAGACCAGGACCGGGCCAGCAAGGGCAAGTAATACATAAATTTGAAGGTTAAGGTGCCCGATTTTAAGCCGGAAAAACTAGTCCTTTGCTAGCAAGAGCGTCGTTTTTCCATAGCTATTCCCATAAGTATATCGCATGAATAGGGAAAGCCGCCCTTGAGGGCGGCTTTCCCATTGTAGCTGTACTTCAAACAGGGCTATTCAGCCGCTGCCGGCATGGGCTTGTCGCCAATCACAAGACCTTCGGGGCCGGCATTGATCGCGACGGATTCGCCATCGTGGATCGTGCCCGAGAGGATGAGTTCGGCCATAGGGTCCTGGACGTTCTTCTGGATGACCCGCTTGAGCGGGCGGGCCCCATAGGCAGGATCGTAACCCTTTTCCGCGAGCCAGGTCCGTGCCTCGGGAGAGAGGACAAGCTCGATCTTGCGCTCTTCCAGCAGTTTCTCGAGCCGCTGGAACTGAATATCGACGATCTTGTCCATGTCCTCGCGGCGCAGCCGGTGGAACAGAATGATTTCGTCGATCCGGTTGAGAAATTCAGGCCGGAAGTGATTGCGCACCACCTGCATGACTTCGTTCTGGACGGCCGAGGAATCCTCGCCTTCCTTCTGCAGCACTAGGAATTCGGCGCCGAGATTCGACGTCATCACGATGAGCACATTGCGGAAATCGACCGTGCGCCCTTGGCCATCGGTCAGACGGCCATCGTCGAGGACCTGGAGCAGCACGTTGAACACATCCGGATGTGCCTTCTCGATTTCGTCGAAAAGGACAACCTGATAGGGCCGCCGCCGGACCGCCTCGGTGAGGGCGCCCCCTTCCTCATAGCCGACATAGCCGGGAGGCGCGCCGATCAGCCGTGCGACCGAATGTTTCTCCATATATTCCGACATGTCGATCCGCAGCAGCGCCGATTCGTCATCGAACAGGAACCCGGCCAGCGCTTTCGTCAATTCCGTCTTGCCGACGCCGGTCGGGCCGAGGAACATGAAGGAACCGATCGGCCGGTTGGCATCCTGCAGACCGGCGCGAGCACGCCGGACCGCGGTGGAAACTGCCTTGACGGCCTCTTCCTGGCCGACGACGCGCTTGGCGAGAAAATCTTCCATATTGAGAAGTTTCTCGCGTTCACCCTCGAGCATTTTGTCGACCGGCACGCCCGTCCAGCGGGAGACGACCTGCGCGACATGATCAGCGGTGACGGCTTCCTCGACGAGGACTTCACCCCGTTTCTCCTGGATTTCCGCAAGCTGCTGTTCGAGCCCGGGAATGACGCCATAGGTCAATTCACCGGCGCGCTGGAATTCGCCGCGGCGTTGCGCCTGGGAGAGTTCATTGCGGGCGGCGTCGAGCTGTTCCTTGAGCTTCTGCTCGGAGCCCAATTTGTCCTTTTCGGCATGCCAGCGCGTGTTGAGCACGTCGGCGCGCTCCTGCAGCCCAGCGAGTTCCGATTCGAGCCGGATCAGGCGGTCTTTCGAGGCGCTATCATTCTCTTTCTTCAGGGCTTCCTGCTCGATCTTGAGCTGGATGATGCGCCGATCGAGTTCATCGAGTTCCTCGGGCTTGGAATCGACCTGCATGCGCAGACGCGAGCCCGCTTCGTCGATCAGGTCGATCGCTTTGTCCGGAAGGAAACGGTCGGTGATATAACGATTGGACAAGGTCGCGGCGGCGACGATGGCCGCATCGGTAATGCGGACACCGTGATGGACTTCGTATTTTTCCTTCAGGCCGCGGAGGATCGAAATCGTATCGGCCACGGTTGGCTCGGACACGAAAATCGGCTGGAAACGCCGGGCGAGCGCCGGATCCTTTTCCACATGCTTGCGATATTCGTCGAGCGTCGTTGCGCCGACGCAATGCAATTCGCCGCGCGCCAAAGCTGGTTTCAGGAGGTTCGATGCGTCCATGGCGCCATCGGTCTTGCCGGCGCCAACCAAAGTGTGCATCTCGTCGATGAACAGGATGATGCCGCCTTCGGCTGCGGTGACTTCGCCGAGAATCGACTTCAGGCGTTCCTCGAATTCGCCGCGATATTTCGCGCCGGCGATCAGCGAGCCCATATCGAGGGCGAGCAGGCGCTTGTCGCGCAGGCTCTCGGGGACGTCGCCATTGACAATGCGTAGGGCGAGACCTTCGACGATGGCAGTCTTGCCGACGCCCGGCTCACCAATCAGGACCGGATTGTTCTTGGTGCGGCGGGAAAGCACCTGAACCGTGCGGCGGATTTCCTCATCGCGTCCGATGACAGGGTCCAGCGCTCCCGAACGGGCGGCTTCGGTCAGATCACGGGCATATTTCTTCAAGGCGTCATAGGCATTTTCCGCCGTCGCGCTATCGGCGGTGCGGCCCTTGCGCAGAGCTTCGATCGCTGCGCCAAGGCTCTGCGGCGTGACGCCAGCCTTTTCGAGAATCTTGCCGGCTTCGGCGCTCTTTTCCATCGCGAGGGCGAGCAGAAGCCGTTCGACCGTCACAAAAGAATCACCAGCCTTCTGGGCGATTTTCTCCGCATTCTCGAAGACGCGCGCAGTGGTCGGCGCCAGATAAACCTGGCCCGCGCCGGAACCTTGGACTTTTGGCAGTTTGGCCAACGCCAGTTCGGTCTGCGTCAGCGCATCGCGTGAACGACCGCCCGCCCTGTCGATCAGGCCGGCAGCGAGGCCTTCCGGATCGTCGAGCAGCACCTTCAGGAGATGTTCGGGAGTAAATTGCTGGTGATTTTCACGCTGCGCCAGAGATTGCGCGCTCTGAATGAAACCACGGGTACGGTCGGTATATTTCTCGAAATTCATATTTATCCTCCAGCGCCATGAAAGATCCCGCAGCGATTATTCATGACGAACTAGACCTTGGTCCCTTACGGCAACCGTTGAGGGCCATGTAGGGAGCAGCTCACCTCTCGCCAAGTGGCGGAAAGCCGCGGCTGAAATATTTTCGCTTTAAAGAGGTATTTTATACCAAAGGGCGTTGAGCCTGACTCATCGCCCTTTGGTCCTCGCGACTCAAAGACGCTGAAATCATTTCAATTTTATGAGCCGTCCAGCAGGCGAAAAAGAAAACCCCGCCATTCGGCGGGGTTTCGCATAGCCGGGCAGGAAGACTGTCTTGAGACAGGGCTGCTGCCTATAGAACCTTTCCAAGTGGGGCACGTTCGGAAACATCCGAACATGCTCCAGATTTTCGATATCAATCGCTAACAGGGTCGGGGGCGTTCGCCTTGTCACTGGCGTAACCACGTTCCGCTGCCATTTCCGCCTTGGTGCGACGGCGGCGGCGCGGACGCAGATGAAACCCTGTGACTTCTTCGCTGCTATCCGCCGGAGAGCTGGCAAGGCCGGGAAGTGTATCCATGGCCTGATCCAGGCCCCGTTCCGGCTGCCGCGATTCTACCTGCCGATGCTCAGGCTGCCGATGTTCGGGTTGCAGACGGACCGGCGCGGTGATGAAGGCTGGAAGCGTGCCTTGCCCATCGGTGACCTCTGTCGGTACGGCCTCTTCCCGCTGCGCGAATCGCTCATTGCGCGCATTATCACCATAATAGTCACGCTGGTTGCGGCCACCGCGGCCACCGCGGTTTGTCTGTTCGCGCTGCGGACGGTCTTCACCGGCATTGCGCTCATCATTATGGCGCTCCCGCCGCTCCTGGAAGGAGCGTTCCTGGAACGAGCGGTCCTGAAAAGAGCGCTCCTGTCTCGCTTCCTGCCGGTGTTCCTGTCGATTGTCTTGCCGATTGTCTTGCCGCGGGCCGCGTTCGTGCCTCTCGCGCTCATTCCTCTCATAAGGCTGCCGTTCGCCATTGCTGCCGTAGAAGGAACGCTCCGCCGTATAGGGTTGGGCGCTGGCATGATGGCCCGTCGCGATCTGCGGTTGCGCCGATGGAAAACGTTCGAGGGGCGAAGCGAAACGATCCGGCACGCCGCCGAAATCATCCTCATCCTCATCCGTTTCGTCGATCTCATTATCCGCATTCGTGCGCTGGTAGCCGGTGGCCGCCTGTTGCTGGGCCAATTGCGCGGCAGCGATCAGACGAAAATAATGTTCGGCATGCTGGAGATAGCTTTCCGCCATGACCGGATCGCCGGCGGATTGCGCATCACGCGCCAGTTGCAGGTATTTCTCGCCTATATGATGAGCCGTGCCGCGAATTTTCACATCGGGTCCGTTCGACTCGTAGGAACGGGTGAGGGGATTGGGGCCCTTCCGGTTGTTCGGACGACCGCGCATGCGTTTATTCTGACCTGGTCTCATCGATGATCCTTGACTGGCATCGTAATCGCAACCTTTCAGCAGTGCTCCCGCTCTCTCTACCCTTCTCCGCTCGTGCCTTCGATAAGGACCCGGGCGGGGAATTGAGACGCGGCGGGCGTGTTCCACGCCGAGTTAAATGCTGGTTTTCGCCGAGGACGCCGGAACGTCCGCTTTGGCTCATCTTTAAGTAAGAAAATCAATGGGATGACATCATGTGTGATAAACACGCATAGAGACTGTCCCAAAGTACCTTCCTTCAGGATTGACTCCTGTATTATTCGAGTTTGTTGAAAACATTTTCTTTTGTCGTCTTGGAGCAGCACCGGGACAGCCGGCCTTGCTCTGAAGCATCAAACCGAAAAGGACCAGTCTTTCTGGCCATTTGGGCGCGTTTCAAAATCAAAGAGCATCGCTCTCGAGTTTGAGGAAGCAAATGGTGTTCATGCGCCCTTCCAATGCGCCTTTCGGTTGAACGGCATCGCTACGCGATCCTGGCCATCGTCTTGCGCATCTTTCTCTGCGGAGAATCGCTTCGCGATATCAAGGCATGAAAATACGCTACAATTTTCACACGGAGCGTTTCGGAAACTTCCCTAATGCTCCGGCTTGCCATGATCGCCCCGCCGATGATGGCGCTGGCCATGACAGACCTATTATCCTAGAGGGATCCGGCCTCACACGAAGGTTGCGTACTCGCCATAGCTTTGTTCCGCCGACAGTATTGCCAGCCAGAGAGAAGCATTGATTGTTTCAGCTCTCCTGAAAACATCCGTCAAAGTTCTGGGTGGACTGCCTGGGAACGCCTCGATCGAATCGCCAAACGTTCGAGTTCAATCTCTTCGCGATGCCGTTCCCAATTCTCTTCCTGTGATTCCCGCTCTTGTCTGTCCTGAGGGGGTGGATAGGGACCTGCCCAGCCGTTTTCAGAAATCACTCCGCTTTGAAACTTTTGCGCAAATCCAATTCGCTCGAACCGCATTAGCCGGAGCTAAAGAGGGTCCTCGTCCCCCGTGATTTGGCTTCGGAAGGCCGGCCTTGAAACGAATGTCGATCCTTTCGAGAGCGAACGGAGTTTAGCGCATGAAAAAAGAAGTCTTCATCACTCCGATGGAGGAAGCACATCTGGTTCGGCATCGCTAAGCGATCGGCTTGAGATGCAACCTGCTTTAACGACGAAAGCTTTTACCAAAATGGCGGTGGCTACCTCTACCGTTTGTGGAGATCATTCAATATCCGTACCAGAATTGCTGCGGTCAAGCTGAATTCCGAGTTACGTTGAGTACTCTCGACACTGATTACGGTAGAATATTGATCTCAAGCCGTTCCTTGGGGAAGGAAGCTAACTCTTTTCGGGGAAAACGCCAAGACCCTAATCGAGAATTTCTCACGCTCGCCGCAGTCGAAGATTTTCCTGATACGGATCGTCCAGATCCCCCAAGCCATCCCTTTAGGCGTCGAGTTCGCGTCCAATAGGAGCTCAATGAGCGTTCTCAATTGGAGCTCTCAGTTGGTGCTCCCAAGGGGGCGAGCAAGCACGACACGTTCGTGGCCGCCCAAATCAACTCCAACTGTGCCGGGCGTGAAGCCTGTCTGACGAAGAAGGTTCCGCAATTCCGGCATCTGGCCGGCGCCACATTCAAGCGCGATCAGTCCATTTTGAGCCAGAAGCGCGGGCAGCATTGGCAGCAGGGCCTGGTAGGCCGCAAAACCAATCCCGCCGCCATCAAGTGCCAGATGGGGATCGTGCAGGCGGACTTCCAGATCGAGCGTGCCGATTTCCTCCCGCGGAATATAGGGTGGATTGGAAACGATGAGATCGAATCGACCCTTGAGCGCGCTGCCCCAATCACCGCAAACAACGACGCTGCGGGAGCCGAAGCCAAGCCGGGTGAGATTGTCCGAGGCAATGACGCAGGCCATTGGCGAAAGATCAATGCCAATCCCGAAAGCCTCTGGCCATTCCTTTAGAAAGGCGGCGAGAATTGCCCCTGAACCGGTGCCGAAATCGAGAATCGTCGTGGGCCGTTGCCCGCTAGCCGCGACATCCTTCAATACGGTCTCGATCAGGGTTTCGGTGTCGGCGCGTGGATCGAGCACCGCCGGGCTGATCTGGAAATCGAGGCTCCAGAATTCGCGGTGGCCGAGAATGCGGGAAACCGGTTCATACGCCAGCCGGCGCAGGCAGAATTCGGCAAGCCGTCCGGCATCAGTGCCGAGCAGCCGATCTGGATCGCGTACGAGCGCCGCATGGTCGATGCCGAGCGCGCCACAGAGCAGCAGCCGCGCATCGAGGCCAGGAGTGGCGAGGCCCGCCTGGGTAAACAGGTTTGTCAGATGGCGCTGCGCCACGTCACGGCGCCACAAGGCTGCCCCTTCAAAACCCGGGGTGTTTGCCGGGAAAGAGGCGCCCGTATAGGCGCCTCTTTCCAATTTTGTTCTATCCTCTTGCATTTTCGCTTGCTCACACACCTGCTTTTTCGGCGGATTTGGCCGCCTTGAGCAGGATGCGGGTCAGGCGGCTCGCGAAATGCGGCGCATCGGCGGGCTGCTCTCCCTCCATCAGGCGCGCTTCATCGAAAAGAAGCCAGATGATGTCTTCAAGCTTCTCCTTGTCGGGACTCGCCAGGTCAGCATTCAATGCCTCGATCAGAGGATGAGCCGGGTTGACCTCGAAGATCGGTTTGGCGGCCTTGCCGAGGTGACCGTGTTCCGCCAGCATGCGCTCGACATGCCTGTCGGGGCCGAAATCGGAAGCAACGAGACAGGCCGGGCTTTCCGACAGGCGGTCGGAAGTGCGCACGTCCTCGACGTTCTCGCCGAGCGTCTGTTTCATGAAGGCGAAGAGCGCGGCGAGGCCGCCGGCATCCGCTGCGGCGGATCTATCCTCTTCACCTTCCGCGAGCGGTACGTTCTTGATATCCGCGGCACCCTGGGTGACCGATTTGAACGGCTTGCCGTCGAAGCCGACCGCCGTAGAGACCCAGAAGGCGTCGATATGGTCGGCAAGCAGCAGCACTTCGATCCCCCGCTTGCGGAAGCCTTCGAGTTGCGGGCTGGCGGCGAGCCGCTTCAGATCATCGCCAAGAAGATAATAAATCGCCGTCTGGTTTTCGCGCAGATTGGCGGCATAATCCTTCAATGCGCGTCCGCCATCGGTATGCGTCGAGGTGGCGAAGCGCGCGATCTTGAACAGGCCGTCGCGCCGCTCGGCGTCCTCGTACAGGCCTTCCTTGATGACGCTGCCGAAATGCTCCCAGATGGTGGCGAATTTTTCCGGCTCGTTTTCCGAGAGTTTCGTCAGTTCCTGAAGGATGCGGTTGGTGACGCCCTTCTTGATCGCCGCGAAGACTGGGCTTTCCTGAATCATCTCGCGCGAAACATTCAGCGGCAGATCGTTCGAATCGACGACCAGGCGGACGAAACGCAGCCAATGCGGCACAAGTTCGGCGTCCTGGGTGATGAGAACGCGGCGGACGTAAAGCCGTCCGCGCCCCTTGCGCGCGGGATCGAAAAGATCGAACGGCCGCAAGCTCGGGATGAAGGCGAGCACCGTATATTCATGGCGTCCTTCGGCCCGCCAGTGAATCGTCAGTGCGGGCTCATCGAACTGGCCGGCGACGTCGCGATAGAATTCCGTATATTGTTCAGGCGTGATAGCGCTTTTGGGCTTGGTCCATAGCGCGGCGCCATCGGTCAGGCGGCGTGTTTCCTCGCCCTTATTCTCTCCAGCCTTCTCGCCTTCTTCGGTTCCCTCTTCAGGCTTGGCTGGTTCGATGATTTCGATCGGCACGGCGAGGGCGCTTGAATGTTCCCGTACGATGCGTTCGATTTCATAAGGTTCGAGATAGTTTTGCGATGCATCGTTGATATGCAGGGTGACGCGCGTACCGGGGGCCGGCGCGTCCTCGAGCGGGACCGGCACGATGGTAAAGGTGCCCTTGCCGTCGGAGCTCCAGTTGAATGCCTGATCAGAACCAGCACGGCGGCTCGTGACATCGACTTTGTCGGCGACCATGAAGGCGGAATAAAAGCCGATGCCGAACTGGCCGATCAGATCGCTCGCAGGGCCGGTCTTCTGCGGCCTATCTGCCTCGGCCTCCCTTTCGGCCTCTTCCTGGACCTCAGCGGTCAGGGTGTCGAGGAAGGCCTTTGTTCCCGAGCGGGCGATCGTGCCGAGCGAATCCGCGAGATCCTCACGCGTCATGCCGATGCCATTGTCTTCGATCGTCAGCCGGCGATTTTCCTTGTCGGCCTTGATCTTGATCGCGAAGGGAGCGGGCGCGCGTTCGGGATGAGCTATGGCCTCATAGCGCAATTTCTCGCAGGCATCGGCGCCGTTCGAAAGTAATTCACGTAAAAATATATCACGGTCGGAATAGATGGAATGCACCATAAGATGCAAGAGCCTGGCGACATCGGCCTGGAACGCTTGCGATTCTCCAGACTTGTGCTCTGCCGCTTCGGTCATGGTCCGCTATCTCCTTTAAATAACACAATATGCAAATATGGCATTGACCAAGTTGGCACCGATCATGCGATGATGCGTGAAAGGATCGTCAGTGCCATGGACGAGTTCCGCCGCACGAAGCGACATATTGCGCAAAGTCCATGGATTCAAGGCTACAGCGTTTTGGATCTATCCGGAAACGCTCCAGTCAAAAAACAAGAGTATTTTCAAGGCTATGGAATCGCGAAGTGATTCAACCTTATCGGAAAATGCTCTAGCGCCTCTTCGGCTCGCTCCGAAACATCCTGTCGAGCAAAAGGAGTGCTTTTTCAAGATGTTTAAACCGCGAAGCGGTTTTAGCAGATTGAAATATGCTCTAAACAGCCTTGTGTGAAAAAACCAAGACTGATCTTGGTTTTTTCTTGTGCGCCATCAATGCAGCCGAGAACCTTGATGAAATCAGAATTTAAAGAAAGTTGCTTCTCATAAATCTCGAACTGCGCCATTTACTCGATTGATTCCTTTGGAGATATATCCTCGCAAGGCAGGCCGCGTGTGGGCGGAATCTCCTCGATCTTGACCGCTATGATAAGACATTGAAGCAGCGCCGCATATTCCACCGGCCGGCATATCGCTGGCGCCATAAGGTGGCCGCCAAAATGCGGGAATGTGTTGCGAGAGACCCCTTACGGCGGGGAATAATGTTCAACTAAGCAAGACAACAGGTTCGTTTCGTAACACACTGATTCATCAACCATAAGGCGTTTTGGTACCTGCCAAAGCGATGCGACAGGACAAGCGAATTGCGTATTCTCATTTCGATCCATCACGAGCTCGACCGGAATGCGGGAGCGCCCGGAGCGACCTGGCGCCTTTCCGAAGCCTATCGCGCGCTAGGCCATGATGTCGATCTCCTGTGTTTCGACGATATGACTGGCTCGGAAGGAACGAAACGATACCGTTTTCCGTGGTTCATCGCGTCGGAAATCGCGAGGCGCCCTGCCTATGATGTCTATGATCTTTCTTCGGGTGATGGATGGATTGTCGAAGCGTTGCGGCGGATGATCCTGCATGAACGCCCGGGCCAAAGCTCGCTCGTCGTCGCGCGCAGCCATGGTCTTGAACATGTCGTGCATGAAAGTCTGGTCGAAGATGCCCGTCAGACAGGTCAGAAATTGTCCTGGAAATATCCGATCTACAACGGCGGTTTCCGTTTGTGGGAATGCCGGCAATCCTTCAGGAATGCGGACCTTTCCCTTTTCCTCAACCAGTTCGATATTGATTACGCTGTCGAGAAACTGAAGGTTCCGCGCGAACGCACGGCGCTGGTGATCAATGGCGTCGATGATCCATTCATTCGGCGCGCACGAGAACTCGTGGCTGAGGGGAATATGGATCGTCCCCCCGTTGGCCCGAGACATGTTGCCTTTATCGGAACCTATATCGATCGCAAGGGCATTCGTTTTTTGCGTGATGCCATGGTTTCCGTGATGACGCGCTATAGCGATGCAACCCTTGGCTTTTTCGGCACCGGTGTCGATGATCAGACTATTCTCGATGATTATCCCGAGGCGCTCCGGGAGCGGATCAAGATCACGCGCCGTTACAACAATCAGCAATTGCCGCAACTCCTGAAAGATTACCATATTCAGGCTTTTCCGTCGCTCACGGAAGGTTTTCCTCTGTCGCCGATCGAGGCGATGTCCTGCGGTCTCGTCCCCATCATTTCCGATATTCCCGGACCGACAGGCATTGTCGCGCAGGAAAAGAATGGATTGGTCGTGCCTCGCGCCGACACCGAAAGCCTCATCGCCGCGATAACGCGATTGATGGATCATCCCGACCTCTGGACGCGACTGCGCGCGACGGGCCTTGCCGGAATCGGCAAATTTGCCTGGAAAACCATCGCCGTGGATACGCTCAAACTTTATGAGCAATTTCTCCACGACCGATCGCGATGAGGGAAAGCCGTCGCGATCAACGCGCTTTGGGGCGATGCGAATTGGCCCTTGGCCTGGAATTGGCTTTGGACTAGCATCTTATTTTTCAAGGCGATTTCGCTCGAAGAGGCTTGGGCAGGAGGCTGAGAGTGCTTTCGATCCTGATGGATCGTTTCGCATTCCAGCTTGTTGAAAATGCTGCGAGTTTCTTGGTGGAGCGGTTCCAGATCCATCGGAAACGCTCTAACTTGGGCCGAGAATGCAGGACAGGCCGATGAACGATATGTCGGAGGGCGACGATAAGCAGCCGCTTGGCCTCAACCGGCCAAAATCTTCCGCCAGGCTAACTGGTGTCCCTTCCGATCCCGCCGGGCAGGCAAATGCGGCTGAGATCGTTTCCTTCGATCGCAATGAATTGCGGGAGATTCTCAATCTTTACGGCCGCAAGGTGGCCGAGGGCGAGTGGCGCGATTACGCCCTTGATTTGATGCCGCAAAAGGCGGTTTTCTCGATTTTCCGCCGTGCCTCTGAAATGCCTCTCTACCGTATCGAGAAAAATCCAAAGCTTGCGCGAAAGCAGGGTGCCTTCAGCGTGATCACGCAGACGGGCCTCATCCTGAAGCGCGGCCATGAATTGAAGCGGGTGATCGATGTTCTCGACAGGAAGCTGAAACTGGTCTCGGGATGAATGCGCCTTCGTCGCTGACACCGGGAATTCACGAGAGTTTGTTGCGGTAAGCATCAATGAAAAAAGGCCCCGGTGAGGGGCCTTTCATTTTTCGGATTTGCGCCGGAGGATTAGTCGTTGCGCGTGCCGGTCAACATCAGCAGCGACTGGAAGATGTTGATGAAATCGAGATAGAGCATCAAAGCGCCATTGACCGATTTCTTGGTCGCGACTTCATAGCCGTCGCTTTCATAATACATCGACTTGATCGCCTGTGTGTCCCAGGCGGTGAGGCCGGAGAAGATCAGCACCGAGAGGATCGACAGGCCGAACTGGAAGGCGGTGCTCTGGACGAACAGGTTGACGAGGCTGGCGATGATGAGGCCGATCAGGCCCATGACCAGGAACGAACCGATCGGCGAGAGATCCCGCTTCGTGGTGTAGCCATAAAGGCTGAGGCCGCCGAAGGCCGCCGCCGTGATGAAGAAGGCCCGCGCGACCGAGGTGCCGGTGAATACCAGCAGCAGAGTCGAAAGCGACAGACCCATTGTCGCGGCAAAGGCGAAGAACAGCGTCCGCGCGGTCGAGGCCGCCATCTGTTCTATGCGGAAAGAGAAGAACAGGACGAAGCCGAGCGGCGCCAGCATGACGAGCCATTTCAGCGGTGTCGTGTAAAGGGCCTGACCGAAGGGCGTGAGGCCAATGATATGGCCGCTTGCGTCATGGACCACCGCCAGCATGTTCGCGCCGAGCGCGACAAGACCGGTGAGGGCAAGACCAATGACCATATTGTTGTAGACGCCCAGCATATAGGCGCGCAGACCCTGATCGATTGTGGTGCGACCGGCCCCTGCCAGACCCTGCCCCCAGCGGGCGCTAACGTTGCGGTCGAAATCAGACATGATTTCCTCAAAAGTTGACGAGGTTGGAGCGTCAAACCCTTTTTGCGTCGACGCCAGACCGAAACCAGAAGCATGGAGCCCAATATTTCATGCGCATCATGCCCGGTGCCATCGATCATTTACCTCTATGGCTCTATATCAGAGATAATATGGCGCAAACCCTCATGGAGACAAGTACCCGCTCCATGAACTCTCCTTAACCTTGGCATGATGTTACCGGCGGAGAAACCGTCGGGCATGTTTCGGGTTTCGCACGCATTCGCCAAAGCCTTGCGGGGGCAGGAGAATGCACGCCGTCAAAGATCGCGTAGATAGGGGGCAGGCTTCTGGCCAAGAACGCGCCACGTTCCGATCAATCCCAGAATGATGGTGAGCACTAGCGCTCCGAAGGCGGCAGCAAGCGCCTGAGGCCAGAGCCAGACGAACGAAAGATGCATGAGTCGCGTCGTGATCAGCGAAGCGGCGAAGCCGCCCGCGACAACGCCAAAAAGGGCCGTCAGCAAACCGATCACGCCATATTCCAACAGCAATATGGCAAGCAGTGTCTGACGCGTTGCGCCGAGCACTTTCAGGATGACGGCATCGCGTAGCCGCGCCTGGTGTCCTGCGGCCAAAGCACCTGAAAGGACGAGGACGGAGGAGAGAAGCGCAATGCCCGACAGGCCGCGAATGGCCAGCGCCAACTGCGACACGGCATTGCTGATCGCGTCGAGCGCCTCCTTCACCCGCAGGCTGGTCACGTTCGGAAAGTGTGCCGCCGCCTGGCGGGCGATTTCGGCGGCTGCGGGATCGTCGGGGCCGCCGGGCAGCGTCAGGGTCGCGAGTTCCGAAATCGGCGCGCCGGCGAAGCTCGAGGGAGAAAAGACCAGCACGAAATTGATGCCGAAACTTTGCCAGTTCACCCGCCGCAGATTGGCGATTCGTGCCTCGATTTCGCGCCCGAGCACATTGACGGTCAGGATATCGCCGACCTTCAGTCCCAATCCATGAGCAACCTCGGTTTCCATCGAGACAAGTGGCGGCCCCTTGTAATCCTGGGGCCACCATTGCCCTTCGGAGAGCGTGGAGCCTTGCGGCAGCGTCTCGGAGAATGTGATGCCGCGATCGCCCTGCAGCGCCCAGGCCGCTTCCGGCGCCGGGGTGACACTTTCGGCCGGCCGGCCAGCGAGAGCGATGATTCTGCCCCGCAGCATGGGAACGAGTTCAATATCTCCTTCGGGAGCGCGTTGTTCGAGGAATTCTATGAAGGACGGGACTTCGGCGCTCTGCACATTGATGAAGAAGAGGCTCGGCGTCTTCTGCCGCAACCCATAGTCCAGTACATTATGCAGATTGCCGTCGATGAGGGTTAAAGCGACGAGCAGCGCCAGCCCGAGGCCGAGAGAGAGCACGATGGAAGGGGTCGGTGCACCGGGCCGGCCGATATTGGCGAGCGCCAGCCGTTGCACGAGATAGGGCGCATGGTGGATTCTTCTCGTGCTCCACATGATGAGGAAGGCGACGGCCCGCAACAGAAGGAAGGAGCCGATAACCGCAACGGTAAACAGCAAGGTCACGCGCCGGTCGATGGAAAAGCCGAACAACATTGCAAAGAGCAGGAGACCCGTGAGCGCGGTCAGGGCGAGATAAACCGGTCTTGGCCGGGCAGGCAGCGGATCGATTGTTTCCCTGAACAGAGCCGCCACCGGTATGTCATGCGCTCGCCCGAGCGGCGCGAGCGAGAAAAGAAGCGCCGTCAAAAGGCCATAGAGGGCGCCGCTGACAATGGTGCCGGGATAAAAGCCGGCTTCGGCCGGGAAGGGCAGTACGGCCGAAAAGAGCGGCAGGAGGAAGGGCAGGGCCGTGCCGATCAGGGCTCCGATAGCAATGCCAATCAAAGTGATCAGCATGACTTCCGTCAGCATGAGCAGGAAGACGGCGGAACCCGGAGCCCCGAGTGCCTTCAAAGTGGCGATCACCGGTTTTTTGCGGGCGATGAAGGCATGGATCGCATTGGCGACACCGACCCCGCCAATCAGCAGCGAGGTGAGTCCGACGAGCGTGAGGAATTGCGTGAACCGCTCAAGGTTCCGGTTGAATTGTGGGGAGATGTTCTCGCGCGTGCGAATTTCCCAGCCGACACGCGGAAAATGCTCCTTGGCGTCGGTGACGAAACGATTGAGCTCCTCGGCAGAGGCGAGGGAGGCGGGATTCCCCGGGGCGGCAGGAAGAATGATGCGATAAAACCAATGGACCAGTGCGCCGGGAGCGAGCAGGGAAGTGGACCGCAACGCGGCTTCGCTCATGAGGACACGCGGGCCGAAGCCGAGACCGCCGGTGAGACGATCAGGTTCGCGCGTCAGCGTCGCACGCAGAACGAAGGTTCGATCGCCGATTTGAACAATGTCTCCGGTCTTGAGGCCGAGCCGCGTCAGGAGCTCCGGATCCGCGGCTATGCCGAAGGCTCCGTCGCGATTCTCCAGAATCTCGGACAAGGGTTGCGCGGGATTGAGCGAAACCGTGCCCGTGAGCGGATAGGCATTATCGACGGCCTTGATCTCGATGAGTAGAGCCTCGCCGGAATCGTTGCGGGCCATCGCGCGCAAAGTCGCGATCCGGGACAGTCTTCCGTGGCTGCGTAGAAAGTTTTCTTCCACTGCTCCCAGCTCATGCTGGACTGTCTCGAAGGTGGCATCCCCGCCAAGAATGATGCGCCCCTGCGCTGCGAGACCAGCTTCGAGCGCTCGCGACAAAGCCGAAACGCCGGTGATGGCGCCGACCCCCAAAGCGATACAGGTGAGGAAGATTCCAAACCCGCGAAGGCCACCGCGCAAATCACGCAGAGCGAGCCGCAGCAGGAGCCTGTATCCGTGCGCCGGCCGGGAAAGAGACAGGAACATTATGAGGCCTTAGGCTCGACCGATGGGAAAGTAAGGATCAATGCGGCGCCGTGGCGGAGGTCACGGCAGTGGTGGTGGCGTCGGTTTCGATTTCTCCCGAGCGTAGTGGAATCTTCCGGTCGCAGCGCTCGGCAAGGGCGAGATCATGAGTGACGAGGACCAGGGTCGCGCCCCTTTCGCGCCGCAGCGCGAACATCAGATCGATGATTTCGGTGCCCGTCGCACCATCGAGATTGCCGGTGGGTTCGTCTGCGATGAGAATGGACGGGGCCGGCGCCAGAGCGCGGGCAAGCGCGACGCGCTGCTGTTCACCGCCTGATAATTGCGCCGGATAATGATCGCGCCGGTGTGCGAGGCCGACGGCGGCGAGTTCGGCGGCAGCCTGTTCAAAGGGCCGTGGCCGCCCCGCGAGTTCGAGCGGAATTGCGACATTTTCAAGCGCGGTCATGGTCGGAATGAGGTGGAAGCTTTGAAACACGATGCCGATTTTCTCGCCGCGGAAACGGGCGAGCCTATCCTCATCCAAAGTCGCGAGCGCCTGTCCGTCGATTTTGAGGTCTCCGCGATCTGGACGTTCCAGCCCAGCCATGACCATCAGCAAGGTGGATTTGCCGGAGCCTGATGGCCCGACGAGGCCGATGGTCTCCCCCTGAGCGATCTGCAGGCTGATTCCCTTCAGAATATGGACGCGGGCCGCTCCCTGGCCCAGGCTCAGATGCACGTTGTGAAGTTCGATGGCGGCCGGCCCTGTCTTTTTGGCCTGTTGCATCAATGGTGCGTCCACGGCAACCTCATCGTCATTGGAACAAACTGTTTCAGCAATTATTTCGGGATCATCACTTCGGGATCTTCCCCCTGCAAGCGTTCCGGGGCTCGCCTGCAGGGTCAAATTTCCGTCAGCGCTGGTTTTGCTTTGAAATAACGAAATCAATCGTGTTTTTGATCTGTCACACTCTCGCGCGGTGTCCGCCGACCCAAGGCGCCTCTCAGGATGTGGGAATGACAAAGGGCGCACTATCTTTGCCACAGGCTATAGCATGAACCGGGATCTTTGGCTCGTGTGGGAAATGACCCTGTTTCCAAAAGACTCGATGCAATGGTCCACCCGCCGCAGATATCGCATTCAGCGGAGATCATGGCATTCTTTAGGAAAGGCAAAGGATTCGATATGCGAAACACAGAGAAGCTCAAGTTCACACGTGATGGCATAGCTTATCAGCGCCGCGCCTTTTTTTCCCTAGCCCTGAATGTATTGTCTTTTTCGGTGCTTTTCGTCGGCTTTGGTTCGACCATGAGTATGAGTGCTCCTGAACGTCCGCTGAAGATCATTGCTCTCGGCGACAGCCTGACGGCAGGTTATCAGCTACCGGGCTCCGCGGCTTTCCCGGCGGTGCTCGAAAAGGCCTTGCGCGCTAAAGGCTATGATGTGCATTTGGTCAATGCCGGTGTCTCGGGAGATACGGCCTCCGGTGGCCTTGCGCGTCTCGACTGGAGCCTTGGCGACAGCGCGGATGGCGTGATCCTCGAGCTCGGCGCCAATGACATGCTGCGCGGCGTCGATCCAGCCGCGACCAAGAAAGCTTTGACCGAGATCATGAGCCGGCTACGTAGCCACGGCATCAGGATACTCCTGGCCGGCATGCGCGCCGCACCAAATCTCGACAAATCCTATCGCGAGCAATTCGAAGCGATCTATCCTGCCCTCGCCAAGGAATTCGACGTTCCGCTCTATCCCTTTTTCCTTGATGGCGTCGCTGGTAATCCTTCATTGGAACTTGCGGATGGATTGCATCCGAATGCACAGGGCGTCGACCGCATTGTCGAAAAATTCCTGCCGATTGCCGAACGTTTTCTACAAAGTTTTCAAAGCTGACATTCGGCTTGAAAGCGGGTCCCTGCAAGTGTGGTCCGTCGCGATGAATGGGTCTCGTCGAGACCCGGTATCAGTTGGGAGTTGAGGCATGCCGCGTTTGTTCACTGGCCTCGAAATCCCTGCCGAACTCGCACAGGATTTATCGCTCATGCGGGGCGGCCTTACGGGCGCTCGCTGGATCGATGCCGAGAATTACCACTTCACCCTGCGTTTCATTGGCGATATTGATGATGCCATGGCGCGTGACGTTGCCGCGACGCTCGATCTGATCCGCAAGCCACCTCTAGCCGTCACGCTCGACGCCCTCGATTCCTTCGGCGGTGACAAACCGCGTTCGCTCATCGTCAAGGCGCGCAGCAACCCTGTTCTGAACGAATTGCAGGCCGAGCAGGAACGGCTGATGCGCCGTATTGGTCTGCCGCCGGAGCCACGCAAATTCACGCCCCATGTCACGCTGGCGCGGTTGCGGGCAACGCCTGCCGACGCGGTCGCACATTATATCGCCGAGCGGGGCTTGTTTGCGGCGCGGCGGTTCGAGGCGCGGCGTTTCGTGCTCTACTCGTCGCGCGCCTCGACGGGTGGCGGACCCTATCGCATTGAAGCGGCCTATCCATTAGGTGAGGAAGAATAAAAGAGACAGGCTGCCGTAGCGCGACGCGACAGACGCTTTCAGGCGCGGCGGCGCATGAGCATCGGCATACCGCCTTTTGGCCGCAAGGTGATGTGCTGGACCGGCTCGGCCTTAAAACCCTGTTTCGTGGAAAGACGGAACTCGCGCAGAATATGCGCCAGCACGAGTGTCGCCTCCTGCATGGCGAAGCCTGCGCCGATGCAGATACGCGGACCGGCTCCAAACGGGAGAAAGGCGAAACGATCGATCTTCTCGCGCCGCCCGGGCAGGAAGCGGGCAGGGTCGAAGCGATCCGGATCCTCCCACAGATGGCGGTGCCGGTGCAGGACCCATTGTGAAATCATGACGACCGTCCCCTTGCGGATACGGCGGCCGGCAAGGTCGTCATAATCCAGCGCCACGCGGCTCAGGCTTGCGACAGGCGGGTAAAGGCGCATAGCTTCTTCGACCACGGCTCGGGTCTCGTAAAGATGATCGGCCTGCTCGTGGAGGGGGCGCTCAAGGACCACCTCCGCTTCCTTTTCAAGCCGGCGGCGCCATTCCGGTGAAAGGGATAAAAGATAAAGTGACCATGTGAGCGCATTGGCGGTCGTTTCATGGCCCGCACCGATAAAGGCGATGATATTCGCCTCGATCTCCTTCTGCGAGAGCCCGCTATTGGTTTCGGGATCCTCGGCTTCGAGCAGAAGCGTAAGAAGATCGTGTGGAATGGTAGAAGACGCTCCGATGGCGTTTCCGGCCATGAGCCGCCGACGGCGCGCGATGAGCCCCTTGACGGTCTCGCCGAGGAAATCGAGCGCTGGCTGCGCGCGCCATTTTGTCGGACGCGGCAGCCATTCGGGAAAATCAAGAAGGTCGAAGGGATCGAGACTCCCGATTGTTTCGAAATAGTGCGTCATGGCTGCGGTAACTTCCTGCGGCTGGCGGCCAAGTCCGTCCGCGAACAACGTGCGGCCCAGGATCTCGAGGGTCAGCTGCGTCATTTCCGCGTGAATATCAACCATGGATGGTTGCTCGCGGCGTTTCCACCGCGCGAGCATCGCTGCGGTGCAGGCCTCCGTCGCCCCGGCGAAGGTTGCCACCATTTTTGGGGTGAAGAGCGGCGCCAGAAGGCGCCGCTGACGGCGCCAGTCGGCATCCTCCGCGGTCAGAACACTTTGGCCGAGCCCCGGCCCGAGCACGCGCTTCTGCAGCCGATCCTTATGATAATTGGCCGCATTTTCGACCAGGACGCGGCGAATGGCCGAGGGATCATTGATAAGGGCCATCTCGCCGATAATCGTCCGGCCCATGAGAATCGGCAGTTCGAAATGGGCCTCCGTCCAGGTTTCGATCGGATTGCGGCGCAAGTGGCGAAGCGTCGCAAAGGGGCCGAGGGGCGCTTTCTGCGGCTTTGGGGCCGGAGGATAGACGGGTTTTGCGGCGGGATGGAGCTCAGGCTCGGAACGCATCATGGGAGGGATGACCTTTGCCTCGGCATTGGGGACGTAGCCGCAGCCTCGTCCGGAAATTTTTGGGGATTTCCGATCAGATAAGTATCACGACTCAAGATAAGGAGATTGGTGGGAAACAATGAGTTTATCGCGATGAGAATGGGAGGCGAAGGTTTTGATCGTGCGACCGGGCTTGCCTTCGGAATCGGTGACCGTGACTAAAAAGCAGCCTGATGCGGTATCTTGCATCAACGGGCCTAAACGGGCTTGCGACTTGACCCCGCCCGTAATAAAAGCATTCATCTTCGATACGCTCCCATCGTCTAGCGGTCTAGGACGTCGCCCTCTCACGGCGAAAACAGGGGTTCGAGTCCCCTTGGGAGCGCCATATTTCCGCAAGATCAATTAGATATTTGCGCGGTATCTATTCGGTTGTCCACGCGGTATTACGTCGGCGGCGTTTTCTTTAGCTTCCTAGGCTCGCGCTCCGCCTTGACGCTGTAGCGTTTAGCCTCTTCTTTCGTGTCATGGCAAAATGCCGACATTGATTGCCTCGTTGTTCCTCCACTTTCGACGATTCGCTTGCCGAGGGCTTTCGAAGTCCATGGAGCGTGCATCCGGATATGAACGAATGGCTCATGCCATCAGTTCGAAGCTTTCCCCTCGCGTAATGAACGGATGCGCCCTGGCCCGTCTTGAAAATATTGCGCATGAATCACGGACATGAATCACGCATACGTGGATTGCTCCACACAATGATGTGACCCGGTGCCTGTGAGTGGTTGCGCTGGCGTTTTGTGCCGCGTCGGTAAGCATCTTCGCTTGCCCGTCGCATCTTGCCGGCACCTGCGTGCCATTCAGGTCGGTGTCAGCTTCGCGTGCTAGCTCACCCTCAACATACCTCTCTGCATAATCGACAGAGGTTATGAATGAGGTGAGAGAATGACTATAAGTAAGATTGATGACATCAAAAGCATGCGAATGGGCGGGCCGCTGGTCCTGATACTCTTCGCTGCCTTTTTGCAGATTTCCTTCCTGCAAACCCAGGCAGCGGCGGAGGCCCGCGCAACCTGTCGGACGGCCTGTCCAGTCAACATTGAAGTGGTGAGCGACTTTTATGGGGCATCGGATGATGAAATCATCGCGATCGTCGATTCCGCGCTTGCCTGTCACAAGGAAAGTGCCTCCCCGTCGCACAAATTTCCAATATCATTGAATGTCTATGTTTCGAGTTCGCCTCCACCACAGGCGCGCGGATATATCTCTATGACTTTGTACAGGAACGGCAGTATCATCGCCCGGCAATGGAAGACATTGTCTGCACTGGCGCAGGCAAGCCCGCATTTGCTAAAGGGCGATATCAGGGGGCTGGTAAAGAAGTTACCCTGGAGCTCTGTCGGAAATTGTGTCCCGTGAAATTATAGTCCCGTATGACACGTGATCCCTCGGCTCCTTTATTGCCCAGATCGGATAAATCAGTACGTATGACGATGCTCGCGACCATTCGATCTTTTGTGCCTTGTCTGGTGATGATTCTGTCGTGGCAATTATTGCTGCAGGGCCGTCTTCACGCGGCGCCCCTCACTTTTGAGCAGGCCGTTGAACTTGCCTGGAAGATTGACCCTGTCCGCCTGAATCTCCTCACCAACCGGCAATCGGCCAATGCCCGTGCCAAAGCTGCTGATTCCCTGTTTCCGGGTGGTCCTGTCGTCACCGGTGATTATTATTCCGATCACTTCGTTGGTAGTCGCCAGGGCTATGCGACATGGCAGGGAGGTCTCTCCGTTCCGCTCTGGCTCCCGGGGCAGAGCGAAGCCACCGTGCGTGTTGCGGAGGCGGAATCCGCGACGGTTCACGAACGTCTCGATGTCGAACACATGTCATTGTCGGTCCGTCTCCTCGATGCGACGGGTGCCGTCGTTGTCGCGCGGCGCAAGCAGGAGAGTGCGCGCCGTCTGCTGAATGCGATCAAACAGATCGCCGGATCTGTTGCCGATATGGTGAAGAGCGGGGAAGCGCCTTCGACCGACAAGGACGCGATCGAGGCCGAACTCGCAAATGCCAAATCCGAGCTTGATGTCGCGATCGAACAAACCTCCGTCACTTTGGCCAGCCTTGTGGAAATCCTCGGTCGCACGGACGCTCCGAATATTTCGAGCTTCGATGCGGCCGCGCTGCGCAAGGCGAAACTCGATCCGGCACGGCTCGATCCAGATAATGATCCGCGTGTACGCGCGGCCCACATGGCGGTGATGGCGGCGCGGGAAGGCATGCATCTCGCGCAGAAATCCTTCATGCCCAATCCGCAGATCGGGGTCGCCGCCATTCGCGATATCCAGTTCGGAAGCCCGTGGGATACGCGTACGGGTGTCACTTTGACCTTGCCCCTGCCGAGCGACGCGCAAAACGTGCCGCTGCTGGCAGAGGCGCGCAACAAACTGTCTGCGGCTGAAAGCGAGGAAAGTTTGGCGCGCCGTATGGTGCGCGTCGAACTCACTCAGGTGAGCGCCCGTCTCAAGGCCGCCACGGCGACTCTGACGAATGCGAAGACATCGGTGGATGCATTGAACCGGCGCGCTGCCGATTTCGAGAAGGCGTGGAAAGCCAAGGAAACGTCGCTGATCGAAACCTTGCGTGCCTATCAGGGTGCCTATGCCGCCATGCTGACGCATGATCAGGCTGAAACAGCGTGGCATGTCGCCATTGCGCGTGTGTTCATTGCTTCGGGACATTTGCAATGATGAAGAATGATCGACACGCAAATTTCCAATGGCTGTCGCTCGCAGCCGTGGGTCTTTCCGTATGTGTGGGATTTCAGGCGTCTTCCATGTCAGCGCAGGAGGCGGGTAATTCCGCCGCTTCGTCGAAGCCTGCTTACCGGCAGGTTCAGCTGGGTAAGGAGGCGCAGGAAAATGCCCAATTGACGAAAGTCATTGCCCATTCGGGCCAGCTCTCCCGCAGCATTCCGGCTCTGGCCTCGATCATGGCCGATGATACACGCATCATTCATCTGCGTCCCGCCGGTGCGGGAAAGGTCACAAACATTCATCTCGTCGTGGGCGCGCGCGTCAGAAGGAATGACGTTCTTCTGGAATACAGAAACAGTTCCCTGCGCGTGGCGAATGTCGAGCTTCTCCAGGCGGAAGCGGGACTCGCTTCGGCGCAGGCTCAGGAAGCGGAGGCGGAATCCTCCTATCAAAGGGCGAAGCAACTGGCAGGCGGTGCCTTGTCACGTGGTGAGGAACGCCGGCGTTATGCCCTTTTGCAGCAGGCAAAGAGCACGCTCGCCATGCGTGAGGCCGACATGACGAATGCGTCCAACCGCATCAAGGAATTCAACACGACTACGGAACGTGGAGATCAGCTCCAGACCTCGACGCTTGTCGCGCCGGTCGATGGTCTTGTTCTTTCGGTCAATACATCGATGGATGGCGATCTCACGCAAGGACAGGATGTCGCGACGATCATCGATCTGTCCTCCGTCTGGATCGTTTCGGAGATATTGCCGAGGGATGCGGCTTTCATCACCGTTGGGGCACGTCAATGGACTTCCCTTCCGGGTTCTCCGGAAAAGAAAATCGAGTCGACCGTCGAGATGATCGATGGTGTCGTCAATCCGGCGACGGGTCTCGTTCGTATCCGCAGCCATATTCCCAATGAGGATTATTCCCTGCGCCCGGGCATGATGCTCAATGCGCATGTGCAATCCACGACGAGGATCGACGGTATCATCATTCCCTCGGAAGCGGTTCAACGGATCGATGGCGTGGATGTCGTGTTCGTGCCGGTGGGTGGCGACAGTTTTCGGATGCGTCCAATCAAGATCGGCCTCGAAAGCGACGGATCGACGGTTGTCCTCGAGGGGTTGAAAGAGGGAGAACCCATCGTCACGCGCGGCAGTTTTACTTTGAAATCGGTCCTGACCCTGGCTGACGCGGCGGGTGGTGATTAAGGTGACACAATTTCTTTCCCGCTTACAGGACCATCGTCCGATCGTCATCGGACTCCTCATCATTCTCTGCCTCTTCGGAATCGCAGACATCAGCCGCCTGCCGGTTGAATCCGTGCCGGATATTTCGCCGCAGCAGGTTCTGGTCTCCGTCGTTGCGCCGGGCCTCGCCACCGAGGAGATCGAAAAACTCGTCACCTTTCCGATCGAGGCGGCCATGTCCGGTCTGCCGGATCTGGTCGATTTGCGGTCCGTTTCGCGTTCTGGCGTGAGCGTCGTCTATGTCCAATTCGCCGACGATACCGATATCAATCTCGACCGAACGCTTGTGTCGCAGCGTATTCAACAGGCGCGCGCCAATATTTCGGTGCCGGGCCTTTCGGTCAATATGGGACCCCTTGCGACGGGGCTCGGCGAGATCATGCAGATCGAGATTCGTGGCGCGGGGCAGACGCTCATGGATCTGAACCGTATCATGACATGGACTGTCGCACCGCAGTTGAAGTTGATAGCCGGTGTCGCCGATATCAATGTCAATGGTGGGGCGGAGGAAACCTTCGAGATTTCGCTCGATCCGTTGCGTCTCAACGCCTTTAATCTCTCCGTCGGCGATGTTTTCCGCGCCGTCGACGAGAACAATGCGGCCGCCGGCGGGGCCTGGATCGAACATTATGCGGAACAGCAAATCGTCGCCGGCCGTGGTCTCGTCCGCGATCTCAACGATTTCGGCGCCATTTTCGTGCGCACCGGTCCGAATGGCACGGCGCTTTATCTGCGCGATCTTGGAACCATATCGAAGGCGCCGCGAACCCGGCTCGGTGCGGTGACGCGTGATGGTGAGGGGGAAATCGTCACCGGAACCGTGATGATGCTCAAGGGTGCGAATTCCGGTGAAACCATCGCCGCGATTGAGGAAGCGCTGCCTTCCATCCAGAAATCGCTGCCTGCCGGTGTGATGCTCGAACCTTATTACAATCGTGGCACATTGACCGGGAAAACCATTCAGACGGTGAAGGAAAATCTGATCATCGGCGCCGCTCTGGTTCTGTTCGTCCTTCTCGTCGTGATCGGCGACTGGCGCGCCTCCTTGGTCATCGCTTCCGTAATTCCGTTTTCCCTGATCTGCGCCATGGTTGGAATGCACCATATCGGCATTTCCGCCAATCTGCTCAGTCTCGGGGCGATCGATTTCGGGATGATTGTCGATGGTTCGCTCGTCGTCGTGGAAAATACGATGGCGCGCCGCCTGTATGACCACAAAAAAGATTTCAGGGCCCTCGTCGTCGGCTCTGTCGCCCAGGTGTTGCGGCCGGTCAGTTTCGCCATTCTCATTATCATGATGGTCTATCTACCGATTCTGACCCTGAGCGGTATCGAGGGCAAGATGTTCCGGCCGATGGCGCAGACCGTCATCATCGCCTTGATGGCGTCCCTCATCTATGCGATCCTCTGCGTGCCGGTCCTGACGAGCCTGGTTCTGCCCTACAGCAAGCCGCATGGCGATACTCTCTTCATCAGAATATTGCGCCGCCGCTATGTTCCTCTGTCGCGCTGGTGCGATGCTCATCCTGTCATTCTGTTTGGCTCGACGCTCGGCATTTTTCTGTTTTCTGTATTTCTGGCGACGCGCCTTGGCGGCGAGTTCATTCCGCAACTTCAGGAAGGGTCACTCACCGTCAATCAGGTGCGCCTGCCAAGCGCCTCACTGGCGACATCGTTGCGCGCCGTGACGCTCGTCGAACGCACCTTGAAACGTTTTCCGGAGGTGCGCGCCGTCGTCAGCAGTACGGGCACGGCCGCCATCCCGACCGACCCGATGGGTTTGAACGAAACCGACACATTCGTGTTTCTCAAGGATTCCTCCGAATGGACGACCGCATCCACTCAGGAAGAATTGGTCACGATTTTTGATAAGGCTCTGAGGGAAGCCGTGCCTGAAGCGCAGCTTTCCTGGAGCCAGCCGGTTCAGATGCGCATGGATGATCTTCTGTCGGGCGTGCGCACCGAGATCGCCATCTCGATCTATGGCGATGATCTCGGCGTTCTTCAGTCGATCGGCAACAAAATCGTTGCCGTGCTCAACACTATTCCCGGCGCGGCGGATGTTGCTTCCCAGGGCAGCGGCAGCGTTCCCTTCGTGCATATCGATGTCGACCGGCTTGCGGCCGCGCGCCTCGATGTGCGTGTTCAGGATGTTCTCGATAGTGTCGAAGCGATAGGCGGTCATATCGGCAAACCTGTCGTCGTAAACAATGCCTTGATCAATACGCAGGTGCGCATGGATCCGCAGGCGGTGGCATCGCCGGACGAGATTGCCCATCTGCGGGTGAAACGCATGAATGGTGATACGGTCCTTCTATCGCAGGTCGCCAACATCACCGTCGAAGACGGGCCGCCGAGGATCACCCGCGACAGGATACAGAGGCGCATGATTGTTCAGGCCAATGTCCGTGGACGCGATCTCAATTCCTTCGTTCAGGAGGCACAGCGGGCTGTCGCGAAGGAGGTTGCGCTGCCACCGGGCTATCGGCTGTTCTGGGACGGCCAGTTCCGCAATCTGCAATCGGCCGTGCAGCGCCTTTCGATCGTGGTCCCGATCGCTTTGGCCCTTATCTTCTTCTTACTCGTTGTCGCGCTCGGTTCTGTCCGGCTAGCCCTGCTTGTCTTCGTCAACCTGCCGATCGCGGCGACAGGGGGAATCATCGCGCTGGTCCTGCGCGGGCTGCCGTTCAGCATTTCCGCAGGTATCGGTTTCATCGCGCTCTTCGGTGTCGCCATCCTGAATGGCGTCGTCTTGATCAGCTATGTGCAACAGCAGCGCCGCTCGGGCAAAAACGCCGTCGAGGCGGCCTTCATCGCAGCGGAAGAACGGTTTCGGCCTGTCATGGCCACGGCTTTGGTCGCCAGTCTTGGCTTTTTCCCGATGGCTTTTTCCTCCAATGCGGGGGCGGAAGTTGAACGGCCTCTGGCGACCGTCGTCATCGGCGGTCTTATCTCATCGACCTTGCTGACGCTGCTCGTCCTCCCATCTCTCTACATACGTTTCATGAGAAACAGTTCTCAGGAGAAAGTCCTTGAGGACGAATCTTTGAGCGCGCATTCGTGAATAATAGACGCAATTCCCGTGTGCCCCATGGGTCCCTTGTGTCCATGATCTTCGGGAAATGGTCATGCGCGTTTTGATCGTCGAAGACGAGGAAGCTTTGGGTTCGGCCGTGCGGGACCGTGTCCGTCAGGCCGGTCATACCGCTGATTGGTTAACGCGGCTCGATGAAGCCGAGGTCGCGCTCAAGACCACCCATTATGATCTTCTACTGTTGGATCTCGGGCTCCCTGACGGCAATGGGCTGGATCTTCTCAAGAAGATCCGCGCGGGCAAGGGGAGAATTGCGGTATTGATCGTTACCGCGCATGACCAGATCAGCGATCGCATCGCCGGTCTTGCCGCAGGGGCCGATGATTATATCGTCAAGCCTTTCGATCTCGACGAGCTTGTGGCCCGGATCGATGCTGTCTACCGTCGTTACATTCCCGTTGCCGAAAAGAGCCTGAGGATTGGCGATATCTCTCTCGACCTGCAGAGAAAAAATGTCATGAAAGGCGAGGTTCCGATCGAACTGACGGCGAAGGAATGGGCGATCCTCGAATTTCTGGCGCGTCATCCGGATATGATCAGTTCGAAGGAACGGATCGAGGAATCTCTCTATGGTTTCGATGAAGAGATTGAAAGCAATGCCATAGAAGTTTTCGTCAGCCGCATCCGCAAGAAGCTTGGCTCCTCGATCATCCGGACGGTGCGGGGCCGTGGCTATAGCCTCGGGAAATAGGACACAGCGGGAACAATATGAAACATTGGAGCCTCGCGGCGCGGATCATTGCCAGCGTTGTCATTGTCATTACAGCTTGTATCATTCCGCTGGCAATATCCGTTGGCTGGTTTACGCGCTATGAAGTCACCGAACGGCTGGATAATTCCCTGCAGGAAGTGGCGGAACGTCTCGAATTCGTCGCCGCCTCCATCCAGAAAAAGCCGGCGATGAACCAGGTTGCGTTTCTGCCGGGTATCGATCCGCGCTCGCTTGCCTATCAGATCGTGGATCCTGCCGGTGCGGTGTTACTCCGGTCGCAGAATGCGCCGGAAAGCGCCTATCAATGGCCGGTGGAGGAAGGTTTTCTCGATGCGAAACATTTCCGCGTTTTCGTGGCGCATTCCTCATCCACGCCCTATTATATTTTCGTCGGTGAGCCGCACCTTCATCGTTATGGCGCGTTGAGGCGGGCGGCTATCATTTCCATCCTGCCGATCCTGTTGTTCCTGCCCTGTGTTTGGCTTCTGGTCCGCTGGAGCGTTCATCGCGCCCTCAAGCCGTTGATAGAGCTGCAGGGGGAAATTGGCAGACGCGGCGACGCCAATCTCGAGCCCATTCCAGCCCTTGATCTTCCCGATGAAATTGCGCCGATCCGTGCCGCCGTCAATCTCCTTCTTGTGCGTCTCAAGAAAGCACTGGCGACCGAGCGTATGTTTGCGACAAACAGCGCGCATGAATTACGCAATCCCATCGCCGGGCTTCTGGCGCAGGCTCAGCTTCTCAACGAACAGCTTCGGACAAGTGAATTTGCGCCTCGCGCCCTTTCCATCTTCAATCAGGCGAAAAGAATTTCCCGGCTGACGGAAAAACTGCTGCAGCTTTCACGGGCTACTTCTGGCATTACGCTGAAAAGCGAGCGGTTCGACCTGCTTTCGGTTCTTTACGTTCTGGTCGATGAATATTCGGGTACGCGTCCCGGCAATCGGCAAATCAGGATCAACGAGAGTGATATCAAGCATTTCTACATTCAGGGCGATTTGGATACGGCGGCGATCCTCTTACGCAACCTGATTGAAAATGCCGTCAATCACGGCGATGTAAATTACCCGATCGATGTTACCGTTTCCGCGGATGGTTGCATCGAAGTCGCGAATGAATCCACGCCTATCAATCCCGGCCTCTTGACCGCACTGACGGATCCTTTTGTGCGTGGAAATGCTTCTTCGGAAGGCGGTGGTCTCGGGTTGGCGATCGTCTCCAATATCGTGTCACAAATGAACGGGCATATGACGATCAACTCGCCGATACCCGGAACAAAAAGCGGATTTTCTATAAAGATTTGTTTTCACCAGGTCACGATCATCAAGAATGATGATGTCTCGAATGATTTCAATGAGACTGCATCCAATTCGGTACAATAACGGTATTCTGTGGAAAAAACTTCAAGGTGTCAGCGCGACCATCCAGGCCATTGTTTCCTTGCCGATGAACGTTCATGCATGGAATGGCCTGTTTCTCGAGAGTGACTTGGATCGGAAGGTTGGAAATCGGCATGCGACGAGAGCAACATTATATCGATCGTATCGGATGGCTGCGCGCGGCTATCCTCGGAGCCAATGATGGGATCATCTCGACATCCAGCCTCATTCTTGGCGTTGCCTCGGCGTCAGTCCCGCAACAGAATATTCTTTTGACAGGCGTGGCCGGCCTGATCGCCGGTGCCATGTCGATGGCCGCTGGAGAATATGTCTCGGTGAGTTCGCAGGCGGATACGGAAAAGGCCGATCTCGCCCGTGAAAAGCGCGAACTTCATGATGATCCCGAATTCGAAAAAAAGGAGCTGGCCCGCATTTATGTCGGGCGCGGCGTCGACGCTGGTCTTGCTCAACAGGTTGCGGAACAGCTCATGGCCAAGGATGCGTTGAGTGCGCATGCGCGGGACGAGCTTGGCATTTCAGACGCAAATGGCGCGCGGCCCCTTCAGGCGGCCTTGGCGTCGGCCGTCAGCTTTTCAGCAGGTGCGGCCGCGCCGCTCCTGCTGGTGCTTTTTTCACCGCCGCACATATTGATGTGGGTTGTGGGTGGCGGCTCGCTCATTTTTCTGGCGGCGCTTGGCGTGGTCGGTGCAAAGGCTGGCGGTGTGCCGGTGCTGCAGCCCACGGCCAGGGTTACCTTTTGGGGCGCCTTTGCGATGGCGATCACGGCTGCGATCGGCGCCTTGTTCGGCACATCGGTTTAAGAGTGCTCAGGCCGACAAGCTCGGTGTCGGTCAGAGGAACATTCCGGCCACGGCCCCGCTCATACAGGTGGCCAATGTGCCGGAAATCAGGGAACGCGGCGCGAGATTGGCGATCTCCTTTCTGCGTTCCGGAATCATCGCGCTGATACCGCCGATCATAATGCCGAGACTGCCGAAATTTGCGAAACCGCAAAGAGAATAAGTGAGAATGATGCGGGAGCGCGGCGTCAGGCTCTCGGACGGCAGATGGGCAAGGTCCAGATAGGCGACGAATTCATTGAGGACCGTCTTGGTGCCCATGAGCCGGGCGGCCGTCTCTATATCCTCGCCGGGGATGCCGATCAGCCACATAATGGGCTTGAAGAGCCAGCCGAACAGCGCCTGAAGCGTGAGGGGCTCGGCCAATGACAACGGCAGCGTGGCGAGACTGGCGTTGACGAGCGTCACCAGGGCGACCAGAACGATCAACATTCCAATAATGCCGGCGAGGAAGCCGACACCGTCCAAAGTGCCTTGCGCGATCGCTTCCATGCTGCTCGATGCCGTTTCGAACTGTTGGAGCGTTGCTTCTTCGCCCTGTTGTGGATTGAAAGGAACCATCAGCGAGGCGACAGCAAGCGCCGCCGGCGTCGAAATCAGCGAAGCGATGAGAATATTGCCGAGTGCCTCGGGGATGACGGGTTCCAGCAGGCTTGCATAAATGACCATGACCGTGCCGGCGATGCCCGCCATGCCGCAGCTCATCAGAGCGAAAAGTTCGCCTCGTTGCATGGTTTTGAGATAGGGGCGCACGAGGAGCGGCGCCTCGATCATGCCGACGAAAATATGTACGGCTGCTCCAAGCCCGAGTGCGCCGCCGATGCCGAGGCTGCGCTGCAGGCAGAAGGCGAGGGCTCCGACGATTTTCTGCAAAACACCCCAATAGAGCAGAAGCGATGCGAGCGCGCTGATGACGAGGACGAGTGGAAAGGCGCGAAAACCGAGCAGAAAACTTGCGCCTGGATTAACCTCCGTAAAGGGAAGTGTCCCGCCGGCGAGATAGCCAAAGACGAGACGTGTTCCCGCATCGGTCGCCTCCTGAAGCGCATGCACGCCTTTGGTGAGCCAGGCGAATAATGTGAGTGCCGGGGGAAATTTCGCCAAAAGCAGCGCGAGGGCGATCTGGAGGGTAACACCGCCAAGCACAAGCCGCGGCCGGACCTTCCACCGATCCTCACTGAAAAGCCAGGCGATGGTCAGCAGGCCAAGAAGGCCGAAAAACCCATGAAGTAGAGCCATTGAGGAAGCCGGAAAGAATGTCGGGCCGGTACGGCGGGCATCATCTTCGAACAAAAGCCAAGATTATGCCAGCTCTGTACACGGAGCTTCCGGAATCAACCTCCCCGATATCAAGTCTCGATATTCCAATTTATTGGGATTATTGAGGTCCGGTGGGAAGCCACCCCCGTAGTTGCCGGGGCCAAGTCGCGGGCCAAAGCCGCAATGAATCATTCTCATTACGGTTTGGTATCAAGCCCACCGTGACATTCGCTTCTCAGCCGCGGCCGACGAAGGGCATTTTCGTCGCCATGACGGTCATGAACAGTACATTCGCATCGAGCGGCAGGCTCGCCATATAGGCCACGGCGCGGGCGGCTTCCTTTACATCCATCACCGGCTCGGCCCGCACCGACCCATCGGGCTGCAGAATGCCTTTCGCCATCCGCTCAGTCATCTCCGTTGCGGCATTGCCGATATCGATCTGGCCGACGGCGATATCATAGGCGCGTCCATCGAGGGATGCGGATTTGGTGAGGCCGGTCACGCCGTGTTTCGTCGCCGTATAGGGTGATGAAAAGGGGCGGGGCGCTTCCGCTGAAATGGATCCATTGTTGATGATGCGGCCGCCGCGCGGCACCTGTTCCTTCATCAGGCGGAAGGCCTGCTGAATGCAGAGAAAAGTGCCGGTGAGGTTGACGTCCACAACCGCGCGCCATTGAGCATAGGTGAGCTCTTCAAACGGCACCGGCGGGGCGCCGGTGCCCGCATTGTTGAACAGAAGATCGAGACGGCCGAATCGGGACCGACAGGCTTCAAAGGCGACCACGACCTGTTCGGGATCACTCACATCGGCGGCAAAACAGGCGATATCGGCTTTTCCGGTTTGAGCGGCGATTGCTGCTGTCTCATCGAGTTTTTCAAGCCGGCGGCCGACGAGAAACAGGGAATAGCCTTCCCCATGCAGGGCGAGCGCGACCGCGCGGCCGATGCCGGAGCCCGCGCCCGTGATCAAGGCGATTTTGCCGGTGCCGCTTGCGCCCATAAGTTTAATCCCGTTTTGATGCTGTGAGAGCCGTGAGCCAGGAAAGGCCCTCGCGTGTGCCGGCGCGCGGTCGGTATTCGCAGCCGATAAAACCGTCATAGCCAAGACGGTCGATTTCGTCGAAGAGAAAAGCGGCATTCAGCTCTTCGCTAACAGGTTCGTGACGCGAGGGCACGCTCGCCACCTGAATGTGACCGATAAGGGGTATGAGTTGCCGAAGGGCCATGGCGACGTCGCCGTGAAGAATCTGGCGATGATAGATGTCGAATTGCAGTTTGAGATTAGGCAGGTGGAGCCGCTCGATGAGGGCTGCGGCATAGGCGAAATCATCGAGGAAGTAACCCGGCATGTCGCGCCGGTTGATGGGCTCGATCAGCAGCGTAATGCCTTTTGGTTCCAACTGCCCGGCTGTATGAACGAGCGCCTCTTCGTAAGCATGGCAGGCTTTCGGATCGTTACGGTCGGCGATTCCTGCCATGAGATGCAGCCGTTTCGTTCCTGCGGCTTCAGCATGGCGCAGAGCGTTGTTGATCCCCTCACGCAGACGCGTCGCGGCTTCGGGAAGCGCGGCAAGACCGCGCTCGCCCGCCGCCCAATCACCGGGTGGCAAATTGAAGAGTACGCAGGTGAGCTTGTTGGCGACGAGCCGCGCCGCGACCGCTTCCGGGTCTTCCTCATAGGGGAACATATATTCCACAGCCGTGAAGCCGGCATCGGCCGCCGCATCGAAACGATCGAGGAAGGGAAGTTCGGTGAAAAGGAATGACAGATTGGCGGCGAAGACAGGCATGCAAGCTCGCTGGGAATGAGCCTTGATCTGGATAGGGATCGGCCAAGGCTCAGGAGCTATAGGCTTGGCGTCACAGGCATTTTTTTAGCCGCGATTTCGTCGTGCGAACGGCTGATGGTGCCGTCAGCTTGCGGGCAGGCCGTTCAAATGAGACCGATCAGGCGAGATTGAGTGACGCGACGGCGTGCCACAATTGATCGTAATGGCTGATGACTTTGTCCGGCTTGTAATAAGCGATTGGTTGATCGGTATAGCCAAAATCCACGGCAATGACCGGCACGGCCGCGTTGCGTGCTGTCTCGACATCGACTTTCGTGTCGCCGACCATGATTGTCCGGTGCGCATCGCCTCCCGCCCGCGCGATGGTCTGCAACAGCGCCCCTCCATCCGGCTTCGAGACCGCGAAAGTATTCTTGCCGCAGATGGCCTTGAACCTTTCCTTGACGCCGAGTTGATCGAGGAGAAGCCTTGAGGGATGTTCGATTTTGTTGGTGCAGACCGCGAAGATCCAACCGTTCTGCTCAAATCTGTCGAGTGCCGCAGAGACACCCGGATAGAGCTGCGTGGCGTCGCAAATATGCGCCTCGTAATGCGCCAGATAGGCGTCGAACATTTCTTCGAGCTTGGCTTCCGAAACGGTGACGCCGCTGGCTTTGAGGCCGCGCTCTATGAGTGCTCTGGCTCCCGCGCCCACCATCGGCCTTGCCTGTTCCGTCGGCAGCGGAGGCAGATTTTCCCGGCCGAGAATGACGTTCAGGGTGGCGATGAGATCGATCGCCGTATCGGCCAGAGTGCCGTCGAGATCGAACACAAGGAGTGGAGCGGAACGGATGTCGGACATGCCTTGAGCGTAGTGTCGAATTGTCGCGGGATCAACCCGTCTGCTATGCGGGAAATGCAGCTATAGGGTTCCCTCCGGTCTCGTGCCTTCCGGGGCAGAGGGCCCAGGTGCACAAGGTAGAGGGACACAAAGCAGGAGGATCCTTGAGGGTTCTCATTCTGAAGAGCTGATATAAAAGGCGATACGGCCGATGGCCGTTGGAGAAGCACCCGGATAACAGACGATGAGACCATTCGCCTCTTTTCTTTCCAGCTTTTGTATCTGCCGGAAACCGCTCGCATTATTGGCTTTGGCCGCAATGGTTGCGAGTTTTGCGGGGCCCACCCGCGCGGCCAATTATGAATTCCTTGCCGCTCCCGATATCGCGCTCAACCGAATTTATCGTCTCGATCGCGCCACCGGCGAAGTAGGGGCTTGCCAATATGGGCTGAGCGAGAAGGAAGGCACCGTTGGGGTGACGCTCTGTTATCCCCCGGGCCAGGGTGCCGGACCGCAGGCATCGAGCGAATATGCATTGATCGCTTCGCATCACGAAAAAGAAGGTGGCGTGTTTCGTGTCGACGTGCGCACCGGCACGATGTCGATCTGCTATGTTCTGAACGATGTCGTCGTCTGCACCGCCCAAGCGCGATAATGCCGGATCTCATAGGGCATGATTCCTTGAGACTGACCTCATCGCGACCTGAAGCATTTTCCCTTTTCGTTGAATCGCCTCGCGATTTCATACCTTTGAAAATGCTTTATTTTCTTCCATGAAGCATTTCCGGATATATCCGAAATGCTTTAGCTCCCCGCAACTGCGGGGTGGTGGTTCACAAGCCCGACCGTATGGATTCCGATAAATTGGGATTCATGAGCCTTGGTATAGGCCGTTTGTCTTGGTGACTGCCGTCACCGTTTGCAACGGGGGGCTTGACGGAAGCGGGGTTCCGGCGCAAATGCCTCGGCGCAAAGGGGACTTGCGAGGCACTCTGTCTTGTGCTCCTTTCACGGCCTCCCTTTCGAGAACCATCATGGCCTCCCTGAATCCCGACGACGCGAAACGCCTTGCCGCGGCCAAGGCTCTGGAACTGGTGAAGCCGGGCATGCGTCTCGGCCTTGGCACCGGAACGACGGCAGCGCATTTCGTTGATCTTTTGGGCGCCAAAGTCGCGGAGGGACTCGATGTGCGTTGCGTTCCGACTTCGGAACGGACCCGCACCCAGGCCGCCTCCTTTCAGATCCCGCTGACGACGCTCGATGAAATGCCGCAGCTCGATCTCACTGTCGATGGCGCGGATGAATTCGATCCGCATCTCCGGCTCATCAAAGGCGGTGGCGGCGCGCATTTGCGCGAGAAAATAGTGGCCTGCGCTTCGGAGCGTCTCGTCATTATCACCGATGCGTCCAAGGCGGTGCAAACGCTCGGCAAATTTCCGTTACCGGTCGAGATCAACGTGTTCGGCAACGAAGCGACGCGCCAGATGATCCAGCGTGTGGCATCGGCCTGCAGCTGCGAGGGTGAAGTCAAATTCCGGCTGAACCCGAGTGGGCATCCCTTCGTTACCGACAATGGACATTATATCGTCGACTGTTTTTTCGGGGCGATACCCGACCCCGAAAAGCTTTCCTGCGCGCTTCTCGAGATTCCCGGCGTGATTGAACACGGACTCTTTTTGGGACTGGCCAAGGCGGTGATTTGCGCCGGGCCGGAAGGTATCGAGATTTTTGGCCAGATCGATTGAGGCATAGGCTGGTTTCTTTATGCATTTTGCTCCTCGCGTTGCCTGTTTTGCCGTTGTTCTGTCCACCGTGATTGCCTTGCCAGGCGCCATGCGGGATGCACGCGCAGAGCAGGCCACTTCCGCCGCGCCAATGCCGGCAAAAGCACCCATGACAGCGGATGCCGTGCAGACGCCTGGCGACGATCCGGCCAGTCTGGTGCTGGCCCGGCAGCTCGTCGTCGCATCCGGCATGTCTCGCTCTTTCGCGGTGATGATTCCGCAATATATGGATCAGATTTCGACTGCCCTGACGCAGACGCGTCCGGAACTCATTCGTGATTTGAATGATGTCATGCTCACGCTGAAGCCTGAATTCGACAAGCAGGCGGATGAGATGATCGATCTTGCGGCCCATATATACCTGCGGCTCCTGAGCGAGCAGGATATCAAGGTCGCCTTGAACTTCTATCAAAGCGCAAGCGGGCGCCGGTTTGTCGAGACGCAACCGGTCTTTCTCAACGAACTGCTGACCGTCATGCAGGGATGGCAGAGCAAGGTCTCCGCCGATATGATGACGCGCGTGCGCATCGAGATGAAGAAAAAAGGCCACGAATTATAAAGGGCTGCAAGCTCCATCCGTAAGGGCCCGATCGCGACCCTCATGAGGCCGAGACCTGCTGCTGGTTGTCTTCTTGCATGAAGCTGACGCTAAAAGCGCGCCGTGCCGTGTTGGATTTGAGCGGTGCCTGCCATTGTGGCGCCACGATTCTCGAACGGCCGAGCGAGTTTACCTGTCCGAGGGCGGAATTGAGGTCCTCTTGTGAGGACGAGGTCAATACTGCGAAGACTTTCGCCGCTGGCGAGAATTTCAACGCGAATGTCAAATGGGGCAGGGAAACCTGCTTAGGGGAAGGCAATCATGGCCGATTACGATGTGGATCTGTTCGTCATCGGAGCCGGATCGGGAGGCGTGCGTGCGGCGCGCGTTGCCGCAGGCTATGGCGCGCGCGTAATGATCGCCGAAGAGTTTCGTATTGGCGGCACCTGCGTTATTCGCGGCTGTGTGCCGAAAAAGCTGATGGTTTACGCGAGCCGGTTTCACGACGAATTCAAGGATGCTGCCGGATTCGGTTGGACCGTTCCGGAGCCGAGCTTCGATTGGTCCAAACTCGTCGCCGCCAAGGAAAAGGAAATCTCTCGGCTTTCGGCGATTTATCGGACCAATCTGGAAAAATCCGGGGTCGTCATCGTCGAATCGCGTGCCGAGATCGAGGATGCCCATACGCTTGTTCTGAAAGCCGATGGCCGCCGTGTCACGGCTCGGACGATTCTGGTGGCGACCGGTGGCACGCCGGTTTTGGAGCCGGATATTCCGGGGCGTGAACTGGCCATCACTTCGAACGAGATTTTCGATTTGCCGGTCTTTCCCAACCGGCTGCTCGTCGTTGGCGGAGGCTATATCGGGGTCGAATTCGCCAGTGTTTTTGCCCGGCTCGGTAGCAAAGTGACGCTGGTCCAGCGCGGTGAAAATGTCTTGCGCGGCTTTGACGAGGATATGCGCAACGGTGTCCGCGATGCCCTGATCCATGCCGGCGTGGAGGTGAAGGCCGGCCTTTTGCCGACGCGTATCGACAGGAGCGGCGATGCCTTGCGCGTCACTCTCACCAAGGAGACTGAAGTCGAGGTGGATCAGATCCTGATCGCGACTGGACGGCGTCCGCATACATTGGGCCTCGGTCTGGAAAAGGCCGGTGTCGTGATGGATAAAGTGGGTGCGATCAAGGTGGATGCCTTTTCGCAGACCAATGTCGAATCCATTTACGCTGTCGGCGACGTGACCAATCGGTTGGCGCTGACGCCTGTGGCGATCCGCGAAGGCCATGCTTTGGCCGACATGCTGTTTGGCAACAAGAAAGTGGCCGTCAACCACACCAATGTCGCGACGGCGGTTTTCACGACGCCGGAACTCGGCACGATCGGTTTGACCGAGGACGAAGCGCGGGCAATCTATGATTGCGTCGATATTTATCTGGCAAGCTTCCGGCCGCTGAAGGCAACGCTTTCGGGAAATCCAGAAAAGACGGTCATGAAGATCGTCGTCGATGGGCAGACCGACAAGATTCTCGGTGTGCATATTCTCGGCGAAGGCGCTGGAGAAATGGCGCAGATTCTCGGAATCGCCGTCACGGCGGGCGCGACGAAAGCCGATTTCGATGCGACCATGGCGGTGCATCCGACGTCGGCGGAAGAACTTGTCACCATGCGTACCCGCACCGCCCGTTATGAGCGTCCGCAGCAGGGAAAGGATGAGATCCCGGGCGTAGCGGATCTCTGACACCCGGAAACGCTGCATCCGGACATCGGACTGGAGCAGCGGGAGCGGATTCTTCTTCAATCATTGATGCGTTGGCGGCACGATTTTGTGTCGCCTCGCCCTTTGCCTTCCGGCAAGGGTCTTCGACTGACGCGCCTGATCGACAATATCCGAGCGATATTTGGGTCTCATTGATCATGCTTTCTGCGATCAATGAGATTGGCTCCGCGAGCCATGATCATCTGTTCCGGCGATCACATTTCAGTGGCTCGCAGCTTCACATTTTATGACACTGATTTGATGGCGGCAGTTTATCGTGATCTGTTCCTGCCTCGAACGCTACGTCATGTCGCTGCTATTGGCGTCATTGAGGATAGTGCGCCAAGTCCTCCGGTAACCTTCACACTGATTGAAATGTATTACGAGGGCTCGATACAGGGCAGTAGCCGAGCTTCCATCTTCGTCACCTTAAAGAAAGTAATGAAAAATACACTCGAATTTTTTCTTGTACTATTTGCAATAGAGTGAACAACTTTAAATATTAAAACCCGCTATATTCGAAATTTCGTTTGATTGTTAAAAATTTTATCCTATAAATTAGAAAAATAATTTGAGATCAATATTACGATATTTTCTGTTGAAACTGTTTCCTTTCTTTATTTCAGGCCGGCTTGGCAGAGAACTCGAAAAAGACATCGAAGAGTCGGTTATTGTCTATGAGGCATTTGATGAACAATGTTCAGAAGCGTGATGGTGCTGCCCTGCGTGCTCCTGCTCGGCCATTTCGGGAGAGTGCGATGGAAACACGCACTCACGCGGCGGCGCCGTCTCCCGCCAATAACGACGTACGTCCCGTTTACCTTGAAGCATTGACTTTGGTCGAACGCCTTCACCGGCGTCTGCTCGATATCATCAAGGATGAATTTGACCGCCGTGGCCGCAGCGACATCAATTCCGTTCAGGCGCTGCTGCTCTACAATATCGGTGACAAGGAATTGACTGCGGGAGAGTTACGCACACGCGGCTATTATCTCGGCTCGAATGTCTCTTATAATGTCAAAAAGCTCGTTGACGGGGGCTATTTGCATCATACGCGCTCGCGTATCGACCGTCGTTCGGTCCGCATCAGCTTGACGGAAAAAGGCCGAGCCGTGCATGAGATTGTCTCGGCCCTCTACGACAAACATGTTTTGACGGTCGAGCAAATCGGTGGCTTGTCCGTGGATGAGTTCAACAAGCTTAACTTGGCCTTGCTGCGGCTCGAGCGTTTCTGGACTGATCAGATCCGCTATCGCCTCTGAAAAACCCAACTTGCTCATGTGCATGCAACGCCTTCACGATGCAAGACACCAATCCCGTAGAGCCCAATTCAGGCCAGTGTGCATGGATCACGACTTGTCGTGATCCATTTATTTCGAGGCAAGCCTCCGCCCCGCAGTCGCGGGGGTCAAAGAGGGATGGGCCGATCCCATAGACCTTTAATATTGGCGTATCCCATCGTCTCTGGAAACAGACTGCGGTGCGTCGGCTTGGTGCCGAGCGTCGTTCATCACAAAGCGGTGCGATTGATGCAGTGAAGTATAGTCAAGCTTGTGCTTCTTCCCTTACTTGCAACCAAGCATGCTCTCCAAAATTTGCTTACACTTCTAAATTTGGGCAGCATTGATTTTGCTTTTAGATAGTAAAATCAATCGCGGCTTTCTCCGCGCAAGGCTGTTTTGGGGTGGGGGCAGTTCCATCGGCGGCCATCACCGCATTCCGGCGGATGGGACAAGGAAAAAAGGTTTACAGCTAAGGTTGCTGCTGGATGCTTGTTGAGCGATGTCCCAGTCACATTGGGACTCGCGTCACGAAGGTGCCGATGTCACAAATTTGCCGCTCTATTCGTTCCTTTTTAACCTTTGTGATGATAAGACTTGATTGGAACTCGGATGGTTTTTATTAACCATCCCGAATTTAAAGAGCTGATGGTGTCAGCAGGGTCCCGGGCTCATGGATACTCCTGATGAAGGGAGGGCCCGACGTCGATATTTGCAGCTCGAAGATGCATTGTGTCGCAGCCTCACATTGAAGCAGATGGTTGTTCCCATAGCTGGTTCTGATGAGGACTAGAGCATTTTCCGATCCCGGTGAATCGCTTAGCGATTTCATTCCGTTGAAAATGCACTAACTTTTCAGGTGGAGCAGTTCGGAAACATCCGGACATGCTCTACGGATTGGACCGGATTGCCATCGCCGCGCGGGGCAGCCGATTGGTATCGCAATCCTTGAGCAGGTTTGGAATTTTCCGATCTGCTCGGGTACAATCAGGGTCTGTTCAGGCGATTGGTGGTGCATCAAGGTTCTTGACGAATCGAAGGTGCTCCAGGCCTCTTTCTGTGGTCCAAACGCTTGCATTCGAAATTGGGCTAATAAAATCGTGTGCGTCTGTCCTGCCACGGCATCCGTGCAGGGTCGCCAATTTAATCCGAGGCATGTGGACAGAGACCGGAAACGGCTCTTCCGGCTTCATTCAAGGTCGGTTCGTTCGTTTGCAGGCCATTCGCTATGCACTTCGAGCATGCATCCGTTAATGGAGTTCCTGAACCGGAATTCTACGAATTGGAGTTCAAGGTGACGAAGGCTTTATTCTCTCCCGCGACCTTCCAGTCCTTTTGCCGGTCCCTGGCACGGAAAGATCCGGTGACGGCAATGCATGGCAAACGTAACATTCTCGTGATTTTGGGTCTTTGCGTGGCCCAGGCTTCCGCCGCCACTTTAGCCGTCGCTGCTGGTTTCGATCAGGCCGAATGGGCGCAACGCTATGATATGGATGCCAATCTGGCGGTGTCGCGGTCCAATGTACCGGTGCTTTCCACGCAGACGCTGAATGCCACGGAACAGGCGATTGAAGCCTATCGCGGTATTGTTGCGCGGGGCGGGTGGAACCGTGTCCCTGGTGGTGCGACGCTGAAACTCGGCTCGGCAAGCCCCGCCGTTGGGGAATTGCGCAAACGGCTGATTCTGACCGGTGACCTCGACGGCTCGGCGGGAACGTCGACGGTTTTCGATTCCTATGTCGATGCCGGCGTCCGGCATTTCCAGGCACGTCATGGCCTGACGCAGACTGGTATCGTCAATCGCGAGACGCTTGCCGCCATGAATGTGCCGGCCGATGTCCGGCTGCATCAGCTCGAAGTCAATCTCGTGCGGCTGCGTTCCTATAGCGGCAATCTCGGTGAACGCTTCGTCATGGCCAATATTCCGGCGCAGGCGGTCGAGACGGTGGAAAATGGCGTCGTGGCCACCCATCACAATGCCGGCGTCGGCAAGATAGACCGGCAATCGCCGGTCATGATGACCAGAGCGCTCGACATCAACTTCAATCCTTACTGGACCGTGCCGGCCTCGATCATCCGCAAGGATCTGATCCCGCGCATGCAGAAGGATCCGAATTATCTCAGCGATCACAAGATCCGCATCTTCAATAAAGACGGTCAGGAATTACAGGCGAGCCAGGTCAACTGGAATTCGCTCGAAGCGACGAATTACAAATTCCGCCAGGATCCTGGCGGAGACATCAATTCGCTCGGTGTGGTGCGCATCAATATCGCCAATCCCTATGGCGTTTACATGCATGATACGCCGGAAAAGGGTGTTTTTGGAGATGATGATCGCTTCGTCTCCTCGGGTTGTATGCGTGTGCAGAATGTCCGCGATTATGTGACATGGCTGCTCAAGGATACACCTGGTTGGGATCGTGCGCATGTCGACGAAGCCATCCGTTCCGGCCAGCGTATCGATGTGAAAATCGCCTCCTCGATTCCGGTTTATTGGGTTTATGTCACCGCTTGGGCAGCGCCGGATGGGCTGGTGCAGTTCCGTGAAGACATCTATCAGCGCGATGGTTTTGGCGGCACTGTCGCCGACAATGCGCCGGCGCAGCAGGTCACCAATGTCCGTTCCTCGGATTTGGCGCCGATGAACGATGACGAATGATGATTGGATAGCACGTTTTCCAATTAACATGCTCTCGGAAAAGCAAGACGCTGAAGTGGTGACACCGCTTCAGCGTTTTTCCATTCGTATTTCTGGATTGGAAACCTCCGCGATCAAAAAGAGGTTTCATGCTAATTCCGGCATGCGTCATTGTGGCTTCATCGTATCGCCAATATGTTCCCCGAGCGCATTGATCTGGTCGCCATAATGTTCCCGCGTTGCGGGATCGATGACTGCGACCGGCGCTGAAACGGCGAGACCTGCCACCGTGCCGACTGACGTCGCGGCATCGGTTGCCCGCTCAATGATCAGATCACCAAGTCCGGCGCGTGAATCCGAAATCGTCTGACCTTGCAGGATGCGGGTGCCGATCAATTGCACGATTTCAGGATCCTGTGCGAACGTACCGTGATTGAGCGGATCCGATGACTTTATATCAGTCATATTGACGACCTTGATCCGTTCTTGCTCCAGCGTACTATGCATGGGCTCGACGTCGGGATTGACCGCGCCGAGGCGCGGGCCACCCCATATGCGCTGGCTGACCTGGAGTGCGTGATCGTTCTGCGCAACGAAAAGAACGAAACGGGGGCGATTGGGGCCCATATCGTTGATCTGTTCCCGCGCATTGTCGACATCAACATCCGGAGATGCGAGCAGAACATTGCGGATCTTCGGGGCAATGCGACCGTCGCGAATGGCCATCTGGCGCAGGGCTTCAAGCGCTACCCAATTCCCCATTGAATGGGCAAGGATGGACACTTCCTGGACATCAGGATCCTTGGCGAGGAAACGCAGCGTGTCCTCAAGCGCCGTACGGGAGAAATTGGCGCTTTCACGATCATAGCCATAGGCGAGAATGCTGCCGCGCGACGGCCATGTGAACAGTACTGGTGTGACTTGCGCGTTCGAATCATGAATGATTTGAGCGAAGCGGAACACGGCATCATCGAATTTGTTGTTAAACCCATGTACGAAGAGGAGTACATGCCGTCTGTGTGTACGCACGATCGACTCGTGAAGATGACGTATGGCCGTGTCGCGATCGACGATATCGGTCCGCACTGCGACAAAATCCGTCAACGGATTGCCGGGCTGTGTGCGTGGCCACTGGACCTCACCAATTTGCCGGTTACTGTCCGGCGGGATCGAAATCGTAATATCCGCGAAAGAGGCTTTGGGTGCGCGCGCACCGGAGAAGAGGACACCTGGGGCCTTCGTCGGCAGTCGTGTTGTGACGACCAGGAGGTCGACATGGCTCGTTCCGGGCACCGAAGCCGCGACGGGTGTCAAAAAGCCCTCCATGTCGCGTGCGCATCCGCCCAAGCATGCCGCTAGGGCGAGGGCTAAACCAATTTTTGGAGCGACAGGGCGTGGCTTTCCATATCTGGCCGCGTTACCGAGCATGGTGTTTCCCGATGGATGGAAGCCCGGCGCCGACGGACGGCCGCTGCCTCTTTGCCAATGCATTGCACCCGAAAAGAGCGCTTTCGGATGCCATACGGGAACGACATTGCGCTTAATTGAAATCTGCCGTCAAGTTTCCAAAAAATTACGTATAGGTCAGTTTCGCATCACCCTGTGAGAGAGGCGACGTGGCGCTCTGGAATTGTCGCCGGAGCGTATTTTCGGCGTTTATGCGCTCCGGCGAAGTATTTGCTGCAAATCTTCTTCGGTGACTTCTTCCGTCCATACCTTGAACCTTGTCAGCTGATGGGGCCCGAACGAGGTGGCAAGAGGAATATCCGTGGCGTCGCGTCCGCGCGCGACTGTGATGCGGCCGATCCGTGGAATATTATGCCGGGCGTCGAAGGTGAACCACCTGCCATCCAGGAACACTTCGAACCAGGCATTATAATCCATTGGCGCGGGATCAGGCGGTACGCCGATGTCACCAAGAAACCCGTTGGCGTAGCGGGCGGGGATATTCATGCAGCGGCAGAAGGTGACAGCGAGATGCGCGAAATCACGGCAGACGCCACGGCGCTCTTCGAAAGCCTCGAAGGCGGTGCGCGTGGCCCGCGCATATTCATAGCCGAATGTCAGGTGATCGCAGACGAAATCACAGATGGCCTGTACCCGTTGCCAGCCCCGTGGCGTCGAGCCGAACAAATCCCAGGCGATATTGTTAAGTTTGTCGGTTTCGCAATAACGACTGCCCAGGAGAAAAATCAGATAGTCATTGGGAACATCTTCGAGTGGGACTTCCTGCGCGTCGAGCACGAGGGGATCCGGCAAACCACTATCTTCGATGACGGCATCGGCCGTCATCATGATGTCGCCGGGAGGCGCAATAAATTTCCGCACATAATTGCCGAAGGAATCCGTGTAAATTATTGACGCAACGGGCGGATGGAAACTCGGCGCGACTTCGTAGCGGATCTCTTGCGAACGCTCGGGATGCGCGTCAAGAAGGCAGAGCATAAGCGTCGGCTGAGGACAATTGAACGATAATTCGTAGCCGTACCGAATGAGCATGAAAGGTGCCTTCGTAAGCTGGGCAGAAACCGGCGAGGACAGGCCATCTGGCCCGCGAAGGATGCGGTGAAGACCGCTTTTGCCGGCATGAGCAAAATGTCGGTGAGGCAGGCGAGGGAACGCAAGTCCTTCCTGCAATGTCCGCCACCTAATTCTTGATCCGCGCTTTGGTTCCCCTGAAGCTTTGCCGTGGAGGGTGGCGCGCAGGCGAAACAGCCTCCCTCCGGCTCATGCTGGATGACGGGCGCCGGCAGAATCGTGAAAATGTCTTCACAGTCAGAGACGGCAAAAGCTTGGAATGATTGCCGTTTCCTCGGCCATGAAGACGAAGCTGGCGCAAGCGATGCTATGATTCTTCGTTCGCCGCGAGCTGGGCCGCCTGATGATCGGTGATCAGGGCGTCGATCACTTCGTCGAGAGCCTCACCCGTAATCACCTTGTCGAGCTTATAGAGCGTGAGATTGATGCGGTGATCGGTCAGGCGTCCTTGCGGGAAATTATAAGTGCGGATGCGTTCCGACCGGTCACCCGAGCCGACCTGCGCCTTGCGGTCAGCCGCCCGCTCGGCATCCAGCTTTTGCCTTTTGGCATCATAGATGCGCGAGCGCAGGAGCGCCATGGCGCGTGCCCTGTTCTTGTGCTGGGAGCGCTCCTCCTGCACGAATATGACGGTGCCGGTCGGGATATGGGTAATGCGGATCGCCGATTCGGTCTTGTTCACATGTTGTCCGCCAGCCCCCTGGGCGCGCATCGTGTCGATCTTCAAATCGGCTTCATTGATATCGACATCGACATCCTCGGCCTCTGGAAGCACGGCGACGGTTGCCGCGGAAGTATGGATGCGGCCCTGTGTCTCCGTGTCGGGAACGCGCTGGACGCGGTGCGTTCCGGATTCGAATTTCAACCGCGCGAAGACGCCGCGTCCGGAAATTTCGGCGATGATTTCCTTGAAGCCGCCAGCCGTTCCTTCGCTGCTCGACAGAATTTCAACCGACCAGCCTTTGGATTCCGCATAACGCTGATACATACGGAAGAGATCACCGGCGAAGAGGGCGGCTTCATCGCCGCCGGTTCCGCCGCGTATTTCGAGAATGGCGCTTTTTTCGTCGTCGGCATCCTTCGGCAGAAGGGCGATCCGTAATTGCTGCTCTAGCACCGCCAGCCGCTCGCGCGCGTCGTGCAGTTCTTCCTCCGCCAGCGATTGCAACTCCGGCTCGACGGAAGGGTCGTCCAGCAATGCTTCCATGCCAGCCACTTCCGCGCTCTCATCGCGATAGGAGCGAATGGCCTGTGTCACTTCCTCGAGCCCGGCCAATTCGCGCGACAGGGAAACAAAGGTCGCTGCATCCGGATTTTCCGTCAGACGAGCGGAAATTTCCTCGTGGCGGCGCAAAATGAGATCGAGCTTTTCTTGGGGGAGCATGGCGTCTGCAAGGAAAATAACAAAGGAAAACGAATGATTGATCTGTTTTGGGAAACATGTCCGAAAGATCAAGTCTTATCGCAGGTCTCGACGAGGATCTCTCATAGAGACTCGCTCCCGCTCAGAGGGGAATGGATTCTTCCCTAGCGAAGGCAAGCAGCCGGTCACGCAGCGAGCCGACACCGATTTCTCTGTCCTCCAGCCATTCCTGCATGCGGGTTTCGAGCTTGCCGAGGTCAAGCGCCAGCGTCATCGCTTTGATGGGACCGATCGCGGTGGCCGACATGGAGAAGGCGCGATAGCCGAGCCCCAGAAGCGCCATGGCCTCGATCGGGCGGCCACCCATTTCACCGCAAAGCGCGACGTCGGTGCCATGGAGCCTGGCCTTGTCGACAATCAGTTTCAAAGCCCGCAGCGCCGGTGTCGAAAGGCAATCGAATCGATTGGCAACGCGCTTGTTGTCCCGGTCGGCGGCGAAAAGATATTGGATGAGATCGTTGGAGCCGACCGAAAGAAAATCGATCTTGGGGCAGAGTTCATCGAGCTGCCAAAGGAGCGAGGGGACTTCCACCATGACGCCGAGTTCGAGTTTCGACGGCAGCAGGTGATTATGGCGTGTCTGGTGCAGCAATTCACGCGCGAGCATGGCCTTGGCGCGGTCGAATTCCTCGACCATGGCCACCATCGGAAACATGATGCGCAGCGGACGCCCTGAGGCAGCCCGCAACAGCGCCCGTAACTGGGAGCGCAGGAGCACCGGCCTGTCGAGCCCGATGCGGATCGCGCGCCAGCCAAGCGCCGGGTTCTCCTCCTGGACCTGCGCCATATAAGGCAGCACCTTGTCGGAACCGATATCCAGCGTGCGGAAAGTGATCGGCCTTTCGCCGGTCATCGCTAAGGCGGCCCGATAGAGCTCTTCCTGTTCATCGAGGCGCGGAAAGCGTTCCGCGATCATGAACTGCAATTCGGTGCGGAACAGGCCAACTGACAGAGCGCCGGTTTCCTCCACATGCTGGAGATCGACGAGCAGGCCGGCGTTCATGTGCAGATTGACCGCGACACCATCCTGGGTGACCGCCGGCACAGAGCGCAATTTATGATATTGCTCCTGCCTTTTCGCGCGCAGCCTGGCTTTTTCCGCATAGGCATGTTCGATATCGTGCGGGGGCCGTACATGCACGTCGCCGGTACTGCCGTCGATGATGCAGGGATCCCCGGGTTCGACAAAGTCGATAATATTGGCGACATCGCCCACCATGGCGATGCCGAGCGCGCGCGCGACGATCGCCACATGGCTGGCCGCGCCGCCGTCCTCCAGGATCAGGCCACGCAGCTTGGTGCGATCATATTCGAGCAAAGCCGCGGGACCCATGGTGCGGGCGATGACGATCGCATGGTCCGGCAGATTGGCATGTTCCGGCACGAAATCCTGACCGGTCAGTTGATGCAGGAGCCGGTTGGCGAGATCGTCGAGATCATGGAGGCGCTCGCGCAGATAGGGCTCGGTCCGCCTTTGCAGCTTGGCGCGGGCATCGCTCTGCACCCGTTCCACGGCGGCTTCGGCGGTGAGCCCGCTGGAGACTGCCTCGCGCAGCCGGCGCAGCCAGCCGCGATCATGGGCAAACATGCGATAGGTTTCCAGAACATCGCGATGTTCGCCGGGACCGATATTGCCGCTTTCGATCAGACGATCGATCGAGTCGCGCAGGGCGCCAATGGCCGTGTCGAGGCGCGCGAGTTCCGTCTTGGAATCTTCGGAAATGAGCTGTTTGACGATGATGCGTGGTTCGTGCAGGACGACGCGCCCGAGGCCGACCCCGTCGGCGACCGGGGTCCCCTTGATGGCGAGGGGACGCCGCAGCGCGCTATCCTGGCCGGGGGGAACCAAAGATTGCAGCTGGCCCGAGGCGATCATCTCGGCGAGCAGCATCGCCGTTGTCTGAAGGGCCTCGACCTCTTCTTCGGAATAGGTGCGCCGCGCCTTGTTCTGCACGACCAGAACGCCGAGCGTATTGCCACCGCGCAGAATTGGAACGCCGAGGAAGGAGGAATAGATTTCCTCGCCGGTTTCCGGACGGTAGAGGAAGGAGGGATGCTGGTGGGCATCGGCGAGCGCGAGCGGCTCGGCGGTCTCGGCGATGCGGCCGACGAGGCCCTCGCCCGAGCGCAGCATCGTCAGATGCACGGCTTCCGGCTTCAGACCTTCCGTGGCGTAGAGTTCGAGGCTGCCGTCCGCGCGCAGCACATAGACCGAACAGACTTCAGCCACCATATTGGCGGCAATATGGGTGACGATCTTGTCGAGCTGAGCCTGCGGGCTGATCGATTCCGCCATGACCTCGCGGAGCCGACGCAACAGCAGACGTGGGCCTCCGAGGGCGCCATACATAGCCGTTTCCTGTTCAGCCCCGGAGGGCCCGTATTGGGGCATCGGTCAGCCAGCCTTGCAGGCTAATCAGATGGGCGCCTTTGAAAACACCCATTCTGTTTGAATTTTGCGCTTCGACAAGGCGGAGGTGCTTTGGCGAGGCAGTCGTGGCGACCGGGCCGTTTCGTTGCTTCGGTCGGTTTAAGCAAGGCAAACTCCGGACCGCAAGCACGAAATGCGGGTAAAAACAAAGAGAATATGCTGCGGTGCACGCAAAATGGCCTATGGCTGGTCAAGTCCGTAGAGCGTGTGCAGTGTGCGGACCGCGAGTTCGGTATAGGGTGCTTCGATGAGGATCGAAAATTTGATCTCCGAAGTGGTGATCGCCCTTATATTGATGCCCTTGTCGGAGAGAGCCTTGAAGGCCCGTGCGGCGACACCCGCATGGCTGCGCATGCCGACGCCAATTGCCGAAACCTTCACCATGTCTGCCGTGCCTTGCAGATTGGTGAAACCGATCTGAGGCTGCGCCTTGGTGAGAACCTGCTTGGCACGCTCGAAATCGGTTCCGGGCACCGTGAAGGTAATGTCTGTGGCGTGATCGTCGGAGGCCACCTGGATGATCATATCGACGTTGATATTGGCTTCCGCCAACGGCACGAAGATCGCGGCCGCGACTCCTGGATGATCGGCCACGCGGCGCAAGGTGATTTGTGCCTCGTCTCGCTGGAAAGCGATGCCCGTGACCACTTGTTGTTCCACGATATCCTCCTCATCGCAAATCAATGTGCCGGGCTTCGGCGATTCCGGATCGTCGAAGCTCGACCTCACGAAGGTCTTGACCCGATGCAGCATCGCGAGTTCCACGGAGCGCACCTGCAGCACCTTGGCGCCGAGGGAGGCCATTTCCAGCATTTCCTCGAAAGCGATCTTATCGAGACGGCGCGCCTTGGGTACGACACGGGGATCGGTCGTATACACACCGTCGACATCCGTATAAATATCGCAGCGCTCGGCACCGATCGCCGCCGCGACCGCGACCGCGCTCGTATCGGAACCTCCGCGCCCGAGTGTCGTGATGCGTCCAGTCGGCGCGTGAATGCCCTGGAAGCCAGTGACTACCGCAATTTCGCCGCGCTCGGAAAACCCGTTGATAAGGTTCGTACCGTCGATGGATGTGATCCGCGCGGAAGCATGGGCATCGGAGGTCAGGATTGGCACCTGCCAGCCCTGCCAGGATCTGGCGGGGAGGCCGAGGTCGCGCAGGACGATCGCCAGCAGGCCGGCGGTGACTTGCTCGCCCGAGGCGACGACAGCGTCATATTCAGCGGGATCATAAAAAGACGCCGCCTCCTGGCACCATCCGACGAGCTCATTCGTCTTGCCAGACATTGCCGAGACGACGACGGCAATATCATAGCCTGCCTTGCGTTCCCGGATCACATGCCGCGCCACATTGCGGATACGGTCGATCGTCGCGACCGAAGTGCCGCCAAATTTCATAACGAGACGGGGCATCGGACTCCGTGCAAACTTAAAGGGATTGGAAATGAGGGAAATGAGCCACGTCAGCCGGGCGCTGTCCGCTTGCGGCGTATAAAGGATGCGCCGGCTTTGTCAAAGCTTTGTTATCTATTATTTGATTGCGAAATTTTTCTGGGCGATTTCTCCGGGATTTCTTGCAGAGCATTGTTTTCGGGCGCATTTTCACGCCGTAACGGCCGGCTTTAGGGAAAGCCAGCCGTTTTGAGGATTTCAACATTACCCGGCGTTGAAGCAGCCTTGCGTGGCTGAAGCCATAATCGACCTTGGACTTGAGCTTTATCGGACCTCGCCATTTGGCCGATACAATGTCTGCCGGATTGAAGGCACTAACCAGGCAAAGCTGGAAAGGCCTGTGTCGGTTTCAAAGCCAGCGTCGCGGTTCCCCTTGTTCGGGTGGCGTCCGGTTCAGCCGGTTGGCGATATAGCCCCAGATTGCGAGAACGATAATCGCGCCGACCGTCGCGCCGATAAAACCCGCTCCCTGATCCAGCCGGTACCAGCCCAAAGTCTGTCCGATCTGCGTCGAGACAAAGGCACCGGCGATGCCGAGCAGACAGGTGAGAATGAAACCTGACGGCTTATGTTCCCCAGGCATGACCCAGCGGGCGATGAAGCCCGCTACAAAGCCAATGATAACGATCCATAAAAGTCCCAGAACACTCATGCTCGCGCTCCCAAGCGTTCAACCAATGAGGGAACGCCCAATAAACTTGGCAGTTGCATTGCAGTGTAAAAATTCCTGTTCCGCAGGAAAACAGCACGTGACCGGCGATTTCTCCTGATGCTTTTAGAGCGGATGGTGCCCGGAAGCCGACAGGAAGTGCATGGGAAATTGCGCACATTTGGGATAGAGTTCTCGCCGTTACATCCTCGTTCTTGCCAGCACTGCATCGGCTTGGTCTTTTCGGATAATATCCTTTGGCCTGCGCGAGGCAGCTGAGCCTCGTCAGCCGGAAAATGCCCCTTGGTTTGCGGTTTGAGGGCGCCTAGAGCATTTTCAACTAGAGCAGTTCGGAAACATCCGAACTGCTCTAGTTCAGTTTTACGTTTGGATTTGTGACCTGAAGCATCGGGCCTGCCCGATATTGCCTTGAAAGGAAGCCGAATGTCCGGCATGCAACCGATCGCCAATCTCGACGCTCGCCGCCGGCGCATCCAGTTTCGCGCCTGGCACCGCGGGATGCGGGAAATGGATCTCCTGCTCGGCGGTTTCGTCGATGCCCAGCTGAGCGGTCTTTCCGATACAGAACTCGACGATCTCGAGTATTTGATGGAGGCCATCGATCGCGACATTTTCACCTGGCTCACGGGTGAAGTGCCGTTGCCAGGCGAATATGACCGGCCGATCTTTCACAAGATCCTTGCCTTTCACACGCACCAGAGTCCAATTCATCTCTGAAGTGCTTGGCGGCAGGGCCCTTCGGGAGCCCGCACCCGCAAGTTTTCATCAGAAGGCATCTGGTTTCTGAATGGATCATTCGGAAACCTTATGAGTTCGCACTCGAGCCCTATTCCGGTTTTTTGAAACGTGACCGATTTCAAACGCGCCGTCGCCGAGCTTGCCAAGGGCGGCTCCCTGACGCTTTCTTCCGTCGCCGACGGTTATGACGCCTTCTGTCTCGCCGATCTGATCCATGCCTGCGCCCGTGCCGGTGAAGAGCGCTCCGTGGTGCTGGTCCATGTGGCGCGCGACAGTGCGCGCGCCCGCGCCTTCGCCGAGACGCTCGGCTTCGCCGCGCCGGATATCGAAATTCTCGATCTGCCGTCCTGGGATTGCCAGCCCTATGATCGGGTCTCGCCCAATGCGGCGATCGCCGCGAAGCGGATGATGGTGCTGGCGCGGCTCGCCCGTTCCCGCTCCTCGCTGGAGCGCCCGCGTATTCTTTCCACCACCGTCAATGCGATCGTGCAGCGCGTGCCACCGCATGCCTTCATCGCCGACAGTACCTTTTCGGCTGCGCCCGGCAATGCCGTCGCGCTCGACGGCCTTTCCGCCTGGCTCGAAACGAACGGTTTTACCCGTTCATCGACGGTGCGCGACACCGGCGAATATGCGGTACGTGGCGGCATCGTCGATCTCTATGCGCCGGGAATGACGCAGCCGGTGCGGCTCGATTTCTTCGGCGACACGCTGGAATCGATCCGCAGCTTCGATCCGGAAACCCAGCGCACAATCGGGCAATTGCGTTCGCTCGATCTCGTGCCGATGAGTGAAGTGCAGCTCACCACCAATACGATCCGCCATTTCCGCCAGGCCTATGTCGCGCGTTTCAATGCGCAGACACGCGGCGATGCTCTCTATGAGACGATCAGCGAAGGCCGCAGGCATCAGGGCTGCGAACATTGGTTGCCTTTGTTCTATGATCATCTCGACACGCTCTTCGATTACGTAGGCAATGCGCCGATCGTCCTCGACCCGCAGGCCGAGGAAGCGGCGAAACAACGGCTCGCGCAGATCAGGGATTATTATGACGCGCGGAAATCGGCCTATGACGCCGATCCGGCGCATACATCCTACAAGCCGTTGCCGCCGGATGCGCTCTATCAAACACCGGAACAATGGGCAAAGGCGCTCTCCACGGCCAGCGTGGTCCGCATCTCGCCCTTCGCTGTGCCGCAGGAAGCCGCGCGTGGTCCGGTCATTGATATGGGTTCGAAGACGGGCCGTGGCTTCGCCACCGAACGCGCCGATCCGGAGGCCAATGTATTCGAAGCCGCCATCGAGCACATTAGGACATTGCAGGCGGAGGGCAGGCGGGTGATCCTCACCGCCTGGACCGATGGATCGCGTGAACGGCTCGGCCATGTCCTCGCCGACCACGGGCTCAAGGAACACGAAAGCGTCTCCTCCTATGTGCAGGCGCAAGGTCTGAAATCCACGACTGTTGCGCTTGGCGTCATTGGTCTCGAACAGGGTTTCGTGGCCGAAGGGCTGGCCGTCATCGGCGAGCAGGATATTCTCGGCGACAGGATCGTCCAGACGCGGCGCAAGGCGCGGCGCGCCCAGGATTTCCTGAGCGAGGTCGCCTCGCTGCAGGCGGGTGATCTCGTGGTTCATGTCGAACATGGAATCGGCCGTTTCATCGGTTTGCAGGCGATCGAGGCGGCCGGTGTGCGTCATGATTGTCTCGAACTGCATTATGCCGACGGCGCGAAATTATTTCTTCCGGTCGAAAATCTCGAACTCCTGTCGCGTTATGGGTCGGAGGAATCCGACGTCGCGCTTGACCGTCTGGGGGGAGGGGCCTGGCAGAAGCGCAAGGCGCGCATGCGCCGCTACATCCTCGAAATGGCTTCTGGTTTGATCAAGGTCGCGGCGGAACGTGCAACACGCGAGGCGCCGAAACTCGTTCCGCCCGAGGGTCTTTACGAGGAATTCTGCGCCGGTTTCCCTTATGAGGAGACCGAGGACCAGCAGGCGACCATCGATGCGGTGCTGGAAGATCTCGCCTCCGGCAGGCCAATGGACCGGCTTGTGTGCGGCGACGTCGGTTTCGGCAAGACCGAGGTCGCGCTGCGCGCCGCTTTCGCCTGCGCCATAAATGGCAAACAGGTTGCCGTCATTGTGCCGACCACCTTGCTGGCGCGCCAGCATTACAAGAATTTTTCGGCGCGTTTCGCCCATCTGCCGATCAAGGTGGCGCAAATGTCACGTATGGTTTCGGCGGCCGATCTCAAGTCTGCCAAGGCCGGGATTGCTTCGGGCGATGTCGATATTATCGTTGGCACTCATGCTGTGCTCGGCAAGGGCATCAGCTTCAAGGATCTCGGCCTCGTCATCATCGATGAAGAACAGCATTTCGGTGTCAAGCACAAGGAACGGCTGAAGGAATTGCGCGCCGAGGTGCATGTTCTGACATTGTCCGCGACGCCGATCCCGCGCACGCTGCAACTCGCAATGACCGGCGTGCGCGATCTTTCGATCATCGCCACGCCACCGGTCGACCGTCTTGCCGTGCGCACCTTTATTGCGCCTTTCGACGATCTTCTTGCGCGCGAAGCCCTGTTGCGCGAGCGTTATCGCGGTGGCCAGACCTTCTATGTCGCACCGCGGATCGAGGATCTCGAGGATGTCGCAACCTATCTGCGCACACATGTGCCGGAAGTGAAATTCGTGGTGGCGCATGGCCAGATGGCGGCGAGGGAGCTGGAAGACAAGATGGCTGCCTTCTATGAAGGCAAATATGATGTCCTGCTTTCGACGGCGATCGTCGAATCCGGCCTCGATATCCCGACCGCCAACACTTTGATCGTGCATCGCGCCGATATGTTCGGCCTCGCCGCGCTCTATCAGCTGCGCGGCCGTGTCGGCCGATCGAAAATCCGTGCATACGCGCTGTTTACCGTGCCGCCCGACAAGACACTGACACCGCAGGCCGAGCGGCGTCTGAAAGTGCTGTCATCGCTCGATACATTGGGCGCCGGCTTCCAGCTCGCGAGTCATGATCTTGACATACGCGGCGCCGGCAATCTTCTGGGTGATGCGCAATCGGGCCATATCAAGGAAGTCGGCTACGAACTTTATCAGCAGATGTTGCAGGATGCGGTCGAAGCCTTGAAATCCGGTGCGGAAACGCCTGTCGAGACGTGGTCGCCGATCATCACGCTCGGAACGCCTGTGACGATACCGGAAGAGTATGTGCCCGATCTGCAATTGCGTCTGACGCTTTATCGTCGCCTCTCGACGATAGAGAGCGAGGCGGAAATCGACAGTTTTGCCGCCGAAATGATCGATCGTTTCGGGCCAATGCCGAAGGAAGTTGAGCAATTGATGCAGCTCGTTGCCATTAAACTTCTCTGCCGCAAGGCGCATGTGGAAAAGCTCGAGGCGGGACCGAAGGGCGTCATTGTTGGCTTCCGAGACAACGCCTTCGCCAACCCGCAAGGGCTTGTGCGTTATGTCACGCAGCAGGGTTCCGATGCCAAGGTGCGGGCCGATATGAAGATTGTATTCGCGCGCGATTTCGCTAATCCGGCCGTCAGGCTCGAGGGCACCAGACAGCTGGTACGCAAACTCGCATCCATCGCCATGAAAGAGGCGGCGTAATCCATGCCTCGCCGTTATACGCTTGAAGAGGAACGTCTGTTTGCGCGGCTCTATGAGCTCAACAAGGCCGTGGAGACGCTATGCGACCATAAACACGGCGCCTATTTTGAGACGATCATCAAGGTGACGGCGGAATTCGGCATGTCGGTGGAGGCCGCTTTATCCCCCAAGATCGCGGAGACGATGCGCGCCGGCCTGCCGCTTCTCGAGGAAGATGCGCAAGGCAAACCCGTCCGGCGGCTGAAGTTTTTCGACGGACGCTTCACCCTGGAATGGCCCTATGTGAAACATGCCCTTGGAAAAGGCGGTGTCTGAACTGATAAGCGTCGGGCATGACCCGTCATTGCGGGACTGCCTCCGGTGCGGTTACGCCAGTTGTGAATACACTAATGAAACAAAAAAACGGGCGCCGTGTAAAACAGCGCCCGGTTTTTGTTTCTCCGATTTACAAAGAACTGACCCTCACCGGTGGTCATTTCGTGATGACGTAAGCCTGGGTATCCCAGCGGGAGAGAGAAACGGGGACCTTGGCTGTCCCATTGCTCACTGTGATCTGAGACGACGCATTGGTGAACAGATTCTGCATCTTATAGGTTCCGTTGGCGATCTGTCCGAGATTGATCGTGCCGGAAATCGCCGAGGCATTCGTTTGTGTCGAAGGATTGCTCACGACGACGATCAGGCGACCGTTCTGATCATAGAAGCCGAATCCGGTTAGTCCGTTTGAGAAGGTGAGAGGCTGATTGGGCAGTGAAGCAACGTCAGCGGCAGAAGAGACGATCGGTGCGATCGCAGTGAGCTTCTGACGTTCACTCGAGGTCATAAAATTATGCCGGTCGATAACGATCCAGGCGCTGGGCGCGGCACCGTTACTAGTCGTGATTTTGGAGATCGCTGCGTCGGAAACGAAATAATTCACGCCAACACCGGCATCGAGGATCGTGCCAATATCGCTTTCGGTGACGTAGTCTGAATCGAAGTAGCCGTTCGCTCCGACTTTCGGAGCATAATAGGCCTCGGTGAGACGCTCTACCGAGACGGAATAATAAACGGCTGCGCCGAATGTTTTTGCCGGATAGATCGTCTTTATCAGAGTGGTCAGCGGATCGAGAGAGGTCAAAGAACCAGCATCCCAGTAATCGCGCTGAATGACCGGCAGCGTACGCCGTACCAATCCATTCTGGTCAGCGATATGCGACCAGGCGGCGTAGAGCCAGATGCGCTTGATAAGTTTTTGCCCGACTTCCTTTTGCGAACTTGAATTCAGCGACGGATAGAATTGAGCGATTGCATTGTAATAATCATTGCTTTCAGCTTCGATGACGGCGCCGTTGCGGATTGTAGGCTCTTTCGCCGCCGCGATGGTGAAGCCGGCTTGGTCTTGGACAGGAGGTGCCGAGATCGGTCCGCGCCTATCGCTCTGGATGATCTTGGCGTCCCAATTGACGATGATGTTTTTCGGTGAAATGTAGCTCTTGATGATGCGATGGTCGACGCCGACACGCCGCCTGTATTCCTGATACGAACCGCCCTGGTCGATGATCAGGGCTTCGTGCCCCGTCGCAGCCGCCAGCCGCTTGTTCAAAGCCTGGAAGAATTTTCCGAAACCCACGCTCCAGAAATCGGTCCAGTGAAGAAAGTTGTATTTGATGATATTCGTCGCCTGTTCCATCGTCGTCGATCCTGGAACAGTATTATTGGGGTAAGTATTAGGATACTTCGAGTTTTCCCATGTGGCGAAGGCTGCGATGATCCGTGGATTGAAATCTTGGTAGGTGACCGGGGAACCGGGCTGTGAATCGACGAAATCGGATAGGGCGATGCCATAGGCGCCGCTCTTTGCAGCGGGTAAACCCCATTGATAAGCGAACAGATCCCCGTAGGTGCAGCTTGTCATGTCAGAGGGACAATCTTTCGCGTCGAGCGGCACTGGGAAGCTGATGTGACCCCACTGGCCTCCCCAGGAGTTCCAGTCTGAACTATCCGGCATTGGTTTGCCATTGGGGGATAAATCCCAATATTGTGGATGATTGGTGATGAAATCACGCCAGGCCGCATATTCCGGCTGGCTCGACTGGGTCGACGCATCTGATGCGATGTAGCTTGGAGCGTTTGTGTACGTGCCCGAGGGAAAGCTCGCCGCGTAGGTATCTTCCCAGCGTTGCGCGCTGCTCGAGGGAATGATGTTTTGGCTGGTGAGATCCTGCGCCGCGGATTTCGCGTTATTCATATTGCTGACATCATAATAGGTCGATTTCGAATTCGACTGATAGTAGAGGACGACCGGCGTCAACCCAGCCGTACTTCCGAAACTGCCCTGAAAGACATCATTTGAAAATGGCAGTGTCTTGTAGCTTGTAGCACCGACATTGCCATTTTCATCACGACCATCGCAAAATGCTCGGTTGGATGATGTGCCCACCATTGCGAGCGCAAGCAGAATTGGAAGGGAATGCGATTTCTTCATAGGACTTCCCACCGTCTTGATACCAGTTCGCATGAAGTTCGGCCTTTGAGGCGCTTCAAAATTTTCAGTCTTTTGAAAGAGGAAAACTTCGGAAGGGCATCAGCGGCCGCCTTTCGCGGCCGCTGGCATATGGCCACGCTCAAGGCAGGTTTATCTTGAGCTCGACTGTGGCGTTATCATGGAAACAATCAATCAATTTTCAGATTAGTGAGGGAGATTTGAGAAAAATTGTCGAAGTCTCTGCCATATTTTTGAAACATCATTGGTTTGTTCGCCGGATGTTCGAATGATATGGCAGGCGGTCCGCAGTCATCCGCAGTGAGAAGGAGGCTTGGCCTTGGTGGAGCGAAGCTCCGATGATCGAAATCAAATAACATCCCGCACCTGCATATCCAGCTCGCGACAACAGCGAAGCTTTGTATACATTCCATTCCAGCTCGGAAAATCTTCGAACAGGTTAACGAATTCTATCGTTTGATGGGATTGAGTAGGCGTTACCCGAACAGGCTGACTCAACGGTTCGCGAGTTCGTTATATATTAAAAATACATATACAGGATTCGTTTATCCGACGCAACGAAATATGCGGCATGAATGTAAATTCTTAAGGAGCATGATCCATCTGTATTTAGTATTATGTCTTCTGATCAGTTTGATATGTTTTCAGAAATTTCGACGGAAGCGTGATTGACGCAGATGCCTGAAGCCAGGTGTTTCGGTTCGATCATGTGGGGCATGGTAAAGGTTCGCGACAAAACGCATCGGCTAAGCGGGGCAATTCCTGACAGCCTGTAGGCGAATTTGTATTTCGATGCGTTCAGAAAATGTGCTTCTCCTTCGATGAAGGAGAGACTCATAAGGTCAATGAACCTCGTTGCGCGGCTATCAGGCTCGTTTTTGCTTGAACGACCGGCCCTTGGTGAGCGATGGTCCAATCTCGATCGTTTTTTCGTTCTGCGCACCCGTCTGGCTGATGCTCAGGGATAACGGAGCAGATGTTCGGAAGATTGGCCGCATGCCTGGCTGTTGGACGATCCAGGTTGCTGCGGTTTGCAATGGTATCGACGGTGCAAATCCGTCTGTTTCACTGGTGTTATCGTTGGCGGACCCATCGAGGCCGCGCTTTGATGACCCAATCCCGATCATCATGCGCGCCGGAATTGGGTCTTACTTTTCTCGCGGTGATAGCGCGGCCCTGCCTACATGCGGAGGCAGGCTGTCTCGTCAGGAGCGTTTCGCTCGGCTGACGATGGACCGTCCGTCGCCTATCGCCTTACGTTCCTCGGCGATGATATCGATCGTCTCGCGGATTTGTTCTTCATTGTGGTCTGCAGTGATGAAGAAGCGCAGGCGCGACGATTTTTCCGGCACGGCTGGTGGAATGATCGGTTGGACGTTGATGCCGCGGTCAAAGAGCTTTTGTCCCAGGGCGACGGCAACGAGCGAATCTTGCAGGATGATCGGGACGACGGCGTAGCCGAGGCTGAGACCCGTATCGAGGCCGGCGGCCTTGGCCAGATCACGGAAAAGCGTTCCGTTGCGGTGCAGCCTTTCCACGCGTTCCGGTTCCCGGAGCATGATTTCAAGCGCCTTGAGAGAGGCGGCGGCGATGGCCGGTGGCATGCCAACGCTGTAGACGAAGCCGCCGGCGGTGCATTTCAGGGTCTCGACCAGCGGAGAACAGCCGGCAATATAACCACCGCAACCGGACAGGGTTTTCGAGAGCGTTCCCATCCATATGTCGACGTCGCGCGGGTCGACGCCGGCAAATTCATGAAGACCATGCCCATTCTTGCCGAGCACGCCCAGCCCATGGGCCTCGTCGACCATCAGCCAGGCGGCGTGGCGCTGTTTGACAGCGATGAAGGCGGCAAGGTCCGGCATGTCGCCGTCCATGCTGTAAAGGCCCTCGATTACGATGAGCACGCGTTTGTAACGCGGCCGTAGGCTCGTCAGCATTGCGTCGAGCGCTTCCGCATCATTATGCGGAAAGGCGCGCCGTTCTGCGCCCGAATAAATCGCGCCTGTCACGATGCTATTATGCGCGAGGCTGTCATAGAGCACCAGGTCCTTCGCGCCCATGATCGTGCTGATCGTCGAGATATTGGTCGCGTGGCCGCTGACGAAGACGGCGCAGGCATCCTGCCCGTAAAGTTCGGCGAGTTTGTTTTCCAGGGCGCGGTGGATTGGCCGCTCACCGGCGACGACCCGGCTCGCCGAAGCGGAAATACCATAGAGGTCGATGGCCTCCTTTGCCGCCTCGGCGACCTCTTTATGTCCGTTCAAGCCGAGATAATCATAGGACGAGAAATTGGAGAGCGTGCGGTCCTCGATCTGCGTCGTCGCGCCGGCGCGCCGCTCATGCACGCGAAAGAAAGGGTTTTCGAGATCGACGAGATCCGCCATCGACCGCTGCATCTTCAGTTCAGTGAAGGCAGGCAGCGTCGAGAAATCCGTCAGCGCGGCGAAGGGTGAGGCGAGATCAGGTGTGGGATCGTTGACTTGCAGACGACCGACAATGTTCTGAAGCGCTTTGCGTGCGTTTAGAGAAAGGCCGGCTTGACGAGATCGGTTCATGGATCGCCTTTAATTTATTCGCGAAGCTTATTTTGATTGATACCAAAATCTCGATGAGCGTGTGAGGCATTGAGATTTGGCCCCCGCGACAGCGGGGCTGCGGCCTTCCGCCGGACCTCGCTGATCCCGTCAGGTTGGGGTCAGCGCGACCTGATATGAAGCGGTCATTAGCCATTTCCAAAATTATCCAATCGCTCTCCGCAGGGAGGTCAAGAGCGATGGAAAGAATTTGCGCGTTTTATCCGGACACGGGGGGCTTGGAAAGCATCAAGTATTAAGCATGTAGCGCGAGAGCCACAGGGTCTGGAACATTTTGCGCGCATTCGAACAAACTTTCTCGCTAAAGTGCGAGAAAGTGCTATGTGCTCAGGCACAGTTTCGAATTGGTTGGACGGTTTGACCAGAAGCTTTCATATCCCCCTGAATTTCCTGGTTTTGACGCTTCTCGCCGGCTGTAATTACATGCCGGAAGCGGGGCCGACCGGGGAGGAAGTGATTCAGCGGCAGGTGGGGGCGGGGCCTGATTCCACCCTCCTGCAGCGTTATGAAACGGTCGAGGTCTCGTCGGCGGTCATCGAGATTTTGCGGCATCGCGTGCCAGATAGTTTCGTTGGGCGATTTGGTGACTATCGTCCTTCCTCCGAGCCGTTGATCGGTGTCGGCGATACGCTGACCGTCTCCATCTATGAGGCGGGTGCTGGCGGTCTTTTCTCGCCGCCGCTTTCCACCGACCATTTCACCGGCTCCAAGAACGCTACCATACCCGAACAGGTGGTTGGCCGTGACGGTGCTATCAGCGTTCCCTACGCCGGCCGGATCAAGGTCGAGGGACAGACGCCACGCGATGTCCAGACACGGATTGAAAAGGCTCTGACCGGCAAGGCGATCGAGCCGCAGGCTCTGGTGACCGTAAGCCGATCCGTCAGCAATAGCGTTACGGTCACAGGAGAAGTGGTTGCCGGTGCGCGCGTGCCGCTCACCGTGAAAGGTGACCGGCTGCTCGACGTCATTGCGACTGCGGGCGGCGTTCGCGGGCCCGTCCATGACACCTTCGTGCAATTGTCTCGCGGCCGCGCCACGGTATCGCTGCCACTTTCCAAGGTCGTCGCCGATCCGCGTGAGAATATTTACATGCGGCCCGGCGATATCGTGACGCTCGTCGCTAATCCGCAGGTCATTCTTGCTTATGGTGCGACCGGCCGAAATGCGGAAATTCCTTTCGATACGACCGGGATCAGTCTGGCGCGCGCCTTGGCCAAGATGGGCGGTCTTCTCGATAACCGTTCCGACGCCTCGGGTGTTTTCATCTTCCGCTATGAGCCTGAATATATCGCGCGGCGGTTGCGGCCGGACAGCACTTTGATCCAGCCGGGACGGATGATGCCGATGGTTTATCGGCTCGACATGTCGGACCCGAATGCCTTTCTGCTGTCGCAGAATTTCCCGATGTTCAACAATGATCTCGTCTATGTCTCGAATTCGCCGTCGACCGAGCTTCAGAAAGTGCTTGGTCTAGCAGCGACGATCATCTCGCCGACGGCATCTACGGCCGGTTCGGTAGCCTATGCGGTCAAATAGTGACGTCGGCAACGGATTTCCCGGCAACTTTGTAAAATATCGTCAGGAAGTTTGAAGTGCGGCGTCAAGAAAACAAGGCTGAAAGTCGTTTAAAGCGTAATTTTTGCTTAGGTTTGATTGTAGCTGATTTATTAAACTTTTCGTCCTTTTGATTAGGAGAGGGACGATCTGGGAAAATGTCCGTGAAAGCGCGGGCCGCAGGAATGTCGGCTCGTGATCCTGTCTGAAATTTTCGTCTTGAAGGTTTTGCGAAAATCTCAGTCCATTCCATGACTCCGCATCGGGGGCTTGGTATTCGAGGAGAGACGTTCTTCCCATTATCCAGACAGGAAGGGAGTACGGAATGGCGGAAACGCTTACTGGCAATGCCGAAATCAGGGTAAAATCGACCGTTCGCATTCAAACCAATGTCATGGCCCAGGCCGAACGGCGTCTACTCAACTGGCTTTGCCCGCGTTTGCCATCCTGGGTGACGCCCGATCATCTGACGCTTTTTGGCGTTCTGGGAGCGGTTTTCGTTTTTCTCGGCTATATTGGCAGTTACGCGACGCCGGTTCTTCTGTGGCTTGCCATTCTTGGTTATGGCGTTCACTGGTTCGGCGATTCTCTTGATGGCAGCCTCGCACGTTTTCGCAAGATCGAACGTCCGCGTTATGGCTATTTTCTCGATCATTCCGTGGATGCCGTCTGCAATCTCATCATCATGATGAGCCTCGGCGCGACGCATTACGTCCGCATGGATAGCGCGCTTTTCGCTCTGACGGGCTATTACATGCTCTGCATGTATGTTTTTTTGAACAATCAGGTTTCTGGCACCTTCAGATTGACCTTTCTCGCGCTTGGTCCCACAGAATTGCGCATCGTCCTCATTGGTCTCACATTGGCAATGTATTCGGTAGGGACGGCCGGTGTGACGATAGGCGGCGCTTTCTTTTCCTATTATGATTTCGTGCTGATCGGCGGCGGCATTATTTTCGTTGCTTTGTTTCTGGCGAGCATTCTGCCGCGTATCAGCGAATTGCGGCGGCAGGAAGCGAATTAACAAGCGGTTTATGCGCTCCAGAGCCAAATCTGGACCGAAAATTGAGATCAAAAACCAAAGGGCGATGAGTGTGACTCATCGCCCTTTGGTTTCCGCAACTGAAGGTAGCGGTTCCAGCTAACCCCATCAGACTGGAATCAACGAGACATAGTCTAGGTCATAGACTCATTATGTCTGCACCAAATGCGGAACGAAGCGAGTTTGACGCTGGCAAGGAAGTTGTCAGCGCGTTTGTCGTAGCGCGTGGCAACAGCTCGAAAGTGTTTGAGCTTGTTGAAGAAACGCTCAACGAGGTTGCGATAGCGATAGAGGAACGGGCTGAAGGCCGGAACATTTTGGCGGTTCGGCATGGGTTTGATATTGGCCCATGCGCCGCGCGCGGCGAGCCTGTTCCTTGCAGCATCTGAATCATAGGCGCGGTCAGCGAGCAGGATCTGACCGTCATTCAGGTCCTCGAGCATGTCCTCGGCGCTCTTGCCATCATGCGCCTGGCCCTCCGTAAGCTTGAAGGTGATCGGCAATCCATCGGCATCGACGAGGGCATGGATCTTGGTGGTCAGGCCGCCCCGCGAGCGACCCATGCAACGGGATCGCTCATCTTTTTTTGGGTGTTGGCAGCATGCTGATGGACGCGGATCGAGGACGAGTCGATCATGACGATATCGCCGTCGTAAGCCTTTGAAACAGCCTGAAGAAGCCTGTCCCATACGCCGGCCTTGCGCCACCGGTTGAAGCGATTGACGCAGGTCGTATGCG
>NZ_JQJH01000005.1 GCF_000745425.1 Beijerinckia mobilis
CTCAAACGCCGGCGCGGGCCTCCGCCCGCTCGGCCTTGCGAACGCCTCGGCGTTCGGGTGCACAAAATCATAATCCAGTTTGCTTCCCTTCGCCTGCCTTTTGCCGGCCTGGTGACTTTTGCAAAGTGATCAGACCCGATCCCATCCCGAACTCGGCCGTCAAACGCTTTCGCGCCAATGGTACTTTGTCTCAAGACACGGGAGAGTAGGTCGTTGCCAGGCCTGCAAAAGGCACGCGTAAGGTTCCCTTTCCACACATCACATCCAATGCGGTGCAATCTAAATTCCTTGCCCGCATCACTCCATGCCGCGGGGTGGAGCAGCCCGGTAGCTCGTCAGGCTCATAACCTGAAGGTCACAGGTTCAAATCCTGTCCCCGCAACCAAATCCGATCACGTCAAGCCCGCCCGTAAAACCGGACGGGCTTTTGTCGTTTCCGTTGAATTGAAAATAGCTTAGAGATATTCTAAGATAGACACTTTCATCTTGTCATCGAAAGTATCTTTCGGCTGGGCCTTTATTCCTTGGCAATAGAGAGGGTTCCGTTAGCGCCCCGGGCAAGTATGTCAATTGCTCAGGGTATTCTCTGGACGGGGTAGAAGTCCGAAAGAACAAATTTATTCTATCTTATGGATATGATTTATATTCGAATGAGTTAAAGGGATTCTGCTATATTCCTGTGGTGATGAACTTGGATTCCAGGAGGGAATCAGGTTCCAAAAACTAGATAATAGAATCCGTTTCAGTCAGGACCATCGCATGGCGACGTTTTCTGCCAACGATATCGAACAGCTTTGCAACAGTCGAGGTTTGCGCCTGACACGTCCGCGGCGTGTGATCATGCAGGTACTGGCAGAATCGGTGGATCATCCGGACGTCGTTGAATTGCATCGACGCGTTGCTCTCGTGGATCCCGGCATCGCCATCGCCACGGTCTATCGAACCGTCAATCTCCTGGAAGATAAAGGTATTCTCGACCGACATGTGTTCGCCGATGGCCGTGCGCGCTATGAGCCAGCGGACCAAATGCATCACGATCATCTGATCGATATCGAGACTGGAAAGGTGACGGAATTCCATTCCGATGAGATTGAACAATTGCAGCAGGCGATTGCCGATGCACACGGTTATGAGATCGTGAGTCATCGCCTGGAGATTTACGTCCGTCCCAAGAATACCGACGGCAAAAACCCTAAATCCAAGCGCGTTTCCTGATATGGGCTTGCCCTGATCGAAGGATATCGGCGGTATGCGGGATGGAGATGGCGATATCCGCCACCATTAGCGCCGGACGATCACTGACGCGATCCTCCAATATAGGGCGGCGGTGCCTTTCGGCTTCTCCTTTGTTTTCCGGTTGCTACCCATTGAAGCGGCTCATGGGGGGCGAGTCTGTGCGAACGCCTAAGCGATCCTGCTACACGCCGGTAAGTTCTACCCGAGATGTCGGAAGGAAACCTTCAGGCCGGCTGAGGCGAAGAAGTGGCTCAACGGGAAGAAAGACGTTCGTATGAGGAACGCGATGGAGCCGGGAAACTGACCACGCAAGAGGTCCGAAAGATTTTTATCAATTTAAACCGAGAGAAATGCCGGTTTCCGAAGGTGTCCATTTCAGAGAGGGGATGAGCGGCGCAACTGGACGACGGTGATTATGCTCATGATCGAGCATGACGCGTGAATCCTCATTCACATGATGAGTATTCCATCCGACTCATTTTGTTTGCTGATTTCCACGCGCGTGCCGTCATGCACGCGGAGACCTTTAATGTGGTGTTTCTATATCTGCACACTTTCCACAACCTTCGCGTGAAGGGGCCTTTCGGTGAGACCGGCAAACGGAAGAGGTTTCGTACGGGAAAGGCAAACGGCTCGAATCCTTGTCGAAGCATCAAGGAAGAACGGCACCGGAGCGGGTGGATTTGCCCGTTCAGGAGAAAGCGGGTTCCTGCTTCTTAAGGGTGGCGGCGGATGTCGTTTCCGTGAGTGCATCGTCGCAGCGCGAGGCGTCCCGCTCAAGCCGGATGACGACTTCGACGGCGCTGATTTTGTAGCCGGGGGGCGGTTCGGGAAGCGCCTTGAAGGCAATATCTTCCGCCGGAATGTCAATGACACGATTGTCGTCGCCAATGTAGAAATGATGATGGTCAGCCTCGTTCGTGTCGAAGAAGCTGCGGGCGCCATCGAGGTTGACGCAGCGTAGAAGGCCTGCGGCGACGAATTGATTGAGCGTATTGTACACCGTGGCCAGAGAATGCGGCACGCCAGCGGCAAGTGCCTCATTGTGCAATTCATCGGCGGTGACATGGCGGTGACCGCCGGTGAGGAGTAATTTGCCGAGCTCGATGCGCTGGCGTGTTGGACGGAGGCCAGACTTTTTGAGCATGCGGCAAATCTGGTCGCGCAAGGCGTCGTCATGGTGCGTTTCGGAGCAGAGCCTCTGCCGCGTGCTGTCGGGAATGAAAAGCATGGGGGCTTCCGTAAAGAGAATGAGAGGGATGGGCTGGTACGAGACCTGCTATTTGCAATTAAAACGCTCTTGCAAGTGTAAGAGTGCGAAACACTGCGCTGCTTGTCAATAGATATTGCGACTTAATTGCATTTTGTTCCGTTGGATCTGCTGATCTTGTGCTGCGAAGAGGCAACTATTGCCGCTAGCAAAGGTCGCGCTTCAGGAAACGGGATCGGTCTCGTCCGGTTTGATCAATCGAGCGGGAGCCGGGGTTTGGCTACGGAAGGGATTGATCTTTGTGGCGCTGATGCTACCGTGATTCTATAGCTGGGCGGGAATTTCATCGTGCCGGATTCTTGTGAAAACCACGCCGCCAACGAGCCGGACTTTGTCAGAAGCTTTCTCAATCTCTGGGTTGTGCTGTTTCTGATCTGGCTCTGCATCGCATCCTCGCTCGCCGCCGATACTGTCGTCGTTGGCGCAATCGCCTGCCTCGTCATGGCTTACCTATTCGCAGGACGTGGCGGACTTTGGGGGCGCATCCCTTGGTCCTCGCGGCGCCTCGGTCATTTTCTTGCTTATTCCGGTGTTTTTCTCGTCGAAATGGTGCGGGCCAATCTCGCCATGCTGCGCATTGTCTATGCGCCGCAGATTGCGATCAGGCCGGGCATCGTCCGCATCGAAACCCGGCTCCAGTCGCCGCTGGGGCGTCTGGCGCTTGGCAATTCCATCGCGCTCACACCCGGTTCGCTGGTCCTCGACATCGAGGGAAACGCGCTGTTCCTTCACTGGCTCGACGTCAAGACCGAGGATCCCGATGCGGCGGCGAAGATGCTCGCGGGGCCCTTCGAACGCCATCTGGAGGTGGTCTTTGGCTGATGTCATCATGCGGGTCGCCGCAGTACTGATTTTTTCGGGGCTGTTTGCGGGCCTCATCCGGCTCGTTCTCGGCAGGACACTCATCGACCGGATCGCCGCCATCGACATGCTGACCGTCATGTCGATTTCGCTCATCACTCTTTATGCCCATTTATCCGGCCGCTTCACTTATCTCGATGTCGCGCTCGTCTATGGGGTGCTCAGTTTTCTCGGTGTGCTGGCGACCGCCCGCTATTTCGAAAACGGCCTGTAGATCGGATTCCGTTCTATGCTCGATCTTCTCATCCTTTTGATCTGTACCGGCATTCTGGCGAGTGGCGTGCTTGCTGTCTGCCTGAAGGATCTCATGGCGGCGATGATCAGCGCGGGCCTGACAAGCCTGTTCGCGGCTGTTTCCTATGTCTTGCTCGCCGCGCCCGATGTGGCCATGGCGGAGGCGGCCATCGGCTCCGGGCTTGCCACTTTCATTTTCTTATATGCCATACGCCGGACCAGTGGCGGAGTCTCGACAATGGAGACGGGTGAGGAATGACGGATATAATCGGCAGTCTTTTGGTGCTTGCCGGCGCAATTTTCCTGTTTTCGGCAGGGCTCGGACTTATCCGTATGCCGGATGCCTATACACGTATTCAGGCCGGCACCAAGGCATCGACTCTCGGCAATCTTCTGGTGCTCGCTGGCCTCGCCGTCTACCATCCCGGCTGGACGTTCAAGCTCCTGCTCATCGGCTATTTCGTGCTGCTCAGCAATCCGATTTCCTCGCATGCCTTGTCGCGCGCCGCGCATGCCCTGCGCACGCCTTTTGTCACCTCCACGACGGTGGATGCGCTGGCCGAGGAAGAGGAAAAACACGGCAAGCGGATCCCGTCATGATCCGGCGAGGATTCATCATATTGGCGCTGGTCCTTTTCGGGCTGGTGTTTGCGCGGTTGATCGGTGCCTATCAGGAACAATCGGTACTGCGCCCGCTCGCTGAACATTACGTGACGCAGGGACCGAGAGAACTCGGTGCGGCCAATGTGATTACCGGTATTCTGATCACCTATCGCGGCTTTGATACATTGGGCGAGGTCGCGGTTCTGTTCATGGTGGCTGCGGGCCTTGGCCTTCTGCTGCGGCGCGACGGCGATGGACCGTCCGTGTCGGCGAATACGCCGCTGCGGCCGGCGAGCGAATTGGTCGTGACCGGGACGGAAGTTCTTCTGCCGTTGATCTTCGTCTTCGGGGCCTATGTCATCATGCACGGGCATCTTTCCGCGGGAGGTGGTTTTCAGGGCGGCGCCATAGTCGCATCGGCCGTGCTGTTGCTTCTCGTGACGCAGCCCCTGACGCGTTTGCGCCTCGATCTTCTCAGCATCACTGAATCTTTTGCCGGTGTCCTTTTCGTATGCATCGGCCTTCTCGGCCTCATCCTTGCGGGCGGCTTTCTCGACAGCCGCTTCCTGCCGCAAGGCCAGCTGGGCGCTTTCTTCAGCGCTGGCGCCATACCAATCATTTCGATTCTGCTCGGCATCAAGGTTGGCGCCGAGCTCAGCGTCATTATCGATCGCTTCCGCCGCTGAAACCTTCGCCGCTTCCTAAAAATATGCGGTCCCGGGCAATGGGAGAGAGTTCCATGGGTTTTCCGCCGGTGTCCCATCTCGTTCTCGCGACGGGATGCTCCCTTGTCCTGATCGGCTTCTATGGCATGCTGACGCATCGCAACATTTTGCGCATCATCATCGGCTTCTCGCTGATTGATACTGGCATTCACATGATTCTGGTGGCGACCGGCTATATCACCGGCGGCACCGCGCCGATCATCGATGAGGCCCTCAGCCTCGATGCGGCGGCCACGCGCTCGGTGGATCCGATCCCCTCGGCCCTCGTCGTGACGGCCATCGTCATCGGTCTCTCGGTGACGGCGATCATGCTGGCCTATGCCATTCGCCTTTATGAGACGAAACAAACCCTGTCGCTGGATGCGTTTACGGAATCAAAATGGTAGCGAGCCTTCTCCATCCGCTGACGATCTTCATCCTGGGTCTTGGCGGCGGTTTCGTGCTTCCGCTGGTCTACCGGCTCGGCAAGACATGGCTGAAGGCGACATTTTTCCTTGCGCTTTCCGGCATGGCCCTCGTCTCCGCCCTGGGGTTGGTGCGGCTCCTGCTTGGGGGCGATGCGATCGACATTCTGACCGCGGGCAGTTTGCCGCCGGTCTCGATCAGCCTGCGTTTCGGGCTGTGGGAAGGGTTTTTCACGGCAAGCGTCAATTGCGTCGCTTTGCTGGGAGCCTTGCGGCTGTGGCCAAGGCTCTCTGGCCGCTATGCAGCCATGCTGCTTTATCTGATTTTCGTCATGGGCATCAACGGGATGGTCATGACGCGGGATTTGTTCAATCTCTTCGTTTTTCTGGAAATCGTTTCGATTGGCACTTACGGGCTGCTCAGTCTTGAAGAAACGCCTGCCGCTCTTGCCGCCGCCTTCAAATATATCATGGCGACGGTGCTCGCCTCGACCTTCTTCCTGCTTGCGACCGGGCTTCTCTATTATGCCACCGGCACCTTGAACATTGATGGTCTCCTCGCGCAGCGGGAAGCGATCGGCGGGCCGATCGGAGCCATGGCTCTTCTGTTGCTGCTCGGCGCGCTTCTCGTCGAATTGAAGCCCTTCCCGGCCAATGGCTGGGGGCTTGATGTCTATGAGACGGCGACGGATGGCGTCGCGGCTTTGGTATCGGTCGGCGTTTCCGCCGGCGTCTTCTTCGCGCTTTTCAAGCTGGAGCCCCTGTTCGCCGGGCAGAGAAATCTCATCGCCTGGTCTTGCGGGCTCACTTTCGTCGCCGCAAATCTTATCGGCTTGCGCCAGAGGCTTGTACAGCGTCTGCTCGGCTATTCCTCGATCGGCCAGATGGCACTCATGGTTCTGGCGCTCGTCCTGCTGCGTCGGCAAGAGGCAGATGGTGTGGAGAGCGGCGGGGCTGATGTTGCGTTTGCACTCGTCATCGGTGGGCTGTTTCTCAACCATCTTCTCGCCAAGGCCGGCCTGTTCTGGCTCGCGGGCGCTATCGGCGCCCGGGAATGGACCTCCTGGCCGAGCCTTGCCGGACGGCCCTTGCTGCTTCTGGCTTTCGCCATCCTGCTCGTCGCCATTGCCGGCCTGCCACCCTTTCCGGGTTTCTGGGGCAAGTGGGAGCTTGTGAACGCGCTTGCGGGCAGCGGCGATTATGGATGGATCGTACTCATCCTGTTCGGATCCTTGTGTGAGGCCGTCTATCTGTTCCGCTGGTTTGGCGCCTGTCTTCAGGCGCCGCGCCCCGCGGCGGTTCCGGCCTTTTTCTCCGGCGAACTGCCGGTCCTCGTCGCTGCGCTGCTTCTGGTCATTGCAGGTCTTGCTGCGGCCGGGCTCGCTGGCATCAGCTCATTCTGGCTGTTTCTGCCGCTTGCCGCCGGTGCGGCGCTTGCCGTGATCGACCCCATCTTGCCGGGCCAGGTCAAATGCGCGCTGATGCTCGCTCTTGTCCTGGCCGGGGGGCTCTTTCTGTCGCAGGGGCTCGATGGCATGCGGGGACTCTTCGCCGCGCTGCTTCTCTCCGGCGGTCTCGTTATCGCCTCGGCCGGATTCTACCGCACCGATGCGCGGCCCTTTCATCACGCTTTGCTAGCAGTTTTGCTTTTGGCGCTGCCGGCTTTGCTGCGGGCGGAGACCGGTCTCGACTTTTTCGTAACCTTCGAGATCATCACACTCGCCTCCTATTTTCTGATTGCCCGCAGCCCTGCGGCGGCCCCGCACCTTTTGCCTTTTCTCCTGTTTTCGCTGGCCGCTGCCTTCTTTCTGCTGACCGGTTTTGCGGCGCATCGCGCCGCGAGTGGCACTGATGCGCTAACTGCGCTCGGCAGCGCCGGAGCTGACGGCGCCCTGACTTTCGTGCTGCTGGCTTCCGGATTTCTGATCAAGGCGGGCGCGCTCGGTGTTCATGTCTGGCTGCCCGGCGCCTATGCGGAGGCGGAAGATGATGTCTCGGCGCTCCTCTCGGCGGTCATCAGCAAGGTGCCGATCATCGGCCTGCTGACCGGCGCCTATCTCGCGATCCGTTCGCAAAATGCCTTCGGGCTCGCCCATGGCATGGGCTGGATAGGCCTCCTCACGGTGATCGGCGGTGCCGCCATGGCTTTGCGTGAGGATGACGTCAAACGCATGCTCGCCTATTCGAGCATGAGTCAGCTCGGCTATATCGTCATCGCCATCGCCCTGATGAGCCATATTGGCTGGGTCACGGCCCTCTATCTCGTGGCCAATCACCTGATGGTCAAAGGCATTCTGTTCCTTGCCGTGGCTGGTGTGACGCTCCGGGCCGGATCGCGGCAATTCGCCGATCTCGGTGGGCTGATGCGCTCCATGCCCTTCACCTTCGTCGCGGTTTTGATCGCCGTCATCGCCATGTCCGGCCTACCGCCTCTCATGGGATTCGGCGGGAAATGGTTGCTCGTCCAGGGCATGGCGGACCAGGAGTGGTATGCGCTGGCGGTCTTGAGTCTCGTCGCGACCGGCCTTGGTTTCCTCTATATGATCCGTCTGGTCCATGGCCTGTTTCTGAAACCGCAGCCGCCAAACCGCGCCGAATTGTCCTCCGCTGGCTCCTTGCGGGAGGCTCCAATCGCTCTGCTCCTGCCGCAATATGCGCTCGCCGCCGCGATCCTGCTGCTGTCTTTCTATCCGAGCCTGGTGATGGAGCCGATAGCGGCGGCGATCGATCCGGCCTTTTCCGCAGGCCTCGTCTGGCGCGGCATGAGCTTGCAGGAAATCTACGGCTATTGGAATCCGCGGCCCTTGATGATTGTGATCGTCGCGGCCGTCATGAGCGCGATCGCCTTGCTGGCGATGCTCTATTGGTTCCGGCGCAAGGATGCACGCTTCCTGCGGAGCACGGGCGGGAAGGAGAGCGATGCGCTTTCGCGTTTCTTTGCCTTTTACGAGCCGATGCTCGGAGTTCTGGTGCGCCCGATGGCGAGCCGTTTCTGGAACAATGTGGCGCGGGGTGTGGAGGCGCTCGGTTGTCTCCGTCGAGTCTATGACGGAGACGGACAGACCTATGCTCTATATGTCCTTTATTATTTTCTCGCTCTTTATTTTCTGGGGAGTGCCATACCGATCTAATTCCAAGTCTCATTAAGCATGAGTCATCGCAACTTGGAATAAGGCAGGCGAAGACAACAACCAGACCAGATGGGCAATCGCAAAGAGCACGGCGTCTGAGTGGACAGCCGGAGGATCATCTCCATCAAAGTTTGAAAAGGATCGGCAGGGAAGCGTCCTTGGGCAGATCCGCGTAAATGCCGAAAGGCCTGTCCGCTCCTCCGTTGCTTTCCGCTGTTGCCTCGGCACGGCAAAAGAAAAGGGCCTGACGGATTATGAAACCGTCAGGCCCTTTGCACAGAATGATTGGGGAAACAATCAGAAGAAGAAGGTCGTACCGAGGACGAAAGCATCGCTGGTGTTGCTGCCGCCGAGCGCGTTGCGCGAGATCGTGTGGATGAATTCACCCTGGATATTGACCCAGTCGGTCAGCTTGTAGCGACCGAAGCCGATCCAGGACGAGTTCGAATGCACGAGCGTACCGGCGCCATAGCCTGGCTGGTAATCGATCCAGTTGGCGTCGAGATAGCTCGCGCCATAGCTGCCGCCGACAGTAAACCGGCCGTCGAATGTATAGGCGGCCTGGGCATAGAAACCGGAGGAAATTCTTTTGTTGCCGTCCATGCTGACGCCGTCGAAATAAAGCGCCGTCGTGCCGAGGCCCGATCCATAATAGCCATAGCCGAGGATGCTAAGCGCGCCGATGTCGAATTTCATACCGCCGTCGACCGCATTCGACCGGACATTGGTTCCGGCGGCCATATAAATCGCATCGCCCGTTTCCACCCGGTGCTGTTGCGTCAGGCCATCGAGCCAGGCCGTCAGCTTGAAGTCCGGGGTCAGCTGACCGACATATTTGATGCGACCCTGGAAGCCCGGCTGATCATGCGCCGTCATGGTTCCGGAGAGGCCGGTATTGTTGAATTGCTGGTAGGGCGAGAAAGCACCGATCGAGAAGGTGAAGCCGTTGATCTCCGGCGAAATATAGGTGATCTGCGGAATCCAGTCGGCATAAACGTAACCGACGCCGATACGGCCAAGGGTCGTATTGTGCGGCGAGGCGGTTGCCAAAAGCGAACCCGAGCCGAGCAGGGTTTGGTCGAACAGAATGGCGTCGGCGCCGAACAGGCCGAGGTCGCGGCCGATCTTCACCGTACCGAAATCAGGTGTTCCGATCGTGCCGAAAACCTGACGCAAATCGATGCCGGGCGTACCAAGACCGGCGGCGGTGCCGCCATTATTGGCGTTGAGAAGCCCAACATTGGCATTGGAGCCGCTGGTATAAAGACCCAAGGTGAAACCGAGATCCATGCCCATCTGGTTGGTCGCGAGACTTACGACCAGGGCGCTCGGCAAAAGGCCGGCCTGAATGGAACTTGCGTTGTTGACGTGGCTGCCGGATGCGGCGCCGGCCAAGCCGCCGGCAATGACGGCATCGCCGCGTGTCTTGAACCCGTTGGTGGCGAAGAAGCTCAAATCACCCGAAAGTTTGACATCGACCTGGCCGATACGAACGCCGATACCCTTGTCGAGCCGGGTGACATAGCGATCGTCGGGGACCACGACGACGCCTTCCTTGGTGACAATCTTGCGTCCAGGGACGACGTATTTCTCTTCCCTTTTTTGGACTTCCGCCGCGTGCCGCGCCTTCAGCTTGTGAAATTCACCCTTCGTCAGGATGCCTTTCGAGCGCAATTGATCGAGCAGTTCATCGGTCACATCCGCGAACGCGGGAGCGGTGCCCGACAGGATGGTCGCGACCAATGCGCCGAGGACGGCGGAACTTTTGCGTCGACGATGCGGTGAAGCAGAAACACGAAACATTTGTTAGACCCCTCCCAGACCCGATTGGACCAAGGCCGGGAGTGTCACCGCCGGGCACATCTGGCGCCAATCGAGTTTATCGCCAGTATAGTCGGAAAGTTCTCATGTCTTGTCGAGGCATAAGAGGAAACTCATTTTAGAAATGATCAATACGTGGTAAAATTAACACATCCCTTACCCAATATTGTTGGAACTATTGATTTTTGGTAATAGCTAACGTGTCAGTATCATTTCCCATGCCAATTCTGGCTTCCCAACGCAACGAGCCGGAGCGTGATTTCACGCTCCGGCTCGCCGGCGACTGCATGTTTCGATGAATGGATTGTGACGGATCGATCGCAAACGCTCAGAATTTCAGAACACCAGAGCCGCGCCCATTGATGGCAAGGATTCTCCCTGTGTTCACGGCCCGTTGACCTTCGTTCTGGTCGGCGCGTGGCGAGGTTATGGGTCTTCTGCCGAATGGCAGGGGGTCGAGGACGCCAACGCCGGCGCGAGGCCAGGCTGCCTGCTCTGTCCGCTCGCGCAGCGTCTCGGCACCGATGAGCCCGAAGAAGCGAGCGATATGCGATGTGGAGGAAATGCCGGCATCGAGAAGGAACGACCCGCTGACTTCGCGATTGTTTTCTCCACGGACATCGAGTGGCACGCCATGCGCCATGCCCGCGAGTTCGTAATCTTCCACCATCACCGCGCCGGATGGCGAATGCCAGCCCCGATAGGCGTAGCCGTCGATATGGCCATGCCGCGGCATCTCATCGTCGAGACCGTGAAGATTCTGCCATTGCTTCAGCGTTTCCGCCGCATTGGAGAATTTGACCGTTCGGTCCGACGTGCCGTGCCATATTGAAATCCTGGGCCACGGTCCATCATGGCTGGATGCGTTCCGGACGAGATCGCCCCAGCTTTGAGCCTCGCGCGAACTGCCTTCGAACATGGCGCGCAGAGCCTCATGCATATTGGTCGCCGCGCCATAGGGAAGGCCGGCAATGACGGCTCCGGCGGAAAAGACCTCAGGATAGGCGGCCAGCATGACATTGGTCATGGCGCCGCCCGCCGATAGCCCGTTGATGAAAATACGGGAACGGTCGATGTCATGCGCAAGCACGAGCCATTCGATCATCTGGCGGATCGACAGCGGTTCGCCCATGTTGCGCTGCATGTCCCCGGGATTGAACCAGCTGAAACAGCCTTTGGAATTATTCGCGCGCCGTTGCTCCGGGTAGAGAACGATGAAGCCCTGTTCATCGGCGAGACGCGACCAGCCGGTGCCGTGATCATAATCTGCGGCGGTTTGCGAACAGCCGTGCAGGACGACGACCAAGGCCGGTGCGCGAGGCAGGTCTTCGGGCACATGAACGAACATGCGCAGATTGCCGGGGTTGCTGCCGAAATCCTCGATTTCACGCAGTGGTCCGTAAGGCGAGCTTTCAAGCTCGCGATGCGCGTCGAGGCTCCAGAGGTTTTCCCACTGGCGATGAAAATGTGACAAATCGAAAATGGTTTTTCCTAAGCCAACCATTCGTCTGTCTCCTTAACTGGGGCGACACGGCGGGAGCCATGAGCCGAAACCTTCCAAACTGGAACAAGCGCGACATGCGCGGACCGCGAGGCCCCCGCTCGTCACAAGTTGAAAATCCTCCCGATTGGATGCGCGCAGCGGCGCGGTCCATGATCCAGCAAACCTTGAAGTCCCCGGTTACAGGATGGGGACGAGCCTCAAGCCGATCGATTCGAATTTCCGCAACATTCGCGCGGGCTGGATGGACGCTAGATGAACCCTCTGAAGGGGCCAATGTCTCTCGCGCGGTCAGTGTACGCCTTTCCGCGAGGAGGGACGGCAGATCGGAGGGTGTTTATAGCGCAAATCTCTGTCACGCTACATTCATATTTTTCGCAATGCGGTAACAAAATAGAGATCGGCACATTTGCATTCCTGCCCTTGGAAAGCAAACAAACAGGTTCCTTCTCATACAAGGTGTAACATTGTTTCTGGTTTTTTGGCAATATTCGTTCCGTTAGCCCTTAAGACAGGGCTGTTTTATTCATCTCTTATTCATTCAATAAATTGATCTTAACTAAGAATTAAAGCTTTTACTGTATCATCAATCTTCGAAATTATTTTCGGAATAGCTGCTGGAAGATCTGATGGTATCGCGTTGACCGCCCTCGTCAAGCCGTGGGAATTGGTCATCATCCTCAATCTCCCGGGCTTTTTGTGCAATGCACAGACATTGCCACAGCGCGGTCGTTCCTGCGGTCTAACGTTCCTGCGGTCCAAGTGGCGCGTGGCCGTCAGGATCGGTCCGCGGCGCTTCCTTCCACACTCTCTCTTGACGTGCTCCGGCAAGCTCCGGCAAATCCCTGTGTCCGTGGGTGCTGATCCGAACAGACCGGCAGCATCGGCGCTCTATCGGTTCTCAATTGCAGGAACTCCCATGGCCGCCGCCATTTCGCCGTTTGCTCCGAAGTCCTATCCCGACCTTCCACCCGTCGAGGGGGTGCGTTTCGCGACCGGGGCCGCCGGCATCCGTTACAAGGAGCGCACCGATGTCCTGCTTGCCCTGTTCGACAAGGGGACGCAGGTGGCCGGGGTGTTCACGCGTTCCAAATGTCCTTCCGCACCTGTCGATTGGTGCAAGGCGCGGCTGAAATCGGGTAAGGCGCGGGCCTTGGTGGTCAATTCCGGCAATGCCAATGCCTTTACCGGCAAGCTTGGTGTCCAGGCCGTCAAACTGACCGCCGCGCTCGCGGCCGAGGCGGCAGGCGCACCGCAATCGGAAATCTTCCTCGCCTCGACAGGGGTGATCGGCGAGCCGCTCGACGCCACGAAATTCGAGGGCATTCTCGGAAGGTTGAGGGACGAGGCCACGCCGGATGGCGCCTTTGCCGCGGCGCAGGCGATCATGACAACCGACACTTACCCGAAAGTCGCCACGGCCGAGACGGAGATCGGCGGCGTGCCGGTGACGATCACCGGGATCGCGAAAGGCGCCGGCATGATTGCGCCGGATATGGCGACGATGCTTTCCTTCGTCTTCACGGATGCGCCAATAGATGCGCCGGTTCTGCAATCCCTGTTATCGCGCGGCGTGCAGGCTTCCTTCAATGCCATCACCGTCGACAGCGACACCTCGACATCGGACACATTGCTCCTGTTCGCCACCGGCGCTGCGGAAAAGCGCGGCGCGCCGCGCATCAAGGCCGCCGGTGATCGCAAGCTGGCGGCGTTCCGGACCGCGCTTGACGCGCTGCTGCTCGACCTCGCGCATCAGGTGGTGAAGGATGGTGAAGGGGCGCGCAAATTCGTCGAGATTCGGGTCGAGGGTGCGCAGAACAAGCGGGCTGCCGAAAGAATTGCCCGCTCGATCGCGGATTCGCCGCTGGTCAAGACGGCGATTGCCGGCGAGGACGCCAATTGGGGGCGGATCGTCATGGCAGTCGGAAAGGCGGGCGAAAAGGCAGATCGTGACAAACTCGCGATCTGGTTCGGCGATATTCGGGTTGCCCACAAGGGGATGCGGGATCCGTCCTATGACGAGGCGGCGGTCTCGCGCCTGATGCAGGAGAAGGAAATCCTCGTCAAGGTGGATATCGGGCTCGGCAAAGGCAGCGCGCGCCTTTGGACTTGCGACCTCACCAAGGCCTATGTTGAAATCAATGGCGATTACCGCTCATGAGTGCACGTCTCCTCCTCGTCGTGGCGGTCGCGCTCGTCGATCCGGATATGCGGGTGCTGATTGCGCAAAGGCCTGCGGGAAAAGCCCTGGCCGGATTGTGGGAATTTCCCGGCGGCAAGGTCGAGCCGGGGGAAAGGCCCGAGGCGGCGCTGATCCGTGAATTGCGGGAGGAATTGGGAATCGAGGTGGCCGAGCCCTGTCTCGCCCCTCTTTCCTTTGCAAGTCATGCTTACGAAGATTTTCACCTTTTGATGCCGCTTTACATTTGCCGGCGCTGGCAGGGTTTCGTCAGTTCCAGGGAAGGGCAGGCCCTGAAATGGGTCGCGCCGGCAGCATTGCGCGACTATCCCATGCCGCCGGCCGACAAGCCTTTGATCAGCGCCTTGCTCGATCTCCTGGCGGAGTAAGGTGTATTGTCGCCCAAAGGAGGGCGCCGAGCGACCCCGCTCCCGCGGCGACGACAATCCGCGAAACGCCAGACAACGAACTTCATTGAACACCACAGGCATTGATCCTCGACGTCTTATAGGAGAATCGCGGCTTGGATCCTTTTCCGCCGTTTCGTGAGCTTCTCCAAAAAGGTCTGGCTCCTTGAAAACGTGCGGATTTTCCAAGCTCCTGCGGGGTCTCTCGTCATTATCGAGCCGTGGGAAAGCCGGGCCTCCACTGTGTCTTGAGGGCGAGAAGACGGCGCAAAATATTCCTGTATTTCCGCCGATGCGGAAGCGGCAAGCCTGCCGCAGATGGCCGATAATCCAAAATACGTCTCAGGATCGTCGCGAAGCACAAGAACTCAGTCATGCGACCGCGTTTGATATAGGCGCAAATCGCCCGGTCCGCTTCCTGGCTGAGGATGCTGTCGAATACGGAAGACGCGAGAAAGGCGAAAGTCAAAAGCGTGCCATCGTCAATCCTCAAGCCCTTACATCCAGAGCCGCAATAAACGAGTGCTTCCATAAGCGTCTCTGTTTACCTGCGGAAAGAGGCATCGGATGTCGTATAAAGGTTCGTTTGCGCTCTGGTGAAACTCCTTCATTGATTTGACGGAAGCACTGATCCGTACCGGGCTCCAAATTTGCTGTATGTCTCCTTCTATGCACCTGCGTCGGGTTGCCACGAAATCAGACTGGTTTCCCCTCGACCTGAAATGATCAGCCCGGGACAAGTTTGGCTCTGTAGAACCACTTCTCGAATTGTTCGAGGAGAGAGATCTGATGAGCGCCGTGACTGTACTCGATCTGATTTCACAACAGGCCCGCTGGTTGACGCTACGGCAGGCGACGGTTGCTCAGAATATCGCGCAAGCGAATACACCCGGCTTCAAATCCATTGATCTTCTGCCGTTCGAGCAAGTCTACAACGAGGCGGGTCTCAGGATGACGGCCACGTCGCCGAAACATCTGGAAGCGGATCGTAATGAAGCAGATTTGAATACCGCCCATTCGGAGTCTGGCTGGGAGACGACTTACTCCGGCAATTCCGTCAGCCTTGAACAGGAGATGATGAAGGCGGGTGAGATACATCGTGCTTATGCTTTGAATACAAATATAGCACGTGCCTTTCAACAGATGCTTCTGGCCAGCGTAAAGGGATAAAAATGATTGATCCTCTTGATGCATCCATGAAGATTGCTGGCTCGGGCCTTGAGTCACAATCGACCCGTTTGCGTATCATATCGGAAAATATGGCCAATGCGGAATCAACCGGTACCAAGGCCGGCGCCGATCCCTATCAGCGTAAGACGGTGACATTCGCGAGTGAGATGGATCGTGCATCAGGTCTCAATCTCGTGCAGGTCAAAAGCGTCGGCCGTGATCGTGCGCCCTTTGTGCGCGAGCATGATCCCGGCAATATCGCGGCCGACGAGAACGGTTTCGTTAAACGACCCAATGTGAATGTTCTCATTGAAATGGCGGATATGCGCGAAGCAAACCGCACTTATGAGGCTAATTTGCAGGTCTTGAAACAAGCACGCGATCTTTCAACCATGACCATTGATCTTTTGAGGAGCTGATCATGTTGCCCGCTCTTTCCCTTGTTGGCCCTATTCTTGACGGTATTTCGTCTTTTGCTGCTTCATCGCCGTCAGGGACTGAAGCAATCACCAAGACCGCCCGAATTACGAACGGCGGCACGCTGACCAAGAGCATAACGGAGCCAGAGACTGATTTCGGAGCGGTTCTGTCGCAAATCGCCAATCAGACTGTCGATTCCCTCAAGACGGCAGAAGCCGCATCAATCTCTGGAATCCAGGGGAAGGCCTCGGTGCAGCAGGTCGTTGAAAGCGTAATGGATGCACAGCAATCATTGCAAACCGCCATGGCGGTCCGAGACAAGATTGTCTCGGCTTACCAAAGCATCAGTCAGATGGCCATTTAGAACAGAATGGTCCAGTGTCATCCTAGTTGGTCGCACCACTGAAGTAAATCATTGGTTGTGATGGTCGCATAATAGTCTTCCATCACAGGTTTCTTTGTCCGGTAGGCGTGCTTGCTCTGTATGCTTAGTTCTGGACCAAGATGATAAGTCTCGAAAGCAATTTGCCGATAACGATCTCGGTTTCATAAGTGACCTCGTTCGGGACATACCGGATCTGAGCAGGTTACGTTTCAGGACGGATTCCATGAAAGCCTTATCGATCGCTGCCACAGGTATGGCGGCTCAGGATTTGAATGTCCAGGTTATTGCCAATAATATTGCCAATATGAATACGACCGCGTTCAAACGTGCACGTGCCGAATTTACCGATCTCCTTTATCAGGCGGAACGTCTTCAGGGTGTGGCCAATCGTGGACAGACGAATATGATTCCGGAAGGCGTACAATTGGGCTTAGGCGTCCGTACGGCGGCCATCCGAAATCTCCATGTGCAAGGCACACTCAGTAATACAGGCAATAAACTTGATCTGGCGCTGAATGGACGTGGCTGGTTTCAGGTTACGAGTCCGGAAGGGGAGACGCTCTACACGCGCGCGGGCGCCTTCAGTACCAATTCGACGGGACAATTGGTTACGACCGATGGTTATCTCATCAATCCGAACCTGACCATTCCCACGGATGCCACCGATATTTCCATCAATCAATCCGGTGTCGTTTCGGTAACCCGAAGCGGACAGACAACGGCTCAGCAGATCGGTCAGATGACATTGACGACCTTCGCGAATGAGGCCGGATTGACGCCGCTTGGCAGCAATCTCTACCGTCAGACGGAGGCCTCTGGAACCCCCGTTACCGGCACGCCCGGGGATCCGGGTTTTGCTACGATCAATCAGGGATATCTTGAGACGTCGAATGTCGATCCGGTCAAGGAAATAACGGATCTGATCTCAGCGCAGCGCGCTTATGAAATGAACTCGAAAGTCATCCAGGCAGCGGATGAAATGGCGACGACCATCTCGAAGAACATGGGGTAGGCATATGCTGCATAGACGAGGTGTTTCGCCGCTGACACTCATTTCCTCCGCGTGGTTTGTGTTAGGTGGTGCGATATTATCCTCCTCCATCGGGGTGGCTGAAGGTCTCGTTCTTCCAGTTCCGACGGTAACAATTTATCCGGGCGATAAAATATTGGATAATTGGATCGGCGAGCGTGAATTTCCCGTTCACTCGACCTATGTGCGAGGGGATGTCGTTACCGATCGGGCGGTTCTAGTCGGTAAGACGTCTCGCCGTACGCTCCTTCCCGGGAAACCGATTCCTCCCGAAGTCCTCAGCCAACCGAAAGTCGTTGTGCACGGCGCAAAGGTTCGTATCATCTTCGCCGAAAACGGCTTGATGATCACAGCCTTCGGTTCGGCCCTTCAGTCGGGAAGTATCGGCGACAGTGTATCTGTCCGGAATCTGGACAGCGGCTTGATTGTTTCAGGTATCATACAAACTGACGGCACGATCCGGGTGAGCGGCAGCTAATGACCAAAATCCTTGTCTTCGTTCTCCTGTTTCTTTCGATCGTAAATATGCCGATATCCGACGTGCTGGCGAGTGTCAGAATCAAGGATATCGCCTCCTTGCAAGGCGTCCGGGATAATCAGATCATGGGTTATGGCCTTGTCGTCGGATTGCAGGGGACCGGCGATACGATGCGGAATTCGGTCTTCACCGAGCAATCGGTTCAGTCGATGTTGGATCGATTAGGGGTTAATGTGCGTGGTATCAATTTACGGACGCGTAACGTTGCGGCCGTATTGGTCACAGCAGATCTGCCTCCTTTCGTTCAGCCGGGTTCTCGTATCGACGTCACTGTCTCTTCGCTTGGTGATGCCTCTTCGCTTCTTGGAGGAACTTTGATCCTGACATCTCTGGTCGGAGTCGATGGACAAACCTATGCCATAGCTCAGGGGCAGGTCGCGGTAACGGGGTTTTCGGAGGCAGGGCCAGCGGCAAGTGTCGTCCAAAATGTGCCGACCGCCGGGCGTATCGCCAATGGTGCGCTGATAGAACGTGAAGTTCCAGGGCAGTTGCGTTCAATCGGGCCTCTGGTTCTGCAGTTACGTAACCCGGACTTCGGGACAGCGGTCCGTATAACGGATGCCATCAATGCTTTTGGCAGGCATCAATATGGACGTGAACTGGCGCATGAAATCGATCAAAGATCGGTTGGTCTGAACAAGCCGGGAAATATCAGTGTAGCGCGGTTTATAGCACAAATCGGCGATCTTTCGATAGAGCCGGATACGCCAGCGCGTGTCGTGATCGACTCCCGAAGTGGAACAGTCGTCATCGGACAGGACGTGCAGATATCCACCGTAGCTGTGACCCAAGGGAATCTAACGGTTAGAATTTCGAATACACCAATCATCTCCCAACCGGCACCATTTTCGCGCGGACAAACGGTTGTTGCTCCGGTAACAGAAATCGAAGCCAATCAGGGGGGAGGACCGATATCAATCGTTCGCGGATCCAATCTTCGTAGCCTTGTGGCAGGGCTCAACCAGATCGGTGTCAAACCGGATGGAATTATCTCTATTCTACAAGCGATCAAATCAGCTGGCGCTTTACAGGCAGACCTCATCGTCCAATAAACAAGAAATCCTCTTTACATCCATCGAAATGGATCATTCTGTCCTCCATATTGACGTGGCCTGAGGCGCTGCACCATTTTGGTGAATGTCTGTCGATCCATTTGAATTAGTCGACTCGCAAGCTGCATTAATAAAACGGCATTTTTCTATGAAAAATGTAAATATGCGAGTGTTGAGGTGGATCTTCCCATGTTTAGGGCATCGGAGATGGAGTCGTTTAGAGCGTTTTGGATATATCCAGAAACGCTCCACTCAGAAAATTCGGGGCATTTTCAGGCAAATGAAATCGTGGAGCGATCCAATATAAAGACAAAATGCTCTAATGGTCTTCATCGTTGTCTGAAAGCGCTGCGAGGAACATCGAACGATGAATTATCTCTTAAAACATTGAGAATCGGCTTGGATTGTCGTTGTTCTTCGAGCGGCGATCTTTCCAGAATACAAATCAAAAGAAAAGCGGTAATAATTGCGCGCCTTATCGTGCAGAAATCGGTGTGATCAAAGAATTTCCAAGTCGAAAGCAGTCATCCTGTGGTTGTAGGCGTCTGGCTTCTATGAATTATGCTTATCAGAACTTGGCAAAATTCGCTTCGGTATGAAATCGCCTCAGAACGTGGGACGAGATTTTCTGCTCGTTTATTCATTCTCTCCATGACGCAAGGCAGGCGCAAGCTTTCGCTGGCATTATCGATGTCGAAGCTGGGATGGACAGAACAATGAACGCGTCTGATTTTCGCATATGCCTGTTTGTTACTCTGATTGCAGGGATAGGGGTCAATGGGACCATCAGCGGCGCTAATGGTCAGGAGGATCACAAACCCGCTCCCAAGCCAAAGCAGGAAGATAATCAAACGGTTTCGGGAAAGACGCAGAAAGTACCAATCTCCGATATACAGAAATTTTGTTTGAATAATATCGGTATTTTGAAAGACGCTCGGTTGCGCTGGCAGACAGCAAAATTGAGTGAACTCGAGAAGCGTTTGCGAAAGCAGATTGAGGAATTGGACGCGAAACGCGTGGAATATAGTCAGTGGCTAGCTCGACGTGACGAGGTGATGAAAGCCATTCAGGAAAACGTCGTGGCAATTTATGCGCAAATGCGTCCAGAGACCGCAGCGCAGCAATTGGCGGCAATGGAAGACAATATGGCCGCGATAATTCTCGGGAAATTGACGTCGCGTAAAGCTAGCGCCATTCTGAATGAGATGGAAGCCGGACGCGCCGCGAAATTAACAAATACGATTGTTGGTCCGCTTCCTGCTACAATTGGAGGGAAATCATAAAATGCCTCCAAATAATGACAAAGCTTGGCGGATTGTACCTTGTGGCCAGGCGCTTGATGTTGACGAAAGTCCCTCCAATAAAGCTAGGTGTCTTTGGCCGGGAATATTTCCTCATATGATCCGGACGGATAACGAAGAGACTGTCCGTGCGGTAAAGACGGGAGATAAGCGATCCTCTTGTTTATATTTAACAAGGACACGTCATCTGTCATCTCTTCCGGCCTTGGTGGTGGCCAGCTTGTTGGTAACGGGATGCGCGGGAGATATTCGAGAGTTGGGCCGCGAACCCGCGATGAGTGACCTTGGGACAGGTCTCGCCGCTCGAGTACAGCCTTCAGCTACTGCTGTCTTTCAGAATGCGAGTATGACGCGGCCTCAATCGATTTGGAATGGCAGTCGATCGGATATTTTCAGCGATCCTCGCGCAAACAGAATTGGTGATGTCGTGACTGTTACGATCTTCATCAATGATCGTGCGACATTCGGGAATAATACCGACCGGTCGCTTGAAGCGAAGATTGATACGGGCTTTAATTACAAGCTTGGTCTCAGCAACAAAACTGTTCAGTTCAAGCCGACGATAACGGCCGACATTCTGTCGTCGACGCAAGGGCAGGGTGCTATCGACCGCTCGGAAAAGGTCCGGCTTTCCGTCGCGGCTGTCGTCACGGATGTGATGCCAAACGGCAATCTTATTATTTCCGGTTCTCAAGAAGTGCGAGTCAATTTCGAAATGAGACTTTTGAATGTCGCGGGGATCGTGAGGCCGCAGGATATCGCCAAAGATAATACAGTATCTTATGACAAAATCGCCGAAGCGCGTATTTCTTATGGTGGTCGTGGACGCATAATGGAAGTCCAACAACCCGCGATTGGTCAGCAGATTTATGACCGATTTAAACCGATTTGATGATGTTCCGCGATTCTAGGACGCAATGTGTCTCCATCGAATATCTTTGGATGATGCGTGTCCCGGCGGATTGAATGAGACGACGGACAGATCGGGGCTGTTCAGATGCTATGTTGCGTCTGACCTTTCGGGGTGTGCTGTAGGTATGAGGCCGTCTTATCATAGTTAGCGTCTGATAAATGCCTGTCTACTTTCGATTCGTCCGTGGTCATAGTGGATTGATTTTAGACATTTTTGTCTAAGGAGGGATCTCATTTGAGTGAGAAGTATTTTGGAACAGGGCGATACATAGGATTTATACCTTGTGTCAGTGGCCACATTCAATATTGGCACGATGGACAAGAAGATGGTCTCACGTAATCTTGCGGTATCGCCTTCTGGTGCATCTGCTCAAGAGTCGAAATTCGGTCGGCTTGGGATGTTGCTGGGCTTGACGCTTCTTGCGGCGGTCGTGGGAGGAGCGGTTGGCTTCCATCTCGTCCTGTCCGTGAAAGCGAAACTGATGACGGTTCTGGCCGCCGAGCAGGATGCGGAGAAGCAAAAAATAAATAGTACATTGACAAGCTATAGGTTGGCGCCGCTCGTCGCCAATCTGGCTGAGCCTCCATCCACCTGGATCCGCCTCGAGGTCGCGATGTTGTATGACGGCAAGGCGGTCCAGAACCCTGAGATATTGGCCACACAGATTTCGGCGGATCTTCTTGGATATTTGAAAACGTTGGCGATGGCGCAGCTTGTTGGTGCGAGCGGCTTTCAAAATCTTCGCGATGATCTGAACGAACGTGCGAATATTCGTTCCAATGGTGCTGTGCAGTCCATTGTTATCCAATCGTTGGTGCTTCAGTGAAACGTATCGTATTCCTTAGTTTGTTTCTTGTTGTCATGAATGCTGAAGCTTTCGCTCAGGTGCCTGACCTGGCGTCTCTGGTGCCGCCAGGCGATGGCACGGTATCGGGCCGCATCATTCAGCTCGTCGCCCTTTTGACAGTCTTGTCGGTGGCGCCCGGTTTGCTGATCATGGTGACCAGTTTTACGCGATTTGCGATTGCTTTATCGTTTTTACGATCGGGTTTGGGACTTCAAAGCACGCCGGCTAATCTGGTGCTTATCAGCCTGTCTCTTTTCATGACCTTCTATGTCATGTCCCCGGTGTTCGAGAAGGCGTGGGATGGTGGTGTCAAGCCGATGATGGAAAATCAGCTTTCTGAACGCGAGGCCTTTCCGAAGATCATTCAGCCGTTCCGGGAATTTATGAATTCGCAGGTCCGGGGCAAGGATTTGCAGCTTTTCGCTGATCTTGCAAAAGAAAGCTTTCCCTCGACGCAACCGGCGGGAACGGAGGTCGAGATGCGTGTGCTCATCCCAGCCTTCATGATTTCGGAATTGCGGCGTGGATTCGAAATGGGCTTTCTCATTGTCTTGCCCTTTCTCGTCATTGATATGATTACATCCGCAATAACGATGTCGATGGGGATGATGATGTTGCCGCCGACGGTTATTGCACTGCCGGTGAAGGTTTTGTTCTTCATTCTGATCGACGGTTGGAACATGTTGATCGGCAGTCTGGTCCGCTCATACATGTGATTCGGTGTCGCCAGATGACTGGTTCCCGCAATCGTGAGGCTTTGGTCATAGCGTCAGAGGTCGCTGATGTGTCCTAGGGAATGAGAGGAGGGACATAGGGAAGAGTGTAGCTCAAAAGCCAAAGAAGAACGATAATAACCGGCAGGTGGACCACAAGTTGGAGAAATGTAAACCCGACAATGTCGCGCGCTTGGAGGCCAAGGACACCGAGAAGCGGTAACATCCAGAATGGATTGATCAGATTGGGGAGTGCTTCCCCTGCATTATAGGCTTGCACGGCCCAACCGAGGTGAGCCTTGAGATCGACGGCGGCATGCATGACATAGGGTGCTTCAACGAGCCATTTGCCTCCACCCGATGGCATGAAGAAGCCGAGGATCGCGGAATAAATTCCGACCAGTGGCGCGAAGGTTTCCTTTGTCGCCACGCTGACGAAGAGGCCGGTCAGATGATCGGTTAGGGTCAGATCGCCGGCCCCCTTGGCGCGAGAGATGAGAAAAGCAATCGCGCTGTAGATTGGAAATTGGATCAATACACCGGCGGTCGCGGGTACGGCTTTACCGACGACGATCAGAAAACGCTTGGGTTGCCAGTTCAAAACCATGCCGAACAGCAGAAACATCAGATTATAGGAATTGAGATCGGAAATTCCGCGCAATGCACCTTTCGTGGCGAATTCGTTGATGACCCAGATCATGCCGATGATGAAGACGAAGAGAGTGAGGAGCGGACTATATTCGAGCCATTCTCCCGGGCGTTTGCGTGCGGGCACGATGATCGGATCGGAATGGGGATCTATGCCGAGATCAATGGCGGTTCTTGCGTTTTCACCGACAGGGGCTGAGAAATAACAGATCGCAATGGACGAGGCAGCGATCGCGGCCAGCATGAGAAGGGATTGCCAGAGGAAGATCGTCTGGCTGAAGGGAAGCACACCGCTGATCTTGAGCAATGCTTCGGGCATGCTTGCGGGATTGGCTTGCAATTGTGCTGCGGAGGAGCTGATGCCCAGGGCCCACACTGCACCGAGACCGAGATAGGCCGCGGCACTTGCCGCGCGATAGTCGAAACGCAAATCACGACGTTGGGCCAAGGTGCGCACGAGCAAAGCGCAAAAGACGGTGCTGAAGGCCCAATTCACTAAAGCAGTCGCGATTGCGATGACGGCAACGAAGACGATGGTCCCGCGTGGTCTCTTCGGGACCATGGCCAGAGTTTCGATCAGCCGGCTCGCCACTGGTGAACGGGCGACGCAATAGCCACCGATGACCAGCATGGTCATTTGCATGGTAAAGGGAATCAATCCCCAAAACCCATCTCCGAAGGATTTTGCGACGGTTTGCAGAGGTGTTCCGTTGACCAGAGCGCAAATGGTGACGATGATCAGGGCCAGAAGCGCAAAGACATAGGCGTCAGGAAACCATCGTTCCGTCCAGGCTGTAACCCGGATCGCCAGCCTTTCGAGCAGGCCGCCCGTCATCGCTGTGTCGGATTTGGCATGCTGCTCCATCGCTCCCCCCTCTGGATCCTATGGTTCGAGCCATATTGATCCTCATCCCATTCACGCAGGTCGCAATGGGTGACCTCTTTTGTCCGCCGCGCATTTTCGCGATTGTCGAGCGATCGCGAAAATGCGCGGCGGTTCAACAATTATTTTGACGTCTGAAAGGACACCATAAAGCATGCTGTAGCGGTTTGCATCTGGCGGGTGGAGAGAGGGCTCTCGATCGTCATTTCGCTTTTTCCATATGGGTCACAACGAAATGACCATTCTCTTTTTCCGCGTCGAACAAGACCCGCTCTCCGACCGAGCGATGTTTGAGAAGAAGCGGATCCGCGACGCGATAGACCATGGTCATGCCGTCATCCATGCCGAGCTTGGGGAGCGGCTCATGTTTGAGGGTTACCTTTCCCTGATTGGGGTCAAGAGCACGTATTTCTCCATGATAGAGCTGAGCGGCGTGGCTGCCGACGGGGAAAATCGTCATCAATCCAATGACAAGGAGGGTGATGAAGGAAGGGCGATATGACATTTTAGCTCCCTGAATGTTCCGATAAGCGGACATGAAAAGTTTCAATCTCTGTTTGGATGATTGTGGCGATGCAGCGGTGCTGGCTCATCGCCCTTCCATTCGTAGGCGACTGTGCCCCGTGGGTGCTGATACCAGCCGGGATCGCGATAATCGCCCGGCGCGAGAGCCGGCCTGATCTTGATGACCGTGAACATCCCTCCCATGGCGATGGAACCGAAGGGGCCGTCGCCCGCCATCATGGGCAGGGTGTTCCTCGGCAGCGGCATGTCCATTTCGGCCATGGCACCGCCGCCGTTGGACCCCATCATCATTGCATCAGCCGAGATTCTTCGGATCGCGTCATTTGTCTGTTTCAGGTCTACACCAATATAGGTTCGCACCTGATGGCCCATTTGATTCATCGTATGGTGCGACTTGTGACAATGCATCGGCCAGTCGCCGGGATTGTCGGCCGAAAATTCGATGGCACGCATCTGACCGACCGCCATGTCCACAGTTGCTTCCGGCCATGAGGCGTTGGGATCGACCCAGCCGCCATCGGTGCTAGTAACGCGGAAATTCGTCCCATGAATGTGGATCGGGTGATTGGTCATCGACAGATTGCCGATACGAATCCGTAGCTTCTCGCCTTGTCTGGCGACCAGTGGATCAATGCCGGGAAATACCCGGCTGTTGAATGTCCAGAGACTGAAGTCAGTCATTTCATTGACGCGTGGCGTATAGGCACCGGGGTCGATCGCATAGGTGGAGAGGAGCAGGATGTAATCGCGATCAACGCGACGAAAATCCGGATCACGGGGATGGACCACGAAGGATCCCATCATTCCCATCGCCATCTGAATCATTTCATCCGCATGGGGATGATACATGAATGTGCCGGAACGCGGCAGAGCGAATTCGTAGACGAAGGTTTTGCCAGGCGGGATCCCCGGCTGGGTGAGGCCGGCGACGCCATCCATTCCGTTCGGAACATCAATGCCATGCCAATGAATGCTGGTGGCTTCCGGAAGATGGTTGGTGACGAATATGCGTACCTTCTCACCCTCGACGGCTTCTATCGTCGGTCCGGGGCTCTGGCCATTGTATCCCCAAAGGTGAGCCTGCATGCCTGGCGCCATTTCCCGGACGACGGGTTCGGCGACGAGATGGAACTCCTTCCATTCACCATTCATACGAAAGGGCAGGCTCCAGCCGTTGAGTGTGACGACGGGATGATAATCAGGTCCGCTATCCGGATGCCGAGGCGGCTGGGTCGCCGTCTCGCGCATGATCGGCGCTTCCGGCAGGCGGGCTGCCTCGGCGCGGCTGTTGATCGACCCGGCCGACGTCAGCATGAGGCCAGCGCCGAGAAGCTGGCGGCGGGAGAAGGAGAGCCCAGGATTCGTGTTGCTTTTCATGGAAGCTCCTATCAGTTTGCCGGGGCGTTACCTGTTACGGCCCCGGCGGCGACAAGACGGGGAGAGCTAGCGTCATACGTATTGCCGCCATAGATGGCCGTCGTGAGCTCAACCTCTGCGAGGAAGAAGTCGCGCCGCGTGTTGATTGCGGAAACATGATTGGCATTACGCATCTGGCCATCCACAATGAGTTGTGTGGCATCGGAAAGCATACCATTGAGCTGCAGCGTGGTTTCATCGAGAATGATTTTGCGCAGCGGCAGGACGTTGTTTGCATAATAGCGGGCAAGGTCGAATTTGCCGCGATAGCGCAGATAGGCTTCGCGCACTTGCGACCGTACATCGATTGCGCGTTGGGCGAGACGATGCGCTGCCGCCATATAGGCCTCACGCGCTCTACGGACATCGGTCTCTCCGAAATCATAGATGGGAATCGTGAAGCTCACGTCGAAACCATGGCGGATCAGCTTGTTGTTATATTCGGTGCCGAGGACCGCGCCGCCGACATTGCCTGCCCATTCGTTGTCGTCCTGGTAGGCGAGTGTGATATCGCTGACGAAGCGGGTTGCATTGGTGAGCCCATAATTGGCGGCAAGAGCTGTAAGATCATACTTGCCGGCCTTGAGGTCCACGCGCTCGGTCAGAGCCTTGGCCTCGATGGCCTTCGGGCTGACGATCGATTTCGGCAAAGGCGGCAAGTCGTCTGGCAATTTAAAGGCGATCTCCTTGCCCCAAAGACCCATCAGCCGGGTCAACCGCTCACGTTCGGCCTGAGCCTGTAGCCGCGCATCGGCGAGTTGTGCCGACATTTCGGTAAAAAAGGCGCCGCTGCGCGCTTGTTCCAGCCTGTTCAGGCTACCGGCCTCGCCGAGTTTGCGGGCGAGATCGGCCGAGAGACCGGCAGAGGCAACGGAACGCTGTAAATAGGCCGCCTGGGCATTGGCCGCGACGGCCACATAATATTGACGCCGGACATCGGCCGCGAGCGCCAGCACTTGTTCCGCAGCGCGCCATTGCGCGGCGGAATAGCTTTCTCGGGCGATCGCTGTGCGTGCCGGCAACGTCGCCAGGGCGAACAGGCTCACTGCTATCTGGCGGACGACTTCGACATCCCCCTCGCCGGCAAGGCGAGAGATGGAGAATTGCGGGGATGGTGGCAGGCTCTCATGGACGAATTGCGCTTCCGATACGCCGAGATCGTTGAATGCGGCCTGTAGCCCCTTGTTGCGCAGAAGCGCTATTTCCAGTGAAGTTTCGGCCTTAAGAGGCTGGCGCAAGAGCGTCGCGACTCTCGCTCGCGCGCGTTCTTCCTCCTCATCCCCAGTGATTTTCGTCACCTGTTGATGAATCGCTGCATTCGCTGTCGCTGAAGCCGGAGAAAGGCCGGCATCAGCGGAAAAACTGGCGCATCCGCCAAGCACCAGAGCGGTGCCGATACAGGCCAAGAACGGTAAGGATCGTGTTTTCACGGGCTGTCTTCCCCGCTAGTCATCGATGGCGCTGTGTTTTTATTGGCACCGTGATGGTGGGAACCGGGCGTGACTTTCTGGTTCAAACTGCGCCAGTCCTGGGGCTCACCCGGTTTGAAACCGCTCAAGCCGGCTGTTGGCGAAGCGGGGGGCGACCAGTCCGATGCGCGTTGCGGGGAGAGCGGGGCCAGGAGATCGGAAGGGCCGAGCGTCAGTGAGCCGCCGAGAGCGGGAAGAATGGATAGTAAGCCCGTGAGGGAAAAAGCCAAGAATGAACGCATGGAAGGCCGTGAGGCAGGGCAAAACGCGGAGCAGCGGCCATGGAAGGCCGTGCGGCTCGGCACGTGCTGCGAAATGACGGGAAGACGCGGTGAAATCAGAAACCCTGGAAAAGGATGCCGAAGCGGCATGCAGGGTTCCGGTCGTAGGTCAGGCCTTGCGTGGCGGTCGGCGCATGGGCGCTGGCATTAGCCCGGGCGTCCAGGCGTCGGAGCGTGCGTCATGGATGAAAAGGGTCGCCGGTGGCTGGGCGAAACCTATTGCATGGCTGGTGATGAGTCCCAGCAGAACCGGCGCGCAGCAGGAAACCGGATTATCGCCAGATCCATGGTCGCAAGGCAGCGGTCGCGAATCGTCCCGATGGCCGATGGATGTCCTGTCCGCTTCCTGCTTCAACCCATGATGCACAGAATGGCCTGAGTATAGCGAGGCCATCTGACCATTATGGGCTTGTGTGAGGATCGGCCTGTGCCCCAGGTTGTCGCCATGCGCCAGCACGCGTCCGCTGGCCAGCATGGCCAGGATCGAGACGGCAAGTGCCACAAGCATGAGGCGATAGACGAGCAAGCCAGCGGTCCTCGAAAGCTTGGTGGAGATTCTCTGCGTGCACAATGACCCGCATGGTCAGATCCATGACCTGTCCATGGTGGCCCGCCCGACGATTGAAGGAGGCAGGTGGATAGTTAAAAAATCGCATGTTCCTGAAAATCCGACAAGTCGAATTTTGCCTGTCACGGCCCGGCCGGAGGGGCGGGCGATCAACCGAAGGCGTCACGCTCTGTTGAATGAGGTTTTGGCCTCCCCGGTCCATCGGCATATTTTCCAGAAGGGATGTGCCATGCTAGGAAATGTGCATGCCCTTTGACGAGGCGGGCGCAATGCCCAAGCCTCGTTTTCTGGAGCTTCCTCTCCCTTTTCTTTCAAAGGAGGGGAACAGCTCCAACTCGGCCGTCATGTGCGGCCATATAGCCGCGACGTTCCGTTTGTGTGCCTCACTTCCGCAGGTGGTCGATTCATACGGTTCATTCCGTATCGTTGGCGAAGGTCATGCCTTTACGCATCTGCCTGGTTCGATGCCCCCGAAGACTCGCGTTCAGGATACTCGCATCACAAATGTCAAAATCCTGTGCCAGTTAACGGCCCAGATGCTCACGGTGTCGTTGGTATGCTTCCCTGGAAGGTCGTTCCTGTTTCCGTTCCGGATGTTTGATATGAATGGATTTGAAATAGCGCGCGACAAGATTTTCGCCGCCAATAAAATGGCCCATCACGCCACCAGACAGGCCAGTGCTTTTCTCAGTTACAAATATCGGAAGCTGGAAGAGCAGACGCATAATAATGTTGTCGTTACCGGCCTTGTGGACCATTTCTGGAGCGACCTCTATCACCACGCATTGACGATTTCCTGGCGCGCCTTTTTCTGTTGGTCCATTCTTTTCTTCATCGGCATCAATCTTGGCTTCAGTATGCTTTATGCGCTGGTGCCGGGGGAGATTGCCAATTTGCGCCCGGGCCATTGGCAGGATTTTTTCTTCTTCAGCATTCAGACTTTCTCGACTGTCGGCTATGGCGGAATGACGCCGACCGGGACTTTCGCCAATGCCATGGTCTCGGTGGAAGTGTTCATTGCCATCATGATCAATGCACTTGGTACGGGCCTCGTCTTTGCCCGCTTTTCGCGGCCGACCGCCCGTGTCCTTTTCAGCAACAAAGCCGTGGTCAGCACAGTCGATGATACTCGTATGTTGAGCATTCGTATCGCCAATTGCCGGCGCAGCATCATTCTCTCGATGGATATGGAAATGGCCTTGTCGCGGCTTGTGCAGGGGGAGGGCGGTCGTTACTTTCGCCGCTTCGATCCGCTGCCTTTGATCCAGGCTCACAGCCCGCTTTTACGCTTCACCACCATGGCGACACATGTCATTGATGAACGCAGTCCACTCAAAGGTCTTAAACTGGATGAGCTGCGCAAGGAAGAGGCGGAAATCATCATTACCATTACCGGTATTGATGAGGTGACGTCGCAAAGTATTTTTGCACGGACGGCCTATACGTTCGATAACATCCTCCATGACCACCATTTCGTCGATATAATCGGGATCGCTCAAGATGGCAGGATCAGCGTGGATTTCTCGCGATTCCATCATACGGAAGAGCACATGCCAGCCACCCATTGACGGAAAGTGGTATAGACCGTTGAGGCCGAATGGATTTCAGGTGAGTTTGTGTTTGGTCGTTGTTTCGATCGCGCGCACTTGTTGAAGATTAACCAAAGGCCTGCCCGATGAACGGGCTCGTGAGCCACGCCCACCATTGATGGAAACGCATCAAACCGGGGAAAGCAGTTTCCTTTCTTCGGTTTAATACCGGCGCTCGGCGATAGGCTTTGACGATTCCGACCGGAATCTGTCGCTGCGGCGGCTTCCTGTCGGCTCTCATTGATCCCAGAAATTGGGATCAATGAGCCTGACATGAGTCTTTCAGTGGCCTTTCGAAACGCCCCACTCAAATACAGAGCATTTTTTGAAGCGCTTCAATTTGGGCGCCAAAGCCCTCTATTGAAATGGCGGCTTGGGAAGTTCCAGTGCATGAACGCCAAGCGCGGCAGCGTCATAACGTTCCGAGCCGCCGCTCGGATTGTTGACGATATAGGGTTGTCCGAGCGTATCCGCGCGCACCATTTCCGTGGAGCCACCACCATCAAGATTCAATGCGCTGTCGCAGCCGAGCGCGAGCATCAGAGCGGCGGATTGCGCATTTGTCGTGCCCCTCGAATAGCCGGATACGCGACCGTCGATGACGACGAGGTAAAGGTATCTGTTATGGTCCGACAAGCCGACGACAGTGCGAGGATTGGGGTTCAGGGGGTCGCCCTCGTTCGGGCTGCTGGCGCTGGTATCCTTGCCATCCTGCACGAGGATCGCCGATCCGGCCACGGCGGTGACTACCTGCGAGGCATCGACCGCGGAGCCGTGGGCGATGACGGCATTATTGCCGCGGGTGATCGCCAGCACCGCCTCGCTCTGGACGGGATCCGTCGTCGCCGGTGATACGACCTTGCCGTTCGAAACGAGCAGGCCGATCACGTCCTTCGGTTCGGGATAGGCATTGCAGCAGGGAGAAAAGAAATTTGCATTGATCGCGACGCGCACGCGGTTGTCGATCGCAAATTGGGAGGTTGTCTCCGAAACCGTCTCCAGCGATCCGCTATGCGCCGTTGTCACGAAGGCGATGCCGGGTGCTTTCAGGTCGATACGCATGATATAGGCATGGCTGATTGTCGCCGGGCCACCTGTCGTCGTTGGATTTGACGGGATCGTCGCTGTTTCCTGATCGACACCGAGATAGAGCGGTGAAAACCCGCTTTGTTTAATCGTGGATGTCGAATCATCTGCCTGGGCTTGCAGGGCAAGGCCCAGAAACATGATTGCTGAAATGATCGCTTTATATCTTCGCATTGTTGGTCTCCTGCCTGTATCCACGGTCAATGAGTCGGGCGGCAGCGAGGGTTGCAATAATTGGTAAAACCGCGAAGACGATTTTATGAAGAATTTTGAATGCGTTGATTTGTCTTGGAACGATTGCGTTCAGATGGGGTCGGTGTTTTCAGTGCAATGGCTACGAAATCGGCTTGCCCGTTCGAGATCAGTCGGGCGCCTTTTCAAAGAAATAGGCCATTGGATGGATTTGGATGTTCAATGGTCTAATACCAAGGCTCGATGAGTATGACTTATTGAGACTTGTCTCCGCGACTGCGGGACGGCAGCTTTCCGCTGAACCTCACTGATCCCAACAGACCGAGGTCAGTGAGATTGGGTATAATGCAAGGCATGATCAATTGACTGCATGAGCCAAGATCACTGCTTTATAAAAGCATCAAATGTGTTCGGAGCGCGTGCCCGTTTGGGCTGATGCTGACGTTGTGATCATAAGGGATCCAGGCCGGACTTCTGTCGGGTGATGAGGCGTTTTGAGGTCGGGAAAATTTGACGGTGTGGTTACGCTGTGTTGCCCAATGCCAAAAGGTGATGAGCATGACTCATCACCTTTTGGCCCCTGCGACCGCAGGGTGGCGGCGGTCAGTCGAACACCACGGATCATGACATGTCATGATCCCAGCTTTTTGGTGTTACGGGTAAGCAAGGGTGCAAGGCCGCGAATCCTTCAGAAGTCTATTCCGTATCCTCTGGCTGCCGCCGTCCGAAATCGGGTGCGGCGGTTTCCTGACCCTGTTCGATGATGGTTCGGCGGATGGCGCGGGTTCGGGTAAACAGGTTGAACAGGCCCTCACCATCGTCATGCCGGATCATGCGTTGAAGCGCGATGAGATCTTCCGTGAAGCGGCCGAGCATTTCGATCACTGCTGGTTTGTTATTGAGAAAAATGTCGCGCCACATCGTCGGATCGGAAGATGCGATGCGGGTGAAATCGCGAAATCCGCCAGCCGAGAATTTTATGACTTCCGATTGTGTGACGGTTTCGAGATCCGCTGCCGTGCCGACGATATTATAGGCGATGAGATGCGGCACATGGCTGGTAATCGCCAGTACCAGGTCGTGATGCGTCGCCTTCATCATCTCGACATTGGCGCCGGCGGCAGTCCAGAAGGCGGTGATCCGTGCCAATGCCTGCGCATCAATCTCGGGTGTCGGTGTGAGAATGCACCAGCGGTTGAGAAACAGCGTCGCAAATCCCGCGGCGGGCCCTGAATATTCGGTGCCCGCGACGGGGTGAGCCGGCACGAAATGCACATTCTCCGGCAGGCGCGAGGCTACCGACTGGATGACGGCGGCTTTGACCGAACCGACGTCGGAGACGATTGTGCCCGGGGCGAGATGAGGAGCGATCGTCTTGGCAATCGCTCCCATAGCGCCGACGGGAGCGCAGAGGAGCACGAGATCGGCATTCTGAACCGCTTTTTCCGCACTGGGCGCGACGACATCGGCGAGGCCTAGGCGCTCGACCTGGGCGCGGACGTCCGGATCGCTGTCATAGGCGACGATGCGGGTCGCAAGGCCCTTCCGTTGTGTGACGCGCGCCAGCGAAGATCCGATCAGCCCGATGCCGATCAATGTAACTTGCTCGAAGAGGGGCGTCTCGAGCCTCGGCCCCAATCCATCAGTCACGCGGATTGGCTCCCTTGTTCGCGAATTCTCTGAGGCTGTCGATGACGAGCTGATTGGCTTCGTCGAGCCCAATGCTCAGACGCAGGCAATGTGGCAGGCCATAGGACGCGACCGAGCGCAGAATAAGTCCGCGTCCTGTCAGGAAGGCGTCGGCCTCCTGGGCCGTAGCGGCGTCCAGGAAATGCACCAGAAGAAAATTTGCGACGCTTGGCGTGACGGTGAACCCGATTTGGGTGAGCGCTTCGGTAAGCTTGCCGAGCCAGGCCTCGTTATGGGCGATCGCCCGGTCGACATGGGTTTGGTCTTTGATGGCGGCAATTCCGGCCGCAATCGCCGGTCCGCTGGTGTTGAACGGGCCACGTACGCGATTCAGCGCATCCGCGACGGCGGCAGGCGCATAGCACCAGCCAAGCCGCAGCGCGGCCAGACCGTAGATTTTGGAGAAGGTCCGGGTCATGATGACATTCTCGTGCGTCGCGGCGAGTTCGAGACCGGCCGAATAATCATTGCGGGTCACATATTCCCCATAGGCAGCATCGAGCACCAGCAGGACATGGGAGGGCAGGCTGGTTGCGAGCCTTTTGACCTCGGAGAAGGGCAAATAGGTGCCGGTAGGATTGTTCGGATTGGCAATGAACACGATTTTCGTCCGCAGCGTGACGGCCGCAAGGATCGCATCAATATCGGTGGTGAGGTTCTTCTCGGGGACGACGACGGGTGTGCCGCCGGCGGCGAGAATTGCGATCTTGTAGACGAGAAAGCCATGCTCGGTGAAAATACCTTCATCGCCGGGCGCGAGATAGATCGTGGCAAGCAGGGACAGCAGTTCATCCGAACCCGCGCCGCACACGATGCGTGCCGGATCAAGTCCATGGTGGGCGGCGATAGCGCTCCGCAAGGCCGTCGCCGTGCCGTCTGGATAGAGTGAAAGCTTTTTTGCGCTGTCGATGAAAGCCTGTTGCGCTGCGGGCGATGGGCCAAACGGCGTCTCATTCGAGGAAAGTTTGTGTATTTTCGCCGCCCCAGGCGCCGAGCTCTTCCCAGGCACATAGGGGTCAATGGCGAGGACACCCGCATGCGGCATCGGCTGTGAGAGCGGAAGCGGCGTGATATCGGGAGCGGGAGATGCTGAAAACGATTGGGTCATCGAAAGAGTCCAGAAAATGAGCCAGAAAGTTAGTCCCCTACCTGCTCGCAGCGGTGGGGCTGGCTTTGAGATCGAAACGGGCTGCATGACTGCCGATTTCGGCAAGACGCGCCTCTCCTGCGCCTGCTTCACGAAGGGCGTGGCGCAAATTTTCGGGCGTGACATCGCCGGGAACGGCGACCATCAGCGATAAGCCGTACCCGTCAGCGGCATTACCGAGGATAGAGCCACCAATTGAGGCCATGCTTTCCGGTAGCCATCCTTGCCATCGCTCGATGCCGATGGAATAGAGCAAAGTCTCGCGGGAAGCGGCATCGCTGAGGGGGCGCGCGATGACGAAGAGCGGCATGCCAGCGGGGTGATCAGGGCGCTCGACGAATGGCAGGCGGGCGATGATTTTCGGCGCCTGCGGATCGCAGAGTGCACGCCACCATGCACCGGCTGCAGCACTCGCCTCGACTTTGACAAGTCCAAGATCTCCTTTGGCTTGCGCCACGGCTTCGATCACGCCGCCTGTTCCCTGATGAACGATATAGGGGACGGTGAAGCCGAAATGAAAACGGCAGCAATCGCGCATGGCCGCATCGCCGCCGCTGATGTCGGCGTGGACGGAATAGGGTGACTGGACATAGGTGAAGGTCGAAATAATTATGCGCCAGATGCTCTCGACCGTGTCCACGGGCAACAGCCCTTCATGGCGGCTGACGATTTTGCGCATCATATCGGCTTCCCGGCCGGGCCGGAAGGCCGAGCCTCCACCTTGACGCGCCTTGACGGCGATCAGCCGGTCGATGATCTCGCCGCGTGCGATCAGCAAAGCATGCAGATCGGCGTCGATGCGATCGATCTCGATCCGTAGATCGGCCAGGGTTTCCTGAGCCAATGAGGAGAGGGCTTGTGAAGGCTTTGCGTGCATGGGCTTGGCAATAGGATCTTGAACGGAAATGTGCGTCGATTTCGATGTCGTGGGTTCCACTCGGTCATGCCCGGTGCGGTTCCGCTGCCACTTTCTGCGGTGCGATTCGCTCCCTTTTCAGCGGAACGGAAATCGAAATTTCGAATCGCGAAGCGCGCTACACTAAATTCATTCCGTGGCATCGTGAAGCGAAACCGTTCATTCTTGCCCCCTTTGATGCCAATTAAGCGAAAATCGCGATAGTTGGGCGGAATTGAGGATTTCTGACGGAAAGGGCTCCGAAATAGCAAAATGGCCATCGACGTCCGTTTGCGTCAGCAGGCAAGTTCTCCCAGCTCCAGGACCCTGAATGTCTCCGTGCTCGCGAAATCTTATATAAGATATCTATATAAGATGGCTGTGGCCTTTTATGTCTCCCCAGTCTTTAAGGCATTGTCCGATAAGGTTGAATCGCCTTGCGGTTCCATGGCCCAGATAATGCTCTTGTTTTTGAGAGAAGCGTTTCCGGATATATCCGAAACGCCTTAAAATAGACCATCCTTCGCGAAACCTGCCGCGTCCATGGCATGGAAAACCTTGTTTTGAAAGCTTTCATCCTCACCCTTGACAAGGAGTGGCGCATTGATGGCGATCGAAAGGCAGAGCGTTTCGACCCAGGCCGATTCGCTTTTGGCGAAGTCGCCCAGGACATAATTGCGGACCATATCCTTGACGCCCGGGTGGCCGATTCCTAGGCGTACTCGCCGATAATCATTGGTGATATGTTGGGTGATGGATTTCAATCCATTATGCCCGGCGTTACCGCCACCCTTCTTGACTCGGACCTTGCCAGGGGCGAGATCGAGCTCATCGTGAAAGACGACGACCCGGCTCGCATTGATCTTATAGAAATGGACGGCGTCGCTGACGGAACGTCCGGATTCATTCATATAAGTTTCTGGCTTGAGGAGAATGACTTTCTCCCCACCGAGCGTTATTTCGCTCGTCAATCCTTGAAATCGCGCGCGGAACGCGGATGCGTGAAATTCTCGCGCTAGGGCGTCGATAGCCATGAAACCGATATTATGTCGATTGTTGCTATAGGCCTTGCCGGGGTTGCCGAGACCGACGAAGAGAAACATGGCGGCCTACGCGTTTGAAGCATGCCGCGGAGCCTTGCCGGGCGATGCAGGCTGAGAATGGACCGCGCGAGAATCGCGCGAGCGCGTGGAAAGCAAAAGACAAGCCAGAGAATGTGCCCAAACGAAGAACGGAAATGATGACATTTCCGACGAGCTTACCCTATCGAGTGTGGGATAGGATCGGATTGTACCGCTTCACAGCCGTACTTTAGCGATTCCCGCTCATTTCTTCTATCTGAGGCAGATGCTAACGATTGCCTCTGCCCTTGGCATATTTGCTATCACCCTCCAGATCAATCCAAGACAAATGGTCTCGTTCTTCCTGGCCCTTCGGGAGTATCAGTTGAGGCTTTCGCAGGCCGCTTCATCGTCTCAAGTGTTTACACCGCCTAAAGCGCATCGCTCCTGGGGCGGGAAGATATGAAATACGTGATATTGCCAATCGACGAGGGCAGATATGCGTCTCTATTGAAATGGAATGGTGACGGGAATGGTTATGGTTTCCGTCGTTCTAAAGCGGGCGCCATCCATTGGAACGAATGCAAAAATTGCATTCGTTCCAAGATCTTTGTTGTGAAGGCTCCGGCAGCTGAAATTCTGCCGAGACCGACTATTTCTTCTTGGCGGCGGCAGCCGCCTTGCCTTTGCCTTTGCCTTTGGCGTCTGCGGCAGGGGCTTCCTCGGCAATCACTACAGGCGGAACGATTGTGACAATCGTGAAATCCTTGCCGGTTTCGATAAGGGAGCAGCCTTCCGGCAAGGGAATTGCCGAAACATGAAGGGATTCTGCGATTTCCAGGCTTTTTAGGTCAGCGGTGAGTGCTTCTGGGATCGCATCTGCCGGAACTTTCATCTCGATGGCATGACGGACGATATTCAAAGTACCGCCCTTTTTGACGCCAGGGCAGATATCACCATTAAGAAAGTGAACGGGTACCTGGACCTTCAAGGTGGCACCGGGCTTCAGACGCAGAAAATCGACGTGGAGTGGCTGACCCATAACCGGATCAAGCTGATAATCGCGCGGAACGACGCGCTGCTTCGTGCCATCGATCTCGATATCGAATAGCGTCGTCAGGAAATGTCCCGCATAAATCAGCTTGTTCAATTCACGGAAATCGAGGGTGATCGGCTCGGCGGCATCACCGCCACCGTAGATGACACCTGGAATGCGACCTTCACGGCGCATGCTACGAGCGGCCCCCTTGCCTGTCCCCGCGCGAACCGTGGCCGCGAGTGTTTTGCGCTCGGCCATAGTATTAATCCTTATTAGAGATCTGAAGAAACTTCCGATCGACACGACGATAACTGTCGCCGATTTGTGCAGAAGTTGGAAAGCACGCCACGCCTCCAGGGGTGTCGGATCGGCATGCTAAGAGTCTTATAAGCTACCTATCCACCTCTGCGCAAGAGATGAGATTGCGAGAGGAAAGGGCGAAAAGACAGGTGAGATTTATGCTTCCCGAAAATGATGCGGCTATCGCCTATGATTATTCCCCCGGCCAGGATGCTGGCTCGAGGCAAGACGTTTCGGGTTGCTTCAAAATTTGGGGCTCCGTCACGCTCTGCCACGATCCTGCGCGATCGTCGGCGGATCCTCGCCGAGATGTGCTGCAAGCAGGTTAGCGATTTCCGTCAGTACGTGGGCTTCAGTTCGTGCCGCGATTGTAATCGCTTGAGGCTGGAGCGGCTCCACCCTATCCGAGTTATGGATTTGCAATTTATGCGAAACTCAACGTCATCTTATTATGAAAGATTACAATGATGTTTTCCAGAAAATGACTATCCATATTTTGTTGTTGATGTCCATTAGCGATCATGCTGTGGAGGTCGCGCCGTTGAGACGACTTTCTGGTGACAGCAGGTTTCCTATGTTGCAGGTGATCCTCATCGCTGAAATTTGGAACGTCTTCTTCAACGTCTATGTATGCGGAGCGGCTTCAAGTAGAACGCCTTTCGTCGTCACGACAATCCAGCGACCCGCACGCTTCTCTGCAAGCAAAACCCGTCCTTGCCCGGGAACATCCATGCCCGCCTTTACAAAAATCTTATTGCCGCCATTGGTCACAAAGGGCTGTCCGTTATTGGTTACTTGGACCTCATAGGGACGCTCAGGCGTATCGATCAAGGTAATATCGCCGTTAAGGCTTATCGGGCTGCCGTGGTTACTTTGTTTGGACGTGCCAATAATCCCGGTTGTCTGGAAATCGATGGCTGACTGGTCCTTTAGGGATAATGGTTCGTTGACACCAAAATGGAAATAATGTGTGAATATCGAGGGGTGCTCAACGTCTCCGTTGATAGCTTGTTCGTTATCTTTGATTATCATAGTAGCGGCGAAAAGTAGCGAAAATGTTGCCGAAAATATACCCGCCGTCGCCAAGCCGAAATCGGAAAAAGAAAGAACGGAAGTTTTTTTCATCATCTTGAACCATTTCATTTATAATTGAAAATGAAAGAAATAGGAGTCGGGCATCTATTCCAAATGAATCTATTCGAGATAAGAACGATGATTCCTTATCGAAATGGATGAACTCTGTGAATAATCCCTTTAACGATTTGTCTAGAAAGACTGGGGCAGACGCCTACGCTATAGTCCATTGCTTCCGAGATCCGTGGTTAACAAAGCGACTATTATGGATGCTCCTTCCACCGAGATTGTCACAAGGTATGAAATAGGAGGGTTTTGATCTGTTCGTCCAGTTTGAAGCGATCACTAATTTTAACAGATCGAATTTTTTATGCTCTTGGTTCAATGATGCTTTGAATCAGTGCGTATAATTATCGGTACCTATTTGTCGTTTTATGATATCTCCCTTGTGAGTCGATGGGCTAATTTATTATTGTGGCACTTCCCTTTTTGGAATGTAGTTAAAATCTTTAATCAGAATGTCCTTGATATAGGGACCGCCCAGTCTCTGATTAACGCGTTCTTTGATTTTGTCTTTCAGTCCTGCGATTTGATATTTCTCAAGATGATTGGGTTCGATCTTTTGTGAAAACAGGGCGTGGAAGGCTTCATCCAGGATAAATATGTCCGGGGGCAGGCTCAGTTTCGTCGAATCGGAAACGTCAATATTGTAGATAAAATTCGTCACGAGATATCCCGCAACGTCACCATTTTGAAACAACGGAACATTGATGCTGTCGGTCGTCTTAGATTCGATATGTATCTCCTCCTGGCTCGAACTAGGATGCACGACTCGATCGAGACTCAATGCGCTACCGATATAAAACGAAATTGATGTGACAATGCAGATCCAAGTGCAATAGAAAAAAATGTTTAGCATTTGACTTGCCTGTCGATAATGCTGATAGCCGAATATGTGCCATCCGATTCCGATTGTTGGACAGTTTCGATAATTGTCTCTGTGACCGCTTCTATTGCCTTGAGGTGATGTTGCAAGGCAATCAGGTTTCCATCAAGAAGCTCAGAAAGATGTGCGAAGCGTAGCTGTATTTCTTTCGTGGTCGTTAATTGCTGAAAGCCAGATATTGCCCGCCGCAGCTCAAGGAGACCCTGTGTCTTTCTTTGATTGAAATCCTGTAAATTGATCGCGCGATTTTCGCGAAGCAGCGTCGTTTCCTGCGTAACGACAGCCTCAAGTCTTGCAAGCGCGGTGAGAAGGGCATCGGACAATCGATTCCTGACTTCTTCGTCCAATTCCGGCGCTGTAAATTGGCAAATGCTGGTTCCATTCTCAACCATATTGGATTGACATATCCTTCCCGGCTCAGTGATGGGATCATCGCGAACCTGTATTGAATGTGTTTATGTCCGCTATTAGCCAGATGATCTCAATCGATGGGTTCTTCGGTAAGACCAGGATCCATCTATCTAGGCTTACGCTTTCCGAAGATACGGATGAATGAGTTTTGAGGCACTCGAAGCTCAGCTGGAAGAAAAGATTCTTGCGTAATTTAGTCGTGTTGCGGCAGTTCTGCTCAAGCCTAGGTCAATGCGTTTGGAAAGTTCTTTTGAAAGCTGGTCTGCAAGCATAGACTTCCACATATCACCGGCGCTTCCGTGTCCATAGATGTCGCTCATATCTTTCGGTAGCATAGATTCTATGAAATTACGCAGGAGTACCGCCTCAAGATCTTTAAAGACTTTTGTTTTTGTATCCCCCGTGTGGGCTTCAAATTTTGGTTGAGGTGAGAATAGCGGCAAAATCGAAGACGACCTTTTATCTCCGGCCGCGACATCTTCCATAAGAGTACTAAAGCTCGCCTTTTCGGTCGAGGGTATGGCGGAGGCGGATCTTAGCCTGTCGAAAAGAGGAGATGAGGAGGGTGCCCCCGCTGCATTGGCAACATCAAGGACGATGTCTGATGGCGGTTGAATCGACAAGGTAACCTCATTTGTAAAAGACAGGATCGTCCGCAGTCGAGGAAACACCCTCTCTCGAGAAAATGTTTCTGTCATAGACTGAGCTTCTTTGTCGGAAGATAAATGACGAGGCTTGTCCGCGGCTTACGCTTTGTGTCGTTAAGTGTTCGAAACTGGTCATCTTCGCGCAAGCCAAGCCTAATACGAATGAGCCTATGTTTGCGATTGAATGGTCGCGGTTGGGAAATCATTATGGTCGATATAGCATTAAACACTTCGGCGGAGACGAATAACAAAAGTATCCGTGATATCGGATTTGCCGCCGGCATCATTGCTATTCTTTCGATTTTCTTCTTGCCGATCCCGCCGGTTATCATCGACCTCGGCCTTGCATTTTCAATTGCTCTTTCTGTCCTCATTCTTATGGTTGCACTATGGATCCAGAGACCGTTGGACTTTTCCGCATTTCCAACAGTGCTCCTCGTTGCTACGCTGCTCCGCCTCGCGCTCAATATTGCGACGACCAGGTTGATATTGTCTCATGGCTCGGAGGGAACGACTGCGGCCGGATATATAATTGGCGGGTTTTCAAAACTTGTCATGAGCGGTGATTTCGTCATCGGTCTCATTGTCTTTGCGATTCTCATGACGGTCAATTTCGTCGTGATTACGAAGGGTGCTACGCGTATCGCAGAGGTTGGAGCGCGTTTCACGCTCGATGCAATTCCAGGCAAACAGATGGCCATTGATGCCGATCTTTCGGCCGGCCTGATCGATGAGAAGCAGGCTCAGCTCAGACGGCGGGAATTGGAGGAGGAGAGCTCTTTTTTCGGCTCTATGGATGGTGCTTCGAAATTCGTCCGAGGCGACGCCATAGCAGGGCTTGTTATTCTGGCTGTGAATATTTTCGGTGGGATCGTGATTGGCGTCACCCGCCACGATATGCCGTTAAGTCAGGCGGCAGACGTCTTTACCAAGCTTTCGGTAGGTGACGGTCTCGTCTCACAAATTCCGTCACTGATCGTTTCTCTTGCTGCGGCCTTGCTTGTTTCAAAAGGTGGAACCAGAGGCACGGCAGAGCAGACGGTTCTTGATCAGCTTGTCAAATATCCGCGCGCACTTTACGTCGCCGCTCTCTTGATGTTCCTGCTTGCGATCGTACCTGGTTTGCCAATGATGCCTTTTCTGCTCTTGGCGACGGTTTTTGTCATGACTGGCAATGTGATACCGAAGCGTATTGCGGAAGCGGAACAAAGAGAAAAGGCAAGGAAAGCGATTGCGGAATCCCAGGCTCTGGCCGAAGCGAAGAATTCGGTGAAGGATTCTTTACGCGCGCCCGAAATCGAACTCTGTCTCGGCAAGCAATTGGCGACGAAATTATTGGAATCTCAGGACGAGCTTTCTCATCGTGTCACGAAAATGCGGCGCAAATTCGTCAAGCAATATGGTTTTATCATTCCGGAAATCAAATTGACGGATAGTTTGTCGATACCGGTGAAATCCTATCAGATCAAAATTCATGGAACGGTCGTAGCGACTTACGAGATGCGGCTAGGTGACGTTCTCGTCGTGACGGGTGAAGGCCGGCGTCCCGATCTTCCCTTTGACGAAACTCGGGAACCCGCCTTTGGTATGAAGGCGTTATGGATATCTCAGACCTTTGTTAACGAATTGAAGAATGACAATTTCGTTCCGGTTGATATTTTGTCGATCCTATTGACGCATCTGAGTGAAGTCATTCGCAGCAATCTTGCGCAGCTCTTATCCTATAAGGATATGCGTCTCCTTCTCGAACAACTCGGGCCTGATTATAAGCGTTTGATCGACGATATATGTCCAGCGCAGATCTCCTATTCGGGTCTGCAGGCAGTATTGAAGTTGTTACTTATGGAGCGGGTATCAATTCGTAACCTTGCCCTCATTTTGGAGGCTGTCGCAGAAATAGCACCTCATGTGCGGCGTTCCGAACAGATCGTTGAACATGTTCGCATGCGGATCGCGCAGCAGATTTGCGGCGATTTATCTGATAATGGCGCTCTCAAAATCGTGCGCCTTGGACAACGTTGGGACCTTGCTTTCCATCAGAGTCTCAAGCGGGATGCTAAAGGGGACATTGTAGAGTTCGACCTTGATCCGGCAATGGTGGAGCAATTCGGGAAAGAGGCAACGCAGGCAATACGGAGATATCTCGACAAGGGAGAGCAATTCGTTCTCGTTGCCGCGCCGGAATCCCGGCCTTATGTGCATCTCGTTACGGAGCGATTATTTGCTAATCTACCGGTCCTGTCGCATCTCGAATTGACCCGAGGTGTGGATATCAAAGTTCTAGGATCGATTTCATGATCTGGACGCCATCGCAGTCGGTGATGGCTGTGGCCATTCTATTTTGCCGTATAGGTTTTGCGGTCATGCTGATGCCGGGTTTTTCAAGCCCCCGAGTGCCTGTCAAAATTCGCCTCGCATTAGCCGTCGCGTTAACATTGATATTGTTTCCTTTTCTTTCTGAGTTGGTGCAACCTGCCCTTGGCGACGCAAAACCCTTATCATTTGTCTACATAATGACTTCGGAATGTTTAACGGGCTTTTTTATTGGCTTTTCCATGCGCATTTTTTTTTTCGCGCTGGAAACTGCCGGCAACGCCCTAGCGATGACGATCGGCCTGACAAGCATTCTAACTGCGGGCATCAATGAAGCGGAACCGTTGCCCGCTCTCAATACACTTGTCACGTTGTTGGCGACGACCTTGTTGTTTATTACGAATCTTCATCTTGAGATTATTCAGGGGTTGATTGCCTCCTATAAAATGTTGCCCATTATGGACATATTCAATAGTCAATTTAATCTTGTTTACGTCGGTGACAATTTGTCCAGAGCGTTTCTACTTTGCTTGCGACTTGCGGGGCCTTTCCTCGTTTTTTCAGTTATCGTCAATTTCACGATTGGTCTGATCAATAAGATGGTCCCCCAAATCCCGATCTATTTTGTAGCCATGCCTTTCGTCTTGATGGGGGGGCTTTTTCTATTCTTTTCCACTGCGCCACAACTTCTTGAAGTCTTCATCACAGGTTTCAGGACTTGGTTGATCAAAGGGTGAATGATGAGTGAGGGCTTGAAGAAGGCGCGGCGTATCGTTCGGGTTAGAAAAAACTTTGTCCGTTTGGCGGAATGGCGCAAAACCGAAATTGATCGGGCCTTGCAGGAAGTCACGAAACGGGATCGTGAAATGTTGCAATTAACGGAGGAGGGGGGGCGATGCTCGCCAGCTTTCGCTCAGATGCTACTAAAAAGCGCACGGCATATTTCTGAACGAAAGGGCATTCTGGAACGTCTAGAAAAAGAGGAGGCAGCAAAGCTCCTCCTTGAGCGAGGTCGCTTACGGTCCAGTATAGAAAATTGTGAGGATGCCGAAAATCAGGAAGCTCGTCGTCTTGAACGAGCGCTTTTGGAGGAAGTGATTGAAGTCGCACAATCATGTCGCTTGGACTGAGCATCAGACGCCCAAAACTGGCAAGTATGGCCTTGCGTGATTTGCTCTCTTTAATGGTGCCGAGGGTGACATCGACAGGATCTCCTCGATAACAATGGTATTACCAACGAGATTTTGTATGAATTATTTGGGGTGGCTATTCATGAGGCTACAAAATGCGGCCGCTGACTTATAGAATGATAATGGCTTTTAACATTTGCGAGTGTGCTAGACTCGTTCGGTCTATGGCTGCAGGCAATAGGAGGTTGGTGCGTTGATGCGCCTGATAAATACTTCACCTAGAGATAAGTCCTGTTTCTCGGGAAGCATTGGTCATCAATGTGGTAGGTATCTTCAATCCTAATGCCGGTCGGTCTGCGAAAGGAAGATTGTTGAGACGGGTCCTGATACCGTTCCAGTCTGGGGCCGAGATCAGGTTTGCTCGTGTATAGAGAATTTTCTTGATGCCAGGTAGGCACTGTAACGGCTGAGGGGAAACCAAATAAAGGATGGAGACCGTGCTTGCCATGTAATCGTGCTGGCAAGGTGTCGGTAATACTGTGTTCTGTTGATCCCAACTTGTCGGGATCAACGGGAATCGGTGGGGATCCACAACCCGACAGCCGGGGCAATCTCAATGAGTCGTTCTCATTGAGATTAGTATAAGGGGACGTGTTACTCCGTCCATTTTTCATATTTGTCTTATTGCGCTGTATCGGTACCCGTGTGTGTCTGTGGCGCAAAGGTCCAGCCTTTACCGTAGGGCTGCGGCATTATGAGACCCCAGCTTGCCGTGTCATGCGTGCCGGCCCCCCAACTCGTCGAGACCAAGGGAGTGCCGTCTCTACGCAGAGCTTCCACCTCTTTTGAGGAGACATTGGCTGGAGCCTTGTTCCCCCAGGAAGACCGAATGAAATTCACGACATCAGCCGTGTCCTGATCGTTCAAGTGGCCTTTATAACCGGGCATGGCTACGGCGGAGGGAGCCCAGTTGGTCGGCGGCAGCACCCCGCCATTGACAACGAGATTGACGAGGGAGGTTGGGTTTTCTGTCACGACGACGGGATTGCCAGCAAGTGGGGGGAACATACGGTTGACACCGCCACCATCATTGCCATGACAGATGGCGCATTGTTCCACATAGGCTTTGGCCCCTGTGAAGCCGTCATACTGATGAGCCTCGAGAGCTTTGGTGACCGTGTCGTTATAGGCATAAGTCGCTTTCGCTTCCACGGGGGGCAATGCCTTCAGATATTTCGCGACCGCCCGGAGATCTTCCATCGTGAGATATTGCGTGCTCCAGGAAACCACATCTGCCATGCCGCCGAAAACCGCGGAATGATCGATGCGCCCTGACTTGAGGAAGGTTGCAACATCCTCCTCCGACCAGCGGCCGAGACCGACGATCGGATCGTTGCGCAAGCTTGGTGCGACCCAATTATCGATCGGTGCCCCTCCGGAAAGAAAGGCTGGCCCGCCTGATGCGTCCAGCGCCTGCTCCTGCAAGGCGAAGCCGCGGGGTGTATGGCAGGCGCCGCAATGGCCTGGGCCGGTGACGATATATTCACCGCGGGCGATTTCGGGATCGGTTCCCGGCGCCGCTTTGAAAGGCGAGGCCGCCGGTGCGAAAAAGCTCTGCCAAAGCGATAAAGGCCAACGCATCGACAATGGCCAGGGGATTTCGGCTGGTTTGTTAGCGACGGGAAGCGGCTTTACACCTTTCATGAAATAGGCGTAAAGCGCCTTGATGTCGTCATCGCTCATGCGCGAGAAAGCCGGATAGGGCATGGCCGGATAGAGCGTCGTTCCATCCTTGCGTATACCCTCCCGTACCGCGCGAGCAAAGTCTTCCAACGTATAGGTCCCGATGCCATGGTCTTTGTCGGGGGTGATATTCGTCGAGAAGATCGAGCCGATCGGTGTCTTTATGTGTAGGCCTCCGGCGTAGGCCGGTCCGCCGATTGCCGTATGACATGCGACGCAATCTCCGAGTCGTGCGACATAGGCCCCCTGTTCGACAAGCGCATCATCGTTTTCGGTGGCCCTTGAGGGCATCGCGCCCATGAACAGAGACATCCCGAGAGCAAAGCTACAGGCCGTCATAGCCGCGAAAGATTGTCTCATGTTCATCACAGCACCACTCTCATACCTACAGGCATTGTTTGAAACATTGGATGGGCAAGACTTCGAATTTCGGTTCCAAAGCCAGGATTCCGGACATTCGACCGCCGGTATTCCTACAGGAAAACCGGTGTATGCAAGACGAAGTCATTTTTCCGGGGACATGCCGACGACCGGAGTGACCGGCACGCCATCCGCGTTTTTGCGAGCATCCATTTCCACCTGATAGGTCGCGTTAGCGCGCTCGATGAGGAAATGGCGGATCGTATCGATTTCTTCCGGCGTCATCGACGTATCGAACTTATCCATTCCAAAGGCTGTCAGCGCTCCTCGGCCGACGACATTGTAGAATGCTTCCTTTGCGTGGAGGGCTCCCGACCAGCGAAGATCGGGCAACACACCACCGCTCTCGCCATTGTCGCCATGGCATCCGGCACAATAGGTCTGATAGTGAAAATAGCCGTCCTTGATTTGCGCTTTATCGAATTCCGCAGGCGGTTTGACAGGCAAGAAGCCCTTGTTATTGGCAGGGGGCAATGTGGCATTGCCATCCAGAGCAAAGGCAATGATGCGTGAATGGTTGACCGTCCAGCCGGACGTGCGTGCGACGCCGCCGAGGAAGAAGGGATAGATGCCACCCCAGCCGACTTCCACGGCGACATATTGCTTCCCATTGACACTATAGGTCACGGGAGGCGCTATGATGCCGCTTTGGGCTTGAAAATGGTAGAGATCCTGACCTGTCTTCGCGTCATAGGCGTGGAATTCACCATTGGCGAGCCCCTGGAAGATAAGTCCGCCGCCTGTCGCCAGAAGACCGCCGTTCCAGGGCCCCTTGTGATCGACCCGGAATACTTCCTTCTGCTCGACGGGATCCCAGGCAAGCAGCCAGCCTTTGAGGTCATCGATGAAACGTTTCGCGGCTTCGTCATTGTAGGAAGTGAGCCCGATCTTGGTCATATCGAGGCCGAGGTTCCAGCTGTCTGGATTCGGTTTGAAGCCGCCTTTCTGGGGCGAGTAGACGAAGGGAACCTGTTGCGCGGGGATGTAGACGAGTTTCGTCTGCGGGCTATAGGCCATGGCCATGAAATTGTGGCCGCCTAGATCACCGGGGAGGCCGTACCAGTCCTTGCCGGTGAGCGTATAAAATGCATCGGGATTGAAGATCGGCCGTCCGGTTTTCGGGTCGAGCCCGGAGGCCCAATTGACATAAGTGTAATTCTTGCCGGAGAGAAATTCGCCGCTCTTCGCGTCAAGGACGTAAAAGAAGCCATTCTTCGGTGCATGGACGATCACATGGCGCATCTCACCATTGATTGGCAGATCGACCGTCATAATGTGCTGGACCGAGGTGTAATCCCATTGGTCCATCGGCGTTTCCTGGAAATGCCAGACATATTCGCCGGTCTCGGGCCGCACCGCGACGATGCTGCCGAGAAAGAGATTGTCGCCCTTGCCCTCCGAACGATATTTCCAGTTCCAGGGAGAGCCGTTGCCGACACCAATGTAGATGAGATCGGTGACGGGATCATAAACGAGTGAATCCCAGACGGTTCCACCGCCACCCTGCCGTGTCCAGGCACCCGTCGGACTCCAGGTCGGATAGGCGACTTCCCGGAGCACCTTGTCTGAAGGGGCGTGATCCGGCTCGTTTTTCGGATTGGGTACGGTGAAGAAACGCCAGTCGAGCTTGCCGGTTTCCGCGTCGAAGGCCGAAATGAAGCCGCGTGCTCCGAATTCCGCGCCGCCATTGCCGATCAGCACCCGTCCCTTGGCGATGCGCGGAGCGATGTCCACTGTGTAGGAGCGCTGAACACCGAGTTCGGCATCCTCCGGAATTGTATTGACCGTCCAAACTTCCTTGCCGGTCTTCGCATCCAGAGCGATGAGCCGTCCATCGAATGTTCCGAAATAGACCTTACCATTCCAATAGGCTGCGCCGCGGTTGACCGTATCGCAACATCCCTTGTCGGCGATATTGCCCGGCACACGCGGATCATATTCCCATAGCAGCTTGCCGGTCGCAGCATCGAGTGCTTTCATTTTTGACCAGTTGGTTGTCGCATACATGACACCATCGACGATCAGGGGCGTGCCTTCCTGCCCGCGATTTGTGTCGAGGTCGAAATACCAGGCGAGTTTGAGTCCGCCAACATTGCCAGCATTGATCTGATCGAGCGGACTGAAACGCTGTTCCGAATATGTTCGTCCATAAGTCAGCCAATTCTCGGGATGATCATCGGCGTGAATGATCGCCTCACCGGTTGTCCCATGCTTGTCCTCCTGCGCATGAAGCGATGATCCGGTGAAAGGTATCGCTGCGATACCAAGACCGAAAAAAGTACAGAGGGAATGTCTGGACCAGCCGTGAAACAAGGAATTCATGAACAGCAGCCTCGCTGGATGAGCATTTGCGCGTGCCATATCGGAATTTTGGTACTTCGTAAATTCTGATGCGGCTGTTGCTTATGGTGTTGAGGTAAAAATTGGAAGATGAGTGAGTAAAAATAAATTTATTTCGGGAAGTTTTCCATGAATATGCAGGTCTTTTTCAGCACTGATGTCGTATAGTAAATTTATTTACACAGATTTGCTAATAAACAAGCGGTGTCCGGCTCTGGCTCCCATCGGTCCGAACCTAGCCTGTCGCACGCCGAAATCACATCGGGCTGTTGACCGATTCGGAAGGAGGCTACACGATGTCGTGACGTTGTTGCGTGCCGATCCCGTTTGTGTTGGTCATCACTGTTTGCGAGACTGCTGCATGCTTGAAGTGCATGGGAGCTGAGGCCGGTGGGAGCGGTTTGCCGCTGCTATCAGGTGACGATGGCGTCAGCGTTTATGACACTTGTCATGTTCATAAGCGTGTCTCGACCCATATCCAACGCATTGTAACGTGGCCTCGCCCATCCACGATCTTCCTGCCAGCGTACCAGCACCAGTGCCCTCTGGGATTGAGAGGCTCTCACGTCCAACGCAGGAGCTGTAGCAAGCATAAGGCCATTCAGGCTGATCGTGCCATCTGTGTCAGGACCATCGTCGTGCATCCTGTTGAGGCTATCTCGCCCGCACCCTGCGGAAGCACCGCGATTGCGCTTTCGTGCTTTCGCGGCGGAAAAACTGCACTGGCCTTCCTTCCGCAATTTTCGGCACTTTCCCACAATCTCCAACATACACCTGCGGCGATCCTCTTTGCCCCTTTCTTGCTTGCCCTTTATCGCTGGCGTTCCTTGCCCCAGGCTGACGCCATCATCCTCATCGTCACGTCATAGGCTTGTGGCCGCTGCGCCTTTGCTTCATAAAGAGAGCGGAGGAAGGTAAGAGATGTCCAATCTGCCCGAAATCACCATTTATACGACCCAAACTTGCCCCTATTGCCGGCGGGCCAAGGAATTGCTCACGAAGAAAAATCTCCCCTTTACCGAAATCTCGGTCGATGGCGATTTCGAAGCGCGTGAAAAAATGACCCAGCGGGCGAATGGCAGGTCCACGGTTCCGCAGATTTTCTTTGGTGACAAGCATATCGGCGGCTGCGACGACCTCTACGAATTGCATTACGATGGCAAGCTCGATCTTCTCCTGGCCGATCTTGCTCGCACGCCAACAGATTGAGTTTCTGTGAAAGCCGATGATCAAATTCGCCTTAATCTGCGCCGATGGTCACCGTTTCGAGAGCTGGTTTCAAAACGGAGACGCCTTTGAGAGGCAGGCCGCCGCGGAATTGATTAGCTGTCCGTATTGCGGCGGCGTCAGGGTTTCGAAAGCGATCATGGCGCCAGCGATCGCGCGGCGGTGCACACCGCCGTCGATGCTTCTGCTTCCGCTTGCTGAGCAGCAGAGCAATACCGAGATGGACACGGTGCGGGGCGCGCCGGAGCCCTCAGAGGTGGGTGGAGTTGTCGCTCGTGTTGCAGATGTGAGGGAGCTTCGGGAATCACTCGCGGAGCAAAAGGAATTGCGCGCCTTCATCACGCGTCTCCATCAGGAAATTGTCGATAAGGCCGAGAATGTCGGGGCGCGTTTCGTCGAAGAGGTTCACAAGATTCGTGATGGGATTATCGAGCCGCGTCCGATCTATGGCGAAGCGACGGTTGCCGAGGCGCGTGACTTGATCGAGGAGGGGGTGGATATTTTACCTCTGCCACCTTTGCCGGAGACGTGGAATTAGGCGCGGGGCGGCGAGGTCCAAGATGAAGCATTGAAACTCCAGCATAGAAATCCGGAGCCGAGGGTGGAGGGCCCGCATGGAAGTGCCCCTGCTTGATCGGGCTCGCGGAGACATTCGTCTCCGATATGAAAACTATGGCGGTGTGACGCGGCCGCTGCATCTGTTCGAAACGGGTGGGCTCAGGATGCGGCATCCACGGGCCCAGCAGGGATGCGTCGGCGTGATGGTGAATAGTGCTGGCTGCATTCTTGGCGGCGATCACCTGAGCTTGGCAATTGAGGCAGGCGAAAAGGCCGAAGTGGCGGTGACGACGCTCGCGGCCGAAAAGATCCATCGGACGCTGGAGGCGCCAGCTTTATTGGATTTATCCTTCACGCTCGCCGAGCGATCCACTTTATCCTTTCTGCCGCAGGAAACCATTTTCTTCGACGCTTCTGGGCTGACGCGCCGTCTCAATGTCGCGATGGCCGAGGATGCCGCTTTGCTTCTCGTTGATATGATCGTATTGGGGCGTCTTGCCAGCGGCGAGGACGCCATTACCTGCAGATGGTCCGATTCCTGGCGTGTCCATCGGGGCGGACGACTGATATTCGCTGAGGAAAGCCGTATGAATGGCGCCGTGCGTGGTTATTTCGACCAGCCGAGCCTTGGCGGAGGAAGCCGGGCGATTGCCCTGCTGTTGGCCGTTGCCCCGGATGCGGAAGGCAGGCTCGACGCTTTGCGTGATCGTCTCGAGCCCTTCAAAAGCGTCTGTGCTTATGGCGTCTCAGCGTGGAACGGCATGCTGGTCGCCCGATTCCTTGCGACCTCGCCGGATATCCTGCGCAAGGTGCTTACCGTCGGCATTGGTCTTTGGCGCGAGGATGCGGCGCGGCTGTGGCAGTAGGGCAGGCGCATTCTCATTCGTTTTCTTTGACATTCTTTATAATCGGTCTCTTTCGAGACCCTTGTTTGCGGCTCCGGCCGCGATGGTTCGCGCCATCATACGTGCCGCCATCTGTTATGGATCGTCGCGTGTTGTTGAGGGCAGGGTGTCATTGAGGATAAGAGACCTCTGGAGCCCCATTCATGTGAGCTCGTATAAGTAGTCTCAGCGAGTGATTACAGCTGTAAATCGTATTGGTATCATTGGTGCCTTGACCTTTTCTTTCTTCTTTTTCTGGTCAAACGTGCAACCCTTTTAACTTTTTTGATTTGAACCATATGAAAAATAGATGGTTTCTCGGAACATCCGTTGCGCGAGTGGACATACGTCAAGAAGTGTCATCAACAAGTCGCACGTAATGAGTAAAAAAAATTTTAGCGTGATCTTGCGGGGGCAGGGTTGTGTGCGGGCCGCATCCATACCGGATTTCTCATGGACACCTCCGGGTGCAATGGAATTGAGGCCTGCTTCTCGAGAGCATTTTTCGATGACGTTGAATCGCTTCGCGATTCTTTTTCTTTAAAAATGCTCTGTTCTTTGAGTGGTGCGTTTCGGTGTCTGTCCGATACGTGCTTGACGGGGGATGAAGATGACATTCGCAATGCGCGGACAGTGTCTGGCGTTGGCTGTATTGGCCGTTTTTTCATGGCCGTTAACGAAGGCTCATGCCTATGATGGGAATGCCGAAGCAAACAATGGCGGCAACCATCCTACTCTCAATGTGCAGGTTGGGCCACGTCCTTATTATCTTGCGGACCAATTGAGTGATGGTCCGTTGAAATCCCGATTGAAGGCCTGTACTGAACGCCCTTTGTGGAAAACCAGATTTTCGATCAGCCATCGTGGTGCGCCGCTCCAATTCCCGGAACATACGAAGGAAGGCTATGAAGCCGCCGCGCGCATGGGTGCCGGCATTATTGAATGCGACGTGACCTTCACGAAAGATCGCGAACTCGTCTGCCGTCATGATCAATGCGACCTTCATACTTCGACGAATATCCTGACAATTCCCAATCTTGCGGCCAAATGTTCGGAGCCTTTTTCTCCGGCGGATCCGGCCACTGGAAAATCCGCGTCCGCAAGATGCTGCACGAGCGACATTACTCTCGCTGAGTTCAAGCAGCTCAAGGGCAAGATGGATGGCTATAATCCGAAGGCAACAACAGCCGAAGAATATCAGAAGGGTACGCCCGATTGGCGGACCGAGGCCTATGATGCCACGGGTACGGTGATGACGCTCAAGGAGCACATTGCCCTCATGAAAAAACTCGATGTGGACATGACGCCTGAGCTGAAGGCGGCGCAGGTGGCGATGCCCTTCCAGGGTGATTTTACCCAGGAAAAATACGCCCAGAAGATGATCGACGAATATAAGCACGCCGGTGTCTTGCCAAATCGCGTGTGGGCGCAGTCCTTCAATATCAATGACATTTATTATTGGCTACGGAACGAACCGGCATTTGGTCAGCAGGCGGTCTTCCTGGTTCCGGTCGACGTTCCAGGCGATGTTCCGGCCGCAATCGCTGCCCTGCCACATATGCGTGCAAATGGTGTACGGATCGTCGCGCCGCCGATCTGGGCTCTGATTGCGCTCGATTCCCGAGGCAATATCGTACCATCCGATTATGCGCTGGCGGCCAGGCGCCTGGGTTTCGATATCATTTCCTGGTCGCTGGAACGGTCTGGTCCCTTGACCGATGGGGGTGGCTATTATTTTCAAAGTGTCACCCCGGCAATCAAGGGACCGGCTGATTATTACAGGGTCCTCGATGTCTTGACGTCGCAGGTCGGAATCATCGGTATGTTTTCGGATTGGCCGGCGACCACGACCTATTTCGCCAATTGCATGGGAAAATTCTGAACGGCACCTCTCTGAACGACATCTCCCGGAGCATCGGCGTTCAGTCAGCGGAAACTGGATCAGCGGGGCGCGGCGAAAGCCGGTGCTCCGCTTTCTTTATGAGAGCGCAGAGATGCCTGACGTTGGTTGTCGGCTCTCGGATGGGTCGGCTTTCGGCCCCGGTGCCTCCGCCGCGCGGTCTGTTCAAACGGCATTCGCTTGACTATCATGCCATTTGGGATGTGGCGGAGACGAAAACGTGAATCTGACTCCTCGCGAAAAAGACAAGCTGTTGATCGCAATGGCGGCCATGGTGGCGCGGCGGCGGCTGGAGCGTGGCGTCAAATTGAATTATCCGGAAGCCATCGCTCTGATTACGGATTTCGTCGTGGAAGGGGCACGTGATGGCCGCAGCGTCGCCGAGCTGATGGAGACCGGGGCGCATGTCCTGACCGCCACGCAGGTGATGGATGGCATTGCCGAAATGATCCATGACGTGCAGGTGGAAGCGACTTTCCCTGACGGGACGAAACTCGTCACGGTCCATCATCCCATTCGCGACGGAGCCAGTGCGCTGGTGCCGGGCGAGATCGTGACGGCGCCTGGAGAGATCGTCATGAATGCGGGGGCGGAGAGCGTGACGGTCACGGTCGCCAATACGGGTGATCGACCGATCCAGGTTGGATCCCATTATCATTTCTATGAAGTCAATCCGGCACTCGCCTTCGATCGTGAAATAGCGCGCGGCATGCGGCTCGACATCGTCGCTGGCACGGCGGTGCGTTTCGAGCCCGGCCAGACGCGTTCGGTACAGCTCATTCCCCTGGGTGGCGCGCGTGAAGTCTATGGTTTCCGTCAGGAAATCATGGGGAAATTATAGCGATGCCTGGTAAGAGGCTTTCATGCAGGCGGTTCCTCTGCGCGAGCCAGTGTCGCTTGCGCTTCATTTAAGAATGTTATAACGTAACATTAATGGCGTGAGCCGCTCTTCCCTATTGTGAAGTGCATCCTCCTCGACCCAAACACGAATGTGATGGGCCGGCCGATGGCGTGCGCGGTTTCCGGAGTGACCGAAGTGACCTCGGAGGTCAAAAAGCATGTTGTCGTCACCTTCATGGTGGTGGGTCTCGAAACCCTGGCTCTGACCATCTCGTCGTTTTCTGCTTCTGCCGAAGAATCCTTGCCGCCGATCGACGTCGTGGCCCAAAAGACGATGCCCTCGCCTTCGGACGTCCTGATCGAAGCGACGGAAAGATTTGATCGTGCGCGGGCGGATCTCTCGCCGCGCAGCGGTGCCAATGCCTATGATCTTAGCCACCAGGCTATCGAGAGATTGCCTCAGGGCGACAATGCGCCGTTTGACAGGATCGTTCTGCAAATGCCGGGCGTCACGCAGGATTCGATGTCGGGTGGTGGTTTTCATGTCCGTAACGAGCACGCCAATGTGCAATATCGCATCAACGGCATTTTGCTGCCGGATGGCGTTTCCGGTTTCGGCCAGATCCTCGATCCCGCCTTCATCGGCAATCTGGCTTTGATTGATGGTGTTCTGCCGTCGCGCTACGGCCTGCATACGGCGGGCATTCTCGATATAACGACCCGTTCCGGATTGTTCGACAATGGCGGCGATGTCAGTCTCTATGGCGGCAGTTATGACTCGATCATGCCGAGGCTCAGCTATGGCGGGACGAGCGGCAAGACGCAATATTTCGCCGTCGGCCGGTTTCTCTCTACCAGTCGCGGTATGGATAGCCTCACCATCGGTCATGAAGCGTTTCACAACGAGAGTCAGCAGGGGCGTTTCTTCGGCTACGCCTCGAGCATGATCGATGATGCGACCCGTGTGAGCGTTATCACCGGCCTGTCGATCAACCGCTATCAGATACCTAACAATCCCGGCCAGACGCCGCAATATACGGCCTTCGGCATCAGCGATTTCAATTCGCTTAATTTGAATGAAAATCAGGTTGAGCGCAATTTCTACAATGTCCTTTCCTGGCAGCGTAGCGTGGGGGATATCAATGCCGAACTCGCTTTCTTCTCGCGCTACAGCAATATCCATTATAGTCCCGATCAGATCGGCGATCTTCTGTTCAACGGTGTTGCGTCGAATGTCTTTCGCGACAGTCTGATGAATGGCGTCCAGGGAGATGCTGCCTGGCATGCTGGTCCACATACATTCCGTTTCGGTTTTCAGATCAGCGGCGAATATACGCGTTCGATCAATTCCAATCTGCTCCTGCCCGTCGATGCGGATGGAAATGCAATCGATGCACCTTTTACGGTGGGGGAGGCTGTACAGAAAACCGGTTTCCTCGGATCCGGCTATGTCGAGGATGAGTGGCGTCTTTCCGATCAGCTTACGCTCAACGCAGGCCTGCGGTTCGATCAGATGAACCAATATGTCTCGGCCAATCAGCTCAGCCCGCGCATCAGTCTCGTCTATAAGCCATGGGCGGGCAGCATGTTTCATATAGGCTATGCGCGTTATTTCACGCCGCCATCACAAAGCCTGTCGGCACCGGTCAATACGGCTGCCTATGCCAATACCACTGCCGCGCCGGAAATCGATACGCAAAGCCCGGTGCGGCCGGAACGGTCGCATTATTTCGATGCCGGATTCACACAGCAATTGACACCAGAGCTTTCGACCGGAGTCGATGTCTATTATAAGAATGCCCGCAATCTGCTTGATGACGGCCAGTTCGGTCAGGCCTATGTCATGGATACATTCAATTACGCGCGCGCCTATAATACGGGTGTCGAGTTCAAGGCGAATTATCAGACCGAGAATTTGCGCGCCTATGCCAATTTCGCCTGGGCGCGGCAGAGGGCGACGCAGATCATTTCCAATCAATATCTGTTCGACGCGGATGAACTCGCCTACATCAACTCCCACTATGTCTATACCGATCATGCACAGAAAATAACCGCTTCGGCCGGTGCTTCCTATCTCTTCGAGGGCACGCTCTTCAGTCTGGATCTGATTTACGGGTCAGGCCTGCGGTCGGGCTTCGCCAATACCGATAGCCTGTCGCCTTATGCGCAGGTCAATCTCGGCGTCTCGCACGAGTTCAATCTCGCGGAGAATGGACAAGCGAGGCAGCCTTTGACGGTGCGTTTCGATATCATCAATCTGTTTGATCACGGCTATGTTCTGCGCGATGGTTCCGGCATCGGCGTCTTCGCCCCGCAATATGGACAAAGGCGGAGTTTCTATGCGGGGCTCTCCTATAAGTTCTGATCATCCCGCGGGAAATTCGGCCGCATTGGCTTGGTTGGGGACATCGGGAGCGCGGGACTGCTGCAGGGCGGCTCGGCGTTCTTCGATTCCCGCCCTCGCGTGGAACATGGCGATGGCGTAAGTGTTGATGTCGTCTGAATCGATTGCTCCTTGCGCGCGCGCCTCGATAATGAACAGCACGATCGAATCGAGTTCGGCCTCGAGCTTTTCGAGACCCGCCTCGTCAGCCTGGCGGACGCTTTTCAGAAAAGCCGTCAATCGGCTTCCCACCAGATCTTCCGTGGTCTGTTTCTTCCCGAATTGGCTGAAGAGCCAGGTGGCGGCGGAGCCGAGAACACCCAAAAGGGCGGAGCCAATCCAGAACAGGCTCTCGAATCGGTCAAAAAATGTCGGCGCATCGCCGTCGAAATAGGACTTCGCTCCGGGATGGACGGCAAAGCGCCGGTCATCCGTATCCGGCGCCTCAATGCCGGTGACGCTTGGTTCGCTCGTTACCAGGCGTGCCTTGGCCTCGAAAAGCTTGTTCGCCAGTTCACTGGCCAAATAAGAAGGCATGCGGCTCTTCGCCATGAGCCGCAAGGTGACCGCGAGTGTCGTCGTATCCTCTTCCGGCTGTGCCTTGGCGCCGCCGAACGAGCCGGCATCGATATCGGCTTTTTCAAGAGCTCCGAAATGTTTCGTCACCGCTTCGGCGTCATCGACGCCAAGGACGACGGGTGTGCCTTTGGAGGCCTTGACGGCTGCGGCGAAAGCCTCGCTCGAGGCACCGGCACCCGGAACGCCGACGATATAGATGGCGGCGATCTTTTTCTGCCCGAGCGCCACGCCGGCTTCTGCTGGCGTATAGCGGATACGGGTGACGGATATCGGAGGAATATTATTATAGGTAAGGATTTTATCGAGCAGGGCGTCATCCTGCGGTGGCCCCGGTAGGATCCCTATCGTCTTGTTGCGGAGATCGCTGAAGCCTTCGATCGGTGAATGTGGCGCGACAATCAGAAACACACGCAGCGTGCGTAAAATGGCGATGGTTTGCGCATCATTCGGTAAGCCTGCATCGGTCCGTAAAATGGCAAGATTCACATCGCCGTCCAGCAGGGCTTTGGCCGCCGCCTCGTAACTCGGCACAGCCACGCGATTGAGCGTGACCCAATGGGAGGTCTGGCGGACTTCCCGGCCGACCGCCTGCAGCATGCGGCTGGTTGTATCGCTCAGGGGCGGGACCGCGATGGAAATGGGAAAAGTCAGCGAGCGGATGATGACGACGCCGCCAGCGGCTAGTCCGCCGACAAGGAGAAAGATGATGACCCTCTTCATACCGAGATGCGGCATTGCTCTTCCTCCAACGAGCCGGGCCTTTCAATCGAAGTGACGGTTTTTTGGTTTCTCCGGCCTGCGCAAGCCCCTTGGAGCATTTTCCGATAATGTTGAATCGCTACGCGATTCCATCATCTTGAAAATACTCTAAGTTTCTTTCGTGAAGCGTTTCCGGATAGATCCGAAACGTTCTAGCCTCTTTCCGATGGCAAGGGGAAAGATCGCCTGTGCATGATGGGGATGGCATCATGCACAGGAAGCGGGGAAAATGCCGCGCCGCAACGGGGACTCTCGATGAATTCCCTCCATCGAGAGTCTTGATCAATTGTCGAGAAAGCTGCGCAGCTTGCGGGAGCGGGAAGGATGTTTGAGCTTGCGCAGCGCCTTGGCCTCGATCTGGCGGATACGTTCGCGCGTGACCGAGAATTGCTGACCGACTTCCTCGAGCGTGTGATCGGTATTCATGCCGATGCCGAAACGCATGCGCAGCACGCGTTCCTCGCGCGGCGTGAGCGAGGCCAGCACGCGCGTCGTCGTTTCGCGCAGATTGCTCTGGATCGCCGCGTCGATCGGCAGGATCGCATTCTTGTCCTCGATGAAATCGCCGAGATGTGAATCCTCCTCGTCGCCGATTGGGGTTTCGAGGGAAATCGGCTCCTTGGCGATTTTCAGCACCTTGCGCACTTTTTCGAGCGGCATGGCGAGCTTTTCCGCGAGTTCCTCGGGCGTCGGCTCGCGGCCGATCTCATGCAGCATCTGGCGCGAGGTGCGCACGATCTTGTTGATCGTCTCGATCATATGCACCGGAATACGGATGGTGCGGGCCTGATCGGCGATGGAACGTGTGATCGCTTGCCTGATCCACCAGGTGGCGTAGGTCGAGAATTTATAGCCGCGCCGGTATTCGAATTTATCGACCGCCTTCATCAGGCCGATATTGCCTTCCTGGATGAGATCGAGGAACTGCAGGCCGCGATTGGTATATTTCTTGGCGATCGAGATCACGAGACGCAAATTGGCCTCGACCATTTCCTTCTTGGCCTGACGCGCCTCGCGCTCGCCCTTCTGGACCATATGGACGATCTTGCGGAATTCCTGGATTTCGAGACCGGTCTCGGTCGCGAGCCCATGAATGTCGCCGAGCAGATCCTTGATCTGATCCTTGGCCTGAGCGACGAAATCCTTCCACCCGCGCGAGCCGAGTTTGGACACGCGCAGCAGCCATTTCGGATCGAGCTCGGAATTCTGATAATTCCTCAGAAAATCCTCGCGCGCCACGCCATAGCCTTCGGCAAGGCGCAAAAGCCGTGTTTCCTGGCCGATCAGACGCTTATTGATGTCGTAGAGCTGTTCGACCAGAGCCTCGATGCGGTTCTGGTTGAGCGACAGGCTTTTCACATCGGCGACGATTTCTTTCTTGAGCGTCTTGTATTTACGCTCCTGCGCCGGTGTCAGCGTCTCGTTCTTCAGCTTGTTCTCGACATTCTGGTCCTGCAGCCGCCGCAATTTCTTATAGGCATCGGCCACCCGGTCGAAGGTTTCGAGTACCTTGGGTTTCAGTTCGGTTTCCATCGCCGAGAGCGACACGGAATTTTCCATGTCGTCTTCTTCGTCGAACATTTCCTCCATCGGAGGCGCGTCCATATCTCCATCGCCGCGTGCGGGCCGCAGGCGCCCCGGCGGGTTGAGTGGCGCCGTCGAGGGCGCCTCGGCTTCAGGCTCTTCCGTATCGGGTGCATCTTCGTCGGTCAGCCGTTCACCGCTGAGGCCTTCCTCGCCCATGGCTTCATCGGCCATATCTCCGAGGTCGAGCTTGGAACCGCCGCGGCCTTCCGGCCCGGCATAGGTAGCTTCAAGGTCGATGATCTCGCGCAGAAGAACCTTGCTGTCGTTGAGTTCGTCCCGCCAGATAATGATCGCCTGGAAGGTGAGCGGGCTTTCGCAAAGACCGGCGATCATCGCCTCGCGGCCGGCCTCGATCCGCTTGGCGATGGCGATTTCGCCCTCACGCGAGAGCAGTTCGACGGAGCCCATTTCGCGCAGATACATGCGCACCGGATCATCCGTCCGGTCGGACGGCTCGGAGGAACGCACAGCCACGGCCTTGCTCTGGGAGGCCTCGACGAGATCACCGCCTTCGCTCTCCTCCTCCTCGCCGGCGTCCTCGCTTTCCTCGCCTTCCTGCTCCTCGCTCTCGATGACATTGATGCCCATTTCGTTGAGCATCGCCAGAATATCCTCGATCTGCTCGGAATTGACTTCTTCCGAGGGCAGAACGGCATTGAGCTCGCTATAGGTCACAAAGCCACGCTTTTTGGCGAGCTTGATCATCCTTTTGACGGAGGCATCGGAAAGGTCGAGCAAGGGGCTGTCGGCGACCTCGCTGCCATTCCCTTCACCATCGGTCTTTTCATTATCCTTTTTCGCCATCAAGGCCTCCGAAGATGAATGACCATCGTCATACCAGACCCAAACAAACGCTCCTTCTCAACGCGGAACCACGTTGAGAAGGAGCGCTACGAAAGTTCTCGCGGCGGATGAGCCGGGACGCTCATCCGAAAGAGAGTGCGAAAGGGTTTGAAGGAATGTCTTCATTCGCCCCCAGAATTTCGCCACTGGAACAGTTCGCGGTGCGGAACTGCCCGATTTCGTCAGCCTGTCCGGAAATCTCCGAACCGCCGACCTCAAAAACTGGCGCATTTCCATTTGGAATGCGGTCGATCCGGTACGGATCGACAATGCGCCAAGTGGACCACCTCAGCTCTGTTTCTTCTCGCAAAGTCCCGGCAGCATGAATCTGCTCTGGAAAAGCAAAATCAAACGTGGCTTTGGCCACACAAAAGCAATAGAGCGGAGCCACAATTGTTCCGTCCACAATCGTAAAACCGCAAACCGTTTGGAACGGGTGACCGCCACCTGTTCTCAATCTTTGCCTCAGTCTTTGGCCTTCGATTCTTCCATGCCGTCCTTGCTCATAGACCTATGGAACTCATGGACCTATGGAAATTGGACGCATGGAAATTCGCAGACCCCGAAAAGATCATAATAAGTTCAAGATAAGTTTAACGATTGGTCCGGCAAACCGGGAATGGACAGACGACGCTTGCCGCAAGGCGAGAGGGCATCCTTTGATCTTTCTCATGCTTATTTAAGGCGGCCGACGAGCAGGATCAAATTAGGCTCCGAAAGTCTCGATAATGGCTTCACTTCGTTCCATTGTCGGTGGGGAGAACTGGCCGGGCGTGCCGGATTTCATCAGAAGATGAAATTCTATAGGACGAATGCGGAATCCCGCTCCGTCGGTATCGGGCGCCGTACCAAGCGAAACTTCCATCCATGCTGTCTATTTGGCAGGTTTGGTAATGAAAACCAAGGGGGAAAAGCCAAAAGAACCGTCCTGTGCAAGCATATCCGGCTGCGGAGAATGATTTCTGCGGCTGCCATGCTCCCGAGTTCTGTGGAATCCTAGAAAAAACGCGGCCATTTCTTGACAGTGCATTTCAAACTTTCGATTCGAAGGTTGTCGGGAAACGGACAGGAAAGTGGATGCATAGACGACGAAACATTCTATATGCGTATTGAAACATAAGGAAACAATAGGCCGGCCCTCTCGATGGCAGTTTCCGTTTCTCAAAGGGAGTGATGCGTCGTTATTGCCACTGCAATAAGCACGGGTCGTGCCGGGAAGGGTCCTTTATAAGGTCCCGGCGGTATGGCCGGATGCCGTTCCAAAGCCGTCGATTACTGCTTCCGTTCCGTCAATCGTTTGAAGATCCGACTGAATTTCCGCAAGGCGATTGAAATTGACGTCGCTCGGATCGGCCGCTACGGCGGCCTCCGCGGCGCGCAATTCGTGACGCAGCGCGCCGGCGCGCTGGTGCAGCGTGATGGTCTGGCGCAACAGCGCTTCGGCATCACTATCGGCGGCTCCCGGTTTCAAATACCAATGGCTGGCGGCGGGTGTCGCCTTTTCAAGGCGCGTGAGCAAGGCAGCATGGCCCTGAGCGACGAGCCTTTGCTGCAAGAGATCTGATGACGGCGGCGAATTGACTTCCGTGCCAGCTTCGGCCTGGCTCCAGATCGATTCGATCAAAACGGACCGCAAGCTGGCAGCTTCGCTATTGATGAAATCGAGGGCCGCCAATTCTTCGAGATGACGGTCGATCAGAATGGGATGGCGTAAAAGCAGAAGCAGGATCTGCGCTTCGCGCGGGGGCAGGGCTTTTTCGCGCGGCTGAAACAGGGCGGAGCGGGAAAGGCTCTCGCTGATTCGCAGTGGGGCCCGGTAATCCATGACCGCCGGGCCGCGCCCCGCGCGGCGGCTGCCATTGCCGCTCCTTGGGCCGCCCCTTGGACTGTCGGGATTGAGGCCGGGCGCGAAATCGCGCCTCTGCCGGCTTGCGCCATGTCTCGCGTCGCCGCTCATGCCCTGGCCGAAATCAGGCGCTGTAAAGGCGCCAAAACGATTTGCGAGACGTGTGACGAATTCGCCGCGATAATAGCGCTGCAGCGTCTGATCAGGGATTTGCCGGGCGAGCGCATCGAGCCGATTTTCAAGCGCCGCGCGCCGTTCCGGCGTCGTGAAACTTTCACCCTCGGTCTCGCGCTGCCACAAGAGATCGACGAGTGGCAGTGCGGCCTCCAGCACCGCGCGGATCGCCGGAGCGCCGCCGGACCTCGCAAGGTCATCGGGATCCTGGCCTTCCGGCAGCAGCGCGAAACGCAGGCTGTGACCATTGCCCAGCAGAGGCAAGGCGACATCGGCCGCGCGATAGGCTGCTTTGCGGCCCGCCCTGTCGCCGTCGAAACAAAGGATTGGCTCCTCCGCCATCCGCCACAACAGGGCGCATTGCTCTTGCGTCAGTGCGGTGCCAAGCGGCGCAACGGTTTGTGGAAAGCCTGTCGCATGCATGGCGATTACATCGACATAGCCTTCGACGGCGATGATTGTGCCGGAATCATGCGCCGCCTTGCGGGCGCGGTGCAGATTGTAGAGACCGGAGCCTTTGTGGAACAAGGGAGTTTCCGGTGAATTGAGGTATTTCGCCGGAACATCGGATGAAAGCGCCCGGCCGCCGAAGGCGATCACCCGGCCGGACCGGTCGGCGATGGGGAAGATCACGCGATCGCGAAACCGGTCATAGGGGACGGCGATATCCTCGCCATGCACCAGAAGGCCCGCATCGATCATTGCCTCGCGCGTTGCACCCTTGGCTGCGAGATGATCGCGCAGCGCAAATTTGTCGGACGTCGCATAGCCGATCCGGAAAGTGGCGATGAGATCGGCGCTAAGCCCGCGCCTCGCGAGATAATCGCGTGCCCCGGCTCCCTCCTGCGATTGAAGCCTATGTTCGAAATAGGCCGTGGCCCATTCGAGAATTTCATGCAGCGAGGCGCGCTTGCGCTCCTGCTCTTCGGTTTCGGCGGAGACGCGCGGCAGGGCGAGGCCCGCGTCAGTGGCGAGACGTTCGACGGCTTCGGGGAAGGAGAGGCCTTCGGTCAGCATCAGAAAATCGAAAATATTGCCGTGCTGGCCGGAAGAGAAGCAATGAAAGAACCCCTTCTGGTCGTTGACCGTGAAAGAGGGCGTGCGCTCCTGATTGAAGGGGGAAAGCCCCTTCCATTCGCGCCCGGCCTTTTGCAGCTTGACGCGCCGCCGCACCACTTCCGAGATCGGTAGCCGGTGTTTGATCTCTTCGAGAAAGGCAGGGGGAAAGCGCATGACTTTCTATCGAGATTCCGGTAGCGACGGTAAAGAGTGAAAGAATGATTTAGGGCTTCACCCCCGAGATTCACAGGCTTTATGCCGGTTGAGGCTTCGCTCTTCTCTTTCGTCGAAACGTCCGTGATCTTCCGTTTGATCCGGCTTTGCCCTGGCTCCGGTCAGATCTTGACGGGTACTGCGTCGCGCTGCTTGCCGCCGATGGCGCCGGCGACGCAGGCGATGAAGGCGCCGATGGCCATCGAAAAGAATGTGTAGAGAAGGAAGCCCGATGTGGCCTTGCGGGCCGCTTCCGCTGTTTCCTTGACCTTTTCCCTGGCGTCATTCAAGCGCGCGAGGACATCGTCGACACGGCGTTCCGCCTCGGCCCGTCCAAGACCCGTATTCGCGGTCACGATTTCGACCAGATAGGAGCGATCGTCGTGGCTGATAGCGCCGAAGGCGCTCATGGCGAGAATACGCCCGGCTTCGACCTTTGCCGTGCCGTCATGCGTTTGCATCGATGGTTGTGCCGGGCGCATCAAAACATCGGAAAAATAGGTGATGGCCTGTGAAGGGTCGAATTCTTGTGCCACAGGTTGCAGGACACCTTGTGCTGCCGAGCTCGTAAGTTCGGTGGCTGCCCGGCTCACATGGCTGATGAGGGAGAGCCCTCCGATAGCAATGATGCTTACGAGGAAGAGAGATGTGAGCGCCCAAGTCACGAAACCGGAAGCGGTATCGCGAAACCCGATTTCCCTCGCATCCATTCCGGTTATGCTCGGGCGCAATCTTCCCGCGAGATAGCCGCCGACGAAAGCCGAGACCCACTGAGTGACAATCAGCCAGATAGCGGTCATGACGGTGAATGTCATCGGCGATGGATTGTCCATCGAGAAAGGTGAAACCGCCATCAAACCAAGCCCGGAGCCGAGTACCGTCAGCATGGTCGCCACAGCCGTCGCGACGATTGTGCCGGCAATGACTGCGGCCCAGCTGATACCCGACCGCGTTGACAATTTGAAACTGCGGCGTGGGTCGATATCCGTCGATGGAAGGACTGTGTAGGGCATAGTGTCATTCCGGGTCGATATCAGTGCCAGAAGAACAGAAACGGAATAATGATCGGGATCGGAGCACCGGGAAGCCAGAGAAGAATGGGCATAGGCGGTGTCTTCGCGGGCAGTGCCTTCGCTATTGGAACAATGGCTACGCATACGATGGGTGCCGCGCGACGAAACGCATTGTTCCAGATGCGGGAGATGAGGCTGCTTTCGTCGCCGGCATATGCCTGGAGCATTCTGCAATGACGTTGAATCGCTTTACGATTCCATTGTTTTGAAATGCCCTGATGTTTTGAGTAGAGCGTTTCCGGATGGAATCGGAACGTTCATGAGGGCTGATACAAGTCCCGCGCTTATGAAACATGCGACCGTTTAACCAGAAGGAGCGGAATTGGTTCCCGCAAGCGTTGCGGCTGCATCGCTTTGGAATGTTACCGCAACGTTCCCTTAAAAAATGAGGGCGTTTTCAATAATTGCAGATCGCGCGGAGAATCCGCGCGGCAGAATATGCACAATGAACGTGATGTCATGATGCGGGTGTGATTGTGGCTGTCGAGCTCAATCGAAGCGGAAAGCGGAGAGAGCCGTATTCAGGACGATTTCCGAATAGACTTTCTTCCCCGGCTCCTGAGAGGCTCCGGCGGCGACCATTAACGGCAACAGATGTTCCTCGCGCGGATGGGAGAGGCGGGCGGCCGGGGCTTCGGCCCAACTCTTGAGCTGTTGCGCGCGTTCGGGGGCTGTCGCCGTGACGGCTTGCGTCAACCATTCATCGAACAGCTGCGAAGGTTCCGTGAAACGCGGGTCGCCATAGCCCTGCATATTGTGAAAACTCATGCCGGAGCCCAGAATCAGCACGCCTTCATCACGCAGGGGGGCAAGCGCTGCTCCCGCCGAAAGATGCTGCGCGGGATCGAACCGCCGTTCGATGGAAAGTTCCACTACTGGTATATCGGCTTCGGGAAAGGCGACCTTGAGCGGAATGAAGACGCCGTGATCGAGATCACGCGTTGCATCCGTCGCGCCGTGGAGTCCGCTGGCGTTGAGAAGCGCAGCCGCTTTTTCGGCAAGCGCCGGATCGCCCGGTGCGGGATAGGTCAGTTCATAAGTATGCGGCGGAAAGTTGTAATAATCATAAAGAAGGCCTGGCTTCGCCTTGTCCGAGGCGGCAAAGCCCACCGTTTCCCAATGGCCGGAGACGATGAGAATCGCGCGCGGTTTTTCGGGCAGGCTGTCGGGCAGAGCGCGTAGGAAATCGGCCATTTTGGTCCAGATGCCTCTGGGATCGTCCATGAAAAAACAGGGACCTCCGCCGTGCGGAATGAAGAAGCTCGGCTGACGAAGGTATCGGCTCATGGCGGTGGTTCCAGTTTCGTGAAGGGCCGTTCTGCGATTGCAGCGGAAACAATTCCGCTGTCACTCAAAAGTCATTCGCAGCGCCGATAGTCTATAGGACTCTGGTTGCCTTGACGGGTGGATCTCAGGAATTTGAAAATGATACGGGTTCAGTGCATGGCGTCATCGCTATATGCTGCCGCATAGAGCCGGGTCTCGACGATTATGCAAGAGCATTTTCCTTTCCGACTATATCGCTTGGCGATGTGAAAGTATTGAAAATGCTGTATCTTTTGTTGATGGTGCGGTTCGGGAACGGCCGAACACGCACTGAAGGGCATCATGCGACCCCGCGCATCCCCTCTTTACCCATTGCCTAGTCCCGAGGAAATCAGCGGTAACCTCTCCGCTTCCGTTGTGGCGCTGAAATGTTTTCCTCTTTATCAGAACATTGTTTCAATATTCGTCAATTCACAAGCCCGCGAATTATCCGGTCCGAAAGGAGAGTCAGTGCATGACCCAAGCGCTTTTTGTCGTCAATGCGGGCAGTTCCAGTATCAAATTCAAGATCTACGGCGTCGCGGCCCAGGATCATGAACATGAGGATCTGGATCTGATCATGGGCGGCCAAGTCGACGGGATTGGCAGCGAACCGCGCCTTAAGGTCAAGGATCAGGCGGGAGCGGTCCTTGTCGATGACAAATTTCCGGTCGAACAATTGTCCACGCTCTCACAGGCGCAAACCGTGATCGCCGATTGGGTGACGCCGCGCATCAAGGGATTCGTCATCATCGGCATTGGCCATCGCGTCGTTCATGGCGGATCGGTCTATTCCAAGCCGGTCCTCGTCGATGACGAGGTCATGCATACATTGGAGTCCTTCATTCCTCTGGCGCCGCTGCATCAACTCGGCAATCTCGATCCGATCCGTATTCTGCGTGAACGGCGTCCCGATCTGCCGCAGGTTGCCTGTTTCGATACTGCTTTTCATCACGGTCATCCGGAACTGTCGGATCGCTTCGCCTTGCCGCGTGAGCTATACGAAGAAGGCGTGCGGCGTTACGGTTTCCATGGCCTCTCTTATGAATATGTGCATGGAAAAATGGAGCAGATTGATCCCGGTGTGGCACAGGGACGGCTCATCATCGCGCATCTTGGCTCCGGTGCCTCGATCTGCTGCCTGTTCGGCGGCCGCAGTATCGAGACGACGATGGGGTTTACAGCGCTCGATGGCCTACCGATGGGCACGCGTTCAGGGACGCTCGATCCGGGTGTCGTTCTGCATCTGATCGAGCAGAAGGGCATGAAACCGGAGGAAGTCGGCAATATGCTTTATAAACAGAGCGGTCTGCTCGGGCTTTCGGGTATCAGCAATGATGTGCGTGAATTGCTGGCGAGCGACCGGCAGGAAGCGAATATGGCGATCGACTTCTTCTGCCAGCGGGTCGCGCAGTCGATGGCGAGTCTGGCCGTGACGATCAATGGGCTCGACGGTCTCGTGTTTACCGCCGGTATCGGCGAGAATGCGCCGGAGGTCCGCCGCCGTGTGATCAAACACCTGAACTGGTCTGGCCTGTTCATCGACGATATGGCGAATGAGGCCAGGCTTCCTGGTCCGCAAGGCATGCGGATCGAAGGCGCGCATAGCCGTGTGCCGATCTATGTCATTCCCACCGACGAAGAGAAGATGATCGGCCTGCATACATTGCGGCTGCTGCGCCTCTTGAAGAAACATTAGGGCGTTTCGGAGAGATCCGAAACGCCCTACTCAACAATCCGGCTATTTGGCGAGTTTCTGGCGCCGTGCCATGGCGACGAGTACGGCGACAGCACAGGAAGCGAGGCGCGCACGCACATTATCGGCGCGGCTCGTCAGGATGATCGGCACGCGGGCGCCGAGGACGATGCCGGCGGCATCGGCATTGGCGAGAAAGGTCAATTGTTTGGCCAGCATATTGCCGGCTTCGAGATCGGGCACCAGCAGGATGTCGGCATCGCCGGCGACCGGCGAGATGATGCCTTTGGTTGCCGCCGCCTCCTTGCTGATGGCATTGTCGAGCGCCAGCGGGCCATCGAGCACGCCGCCGGTGATCTGACCGCGATCGGCCATCTTGCACAGGGCGGCGGCGTCGATTGTCGTCGGGATTTTCGGATTGATCGTCTCGACGGCGGAGAGGATGGCGACTTTCGGCTTTTCCACGCCGAGGATTTGCGCGAGTTCGATCGCGTTCTGACAGATGTCGCGCTTGGTTTCGAGATCGGGCACGATATTGATTGCGGCGTCGGTCACGAACAGGGCCTTCGGATAGGTCGGCACATCCATGATGAAGACATGGCTGATACGCCGTTCTGTCCTGAGGCCGGTGTCGCGTTTGACGACCTCACCCATCAATTCGTCCGTATGCAGGCTGCCTTTCATGAGTAGTTCGCAGGAGCCTTCACGCACCAGTTGCACGGAGCGTGCGGCGGCCGCATGGCTGTGCGGCACGTCGACGATTTCCCATTTGCCGAGATCGATCGAGGCCTTTGCGGCGACTTCATGGATCTTGGCGGTCGGGCCGACGAGGACCGGCTTGATGAGTCCTTCCTCGGCGGCTTCTATCGCACCTTCAAGGGCCGTCGTCTCGCATGGATGCGCGACAGCCGTACTGATGGGCTCGATCGCCTTGCAGCTGGCGATCAGCGCCTCGTATTTCTTGTGCGAATTATGGAGGGTTTCCTCGTTGCTGCTTTGTGTCATCGTTTACCCCACGCCAAGAATATTGAGACCGCCATCGACATACAATGTTTCGCCGGTAATGAGCCGCGCCGCATCGGTTGCGAGCGCAGCCGTTGCGAGGCCGACGTCCTCGATCGTCACGAGCCGTCCCGCCGGCGCGCGTTCGGTTGCCTCATCGATCAGCTTGTCGAAATGGGCGATGCCCGATGCCGCGCGGGTCTTGACCGGTCCGGGCGAGACCGCATGAACGCGAATGTTTTTTGGACCGAGTTCGACGGCGAGATAGCGCGTCACCGCTTCCAGCGCCGCCTTGACCGGCCCCATAATATTGTAATTCTCGATGACCTTGTTGGCGCCGTAATAGGTCATGGTGAAAAGAGTGCCGCCATCCTTCATCAGAGGTTCGGCGAGATGCGCCATACGAATGAACGAATGGCAGGAAATATCCATGGCCATGAGAAAGCCATCGCGCGAGCAATCGGTGACGCGGCCGTGCAGATCCGCCAGCGGCGCATAGGCCATGGCATGGAGCACGAAATCGAGCTTGCCGAATTGTTTCTCCACCGCCTCGAAGACCGCTTCGAGCTGCCCTTCGGTGCTGACATCGAGCGGCAGGAAAAGCGCCGCGTCGAGTTCCTTCGCCAGCGGTTCGACATAGGGTTTGGCCTTGTCGTTCAGATAAGTGATGGCGAGCTCCGCGCCGAGAAACCGGAACGCCTGGGCGCAGCCATAGGCGATCGAATGTTCATTCGCTATGCCCGTCACGAGCCCTTTCTTGCCATCGAGCCGGGTGATTGCGGGATTGAACATTTTGCCTCCAATCGTGATGGGAACGGTGTAACCGGGTTTGGAAAGGGTCAGTGGGCAAGATCGCCATGGGCAAGATCGCGACGGGAACGCGGGGAGGTCCCCGCGTTTCGTCAGAGTCCGGAGGCCCTACAGTGGATCAATGCAATGATCCAGGAGGATCGGGCTGGCCCCGTAAGCAGGGCTGTAGGGACTTGCCGGATGAAGGCCTTCGGCCGCATCGCACTTCGTCCACACTCGGGGAGGGCGGAACGCAAGGGTCGCGAGGCGGCCGTTGTTATAACATTCTGGAATCTTGCCTCCTGAATCAGGCGCTGGCCTGATCTTGCTGTTTTTGATCGTTTTGGTTCAGGTTCAGGTTCGTGCGTTGCGGTGCATTCGCCGACTCAGGCATGTTGCCGATGATTGTTTTGATCTCGAACAGGCGCTTTTGCGCTTCTTCCGGGATGTCGCCACCCATAAGCGCGAAGTGATGGATGGCGTCGAACAAATCAGCGCGCTCCTCGCGGCTACCGGGAAGCAGTTTGGGCAGCGCGGCGATTGCGCGCGTCTCGTTGAGGCCGAGAATGCCATATTGATTGCGCACGATTTCCTTGAAGTCCGGGAAGGTCAGCGGCGTTTTCGGCAGGAGTTTGCGCACTTCCTTGAGAGCGGTGAGTGCCCTTTCATCGACGCTGCGGATTGGCTGCCGAATATAGAGTGCGGCGCGCACGAAGGCTTCGATTTCGCCGCCTTCATCGAATTGCGCCTCGAGCGTGGCCCGTTTAGCGCTGGCGATGGCTTCGCGCGTGATCGAACGGCCGAGCTGCCGCGGCGAAGTTTGCCGATCGGCGCCAAGCCCGACGAGAGTCTGCAGGATCGGCGAACCGTAAAGATTGAGAAAAACATTCTCCTGGGCGATTTCGCGCCAGCGGCCATAGGTTTCGAGTGTGCTGACGACGCCTTCGGAGACTTCTTTCTCCAGTATGACGAAAGGATTGTTTGCGGAGACCGGCCGCCTGTCTTTGCGGACCTGTTTGGCGAGACTTTCGACCGGCCGCAACAGGACGTTGTTGTCGGAAAACAAACGGAAACGCAGACGGTTCGGATGCATCTGGCGCAGCCATTCCGCGCTTTCCTGCGTCGCGAGGGCACGCACGATCGGGGAAAGGAAAGTGCGGTAAAGACCCTGGTTGATATCCGATATGCGGCTCGCCGTCGCGAAGCGCCGCTCGTCCTGCAGGTCGTTGCAACCGAGCGCACTGATATCGTCGAGCGTGCGCGGCTGCAGGGTCAGGAGATAGCGGCCTTCGACCAGTTCCGGATTGGCAGTATCGGCGCCGACATCGGTGATGATCGCTTCATAAAGGCCGGGCGGCAGCAGATCGATGAGATCCATCGCATTGGTGAATTCGCCATGCTCCTTCGTCGCCACCTTGCCGGAGACGAAAATGCCGAGATGGCCGATATCCTTGTGCAGGGAGTAGACGATGGTCTGACCGCTTTCCGCGATCGCCTCCGTCTCGCTGTAGAGGTCGAGAATCCAGTCGAGCGCCTGCTGCGGCGGGGTAATATCGTCGCCGAAGGAGCAGAAGACGATGATCGGCGATCTGATATTGCGCAGATCAACGCGGATGCCGTCGGAGGTTAGAAGCTCGCCGCAGCTCAGCCGGTTGCCGACGAAGAGCTGATCGGCGATGAACTGCATTTCCTGCGCATTGAGGGTGATGGGATTACCCCACCAGGACTCGAAATCGAGAAAACGCGGGGCTTCCGTATCCACCCTGGAATAGACGTTATAGGCCTTTTTCCAATAGGTATTGGCGGGATTCATGCTTTCGAAATTGGCGACGAGGGCAGCGCCGTCAAAAATGCCTTTGCCGAGATCGCCCGAGAGTGCCGTCATCCAGGTGCCACCGAGAAGACCGCCGAGGTAACGCAGCGGATTGCGCCCATGTACGCCCGCCCAATAGGAGAGCGGGGCACCGGCAAGCAGCAGCGGGCCGGGGAGATCGGGATTGAGCGCTGACATCATGGCCACTTGCCAGCCGGCCTGGCAATTGCCGATCAGGGTCGGCTTGCGGTCGGCCTGCGGATGCAGCTCGATGACTTTCTTGACGAAGATCGCCTCGGCGCGGCAGACATCCTCGATGGTCTGTCCCGGCACGGCTTCCGGCAGGAAGCCGACGAAATAGCAGGGGTGCCCGGCTTTCAGGATTTCGCCGATTTCACTGTCCTGCTTCATGCCGCCGATGCCCGGTCCATGACCAGCGCGTGGGTCGAAGACGATGAATGGCCGCTTGGCCGGATCGATCGTAACGCTCTTTGGCGGGAGAATGCGGACGAGACCGTAATTGACGGGCCGCTCGAAGGTCCGGCCATCGAGAATCACTTCAGCGTCGAAGGTCAGGACATGCGGGACCGGGTTCTTGCAGCGTTCGAGATATTGATTGCCGCGCTGGCGCAGAATGTCGAGGAAGAGGATCGAGCGCTGGCAGGTATCGACCCAATAATCCCGCAGGAAGTTCAGGCCGGAGACATTGAACCAGGCATCGCGCAGAGCGGAAGAATCAGTGGGAAAGACCGAAGGCGCAGAATGAAAAAGGGAAATCGGCTGGCTGACCGGAGTTCGCGGCTCATTCGATCGAGGATTTGCGAAAAGGCTGGCAAAAGGATTGAAAAGATTTAATTTTCGGGTTTCCCCTTGTGTCTCGTTCGTCATGGGTTGCTCCTTGGCAGGCAGATCGATCGGAACGGGAAGCAGATTGGCAGTTGAAACAGCGGCGTCTCTGATTGCTGGGGAATTGCAAGGCTTGAATGGATGGGTTCTGTGAAGGGGTTATGTCAACTTCACGAAAATCCTTCGCGGGCTGCCCTCGTACCGTCTCATTGATGGCACCCTGCTAAAGATCTCAACCCCTCGGATTTCACACCATTTTGTAATTCATATCGGTGTGAAAACGGCAGCACAGTCGTTGCGCGGATCAAATCCCCTGGAGCGTTTTGGAGAGATCCAGAAACGCTCCATTAAAAACAAAGCATTTCCAAACCTATAGAATCGCAAAGCGATTCAACATTGGCGGAAAATGTTCCAGAGAACCATTCCCTTCGCCGGGGCTCATCTGGATTATCCAAGCCATTGTAATAAAAGGCAAACACGCATTTATCCATGTCTGTGCTTGCCTCTTGCCCACCGGCTTTTCCGTTCGTCCTTTCCCTCATGAAGGGAGGCAAGCAAATCGGTAAAATGGCTCTTCGGGAGGGATATTCGTATCCAGACTGCTCCAGAGCGACGGTGGCTCGTTGCAGGTCCGGCAGGCATGAGAGTGCGTTTGTACGTCTCGCGTGGAAGGAAAGTCAGGGAAATCAAGCGTTCTGGTCGATCGGGCCAGAGCGTTCCAATTGAAAAGACGAAGGTGATTATCTTGCCTTAAATGGCAAATTTATAATGTCTTGTATGACAAAATCCGATCTCTATGTCCATTGAGGATCATTGTCTTGCGTGAGAATTTGCGGGCAGGCCCGATCGGCGTGGATGAATTGTTTGGCTCCCTCTTTGCCCCTGCAACTCTTGCATGTTTGGCAAGACCGAGGAGGCCGGAACCGCCTCGCGGCTGCGTAATCAAGCCGTTCGGCGATGCTTTGGATCTGTTTTTGCGTGATGCGCCAATGCCGGCATTTGTGAGCAGAAAGAGAAGAAGGTCTAAAGGAGGGGGCGCCTACAGTACGGAATCGAAAAGTGTTTGCCCTTTCCAAGACAATTCGGCGCGTGTGTGAAAATGAGCAGCACTCACGTATGAGTTTGATTGATCGAGTGATGCGCGCGGGAGCCACGCACCACGAACGCGAAACCGTGCTTCTGATCGCCGTGCCTCTTGAGAGTCCAATCGATTTGGTGAAATCTTTATACAAAGCCAATATTGTAAAAGGCACTCACCGCTCGATGGAGCGGATCGGAAGAACCCGGTCTCTCCAGTAGAAATCGAAGCGAAATCGCAGGATCGAACTGAAAGAACGAAGATGCGCTCACCCCTATTCGTATCCATGCTTTCATTGATGGTGGCCGGCACCATCGCTACGGCTGCACTCGCCGCGCCATCCTTACGCGATGAAGTCAAGGATCAATTTGCCCCGATCCCGGCCGCGCCGCCGGCCTTGCCGAACAATCCCGCGACACCGGCCAAATTGGCTCTCGGCAAGATGCTCTATTTCGATCCGCGTCTGTCCGCCAGCCAGAATCTCAGCTGCGCGACCTGCCACAACCTGTCTCTGGGTGGTGCTGACGGCAGGCCGAAATCGCTCGGCGAACATTGGCAGACGGGTGCACGCAATGCGCCGACGGTGTTGAATTCGGTCTTCAATTTCGTCCAATTCTGGGATGGACGCGCCGCCGATCTTGCCGAGCAGGCTGGCGGCCCCATCCTCAATCCCGTGGAGATGGGATCGACGAAGCCGCTCACGGTCGAAACCCTGAAGTCGATTCCTGATTATGTAACTGCTTTCAAGACTGCCTTCCCGGGCGTTGCCGATCCGATCACCTATGACAATGTCGGAAAGGCCATCGCCGTTTTCGAGGCGACCCTGATCACGCCGCAATCCCCCTTCGACCGCTGGCTCGCGGGCGATGACAAGGCCCTGAGCGACAAACAGAAAGCCGGCTTGCGCCTGTTCGTCGACAAGGGCTGTTCCGGTTGCCATAATGGCGTCAATATCGGCGGCGCGATGTATGCGACATTCGGTGTCGTGAAGGCGCCTTCCGCCGAGGTGCGTCCGCCGGAAGATCTCGGCCGCGGCGCGATCACCAAATCCAAGGACGATGATTATTCTTTCAAGGTCCCGTCGCTGCGCAACATCGCTTTGACCGCACCCTATTTCCATAGCGGATCTGTCTGGACGCTCGGGGAAGCCGTCAAGATCATGGCCGAGACGCAACTCGGCACGACGCTGACTGACGCGGAAACCGCCAGCATTGTCGATTTCCTCAATTCCCTCACCGGCAAGCAGCCGACGGTCGATTTGCCGAATTTGCCTGCCAGTGCCGCGGCGACGCCGCGTCCCGCTCCCTGATGATGCTTCCGGCGGGCGGGCGAGAGGCTCGCCCGTCTTGCTGCGATAGGCTGGGCCCGCCTGGTTCTCCGCCTATTGAACTTCTTCCCTCACGATCCAGACGCGTGGTTTCATCAGCGTCTGTATCGGATGCACCGTCTCGGTTTCCAGCGGCCGTGTGATCCGCCATTTGACGCCCTGGGCTTCGATGATCGCTTCGCCCTCGTTGAGCACAGTGACGACGGTTCCCTCGAATTTGCTGCGGCGCGCGACAACGTCGAAGACCAGCCGATCATAGGGTTCGAGCACCGGTTCGGGATCGACGGGAGGATTTTCGAAGAAATCCAGCTCCAACCCCTTGGTGATTTTGGTGGCGAGGAAAAACACGTCCCATTTCCGCATGAGATACGCCCGGATATTAAGAGAAGGGATGGATGGGAAGGGCTCGCCGCGCCAAGCCGGAACCGGCCGCGATGATGGCCTTGCCTCTCGGATTGCCGCAATGCTCCGCTAGTTTCTAGCAAATCCGGGGCCTTGGAAGTCCGAGGCCTTGGAAATCCGAGGTATTGGACATTGGAGGTGGCGGCGAGTTTCCTGCGAGGGACCGGCGTTAATCCGCGCAGGATACGATGAATGTGTCGGGGGCGAGAGCGTACAGGCTTGCCGCTTCGGGACGTTCGGCGAAGCCTTCGATCTGATCCCCGGCGCGGCCGAAGCTGCGCACATTTTGATGGCCGTTGCTTCTGCACCAGGCTTGAGCGACGATCGCGCCGCAGGCAGACCCGTTGGCAAGGCAATGATCCATTCCATAGCCGTCATCGGACGGAACGACGATGAAGGTGCCGGGCGTCGCCACCGCCTTGGTGCGGAGCGCCGTGCCGAGGGCCAGGGCGAGCGTGCCGAAAGCCAGAACGGCGAGGGGAAAGGATGCATTGCGGCCGAGGCGTGCGTGACTGAGGAGAGCGACGGGCATGGGGCACCTGAAAGAGCTGGCGCCTGAAATTGCTCCGGTTGGCTCAAGATTCGGTTAATATTCAGGAGGCCGCTCCTCATGCCACCGGGCAATATCTGCCGGCACGCATTGATGCGTGACGGAACCGGTATGCCATTCGTGTATCCGATTATTCTTGCCTCTGCGTTTCCGGCTTGTTACTCGATTCTGCGATCGGGCCCGGGGCATTTTCCGCCGCCGATCTCTTCCCATCTCGATTTTTCAGGAAGCAGGTGCGACGATGGCCGAGCCGCGGCGAGCCCTTACGCAATTGGATGATGCGCTGATCAGCGTCGCGAACGCCCGTTTTCTGATCATCGAGGCGCCCTATTACGATCATATAGCCGCGCATCTGCGCGCCGGCGCTGAATCCGCTCTGACACGGGCGCAGGCACATTTCGATGTCGTCAGCGTCCCCGGCGCGCTCGAAATTCCCATCGCTTTGTCGATCGCGCTTGAATCCGCGCCGGGCTTCTATCAGGGTGCCGTCGCGCTCGGCTGCATCATTCGCGGCGAAACCTATCATTTCGAAATCGTCGCCAATGAGAGTGCCCGCGCCCTGACGCAGATTGCGGTGGACCACAAGCTTCCTTTCGGCAACGGCATTCTGACCGTCGAGAATGAAGCGCAGGCGATCGAACGCGCATCGGTCGATCATGGAGACAAGGGCGGCGATGCCGCCCGCGCCGCCCTGGCGCTCTACCGGTTCTCCCAGCAATTTGGTAAGCTTGCCGAGCAGGTCGCTTTACCGACGCAGCGTCCGGTTCTGACTTCGGGAGCGCGCTGATGGCCAATGGCGAACAACGTTCGGCCGCGCGTCTTGCCGCCGTGCAGGCGCTTTATCAGATGGAAATGACCGGCAAGGGACTGAACGAGATCTTTGCGGAATTCGAATCCTTCTGGATCGGCAATGAAATCGAGGGTGCCCGCTACAAGGAGGCGGAGGTCGAATTCTTTCGCGATATCCTGCGCGGCGTGCTGAAGGATCAGGAAACGATCGACCGCCAGCTCGACAAGACGCTCGCCGACGGCTGGCCGCTGCGGCGCGTCGATCCGGTCGTGCGCGCCATTTTGCGCGCCGGTGCCTATGAGCTGAAGAAGCGGCGAGACATTCCGGCGCGCGTGTGCATCAAGGAATATGTCGATGTCGCCGGCGCTTTCTTTGGCCGGGAGGAATCCGGCATGATCAATGCCGTCCTCGATGAAACAGCGCGGCAATATCGCGCTGAGGAATTTTTCGAGACGCGCTTGTAATTATCCGTTTTGCTTCAATGGGCGGGATGATGATGCCCTTGCGGCCGTACCGCCCCGTGATGTTTGAGCGCCCGGTGTGACGAATGGCTGCGTTGATGGTGCTTGCTGTGGTGGGTCGTATGGCCGTGCGGACGCATGGCGCCATGATGCGTGAGAGCCGGATTGTCGGAGGTGGCGGCGAATGTGGCCACCGAACCGCTGAAGCTCATGAGCAAGGCAAGGCCCGAAAACAGAAGACCGGACCTCAAAGATCGTTTCAACGGCACGAATCGCCTCCTTCTTTCTGCATCGGCGTGTTTGTGGCCGACAATGTGGCTGATCTCGTCTGAAGACGCCACCTGCCGGAAGTCGGGGCTTGCAACGCGCTGAATAATGTCTGAGGAGCGGGCGCGTATGTCGTTCGATCCGGGCACGATGGCATGATGGGTAGGGTTTGCCCGCTTCAGGGATCTCGCCCCGCTGAGCCGGCTTTCAAGCCGCTGCTCGTCGATCCCATTGATATGGAAGGCCGCGATCCGTGAGATCCGGTAAAAGATTATGCGCCTTTCCGAAGATGCGTTGATTGCGACCTATTTCTCCCCGCTTGCAGGGGAAGGCGCGCTCGGCCTTGGCGATGATGCGGCTTTCCTCACGCCGCAGCCGGGATATGATCTCGTCCTGACCAAGGATATGCTGGTTGCCGGCGTCCATTTCTTTCCCGATGATGCACCGCAGACTATTGCCCGCAAGCTGATGCGCGTGAATCTCTCCGATCTCGCCGCCAAAGGTGCCGAGCCCTGCGGTTTTCTCCTTGGCCTCGCTCTGCCGGAGGGTTGGACGAGCGATTGGCTCGGGGATTTCGCGCGCGGTTTGGGCGATGATGCCACCCAGTTTCATTTCCCCCTGCTTGGCGGTGATACGGTGCGCACGCCGGGACCGCTCACGCTCAGCCTCACCGCACTTGGGCGGGTTCCCTCAGGGGCCATGGTGCGCCGCCACGGCGCCAGGCCAGGCGACAGGCTTTATGTGACCGGGACAATCGGCGATGCGGCATTGGGCCTGTTGCTGCGGCTGCACCGGGCCGAGGATCTGGCCTGGACCGATGCGCTCCCCGCTGAAAAGTGCACGTCCCTGTTGCGGCGTTATCTCGTACCTGAACCCCGTTGCGGCCTCGCACCGGTGCTGCGCGCTCATGCGCGCGCGGCCATGGATATTTCCGACGGTCTTGCCGGCGATCTCGCCAAATTTCTGCAGACGGGCGTGCCCGGTGCTTCTGGTTCCACCACTGCTCGGGTCGATCTTGCCGCAATCCCGCTCTCCGAGGCGGCGCGCGCGGTTTTGTCGCTCGCCCCGGAACGGATCGACACAATTGTGACGGGCGGAGACGATTATGAAATTCTCTGCGCCGTCGCACCGGAGCAATGCGCCGATTTCGAGCGGGCCGCGCGCGATCATCAAGTGCCAGATTGTAAGGTGAATGTCACAGCAATCGGTATTGTGGAGACGGGGCAGGGCTTGCCGCGTTTTTTCTCCGCCGATGGGATGGTCCGTACCTTCCCGAAGGGTTCGTTCCAACATTTTTGAGCTGGTGGGGCGGCTGTCCTCCGGACATTTCGACAAAATGGAGGAAAAAAGTCGCAATTGCGGCAAACCGGGGATTCGGTAAGCTCGGTCCAAACCTATAGGCGGACATCTGATTCTCGCGTGATTGTCTCGCGATTGTCTCGGATGCCGGACAGACGGGAGGCGGGAAGCAAATGAATCCCTTATGGCTGATCATGCTCGGCGGACTTTTGTCCGTCGCCTATGGTGTCTCAACCTCCCGGCAGTTGCTTGAGCAGCCGGCGGGCAGCCTGCGCATGCAGGAGATCGCGGCGGCGATCGCTGAAGGCGCAAACGCCTATCTCAAGCGCCAATATACGGCGATTGCCCTCGTCGGCCTCGTCATCTTCATCGCGCTTGCCTTGCTGCTCTCGGTTCCGGTCGCTGTCGGTTTTCTCGTCGGCGCGATCCTTTCCGGGGCGGCCGGTTTCATCGGCATGAATGTCTCGGTGCGGGCCAATGTCCGCACCGCCCATGCGGCGTCCGAATCGCTTGGAGAGGGGCTCGACCTCTCGTTCAAGGCGGGAGCGGTGACCGGCATGCTGGTGGCGGGCCTCGCTCTGCTCGGTGTCACCAGCGTCTATTATGTGCTGACCGGTCCGCTCGGCCATGCGCGGGACAGCCGTGAGGTGATCGATGCTTTGGTGGCGCTGGGTTTCGGAGCGTCGCTGATCTCGATCTTCGCGCGCCTTGGCGGCGGCATTTTCACCAAGGGGGCCGATGTCGGCGCCGATCTCGTCGGCAAGGTCGAGGTCGGCATTCCGGAGGATGATCCGCGCAATCCCGCGACCATTGCCGATAATGTCGGCGACAATGTCGGCGATTGCGCTGGCATGGCGGCTGATCTTTTTGAGACCTATGTCGTGACCGTCGTCGCGACCATGGTGCTCGGATCGATCTTTTTCGGCGGCACAGCGGTGCTTTCGAGCGCCATGCTTTATCCTTTGGCAATCTGCGCGATCTGCATCGTCACCTCGTTGCTCGGCACCCGTTTCGTCAAGCTCGGGCTTGATGAGGCGGTCATGACGGCGCTCTATAAGGGCCTTATCGCCACCGGCCTCTTCACCATTCCCGGGCTTGCCATCGCGACCTGGCTTACCATCGGTTTCGGGGGCATCGGCACAGTTCAGGGCCGGGAGCTTACCGGGCTCCACCTGTTCTTCTGCGGACTCATTGGCCTTGCCGTCACCGGCGCTTTGGTGGTCATTACTGAATATTACACAGGCACCGGCAAGCGGCCGGTCGTGTCGATCGCCCAGGCTTCCGTCACGGGACATGGCACCAATGTGATCCAGGGTCTTGCCGTCTCGCTCGAATCGACCGCCTTGCCGGCCTTGGTGATCGCCGCCGGCATCATCGCTACCTATCAGCTCGCGGGCCTTTACGGCACGGCGATTGCCGTGACCACCATGTTGGGGCTTGCCGGCATGATCGTCGCGCTGGATGCTTTCGGGCCGGTCACTGACAATGCCGGCGGCATTGCCGAAATGGCCGGCCTGCCGAAGGAAGTGCGTCGGGCGACCGATGCGCTCGATGCGGTCGGCAATACCACCAAGGCTGTTACCAAAGGTTATGCGATTGGTTCGGCGGGGCTCGGCGCCCTGGTACTCTTCGCCGCCTATAGTTACGATCTGCGCTATTTCGCTGCGCATGGCGATGCTTTTCCCTATTTCCGCAATGTCGGCACGGTCTCTTTTGACCTGTCGAACCCCTATGTGGTCGCCGGTCTCATCCTCGGCGGCCTCGTGCCCTATCTCTTCGGCGGCATCGCCATGACGGCGGTCGGCCGCGCGGCGGGCTCGGTGGTTGAGGAAGTGCGCCGCCAGTTCCGTGAAAAGGCTGGCATTATGGAAGGCACGGAACGGCCCGATTATGGCCGCGCGGTCGATATGCTGACGAAGGCGGCGATCCGCGAAATGGTCGTGCCCTCGCTGCTGCCGGTGCTGGCGCCGGTCGTGGTCTATTTCGTGGTCCTCGCCGTCTCTGGGTCCAAGGCCTCGGCCTTCGCCGCGCTCGGTGCCCTCCTGCTCGGCGTCATCGTCAATGGCCTGTTCGTCGCAATCTCGATGACATCGGGTGGTGGCGCCTGGGACAATGCGAAGAAAAGTTTCGAGGATGGTTTTCTCGATAAGGACGGCGTCACCCATTACAAGGGCAGCGACGCACACAAGGCTTCGGTAACTGGCGACACGGTAGGCGACCCCTATAAGGATACCGCGGGTCCCGCCATCAATCCGGCGATCAAGATCACCAATATCGTCGCTCTGCTCCTCCTCGCTATCCTCGCCCATTGGTGAGATTGAGCGTAAGGACTCGCGAAAGAGGTTTACAGATTGCGTGATCGAGGGATGTCTCGACATCCCTCTTTATGGGAGTGCCGACTTTCTGAATGTCGGTTAATGTCATGTTTCAACTATGCTTTGTCGTATGGGCGGTGGATTCGTTCATACGACTAATGTTGTTTTGTGTCTTGAGAGTCTCTCGCATCGAGCAGGAGTATGCCTCGGGTGTGGTCAGTAATGGTTCTGAGTGTGAGGGATACATTTGTAGTTTTGTGCGTTAACACCTGATACTTTAACGGAGTTATGAGGATGTTAAACATACGGAAATCTATTTTTGCTGATAAGGCCGCGGTTCACGCGACGAAACCACGGGCACACTCTCATTTCTTGCTAACGACGGGTATTCTGGCGCTTCTTGCGATTCCAGGCGCCGCCTTGGCTCAAAACATTCGGGGTGCGGCTACGGGGCCGACGACGGCCCCCGGTTTCGATCATCCCGGGCAATATATTCATCTGAAGGATGTCAAACCGGCGGACAATATGTATCCGGTCATGGAGCATCCGGATCAGGATAGCGCCGCAAGAGGCAAGCTCGCTGCCCTGCAACAGAAGATTGGCAAGAAGCCCAATATTTTTATTTTCCTGATGGACGATACCGGCTGGATGGATCCGGGTTTCAATGGTGGCGGGGTCGCGTTTGGCAATGCGACGCCGAATATGGACAAGCTGGCCAATGAAGGGCTGCTTCTGACGTCATCCTACTCGACGCCATCCTGTTCCCCCACGCGGGCCACCATTCACACCGGACAGAACCCGCTTCACCACGGCATTCTGCGTCCGACGATGTATGGTGAATCTGGTGGTCTTGATGGAGCAATCACCCTGCCTGCGCTGCTCAAGAAGCAGGGCTACGTCACTATGGGGGTCGGCAAATGGCATATGGGCGAAAATCAAGGCTCATTGCCCCAGAATGTGGGTTATGATGATTATGTCGGCTTCCTCGGCGTGTCGGATATGTATACGGAATGGCGCGATATCTATTTCAATCCCGAGGTCGCATTATCACCATCACGCTTCAAAATGATGGAGAAGGAAGACTTCGAGCACAGCGAGGTCCATTGCACGGCCGCCGACAAGACCAAATGTGAGCCCGGCAAACTGATCGACCTTGATTATATCAAGGATCTTGACCAGCATTGGCTCTCTGTGAGCCTCGGCTTCCTCGACAAGATGAAGGACAGCAAAAAGCCTTTCTATCTCTATCACGCCACGCGTGGATGCCATTTCGACAATTATCCACCGGATAAATATGCCGGAAAGTCGATGGCCCGGACCGTGTTCAGCGACTGTATGGTGGAGATGGATGACGTCTTCGGCAAGATCGTCGACAAGCTGCAGGAAATTGGCGAACTCGACAATACGCTGATTCTCTTCCTTGGCGGCGACAATGGTCCTGAATGCGAAGTTCCTCCCCATGGGCGCACGCCGTTCCGCGGCTGCAAAGGCTCGGATTGGGAAGGGGGTGTGCGTTCGTCGACCTTCGTTTATTGGAAAGGCATGATCAAGCCGCGTCGTTCCGATGGCCTGTTCGACTTTGCCGATATCTTGCCGACAGTGGCTGATATCGCGGGTATTCCCGGCGCCAAGCTTGCCGATGAATTCCCCAAGACGACCTATATTGACGGTGTCGATCAAGCCTCCTTCCTGGTTGCCGACGAGGGTCTTTCGGCGCGCCGCAGCCGTCCCTATACGTTGAATCAATATTTCGCTGGCATACGCGTGGATGAGTTCAAATATATTTGGACGGGCGAAATACAGAATGCCATCGTTCAAAAAGGTGACATCGGCGGATTTAGCGGGTCGCTCTTCACGGATACGGGCGGTGCAATTCTCTTCAACCTTTACACCAACCCTCAGGAAGACGTGAGCATCGGCATTCGTCACATCCCCATGATGATGCCCGTCATGCAAGCCGGCGCGGATTATATGCAGGAACTGGTTAAATATCCGCCTCAGTTCAAGATCGGTTTTCTTAGCAATAATCCGCCAGTCTACAACATGCTGCCAAAGGTCCAGCAATTGTTAAAGGAGAATATGGAGAAACGCGGTGTCGGCAGGGGGAACCCGTAGCCGGAACCCGTCCCCTAGAGCATTTTCCGATAATGTTGAATCGCGACGCGATTCCATCATTTTGAAAATACTCTAATTTTCTTTCGCGGAGCGTTTCCGGATATATCTGAAACGCTCTAGCGTCAGAGAACCAAGGCCGCGCTGGCATCTGATGAGGCCAGCGCGGCCTTTCTATTTCAGGTTTTGACCGTTGTCGGGCAAGCTCCAGGAAGCCGGAAATAGCAGGCTATAATTGGGGTCTTATCAAGCATCGCAGAAGGAAGATCCTGCCTTACCGATTTGCTTGTCAGGCTGCTTCCGCCCGGGCGAGCCGGTGGTGGAGGAAGAAGCGGATCATTTCCCGGCTGGCGTCGGGACCGCGCGGCTCGGTAAAGGAACCACCGGAACCGCCTGACCACGCATGGCCAGCACCGTGCAGGATCCATTGTTCCAGCATAGGCTGTCCTATTTTGTCCGTCTCGACAATATGAGTATAGGCGAGGCCGCTTGCCGTTTTGGCTTCGTGGACTTTCTTCGCCAGATTGGCATGCGCCTTGGCCTGTGCGATGACATAAGTTCCATTGATGGGATGGACGGTTGTATCCGCATCGCCGTGAAACACGATGGTCGGCATGGCGATGATGCCGCCCGCGCGATCCGTGCCTTCGTCATGCGTCGGATGACCGCCCTGCCGCATGGCGGTAAGGGCGGAAACCATGTCGCGGGCCGCGCCGCAGGCGAGGCCCGAATGGACGCCGATGGCGGCATAAAGATCGGGATAGACACGCCCCATGATGGCAGCCGCTGCGCCGCCGGCGGAAAGCCCGGCGACGTAGACGCGTGTGGCATCGATCACATGTGTTTCCATGATCTGCCGGGTGATACCGGCAATCAGCGATGCCTCGCCATGGTCACGCAACTGGTTGCCGTGGTTGAACCAGTTCCAGCATTTGGTGATGTTGGCCGATTGCGGCTGCGCTGGATAGGCGACGAGGAAGCTCTGCTCTTCCGCCACCTCGTTCATATGCGTACCGGTTGCGAAATCATCCGGTGATTGCGAGCATCCATGCAGCATAATGACGAGCGGCACCGCCTTGCCGCTGTAATGGCTGGGGATGTAAAGTTTGTATGTGCGGCTTCCCGCGACATTGGCGAATGTATGGGCCTCGAACAGCCCGTGCTTGTGGACGGGGATATGTGCTGGCCGCGTTGAAAAATCGTGCGTCGGATGTTCCTTTGGCTCTCTATGTGTGGCGGCTATGGCCGCATTGGGGCGTGGCAAATCCCGGGCCATCGGCGATGGTATTGTGGGGTTGCCGATGGCTGATGGCGTCCGGCTCGGGGCTGGCGTTTCAACGGATGTGGGTGGGACGGGGGCGGAGGAAACCCGTGCTTCCGGCGGCTTCCGCAGGGCGGCCATCTCCGGTGCTGATGCCGCTGTAACAGGAGAGACCACTTTCGTGCGTATCTCCGTGGATTCTCGCTTCAGCTCGTTTATTCCCTGCGGCTCGGCCTGCTCGGGCTCTGATCCTTCGAAAGGGGAGGATGGGGAGGCGCTGAGCAAAGCCTTGCCGATGATGCCAAAAGCCGTCTTGAGCTTTCCCTTGAGCGCGAAATCCGCGGCTTCCTTGAGATCGGAGGCAGTGGGAAGAGGCATTGACGAACTCCTGTAATCGGTCATCGGTGCGGTGGAATCCGGATAATGGCGCTCCGTTTTCCACCAAAAGGAGGCACCTTTTGGCGAGAAAGCGCAGACAAGGAAGCGGTGTCGATGGAATATGAGGATATCAATCCGCTTCAATGACTTTGGTCGAGGCGAGTCGCGAAATAGGCGATTGTCCGCGAATAGACATCGGCTTTGTTCCATTCCTTGATGACCGGAAAATTCGGTTCACCCGGCGCCCAGCCCGCGCCGCGTTTCCAGCCATGCTGGGCGAGGAAATTGGCGGTTGAGGCGAGAACATCCGGGACGTCATGAATCAGATCGCGTCGGCCATTGCCGTTGAAATCGACGGCATATTTAAAATAGGAAGATGGCATGAACTGGGTCTGACCAATTTCTCCGGCCCAGGCACCATGCATTGCCGAGGCTGGAAGATCGCCGCGCTGGACGACGCGCAATCCGTAGAGAAGCTCCTCCTGAAACATGGGCGACCGGCGGCAATCGAACGCGAGCGTGGCCAGAGCGCGAAAGGTTGGCGTATTGCCGTTGACGGCGCCGAAATCGGTCTCGAGTCCCCAGATCGCGACGATGATCGGCGCCGGCACACCGAATTGTTCCTCGATCCGGTTGAAGGTGCCGGCATATTGTTTGATGAGGGTCGCGCCCTTGCGCAGGCGGTAGCTGTTCACCATCCGGCTGGAGAATTGCTCGAAACTCTGCTTGAAAACGTGCTGTCCATGATCCTTGGACACGATTTTCGGGTCATAAGCGACATTATCGAGCGCGCTAGATATGGCTGCTGCGGAAATACCCTCAGCCGAGGCCGTGTGTCGCATGTCTTCCATAAAGGCGTCGAAGCCGCGCGGATCGCGGCATGTGGCGGCCTCCGCCGGGGCGGCGCCGAACATGAGACCGACGAGAGCCGCCAGTCCACCGAGTATTGCCGCTCCATGAAGCGAATGTTTTTTTAAAGATCCCGATTTGCCCTCCGGCGAGCCGGAAAAAGCCGTGATCGCTTTGGCGCGGCGCGGCAACCGGGCGACAGGGTTCATGACCGGGTTCAGGGCGGACATCAGGTGAACTCCTTAAAAGCTGGGCCTAAAATAAGGGCTACGGCGGAACCAAGAATCGACGCGTCTCCCGATCGTCGCTCTGAGATCTTGTCTCATATACCATCATTCCGAGAGAATGAGGTGATACACTCTTGCAAATCATCGGAAGGGAGCGATCGGCAAGAACGGAACCCGGAATTCAGATATACCAGGTCTCAATGATCATGCTGCGGTCATCATGATCTGGCGAGGCCTGCTCGGCGTTCGTGTCAGATTCTCGGATTCCCATGAAAGTTGCGTGAATTATCTTTGGCTTAAAATGGGTGAATGGTTGTCGTATGTCTGAAAGATTTAGAACGTTTCGGATCTATCCGGAAACGCTCCGCTAAAAATTACAGTATTTTCAATATCATGGTGCTGTAAAACGATCCGGCATCCCCGAAAAATGCTCTAGCCATTTGCCAAGTAAGGGAGAATGAATTGTATCAGTCTCTGATGCATTCCGTCTCGGTTTGATGCGCCCCTTTGGAATTTTCTTTCGGAGGCTTCCCCTTTGTGGGGGAGGGGCTTTGGCTGAGCGCCATGCATTGGTGTCGGGAGTGTTGCATTGGGAGCGTCAGAGGGCACTCTTACAAATTTGCGCATGACATGAGCGGTTGTTCAATGCGCGTGATTGGATGCCCCATCCTCCTCTTATCGTTCGCTTTGTATCAATTCCCTTTTGCCGTTTCCCCGGCATCCTCCCTCGGCATGGTTGAGGCGTCTGAGATTATTTTCCACTCATAGAAGGAGATAAGCGGGAGCAAAGGGAGTTTTTCATTGCCCGGGGGCAGCGTTGTGCGTTACGTGTCAGTGCAAGGATAAACAAACAAGAGTTCGGCGGCCTTGTTACGATATCCCGCCTTGATGGAGCGGCTTGATAATGGCCCCCAATCCCTCGCCTTTTACGCTCGGTCATCATATTTCCGTCGCGATTTCGGCGGTGAAGTCGTTAGGCTCTCGCAGGAAAAATGGCGACGAATGCGGACAGTCCTCAGGCGGCGCTATTGATCCGTGTCAGTTTGAATTCGCGTGTCATTTCATGCAAGGCTTCAACGAACATATCCTGCAGAAAGGTGGCGGCGCCTGGATCCTCCTTCAGGAATTCCTGGAACGACAGACGGGAAATGAACAGAGCGCTCGTCATCTCGTTGGCGATGGCGGTCGCTGGCCGGTAAATCGGCAGGAATAGGGCTTTGATGCCGACGATTGTACCAGGTCCGACACAGGTTGGAATGTCATCGGCTGACTTGCGGATAAGATTCAGGGAACCGGTTCTGATGAGATAGCTGCCATGTGAGGCGTCGCCTTCACGAAACAGAAGGTCACGTGGCAGAAACAGACGTGACTCGGTGCATTTTGCAAGCCTGCGTAGACGCGTGTAATCGAATCCGGAAAAAACCGGGACATTGGCGAGATCATCGATCTCGTTGGCAAATTCCATCGCTTGTGTCACTCCCCTGCGTGCTGGAAACACGGCCGAGGTGGATGTTCGTGTTTCGTGCGATGGAGTGATTGTCTGCGTTTTCCTTCCTTCCAGCAAGCGCTGAATCGCCGCCGAAGGCCGCTCCCGCCGCGTGCCGTAAGCCTCACGCAACGCCCGCATCAGTCTCACGCAAGTTCGACCAAACTTAGGACAAGACCCGGGACGGCGCCGACGATTGCAGGGCTGATTGCTTGCCGCAATCGGCTGGAATGATTACCGCCGGAGACGGAGGTTACAGATTACAGGCAAGGGTGGTTAAGGCACGAGTTTGTATCCGCCGGTTTCTGTAATCAGCAATTGGGCTTTGGTGGGGTCTTCCTCGATCTTCTGGCGTAGCCGGTAGATATGCGTTTCCAGCGTATGCGTCGTGACATTGGCATTGTAGCCCCAGACTTCACGCAGAAGCACGTCGCGTGTGACGACATTCTGGCCGGCCCGATAGAGGAAGCGAAGGATGGCGGTTTCCTTCTCGGTCAGGCGCAGCTTGGTGCCTTTGTCGTTGATGAGATGTTTGGCGCCCGGCTGGAATGTATAATGACCGATGCGGAACATCGCTTCGTCGCTGCTTTCATGCTGGCGCAGATGCGCGCGGATGCGGGCGAGCAGGACGGCAAAGCGGAACGGCTTGGTGACGTAATCATTGGCCCCGGCATCGAGACCCTGGACCGTATCGCCCTCCGAATCATGGCCGGTGAGCATGATGATGGGATTTTTGAAGCCTTCCTGCCGCATCTCCTTGACGGCGTCGCGTCCGTCCTTGTCGGGCAGGCCGACATCCATGAGCACGACGTCCGGTGTTTCATGCTGAATGAGCGTCAGGGCCTGCTGCGCGCTCGCGGCTTCCAGAATGGCAAATTCCGGGTGAAGAGCGAATTGTTCGGCGAGCGCTGCGCGAAGATCGTTGTCATCATCGACGATGAGGATCTTGAGAACCTGCGACATGAAGAAAGTCCTTGACGAGAGTGTTCTTGGTTCGGGCGCTCAGGAGGATCGGGCGTGAGCCGAAGGGTTCGAGAGCCGGCTGAAGTGTTTCGGATGGAGCCGGAAAGGTCCGCTAAAACAATCGGAGCCTTTTCCGCTTCGCGGGAATCGTCAGAAACTTTGAAAAGCTTGAAAATTCATTCATTTTTTAAGTGGGTGCCGTTCGAATCCATCCCAGGCTTGGCTGCGTCCTGTCGGAAAGTGGATTAGAATTTCTGGAAATTTTGTGTATTTACAGGTAATTAGATGGTCGTTCATGAGCGCGGCCGATCAAACGATGCCCGGGAACAGGCGGCCATCTCGTTGAACCGCTTCCTTAGGCATCTTTCTGATCCTTCTCTTTCTTAAAAGCAGCGCCGATGCGGAATGCCGCCTTGCGCCTGGGGGGTGAGCGCTGGCCCCATCGTGCCAGCCGGCGCTTTCCCTCGGAGGAAAGCAGCCGCAAAATCTGCGCTTTTCGTCCCAATCTTGTCGAAAATACCATTGATCAGATGTGGTGGAAGAAAATTTCCAGCCGATTCGATGAGGAGGAAACGAAAATGATGGCAAATCCTGATGAGCGATAGGCGCTGAAGTTAGGCGATTGGGTTTAGTCGTTGCCCGGGAAATCTGTCCAGACCATGATCTGCTCTGGAACGAAGCCAATTTTCAAACCTGCGTGTCCTCTGCCAGATGTAGACCCGCCGCACGCTAAAAATTAAGAAGATGTCTGCCTTTTCGCCAGGGTTTCGCTCGGCATTCGAGCGATAATGGATAAACCCCTGTCACAAGCCCAAAAGGCCTCATGTTTCCTCCACGATTTCCTGCCCGTTGTTATGGAATGGGTAAAGCCGTGCTTGATCTCTCATCCAAACCTTTGCGGCGGTCATTCATGCCGAAAAAGAGACCTATCTCAGCCTTGTCCCGGATTGTGGCGAGGCCGGTGCCGGGTGGCGACCGGTGGAAGGGACGGCTGCATGCAGGATTTCTGGTTCTGCCCTGTGCCCTTGGCCGCGCTGGCGTCGTGACGGATAAGCGCGAAGGCGATCATGCCTCGCCGCGAGGGGATTTTTCTCTGCTCGGGGGCTTTTTTCGTTCCGACCGTTTGCGTCGGCCAGCTTGCAGGCTGGCGCTGCGGCCATTACGGCGGGAAATGGGCTGGTGCGATGACGCAGATAGCTTTCTCTACAATCGCCCCATGATCCTTTCGTTGGCGGAGTTCTCCGTCGGCCCGCTCGCAGGCGGTCCACGCCACGAGGTGATGTGGCGCAAGGATTCTCTCTACGACATCGTATTCCAGCTCGATCACAACCAAAACCCGCGCATGCGCGGTCGCGGCAGCGCGATCTTTCTCCATTGCGCGCGTCCGGATCCTGCGCGTCCAGGGCAATTTGCTCCGACTGAAGGATGTGTCGCGCTGCCTTTGCCGGTCTTGCGTAAATTGCTGCCGCTGCTTGCCCCGCATTGCCGGTTGCGGATTGGCTGATCCGGCTGGCCTGTTTCAGCGATGGCCGAACAGGGCGCTGCCGATGCGCACATGAGTCGCGCCGAGCTGGATAGCCAGTTCGTAATCGGCGCTCATTCCCATGGAAAGATCAGCCAGCCCGTTGCGTTCGGCAAGTTTGTTCAGAAGTGCGAAATGCGGCGAGGCCTGATCGTCGACCGGGGGAATGCACATCAGGCCGGAAATCGTAAGGCCATAATCTTTCCGGCACTGGGTGATGAAACGGTCCGCTTCCTGCGGCAAGACACCGGCCTTTTGCGGCTCCGCGCCAGTGTTCACCTGTATATAAAGACGGGGATGGCGTCCGCTTTTTTGAATTTCCTCGGCGATGGCGCGGGCGATCTTCTCGCGGTCGACCGTCTCGATACAATCGAAGAAGCCGACGGCCTCCCGCGCCTTGTTGGATTGCAGCGGGCCGATCAGATGCAATTCGACTCCGGGATAGGCGGCACGGAGAGCCGGCCATTTCTCCATCGCCTCCTGCACCCGGTTTTCGCCGAAGAGGCGTTCGCCAGCCGCGAGAATCGGTGTGATGGCCTCGGCGGGAAAGGTTTTTGAGACGCAGACGAGTTTGACGGAAGCGGGATCACGCCCCGCATCGCGCGCCGCGCGATCAATGGTTGCATGGATTTCGGCGAGCCTTGCGAGGCTTTCCGGCTCCGCGGGAACGATCATGGCCTAGAGCCTCCAGCCGTGATGGCGGCGCGATCCTTGACCGGCCCTGCCAATAATGCTGTTTACCCCCAAAGGCAGTTTCATTTTCAACAGATTGACTCTCAGCATGGACCAGGAGCGCTACAACGCCCGCGAAGCGGAACCCAAATGGCAGAAGATTTGGGAAGACGCGGCTCTGTTTCAGACCGGCAACGGCGATTCGCGCCCCAAATATTATGTGCTTGAAATGTTCCCCTATCCGTCGGGGCGCATCCATATGGGCCATGTCCGCAATTATACCATGGGCGATGTGATCGCCAGATACAAAAGGGCGAAGGGTTTCGGCGTTCTGCATCCGATGGGCTGGGATGCTTTCGGCATGCCGGCGGAAAATGCCGCGATGCAGAACAAGAGCCATCCCGCCGAATGGACCTATGCCAATATTGCGACCATGCGGGCGCAGCTGAAGAGCATGGGTCTGTCGCTCGACTGGTCGCGCGAGATCGCCACCTGCGACGTCGCTTATTATAGGCATGAACAACGGCTGTTTCTCGATCTTCTCGATCATGGCTTCGCCTATCGCAAACAGTCCAAGGTGAATTGGGATCCGGTCGATTGCACGGTGCTCGCCAATGAGCAGGTGATCGATGGGCGCGGCTGGCGCTCGGGCGCTCTCGTCGAGCAACGGGAACTGACGCAATGGTTCCTGAAGATCGGCGCTTTTGCCGATGATTTGCTCTCGGGGCTCGATACGCTTACCCGCTGGCCGGAGAAAGTGCGCCTGATGCAGGCGAACTGGATCGGAAGGTCGGAAGGGCTTCTGGTGCGTTTCGCTTTGGCACCGGTGCAAACGTCCCAAGAATCCGATAGCGTATCCGATGCTGTATCGGAGGTCGAAGTCTATACGACGCGGCCGGACACTCTGTTTGGCGCGAAATTCATCGCCATTGCCGCCGATCATCCGCTCGCCGCCGCCTGCGCTGAAAACAATCCAGAACTCGCCGATTTCATCGCCGAATGTCGGCGCATGGGCACCTCCGTGGCGGTTCTCGAGACGGCCGAGAAAAAGGGCTACGACACGGGGCTCAGGGTTCACCATCCCTTCGATGAAAATTGGCTGTTGCCGGTCTATGTCGCCAATTTCGTGCTGATGGATTACGGCACCGGCGCGATTTTCGGCTGCCCGGCGCATGACCAGCGCGACCTCGATTTCGCCAATGCCTATGGGCTCGGCAACCAGCCGGTGGTCTGCCCGCCGGATCAGGATCCGGCGACTTTCGTCATCACCGACAAGGCTTATGACGGCGACGGCACCCTCATCCATTCCCGTTTTCTCGACGGCATGACGATTCCGGCGGCGAAGGAGGCAGTGGCGAAAAGGCTGGAGGAGCAGACGCTCGGCAATGCGCCGCAGGCGCAGCGCAAGATCAATTTCCGCCTGCGCGACTGGGGCATTTCGCGCCAGCGCTATTGGGGCTGTCCGATCCCGATCATCCATTGTGAGGATTGCGGCATCGTGCCGGTGCCGCGCGCCGATCTCCCGGTCGTTCTGCCGAAGGATGTGAGCTTCGATGAGCCGGGTAATCCGCTCGACCGGCATCCCACCTGGAAATATGTCGCCTGCCCGCAATGCGGAAAGGCGGCGCGGCGCGAGACGGATACGATGGATACTTTCGTCGATTCGTCCTGGTATTTCACCCGTTTCACCGATCCGTGGAACGCGGGGGATCCCACGACGCCGGAGGCGATCGCTCATTGGCTGCCGGTCGATCAATATATCGGCGGGATCGAACATGCGATCCTGCATCTCCTCTATGCCCGTTTCTTCACCCGCGCGATGCAGGCGACTGGCCAGATGGGCGAGGTGAGAGAGCCTTTCGCCGGGCTCTTCACCCAGGGCATGGTGGTGCATGAGACCTATCGCGACAAGGCGGGCGCCTGGGTGAATCCGGGGCAATTGCGGTTCGAGACGCAGGGCAATGAGCGTCGCGCCTTTCTGCTCGACAGCGGCGAGGAAGTCGCGATCGGCCCGATCGAGAAAATGTCGAAATCGAAACGCAACACGGTCGATCCGGACGAGATCATCTCGACCTATGGCGCCGATACGGCGCGCTGGTTCGTGTTGACCGGGTCGCCGCCGGAGCGCGACGTGATCTGGACCGAGGAAGGCGTGCAGGGGGCTTCCAAATTCGTCCAGCGCCTGTGGCGTCTCGTCGGCGAGCTGATGCAGGCGGCTGGGAGCGAGGAACCTGCCGAACCGGCGGTTTTCGGTCCGGCGGCATCGGCCATCCGCAAGGCTTCGCACGGCGCGCTGATCAAGGTCGAGAGTGATATCGAACGGTTGCATTTCAACACAGCGATCGCCACCATTCATGACCTTGCCAACAAGCTTTCAGCATCGATCGGCGCGATCGAATCGGAGGAGATCGGCGCGGATGTCCGCTTCGCCTGCCGTGAGGCGGCCTCGATCCTCATCCGCCTGTTCGCGCCGATGATGCCGCATCTTGCGGAGGAATGCTGGGCGGCGGCCAGTTTTGCCGGTCTCGCCGCGCAAATGCCCTGGCCGGACGCCGATCCTTCTCTCGTCGTCGAGGACGAGATGACTTTGCCGGTGCAGGTCAATGGCCGTAAGCGCGCCGACCTCACCATTGCGCGCGAGGCGAGCGAAGCCGAAATTCAGGCGGCGGCGGCAGCGCTCGAAGCCGTCCAGAAGGCGCTGGAAGGCAAGCCGGTGAAGAAGATCATCGTGGTCCCGCGGAGGATCGTGAATGTCGTTGCATGAGGCATTTCGAAGCGTCCCGTGCCGCATCGGCCGGTTTCGGGTGGGGTATCGGCACGTTATCGCCTGCGTGAGCCAGCGTGTGCGCCTGATGCGTCCTTTGCAGGCGGCATTTTGCTGCCTCTGGCTCACGGGCTGCCTGCAGCCGGTCTACGGTCCGATGAGCGCCGGTGGCAGCAGCGTCGAAAGCGAAATGCAGGCGATTGCCGTCGATCCGATTTCCGATCGTTTTGGCCATTATCTCGGCAATGAACTGATCTTCGCGCTGAACGGCACTGGCTCGCATGTCCCGCCGAAATATCGTCTGCTGCTGACCGTGCACGAAAGCGCGACGACGGCGCTGATCGACACGGTGAGCGGGCGCGCGAGTGCCGCTACCAATGTCATCAATGCCGATTTCAAGCTGGTTCCCTATGGCGGCGGTGAGCCGATCGTCAAGGGCACGGCGACGGTTTCCGCGAGCTACGACCGCAACAGCCAGCGTTTCTCCAATCTGCGCGCCGCACGCGACGCCGAGATCCGCAATGCCAAGACGCTCGCCGATCAAATCCGCCTGCGCCTCGCAACCGCGCTCGCCGCTCGTGATGCGGTCAAGAGCTGAGTCGGCGGGTCCCAAGGAAAGCTCTGAAGCGGCTTTATGAGGTGAGATCGAAGAACGCGGTCCATTTGCCGCGGCGTCCCCTGGACCAGGACGGAAATGGCTTCGAACTCAAGGAATTGATCGATTCTCGCGGAGCTGTGAAACAGGCGATGGCGGCTCATGGCATGGTTTCCTCCGGCGAGACGCAGGGCTCTACTTGATCTGTAACCCACTGGAATATTGGAAATATTCTGTTCCGCAGTGATCTGTCTGCCGCATTTGCGTGGGGAATAGGGCGCCTCCGTCCAAAGGTCCGGAATCTTTCGGTGTCTTGAAAAGGCGCCATTTCGCCCGCAGATGCACGCTGCGAGGCCGCTTCGTGGCGTCAGCTCTGGGCGCGGATCCCCGTCGCGTCGTACCCATCTCCGTTGGTTGCGGATCCCCGCCGTTACTTTTCGCATGCCTGAAGATGGATGGTCTCGCTGTCTTGGCGTGGTTGCCCCCGCGCCGCCCCCAATTGCTAGGGAGTGTTCCTTGACCCTCAATCCTTTCGGCAAGAATGCCTTTGGAAAAAACCTTGTTCGGATCCTTCTTCTGGCCTGCGCCCTGACCGCTTTCGAAAAGCCCGTCCTCGCCGCCTCGATCCTCGAACTCAACGACAATAACCAGAATGGGCTTCTCGATGCGGATGAAGCGCGCGATGCCGCCGAGGATCAGTTCGACGATCTCGACAAGGATGACGACGACGTCCTTGATCGCGCGGAACTTGGCTTTCGCCTGAGTGATGCTGCTTTCGCGAGAGCCGATCTCAACCGTGATGGCACCTTGAGCGAGTTCGAGTTTCTGGCGCTGGTGAAGGAGCGATTCGAAAAGGCCGACACTGATCACGACAATTCGCTTTCCGAGGCGGAATTGCGCACCAAGGCCGGTCGGGCCTTCCTGATCCTGCTCCAGTAGCAGTTCCCGGTTGATTTGACGGATCGCGTGGTGCAGCGGATTTGCGGACGCCATGCGATCCTCGCCAAAGGCGTTGGAGGATGGTGCCGCGAATCGCCTGGCGATTCGGTCCTCCTGTTCGTTGAGGGATTGGTGAGGCGCATCGATGGTAGCGATCAAATCCCATGAAGCCGAAAGATTTCTCGCTCGGCTGCCCTCCCATATGGTCCTGTATCTGGTCTTCGGCACCGACAATGGACTCGTGGCCGAACGGACCAGAATGATTCTCGCGCGTTCGGTCGAGGATCCCAAGGACCCCTTTCAATTCCTGCGGATTGCGGGTGACGATCTCGCCGCCGATCCGCAACGCTTGGCGGATGAGGCCCATACGGTGGCTCTCTTTGGCGGCCGCCGCGCTATCCTGATCAGCGCACAGGGAAAGGCCCTCGTCCCGGCGGTCGAGCCGGTGCTGGCGACGCCTCCGGTCGATTGCACCATCATCATCGAAGCCGGCGCCCTCAAAAAGGATGCGCCTCTGCGCAAGCTCTGCGAGCGCGATAAAAACGCTGCGGCGATCGAATGTTATCCCGATAATCAACGGGAACTTGGCCAATTGATCGAGACCGAAGTGGCGGCGGCAAGGCTTTCCATTACCCGTGAAGCCAGCGAGGAATTGCAGGGCCTGCTTGGCGCGGACCGGCTCACGACGCGTGGTGAACTCGAGAAACTGCTGCTCTATGCGCATGGCGACGGGGAAATCACGCGCGCCCATGTCGAGGCGATTGTCACCGATGCGTCGGGCCTTTTCGCCGATACGGCGGTCAATGCGGCCTTTAGCGGCGATGCTCTCGGCGCTGAAAAGACCGCGCGCCGTGTTTTCGAGGAGATTGGCGACGCCAATATGGTGCTCGGCATGGCCCTGCGCCAGGCCATGAGCCTGCATCGTGGCCGCCTGGACAAGAATGAAGGAATGGCGGCGCGGGGGCCGTCAGGTTATGGCGGCTCATCTTGGCGCGCGGCGGCGACGGAACAATTGCTCACCCGATGGAGCGCGGAAAGGCTTGCCGACGCTATCGCCCTGCTTGGTGAGGCGATCGGGCAGGCGCGGCGCGAGCCCAGGCTTGCCGAGGCGATCGCCCTGCGCGCGCTCTGGAGCGTCGCCTTGCTGGCCGCCGGGCGTAAACCACGCTGACGGCGCGTCGTGCGCTTTCAACCTTTGCAGGATGAGAGACCGGCTATTTCGAAACAGCTCCAACAGGATAGGCCAAACCCGATCAGATAGGGAGCAGTTTCCCCCGCTGCAATGCCAAGTTTGCGCTGCCTTAGGGTTGCGCATGAAAAAGGCTTATGTTACGTGACCGTCGCTCAGGGGGGATAGAGCTTCGTCACAATGATGTGTTCCCCCAAGCGGCTGCGCGCGGCTGAAGCCGCGATCGATCTTACTTTTTAAGTAAAATCGAGGCTGCCACGACTTTTGAACGGGAGCAGATCTGTAAAGATTTTGCTTAGCTCTGCCTCTGTCGATCCGGGCCCGGTGGCGTTTCGATGCGACGGGTCTCAAGGGTCCATAGTGGGATCGGCGCTTCGGCTGGCGTTGCGGCTGGTTGCAGCGCTTGGCGGCTGGGAAATTTGGCAGCCAAAGAATTTTGGGGCCGGGCGGTTCGGCCCGAGGGGATGAGCCAGTGGCGGTAGAAGAAACAATCGTTTCGGGAATGGCAGGGCGCTACGCGCATGCGCTGTTCTCCCTCGCGAAAGAAAGCGGCCAGATCGATCAGGTCGCCGATGAATTGCAGCAGGTCAGGAGCGCCTATCGCGAGAGCGAGGATCTGCAGAAATTCATCCAGAGCCCGGTCTTTTCCGCTGAGACACAGGTCAGGGTTCTGACCGCTGTGCTTGAGTCTTTGGGCATCAAGGGGCTCACCGCGAATTTCTTCAAGCTGATCGCTTCCAAGCGCCGCCTGTTCGGCGCACCGAAGATGATCGAGGGCTTCAATCACCTGCGCGATGTCGAATATGGCATCGTCCGCGCGACGGTGACCTCCGCCGCTGCCCTCAAGGATGAGCAGATCGAAGCCCTGAAAGGGTCGCTTGCCGCGTTGAGCGGCGGCAAGAGTGTCGAGATCACGGCCAAGGTCGATCCGGCACTCATTGGTGGCTTGGTCGTGCAATTGGGATCGCGCATGATCGACGGCTCCCTCAAGACGAAATTGAACGCGATTCGCACACGTATGAAAGAGGTCGGTTGATGGATATCCGCGCCGCTGAAATCTCCGCGATTCTCAAGAAGGAGATCGCCAACTTCGGAAGCGAAGCCGAAGTTACCGAAGTCGGCCAGGTTCTGTCCGTCGGCGACGGTATTGCACGCGTCTATGGCCTCGACAATGTCGAAGCCGGCGAGATGGTCGATTTCGAATCGGGCGTCCGGGGTGTGGCTCTCAACCTCGAAGCCGATAATGTCGGCGTCGTCATTTTCGGTTCCGACCGTACCGTTGCCGAAGGTCAGACCGTCAAGCGTTCGCGCGAAATCGTGAGTGTTCCGGTCGGTCCGGAATTGCTTGGCCGCGTCGTCGACGCTCTTGGCAACCCCATCGACGGCAAGGGGCCGATCAACGCGAAGCAGTTTGCGCTCGCCGATATCAAGGCGCCGGGCATCATTCCGCGTAAATCCGTCCATGAACCGATGGCGACTGGCATCAAGGCGATCGATGCGCTGATTCCGATCGGCCGCGGCCAGCGTGAATTGATCATCGGCGACCGCCAGACCGGCAAGACCGCTGTCGCACTGGATGCGATGCTCAATCAGAAAGCCGCCAATCTCGGCACTGACGAGAAGGCCAAGCTCTATTGCGTTTATGTCGCGATCGGCCAGAAGCGTTCGACCGTCGCGCAATTCGTGAAGGTTCTGGAAGAATCGGGCGCGTTGCCCTATTCGATCGTCGTCGCGGCCACTGCATCCGATCCGGCGCCGATGCAATTCCTCGCCCCCTTCACCGGCTGCGCCATGGGCGAATATTTCCGCGACAATGGCCTTCATGCGCTCATCACCTATGATGATCTGTCGAAGCAGGCCGTTGCCTATCGTCAGATGTCGCTGCTGCTGCGCCGTCCGCCGGGACGTGAAGCCTATCCGGGTGACGTCTTCTATCTCCATTCCCGTCTGCTCGAGCGCGCTGCCAAGCTGTCCGATGAAAAGGGCGCGGGTTCGCTCACCGCTCTGCCGGTCATCGAGACGCAGGCCAACGACGTCTCCGCCTATATTCCGACCAATGTGATTTCGATCACCGACGGTCAGATCTTCCTCGAAACCGATCTTTTCTATCAGGGCATCCGTCCTGCGGTGAACGTCGGTATTTCGGTTTCCCGCGTCGGTTCCGCCGCGCAGACCAAATCGATGAAGAAGGTCGCCGGCAAGATCAAGGGTGAGCTTGCTCAATATCGCGAACTGGCCGCCTTCGCCCAATTCGGCTCCGATCTCGACGCGACGACGCAGAAGCTTCTCGCCCGTGGTTCTCGCCTGACCGAATTGCTGAAGCAGCCGCAATTCTCTCCGCTCAAGATCGAAGAGCAGGTTTGCGTGATTTATGCCGGTGTCAACGGCTATCTCGACGCTCTCCCGGTCAATCGTATCCGCGCCTATGAGGACGGGCTTCTTGCTCTGCTGCGTTCGACGCATGCCGATCTTCTGGAAGCTATCCGCTCCTCCAAGGATCTCTCGGACGATTCCGCCGCGAAGCTGAAGTCGCTCGTCGAAAGCTACAGCAAGAATTTCGCGTGAAGGCGATTGCCCGTCTGATCCTCACGGTTCCAGACGGGCGCGCTGGCAATGTGTCATTCCGCGCCATCCGGTGCGGAAAGGCGCACGATCGGCCTGGGTTGCAGGATGACCCGGGTTCCATACGACTCTGATCAGGCGGTAGTGCAATGCCCTCGTTGAAGGACCTGCGAAATCGGATCGCTTCCGTCAAGGCGACGCAGAAGATCACCAAGGCCATGCAGATGGTCGCGGCGGCGAAGCTGCGGCGTGCCCAGCTTGCGGCCGAGGCTGCGCGTCCTTATGCGGAACGCATGGACCAGGTTCTTGCAAGTCTCGCCAACATTGTTGGCGGTGGCCAGGATGCGCCGAAACTTCTCGTCGGCAATGGCCGTGACCAGGTGCATCTCCTGGTCGTCTGCACGGCGGAACGCGGTCTTTGCGGGGCCTTCAATTCCTCCATCGCCCGCCTCGCGCGCGATACAGCCAACAGCCTTCTCGCGGAAGGCAAGGACGTCAAGATCCTCTGCGTTGGCAAGAAGGGGCATGACCTTCTCAAGCGCCAGTTTGGTGAAAAGATCATCGAACTCATTGATCTTCGTAGCGTCAAGACGATTGGTTTCGTCAACGCCGACGTGATCGGGCGCAAGATTCTCAATCTCTTCAAAGATGGTGAATTCGACGTCTGCACCATCTTCTTCTCCAAATTCCGCACGGTCCTCCACCAGATTCCGACCGCGCAGCAGCTCATTCCGCTGACGGTGGCGAAGGACGAGACGGCGCCGGCCGCTCCGCCCTCCCTCTATGACTACGAGCCGAGCGAGGAACAGATTCTCGCAACGCTTCTGCCGCGCAACATCTCTATCCAGATCCTGCGGGCCCTGCTCGAAAATGCCGCATCCGAACAAGGGGCGCGGATGAGCGCGATGGATAGTGCCTCGCGCAACGCCGGCGAAATGATCAAGAAACAGACGATGCAATATAACCGCTCGCGTCAGGCGATGATCACGAAGGAACTGATCGAGATCATCTCCGGCGCCGAAGCGCTCTGATTTTTCGAGGATTGAAGGGTCGAACCATGGCTGACGCAGCTCTCAACCGTCCGACAGGGCACATTACCCAGATCATCGGCGCCGTCATCGACGTGAAGTTCGATGGTCATCTGCCGCCAATCCTCAACGCGCTCGAAACCGAGAACCAGGGCAACCGTCTGGTGTTGGAAGTGGCGCAGCATCTTGGTGAAAACGAAGTGCGCTGCATTGCCATGGACGTGACCAACGGTCTCGTGCGCGGCCAGAAGGTTTCTGACACCGGTTCGCCGATCATGGTGCCCGTCGGTGAGGAATGCCTCGGCCGCATCCTGAACGTCATCGGCGAGCCGGTTGACGAATTGGGTCCGGTTGGCACCACCGCCCGCCGCGCCATTCATCAGCCCGCGCCGCCCTATGATGAACAATCCACGGAAGCTCAGATCCTCGTGACGGGCATCAAGGTTGTCGATCTTCTGGCTCCCTATTCAAAGGGCGGTAAGGTCGGCCTTTTCGGTGGCGCCGGCGTCGGCAAGACCGTGCTCATCATGGAACTGATCAATAATATCGCCAAGGCGCACGGTGGTTATTCGGTCTTCGCCGGTGTCGGCGAGCGTACCCGCGAGGGTAATGACCTCTACCACGAAATGATCGAATCCAAGGTCAATGTCGATCCGCATGAACATGGCGGTTCGGCCAAGGGTTCGAAATGCGCGCTGGTCTATGGCCAGATGAACGAGCCTCCGGGCGCTCGTGCCCGTGTCGCTCTCTCCGGCCTCACCATTGCCGAAGACTTCCGCGACAAGGGGCAGGACGTTCTCTTCTTCGTCGACAATATCTTCCGCTTCACCCAGGCAGGTTCGGAAGTGTCGGCGCTCCTCGGCCGTATTCCTTCGGCGGTGGGTTATCAGCCGACGCTCGCCACCGACATGGGCGCACTGCAGGAACGTATCACCACCACCACCAAGGGTTCGATTACCTCCGTCCAGGCCATTTACGTGCCGGCCGACGACTTGACCGACCCGGCGCCTGCGACTTCCTTCGCCCATCTCGACGCCACGACGGTGCTTTCGCGCTCGATCGCTGAAAAGGGCATTTATCCGGCCGTGGATCCGCTGGATTCCACCTCGCGCAATCTTTCCCCGCTGGTCGTCGGCGAGGAACATTATAATGTCGCGCGTCAGGTCCAGCAGACGCTGCAGCGCTACAAGTCCTTGCAGGACATCATCGCCATTCTTGGCATGGATGAACTTTCCGAAGAAGACAAGCTGACGGTTGCCCGCGCCCGCCGCATCGAGCGTTTCCTCTCGCAGCCGTTCCATGTGGCGGAAGTCTTCACCGGCTCGCCCGGCAAGTTGGTGGCTCTTGCCGATACGATCAAGGGCTTCAAGGGTTTGATCGAAGGCAAATACGATCATCTTCCGGAAGCCGCGTTCTACATGGTCGGTTCGATCGAGGAAGCGATCGAAAAGGCTCAGAAACTCGCCGCCGGCGCCTGATCTTTCTCAGCCGGGCTTTCTGCAAGGAAGGCCCGGCAAGAATGAAGATGTGAAGTAAGGCTGATTTCAATAGAAGCCAGCCGCGGCGGCCGCCGGTCCTGTGGATAGGGCGGGCGGTAAGCCGTTTCGGGCATTATTGATGATGTCTGGTAGCGCTAAGATTTTTGACGATCTGAATGATGCAGGATTATCCATCCTGCCTTGGATCATCGACTGGTTTTCGGGAGCAGAGCATGGCCGCTTTCCATTTCGAACTCGTATCGCCCGAGCGGCTGGTCTTTTCCGGTAAAGTTGCTTCCGTGGTCGTGCCTGGCATCATGGGCGAATTCACGGCACTTGCCGGACAGGCTCCCTTCATGACGACGTTGCGCCCCGGCCTGATCACCCTCGAAGAAGAGGGTAACAAAGGGAAGCAGCAATTCTATGTGCTGGAAGGTTTCGCTGACGTTGGAGAAGCGGGGCTGACCATTCTTGCCGATGTCGCGTTGCCGGTCAGTGAAGTCGATGAAGCGCGTTTCACCGCGGATCTGGCTCAGGCTGAAACCGATATCACTGATGCCCCGGATGATGATTTCCGGCTGCTCGCGATCGAACGGCGTGACCAGCTCGCCTATCTGAAGACCCTGCTGCGCCCCTGAGGCTTTCTCGGGGTTTAGCTCCTGGCTTTTTCTGAGAGGGCAGGAGCGCTTGCCGGCGCGTCTTATCGTAGAGGATGGCGGGAACTCCCGCCTTTCTCCGATACTCGGCCTTCAAGGCGAGGCATTTATTGGTTTCCGGATTATACCCTTGCGGATGCATTCTTGCGACGATGAAGGGCTCTGTAATTTTCCTCGACGTCAATTCAATTGGAAGCCCTTGTGAAAACCAGGACGTTTCCCGCGTGAAGACTAAGGACGCGGGATCGATCGGCGCATCGGCTATGGCTTCGTCATAGCAACCGGTTCTGGACCAGGCCGCCGATCCATGCAAAGACGATCAATGATCGTCCCTTTCACCGCCACGCTGTTGATTGCGCAATGCGGTTCCTATTCCTTTCACAGGACATGTCATGGATAAATTCACGACTTTGACCGGTGTCGCGGCGCCGCTCAAGATCACCAATGTCGACACCGACATGATCATCCCGAAACAATATCTCAAGACCATCAAGCGCACGGGCCTTGGCGAGGGTCTCTTCTCCGATCTGCGCTTCAAGGAAGATGGGTCGGAAAATCCCGAATTCGTTTTGAACAAGCCGGCCTATCGTAACGCGTCGATCCTGATCGCCGGCGATAATTTCGGCTGTGGCTCATCGCGCGAGCACGCTCCCTGGGCTCTGCTCGATTTCGGTATCCGCTGCGTGATTTCGACGAGTTTCGCCGACATTTTCTATAATAATTGCTTCAAGAACGGCATTTTGCCGATCAAGGTGACGGCGGAGCAATTGGCGCTGTTGTTCGACGACGCCGAGCGCGGCTCCAATGCAACCTTGACCGTGGATCTTGAAAATCAGACGATCAAGGGGCCGGATGGCGGCGCGATCCATTTCGAGATCGATCCCTTCCGCAAACATTGCCTGCTGAACGGATTGGACGATATCGGCCTCACCATGGAGAAGGCGGACGCGATCTCTACCTATGAGGCGCGTCAGGCCAAGGAGCATGCCTGGCTCTGACAATAAGGCGCAATCAGTGGGACATAGGAAAGAGCAGAGAGAAATTTCTGCTCTTTTTTATTGACTGATGGCACCCGTCTTTAAAATTCGAAGCCGTTCTGGCGCGCCAGATAGGCTAGGTCCGTCTGCGGCCGTGCGCCAATATGCTGGATGACTTCCGCGGCTGCGAGAGCGCCGAGACGCGCACAGGCCGTATGGTCGAGCCCCTTGCTGAGACCGCTGAGAAAGCCAGCGGCGAAAAGATCTCCCGCCCCTGTCGTATCGACGACCTCTTCGACCGGAAAGGCGGGAACGGCGAGCACGTCGTTCTGACTGACGACAACCGATCCTTTTTCCGATCGGGTCACGATGCCGAGAACCTTTTCCTGGCGCAGCGCCGCTATGGCTGTGTTGAAATCACTCGTCTGATAGAGGGCGTGCAGCTCGGATTCATTGGCGAAGAGAATTTGCACGACGCCGTCCTGGATGAGCGCCATGAACTCCGGCCGGTAACGGTCGACGCAGAATGTGTCCGACAAGGTCAGCGCCACCTTGCGGCCGGCTTCCTCGGCGATCTGCGCGGCTTTGAGAAAGGCTTGTTTGGCGGCTGGTGGATCCCAAAGATAGCCTTCGAGATAGGTGATGGCGGCGCTTTGCACGAGTTCGGGATCGACATCGGCCTCGGTGAGATTGCCGGAGGCGCCGAGAAAAGTGTTCATCGTCCGCTGGCCGTCGGGTGTGACCAGGACGAGGCAAAGGGCACTTGCCGGCCCATCGACGGCGAAAGGTGTCTCAAAGACGACCTTGGCGGCGCGAATGTCGTGGGCGAACTGGTTGCCGAGCGAATCGGCCTTGAGCTTGCCGACAAAACCTGTTTTGCAGCCAAGGCCTGCCGCGCCGATGATCGTATTAGCCGCGGAGCCACCGGAGATGACCGTGACCTGTCCCATGGCTTCGTAAAGGCTGGCCGCGCGCGCTTCGTCGATGAGCGCCATGGAGCCTTTGTTCAGAGCCTGTTTTGCGAGAAAATCATCATCGACCTTGGCGAGGCAATCGACAATGGCATTGCCAAAGCCAAGAACGTCCAATGCGGGAGCGGCCATTTTTTCATCCGATCAGGAGCTGTCAAAACGCTCCCGCTCTCGCATCGACGCTGTCTCGGGTCAAGCCGGGTCTCGGTTCAGGCAAAACCCGGCAAGACATATTCAAGCGCCTCATGAAGCATGAATGCCTAAAAAGAACGGCATTTGGAGAGAGTTTCAGCCGGTTGGGCGATAGCCGCGCCGAGGCTGGAACGGTCTACAGCCAGCGGCGGCGCGCGCGCTGCTCTTCCTCTGGCAATTGCTTGAAGTCACGATTGTATTTCGTGTTCGAATAAATGCGCCAGCCGAACAGGGCGGCAAGAAACACCAACAATGCCCGCATGGGTCCAATCCTTTCAAGAGCGACTCGGCGCGAATAATTAGCCGCCGGAGCGCTTCATTGTCCGATATGGCTGCCGGCCTTCAAACGCCATGGAATCTTTTTGAGCGAGAAGTATCGCCAAGCGATACCAACGCCTTGAGAAAAATCCAATTGAAAGGGGAGCCGCTGCCACGATGCGAGCGTACTCTCGTCCGAGCCATTGCGACATAAATGTTTATCAAAGCCTTTCGGTTCCCGCCAAGCTTGGCCCGATAGAAAAAACCGGCGCCAAGGCACCGGTTTCGCTCAAGGGGAATGACCAAGGGGAATGACAATGACCGCACGGTATCCCGGCTTGTGGATGCATGCTTTTAAGCGCGCCTCAAAGGCCTTCGAAAAGGGCGGTCGATAGGTAGCGCTCGGCAAAAGACGGGATGATCAATACGATATTCTTGCCCTCTGCTTCCGGCCTGAGGCCAATCTCGACAGCGGCTGCGACGGCTGCGCCGGAAGAAATGCCGACAGGAATACCTTCGAGACGCGCGACGAGGCGGGCGGTCTCGAAAGCGGTCTGGTTGCCGACGGTGATGACTTCATCGATCAACGGCCGTTCGAGAACCGACGGGACGAATCCGGCGCCAATGCCCTGGATCTTGTGCGGACCGGGCTGGCCGCCGGAGAGGACAGGCGAATCCTCGGGTTCAACGGCGATGATCTTGAGGCTCGGCTTGCGCGGTTTCAGAACCTGGGCGACGCCGGTGATCGTACCGCCCGTGCCGACGCCGGCGACAAAATAATCGATTCCGCCATTTGTATCGTTCCAGATTTCCTCTGCCGTGGTGAGACGGTGGATTTCGGGATTTGCGGGATTGTCGAACTGGCGCGGAATGATGGCATCGGGATTGGCCGCTGCAAGTTCTTCGGCCTTGGCGATTGCGCCCTTCATACCTTGCGGCGCCGGGGTAAGCACCAATTCAGCACCCAGCAGGGCGAGCATTTTGCGCCGTTCGAGCGACATCGATTCCGGCATGACGAGAATGAGCTTGTAGCCATGCGCGGCAGCGACGAAGGCGAGCGCAATGCCGGTATTGCCGGAAGTGGGTTCGATGAGGACCGTCTTGCCGGGGGTGATCTTGCCGGCGGCTTCGAGCGAGGCGATCATATGGACGCCGATGCGATCCTTCACGCTCGAGATCGGGTTGAAGAATTCCAGCTTGGCGAGAAGGTTCGCCTTGACGCCTTTCTCCTTGGCGATCTTCTGCAGCCGCACCAGCGGCGTATTGCCGATCGTCTCGGTAATGGAATCGTAGATGCGTCCTCGACCCGGGATTTGTGCGGGGGCTTCGGGTTGTTTCACCGCGGGTTCTGCCATTGTATCGCTCCGAAGAATAAGCCGTGGCCAAGCTGGGGCTCAGGCGTGCTGCCGCTTTGGGCGGCCCCCCTGCCGGGCCTGAATACGGCGTTGCGTGCCCGCTGTTTGGAGGGCACGAAAAAGCTCCACCGATTGGTGTGGCGGGATTTCGTTCCGCCGTCCGAAGAAGAGATTCCCGCGGCGAGAATGAAACCAAAATAAAAAGTCTAGTAGTTTTGTCAAGAAAAGACCGGCGCTGGGAGGTTCGGCGTCGGTCGTTGTTCAGATCGTGTAATCGAAGGAATCATAGGACAATTGGCTGAGGATCTGATCCATGCTGCGCGCGGGTTCCGCGCATCCGGCGGTGCCGACCTGCCGGGCCGGAACGCCGGCCACCGTCGTATTCGAGGGGACGGGTTGCAGGACCACGGAACCGGCGGCGATGCGTGAACAGGAGCCGATCTCTATATTGCCGAGAATTTTGGCTCCGGCACCGATCATCACCCCGCGACGGATTTTCGGGTGCCGGTCGCCGCGCTCCTTGCCGGTGCCCCCCAGTGTGACATTCTGCAGGATCGAGACGTCGTCGTCGATCGTCGCCGTCGCGCCGACCACGAGGCCCGTCGCGTGATCGAGAAAAATGCCCTTGCCGAAGCGCGCGGCGGGGTTGATATCGGTCTGGAAGACGTCGGAGGAGCGGCTCTGGATGTAGAGCGCGAAATCCTGCCGTTGATGATGCCACAGCCAATGCGCCAGCCGGTGCGTCTGGATTGCGTGGAAACCCTTGAAATAGAGAAAAGGCTCGATCAGCCGCAGGCAGGCGGGATCACGGTCGAGGACGGCGAGAATATCGGCCCGGAAGGCCTCGCCGATGGAGGGATCATCCGCGGTCGCTTGACCGAAGATCTCGGCGATGAGATAGGCCGGCACCGTGTCATTGCCCAGCCGTGCGGCGATGCGATGCGCGACGGCGCTCTCGAAACTCGTCCGGTTGAGGATGGAACTCACGAAAAGGGGAGCGAGGGCACGCTCCCGGGCAAAGGCGTCTTCCGCTTCCTGGCGCAGACGATCCCACAGCGGATCATAGAGCCCCGGACGATTCGGATCCCGGCTGGAAGGGTTTGAATCGGAAATGAGGGTCATGTGTTTCATGGATTGGCGATTCGGGTTTCGGACAGCCTTGCCCATGGAGACCGCCTGTGGAGCAGCCGGTTGGACAAAGCCGAAGACGCACGGCGACAAGCACTGGCGACATGCATGGAACATGAAAGTTCAGGCATGCTCCAGCGGCGGGTCCCCGTTTCGGTCGCCTTCGCTGTCGGCCAGTCGCTCGACATGACCTATAGTAGTCTATAAAATTACTAGAGAAAAGCCCTCTTCCAATACCGTTCTACGAGATTGATTATTTATGCATTTTCAGTCGGGAGGGCGTTCTTGCTCGCCGTTTCGTAAATGCCAAGAAGATATTCGCCATAACTGCTTTTTGCGGAGCGAACGGCGAGTTCGCGGAATTCTTCCAGGGAAATATAGCCCATATGCAGGGCGATCTCCTCGATACAGGCGACGCGTGTCCCTTGCCTCTGTTCCAGAATCTGAATGAAATGGCTGGCTTCCACCAGCGAGGCGTGGGTTCCCGTATCAAGCCAGGCGAAGCCGCGTCCCAGCATTTCGACATAGAGGTCGCCACGTTCCATATAGGCGCGGTTGACGTCGGTGATCTCGAGCTCGCCGCGGGGTGAAGGCTTGATCTTTGCCGCAATGTCGACGACGTCGTTCGGATAAAAATAGAGGCCCGTCACTGCGACATTGGAACAGAAGGTTTTGGGCTTTTCGACAATGTCGAGCGCACGCCCGTCGCGGCCGAGTGTCACGACGCCATATTGCTCGGGATTGGTCACCTGATAGCCGAACACCGTCGCATTGGCCTCGCGCATCCGGGCTTTCACCAGCAGTTCCGGCAGGCCGTGTCCATGGAAGATATTGTCGCCGAGAATGAGCGCCACCCGGTCTGAACCGATGAAGTCGCGGCCGATGATGAAGGCTTCGGCGAGGCCCCGCGGGGCCTCCTGCACGGCATAAGTGAATGAGAGGCCGAGTTCCTTGCCGTCGCCCAGGAGCCGCTCCATCAGCGGCGTATCCTGGGGCGTCGATATGATGAGGAATTCCCGAATACCCGCCAGCATGAGCGTGGCGAGCGGATAATAGATCATCGGCTTGTCGAAGACGGGGAGCAATTGCTTCGAAACGACGCGGGTGATCGGATAAAGGCGTGTGCCGCTGCCACCCGCGAGGATGATCCCTTTCATTCAAAGTTTCCTTCGATTCGTGCGATGCAGGGGATGGATTGATCCCCTGCTTTACTTGATGCACAAAACCGCGTCGATAGAAGTTCACTCCGGAAGGATGCGGCTTTCGCCGCAGGCTCCGGACCTCCGGGCGGCACCCAACTCGGGTGTTCGTACCCGGCGCTCATTCTTTTTCTGGAGCAGATGGGATTGGACAAGGGCCATGGAAGCGCAAGGTGGTCCGCCGCCGATTGCCTCTTGCCGGAAAAGGATGTGGCGATCGAGGATGGGCATATTCATGCGCTCTCCGATGAACCCTGGATGGGCATTCGTCCTTGCACGGCACTGCGTCCGGGCGGCTTCGTCGCCATTGTCTATCGTTTGAGCCAATGGGACGATCCCGTCCGTCCGGTCTTCCGTTTCTGGCGGGGCGACGGGACTTTCGTCGAGCGCATGGCACCAGGACCTGTGGCTGGCGCAGGGCTCTGGCGCGGACGCATTCCGCTTGGGACGCGGCGTATCAGCGTGAGTCCGGTGGCGCGGGTGGGCCGTTTCGATTTCCGGATCGAATCGATCGAAAGCCTGTCCTTCACGGCGCAGCTGCGCTCGGGATGGGGGAAGGCGCACCGGCCAGCGCGTGCAGCGCTTCTCACTCGGCTCATCGGCATGATCGACGAGTCTGATCTCAACCTCGCCTGGGCGACGGAATTTCATCCGTTCGAAGATTATGCGGCCTGGAAAGCCGCGCGCGAACGCGTGATCGATCTTGCAGGCATCGATGCGCCGCGAACCGATTGGGAGAAAGGGCCGCTCGTCACTCTGCTTCTCGGCGGGGCTCAGGCGCAGCCGAATGTCCAAAAGGCTCGGGAGGTGCGAGAGTCGACCATAGATACGGTCGCGGCGCAGCTCTATCCGCGCTGGTGCTTGTTGGTGCATGCGGAAGCCGATACATCGCGTGCCGATGCGGAGCCGCGTTGCCGTTTTTTGAACGACCGGGATTGGATGGAGATGCTGGCGGGTGATGGACCTGAGACTGGCTGGCTCTGCGCTTTGTCACCCGGTGACCGGCTGTCGCCCGGCTCTCTTGCAAGCTTGGCCGAGCGCTTGCCGACTCTGCCACAGGCCAGTCTCGTCTATGGGGACGAAGAGCATATTGGACCCGATGGGAGAATTTTGCCCATTCTGAAGCCGGACTGGAGCCCGCGCCTGCAGGCGGCGCGGCCCTATCTCGGGCGGGCGGTCTTCGTTGCCGCCGCTGCGTGGCGGCAATGGTCGCTTGAAGAGCGTCTCGGTTTCGTGCGGAACGCTGTGCCGCCATCACGCTGGCTCGCCAGCCTGCGGGCAGCGGAAGTTCTGCATATCCGGCGCTTTCTTCTGGCTTCGACACGGGCGGAAGCGCCTGATTTGAAGGACAATCGTCGTGAGCGAAGGAAAGAGGGAGCAACTGGCGGCCGGGCGCTTCCAGCCGAGCCTTCCGTCTGTTTCATCATTCCCACGCGAGACCGGGCGGATCTGCTCGATCGCTGCATCACCAGCATCCGCGAACAGACCGCCTACAAGCATTACGAAATCCTCATCCTCGACAATGACAGCGTCAAAGCCGAAACGACGCACCTGTTCGATCGTCTGCGCAGCCTCGCGAATGTGTCGATCGTGAAGACGCCGGGTCCTTTCAATTATGCGCGCATCTGTAATCTCGGCGCGGCGCGGACGCGGGCGGACATTCTGGTCTTTCTCAATAATGATACGGAAGCGCTCTCATCCGGCTGGCTCGCCGCTTTGGTGCGGCAGGCCATTTGTCCCGATGTCGGCGCGGTCGGCGCGAAGCTGCTCTTCGCCTCGCGGCGGATCCAGCATATTGGCGTCGCGGTGGGCATGGGCAATTCGGCCTGCCATTTCGGGGCGCAGGAAGCCGAGGACGCACCGGGATGGCTCGGCCGCCACAGGGTTTTGCACGAGGTTTCGGCTGTCACGGGGGCCTGTCTCGCGGTGGAACGCCGGAAATTCGTAGCCATTGGCGGATTCGACGAGGCGCATCTCGCCGTCGAGCTCAATGATATCGATCTTTGCCTGCGGCTCGGCGAGCACGGCTGGCAAAGCCTCGTCGAGCCCGCCGCCGTGTTGTTGCATCATGAATCGGCGACACGTGGCGGGGCCACCTTTCGCCCCTTGAGCGTCAATGGAGAGCAGCGGGATTATTTTCAGCGGCGCTGGCGCAAGGTGATGCGGGATGATCCCTATTTTCATCCGGCCCTGGCGCATTTCCGGCTGGTGCCGGCGCTGGGGTAGCTGACATCCGGGCTCACCCATCCACCTCGGCGGCGTTCGAATCGGCTTGTGCATCGGTGCGTGGCGATGCGTTTGCGCTTGCATGACCGGTGCGGGCAGCGGGCAGATGATCAAGCAGCACGAGGCCGGGTTCGGCGCGGTTGCGCGTATGCCAGGGGCTGAAGGCCTTGTCCTCGAAGGTCGCGGTGGCGTGACGGGCTTCGAGATTATCCTTTTCCCTTTGAAAACGCGGCCGGTTCTCCCGCGTCTCATCGCTGCCGCGCGAGGCGGATTCGTGATGGATCAGCGTCGCGAAAGGGGTGTAGACGATACGATAGCCATGCTCGACGGCGCGCAGGCAATAATCGATGTCATTATAGGCGATCGCGAAGGCCTCCTCGTCGAAGAGGCCCGTCTTCTCGATGCAGGCGCGTGTGATCAGCATGCAGGCGCCGGTGACGGCGGATAATGATTGCCGCACCATGAGACGGCCCATGGGCCCGGCGAATGTGGCGGGTTTGCCGCCGAACCAATGGCCGGCATAATTGCCAAGTCCGACGATGACGCCCGCATGTTGCAGCGTTTGATCGGGATAGAGCAGGCGCGCGCCGACGATGCCGGTATCGGGATAATGCAGGCAGGCGGCCATTTCCGTCAGCCAGTCAGGTTCGATGATCTCGATATCATTATTGAGAAGCAGGATGGGATCGCCGCTCGCCAAAGCGATTCCCTTATTAACCGAACGGGCGAAATTGAACGGCTCCTCATGAATATGGGCCTTGATCGTAACGCCAGGACGGGACGGTGGATGCGCGTAGAGGTCGAGGACGCGGGGATCCGTGGAGCCATTGTCGATGATGAGGATTTCGAGTTCCGGATAATCGGTTTCATGAACCAATTGCCGTAACAGGCGGGCAATCAAATCGTAGCTGTCGCGGCTCGGAATGATGATCGAGATTTTCGGGCGGTCCTGATCGATCTTGTCGAACCGGATGCGGTGGAGGTCCGGCAGCAACGCCGGCTCTACCGGCGGTGCGATGCCTGTCGCCGCATCGGAGAAATGCTCGGCCAGGGTTTTGCGTGCGCTTGCCGTCGCCTTGTCGGCGAAGGTCGCTGAGAAACTGCGTCCGTCGCGCCGCCAGATATAGGCGGGATAGGGCAGGTGCAGAATCGCGTCGGAGGGTATGTCCTTGAGGTAGCGCAGGAGCAGGTCGTAATCCTGCGATCCTTCGAAACCCTGCCGGAAACCGCCGAGCGCGGCCACGCGGTCGCGCCGGTAGAGCGACAAATGATTGATGTAATTGACGCCGGAGAGAAGGACGCAATCATAGGCGGGTTTCAGGAAATAGCCGACCGGCTTGAGCGCCGCATTGGCGATGACTTCGTCGGTGTAGAGGAATTGCGCCTCAGGATGTGCCGCCAGCGTTTCGGCGATTGCCGCAACCGCATGGGCCGAGAGCGCGTCGTCGTGATCAAGCGGCGCGACCCATCGGCCGCGTGCCGCTGCGAGCGCGGCATTGGTGGCTCGCGCTATTCCGCCATTGCAATCCTGATGGAGAATTGTCACGCTAGGCTCGTTTTTGTTTCTGTCGAGCCAGGTGAGAGTTTTGGGGTCTGTGGAGCCGTCGTCGCTCAGGATCAGTTCGGAAAGACCCGGCGTCTGGATGCGGAATGAAGCAAGCAGCGCGTCGAGATAGCGTGGCGGCGTATTATAGACCGGTACTAGGAAAGAAATGAGCGGATTCCTCGGCGGCGGGGCGACCGGGCGCGCCGCATGATGCGACGCGGCGCCTTTCAGGACCTTGCGGTAATGATCGCCAATACCGAAAAACCGCCGGTTCGACTGGGGAACCTGCGTCGTTTCGTCCTGGAAAGCCGGATCCGCGCCGATATATTGGCGATAAAAAACTTTTACATCACCCTCTTCCCGTTGAGCCGCGGCATTCTCCGAAAGGGCCTGGAGCGGTGCGATCTGTCTTGATGCGCGCACAGACAGGCGAAAGCGCATCGGCCGCGCTGCGGGGTCGATGCGCAGGGCTCGGACTTTCGGCAAGGCATGCAGGGCGATGAGCGCGACGAAATGGTGGCACTTGGGCATTGCGAGGCTTTCCGCCTCATCGAAACCCTTGCCATGATCGAAATAGAGAACCGGTTCCAAATCTTCAGGCAAATCCGTGGCGATCGCCTCGATCTCGACCATGAGATAGCGGGGACGCAGCCAGCGGCAGGAAATCAGAAAATTCGGATCCTCGTCGATGCTTTCCCAATCGTTGGGCCCGGACGCCAGCCGTTTGACGCCAGAGAGCGGCCGATAGGGAAAGGAACGGACAGAGAGGCGCAGAGGAAGACGCAAAGAGACGATCCTTGGTGGCGCGTTCAATCGAACAGAGGGGGCCGAACAGAGGGAGCAAAACGAAGCTCCGATTTCTACCGTTTGGGATTTATTGAAATGTTAGGGAAAATGATGCATAGGCATGGCAATTCAGTGTCGTCTTATCTGTATCGTCCCTGGCCTCGCTCTCGGGGCGATGATGCCGCTACCTGAGCCGGGCGTGCTGCCGGCCCTTTTGAGGAAGGCTTTCGGCGCTGTTCTCGGTGCTGCCTTTGAATAGAGCATTTCAGGTGAAGGTGAGAGTTGCCGTCTTGGCCGCGGTCCTGCGACGAGCGGCTTTATTAAAGCCATAATGATTTGAATTGAAGATATCCGATTGTCCCAGGGGGAGCGGTTCAGGGAGCGGCCTTTGTTGGAAATTTCCCTCCTCCCTTCCCGGCAAAGTTTTCATTGCCTGTTTAGGGCTGGTTCAAGGCCGGTTCATGAAGAGCGTTCATTAAAAGCTTTGCGCCGGAGCGCATGGAATTTGGCAAGATCAGGATGAAGCATCCATCGTCACTGCCGACAGGCGCGATCAGCAGGGCCGCCGGTGGCATCGCCCGGAAATGGAGCCGATCCGTTCCATGATTCAATTCAACGACGTCTTCAAATTCTACAAGACCAATAATCACAAGAAGGTCGTGCTGGATCACGTATCGACGGTGTTCGAAAGCGGCTGGTCCTATGGTCTTCTCGGCGTCAACGGCGCCGGTAAATCGACGACCCTGCGCATTCTCGCCGGGACGGAATTGCCGAATTCCGGCAAGGTGCGCCGTTCCGTGCGGGTCTCGTGGCCGCTTGGTTTCGCCGGTGGTTTCCATCCGCTGATGACCGGACGCGACAATGTGCATTTCGTCGCCCGCATCTATGGCCATGACGTGCGGCAGGTGTCGAATTTCGTCGAGGATTTTTCCGAACTTGGCGATTATCTCGACGTGCCGGTCAAGACCTATTCCTCCGGCATGATGGCGCGCCTGGCTTTCGGCTTGTCAATGGCCATTGAATTCGATTGCTATCTTGTCGATGAGATCACGGCTGTGGGCGATGCGCGGTTCCAGGCCCGCTGCCATGAGGCTTTCGCGCGCCGCCGCGCCAATGCCGATCTCATCATCGTGTCCCATTCCATGGGGACCATCAAGGATTATTGCCAGCGCGGTGCCGTTCTCGTCGACGGCCGGCTGACCATGTTCGATTCCGTCGATCAGGCCATTGAAATGTATAACAGGATGAATCGATGACGGATCGTCTGCCGCTTCGCGCAATGGCTGTCTGGGGCTATCCGGCTGGATTTGCTTTCCCGTCCGGCTGCGCCTGTGCCACAATGGGACCGGGCTTGGATATGGACTTGGGCATTGCGTGGGCCGGGACATTGCGAAAGTCGGAATGTTTTGAAAAAGGGCATGGCATATGAGTGAGATCGGCGGCGACGTCCGTCTCTCGCCGCGGGAACGCTCGCAGCTGGTCGCGCAGGCCCTTGCGGAAGCGGCGCGGCGTGCCCGCTTTTCCTCGCGTGGCCGCCGTGCACTGAGGCAGGGTGGCTATCAGGCACGCAGCCGGCAACGCTTCTGGCGGGTGTGTTTTCTGGCCACATTCGCCGCTATCGTCGTGATTCCGACTTTGGTGGCGTCGGTCTATTATGCTTTTATCGCTTCCGACCAATATGTTTCGGAATCCCGGTTCACCTTGCGGACCGGTACGCCGCCAAAAATCGACAGCCTCAGCGCGATGACCGGCATTCCTTCCATGCTCATCGTTCAGGATACGCTGATCGTCACCGACTTTCTTTATAGCCGGGCGCTTCTGGAGAAACTCGAGAAGAGCATCCAGCTGCGCGAGATGTTTGCCCGGCCGGAGATCGACGGATGGGCGCGGTTTGATCCGGACAAGCCGATCGAGAAATTCGTCAAATATTGGAAATCCATGATCGATGTCTCGATCAAAATGCCGGCCGGCATCGTGGTCGTCACCGTGCGCGCCTTCTCGCCGCAGGATTCCCTCAAGATCGCCAATGCGCTGCTCGAGGCGAGTGAAAGCCTCGTCAATGACATGAACGAGCGCATGCAGCATGATGCCGTGGGCCTCAGTCTGCAGGAACAGAAACGCGCGAGCGACCGGCTCCTTGAGACGCGGGTCGCGCTTGAGCGCGCGCGCAATACCGAGGGCATGCTGAACGCCGAAGAAACACATAAATCGATCAACGAACTCATCACTGGTGTCCAAAGCGGTCTGTTGAAGCTGCAGCAGCAATATGACAGCCAGATCCGTTTCGTGGCCAAGACGGCGCCGCAGATGCGGACGCTGCAGCAGAGGATCGACGCCGCCAAGGAGCAGATTACCGCTCTCAAGGCACAACTGACCCAGAATGATGAGGCGCAGCGCACCAAAACCCTTTCCAGCACGATGTCGACGCTCGACTATCTCGAACTCGAACGCAAGATCGCCGAGAGAATCTATGAGGGGGCGACGACCGCGGTGGAGAAAGCCCGCCTGACGAGCGAGAGCAAGCTCATGTATCTCAACATTTACGTGACGCCGGTTCTGGCCGAGGAGGCGCGCTATCCTCATCGCGTCGTAAATACGCTTCTGGTGTTTTTGAGCACTCTGGCCATATGGGGCGCGGTCTGGGGCTTGCTCTCCATGGCGCGCAACCATAAGGCGTGACATTCGAGACGGGTCGCAAACGGGATGCTCTTCAATGTCGAAACGGATGGCGGAACCTCAATCACGGGCTATCTCGTCCCGGATACTTTCGCGGTCAATCCGTCGATCCGCGTGCGGGACCAGGGCTCCGAGCTTCTAACCTTCGAGGCGAATGAAACGCGCCACGCGCTGGTCGAGGCCGGCCGCCACGCGACAGGTCAATGCGGTTTCCGCATTGATGAAACCATGGTGCCGGGCCTTGGCGGTCTGAGCGGATTGAGCCTGCATGATGCCGATTCCGATCTCCTGATCTATCGGCGCAGCAATGGCGGCGCGCTCATTCCCCAGAAGGTTTTTCGTCTCGAAACGCATCTCGTGCCGCTGTGGCGCCTTGATGCGGTCTTCGAGGATAAGTTTCAGTTCTTCTATCCCCGCGCAGACCATTACGGCCGCGAGACGGCGACGCAATTGTTCCTTTTGACAGGCGGGGAATCCTGCCTGATCTCGGGACGGCTGCTTTACAAGAATTATGAAATGTATGTGGTCGACAAGTTCAAATGTTTCGCGATTCTGCGCGACCCTTACGATGAACTTGCCGAAAGAATGCTGTTTTTGAGCCAGATGGGCAGCAATCTGCATCATCTTCTTGGCGAGCGCGACCGGATGATCTTCGAGCCGGTGATCGCCGCGCTCAACGACACAACCCATCTGGAAGAAACCTCGATGCGGCGTTTCTTCAAGCGCCTTTCTTCCGAGGTCGTCGCCATTCTGTCCAATCCGCTGGTCCGTCAGCTGACGGCACAGACGCCGGACGCCATGCCGCCGCCTGGCTGCCTTGCTTCCGCCCTTGATATTCTCTCCACTTTCGAGGGGCTCGGCCTGCGTTCGGACGATGCCCATTCGCGCGGGATTATTGCCGAGGGGCTCGGTCTCGACGAAGCGGTTCTGCCGTCGCTTGCCGAATTTCCCCGGGTGAGCGAATTGGGCCGGCAATTGAAGGAGATAAGGACGATCGAGGGGTTCCTGGAAAAAGACCTGGACCTTTTCCATCACATGACGCAAGCCTTTCAGAAAGTTGCGCCCTGATGCCATGTGTGCATCACTCCGCCCCGCGGCGTCGGGGCGTCAGTTTTCCCGCCAAATCTTACGGATCATCGAATGAGCCGGGAGATTCGGTCTGAGACGTCATTCGTCGTAAGCCCTGTCCGTCGCAAGCCCCCTCGGGCAAGCTTCAGGTCAAGCGAGCCCTGGGCCCGGAAAAAGGAAGTCTATGGATATCGAGACGCGGCCGCGCGAGGAGAAACAATCTGTTTCCGGCCAGGTGCTGCAGGCGACGAAGCTCGTCCTGCGCGGCGTTTCGGCCTTGCGCCGGCCGGACTTTTCTCCCTTGCGGCCGGTGCACGATCCCTCGTCGCCGTCCACGACGCCAGCCGCGCGCGATTATATCGAGGGTGAGATCGTCGGTGAGACCGTGGTGCGGACAAAGACCCGCCCCTCGATGGTGTTGATGAGCTTGATCGGCCTTGTTCTGGTGCCGGCGGCCGTCATCAGCCTCTATCTGTTCTTCATCGCCGCCAATCAATATGTCTCCGAAGCGCGTTTCACGGTGCAGCATGCTGAGCGCGAGGTCGCCAATGTCGACAAGGTGCAGGGTGCGGCTGCCGCGACGGGTGGCAGCAGTTCTGCCGGCATGGAGATGCAGGATGCGGAAATCGTGGCGAGCTATATCCGCAGTGAGGCAATCATCAAGGATTTGGCTCAGGACATCGACCTGCGCGAAATTTTCCGCCGACCGGAAGCCGATTTCTGGGCACGGTTGAAGAAGGACGCCACGTCCGAGGAATTGCGCGATTATTGGCTCGGCATGGTGCGCACCTATGTCGAGAATACATCGGGGATCGTTCGTCTTGAAGTCCGCGCCTTCCGCCGCGAGGATGCGCTCACCCTCTCCAAGGCGATCCTTGCGGCGAGTGAACGCATGGTCAATGCCATGTCGGAACGCGCGCGGCAGGATACGATGCATCGCGCCGAGGAGGAGGTCCGCCGCTCGGAAGCGGCGGTGCGCTTCGCGCTCGCCGATCTCGCCCGCTTCCGCGATCAGGCGAAATATATCGATCCGGTCAAGGTCGCGGAACAGACGACCAAGCTCATGACGCAATTGACCGCCGAGGCGATCCATCTCGAAACCGAGCTTTTCATCGCCAAGACGTCGAACAGCATGAACGGGCCGGGCATCACCTCGCTGGAGGCGCAGATCACCTCGACGCGGCGGCAGATCAAGGAATTGCAGGCGCAGCTCGCCGGTGAAAACAAGAACAGCGCTGAAATCGGCAATGTCGCCGCTTCTCTGGTGCGGTTCGAGGAACTCGAGATCAAGCGGCAATTCGCCGAGACCATGTATAAATTCTCGCAGGACAGTCTGGTGCGGGCGCGCAATGCGGCCGAACGCCAGAGCGTCTATCTCACCGTCTTCGTGCCGCCGGCGCTTCCGCAGGATTATTCCTATCCGCTGAGGTTCACTTATTCGGTGCTGATCACCATCGGTCTTCTGATCCTGTGGTCGATCGGCGCCATGACCTGGGCGTCGATCGAGGATCATCGCCTGTAGGACGAGGCCGCCTGCTCCCGAGATCGCGCCGCCGGTTCGATCGCCCGGGAGTCTTCCAGCGATCACCGGGGATCGCCTTCTGTTCAGGCCTCACGCCGCGCGAAAACCGAAAAGGCTGGGCCGTTGCGGTGGTCCGGCTCGTCATGGGCGATCCGCACATCAGTAAAGCCGAGCGCCCTGATCGCCGCCATAAGATCGTCCTTCTCGATCCAGCGATGCAGATCATGCATGCCGCCGCAGAAGCTTTTGTCGCGCCAGGCGCCATAATAGCTGCGTTTGCTCAGGCGCACCGGCAGGCCGTGGAAATCACGGACTTCGATTTCGCCGATGAGGGCGCCACGGCGCGGATCATCCTGCGGCATGGCCGCGTCGCTCATATAATGCGTCCATAAATAGAAGGCATTGGCGCGTTTCGCCATCAGCTCCAGCATCAGGAGCGGGTCCTGCATATGGTAGAGCACACCGGAAGCGACGATCAGATCGTAATGGACTTCGGTCTTTTGCAGCCATTGCATGAGATCGCCGATGAAGAATTTCGCCCGGCTCATGCCGAGGATTTCCTTGGTGATCAGACAACGCAGAAACGAAAGTTTGTTGGCCTCGATCGCATGGATGAAGGCCGGATTATGCTGTTCGAGAAAATAGGTGTGGCCGCCTTCGAGGGGCCCGAATTCGAGGATGGCCTGGTTCTCGATAGATCCGTGTTGTTCGAGCGCCCAGGCGATACGGGGATCCTGATAGAAGGCCGAGTCACCTGCGACGACGCCGATTGCGGGCGGGAAAGATTGATGCCAGCCGGGCAGGACATTGATGGCATTCTGGGCGCCGGGCATGCCGACGATATATTCATCGAGCACCGGACCAGAACCCGACCGGCTTGAATCGCAGGCGTTCCTTCGGGTCGCGGCGGCATCGAGGCGATTGGCGAGACCACGCAGTTTTTCAACGATGAAAGCGGTTATCGGCAAATGGATTTCCTTTAACGCCAAGATTTATCGAGAGAGCTCACCAGGAAGGATTTCTCGAAAAAGGAATGTGCGGAGTGGTCTGGGAGTGTCGAGTGATGGATGGATCCGTTTTGCGGCCTGCGAACGGGTCCATTGAGAAAATAGAAGTATTTCAGCTATTTGAATCGTGCAGCCATGCTGCGTCTATCGCAATATTCCGGGCGTTTTGGTTGCTGCGGCGGCCTCGAGAAATCGCAATAATGTCAACAGATGGAAATCGCATGGCGTTAGGAGCCTGACGGCAAGGTCATGAAGGTCATTGCAATAGAAACCTTGTGAGGGAAACACGATCCTGCTCTTTACGAAAATGCTATAGGCGCGTGCGACTGCTAGACCAAGATCGGTAAAAAGTCTGTATTTATTTGGTCTACTGCACTTCATGGGCGGGGTGCCCGTGCGCACGGAAATCCGTTCATGTCCTTGAAGCCTGACCGGAGAGGCCTTTCGGCAGAAATTCGAAAATTGCTCCCGGCCTGTTGTCGCCGACCCTGAAGCCGTAGCCGTGCAATTCGGCGATGACGGCGACCATGCTGAGGCCAAGGCCTGATCCGGCGTCATGGCGGCTGCGGTCATGACGATAGAAGCGTTTGAAAATATCTTCTCGCTCTTTGGCCGGAATACCTGGTCCGGTATCGGTTATGCGCAATCCCGGGCCGTGGGGGCTAGCAAAGGCGCCAAGCGTGACGATCCCGCCCTGCGGCGTGAATTTGATGGCATTATCGACCAGATTGGCGACCATCTCGATGAGGAGCTGGAAATCACCGATCATCGGCATGGGGGGAGAGGAGATCAGATAGAGCGTGATCGCCTTGGTCTCGGCGAGTGGTTCGTAAAGTTCGAAGATTTGGCTACAGACCTCGCAGAGATCGACGGTGCCGAAACTCCTCCGCAGCGGGCCGTTCTCGATTTCCGACATGCGCAGCAAGGTGGTGATCGTCATGAGCGCCCTGTCGAGATCGCGCAGGGCCTGGTGCACGCTTTCACGAACACCATAATCGCTTTCGCTGCAAAGACCGCGCTCCAGCCGGGCCCGCATGATCGCCAGCGGCGTGCGCAGGTCATGGGCGATATTGTCGCCGACATCCTTGATCTGCGATACGAGACGGACGATCTCGTCCAGCATCAGGTTTACGGCATGGGCCACATGGTCGATATCGTCTCCGCCAGAGCGGGTCGGCAGGCGTTCGTTGAGATGCCCCTGCATGATGCGGTTGACGCGTTGATTGATCGATTGCAGGCGCCGCGCCGAGCGCAGGCTGAAAAAGGTGCCGATGACCAGGGTCAGAAGAATGGTTGGCACGACACCGATGAGGAGCGCGCGTGACACGATGCGCCGCAGCGCATGGATTTCGTAGAGGCTGCGACCAAGGATGACGGTCGTGCCATCGGCACGGCGGCGGCCGACGAAAAGCGCCGGGTCGCGCGTATAGCCGTCGGCATCGGCGAGAGGGGAATCCAGCTGATAGGCCTGGCCATCGATGACCAGTCCGGGGGGCGGGGCGGGAAGATTGCCGGCAATCAGAGTGCCGTCCTTGGCATAGAAGCCTGCGTAATCGACAATGCGCAGATCACTTGCGAGCCGCCTTTCGAATTCGCCTCGGATCCGTTCCATCGGTTCGATGGCGGCATCGGCTGTCTCGGCGATCAGATGTGACCGGACTTGCTTGTCGTCATAGACCGAGACATGCAGATAGACGAAGAAGAAGACGATCGATGTAGAGGCGGTGACGGCCAGCGCGAAGAGGATGGCCAGCCGGAATGTCGCTGCGCGAAACAGGCGCATTTGCCATGGTATGGGCGTCATAAACAAGATTGCCGTCCTCGCACGATCGCCTTTTTCAACCGCGGCGCTTGGATCCGTGCAGAAACGACACTGTGACGGGCATCGTTATCGACAGTCTCCGGCCGAAATCGGAAAGCCCTTTTCGCGAATATGGGGAAGCCTTCTCCGAAGATGGTCTGGTTTTTTGAGTTGAGCGTTTCGGATAAATCCAAAACGCTCAACGCGGCGATCCGCCATGACCCGTCCGGAGTTGCAAGGAAGTCCAGGGAAAGCCTGCCCCCAATGCTCAAGCCCGGAGGCTGTCAGGCACGCAGGCGGAATCCTGCACCGCGCACGCTCTCGATCAGGGGAGGACTGCCGGGCTGATCGATCTTCTTGCGCAATTTCCCGATATGGACGTCGACCAGATTGGTCTGCGGCAGGAAGTTGTAATTCCAGACATCCTCTAAAAGCATGGCGCGGGTTACGGTTTGTCCCGGGCGCCGCATCAGATATTCGAGCAGCTTGAATTCACGCGGTAAAAGATCGAGGAGGCGGTTGTCGCGCCGGACGCTCCGCTCGATCAGATCCATTTCAAGCGGTCCAACTCTCAGGATCGAACTGCGCAGATCGGCGGGACGCCGCAGCAACGCCTCGACGCGCGCTGCCAGTTCCCCCATCGCGAAAGGTTTGGTGAGATAATCGTCGCCACCCGCCTTGAGGCCGCGAATCTTCTCGTCCACCGAACTCAAGGCGCTGACCACCAGGACGGGGATGAGAATATTTTCCTGCCGCAAGATTTCGATCAGGGTCAGCCCATCGGTTTCCGGCAGCATGCGGTCGATGATCAGCAGCGAGAATGCCTGTGATCTTGCGGCCGCGAGCCCGGCTGGTCCGGTCCTTTCGATCTGGACCTGATAGCCGAGATCGGACAATTCGGCGGCGATTTCCGCAGCCATGCCTGCTTCATCCTCGACCAAAAGCAAGGGAATGCCCTTGCTGGCCTGCCGGCTCGTAGGCAAAGCAGAAGAGTCTTCTTCCTGCGATTGGAAGGAAGAGGCGTGCATGGAATGCGCGGGGGGCTCGATGTCTTGCAGAATTTCCTGATCCAGTTTCATCACCACTCCGGAAAACCACCGGTCCGTCGAGGCGCATGGGCGCAGGCAATCGCCTTGCCTGGTCCCTTGAAGATTCTGAACCGGGATCGGGGAGCTCGCATCGCGAGAGGATATATTCCCGAATTGTTCCGTTTCAGGCTTTCCTGGTGACCTCGACCTTCCTTCCACGCGTGAGAACGCCGGTAGCGCCCGCATGGTTCAAGGGCATAGATAAACCGCGACGGCCTTGTCTGCCGCGCCAAAATTATAAATGTTATTTTAGGGCCACAAATGCCAGGGTTTTGCGAATCGGGAAGTGGAATTTCCCGTCAGGCCCTCATTTGTCAGGGGCGCTGTCATCGGAGGTTTCTGAGGACGATTGGACGGACCCCGGTTTTCTCCGAAAAAGAGGGGCGGCGGCATTCGACCGGCGGATCAGGCTTTGGACGTCGGGGATCAATTCCGGATCATCCCACGACCCGAGAATATCGAAACGGAATTGAAGCAGATCTTGCGCGAGCTCCGCAGGATCCAGCTTTGCGCCGGGTGTGCTTGCGGGGGTGACGACCGCATGCAGCTTGAGCATCCGGTCGCCTATATCGGCTTGACCGCCGAGGGCGATGCGCAAGCTTTGACTTTGCAGCAGGCCATCCTCGATATTGGCGACGCCATGGGTGACGTTGAGGCCGAGATTGCCTTCGTCGTAGTAGGTCCGGCCGCCATGGATGGAGGCGAGCAGGGCGAGCGGCCGTTTTTCGAGATGGCGCAACGCCTGATCGAGCGCAAGCCCGTCGATTTCGCCCTGCAGCACATTAGCCTGAATATGGCCTTCGAGCGAGCGCATCACGGCGAGTTGCGTGCCACCGCCACCTTCGAAATTGACCGTGCCTGTGACGAGCCCGCCGAACCGCCTCTGGCCGAAAAAATCGGCCGAGAAGGCGGAGAGATCGAGGCCCGAGAGGGTGGCGTTGGCGCGGAAGGCGAGGTGTTCCGGCTCGATTTTGAGTGAGGCCCGGCCCTTGAATGCGCCCTGATAGGCCTTGGCTGCGGGAACGACGAGTTCGAGGCGATCGTCGCGCGTCATGATGGAGATTGCTGCATCCTGCAATTCGATTGGCGGCAGGCGCAGGCGGGAGGCTGATATCCGCAGATCGAGATCGGCCAGATTTGTGGGCGCGAAGGAAAAAGGCTCGCTGCTCCAATCACCGCTTCCGTCGCGGGCGGCAGGCAGGCGTTCGAGCCAGGGTGTGGCGGTCAGGACGCCCGTCGCGAGGGTTCCCGACAGGATCGGTCTTTCGCGAAGGTGCTGCAGCGCCAGTGTTCCTTCAAGGCGATTGCCGTCGATTTCGAGATGCAGATCGCTGAAAGCGGCGCTGTCGTCGTCGATGACGACATTTGAGGACAGGACGAGATCGGCGAAGGGGCCGGGCAGCGGCAGAGGATGATCGATGAGTTCGAGAAGGGCCCGCAGACTGGGCGTCGTGGATTCGATCGTGCCGGCATAATGGAATTGTTGTTCGTTGCTCAGGCGGCCCCGGCTCGAGAAGGACAGCAACGGGGCCTCGATACGCAGATTGATATCGGACGGACCGCCGCGCAGCAGATCCACCGGCTTGGCGATCCAGGCGGAAAGATCGACGGATTGCTCATGATAATCGAGCGATCCTGCCAATTGCGCGGCTGCCCCCATCTGCCGCCAATCAAGAGTGGCGTTGATGTTCGAAATCAGCTCTTCTCTGGGAGATGACCGGGTCTTTAGGTGGGCCCGGCCGTTGATGAAGGTGAGGACGCCGAGTTTCGTGGTATCGGTCCGCTCCGCCTGCAGGCTCGCCGGGGGGGCATCGGCAGCGCGGCCGATGGCGCTGTCGGAGGGCAGGGGGTGGCCGTCGAGATCGATCGTCAGATCGGCATCGAAAAGGCTTGCCGAGGCGATTTCGAGCCGGCCGAGCAGCAGCGGCAGAATGCGGAAATAGCCTTTCAACATGGGCGTTTCGACGGTCAAGGCGCCGGAGGGGTCGGAAAAACGCACGTTTTCGATATTGACATGCGGTTCTGGCAGGACCACCAGCACGGCGGGACCATGTGACTGAACGGCGAGGCCAGTCGTTGCCCGAATCTGCTCCTCTATATCGCTGCGCAAGGCGGTTGCCGAAAACAGCCAGGGGGCGATGAGCGCGACGAGGCCGATCAGGACAAGACAGACGGCGCAGACGGCAGCGGAGCGCAAGCCCCATCCGTGTCGCAGCCATCCCCGCTTGGGCAGGGAAATGAAGCTCTGCATCGCGGTTCGATCCATGCTGTGTGACAGTCTTCGATCTGTGAGACTATAGCGGCGAAAAGAGCAATTTCACGAAAAATGACAAATGATTATGCGTCTGCGACGGCGCGATCACGGTATTTTGACGCGATTTCGCGGCGAGAATCGTCCAATTCAATGGACAGTTGCAGTCTATCCACAATGCAGGGGCTGTGCTGAAATCGCGGTTTTATTCTTTTGAACCAGCCGAAGTCATCGCGGTCCGCATTGTTCCGATTCAGATGTCCGCTTCAAATGGCGGATTCGACGGCTTGAAAGATGATGATCCAGGCTTTGTGAGTCTGGCCATCACGTATTTGAACCGTGTGCGGATTTCGAGAGGTTTGAAAAGGGGAGTGAAAATCAGGGGGGCCGGACGCATCCGAACCGATCTCAATTTCTTATAGGGATCGGGATAGCACTGATCGGACGAATCTCATCCACATGGCTCAGTCGTTCCACATGGCGGATGACTTTGGCGTGATCATGGCCGATTTTCTCACAATGCCCCGGTAGCATTAAGGGAACCGGGGCCAGAGCCGACGCCGCTATTGAGAGGGGAGGCGTCGTTGAGCTTGTTCCGCCAGCCATTGGGTCAGTTCACCCGAGCCCATTTCGCGGGTGAGCGGAGCTGCCTGCCCCGCCCATAGATTTGTGAAATCATCTCGTCCGTTGGCTTCCGCCTGCGCTCTTAGGGGCGCGAGGGCGCTGCCTGCCGTCGGGAAGGCTGGTGCGAGAGGGCAGAGCGGCCCGAGGTCACGCATCAGGCGGTTGACGAAACCTCGTGCCGGCCGGCCTGTGAAAAGATTGGTGACAGCTGTTTCCCGTGTCGCGGCCTCATCCAGCGCCCGCCGGTGCAAGGCCGGGATTTTCGCTTCCGGCGTCCTGAGATAGGCGGTGCCGATCTGGACTCCGGCGGCGCCGAGTGCGAAAGAGGCGGCAATGCCGCGCCCGTCAGCGATGCCGCCCGCTGCGATGACCGGCAGGGCGATCGCGTCTACGATCAATGGCACGAGAGCGATCGTGCCGATTTGCGTCGCCATATCGTCGCCGAGAAAGGTGCCGCGATGGCCGCCGGCCTCATAACCCATGGCGATGACGGCATCGACACCCCTTTCGGCGAGCCAGAGTGCCTCGCTGACATTGGTTGCCGAGGCGATGATTTTGGCGCCGGTGTTTTTCACGCGATCGAGCAGCGCCGGCTCTGGCAAGCCGAAATGAAAGCTCACCACTTCGGGGTGGAAACTCTCAACGATCGTGCAAAATTCCGCATCGAAAGGTGCTCGCCCGGTGGTCGGCAGCGGCGCTGCCGGATCGAGCCCTGTCTCGACATAATAAGGTGCCAGCCGCGCCCGCCATTGCATCTGGCCGACGGGATCAGCCTGCGGCATGGTGTGGCAGCAGAAATTGACATTGATGGGTCGCGTGGTTGCGCCGCGCACCAGCGCCAAGGCATCCTGCAGCGCCGCAGCAGAATATTGTGCCGAGGGCAGGGAGCCGAGCCCGCCCGCATTGCTCACGGCGGCGACCATTTCAGGCGTCGTCGCGCCCGCCATCGGCGCCTGAATGATCGGCAGCTCGATGCCGAAAAGATCGAGAAGACGTGTATCGGGCCAGGACATATCGGAACCTTGATCGATGGGGTCGCCGTGATCCCGTGGGAACTTGTGTACTGCGCTAGCAGAGAATCGCGCCGGGGCGGCATAGGGATTTGGTAAGAGAGGAGGCTGAAAGCTATTTACTTCGCTCATTTACAAGGTCACACATAAGCGTATCTGGTCTGAAACGTGTGCGATTGCACTGCCGCCCGCGCCTTCGCCTAGCCCGAATCCTTGCCCGTTTGCGTAGCGGAGTAGCCGCCATGACAGCCATTCTCGCGAAAGAACCCGTGGTGTCGGGTGTTGAGGTCATCGACAAGCCCCGCCTGATCGCGGATCTGAAGGCGATCGTCGGCGACACGCATGTGCTGACGGACCCCGAGGCGACGCGCCGTTTTCGCACCGGCTTCCGTTTCGGTGGCGGCATGGCGATCGCGGTGGTGCGGCCCGGTAGTCTCCTCGAACAATGGAAAGTGCTGCAAGCTTGCGTTGCAGCCAATCGGATCGTCATCATGCAGGCGGCCAATACCGGCCTGACCGGGGGGTCGACACCCGATGGCGACGATTATGATCGCGAGGTCGTCATCATCAACACCTTGCGGATGGACAGGCTCTATCTGATCGAGGAGGGCCGCCAGGTGGTCTGTCTGCCGGGTGCGACGCTTTACCGGCTCGAGCAGGCGCTGCGGCCCATCGGCCGCGAGCCACATTCGGTCATCGGCTCTTCCTGCATCGGTGCTTCGGTCTTCGGCGGAATTTGTAACAATTCCGGCGGCGCGCTCATCCAGCGCGGGCCGGCCTATACCCAAATGGCGCTCTATGCCCGTGTCGACGAAACGGGCGTGATCGAACTCATCAATCATCTCGGCGTCAGTCTCGGCAATGATCCCGAAACGATCCTCAATAAGCTTGATGAGGGGGCCTTCGACGACAAGGATGTGGACCATGATCCCGCGCGCCTTGCGTCAGATCATGATTACATCGATCACGTCCGCGATATTGAGGCCGATACGCCGGCGCGCTTCAATGCCGATCCGAAGCGCCTGTTTGAGGCCTCTGGCAGCGCCGGCAAGGTCATGCTCTTCGCCGTCCGGCTCGATACATTCCCCAAGGAAAAGGAAACAGCGGTTTTCTATATCGGCACCAACGATCCCGCCGAGCTTACGGAGATTCGCCGGCATATTCTTGGCCAGTTCGAGACCCTGCCGGTCGCCGGCGAATATATGCATCGCACGGCCTTCGACATTGCCGAACTCTATGGCAAGGATACGTTTCTCGCGATCCGCGCGCTCGGCACCGACCGTCTGCCGAAACTGTTTGCCGCGAAGGCACGATTCGATGCCTTTACCAGCCGGTTCAAATTCCTGCCACGTGATCTTGCCGACAGATTGATGCAGGCGGCAAGCCGGCTGTTTCCCAGCCATCTGCCAGCGCCCATGAAGGACTATCGCAACCGTTTCGAACATCATCTGATGCTGAAAATGGCCGGTCCCGGCATTGCCGAGGCGCGCTCCTATCTGGAATCCCTGCCGCTCGCGCAGGGCGGCTTTTTCGAATGCACGCGGGAAGAAGGGGAAAAGGCTTTTCTGCATCGTTTCGCGACGGCTGGCGCGGCGATCCGTTACCGCGCGATCCATGCTGATGAAGTGGAGGACATTGTCGCGCTCGATATTGCCCTGCGCCGCAACGATCGCGACTGGCTGGAAAATCTACCGTCTGAATTCGATCCGCCGATCCTGCACAGGCTCTATTACGGCCATTTTTTCTGTCACGTCTTCCATCAGGATTATATCGTGCGCAAAGGCCATGACACGATGGATCTTGAACATCGCATGTGGACCTTGCTCGACAAGCGTGGCGCGCAATATCCGGCGGAACATAACGTCGGCCATCTGTATCATGCCAAACCGGCGCTCGTCAGCCATTACCGGACGCTCGATCCGTGCAATTGCTTCAATCCCGGAATCGGCCATACGTCGAGAAAGGCCCATTGGGTATAGGCGGGGGGTATAGGCGGGGGGTATAGGCGGGCACCTGGAGGCGCCGGAAACAGCCGTATGGACGTCAATTATTATTATAGCGGATCCAGAAGCGCGGGGCGTTGTTGTCGTTCATACCACCGGTGGTGGCGCCGAGACTGATGAGGTCCTTCACACCGCCGGTTCCGGCACCGAGCACGGTTCCATTGATACCGCCGAGGAAAGCACCATCATAGACGTTGTCCCTTAATCCGCCGGAGCCGACCGGCAGGGAGCGGCCATTGCCCAGAAGGCCGCCGGTCCGTGAACCATAGGTCAAGAAATCCTTGATGCCGCCGGTGCCGACATTGACGGCCAAATTATTGATGCCGCCGACGGCGTTGCCGATCCCGTTTCCCGTGCCGCCGGTGCCCGCGCCTTGGTGACTAAAGCCGAGCCGTTGATAGGTGTTGCGCGTCGTGATGCGGCTCGTTGGTGGTGCGAGACCCTCGCCGCCGACGCCGGTTCCGACAATACCACCCTGCCCATTGACCGGCGGTGGTGTGAAGGCATTGAATTGCTGGGCCATGGCGGAAGAGGCGGGAACCGCAAGGCTGGCGCCAAGGAGGAGCGAAGCGAGTTTCATGGGGCCGGCCTTTCGATCATCCTGCCGTCCCTTCTCCGCGCCGGATGATCCGAGCCGAACGGTGCGGAACGCGACGAAACCTCTAGCAAATATCGGCTGATTGGACAATGCGGCGGGCGCCCGTCATGGCCAGCCTGTCAATGCCAGGGACGGTAATGTCTCCAGTAGGGGCTGCGCTTGAGGTGCTGGTGTTTTGCCCTTCGATTGCCCTCAGGATTGCCGAGCGCGTTGGGACCGAGACTTTGTGGAACCGGTTCATCGATGAGTTCTTGATGCTGTCCGAGCCGGGGAGACCGTCCGATATGGGCCTCGTTTCCCAGCATATTGGGATAGGGGACGGGCAAAAGAGTCTGTTCACCATGCGCCTCGCCAAATATGCAGCCGAGGATCAAGGTCGCAGCCACGCAGCGAATCCGTAAAATTTCGGGGCAGCGAAAGTGCAAGTCCAAAGTCTCGAATGTATGGCCGGCCGAAGGTGCGATCGCCCCTCCGATGATCCCGCTCATCAGTCCCGATAAATTGGGATCGATGACGGTTCAGGGAAAGCCCTTGCCAGTGGTTGGGGCGAGGGAATCCCCGTCTTCAGGCGGGTCAATGGAGAATCGTTCGGAAAAGCGCGAGGCGCTCACATAGGAGGAGCGAAACACCAAGGAAACCGTTAACACGCGATGCGGGAAAGGGGGATGAAGCGATCCTTCAACTCTCCGTGCCTTTCCGGGATTTAATTTGGTTTTCCCGGATGTTACTCCTACGCTTCCGCCACTTCACGAAGGATGAAGTCCTGTCTCTGAAGCGGACGGCGTTTCAATGATAAAAATCAGCGATCATGGCCTTAAGGCCATCCTTTTGCTCGGGGTTCTTACCGTCGGCGGCGCTGCCCTTGCCGAAGGGACCACGACTCGGCCACGCAAGGCCAAGACAAATTCCACGGTGGCCATACCAACCGTCTCGGTGACCACCGATCAGCCGCCGCGGTCCGGGAGCGTGCCGATGGATTTCTCGGGCATGAGCAAGCGGGGTGCCGACCTGCCGCTGGATGCGGAATTGCGGGCAAAGCGTGGCGGGGCCACCGGTCCGGGGTCGCTGTCCAACAATAATAGAAGTCTCGGGACGAGCATCCATTTTTGACGCTGGCGGCCGGAGGGAATGAACCGAAGGCTTGGGCACTTCAAAACCCTTCAATCCAATTCGCAAACGTTCCAGAGGGAAAGGGTCCAGAGGCGAACCAACGTGTTTTCGCATGAATCCAGCAATGCTCCCATCGACGATCGGCGCATTGTCAGGGCAGGAAAATCGACAGGCGAGGTGCCATCACCGAGCCATGATCCAGCCGGGCCGGATCATGGCGGATCTCGGAAGGCCATGGCACGAAAATGGTTCGGTGCTCGAAGGTTCATGCGCGATGGATGAAGAATGTCATGCGCATCGGGGAATGGGGGAAGATGTGCATTCGGCAATGCGCATCATGATGATTCCGATTGATCATCGTTAGAGCATTTTCAGTTTGGATTGCATCATTACGCGAGTCAAATGAGTTGAAAATGCTCTAATTTTTCCCGTGGAGCATCTTCGGAAACATCCGAAGATGCTCTAGCGCCCCAGAATGGTGCTGGACGGCTGTCTCCGGAATCCCAGAAGCGGAGTGTTGCCTTGTTACCGCAGCGGGTTCCCGCTCACGCGCGGCGCCGTCCTGTCGATGACACGCACGGCATTGTTTGGGGCGCGCTGCGCAACATTATCCGCCGTCATGAAGCGATTGGTTGCCGGCTCCTCCGATGACGATTTGAAGGCGGTGGTCACACCGGCGGTCAATGTCTTGGAGAGAATGGGCGCGGAAGCCTTGGCCGCCGTCCTCAGGCCGTTCGCGCTGGCACCGAACATTGCGGGGCCGGCGTTCTTCATTTCCGTGGTCCCGGTCATGACCCAGAAATTGGACGGATCGAGCCGGGCGGGCGCCATCTCCGCTTTTTGAACCGGCGCCAGTATCGACGACAACGATCTGGAGGCCGTCTCGGCCCGCGATCCCTTGGCGGGGCGATCGGCGGCCGGTGCGAGTGCGGATTTAACCGCCGCGGTTTTCATCGTGGCAGCGGTCCGCAATCCCTGCATCGGCGCATAGGCGAGAATCGTTTGCGAGGCGTTGGGAACCGGCGCCGTTGTATAGCCGGATGCCGCTGTGGCGTTCGCCGATGGTTTATCCTCTTTCTTTCCCTGGGTGATCAGGCTTGGCAGAGCGGCCGCCGTCTGCACGGGAGCTGCTGGTGGCTCCTGCGCGGGACGCACCGGTGGGACGGGCGGCTGCGGTTGCGCCACGGCCTCTGTTTCCGCCGGAACGATGGGTTTCGTGGGCAGAGGCCGCAAAAGCGATTCACCCGCAGCCTCGGCTGGCGTGAGCGCCGCCAAAGCCATTGGCCTGCTGGGTGGTACGGGAACGGCGGGTGCTGGTGCCGCAGCCGCGGTGTTTTCGATATCGGCGGCGAGATCGCTGGGGCGACGCGGCGGCAGCATGAGAGCGGTTTCGATGGATTTTTCCGCTTTGCCTGCCGTATTTTCGAGCTCGGGCGCGATGCTGGCCGTCATAAGCTCGCGATCAAGCACGGGCCTGGCGGGCGGCAGGACGGCGACAGCTGCCCGGGTCGGTTCTGGCGTGTGCGGAGTCTCAGGCGCTTGCCTTGTGGCAGCCAGCGGGGCGGGTGCTGGGGCTGTGGCATGGGATGCCGCGAGCGGGGCGCTCGTGAAGGGGGCGCGATTGCCGTTCGAGGGAACCGGCAGATCCTCCAGCTCGCCGCGGGAAGCCACCTGCGTCCGCTGCGGTTTCGGCCGCGTATAGCGCGGCGGCGGCTGGACCTCGCCTTCATCCTCCTCGTCCTTCGCGCCAAACAGCCACGCGAAGAAGTTTTTCGGTTTCGATTCCGCCATATAGACCGGCGTGCCGCCGTTCGCCTCGATTTCGGCGCGGGCCTCCTCGAAGCGCGGCATCGTGCGGCCGTCCGCGGCCAAATGCACGGTCTTGCCGTCCGGGAACAGGCGTGCCAGCTGGTCATAGCTCATACGCGGCCAGGAACGGACGTGGCCGACATCGAGATGGACGAAATTGGAACTCGAATAATAGCCGACGCCACCCCTTTGCATCCGCATGCCGATTTCGCGGATCCGTTCCATCGACATGCCGGGCATGGTCGTATCCATGGCCTTGCCCAGCATGTGCTGGGAAAATTTGGCGACCGCCCGCGAACGGGCGCGCAGCATGGCGTTGGTTTCGGGTGAGCGGTAGGCGGAATAAACGACGATCGGCTGATGGGCACCTGCCGCGCGATAGGTTTCCCAGACGACGTCGAACAGCCGCGGATCCATATTGGTCTGCTCATCGCGGCGGAAATCGCGGAGAAACCAGTTCAGCTTATGCAGGACGGATGGGTCATAGTGCCCGTTGATCCGGAAGGTCGCCTCGATCGATTCACCGGTATGGGCATGATAGAGACTGATCGTCCGTGTATCGCCATTGGCTTCCGCCGTCTCCGTCGAGATGGGAAGCGTGAGGCTGATCAGAAAAGTGGCGAGACCAGCCGCAAGTGGCAGCTGCGCGGTCCGGGCGGGCAATCGGCTGGATATTGGTCGGCCGTTCAGAGGGCGCAATCGATTTCTCTCGCGGTTCTGGGTCGTTACCTGCGAAGCGGAAACTCCAGCCTGAACGGCGGGACGCGAAACGTCCCATCGTCATGGATCGGCCTGCAAAACTCTGTCTCCGCCGAAATCGCCCGGGATGTCCGGCAGGATTTCCCATGCGATGGATGCGGACTTGTGACAACGAACTACCGGCCGGAGGCTGAAATCTTCACCCTTCGTTTATGATGACCGAATCTTTAACCGAGAACCGTTAACGCCGAGTACATAGCCGAACACCGGACGACGAAAACGCTTCCCCCCGTTTGCAGAAGTGAGGTTCTTCCAAATGGCTTGGCCACGAGGAGAGCCCTCGACGCCACCTAAAGTGGCGAATATGGCAAGTCTGTGTCGTGGCTGTAACGATTTGGCACTGATTGTTCAAACAGCCCGCGGCAAAGCGCCCGATGCTGGTCTTGCAGCTTCGCCTCTGCAGGCGCGGGAGGATGAAGTTACGGTTGATCTTGCTTCGTGAGAGCAAAATCAATGCTGCCTCGATTTGGATTGCAAACTTCGGACAGTTTACTTGGTTGGGCTTGCACGGGCCTGACTCAACGCGATCCAGCCTTGGCTCTCATCGCTTGCCGCGGGCGACGCGCAAGTCGATGGCCGGTGCGATGCGGGTAAGGAGCGGCGGGGGAAAGGGGGCTTTTATCCCGCCAAAAATAGCTAATCCTGGAGGCCGAGCGCCGTGCTCACCTCATGCGCATAGCCATAGATGTCATCGCGCAGGGAGACATGCCCGAACGGGTCGACGGAGGCTGTGAAATATTCGATATGGATCGGCAGCGGCTTCGGCAGATTGATATAGCGTTCCTTTTTGCCGAACAGGCCGGTGATGCGTTTCTCGCTCCATTTCGGCCCCAGCACCTGTTCGGCGAATTGATAAGGATCATCGATCCGCACGCAACCATGGCTGAAGCTGCGTTTATCTTCCTCGAAATAACGCCGTGACGGCGTATCGTGGAGATAGACGGCATAATCATTGGGGAACATGAATTTGATGCGTCCGAGCGCATTGCGTTCGCCGGGGGGCTGACGCACGACGAGGCGCCCATTCTTCTTGAACACCTCATAGCCGAGCCTGTGCAGGTAATTCGGATCATTGGCCAGTTTCGGCAGCATTTCCTTCTTCAGGATCGACGGCGGTACATTCCAATAGGGATTGACGATCAGGAACTGCATGACATGCGAGAAGATCGGCGTCGGCGTCTCGGTCTTGCCGACGACGACCCGGTGACGGGCCACTTCGATATCGTCGCGGATGAGCACCACCTCGAAATCAGGCACATTCACTTCGATACGGTCATGGCCGAGATCGCGCGGCATCCAGCGCCAGAATTCCATATTGGTGACGAGTTCACGCTCGAGTTGCGGTGAATAGCTCCCGGCCGGCAGGCGCGGCCGCAGCAGGATGGCGCTGGTCTGCGGCGTGAACTGGCCGGAGGCCGGCAGGCCGTTGGCGCGCTGAAAATCGGCGACGGCCATGGCCACTTCCGTATCGTAGATTTCTGCCTTGCCGCGTTTGCCGCCGAGGGGGCCGGAATCAGGGGAATCGGAATCAAGCCTTCCATCGAGGCTGAGCTTTGCGCGGATCAGGGCCACCCTCGGATCACGCATCCCAACCTTGAGCACCGGGCCGCGTGGCATCAGCCGATTGGCCGAAGGCTGATGGTCGCGCCGGATCGCGACGAGCTTGTCGCGCAAGGCAATATAGCCCGGGTGTTGAGGATTGAATCCGCGCAGCCGGGAGCCCGAATCGGCACTCGCCGAGGCGACGCTGGCGAGAATGAAGGAAGGATCGGCGACATCCGGCCGGGACCCGATCAGACGGCTGATCCTGTGTGGATCGATGCGGGCGCCGCTCGCCTGGCGGCCATAGGCGAGAACAGCTTCGGAAAGGGCGAGATCGAAGACCGCCTGCCTGGCGGGATCGAGCAATGTTTCGGCGGATGGCAGAGACGGCGGCCTTATGCTCGTGTCGAGTCCGTCCTCACCGGCGGCAGCCAGTCGCGGGATCACGTTGCGCGCCGCTTCCGTCGCGGCGCCGTCGCTGATCCACAGCAGCTTGAAATCACGCGCCGCATAAAAGGCGGCAATCGCCTCGCTCTCGCGTTTTTGTTCCAATGAGCGGCTGGACGCGCCCCGCTCGGCGAGGAGAGTACTCAGCGCGGCCTCAGGGGAGGCGGGCGCTGTATTATTTGCAGTCGTGGCGGGAGCAGGCTCGATGGTTTGCGCGTCTTTCGCGGCTTTTGCGTCGCTCGCAGCGCCTTCCGGTTTCTCCGGGGATGGGTCTGGAGCGGTTGCGCCTTGCGTCTGCTCTCCTCTACGGGACAAGAGTGGCGACGGATCATCTGTGCCGCTATGCCGGCCAGCTTGGATCATTGGCACATCGGCGCGAGGCTTTTCCGGAGAGGAAACCGTCCTCGGCTCGCTCGTCGGCCCGGAAGATTCCGCAGATATTTTGGCAGAGGCCGATTCCGCTGAAGTCGGATCGGCGAGAGCCGATCCGGTGCATATTACAAGGCTCGAGGAGGAGGTGCCAAGCCCGGCGATCAGCAGCATGGCGAGAGGGCGCGGCCGTGATGTGCGGCTTTTGCTCTTCACAGGCGGCGTCATCTTCGTCCCTCTCACATTCTGTCAAATATCGAGGTTCCGCTGCGGCGGCTGCGCCACACTATCATCCGGTGCAGCTTGCCGATATCGGGACCATCTTGAAATAAACGAACCGTGATTACCGAATTGAACCTCGCGGCGGCGGTTCCGCAAGACAAAAGACCGTTCCCGGGACTACCGCGATCTCGACACGCCGGTTACGCCTTCCCAGCCGCCTTCTCCGGGAGCATTCCGCAACAAGAACTCAAGAAAACTGTGTCCTGACCCGGCGAGGCAAGGGCCGTGGAAAGCGGGGGCTCACGCGGCGGCTTCGGCCCGGTTCATTGCCTCGGGCGCGGAACTTTCTTCGCTGCCGGACTGCAGGCCATATTCCTTCAGCTTGCGATAAAGGGTGGAGCGGCCAATCCCCAGCTTGCGGGCCATGGCCGACATCTGGCCGCGATAATGGAGCAGTGAAAAGCGGATAATCTCGGCCTCGAGCCGTTCGAGTGGCTGGACCTCGCCTTCCTCGTCGAGAAGGCGCAGGACATTGGGATCGCGCAATTCGACTGGCACGAATTCCGTCTCGCGCGCCGGCTGCAGCGCGACCGGAAGCGGGGCCGGTGGCACGCTGATGGCACAACCCTCTACATGAGCCGCGATCTGGGGAAATTCGGCGACGGTCAATTCATCGCTTTCGGCGAGGACGACGGCGCGGAAGACGGCATTTTCGAGCTGGCGCACATTGCCTGGCCAGTCATAGGCGCAAAGCAGCGCTTCCGCCTCGGGCGACAGGCCTCGCACTATTTTGCCTTCCTCGGCGGCGAAACGCAGCGCGAAGCTGCGAGCAAGATCGGGGATATCCTCCCGCCGCGTCCGCAGCGGCGGCACGTGGATCGGAAAGACGTTCAGGCGATAATAGAGATCTTCCCGGAACCGGCCGCGCTTGACTTCCTCGATCAGATTGCGGCTGGTTGCCGTGATCAGCCTGACATCGACCTTGACCGGCCGCTTTGCACCAATGGGCTCGATTTCTCCCTCCTGCAGGACGCGCAGGAGCTTGATCTGAAGCGCTGGCGGCAAGGCGCTGATCTCGTCGAGAAACAATGTACCGCCACTGGCTTCGGCAAATTTGCCGGGCTGTTTCTCGTTTCCCGGTTTCTCCTGCTGGCAGGCATTCCGGTCCTGACCGAACAGGAGACCATCAAGGACAGCTGCGCTCAGGGTGGCGCAATTGACGGTCACGAAGGGTTTGCCGCGCCGTTCGGAAGTACCCTGGATGGCGCGCGCCACGACATCCTTGCCGACGCCCAACTCCCCCTCGAGCAGGACGGGAATGGTCGATTTCGCTGCGCGTTCGCCAAGGCGGATCACTCTTTCCATCGCCTCGCCGCCGGCGATGAGATCCCTGAAAGACAAAATGCCCGCCGCATGATGGTTCATGCGGCGGATTTCGCTCATCAGCATTCCGGTATGCAACGCATTGCTGATCGAGACCTGCAGCCGCTCGGCGGCGACCGGCTTGACGATGAAGTCGCGGGCGCCGGCACGCATGGCGGTGACGACCATGTCGATCGCTCCATTGGCGGTTTCGACGATGACGGGAAGATCCATTCCCTCCTCGTGGATGCGGTTCAGCACGGCGAGGCCGTCGACTCCAGGCATCACGAGGTCGAGGATCAGAAGATCGGGCGCGCGGAGGGTGCTTGCAAAGAGACGTTCCAGCACCGCGCCGCCGTCGTCGACGCATTCCACCGCATAGCCGAACCGCCGCAAATGGCTTTCAAGCTGACGGCGCTGGACCGGGTCATCATCGGCGATCAGGATCGTGGGGGACATGCAACCTCATCTTCGGGACACGTCGAACGCGTGACCCGTGCGCATTGGCATTGGAACCCATTGTGAGGAGTCATTCCCGGCACGGGGCTTCGTCCGAACCAATTGCCCTCTCTTTATGGTCGCTGAAGAGAGTAAATGGGCGCTTAATGATATGTGCGCCTTTGTCCGGTTCTTTCTCTCTCCCATCCGTTTGCGACCAACGATGATCCGGGACCGCAATCATTCTGGCGCGGGAATATTCAGCCCATATTTTTCGACGAGCGTGGCGCTTGCCTCATTGAGACCGATGATTTTGACGCTGGCGCCGTGCCGCTGCAATTTCTCGACGACCTGATCGAGCGCGCCGATCGCGGTGACATCCCAGAAATGCGCGTGGCGAAGATCGATCACGACGCTCGTTGGCGCATTGAAGAAATCGAAAGCCTCGATGAAGGCGCCGGAAGAGGCGAAGAACACCTGGCCGTAGATGAGATAAGTGACGGCTTGGCCATCCGGCGACAGTTGCTTTTCGACCCGGAACAGGCGGGCGACCTTGGCGGCGAAGAAAATGCCGCTGAGCAAAACGCCGATCAATACGCCCTGGGCGAGATCGCGTGTCGCTACGACGACTACGACGGTGGCCAACATCACAATATTGGATGTCAACGGATGATGCGTGAGATTGCGCAGTGAGGACCAGTTGAAGGTGCTGATCGAGACCATGATCATCACCGCGACAAGGGCCGGCATCGGGATCTGTCGCACGAAATTGCCGAGGACGACGATCAGGAACAGCAGCAGGCAGCCAGCGGCAAAAGTGGAAAGACGCCCGCGTGCCCCGCCTGTGACGTTGATGACTGATTGGCCGATCATCGCACAACCGCCCATGGCGCCAAGAAATCCGGTGACGCAATTGGCGATCCCCTGGCCGAAACATTCCCGGCTCTTGTTGCTGGCGCTGTCGGTCAGATCATCGACAATAGTCGCCGTCAGCAGGGATTCGAGCAGGCCGACCGCCGCCATGGCGAGTGCGTAGGGCAGGATGATGCGGAAGGTGTCGAGCGACAGGGGCACGTCCGGGATGGAGAAGAAGGGCAGGGCACTCGGCAGATCGCCCATATCGCCGACCTTACGGACCTCGGCGCCGGTGATCATCGAAAACGCGGTGAGCAGGATGATGGCGACGAGTGCCGAGGGAACCGCTTTGGTTACATAAGGAAACAGATAGATGATGCCGAGGCCGACGGCGACCATGGCATAGGTCTGCCAGCCGGCGCCGACGAATTGCGGCCATTGCGCCATGAAGATCAGGATAGCGAGCGCATTGACGAAGCCTGTCATCACCGAGCGCGAAACGAAGCGCATCAGGAGACCCGCGCGGAGAAGTCCGGCGACGATCTGAATGACCCCCATAAGAATGGTCGCGGCAAAGAGAAAGGCGAGGCCGTGCTCGCGCACCAGCGGCGTCATCAAGACGGCGGTGGAAGCCGTGGCGGCGGAAATCATCGCCGGGCGTCCGCCGAAAAAGGCGGTGACGACGGCAATGGAAAAAGACGCATAGAGACCGATTTTCGGGTCGACACCGGCGACGATCGAAAAGCCGATGGCCTCGGGAATCAGCGCCAGAGCGACGAGCAGGCCGCACAAAAGTTCGCGGGTGACGTTGGGTGCCCATTCGGCTTTGATGGTGGAAAGCATCTCAGGCTCCTTCCGTTGTGACGTTGAAGACTGTCCGTGTTTTCGCGAGCCTTATGCCAGAAAGAGAGGCCGCGCCCGGAGATTTCCATTCCGTTTGATCAAGGCACGGCTTCATCGCTGCCCGATCCGGAATGTGTGAAACTGCAAGAAGTCTCCAGGACAATAACAGGGAGGCAACGACAAAGGGTGTTGAAAGAACACCGTTGCAAGTAATTCCGGAACCGGAGCGCGTCATTTCGATCGAAAATTCTGCGCCGATTCGTACCTATTCCTTGTTTCCGGCACAAGGCGTGGTCCAGACGGGGAAATCGACTTATCGGACCATTGGCAGAGAGTTGCAAGACTATCCTGGCATAGGCCTGGACCCTTTAATTGTGGACGGTAAGCCAAAGGTGGCGAAGCGTGTAGGCAGCGCATTGCCTTCGACGTTGAAATGCCTCAACCATGCTGTGGGAGACGGACAGCAAAGCCAGATGACTTTCGTCGTTTCAACCATCAATCTCAAGGGCGGCGTCGGCAAAACGACGACGACGGTGGCGCTCGCCGAAACGCTCGCCTGCGCCTTCAACAAGAAGGTCCTTGTCATCGACCTCGATCCGCAGACCAATGCGACGATCATGTTCATTGGCGAGGAGCGTTGGGCCCGCCTGAACCGTGCCGGTCACACGCTTGCGCGTCTGTTTCAGGATGCTGTCGAAACAGGTTTGGCACGGTTCGATTTTGCTGCGACCCTGCAGAGCAATGTCTCCAATGTCTCGGGCGCGGAGACCGTGGATCTCCTGCCCGCGAGTCTCGACATGATCGATGTGCAGGATATTCTCGCGGCGCGTCACATTGGTGGCCTTTCGTGGCTCGATCCATTCGAGATGATGCGCAGCTTCTTCTTTGACTGGCCAGATTTGGTCTGGCCCATCCGGTCCTCGAATGGCGATGCCGGGACAGATGCCCGTGACCAGGATCACAGCGTGGCCAATGCGCCGGATCTTCCCATCGGCCTCCTCAAAACGGCGATCGGCGACCATATCGCCGCCTATGATGTCGTCATCATCGATTGTCCGCCAAGCCTTGGCGTCATTCCGCTGAATGGGCTTTTCCTGTCCGATGCCTATCTGATCCCGACCGTTCCGGATCATCTCTCCACCTATGGCATTCCGCAGATCATGGAACGGATCCGCCGCTTCTCCGAGCGGATTGGCCGTCACCTCCCGCCGATGGGCATCGTTCTGACGAAGGTCCAGCAAAGTTCGAGCGTTCACAGGGCTCAGCAGGCGAGGCTCGAAAAGATCGCCGATCCGCCGGTCTTCGAGGCGATGATGAAGCAATCGAACCGTATTGCCGCCATGGCCGAATTCGTTCCGGAAAAGCGCACGTTTCGGCAGAAATATGGAGCCGAGCCCGAAGGCAATGCGGCAAGCCTTCTCCTGATTGGCGCTGAATTTCTCAAGCGCACAAGGTCGTTCGACCGGGCGCTTTGAGTGCGGATAGCGGAGTAGGTGGAGGTGAGAAACGCCTGCTCCTATCGGCAATATTGTCTTCCTTAACGAAATATAGAAAAATTATATGGAAGAAATTTACTCGGCTGATTCGAATGACTTTCGTCGCTTCCATCATCAATCTCAAGGGTGGCGTCGGCAAGACGACGACAACGGTCGCGCTCGCCGAAACGCTTGCCTGCGTCTATAATCAAAAAGTCCTCATCATTGATCTCGATCCGCAGACCAATGCCTCGATCATGCTCCTTGGTGAGGAACGCTGGATCGACCTCGACAGGAGCGACAGGACGCTCGCCTGCCTGTTTTCTGATGCGATCACCGGACGTGCGCCGCGTTTCGATTATATGGCGACGCTTCAAAGGAACGTCTCCAACGTCAAGGGCGCGGAGATGGTCGATCTTCTGCCGGCGAGCCTCGACATGATGGACATGCAAGAAGTGCTTGCGGTGCGCCGTTTCGAGCCTTCCCAATCCTCCTATCTGCCTGCCTGGCAGAATCCCTCGCCGCCGCCGATCCCCGCATTCGGCATGGACAATGCCGCCGTGCTGACGCGGATCGCCAAGGATGAGCAGGAACTGGTTTTCGATTTGCCCGTCGGGCTTTTGAGCCGGGTGGTCGGACCCTATCTCGCTGCTTATGACGTCGTCCTGATCGATTGCCCGCCGAATCTCGGCACGCTGCCGCAAAACGGACTTTACCTGTCTCATGCCTATCTGATTCCGACGGTGCCGGATCATCTCTCGACCTATGGCATTCCCCAGATAGTGCAGCGAATCCATCGATTCGCGGAAAGGATCGGCCGTCACCTCCCGCCGCTCGGCCTCGTCCTCTCCAAATATCAAAGTGCCTCCTCGGTGCATCGAGCCAAGAAAGTGGAGCTGGAAAAATGGGGCGATCTGCCGGTCTTCGAGGGCTTTCTGCGGCAGTCGAACCAGACCGCCGCTGCCGGAGAGTTTAATCCCGCGAAACGCACTTTCCTCAAGAAATATGGTGATAGCGATGGTAATGGGCCATCCTTGATGCTGATCGGCAATGAGTTTCTCAATCGGGCAAGGCAATTCGATGCATCTCTCTGAAACCCTGCCGGCGGCCTGGTATCTCTTCGTCCAATGGATCGCCGAGGATCCGGAGCGCGCCCAGAAAGTCGGCCTGCAATTCATCGAGCGTGTGCTGGCGGACCCGAAGCTTGTGAAGGACCTTCAGGCGATCATCGCCTCCGCGCATCCCGGCGGGGAAAAGATCGAAGTAAAACCCGAGGTAAAACCAAAGAAGGCTGTGCGGGCGAAAAAGGAAAAGGCCGTGCTCGATCCGATCGAACTGGCGAGGGAAGGGGAGGCGGTTTTGCGCGAAAAACTGGCCGGACTGACGCTTGCGCAGATCAAGACCGTTCTTTCCGAATATGCGCTCGATCCGGGCGCGATCGTCTCGCGTAAACGAACCACGGCGCCAATGATCGATTTCATCGTCACGGTTTCGCTCAATCGCGCCCACAAGGGCGAAGCTTTCAAGGTGTGACGATTTGCGATTGCCGCAGGAGCCGATCCCCTCTATCGTGCCGCTAGCATTGTTTGGAACGCCCAAGAGGGTCGGAGGTCAACGAGGGAAGTTTCGATCATTGTGAAATAGGCCTGTTCTGAAACGGGTTTGTCGCGCCTTGCCGGATCTTGCGTATTCTTCCTCGCTTTCTTCCTTGATCCTGGCCCCGGCGCGCTCATCTCTCGAGCGTTTGAGTTTTTCGGCCAATGTCCATTTCACTCAAACGGAATCGAGATTTTCCCAATGACGGACGTCAAAGACACCCCATTCGCCAAGCTGGAAGCTGAAGGCCGGTTGCTGAAGCCGACCCTGAAAGGCGACACCCATGTCGACGGCCGCTTCGGTTTTCGCGGTGATATTTCCTATGATGATGCCGATACGATCCTGAAGGAAGTTTTCGCGGTATCGGAAGCCGGCAAGCCGGCGATCGGTTTTCTGTCGGGTTCCATCAAGGAATTCGAGACTTTACCGAAACTCGTCGAGACCTTCGGTCCGGCGCTCGACGCTAACAGCGTGAACATCATTTATGTGGCCGATTTGCCGCGTGGCGCGCGGTTTTATTTTCCGATCGGCGACATCAAATTCTTCACCATCTTCATCGACGATACGTCCGTCTATAATGAATTGATCGACATTACTTATGTCGACAAAGTGAAGCTCAAGAAATTCGACACCGCCGCCAAGCTCGACGCGCTCGCCGATGTCGGCCTGAAATATGATGCGGTTTCTGACTTCCAGGAAGTGACCTGGGACGATGCCGTCAAGCGCAAGAACGCCGGCTGATCGTTTACTTTCTCTCCCGTCTTCCACTTTCGCGGCCGCCAGTCAAAGGCGGCCGCTTTCGCATGGAAGGCAGGCCTGTTTCATGCCATTGGCAAGTGGTGCGCCGTCAATCCGTTCGGCTGCTGGCCAGAATCGCTTGCGGAATCTTTGTTTCAATGCTCTCGGCCGCTTGCTGGACCGGTGATTGCTGCCGCGGCGCATTCGCTGCCATGCCGGAGGCTTTTACCGGGCTCATCGTCCCCATCGGCAAAGTCATATGGGCGCGCAGGAGAACGGGTTTATGGGGCACATTGACCGAGGCTATGAGGCCATAAACGCCGATTGCCATTACCACGACGAGCGCCACCGATATCTGAAACTGGCGCCTGGCGACGCGGGGCGGGATGGCTGGCAGAAATCCTGTTTCGTGCCGTGAATGCGAATGGTCCCCGCTGGACATAGTCTGTTTCTCCCCCGACGGATCCCTTTGGCGATCGCGTCCTTCCTTCCTGCCGGCGCGGGGATCTGCCGGTTCCTCTGGAATCGACTGCTTGAAAGCGCCCCGCGCGCTTGCCATCAAACAGGAAGCACGGTTGCGGTCCATCGCTTCCTGGCGCTAGGGTTTACACCTTCCTAAAATCCGGCCTCACCCTGTGCATAAGCGGATCCTTGGATCGATCGGCGGAGGGAGGGGACGATTGTACGGCCATTCATCAGGCATTGCGGGCGGGGTCGAGATCGGGCAAAGGTCCGCCTGTGTCGGGCACCTCGGCCGGACAGCCCATGCAGGGGCCTATCCCGGCTATTTCTTGCCGGGCCCGGATTCTATATAGGCGGAAGCCGTTTCCCAGCTTTCAGAAAATCGCCAGCCAGAGAATTGCCATGTCCTTCCTTTCCGATGCCCTTTTGCGCGTAAAACCTTCCGCGACGATCGTCGTGACGCAAAAGGCGCGCGATCTCAGAAATGCAGGACGCGACGTCATTTCGCTTTCGGTCGGCGAACCCGATTTCGATACGCCTGACAATATCAAGCAGGCGGCGATCCGCGCGATCGAGCGCGGCGATACCAAATATACGCCCGTCGCCGGCATCATACCCCTGCGCGAGGCGATCGTGCAGAAATTCAAGCGTGAGAACCATCTCGACTACAAGCCGTCGCAAACCATTGTCGCGACTGGTGGCAAACATATTCTGTTCAATGCCTTTCTCGCGACCGTCAATCCGGGAGACGAGGTCATCATTCCGGCGCCCTATTGGGTCTCCTATCCGGATATGGTGGCGATTGCCGGTGGCACGCCGGTCTTCGTGGAGACGCGGATCGAACAGGGGTTCAAATTGCAGCCGGAGGATCTGGAGCGCGCCATCACGCCAAGAACCAAATGGCTCCTGATCAATTCACCCTCCAATCCCTCCGGGGCGGCCTACACGCATGCGGAGATGAAGGCGCTGACGGATGTGTTGTTGTGCCACCCTCAAGTGTATGTCCTGACCGACGATATCTATGAACATCTGATCTATGGTGATTTTACTTTCGTCACCCCGGCCGAGGTAGAGCCGGAACTCATCGATCGCACTTTGACGATGAATGGCGTGTCGAAGGCCTATTCCATGACCGGCTGGCGTATCGGCTATGCCGCCGGCCCGGAAAAGCTCATCAAGGCCATGGACATGCTGCAGGGACAGCAGACGTCGGGGGCCTGCTCGATCGCGCAATGGGCGGCCGTCGAGGCGCTCACGGGTCCGCAGGATTTCATTGCCGAGCGGCGCCGGATTTTCGAGGAGAGGCGTGATCTCGTCGTTTCGATGCTGAACCAGGCAGCCTATCTGAAATGTCCCGTGCCCGAGGGCGCCTTCTACGTCTATCCCTCCTGCGCCGCGGCTATCGGCAAGAAGACACAGGAGGGGAAGGTCATCGAAAATGACGCCGATTTCGTTTCCGCCCTCCTCGATGCGGAAGGCGTCGCCGTGGTGCATGGCTCGGCCTTCGGCCAGGGACCGAATTTCCGCATTTCCTATGCTACCTCGACGCAGGTACTGGAAGAGGCGTGCCATCGCATCCAGCGTTTCTGCGCCAGCCTGACGTGAACGCTCATCTATCCGGAATTCCGGTATAGCAGCGCGGGATGTTCCTCACGCGACTGCGGCCAGAGGGGTGATTTCCGGCTGTTCTTCCGCGACCCGTTTCCGGACATATGGTTCCGATGCGGCACGTTCGAGCTGGAACATCTCCATCAGCCGCGCGAGATCGGAGGTTTCATCGGCCAGAAGATGTGTCATGGCGGTGGATTGTTCCACCATCGCGGCATTCTGCTGGGTGATCTGATCGAGCTGGGTGATTGCGCTGTTGATCTCGGCGAGGCCTGAGGCCTGCTGCCGGGTCGATTCGGCGATTTCGGCGACGAAACCGTCGATTTCCTCGGCGCGGGCAATGATGCGTTCGAGAGCCTGTCCCGCATTGCCGACGCGTTCGACGCCCACTGTGACCTCGGCCTCGCTGGTGCGGATCAGCGCCTTGATCTCCTTGGCTGCATCGGCGGAGCGTTGCGCCAGCGCCCGGACCTCGGAGGCGATGACGGCGAAACCCTTGCCGGTTTCTCCGGCGCGGGCCGCCTCGACCCCGGCATTGAGGGCAAGCAGGTTGGTCTGCAATGCGATCTCGTCGATGACCCCGATAATATGGGAAATCTGTTGCGAGGAGGTCTCGATGGCGCTCATGGCATTGGTGGCCTCGGCGACGATGCGGCCTGATTGCACCGCTTCATCGCGCGTGGAAGCGGCGATCGCCGAGGCTTCATGCGCCCGGGTGGCGGCTTCCGCCGTGCCGCGGGTGATTTTGTCGAGCGTCGCCGCGGTTTCCTGGAGATTGGCGGCCTGCTGCTCGGTGCGCCGCGCGAGTTCATCGGCGCTGCGCGCCATTTCATCGGTGCCGCCGCGTATACTGTCGGTGGCCTGTCCCATGGCGGTCAGGATCTGGTGCACTTTTCCGACCGTATCATTGAAATCCTGCCGCAGAGCGTGGAAATCGGCCCCGATGTTATCATCGAGGCGGGAAACGAGGTCGCCCTGTGCAAGGCGCGCCAGTGCGGCTCCGAGCAGTTTGATGGCATGGTGCTGCTGCTCCTCGAGTGCGCGCCTCTTGGCTTCGGCCTTGCGCCGCTCTGCCTCCGTCGCTTCCAGATAGGCGGAAACGGAGAGTTCCATATCGAGCAGGAGCGCCTTCCAAAGCGTGCCGAGGCTCGATGCGGCGCTCTTCATCTGCTTTTGCGATCCGGGCAGCAGTTTTGGCCAATAGGGTGCGAGCAGGCTTTCCGCGAGCCCGGCGCCGATCAGTGCGTAGGCGCCAAGATACCAGCGCGGCTCAAGGCCCAACCGCGCATGGGTGCGTCCAACCGTCAGGACCGCCTGTTCGTAATCGGCGGTGAAATTCGCCTCGAAGAGCAGCCGCCAATGCTCCATCTGTTTCTGGCGGGCGTGATCCATATGCCGCTTGTCGTGAAAGAATTGGCGCATCTGCGGGATGGAAGCCACTTTCTCGTAGAAATGGGCGAGGAGCGGACCGAGCCCAGCCTCCACCACCGGACGCATGGCCCGCAAGGTGGCTATCGTCTCCGCGTCGATCTCCATGAAATCCAGGCGTTCTCGGAAATCGAGACGTTCCTGGAAATCGATGCGTTCCGGAGCTTTGCCCTGTGCACGAGAGGGGATTTGATCTTGCGGTGCGGAGGATATGCTCATGAAACACTGACCTGTCACGATGATATGACAGGAACGATATTGGCGATAAGTTAATATTGCATCGGAGAAATAAGTATATTTCTAGCTTTCCTGCCCTTCTGACTAGATCTTCATGGGGTTACCGAAGTAACTACCTGCAAGCATCAAGCAGCCGAAAAGAAGAATGGCAAGAGCGGCGTAGGTTTCAAGCAAGAATAGCACCAAAAGCGCGTAGCCATCTTCCCTCCCGCCTTCGCCCTTGTCCCTGCCGGCGAAGAGTTTCATCGCGGTGCCTTTCGCATAGACGGTGATGAAGGCGATCGCGCTGGTGGTGAGGGCGGTCCCCGCCGCCATGGCGAGCGTCGCTGCGACGCCGGTGAGGAAAATGCCTTGTGCCAGGGCGAAGATCAAAACCAGAATGGCGCCTGAGCAGGGGCGGGTGCCAGCCGCCAGAACGGCGAGCGCGGCACCTTTGATACCCTGACTGGCGCGGTCGTCTGTGAGGACGAGGGCATGGCCGCAGCCTTCATCGCAAATGTGTTGTGCCGCATTATTGTTCGCGGCATTGGCGGTGCGGGCTGCAGACCCTTCCGCGCTTACGAATTCCGCTTTGAAGGCCGGACGCCGCATTTGTTTCCGTTGGGCTAATTCGGCAACGGGCTGCGGCGCAGCGGGCGAAAAGACGAGGCCAGAGAGAGTTTTGCGCCGGGTGAGCTCCAATGCGGCAAGGGCGAAAAGCCGGCGGCCCTTGCGATAGAGGAGGAAGGCACCAAGCAGAACCATGCCGGCATAGCTTGCCATTTCGAGCAGATGGGCGGTTTGCGTCATCTGCGGCGCGGTCGCACGCAGGAGCAGGGCGGCGATGGTGACCAGGAGGATCGCGACGAGGGCCTGGAGGAGGGCGGCGCAGGTGGAGAGAAGGAGGCCGCGCCGCAGCTTCTTTTCATTGGCGAGGAGATAGGCGGAAAGGACCGCCTTGCCGTGCCCGGGGCCGGCTGCGTGGAAGACGCCATAGGTGAAACTGAGCGCGATGAGAGTGGCGATGGCGCCGCCATCGGAACGGCTCGCCCGCAAGGCGCCGGTCAGTTGCTGATAGAAGCGGCTTTCCATGCCGAGGAGAAAGCCGAAAAAGCCTTGTGACGAGGCGGCACCCTCGCTGGCGCCGACGGCGAAGGGATGATGCAGGCCCTGCGCGAAGGAGGCGCCAGCTCCCAAGATCAGAATCGCCGCCAGCATCACGGTGATGGCGATGAACGAGGCGGAAAGGCGTATCGACAATTTTTTTGGTGAAGAATGGAGCGATCGAACCATGGCGCGCGTAGTATCGTGAGGGATGGTGTTGGGTGCAGGCAGCTTTAACGATGAGGGCGATGCGGCGGCCTTGATCGGAAGACTATCCGCGCTTTTCGGCGGGATTTCGGTTGGTCACGGATGTTTGACGCGGCGCATTGGGTGCGCCTGAACGTCACGGGCAGGCGATGATGATCCGGCTCGCGAGTTTGAGGCCGAAATCGCTGCCCGGCGAGAGGCCGCTGAAAAAGGCTTCATCCAGTTTTTTGCTCTCATCGGCGGCGAGCGGTTGGGCGTTGAACTGGTTGGTCGAGCAGCCCTGCGGGGCTTGATCGAGCACCACCGGCTGTTGCTCAGCCATGGAAAAAGCAACGAAATAGGTTGGATCGTAAATCTGCAGGGAGAAGCTGCGGTTGGCGCTGGCTGGTGTCCGCAACGGCAAGGTGAAGCGCAGCACGACCGATTTATCCGTCTGCTCTTCCAGCGAATAATCCTTAGGGTCTCCAAAGACGACAGGCGTGCCAGCTTCCTTGGCATGGGTGAAATAATCGAATTCCTGAAGCGATTCGACATTGCTCTTGGCCAGAGGCGCAAGCTCCTCGCGAGTCGCGAGGCCGCCGTTCTTGCCGAGCCCCTGGGTCACGAAAGCGGAATACATCGGATCGAAGACCCAGGCCTGCCGGATCGCGCTGATCTTGCCCTGCGGATCGAACAGAACCTGGGCGCGCGCTGTCACGAAGACATGCGGATGCGCTTGCGCGATGGGGGCAGTGCAAAGCCATGCGAGGAGAAAAGCCGCCGTAAAAATCGGCCGGCGTGACAAGCAGGAGAGGCACAGGATCGCCATTCAATTCGCCTTTTGAAATCTCACAAGTGAAAGTCTGCCAGAAAAATTTGCCAAGACTATGCGCATCGCCGCGATGCCAATGCGCTATGCGCCGACCTGATCGCTTATTGACCCCGCGGGGCTGGGCCTTCGATCCGTGCGATTTTTCGACAAGTCATTTGCGTGAGCGGCATCGTGTCGAAATGCGGATACGCTCCGCAAGAGTGGTTGGGTTTTGGACTATCGCGTTCATTAAAGGGACACAAAACTCCAAATAGGATCGGCCTGCCCTTTAGCGACACATGCCAAAGCAAATGTTTGCAGCAACTTTGTCAATGGAGCACATATGATGCCTATCAAGTATCTTCTGATCACGATCACTACGGCTACCGCGCTGGTGACAGCTGCTCATGCTCAGTCATCTTCGGAGAAAGGCCGGGCGGCCTATCACGACGCCGCGGAACAGCGTGCCGATGCTCATCGTGCGGCGGAGGAAGAAGCCCGGGCGCGCGCGGATAAGCATGATCATAATTCCTATGGCGCTGCCGCCGCGGAACGCGCTGCTAACAAGGACAATGCCGACCGTCGCGCGAGAGGGGTGGATGCAGCCGCGGAACGTGCTCGTCGTTGATTGTATCGCAGTGGCCCGCTGATCTCACGATCAGACTCTTGATTGCTATGGCTTTATCCATGCGGCACGGAGCTTTCGAGCCGGGGCACAGGCCAAGGATGTGAGATAGGCTGCATTCACACCTGGCAGCAAGATCGCCAAAACCTTTTGGCGATCTTGCTGCTGTTTGAAATAGGATCACCCTGCCTTGGAGCACTGGTGCGGCCTGCAAACGGAAGGCGGAAGAGCAAGTTACTTGCTGCAGATGCTCAAGCGTTCCACCAGCCGGTAAGGGGGCCGGAAGCCGTCATCGGCCGGCTCCTGTGTATGTGATCCATGCGGAAAAGACGAGGACCTTGTTGAGATCGACTGCGCAATCAATGCCAAGTGTCGCACGCCGCACTCATCGCGGCCAAACGATAATGGGCCCGTAATTATCGCAATTTGAAATATGGTGCCGCCTTTCTGCTCCGGCGCCGTCGCGAGAAAATATGAAAGCCTTCATGATTCATTTTTCATTCGGCATCATCCTCGCCAGGCGAAGCGCCAGATAGGAACAGGCCGTTTCGCCCGTGCTGTGAAACTCGCAGAAGCTTGCAGAAGCTTGCAGAGAATTGAGAGAGAAAATTTGCTGATTTCAGCAGGCTGCGCGCAGGATAGGGGACGCTCGGCTTGGAATGAGGTCCATGCCAGCCTATGCTGGAGAAACAGCAGCCGGTGTCGCGGTGCGTTCTGGGACAGTCAATGGCCCGATCGCCGCTCCTTTAACCGTCTCCACTTTGCCGGATCGTCAGACGGGGAACGGTCCGGCAAAGTGGAGACCTTGGAGATTCCCCTCGAAGATTTCGCTTGGAAATCTTCCCTGGAGATTTCCCATGGAGATTTCATGGTGAAGGTCGCGGTCAGCCAGAATAACCGCCGAGACGCAACCCTCCGGGACGAGTGGCGCCCGGATGTGGACCCAGGTGAAGCATCGCCCCCATCCGACCAACCGAAAAACACCGATCCGCTCAGCATCGTCCCGGAAGGCGCCGCGCAGGAAAATGCCACGCAGGAAATCCCCGTTCAAGCCAATGGCCTGTCGGGCAGCACCGTGACGGATCGGACCGCAACCCCAACGACGACCCTCACTATCCCCGGGGGGAGCCTGCGCGCCTATCTCAATCTGGCGGAGGAACGGCTCTTTCTCACCGGTGCGCAGGTTTTCGTGCGGCTGCTCCTGATGCAGAAGCAACGCGACCGTCAGGCGGGGCTCGACACGGCGGGTTTCGTCTCCGGCTATCGCGGCTCGCCGCTCGGCGGCGTCGATCTGGAGTTTTTACGCGCCAAAACGGCCCTGGATCACGAAAAAATCCTGTTCCAGCCCGGGCTCAACGAGGATTTGGCGGCGACGGCGGTTTGGGGAACGCAGCAGATCGGCCTCACCGGCGAGGCGAGCCATGACGGCGTCTTTTCGCTCTGGTATGCGAAAGGACCGGGAGTCGATCGCAGTGGCGACGCCTTGCGTCATGCCAATCTCGCCGGAACGGCGCGGCATGGCGGGGTTCTGGCGATTGCCGGCGATGATCATACCGCTGAATCCTCCTCCACGGCGCATCAATCCGAATATTCCTTTATCGATGCGATGATCCCGGTTCTGGCACCTGCAGACGTGCAGGATCTTCTCGATTTCGGTCTTCTTGGCCTCGCGATGAGCCGTTTCTCCGGCTGCTGGGTGGCGCTGAAATGCGTCAAGGAAGTCGTTCAGGCGACCGCGACGATCGAGGCCGGACCTTTGCGCGCGTTGCCGCTTCTGCCATGCGATGATCAGGCGCCGCTGGCCTCCCTGAACATACGGGCCGGAGATGGTTTCATCGCGCAGGATGCGAGGCTGCAAACGGACAAGCAGCGGGCCGTCGCCGCCTTCATCCGGGCCAATCACCTCGACAGGATTGTTTTTGACGGTGGCATGGCGCCGCGCATCGGGCTTGTCGCTGCCGGCAAAAGCTATCGCGATCTGCGTCAGGCCCTGGCTCTCCTCGGCATCGAGGAGGCGCAAGAGGCTGAAGCGCTCGGGCTCCGACTCTACAAGCCCGGCTGTGTCTGGCCGCTCGAACGCGAAGGCCTGCGTGCTTTCGCGGCCGGGCTCGACTGCATCATCGTCGTCGAGGAAAAGCGCGCCCTGATCGAGACGCAGCTGCGCGATCATCTCTACGCCTGCACTGAGCGTCCCGCCGTGCTCGGCAAGGAGGATGCTCACGGCAATCCGCTGTTTCCCGCGAGCGGCGCTTTTGAACCGGCGGACATCGCTTTGGCGATCGGTGGTTTCCTTCTAGACCATGGCGCTGTTGGTGCGCAGCATGAGCGTGTCGCCCGGTGTCTCGATGATTTGCGGCAGGCGCATGGGCAATTGGCCGCCATCGCCGATATCGGGCGGCGTGTGCCCGGCTTTTGTGCCGGCTGCCCGCATAATCTTTCGACACAGGTTCCAGAGGGCATGCGGGCGCATGCCGGCATCGGCTGCCATTTCATGGTGCTCGGCACCGAGCGCGCGGCGGGTGGTTTCACCCATATGGGCGCCGAGGGCGCGAGCTGGATCGGCGAAGCGCCCTTTTCTCAGCGTGGCCATGTCATCCAGAATCTTGGCGACGGCACCTATACCCATTCCGGCCTTCTCGCCGTGCGTTTCGCCGTCGCGTCTGGCGTCAACATCACCTACAAACTTCTGTTCAATGATGCCGTGGCCATGACTGGAGGCCAGGTGCCGGAAGGCGCGCCGACGGTCGACCGGATTGCCCGGCAGCTTGCCGCCGAAGGCGTCGCGCGCATCACGATCGTTGCCGATGAGCCGGATAAATATCCGCCGGGCATTGACTGGCCGCAGGGGATCACCATCGAACCACGGCGTAACCTCGAGGCGGTGCAGCGCCGTCTCGCGGATATCGCCGGGGTGAGCGTGCTCATCTATGATCAGACCTGTGCGACCGAGAAGCGCCGCCGCCACAAGCGCGCACAGGCGGCTGCCGCCGAAAAGGGGCCTGCAAAAGCCGGAGAGCGCCGGGTCGTCATCAATGAATTGCTTTGTGAGGGCTGCGGGGATTGCGGGCTCGTATCGAATTGCGTCGCCATCCAGCCCAAGGAGACCGCCTTCGGTCGCAAGCGCCAGATCGACCAATCGGCCTGCTCCCAGGATTTTTCCTGCCTCGAAGCTTCCTGCCCGGCGCTCGTCACGGTCGAGGGCGTGCGGCCGCGCCGCCTCGCCTCACGGGACGGAGCGCATTTTCCTGATCTGCCGCCTCCCGATTTGCCGGAGATCGGCGCGCAGCCCTATAGCATTCTCGTCGCTGGCATCGGCGGCACCGGCGTCGTGACCATCGGCTCGCTTTTGGGCCTCGCCGCTCATCTCGAAGGCAAGGCCTGCGGCATCAATGATATGGCGGGCCTGGCGCAAAAGGGCGGCGCGGTATTCAGCCATGTGCGCATCGCGCGCGCTGCGGAGGCGATCCATTCCATCCGCATCGGCCAGGGTGAGGCCGATCTGGTTCTCGGCTGTGACCTGCTCGCCTCGGCGACGCGCAAGGTGCTGATCGCCATTGCGAAAGGGCGGACTGGCGTTCTCGTCAATGATGCGGAAGTCTTTCCCGGCGATTTCGCCCGCGATGCCGATTATCGTCTGCCGGCCCCGGAATGCCGGCTGGCGCTCGATGAGGCAGCGGGCGGCGCCCGTTTCGTCGAGGCGACGAAACTGGCCAATCTGCTGTTTGGCCAGGCGCTCGCGGCCAATCTGTTCCTTCTGGGCCACGCCTGGCAACAGGGTCTCGTGCCACTTGCTGAAGAATCGCTGCTAGCAGCGATTGCGTTGAATGGTCACGCGGTCGCGATGAATCGTGAGGCGTTTCTTTGGGGCCGCCGCGCCGCCGCTTTTCCGGAACGGCTCGCGGCCTTTTTGGCTTCCAGTGAATTACCCGCCTGGAGGGATGCGCCGGAGACGGAACTTGCGCCTATCGTCGCGCGGCGTGCCGACTATCTGACCGCCTATCAGAATAGGGCCTATGCGGACAAATATCGCGCCTTCGTCATGCGGGTTGCCGCCGCCGAGGCGGCGGTGCCCGGTGAGACGCTGCTCACGCGCACAGTGGCCCAGGCCTATTTCAAGCTCCTTGCCGTCAAGGATGAATATGAAGTCGCGCGTCTTTACACGGATGGTTCGTTTCAGCGCCAGCTCGGGCAATCCTATGAAGGCGAGCCGCGGCTGACTTTCTATTTCAGCCCATGGTACACCCCTTGGCGCAAGGGCGGTGCGGAGAGGAGCCAGCGGCCGAAAAAATGGAGCTTTGGCTCGCCCATGCTGCCTATTTTGCGGCTGCTCGCACGGCTGAAAGTGCTGCGTGGCACCCCCGCTGATCCTTTCGCGCTTCTCGGAAGGCATTGTGCGGACCGCGCGGATCGCCACGCCTATGAAACGCTGATCAAGGAAATTTTGCCGCGCCTTACGCCAGCCAATCATACTGTCGCCGTGGAACTTGCCGGCCTGCCCGAGACGATTCGCGGCTTCGGCCCGGTCCGTGAGCGCAGCCGCCGTCTCGCTCAGGCGGAAGAAATGCGTCTGCGGCAACGCTTCGCGGCCATGGAAAAGGTCGAGGGCGGCGCCGATGTCGCTGTCTCTGCCGCGCTCGCCATGGCCTCCGCTGCCCCGAACACCACTCTCGCCGCAGCGGAATAGGCCGGGATCCGACGGTTCCTCAGCCAGTTTTGCCAGTCCGTTCGCGGAAGGCCCGCGGAAGGCCTTTGACCAGAAAGCCTCGCGCCGCCGTTGCTTCAGGTGGTCGGCGGGGTCGAGGCGTCGCCGGATTTCGGCATAGGCGCGTCCGCCGGCAGGCCGCGGACTTCCGGATAGGCGGCATTGCACATGATGCCGCAGATGCGCGAGAGAACTGCGACGAAAGCTTCCGCCACCTGGCCGTTGAAGATTTCGTCCCCCAATTGCTTATGGAATGTCCACAGCAATGCTTTCACGAATGGCTGATAATGCTCGAGCTTGACACCCGCCTTCATGTGGACGACGCCAAGCTCCTGCATCGTGTTCAGCGTGTCGTGCAGACGGTTCATTGACCGCACGAGCAGGGTGAGCATATCGGGGAATTTCTGCTTGGTGCCTTCGAGATCCTTGAAGAGTTCCTGCGTATCGGGCGCGAGTTCGAACAGTTTCGGATAGAAGACATCGCCGAATGCCTGATTGGCGTCCCGCTTCTGCTTTTCATAGCGCTGAATGATGATCTCGCTATTGCCTTCCGGCCGGGGCGGCAGCAGGCGGATGATCGTTCGCTTGACGATTTCCACTTGTTCGTTGGTCATCGAACCTATCCTCTTGTTACAGTGACGAGTTTCGCGAGGTCGAGAGCGACACAGGCTGCGATCGGCAACGGGTATTCTGGAATGGAAGGAAGCGCCAGACCCTTTTTCTCAAGTCCCGGGGCTTCTCCTTGTTGGCGTAAGGACAAGCAGTTTATATGCCTTGGCTGCTCTCTCCCGCAGGGTATCGCGCAGCCTGCAGCGTCTGTACCGGCCAAACGCGAGCCGTAGCAGAGCGCGCATATGTGGGCTTGCGCAAATGCGCGGCTTGCGGCATATGAACCGCTCACGAGGCTCGCTGCCCGTGGTGCGGCTTCGCCGTACCTGGTTGTGGCGGCGGCGTTGGGCGGGGCCTGTCCGGATCTTTCCGAGCGGCTTCACTTGGATAAAGAGTGTATCGGACCGTCTTATTTGACCGTCCGAGCCTCAGGGATGCCTGGGTCACGAGGCGAAAGCGATCGTCTCGAGAGGCTGCGGGGACTTCTCCACCCAACCATGAATTCATGAGGATCATGCGGGAAGCGCAGTGCTTCCACAGGGTCCTCCATTGCAAACGAAGACCCTGGATCGAAACGATGAAAGTCCGTAATTCCCTCAAGTCGCTGCGCACGCGCCATCGCGACAATCGCCTCGTGCGCCGCAAGGGGCGCGTCTATATCATCAACAAGACCCAGAAGCGCTATAAGGCCCGCCAAGGCTAACCTCCCATAGTGGAGGTAGCTTGCCGTTTGGTGCTGATTCCATGGCATAAGCCAGCTCGGCCTGCGAGCCCGGCTACCTGAAGCCGGAAAATCGCAAACGGAAGGCGGAACGAGCCCCTTTGTTTCCGAATTCACCTGGTGTGATTCGCCGCATTTTGACCTTGATGCGCGACTGGTCTACCTTGAGGCCATGCAGAGGTTTTCTCCTTTTATGGGCTCGCATGCGGCGAATGGCGTCCCTCGTGTGATGACATTCGGATCCTTGTCTGCGTCCCGTTGGATGGCCGCTTTTACTTTTGCGGCTTTTCTTTCCTGTTCCGTGGCGTTTTGCGATTCCTATACGCCGCGCAATCCATCGCCTTTCGGTCCGGATTGGCGTGCGCAGGATGATTGGTCCTATCCGCGCGATCCGATGCAGGGCTGGCCATTCGGACAGGCTCCTGAAACCTATCCCCCGAATCGCTACCAGCGCCATTCCCACACGCCGGAGCCGCATATAGCGCCCCGGCATGAGGAAGCCAAACCCCGGCCGGATCCTGCTGAACGATTGAAAAAGGCTCTGGCACCGCCGCCAGATCCCAATGTTCAGCGTGAGCAGGCTCTGAAAAATCTGCAAGATCGGCTGCAGGCGGCGCAAGATGCGGATGAAGCCAAGGGGCTTGCAGGCCTCATTCAGGAAATCTGGCTCCGCTCACCCTCCCCGACGGCTAATCTGCTGATACGGCGCGCGGGCGCTGCGAGCTTGGCGAAGGATTTTTCCTCCGCCGAGGATATTCTCGACAGGCTGGTGTTGTTGCAGCCGAATTGGGCTGAGGCGCATAATCAGCGGGCCCAATTACGTTTTCTGACAGGCAATTTTCAGGGTGCGATGATCGACATCGATGAAACCCTGCGCCTTGAGCCGAGGCATTTCGGCGCGATGACGACAATGGGCCTTATTCTCGAACAGACCGGCTTTGAAGCGCAGGCATTGACCATCTTTCGCAAAAGCTTGACCGTTTATCCGCATCAGCCTGCCGTCGAAGCTCTCGTCAAGAAGCTCACTCTGGCGGTCGAGGGCCGCGATATTTAGAGATTTACAGCGTTCAGAGAAAGTTGTGTGGAAGCGCTGCACAATCGCTCGTGGCGAGATCCCGGCTCTCAGGGCTGCGCATTGCGAAACAGACGCGCGCTGGCAAACCACAGGCTGGCGGAAGCGAGGCCGCAACCGGCGATGGCCAGAACCAGCGGATAGGCGGACTCGTTCTGGCAGGCAGCGATAAGCGAACTCGCAATAAAGGCAAGGCCGAACTGGAACACGCCGATCAGTGACGAGCCGCTGCCGCCATGGGCGCCGCTTGCGGCCATGGCGATGGCGGCGCTGTTGGCGCCGATGAAACCGAGCGTGCCGATGGCGAACCACAACGCGATCAGAATGCCCGGCAGAGAATGGAAGGAGACCATGAGTACGGCGGCGAGGCCGGCGATAACATTGACGATCAATGCCGAGCCGAGCACGGTTTGCGGGCTTTTACGGTGCAGCGCCATGCGATTGCTCTGGCCGGCAAGGATCAGCGCCAGGGCCACGCAACCGAAAATCCAGCCGTAAGTCTGCGCGCTGACATGGAAGAGGGTGATGAAGACGAAGGGCGAGCCGGTTATGAAGGCGAACATCGAAGCCTGCGCCAGCCCTCCGGCAACGACCGGCACGCCAAAGGCCGGGTTGCGCAACAGATCGACCCAGATCCGCAGGATCGCGAAAAGATTGGATTTGTGCCTGTCTTCCGGGGCGAGGGTTTTGGGGACGAACAGCAAGAACAAAGTGCCGCAGATGAGGCCGAAGCCGAGCATGATGAGGAAGATCACCTGCCAGCTGGCATGGGAGACGACGAAGCCGCCGAGGACCGGCGCCAGCATCGGCACCAGGGTCATGATCATGATGAGAAGCGAGAGTGTCCGCGCGGCTTCCCGTGGCGCATAGAGATCCCTCACGATGGCGCGCCCGATGATCATGCCGGCGCTGCCGCCGATAGCCTGAAAGAAACGCAGAACTGTGAAGGTGTGAAGATCCGGCGCGAAGAGGCAGCCGGCCGTCGCTACGACATAGATGGATACGCCCGCGAGCAAGGGTCGGCGCCGGCCATAGCGATCGGCCAATGGTCCATAAACACCCTAACCTAAGGCAAGGCCGAGAAAAAACACCGAAAGCGTGATTTCGATGGCACTATCGGCGACGCCGAAACGGTCCGCCATCACATGGAAGGCTGGCAGATACATATCTGTGGCCATCGGTGGAAAGCCGGCAAGGAGCGCCAGCACCACGATGAGAAGAAAGGGCGGAATTTTTTTCGCAGGTTTTGGCGCGGTCACAATCATGTCTGTCACTGATGGCGGAGGGGCAGCGGGTCATCGCAATTGCCGAGGAGGCTGATGAGCGAACTATGCCCATGACGAAGGGGTGCGGATTGCCCTGAATCCTAAGGGCCGTGGTGGCTTCACGCCAGCCAGAGCCGCGCCATGACTTTGTCTCTCACCTGATCGTGAAAGTCCGGCCCGGGAATCTCATTCCTTTGCCCGAGGATCGCGCCGGTCAACGAAAGGCTTCCGTCTCGCTTGGCCCTGCCTGCGGCTGACACCAGGATCTCGCAGCCTCACAAACGGCATGCCGTCTGCCAGATTTGCGGCATGATCGTTACCGATCTTGAAGGCGCTTCCTCCGATGGCTTGTCCCTTCGTGATTATCGTGACGATACCGATTGATGGTGTCGTCCTTGATTGTGGGTTCCTGTTTAGCCGATGGTCTCGAATTTCTTCCGTGCCGACCCGTCGCCTTGGGCTTCGGGCTGACGGGAAATGAGCCGGTGCCGGAAACAACGATGCTGCAATGGAAAAAGATTCAGGACAAGCAGTTTTTCCTGTCGGAATGATTTATGCGCTTGAACGTGCGGTTTGCGGAGCTACTGCCCTGGTTTGTGCAATGCCGGACCTTTGAAATGACATTCGCGGAAGTGCGCTGTCATTTCGGCGTCGAATCCTGTGTCTGAAAAGAGATGATGCCGTGAAGTGATTGCGGGATTATCCCAAGATCAAGCGCATTTCCGGCTGTATGCGTGCCAGGTCCGCCAAGCTTGACAAAGATGCTATCGTAACAAAACTCAATCACACATCTTTGGCCTTGAAACCGGATTTCTCGCCGAGACACGGTATGCCATCGCACATTCAACGGGGTGAGACTTCTTCACAGAGGACCAAAGCAGCCTGCTGCCCGGAGCGTTATGGCATTGGAGTCAAAATTATTGCCCTATTCAAAAGCATTTGACGTGGTTGCGGAATAGAAAGCGTCGCCCTTCCTTTGGTGGACCAGGCGACGCGTCTGTGCCGCGCTCCCGTCCTCAGGCGACGGATTCCAGAGCGTTCGTGGCGGGAATAGGGGTGGCGGTGATCCGGATGAGATTGGGCTCGGCATCGAGGGCGAGCGTCATACCGGCGCTTTTGGCGACGAGACCCGTATAATAGGCCTGAATTCCGTGAGCATCGACCGATCCCGATTCCGGCGTGCCCGCAAGCAGCGGAGGCACGTGATTGGCGAGACGGGCATTGGTGCCCTGCGCTTCGATCTGGAGATGGGTCGCCGCCTCGCCCCCTTCTATGGTGACGGAAACGACGCCGCCGCGCGGCAGGGCGGTCATGCCGATGAGGCTGAGATTCAGGACGAGCTTTACCTTGTCCTTGGCCATCAACACACGGGGGACGTGCCAGTCGAGACTCGCCTTGCCGTCCGCGAAAAGACCGCGGACCACGCGTTCCGCATCCCCCGTATCGATCATGGCTCCCGCCGATCCGGCGGCGCCGAAAGCAAGCCGGCAGAATTGCAGGCGTGAAGAGGCTGTCTCAGCGCTTTTCTTGATCAATTCAAGAGCGAGTTCGCGCTGGCTTTCGTCCTTTTCTTCCTCGAGAACTTCGAGTCCGTTGACGATGGCGCCGACCGGGCTGATGACGTCATGGCAGACCCGCGAACAGAGCAGGGCGGCGAGATCCATGGCATCGAGGGAGAATTGGGTCATTCGTCTTCCATATTGAATGAGAGGCGCAGGCCGCGCGGATGAAGGCACGGACCGGCGCAAAAGACCGGCTGAAAAGGTCGGCTCTCCGCCCCGCAAGGCCGGAAACTTTGTCTGAGTATGGTTAACAATGGTTAATAATTTGATTGCAAATCGCAGCGATGGTCGCTCTTTGAAGATCGTTCATTGGTTGTCGGGTGCAAATCAATCGCAGAGATGCAAGTGATTCCAAAGTTTTGGAACGCTGAAAGTCCTAATCACTTCATTTTATCGCGGCAGCCTTGCCCCAATCTTGACAAAATTCACCATTTCAGGTGCTTCATCGCCGCTCGTGCCAGGGGCTGCAAATTGCCCGTCATCTCCTTATTTTTAAAGGGGATAAAGCAAGGCGTTCAGGCCTGCGGGGATAGCCGTAGCCTTCGTCTTTTCGTCCCATGGCCATATGTGGATAAAGACTTTAATTTAAATTGGAATTCAGGAAGGAATCCGTCACGTTACGGATGCAAGGCCAGGGTCCATGATGAATGCTGTGATCAACGCAAATTCCTCCCTCGCGCCAAATGGCCGTGCCCCGACAAGCCGGTTATCTCCACAGCAGCGCGACGCGATAGCGGAGATTTTCGGCGTCATCGTGCTGGAGGCTGCTGTCGAGGTCATGCGGGTCTATTGCAGTGACCCTCATGCCCGGTGCAAGCCGGATCAGAGCCCCGTATGTGATGCCGATGAGAAGGCGGAAGCGATCATTCTCGCGCGCCTTGCCGATAAACTGCCGCAATTTTCTGTGGTGGCCGAAGAGGCCTGCGCCCGCGGCGAGCGCCCGCTTTGCGGCTCTTCCTTCATCCTTGTGGATCCGGTCGATGGCACCAAGGAGTTTTTGAGCCGCACCAATGAATTCACCATCAATATCGCGTTGATCGAGGCGGATGAGCCGGTCGTCGGCGTCGTCTATGCCCCGGCCATCGATCGGCTGTGGCTGGGCGGTGGCGAGGCATCGGTCTGCACCGTCGCTCCAGGCCAACCCCTCCCCGCGCGCGAGGCTCGCACGCATATTCATGTTCGCCCGGCGCCCGTCGAGGGGCTCACTGCTTTGGCCAGCCGCTCACATTCCAATGCTGAGACGGAAGAGTTTCTCGGCCATTTACCGGTTGTCGAACGCTATTCGGCGGGGTCTTCGCTCAAATTCTGCGCTGTCGCCGAGGGACGCGCCGATGTCTATCCCCGTTTCGGGCCCACCATGGAATGGGATACGGCGGCGGGCGATGCTATATTGCGGGCAGCCGGCGGTTTGGTGCTCGATCTCGACAATCATCCGCTCGCCTATGGCAAGGCGAAGGCGAATTACCGCAATACGTTTTTCATTGCCTGGGGCGATCATTCGATCATACCCGACAAGCCCATCGCTTCCCTCTCCTGAGCAGGTGGGAACGGGCATCCGCTGGTAAGCCACCGCGTAGTGGTGGTACGCGAATCACCCCCGGATTTGCCACGCGAGTAGGCCATTCTAAGACTTCGTTAACCCCCTTGCTTCAAAGCTCGTCAGGATCCTCGAAGAGGGTCCAAATTTACGCACAGTTGCAAATTTAAGACTGCTGCAAATTGGCGCTGCTGACGGAGGGGCTGATGCATTCGCGCAGGACTGTGACGCAAGGACTTCTCGGCATGGCGGGCCTTAGAATGGCAGGTCTTGCGGGAACCGGCCTGGGGTTTGGAGGCATATCAGGAGCGAGAGCCGCTCCCGAGCCCGAACGGCCCGAGGATATTTCGACCGAGGAAGTGCTTGAAAGCGGCCACCGTTTCTTCGGCTCTCTCTCGCGCGGTCTCGCCAAAATCGTTGAAAGCGCGACGCGGCAATGGGGCCGCCCCAATGGCTATATTCTCGGTCAGGAAGCCAGCGGAGCCTTCATCGGCGGTCTGCGCTATGGCGAGGGTGTGATGTATACGCGCAACGCCGGTAATCTGCGGGTCTATTGGCAGGGGCCGTCGCTCGGCTTCGATGCCGGGGCCGATGGCGATCGCACCATGATGCTGGTTTATAATCTGCCGGCGGCTCAAGCGATTTATAACCGTTATGGCGGCGTGGCAGGTTCCGCCTATGCCATCGGCGGCTTCGGCATGACCGCGCTGATGATGGATGATGTTTACATCGTTCCGATCCGGGCGGGTATCGGCGCAAGGCTTGGCTTGAATATTTCCTATCTGAAGTTTACCCCGACCTCGACCTGGAATCCCTTCTGACGCCAAAATCCGCGCGGCATGAAGCATCAGGATTTGGCGCCCGCGAAAACGGGGGAGGGGCGGCTCTCAGGCCGGACTGCATTGATCTAAAGGCCGTGGCCATGGGGACTTGGTATGCCACCATTCCGAAGGAATAAGGCGGTATCCTCTTTCAAATCTCCGAAACAGAACGATTTGAAAGATCGGAACCTGGAAATCCTGCGGAATCCGGGTCTATGACATCCCGATGGCGCGTCCTTGTGCGTTCTGGATTCATCCGGAAACGCTCCGCTCAAAAACAAGGGTATTTTCATTCAGGGGCAATCGCGAAGCGATTCAACATGAACGGAAATGCTCCAGGCCCCGAGCGGCACGCCGTTATTCGTCCAATCTGTGGCAGGCTGCGTGATCGAACAGATAATGCTTTTCGGGCTTGGCTTCCTGATCGCGGGAATGCTGGCGCTGGCTTTTGTTCCGGTTTTCTGGCACCGGGCTCTGCGTTTGACGCGGGCGCGGCTCGAACGGCAATTGCCCCTGACGCCTGAGGAGATTCAGGCCGATCAGGATTTCCTCCGTGCCGAAGCGGCGCTCCAGCAGAGGCGGCTGGAACAGAAATGCGAGGCTGCCAATGAGGCGCATATCGGCGATATGGTGGAGATCGGCCGGCGCGAATGGCGCATCGGCCATCTCGTCACGGAACTCGACCAACAGAGCAGCCTCGCGCGCGAGCGTCTGAATGAGATCAATCGACTGAGCGGTTTGCTGCAAGGATCCGAAACCGAAGCTGCGAGCCTCCTGCAGCGTTTCGAAGCGATCCGGTTTCTCTGCGAGGAACAGGCGACGGCCCTGCAGAAACTGCAGGAGGAAAGGGATCAGTTCCTCCGCGAGAAGGAAGATAAATCACTGGCGCTCGTCAATTGCCTGAAGGCGCTTGCCGAATTGCATGAACGCCATCGCGCGCTGCTCCACCGCATGGAGGCCCAAGATGGAGGGCGGGCTGGAGGGCAGGGTGGTGGCGACAAAGCCCCACGCAGTTTCGAGGATGATCTCGCCGAAGCGCGCGTCAGAGACGGCCGGCCGCCGAGCCAGGAAGCCATGCTGCTGCGTCAGGAAATCCGCAAGGTGGGAGCGGAAATGGTGGGTCTCATGCGCGAGGCCCATGAGGATGAGCGGAAACGCCCGGATCAGATGAAAACGAAGCGGTGAAGGGGGCTGATCCCCGCGCAGATTTGCGGATGCGTTTGATAGGCCTGGTTTCATCGCGCTTCAAGACGATGAGACAGGCTGCGTGCCGTCCTGCCCGATGTTTCCCTTCAGTGAGTGCACCAAACCCGCGCTGTTGCTGGATCGCTCTGCGATGGCGGCTGCGGCCGTCCGCTCTTTCGCTTCCTCAGCCCATAGCGTATTGGCACAGAATCTTCCCCGGATGCGGCGCACTCATGATTCGTCTCGATAATATTGGTAAACAGAACGGCAGGCAGATTGTCTTCATCGAGGCCTCGGCCGTGCTCCAGAAAGGTGAGAAGGTCGGTCTGGTTGGCCCCAATGGCGCCGGCAAAACGACGCTGTTCCGGATGATCACCGGGCAGGAGCTGCCGGACGAGGGTCAGATCGTTGCCGATCGCGGGATCACCATTGGTTATTTCAGCCAGGACGTTGGTGAGATGTCCGGCCGTAGCGCTGTCTCGGAGGTGATGGACGGCACCGGTCCTGTGAGCGTAGTCGCCGCCGAATTACGGGAACTGGAAGCCAGTATGGCGGATCCGGATCAGGCGGATGAGATGGAGGCCATTATCGAGCGTTACGGCGAGGTGCAGGCACGCTTCGAGGACCTTGGAGGTTATGCGCTCGAGGGACGGGCCCGGGAAGTTCTGGCGGGCCTCAGCTTCAGCGAAGAGATGATGGATGGCGATGTAGGCGCGCTTTCCGGCGGGTGGAAGATGCGCGTGGCCCTGGCCCGCATCCTTCTGATGCGTCCGGACGCTATGTTGCTCGACGAGCCGAGCAACCATCTGGACCTGGAAAGCCTGATCTGGCTCGAGGGTTTTCTCAAGAATTATGACGGCGCGGTGCTGATGACCTCGCATGATCGCGCATTCATGAACCGCATCGTCAGCAAGGTGGTGGAGATCGATGGCGGCGCGCTGACGACCTATTCGGGCAATTACGAATTCTATGAACAGCAGCGTGCGCTGAATGAGAAGCAGCAGCAGGCCCAATTTGAACGTCAGCAGGCGATGCTCGCCAAGGAAATCAAATTCATCGAGCGTTTCAAGGCGCGGGCCTCCCACGCGGCGCAAGTGCAAAGCCGGGTGAAGAAGCTCGACAAGATCGAACGGGTGGAGCCGCCCAAGCGCCGGCAGTCGGTTGTCTTCGAATTCCCGCCAGCGCCACGTTCTGGCGATGACGTGGTGAGCTTGAAAAACGTGCATAAGGGTTATGGCAACCGGCGCATTTACGAGGGGCTCGACTTCATGGTGAGCCGCAAGGAGCGCTGGTGCGTGATGGGCATCAACGGCGCAGGCAAATCCACGCTGCTGAAACTGGTGACTGGCTCCACGCCACCGGATGATGGCACCGTGGTTTTGGGTGGAAGCGTCAAGATGGGCTATTTCGCCCAGCATGCAATGGATCTGCTCGATGGCGAGCGCACGGTGTTCCAGTCGCTGGAGGACGCATTTCCGCAGGCGGGGCAAGGCTCGCTGCGGTCATTGGCCGGCTGTTTCGGATTTTCCGGCGATGATGTGGAGAAGAAGTGCCGGGTTCTGTCGGGCGGTGAAAAGGCCCGGCTGGTCATGGCCAAAATGCTCTATGATCCGCCGAACTTTCTGGTGCTGGACGAGCCCACCAACCATCTGGACATTGCCACAAAGGAAATGCTGATCACGGCGCTGTCGCAATATGAAGGCACCATGCTGTTCGTCTCGCATGACCGGCACTTCCTGGCGGCGCTGTCCAATCGTGTGCTCGAACTGACGCCCGACGGCATTCACCAGTATGGCGGTGGCTATACGGAATATGTGGCGCGGACAGGCCAGGAAGCACCGGGACTGCGAAGCTAACCACTGCTCAAGGCTCGCTCAAGGCTGTTCGACCGGCGGCATCTGGTCGCCGACACCGAACATCTGCCGCAGAAATCCCGGTGCGATCGCCGACAGCGGATTGACGCTCAGAGTCGGCCCGCTGGCCGCGCCGCTGATGCGGTAATTGATGCCGAACAGGCCTTCATTGGCGCCGCCGCCGAGCAGGATGCCGAAGACCGGAATTTGTGAGAACAGATTGTTGACGGCGAAGGCGGGCACGAAGGTGCCGTGCATGTCGACTTTGTCATGCACGTAATCGAGCCAGCCATCGACTGTCAGGCCAATGGCATCGCCATACATCGTCCCCTCGCGCAGATCGAGCCGCGTGCCGGAGCGCTGGAAACGCACCTGCAATTTATGGAATGTGACCGCATTGGCATCAATGAGGCGGCCGGTGCCCTTTTCCTGTTCCACGGCAGCGCTGACGAGGCGTTTCATCGCCGGTTCGTCGCGCAGGGTGAAATTGTCGATCATCAAGGCGCCCGCCAGCGTCTCTCCATTGAAACGCAAGGTCACGTTGAGCCGGCCATGCTCCATATGTTTATAGAGGTCGATGAAGGATAAAAGCGCGCCGGCATTCTGTGTGGAGAGCGATAATTGCGGCGCATTTGATCCGCCGGGGGCGGCGGCGGCGGGCAGCAGATTACCGGCGATTGTATCGCGGCCGAATTGTCCGGAGCAGGAGAACTGCCGCAATTGATCGCCCTTCTTGACGAGGTGCAGATCGGCATTGCTGAGAACTTGCTTGTTGTGCCCGTTCAGTGCATCGGCCTTGATGTCGAGGTCGATCGCCCGGATTGCAGAACTCGCCAGAGCATCTTTCGCCGAGCCGTCCTTCGGTGGCGCGCTGCTGACGAGGGCAGGAGCGGCCTCTGGTGGTGAAGATACGACATTCTTCAGAAACGGCCGCGCGTCGAGGGTCGTGGCGCGCACGATCACTTTCAGCGTATCGCCGGTGCGCAGCAGTTCAGCCTTCATATCATCGCCGGGCGAGAGTTTGATCTGGCTGAATTTGCCCCCGATGAGCGCCATGTCGGTGGTGAATTCGAGATTGCCGCGCGCCTGCATCGCGCCGGCGTCGAGAACGATCTGATCGAGCGTGGCTTTTTCGTCGCCGAGCGAGGCCAGAAGGCTGAGCTTTGCCGGTTTTCCCGCCGGTTTCGACACGCCGGGAAGAATATCGTCGAAACCTGCCTTGGTCAGGTCAAAATCGATCTGGCCCTTCATCTTCCCGCCATTGCCGACCATCGTCGTGGCGTGAGCGAGGATCGTCCCGGTCAGACCCGGCATGCCTATGCCGAGCCGGGTCCGCGCCGCCTCATCGATCGCCAGATTGACCGCGATTTCCGCCGGTTTGCCGGGCGGCCGCGTCATTTCGAGATTGGCGGGCGCCCCGAAGAGATGGCCCTGGCCGGTCGCCTTGAGCCCTTCGGGATCGACGTTGATCATCAGAGATGCATTTTCGAGCCGCTCCTTGCCGATCAGCCGGTCGATCGAGAGATTGGTGACCGTGGCATTGGCCCGCAGCACGCTGTCGGTCGGGCTTGTTTCCGGGCCGATCTTCATGTCGAGCTGCATATGGCCATCGATCTGCCCCTTGATCGTGGCCGGATCGAGCGGCAAGGTGGCATAGGCCTTCAGCGCGTCGCGCGAGAGCAGGTCTCCCACCACTTCGGCGGGGCCGGAAATCTTGGCGGTAATGGTGGCCGGCACCGGCTTGATGGCGAAATCATCGACCTTGAACTGGCCCTCGCTCACGGTGAGGCGCTGCCCGGTTTTGGGGCTTTCGATGACGCCACTCGCCAAACTGACCGTTGCCGTGCGTCCGGTAATATGGCCGGCTCCCTCGATCTCGCGCAGGGCGGGAACGCCCGGCAGAAATTCCATGACGCCTTTGCCGACGGTGAAATCGACGATGGCGGCGGCATCGGGAATCGGTTCTTCCGCCCGCAAAGCCTGCAAGGTCGCGGCGTCATAATCGAGCTGCATCGTGCCGCTTCGCACGATGCCATCGGTGAGATGGGCGAGCGCCCAGGCTCTGATCGGTGCGGTGATAAAGGATGGCCATAGCCGCACGGCAGTGCGGACCGGCGTTGGATTGATCGAGGCGCCAAGCCGCAGATGCGGACCCTGGATCCAGTCGAAAGTGCCGGCCATGGCGAGGCCGGCATCGGCGCCGCTGACCGAAAAACGATCGAGGATGATTTTCTGGTCGTTTGGCAGGAGGCGCGCCGCGACCGAGGATTCGGTGAGGACGATTGGCGTTTCGCCGGGGCGTTCCGGCCCGTAGATGACTGGTGCGAGATTATGCAGGGCGAAAGTCCAGGGCTCGTCTTCGAGACGGGGAAGCTCCGCCGCGCCGCCGAACAGGAAATGCGATGGGCCCATATCGGCGCGCAATTCGTCGATCAGAATGTGCCGGTTGGAGGGATCCCAATGGAAACGCCCATCGGCCCGGTCGAGCAGCATCGGTTCCGCGTCGGGATCGTCGAGACGGACGAAACCGGCGCCGAGATCGATACGGCCATTGGCTTCGAGCAGCTTGTTGTCGGCGCTGAGCGCGACGCCGAAATTGGCGGCGATCGGTGTATCGAAATCGGCGCCGACGCCGCGCATGCCGGCGGCGAGCAGGATTTCATCAAGCGACAGGCGATCGATCCGCACGCCGAGCTGACGGGGCGCATTGGGTGCGCCGCTCGCTTCGCCCTCCGCCGTCCAGCGGCCGTTCGGTCCCTCGACCGAAAGCGTGAAAATCGTCCTGTCGTGCTTCTTGTTGAAGGTGAGCGTGACGTTGTCGAAAGTGAAAGTCTGGTTGGTCGTGTGATCGTCGACGATCAGCCGCCCATTGGTGATCCCGAGGCGGTCGATGGCCGCGATGGGGCTTGCCGGATCGGTGAGCGTATCGACCATGAGCCGGATCGCCAGCGAAACCTGTTTGACGAGCTGGGTTTTGATACGCGCCGGGACTGTGGTGCCGCTTGTGGTGCCGCCTGCGGGGAGCGCGGCGCCCTCAGCGGGACTATTGCCGGGCGCGGGGGCTGCTGGCTGGGGCGCAATTGCTGGCGTCGTCGTCGTGGCGCTGGTGGTTTGCGACTTGCCTGCGGTGGTTTCGTCATTCTGCCTCGGCTCGGAGGAGAAGGACAGGTGGCCGTCTGGCGTCACTGAAAGGCGCAAGACGACATCGAAGATTTCGAGGCGCTTGGGGACGACCTTGCCGATGAGCAGAGGCCAGGCATCGATTGAAACTTCCGCGCGCGGTGCATTCAGAAGAAGATGTCCGACATCACGCCCCGAAACGGCGCTGTCTTCCGCTGGCTGGGCGGTGTTATCAGTCTCGCGCAGGGAGAAGCCGTCGAGGCTGAGCGTCGGTTTCAGGCCGTGGCGTGTCAGCAAGGTCGGGCCGAGAAAAAAGCGGAAGCCGTGGCCGAAGCGTGAATCAAGAGCGCCGGCGATTCGCGGGCCGAGGCTGTCGATCATGACCGGATGTGTGTCGAGGCGATAATAGAAAACACCGGCGGTAATGACCAGGAGGACGGACAGACCCGCGACAATGCCGCATAAAGTCAGTATCCGCCGGGCCAGGATTCCGGGAGCGAAGCCGCGCCGATGGTGGCGCAGGTCATTCGCCTGTCGCAGCGCCTTTCGGGCGATCGTCTTGGCACATTGTTCCGGTCCGCCATGGTCCTGTTTCCCTTGCGAGCCGGGATGCGGCACCTTCTGGGGCATGTCCTCGATATGATTGACCAAAAGGAAAGAATCCGCTGCGAAGGAAAGGCTTTCAAGAAAAACTAACCGAATTCTTCGACAAGAATAAGCTGTTGCACAATGAATTCTAGATCATAATTCACCGATTTGACGGGAAAACCAGAATCCCGTCAATCTTATACCAACGGTCGTTGCAGGAAAATCCCGGCCAGCCGAGCAGCCGCTCTCCTGCCCGCCGGTATGATCTCGAATCCTGGCGGAAAGAAGAAGGGATTTCACTATGAATCATAAGCTTGAGGCGGGCGAGGCCGCGCCCGCTTTTCATCTGCCCGATGATCAGGGCAAAACCCTTTCGCTCGAAAATTTCGCGGGCAAGAAACTGGTGCTCTATTTCTATCCGAAGGACGATACGTCCGGTTGCACCAAGGAGGCGATTGCCTTTGACGGGCTGAAACAGGAATTTGCCGCCTCGGGGGCGTCAATTCTCGGCGTATCACCGGATTCCGTGGCGAGCCACGTCAAATTCAAGACCAAGCATAAGCTCGATCTGGCGCTCGGTTCCGACGAGACGAAAGCCATGCTCGAAACCTATGGCGTATGGGTGGAAAAGTCGATGTATGGCCGCAAATATATGGGGGTCGAACGTACGACCTTTCTGATCGGCCCGGATGGAAAGATCGTGAAGATCTGGCGCAAGGTGAAAGTGCCTGGCCATGCGGAGGCTGTGCTTGCCGAAGCCAAGGCCATGGGTTAAGGCGCCCGGCGGAAGAGGGCGGCATCGAGTCACCTTGCGCTCGATGCTACGGGACGGCTCTCGCAATTGTCGCGTGGTGCGCTTTGAGTGAGAGCGCAGTCCGGATGGTTCCGAAGGGCCGTCGCCGTTCGGGACCCTCAGGCGTTTTCCGTGCTTTCGCTCTTTTCGGGCGAGGATTTGCTGGATTTGAGGCGAACCGGCCGCAGCAGGAACATGGGGACATGGTCGCCAAGGCCGACGACTGGCACATCGTCCTCGTCATAGGAACGTGAGGGACGAGGACGTCCGGAGGCTGCCACGGGCTTTCTTGACTCTTCCCCGGGGCGCCGCGCTCTCGGGCTGCGGGGCCTTTCCGCTGTGGTTGCCGCGCGGGTCTCTTCCTCGGCCTGCGGGCGTTTCGAACGGCTGGGGCGCGCCCGTTTCGTCTCAGCGAGCGAGGGGTGTGCTGCTTCTTCCGCGTCGAGATCGGCCAGCGTGCCACCGACCCAATCGATCTTGCGGGCGATCAATTTTTCGATTTCATCGACATATTTCTGATCGGCATGGGTGACGATCGTCAAGGCGACGCCGCTGCGTCCAGCGCGTCCGGTGCGTCCGATCCGGTGCACGTAATCTTCGGCATGGGTCGGCACATCGAAATTGAACACGTGGCTGACGTCGGGAATGTCGAGCCCGCGCGCGGCGACATCGGAACAGACGAGCAGATTGACGTCTCCGGCTTTGAAGGCGTCAAGTGATGTCATGCGGGCTCTCTGATCCATGTCGCCATGGAGGGCGCCAGCACTGAAACCATGTTTCTGCAGGGATTTGTGCAGGATGGCGACATCCCGCTTGCGGTTGCAGAAAATGATCGCATTCTTGAGCGATGTGGCTTCGCGGATCAGCCGGCGCAGGGTCTCGCGCTTGGCCGGACCGGGCACCGAGGCGACGAGCCCCTGCGTAATGGTCGATGCTGTGGAGGAAGCGCGCGCGACCTCGATGCGGACGGGATTGTGCAGGAAGGTTTCCGTCAGCCGGGTGATTTCCGGCGGCATCGTGGCGGAGAAGAACAAGGTCTGCCGCGTGAAGGGAACGAGTTTGCAGATTTTCTCGATATCGGGAATGAAGCCCATATCGAGCATGCGGTCGGCCTCGTCGATGACGAGAATATCGATGCCGGTGAGGAGGAGTTTTCCGCGTTCCGCGAAATCGAGCAGACGGCCCGGCGTGGCGATCAGCACATCAGCGCCGCGCATGATCTTGCTTTCCTGCTCGGCGAAGGAGACGCCGCCGATGAGCAGCGCGACATTGAGCTTATGATTGGCGCCGTAACGGGCGAAACTTTCTTCGACCTGGGCGGCAAGCTCTCGCGTGGGCTCAAGGATCAGCGTGCGCGGCATGCGCGCCCGGGCGCGTCCCTGTTCAAGCCGTGACAGCATGGGGAGGGTAAAGGCGGCGGTCTTGCCGGTGCCGGTCTGCGCTATGCCTAAAATGTCGCGCCCGGCAAGGGCATGGGGGATAGCTTCGGCCTGAATCGGTGTGGGAGACGTGTAACCGGTTGCGGCCACGGCTTGCAGCACTTTCTCGCTGAGACCGAGTTCGTTGAAAGTCATTCTTATCCTAGACAGGCGGGATTATGGGAACCGCATCCAGGGATGCATGAAACAGCCAGTCGTTGCGGCAGAATTCGTCGCAGAATTCGTCGATTGTCGCAAGGTGAAGAGCTTGCCAATTTCAAGCAAGTTCTATGCAAGAGACGGGTACAGATAAATGCGATCTCGTGAATTCGGTGTAAAGACTGAGATCCGAACCTGAAAAAATGTGTAATGAGCCTCTTCAGCCGGAAAAATTGCAAATTTTTCCGGTCACAGCTTTAGGAGCATTCCTACAGAATTTCAAGCCCAATGGGAGGCAAAAAAGGTGCGGTTAAACCGGCTTTATACCAAATCCCCAAGATGAATCTTGCAAGACGCCGGTTCTGTCACGGCGAGGTTTTGGGACTACATCACCTTGTGAATAAAGCCCTGTGCTCTTGGATTCTTCTTCGGTTGCACGAGGAGCGACGGCTTGGTGGAGAACATCAAGGAACCAATCGGGCAAATGCCTAAGTCGGGTTCGGGGCTTGGGCTTGAAGCGCCGCAAGCTGGCTTGCCGTTTCTCCTCTGTCAGCCTCTCGCCTTTATATCATCCTTCGCCCGTCGGTTTGCAAGGTGGTGAACAGGAAGGAAACATCCGGATCGGAAGGGTCCGCGCTGGGGCAGGTTGCGTGTTAAGAGGTTGCAAGCCGCTGGCTGCTGCGGGGCGGTGGCGCGAGCAAACGCATGAAGACGAATGTCGTGCCGAGCACCGCGATATAGACAAGCACCTGCATCTGGCTCGGACGGTCCGTATAGCCAAGCAGGGCATGTAGGACCTTGCCGATAAGGCTGGTTTCGGAAAGATAGGCGGAACTGTTCCAGGCAGTCCGGCTGAGCGCCGTCAGAATATCCGCTTGTTCGAGGAAGGCGACCGCCTGTGCGGCGAGGCCGGCCGCCATGAAGGCGAGCAAAAGGCCGGTGACGCGGAAGAGATAACGCAGCGGAATGATGACGAGACCCGAATAGGTGGCGAGGCTGAGTACAACGCCGAGCGCCAGCCCGCCCAATCCGCCGACGAAGATTTGCAGGCCGGAAGCGCCTTTCGATGCCAATATGCCGTAAAGGAACAGAACGACTTCCGACCCTTCCCGCAACACCGCTATGCCGATGACGATGGCGAGCGCGCTGAGAGTCTGCGTTCCCTCGCGCACGGCATGGCCGAATTTCTGGATCTCCTCGCTCATCGCGCGGCCATGCCGCGCCATCCAGACATTATGCCAGGTCAGCATGATGACCGCGATGATGAGAATCGAGGCATTGAAGATTTCCTGGCCCATGCCTTCCAGCGTATCGGCGAGCGCGCCAGCGAAAAAGGCAAGGAGCCCGGCGCCGAGGAGACCGCCGAGAATGCCGGCGACAATATAATTCATGCGGCCGGGAATCTGCCGTGTCGCCGCGAGAACGATACCGACGATCAGGCCCGCTTCGATCACTTCACGCAGGACGATGATGAGGGCGGCGAGCATGGAAGGTTCCTTTGCGGGTTTTTTGAAATGTCCAGTGCCGTTCGCGGGAGCACTTTTTGTTCCGCCGAGACCGTACGCGATCCCGATCCATTACAAATGCCGACGCAAGCAATCGGTCCTCAGGTGCTCTTGCATGGATTTGGCCAAGCAGACGCTTTCAGTATTTTCCTCCCGAAATCCAATCGGGAGGCTGCAGCTTCGAGCTGAAAATCGCTCCGGGCGATTTTTCTGGTCTTGCCTACGCTTTTAAAATTGCGGGTACGATTGATTTCGCCTTGGACCAGCGAAATCGATCGCGGCTTTCACTCTCTATGTCTGCTTATGTTCCGGTTGAGCCGGGGCAGTGATCCATGTCTGTCAGGAACTGGAGATAGGCGCTCTGTGGCGCGAATGCGACGCAATTGCTTATCGTAACCGACCTCCCAGAGCAAGATGTTGGTGTTTCATTTGAATCATTCAAAAATGAAAGGCCGCCCGGATGCTCCGAACGACCTTTTTCTTGACTGCGGATGGTTCCGGATTGCTCACCCAACACCTGAAAGAGTCGCCTTTAACCGTTCACCACGGGCCGCAGCGCGTGCGGAGCGGCTTGTTCCAGGCTCGTATGCGGGGCCGCCGCGATCATGCTTGCGGAGGGAGTGCTCCGCCTGCTTCGGTTGCCGCCAAATCTGTAATCGTTCGGGACGCGGCCGGTCTGGAATTGTCCGACAAGGGTCGAGAGCTGCACGGTTTCCTCCGAGAGCGCATGGCTGGCCGCCGTCGCCTGTTCGACCATGGCGGCATTCTGTTGCGTTACCTGATCGATCTGATTGATGGCGCCATTGACTTGATCGAGGCCGACCGCCTGCTCTCTGGCGCCTTCTGCGATTGACGTGACGATCCCATGGATCGCTTCGACCTGCGTCATGATCTTTTCAAGCGTCTTGCCGGTTTCGCCAACCAGGATCACGCCATTATCAATCTCGGCTGTCGAGGTTTGAATGAGCGTCTTGATCTCTTTCGCCGATCCCGCCGATCTTTGAGCGAGGGCGCGCACTTCCGACGCCACGACCGCGAAACCGCGACCGGCGTCGCCCGCGCGCGCAGCCTCGACACCCGCGTTGAGCGCAAGCAGATTGGTCTGGAAGGCGATTTCGTCGATGATCCCGATGATTTGGCTGATTTGCCCCGCGGATCTGGCAATTCCATTCATGGCTGCAATTGCGCGATTGACGATTTCTTCGCTCTTCTTGGCATCGGCATTGGCGGCGATGACGGCCTCCTGCGCCTTGAGCGCGCCTGCTGCCGTCTTTTTGACTGTCGTCGTAATCTCATTGAGTGCGGCGGCGGTTTCCTCGAGGGTTGCTGCCTGCTGTTCTGTGCGGCGCGCGAGATCGTCGGCGGCGGTGGCGATTTCCTGCGTTCCCGCTTCGATCGTCGTCGTGCTGTCGGCGATGGCGATGATTGTCGATGCCAGTCTCTCAAGAGAAAGGTTGAAATCGGCGCGCAGTTTCTCGAAGGCCGGTATGAAGGTTGTCTCGATCCGATAATCGAGATGATTGCCGGCAAGCTGCGTCAGGCCGACGCCGATTTCATTGACCGCCCGGACGCGTTCCGTAACGTCGGTCGCAAATTTGGTGATATGCAGGACCTTCCCATTCTCATCAAAGATCGGATTGTAGGAGGCCTGTATCCAGACTTCCCTGCCGCCTTTGGCAATGCGCTTGAATTCGGCGGCCATGAATGCGCCTTCATTCAATTGGTGCCAGAACTCTTGATAGTCTTGCGATTGCGCATAGGCCGGCTCGACGAACAGGCTGTGATGGTGGCCGAGGATCTCATCCAGCCGATAGCCGACCATCGTCAGGAACTTTTCATTGGCGGACAGAATCGTGCCGGTTGGATCGAACTCGACAATGGCAAGCGAACGGCTGAGGGAGGTGAGTACGGCGCCGGCATTCGACCTCGAAGAGCCTGAAAACCCAAACATGAAGGTGACTCCAAGGAGATGGATCGCGGCAGTCTTGAAAGAGAGCAGCCCCATTTGCCTGGTCGCAAATGCACTGGCCCCGGATGCTGTAGCCCAAATGGCCGGTTCATGGCATGCGGAGCGGGGTTGGAAGGAGACTCATTCGTTAAAGACTGTCAAAACCACCAAGTGGTCTAAAGGTCAGCATAGGCTTGGACGGTTTCGCTTTACTGATTCAATTCTGTAAACTTGAAGCTTTCCTCACGGAAAACAAAACGCGCGTTGTAGTCGATCTTCCATAAAATATCTGACCTACTGGTGCCGTTGATGTTTCCCTTCGCTCTGATCTGCCATTACCAATTGAATGGTCCCTATCAGCGTATGCGGGTCAAATCTCGATCGACGCATCATGATGCGGTATCATGCGGGCGGGGTGGAGTGCCGGGAGCATTTTGATGATGTGAGCGCGAGGTCGCAAACATTAGCCGAGGCAAAAAAAACGGGGAGGCGGGCGAACAACAATGGTTCGCCCGCCTGTGATGGATTACCGCTCGTGCAACGCGGCCCAGAAACGCCGCTGTTCGGAGCGGCGCAACAGATCGATCGGCACGGTCCGTTCGATCTTGTCGGCATCGAGAAGCCGGATGAGATCTTCCGCGCCGTGGATCTGCTGCCCGTCGATGGCGAGCAGGATATCGCCTGAAAGGAGGCCCGCGTGATCAGCGGGGCCGCCCTGTTCGACGGAACTCACCATGGCACCGGTCTTCTGCTCGAGACCAAGGCGTAAGGCGATGCGGCGGGGCAGGAGGATTGTCGTCGCGCCAATACCGAGATGGGCGCGGCGCACCTTGCCATGCCTGACGAGTTCGCCGAGGACGAAGCGGGCCGTATTCGCGGCAACGGCGAAACAGATGCCCTGCGCCCCGGCGATGATCGCCGTATTGATGCCAATGACTTCCCCGCGCGAGGAGACGAGCGGGCCGCCCGAATTGCCGGGATTGAGCGCCGCATCGGTCTGGATGACGTCATCGATCAGTCGGCCGCTGCGTGAGGCGAGAGAGCGTCCGAGCGCGGAAATCACCCCGGCGGTGACACTGGTATCGAAACCGAGCGGATTGCCGATGGCAATGGCGATTTCGCCCGGCCGCAGACGCAGGGAATCCCCGAGTTTCGCGGCGGGCAGATGTGTGTCCTCATCGACGCGGATGAGGGCGAGATCGGTATCGGGATCATCGCCGAGGACACGGCCGGAGAGGCGGCGGCCATCGAGCAATGTGACATCCGCCCGGCGTGCGCCCTGTACCACATGGCTATTGGTCAGCAACAGCCCGTCCGGAGAAACGATGACGCCGGAGCCCGAACCCTGGTGGCGGCCTTGGCCGTTTTTGATGTCGAGTTTGACGACGCTTGGCGCGAGCGTTTCGACGACCTGCGTCACACTACGGGAATAGGCGTCGAGCAGCGGAGCGTCGCGGTTTTCATCGCCGCTCGTGTTGCCGAACTCTGGGTCGCCGGGCGCTTGGGCATTGCGCGGCAGTTGCCCGGTGAGAGAGGAAGCAGCATCCCCGGTTTCGTCCAGTACGAAGGAATGAAGCGTATCGAACATCCTTTTATCCTCGGGACTGGCGCAGCGCGCCCGTGTCCCAATCAGAGTGTGGCGTGGGAAGCACGCCTTGGTTGTATAACCATATGGGGGAGTGGAGAGGGTTTGACGAGATGCGCGCCGGGGACGGTCTTGCATGCCGCTCCCTGTCCCTCTCCTTTGTTTCCTTCCCGCAGCTACGCATTTTCACGCCTTCGCACGCTCACCAAAATGTGGCGAGGATGCGCGGCGGACATGCTTGTTCTCGTGGGAGATTGACTCTATCCATACGGTTAAGCTGCTTCCGTACAGGAATTTGTGGGAGGGAATGATGCGCAATATATTGGTCCTTGCGGCGATACTTCTCGCGTCGGCCACGAGTCTCTCCGCGGCCAATGACCCGATCGCGGAGCGCAAGGAAATTTTGAAAGGCATCGGCGAGGCGACCAAGCCCGTGGTCGGCATGATGCGCGGAGAAGTCCCTTTCGATCGTGCGAAAGTCAATGCCGCCCTCACCAGCTACGCGAATGCCGTTCCGAAGCTGCCGGCCCTTTTCCCTGATGATTCCAAAACCGGCGGCAAGACCGAAGCTCTCCCACGCATCTGGGATGAAAAGGCGAAATTCGAGGCCCTGTTTACCAAGCTCGGCGAGGACGTGAAAATCGCCCAGGCGGAAGCGATCACCGATGTGGCGAGCCTGAAGGCGGCCTTCCCGAAGGTGCTCAAGGATTGCAAGGCCTGCCACGACGATTATCGCGAAAAGAAGTGAGGTCGATAATCTGGTTGATCTTTGCGGTTCCTTGCCGCGACAGGATATAGGTCATGGCGCATCGGGAGCGGATTCCGCCGATGAAACAAAAGGCCAGCGTCCAAGCCTGGGACATGCCGACCCGATTGTTCAAATGGGCGCTCGTCCTGGCCGTCGCCATGGCCTGGGCCAGCAATAAATATGGCGGCGACACGCCCGAATGGCACAAGTGGAACGGCTATCTGATCCTCGTTCTCGTGGTCTTTCGGCTGTTCTGGGGGCTCGTCGGCGGCGCGACGGCGCGATTTTCCTTGTTTTTTCCGACGCCGGGCCGTGTCATGGCCTATCTCGGTGGGTTTGTTCATGGCGAGAGGCGGCATTATCTCGGCCATAATCCGCTCGGCGCCTGCATGATTCTGCTATTGCTGGCGGCCTTGTTCTGCCAGGCTTTGGTGGGCCTTTATTCGGCGGATCCCGACCGGCTCATTATAGAGGGACCGCTTGCGCATACGGTCTCTGACGCGACAATCGACAAGGCGTCGCATCTGCACAATCTTGGCTTCAACATCCTGCTGGCGCTGATTGCGGTCCATGTCACCGCGAATCTCGCCTATGATCTCATCGCTCGGGAAGGATTGGTGCGCGCGATGATCCTTGGCCGCAAGCCGGCGGCTGCCTATAGCGATCTTCCGCAAAACACGCCAGCGCCGGCCGCGCCCTGGCGTGCCCTCTTATGTCTTGCCGCCGCCTGTCTCACCGTCTTTGGCGGCATTCATCTATTTGGCGGGCGCGCTCTTTGATGTCCTCACCAGGAAGGCATCGCGACGCAGCCGCCGAGCCAGGGCAGGGGCGCCACGCCGCGCATAGACAGTCGCAATATTGTCGAGGAACTGGCCGGCGCTCTGGGCCCAGGTGAATGTGAGCGCATGGGCGCGCGCCGCCTCGCGCGGAATGGCGAGCGCTTCGAGACAGGCGCGACGGAGGTCGAAATCGAGCACGCCGGCGCCGCTCGATCCGATCGTGTCGAGCGGGCCCTGAACGGGCAGGGCGGCGACGGGGCAGCCGCAGGCGAGCGCCTCGAGAACGACCATGCCGAAAGTATCGGTCCGGCTCGGAAAGACGAAGACATCGGCGGCCGCATAATAGGAAGCGAGCCCGTCGCTCGGCATGGCGCCGAGAAAATGCGCTTGTGGATAGGCCTGCTGCAAGGCGGCGCGGGCCGGTCCGTCGCCGATCACCAGTTTGGACCCCGGCAGATCGAGCCCAAGGAAGGCAGGCAGGTTCTTCTCCGGCGCGAGCCGGCCGGCATAGAGAAAGATAGGCCGGGGCAGATCGAGCGGGCAGGCTTTATCGGGGTGAAACCGCAGATGATCGACGCCACGCGACCAGAGGAGCGGGCGGCGGAAACCGCGCTGTTCGAGCTCCCGCGCGAGGCTTGGCGTCGCGACCATGAGCCCATTGCCGGCATTGTGGAAACGGCGCAGGACGCCATAGCTCAGCCATTGCGGAACCGGCAGGCGTTCGCGGATATATTCCGGGAAACGGGTGTGGAAACTGGTGGTGAAGGGGCGGCCGGTGTCGAGACAATAACGGCGCACCGCATGGCCGATTGGACCCTCGGTCGCGATATGCACGTGATCGAAGGATTGGCCTTCAAGACGTTGCCTGATGGAGCGCGGGCCGACCAGAGCAAGCCGAATCTCCCGGTAGGTCGGCAGCGGAATGGTGCGGTAGCCTTGTGGACTTAGAAACTCGACCTCGATGCCCTCGGCCTCGAGTGCCTTGGCGAGACTTTCCAGCGTGCGCACCACGCCATTGACTTGAGGCTGCCAGGCATCCGTGGCGATGAGGATGCGCATGTCAGGCGGCCGCCTGACGGGAGGCTGCCGTGGCGATGGCGAGCTCACGCGCCTGTTTTTCCCGCGCTGTTACCTGCCAATGCAGGATTTCCAGTCTTCCATCCATATGTTCGGCGATGGCTGTACAGGATTCGACGAAATCGCCAGTGTTGATATAAGTCAGGCCGTCGATGTCGCGAATCGTGGCGTGATGAATATGGCCGCAGACGACGCCATCAGCGCCGTGCTTGCGGGCTTCCTCGGCGAGCGTCGTCTCGAAGGCGCCGATGAAATTCACCGCATCCTTGACCTTTAGCTTCGCCCAGGCGGAAAAGGACCAATAAGTGAAGCCCAGCGCCCGGCGCGCCTTGTTGAACCAGGTATTCGACCAGAGGGCGACATCATAGGCCCAATCGCCGAGCCAGGCGAGCCAGCGGGCGTGCTGCACGACGATATCGAACTGATCACCATGGATGACGAGGAGCTTTTTGCCATCCTGAGTGACGTGGAACATGTGGTCGGCGATCTCGACGCCGCCAAACGTCATCCCGATATAGTCGCGGGCGAATTCGTCGTGATTGCCAGGCACATAGATCATGCGGGTGCCTTTACGCACCTTGCGCAGCAATTTCTGGACGACATCGTTATGCAGTTGCGGCCAATACCAACCGCTTTTGAGACGCCAGCCATCGATAATATCGCCGACCAGATAAATCGTATCGGCGTCATTATACTTCAGGAAATCGACGAGGAGTTCCGCCTGGCAGCCGCGTGTGCCGAGATGTACGTCGGAAAGGAACAAGGTGCGGTAATGATTGGAGGAGGCATCCTCTGTCGTGTCCACGCTCTGCCCTGCCTAAGATGTCAATTCTTCGTCTCTATAAAGCACAGCCCCATGGCGTTGCGATGACGGTCGCGCCGTCTCTACCTGAGCCGGAGGCATAATAAGAATTTTCCGGCAGAGATTTGGTTCCGCGATTGCCGACCATGGACGGTGAAACGATGGTTGTGCCTCCTGGAGTGCACCCCGTTTGAGCGGACAGTCGACTTAGGTTGACAGCTCTGATGAACTGCCGAGGGGAAGCCATCTTGAGCCCGGAATGCCGATGGATCTCGTTGTAATCCTCGATCCATCCATCGATCAGCCGGAGCGCCGTTTCGGCATCCGGAATGGTGATGGGGTGTTTGTGATACCGAGGATCGACGGCTTTATGATCCTGTTTGAGACTGCCCGATACATTCTGACTATCGATGACGGTTTCCTGATCGTGTCCTATCGACGACGGATATCCATAAGTATTGATGCCTGCCGTCAGGAAGAGACCTGAAGCGAGGACGGATTTTATTAAAAAGAACCCAAGGTTCTTGGCTGTGAGAAAAGGGATTTTGGATGGTTCCTTTGACCAACAAGAGCCTTGGGAAGATCGTTTGGTGACGATCGAATATTTCTCTTGGCTCTTGCCGTTAGCTCTTGCCTCGATTTTTGTCCGGCTTTTGTCGATCTGTAGGTTGGCGCGAAGTCAGCAAAGGATCATCCGACCGGAAGAAATTCGGATTGCTCGGCCTGCTTTCACGTCCTTCCTGATAGATCAACGTGCCCGGCACTCGACGGGCTTCGGCGTTATCTTCTTCGACGCGGCCAATGGAGCAGGCTGACAGCGTGCGGCCCTTCGCATGGCGATTGGTATCGCGAAGAGCATCGTCGTTAAAATGATGAATGAAATGAATAGGCTTGCCTGCGACATAATAGGTCTCGCTCCAGGTGGCTTTTCCTGTGACTGCGAAGAAAACGATGCTGGAGCGCAGTGAGTTCCGAAAACAAGATCAGGCTGCTGAAATGGAAGGCGATGAACACGCCTTAGAGCTTCCGAACTGTCTTGAGGAAAGTTGGATGGCTCCTTGCGACAGATATTTCCGCCACTCTGCTCATTGGAGGGGTGCGCCGGTATTGAGCCAAGCCAGGCAAGCCGATGAAATCTGACACTTTTCACTCCTATTGGTTGCCTTGGATCTTCGCCGAAGCGTCATAAATATATTTCTTCAAGCGGGAACAAAGCGTTGTGAGCGGCGTTCGTGCTCGACATACCCTCCCACGCGTAAATTTAAGAGGGGAGGAACTTTGGAGGAGACTGGGAAATGGTTTCTCAAGACCGTAGGCTTCAAGAGAACCGCTACCGCCAGGAGGATTGGTCAGATCAGCGTCGTGATCGTTTCCGGCGCGAGGAGGATCGCAATGCGGCAGACCGCCGCTATCGCAGCGAGCGCCCGGAATTCCAGGAGGAACTCAACAATTTCGGCCGGGGCCGTGAACTCACTTTTCAAGAGGATTTCGCGCGCAACGGCGATTATCTCGGCCGCTATCCCGGCGATGTGAGTGGTCGCAATCATTTCGACGAAGAATATTTTATTGATGACAGCCAGTTCATCGGCCGTGACCATCCAGTTGCGCCCCTCCAGGACCAAGCTTTTCGTCCAGCCTATGGCCGAGCCCGCATCGATGATCGTGATCGCGGAGCCATTATCGAGAACCGTTTCGCGCGCGGAGCCTTCAACAGAGAGGCTTCCTATCGGTCCGCGGAGAATTACACGGGGCTAGGGCCGAAAAACTATCGGCGTTCCGATGCCCGGATTCTTGAGGATATCGGCGACCGCTTGACGGATGATCCTTATGTCGATGCGTCCGATATTGAAATCGTGGTTCAAAACAATGAAGTAACTCTGAGTGGTATCGTCGGAAACAAGACACAGCGCCGCCGGGCGGAATTGATCGCTGAATCGGTTTCGGGTGTTCAGCATCTCCAGAATAATTTGCGTCTGCGCAGTCATCATAAGGCGCAAATGCCGGGAAACGAAGAGCTCGCTTGAGGCGAGGCTTCACTGCGTGATGAGGGTAAGTATTTATAATTGATGGGCTTATAGAGGCGACGGAATGTAAATCCGTCGCTTTTTTTAGTAATGAGCCTTGCGCTGGTGTTCGCCGTCCAGTGCGATGGGGGAGGAAGGAACGCGCTTGTTCTTCCCGCTGCTTTGATTTTGGTGTTGGCACCATGTTTGCTTCGTTCCGGTAAGGAACGGAAGAAACGAAGCAAGAGTGGTGGAGACCATGTCGGAAAAAGTCGTTAGCCTGCGTGGAGCACATCCGATCCAGTCGGCGCAGCCGAATATGACAGTGGTCGAAGAATTGGAGCGTCTGCTCGAAGCCGCCAAGGCTGGCGAGATCGTCGGTTTGGCTGGCACCTATGTTCATAAGGATAAGGTTGTCACTTATTCCTACGCGGGTGCTGTTGCGAGCTACGGCATGTTGGGCGGTCTTGAATGCGTCAAGGAACGTCTTCTGCGTATCGCGCTCTCCCAGGAAAGCTGATGCCGCCTCACCACGCGTGACATCCTGTCCGGTCCTGTTCCGACACGATCTGGGTGATCGATCGTGACACACAGGATCCGTCGCTGATTGCGGACAATGTGTGCGGCACTTTTCGCCGCCATCCCTTTTCCGATGCAAAACGACGCGCTGCCGTGAAATCCGGGTGACCGGAGAAATGGGCTGTCCGTTTTGGTTTGCCGGGCCTCATTCCTGAGGTTTCATTTTCAAAAAAAACATTCCAGATGCCCATCCAATAAGCTCGACCGTGGCTGTGCATCATGATTTTCTGCTGCGGCTTTGCGGTTTTTCGACGTGGAGGGTGGCCGCAACGCAACTCAGAATCTCTGGGACAGCGTGGGGAGAAAATTTGATGTTTAAAGAATTTCGTGAATTCGCCCTGAAAGGGAATGTTGTCGATCTGGCGATCGGTGTCATCATCGGCGCAGCTTTCGGCAGGATCATTGATTCACTCGTCAATGACATCATCATGCCTTTCTTCGGAGCCTTGGGTGGCCTTGATTTCTCCAATTACTTCCTGCCTCTCACAAAGGGCGTGACGGCCAATAGTCTCGCCGAGGCCCGCCGTCAGGGAGCGGTTCTGGCCTGGGGTAATTTCCTCACAGTAGCTGTCAATTTCCTGATCATCGCTTTCGTGCTGTTTTTGGTCGTGCGCAGCATTAATTCCTTTCGCAAGCGGGTGCTGAAGGAAAATCTCGACGCACCGGCGCCGGAAAAGCCTCATCAGGAAGTTCTTCTCGAAGAGATCCGCGATCTCCTCGCCGCCAGGCGGAGCTGATCTTCCGCATAGGCCTCCTCGGGAGGCCGGGGATCGATCCGCCGCATGGACTGTCGGCAGCGCCTTAAGGCTTGCCCCGCCGAAGGATCAGTCGAGAAGGAATTGCGTCGACAGGATCGCGAACCCGTTGGGAACTTTCTCAAGGGTTGCCGCTGAAATCGACGCATTTTCAAATGTTTTGAAGTGTGCAGCAATTCCACTCAGGCCGGATATGTTTTAGGTGAGGCAGGAGATCATCTCCCACCGACTTTCCGCGCGACGAGCGTCTGTGAAAGGACTCACATCATGCTCGAACGCTTCCCACATGCGCCGACCGAGGGGGCACAAGGTCCCTTAGTCAGAAAGGCCGAACCGAGCCCCGAATCGTTGGCCGCGCCTGAGAGTGGCATTGTCGAGGTCTTCCAATATGGACGCGGCCGCCAGGGCCTCATCCCGCTTTATGTGGGGGAGAGCGATTGCGTGACGCCGCCCTTCATCCTCGATGCTGCGATGCAATCGTTGCGGGATGGGGAAACTTTCTACACCTATCAGGCCGGTGTTCCGGAATTGCGCGCGGCAATTGCCGCTTACATGAGCCGGCATTATGGTCAGCCCTATGAACAGGCGGTCGGTCCGTTCAGCCCGGAACAATTTTTCGTCACCATCGGCGGCATGCATGCCCTGCAGATTGCTCTGCGGCTTGTCGCCGGATCCGGAGACGAAGTCCTCATTCCAACACCCGCCTGGCCGAATTTCCATGGCGCGCTCAGCGTTCTCGGTGCCAAGCCCGTGCCTGTCCCGATGGATTTTCGATCCGTGAATGGAAAGGCCTGCTGGCATCTTGATGTCGACCGTATCGCTGCCAGCATCACACCCGCAACACGTTGCCTGATCGTCAATACACCGTCCAATCCAACCGGTTGGACGGCAACGATCGAGGATTTACAGCAGTTGCTCGAACTCGCACGCAGGCATGGTCTCTGGCTGCTCGCCGATGAGATTTACGGGCGTCTCACGTTTGACGATAAACGTGCGCCATCCTTTCACGATATTATGGAGAAAGAAGATTCCATCCTCTTTCTCCAGACCTTTTCGAAGAACTGGGCGATGACCGGTCTGCGGATCGGCTGGCTCGAAGCGCCGCGTGCTCTCGCGCCCGCCGTCGAAAATCTCATTCAATATTCGACATCGGGCGTTGCCACACCGTGGCAGCGGGCCGCGACCGCTGCCCTGGAACAGGGGGAGCCATTCTTCCACAGCATGCTGAGCCGAATCGGCAAGGGACGGGCGATCCTCCATGATGGATTGTATCGCACGGGCCGGATCCATGCCGCGCTGCCGGATGGCGGCTTTTATCTCTTCTGCGCAGTGGATGGCGAGCCGGATACAAGGCGCCTGGCGATGCGGCTCGTCGATGAGGCCAATGTCGGTGTCGCGCCCGGAACCGCCTTCGGGCCGGGTGGCGAAGCCTTCATACGCTTATGCTTTGCGAGAGAACCCGACCTTCTGAAGGAGGCGGTTCGGCGCCTTTGCCTCTGGCTTGCGAGGGAAGGGGGATAAAATAAAAAAACCCTTCCGGCAAAGGCATGCCGAAAGGGGTTGCTCGCGATTAGTATGGAGAAGGGTCCGGAACTACCCGAACCCCTTCAGACCCTACGGGGGATATCAAGAGACCTATTCGGCCGCCTTCTTGAAATCGGGGAAGGTGCAGCGCGCCTCTTCTTTCTCAGCTTCCTTTTCGCGACGGAACGCCACGATTTTCGGATCCTGGACGAAGGGCAGTTTCAGGCTTTCCCAAACGTCGACCATCGATTCGACGAGATGCACGATATGCGTGTCCGTATGCAGCGGACTTGGCGTGATGCGCAGTCTCTCGGTGCCTTTCGGCACTGTGGGATAGTTGATCGGCTGGATATAGATGCCGTGGCGTTCCAGCAGCATGTCCGTGGCGGTCTTGCAGAGTTCCGCATCGCCGACGAAGACTGGCACGATATGCGAAGAATTATGCATGACCGGCAGCCCGGCGGCGCTCAGGGCATGTTTGGTCAACATGGATTGACGCTGGTGCTGGGCACGCCGTTCTTTGCCATCCTTGAGAAGACGCACGGCGGCGTGAGCGGCGGCGGCGACGGCCGGCGGCAGGGCGGTGGTGAAAATGAAGGAAGGCGCATAGGAGCGCACGGCGTCGATGATGGATTCGCTGGCGGCAATATAGCCTCCGAGCGTGCCGAAGCCTTTGGCGAGCGTTCCTTCGATGATGTCGATGCGATTCATGACACCGTCGCGTTCGCCGATGCCGCCGCCATGCTCGCCATAAAGTCCGACCGCATGGACTTCATCCATATAGGTCATGGCATTGTAGCGATCCGCGAGGTCGGCGATGGCGGCGATCGGAGCAATATCGCCATTCATGGAATAGAGGCTCTCGAAGACGATCAGCTTGGGCTGGTCCGGCTCGGCGGCGGCGAGCAATTCCTCGAGATGGGCGAGGTCATTGTGCCGGAAGATCTTCCGCTGGGCCTTTGACCTGCGGATGCCTTCGATCATCGAATTGTGATTCAGTTCATCGGACAGGATCAGGCAATTCGGCAAAAGGTCCGCGACGGTCGAAATAGCCGCGAGATTGGAAATCCAGCCGGATGTGAAGACGAGCGCCGAGGGTTTGTCGTGCAGGCTTGCGAGTTCGGCTTCAAGTTGGACGAGCGGATGATTCGTTCCGGAAATATTCCGCGTGCCGCCAGCGCCGACACCGTGTTTGGTGGCGGCATCACTCATCGCGGCAATAACTTGCGGATGCGCTCCCATGCAGAGGTAATCATTGGAACACCAGATGACGACATCTTCGGCCTGCTCCTCGCTGCGATGCCAGCGCGCAACAGGATAAGTGACCGCGTCACGTTCGAGTTCCGCGAAGACACGATAGCGGCGCTCACCTTTCAGTCTCAGGATCGCGTCGTCAAAGAATTGCCCGTACTCTATCATGAGAAATGTGCCAGTCTTGCTACCCCGACCTTTAGACCGGGTGGATGAGCCATGCGCCCAGCCCCGCTACTGAACGACATGCGGTTGATATCGGCTTTAGTGCCCAAGAAAAAGCCTTTCCCAAGCGGCCAATGGTCTCATTACCCTGCATGGAGAGGTTGGGGATTTGTGACAGCCGCTTCTGATTTATGCAAGCGATGAATGAAATTTGGCTTCACAGAAAGAGTTGAATGTGAGCCTGCTTGCACTTTAGGCAGATGTCCGCGTCTCCCTCGCTGCCCGAATGATGGGTCCGCTCCAAAAGCGTGAGCCTAGGATAGCCTTTTTCTGAACAGTTACAATTCAAACTCACATTGCGCCACAAGGATAGGGGCAAATTGTCCCATCTTTCTTTCCCGAAGCATGGGTGATTAAAAATATTGCACTGCAAAAAGTTCGCTCTTTGGGATCGTTCGAAATGGCCAGTCCAAAAGAAAAGCGGCGGGAACAATCCGCCGCTTTTCTTTTGGAATATCGGAGGCCGCTGGTCGTTTCTGCCCGTGCCCCCGGCTTTCAAATGGCATTCGGGGTTATCGGGCAGGAGAGACCATTGCTCTCTTGACCACAAAATAGGTCAAGCCATGCGCCAAGCATCGGCCGGTATTACCAGCTTCAAGGCGACACTGTTCCGCGCGCGCGGCGTCCCTTTGAGATTCTGCAGGAACAGCCGCCGCCTATATAGCCAGGCTCGCGCAGGATGCAGGTTTTGACCTGGGTCGTGCAGGAATTGCCGATCTGTCCGCTGACGGCGCTGCGTCCGCTGCTCAGGCGCTGTGCGGGGACTGTGGTGACGTAGACGCCGGAACCAGGCACGCCGTAGCCATAGGGATAGGCATAAGGGTCGTACCAACCAGTGCCATAGGGGTAATCCCATCCCCAACCCCAGCCGGAATTCCAGAGCCCTGCGCCGACGAGGCCGGTGCCGTAATAGGGCCATGCGCTGCCCCATCCCCAGCTCCATCTCGGGCCGTGCCAGCCACCGCCCCGCCAGCCGCCCCCGTGCCAGCCGCCGCCATGCCATCCACCCCCGTGCCAGCCACCTCCTCCATGCCAACCGCCGCCGCCATGCCAGCCGCCACCTCCTCCGTGCCAGCCGCCGCCCCCGCCATGGCCATGTTGGGCTTGGGCTGACCCTCCTGCCATCAGACCCAGGCCTAGAGCCAGGGTTGATAGAAATGATGCGATAGACTTCATCACGCCAACCTTCACATGCGTATCCCGGTGCTTATCCGAGACATTGGGGGACAATAAATCTCCAAAACAACGTCGAATGGACGATACCAGTTCCTAGGCGATGATCGTCACAGGAGCACGATGGCGTGAGCTTGGGATGCTACACCGTCGCATGGGGCGTTGCTTGTCGCTTGTGGATGGCAGGCGCAGGCTTCGCGCAGGGTTCGGAGCGTAACGTCTGCCTTGGTCGGCGTTCACCTCGGTTCCTGAGCTTTGGGCTGATTGCGCAGTCGGGCCTCATCGAAGCATCGCATACATTTCTATTGGGAATCCCGAATGATGGTTTCTATTCGCTCATCGGTATAATGATGAGAACACTCGCGTGGTGCTTCATATGATGATGCTGTCGCCGAGGCGCTCCGCTAAATGATTGCATATTTTGAGGAAAGCCTGACTTCATGCAGGGACTGCTCCATCTCTCTAGTTCCTAAGCAGACACTGCCAGAGATCCGATGTTGGGCCTTCTGAACGCTTTTGCCGGCCATTCACTTACATCCGTTTCACGAGCCTTCCATGCAAAAAACTTCGTCCTCCGCATCCGGTAAAACACTTTATCGCCCTCAGATTTTCCTTGCGACTCCCTGTTTTGGGGGGCTGGTCTCGCAACATTATATGCAGTCTGTTCTCGGTCTTGTTCACTTTGGCGCGCAGGCAGGGTTCGATGTCACCTTGGCTCTTCTCGGTCATGATTCGCTCATCACCCGCAGCCGGAATACACTGATCGGACAGTTCCTTCAGAGAACGGAAGCCACGCATCTCTTGTTCGTGGATGCTGATATCCTGTTTCAGCCTGAGCAAGTCTTCCACATGCTCGCCTTCGATCAGGATTTTGTTGCCGGGATATATCCTTTGAAGGTTATGGACTGGAGCCAGTCGGCGATCAAACGCGCGGCCTTGCGCGAGGAAAGTTTCGAAACGGCGCCCCTACATTATGTCGGTTCCCTGGAAAGCGGGCCTGCCCAGGAACGCGAGGGCCGCTTCGCGACAGCCATTTATTGCGGTGGTGGCTTTATGCTGCTCAAGCGGCAGGTGATCACGCGCATGATCGAAGCTTATCCGGAAAGCCGTTACAGGAATGTCCATGCTTTTACCAACGCCCGTTCCGAGGAAAATTATGCGCTGTTCGAATGTATGATCGACAAGGAAACCGAGGCCTATGTCAGTGAGGATTTCGGCTTCTGCCAGAAATGGCGCGATATTGGCGGGAGGATTTGGCTCGATACGGAAGGCCGGCTGACGCATATCGGCTCTTATCATTTTAATGGCGCACCGGCGTCGCGCTACGCTGCTCCCTCTCTGAATCCGCCCTTGAATCTTGCGTTGGCACGATAGGACTTATTGCTAATTGAGATCCCGCGGGCGTCTTTAATTCGTCGTGAAAAATCGGGATGAGGATGATGGTCATGAGACATGACCATCATCCTCATGTTGTATAGGAAGGATGGGGTAATCGCATCGTCATCCCATTTGGCTGCATTTTGCTGCTGTGACGGCTATCGTCGTAGTTTCCCTGTGAAGAGTCTGCTCTGATCGCGGCGGTAAATTGATGTCATGCACATCAAAAATAGTGTGTGCGTATGAGATTGTGAATTTGTTGTGTCGGTAAAATCGCCAGAGTTCATTTTAATGACACGGTCTCGTCGGCTTTGAGGTCGGCGAGACTCAGTCTGGGCGGTAAAACCGTCTTGATGTCGGCTGCCACGATCTCATATCGGTTTGGCTGAGCAATGAATGAATACGGGTGGAACCGATTCATTGACGGTCAATTGTACAATGAATTGTGATGCTGGAATTGTGATTTTGCGGTGTGCCATCACAAGCTTGTGTTGTTTGGTTGGCCTATCCCGTATGACATAGGTCACATGACCAAAGCTTAATTTGAACCTGGGCCATAAGCTTCCTATGTCTTGCCTGTCCCATTGCTGGAGTGCACCATGAAGACGCGCCTTCCCCTCATTGTTGCTCTATCCGCCGTTGTGGGTAGCGGCGTTGCCTGGGCAGTTACCCCTGAGGCGGCCCCTGAAAAACCTGCGGTGGAAAAAGCCGGCTCGACCCATGAAAATAATGGCCACGATCATCATGGTCATGATCATGCGGACAAGGGACCGGGTGATCATGAGCACGACGGTCCCCGTTTTTCCGCCGAGGATCGTGCTGCTTTCCTGGATGCCCGGATCGCCGCTTTGCACGCTGGTCTGAAGCTCACGCCTGACCAGGAAAAACTCTGGCCGCCGGTTGAAACGGCCTTGCGCAACGGTATGAAATCCGTGGGTGATCTGATCCGTCAGCGGCGTGAAGAACGCAGCAAGGACGAATCAAGCGAAGAGGCTCGTCCCCGCAATCCGATCACTTTCCTGCGTCGTCTGAGCGATTTTGAACTTGCTCGTGGCAATGCGGCGAAGGCGATCGCCGATGCGGCAGCGCCTCTTTATGATACTTTGAGCCCTGAGCAGAAAAACCGTCTGCCTGTTCTTATGCGGGGTCTGCATCATGGTTGGATGCGGTCTCAGATGCGGGGTATGATGGGGCGCGGGCCTCATTCAATGTGCGGTGGTCCGGAAGGTCGGCCTGGTGCTCCGAACCATGGAGAAGGTCCGCATGACCATGGCCCCCGTGGTGATCATGGACCGCAGGGCGGCGATCACGATATGGATGATGACGACGGAGAATAAGTCAGTCGGTATCAGACGAACTTGAGCGGGCGTAATGTTGCGTCTGTTCAGGGATTGTCTTGTCCGGAATTGTTTACCGTATACGCCTCCATCAATCGTTCTCATGATGGTGAGTAGACGAAGCGAGATCTCCTCACTCTTCGCGTAATCCTGACGATTGCGGCCTGGGGCCTCGCGATCAACGGTCGGACCCAGCTGCGGTCAGTCAGTCAAGACGATTCCTTTGGTTTGAGCAGGATGAAACGACATGGCGGGAGCAATTTGCTTCCGCCATTTCTGTATGGACGTCTTCCATCAGGCCGGCAGCCTTTTCTCACGTGAATAGGTTCGGCAGCTTGATGGCATAGCCCGCTCGACGCAGGCCTATTTGGCATGGGCATTTCGGCGGAGTGGAGAACTTCCGCCGAACCGAAATTATCATGGATGATGGCCTTCACCTCGCGGCGACCTTGGCGCGGCGAGCGATGCTCTCGGCGAAGAAGGGCGTTTCGCGACGGTTGTGATCACTGCCGGCCGCCTGACGCGCAGCAGCGGCGTCCGCGAAAGAGATGCGATGCTCGTCGAGGAAAGCCATGAATGCGTCAGTCGGACGCGCTGTGACACAATTGGTGTAGCGCGTGCGGCCATTGCCCGCATCTTCGGCGATCAGTTCCCAGAGCACATTGACCTGGGTGCGGCCGTTGGCTGTGAACACGTCGGAGATGGAGTTCATCCGGACGTAGCTCGGCCCTGCTTCCTCCGCGACATAGTGCTGGACCACGAGGCCTGAGCCGATCATCTCCACATTGATCGACATGCGCCGGCCATCGTCGGTGGTCGTGACGCCTGCTGCGATGTGGTCGGGCACGCAGCAGCGCAGATACTCAGCTTCCGGCAGGTTAAAAAGCCAGTCCGCTATATCGACTTTGGCGAGCGGCACGTCGATTTCATGCGAATAGGCAGACTGGGACAGGATCTGGTCGAGAACCTTCATCATCATTCTCCTTGGGGATGGGCAGAGACGTTGTTGTCTCGCCGGTTGCCTCTGAATGCCTCGACAGGGCCGCGATGATAACGCACGCTGATTCGGAAACGGCTTTGCGCGTTTGGCAAAGATGGAGCATCGGCACATGAAGGATCCCCGCTTCGCCGAGCACCTGGCGGTGTTCGCAGATGTGGTACGGCACGGGAGCTTTTCCGGCGCCGCGCGCAGACGGGGGCAGACCCCATCTGCGATCGTTCGGCAGATTGATGCTCTTGAATATTCGCTGGGCGTGCCGCTGCTGGTGCGCTCCACGCGCGCTCTTACGATGACCGATGCGGGCCAGCGCCTTTTTGAGCGTGCCCAGCCATTACTCGATCAATTGGCGGATACGCACGCGGAGGTCGCGGCGTTTGACGGTGCGGTTACAGGGACATTGCGGCTCGCTTGCTTCCCGACCTTCGGAAAGCGTTATGTCATCCCGGCGGTGGAGCGCGTTATGGTCGAGCATCCCGGGCTGAACGTCGAACTGGACCTGACCGAACGCCTCGCCGATCCGGTGCTGGAGAGATTGGACGCCGTGATTCGCATCGGGCGGCTGGCGGACAGCACGCTCATCGCATCCAAACTCGCGGACCAGCGCCGCCTGCTTGTCGCCAGCCCGGATTATCTGGCGCGGGCGGGCAGGCCGTCCTCAACTGTGGAACTGCGCGATCATCGATTGATCGACAAGCTTCACGGGGCTGATCTTCTGGGGTGGAAAGATGTTCACGCCACAGACGGAAGCCCGCATGTCGTCAGTCGGATGGTTTTTCGTTGCGATGATTTTGAGGCAATGCGTCTCGCTGCCATGGCTGGAATGGGAATAGCCTTCCTGCCTGATTGGGTGGTCGGGCCAGATGTATTCAGCGGTTGCCTGGAACGGCTGAAGCTGGGTGGCGAGCGCTGGAACGCGGAGCCATCGGGCATCTGGATGCTGCGCGCGCTGGCTCAGCCTTCGGCCCGTTTGCGCGTGGTCAGTGAGGCTTTGAGGGATGTGATAGGAACACCTCCATTGTGGACTGCCGCCGCGCTATAGAGGCATTGATCCGCGCGTTGTCGGCCGCAATGCGCCCATACGGTCGTCTGTGCGTCTCGTGTCCTAAAGCCTGCCATCCCGCTCATGTGGTGAGCAGTGGTGCGTAGAAGTCTTACTGGATCGTTGTATGTCGGATAGGACCTTCGACTTGGCGCAACTGGTGCGACCGTCACTTGTCACGCAGGAAGTGCGCGGCGATTACGATACCCCAAGGCGAGTCTGTAAGTGTCGGGTTATAGAATGATAACGGCGGTTCGCTGTGCCGTTTGGCGTCATGCGGCAATCAGCGGGACGATCGGACGGTAGCGGGAAATCGGCCGGGTTATTTCCGCTTCGTACCCAAAATAGTCGCTAAGGTGTGATCCACCGGATCCCGAAAGCCGCCCTTCGTTCAGAGGGCGTCCGAGTGAATGGAAACGGATGAAAGCGTCGCGCCTTCACACAGGAGCGTCGTTCCGAGCGCAGGTATCAATGCGCCTTCCATCGAGGCGATCAGAACCACGATGGAGCAAGGCACGCAGATGACCGATTCTGCTTCGTGATTGAAGGTCAGGTATTTCAGTCCCTTCTGCACAAGCAATCTATCCTCCCGAACTGCGCGCCGGCAGAACAAGGCTGAGCTACATCAAAAATAGAGTAATTTACCGCATGAAGCCTCCAATTCGGACCTGACCGACCACGGGTAGTCCTTCCGATAAAATAGTGTTTCGCGTACGTTCCTTCGGGATAGGGGAGAAAACATGAAGAGTGACTTGCCCTCCGGTCACGGATTAGCAGCGAATGTGCGTGCGATCCCTGGCCTTGTGCCGGTTGAGAACAGTTCCACTTCTATCACCGATGTTCAATTTGACGCGCTGGCGGCCGGCGTCGCGCGAGGGGAAAATGTCCTCGTCAGCGCACCAACATCGACTGGCAAGACGCTGATCGGCTGGTGGACGATCGCCTCCTCGCGCGCAGCAGGAGGGCGTGCAGTCTATCTGGTATCCCATCGCACCCTCGCCAAACAGAAGTTTGAGGAGGCACAGCGGCTATTCCTCGACACGCTCCTCGACGGGGACCGATCCCAAATCGTGTGCGCGACTGGAGACGCGGTGGAGGATGCATCTAGCAGGAAGACCAGCGCTCCGCTCGCAGCCAGCATCGTGATCGCGACGTACGAGAAATATCTTGGCTGCCTCTCGACGGGCGGGCCACCGCGCGATCTGAGCGACGTGACCTTTGTCTGTGATGAGGTTCAGCTCATCGGCGACAAGACGCGGGGTAAGACCGTCGAGCTCCTGCTCACCTTGCTGAAGCGAGCCGGATGGCGGCAGTTCCTCGGCCTTTCAGCGGTGCTCTCCGATAAGGATGCGAGTGACCTAGCTTCCTGGCTATCACTGCGCCTCGTGCGCAATCCTGCGCGCGAGAAGGCGCTTGAGCTGACCTGCCGCACCGCCAACACAGCTTATTCCATATTATTCGCGCCATCGTACGATGGCGAATGGCAAGTCGACCATTCTCATCAGACCATCGAGACGCTGGGCATCGTTCGGGAGCTGCTCTGCAACGCTGATCAAAAGCCGGTGATCGTCTTTTGCATGAAGGTCGATGAGACATTCGAGCTGGCCGCATCGCTGGCGGCACAATTGCCACTTTCGGCTCCGGTCGTCCCATCGCCGGGGCTGGAGATTGGACCGGAGCTGCTCAACCTGCTGTCCAAGCGCATCGCGTATCATAACGCCGAGCTGAGCGAGGAGGAGCGGCTCTTCATTGAGCACCTTCTCTCGGCCGGCGCGATCGACACCGTGTTCGCAACCTCGACCCTGGCAGCAGGCGTTAACTTTCCGCTCGGCAGCGCGGTGTTCGCGGCCTGGAAGCGATGGAATTCAGACCGTCGCGAGCGGGTTGCGATCGGCGCAGCCGAGTTTCAGAACATGGCTGGCCGGGTCGGCCGCATGGGGCAGGTCAGCTCGCAGGGGCGCGTGATCGCGACGGCGGACAACGCCCAGGACGCGAAGCTGCTTCGCAGCCTGATGAACCTCGGATTCCAAGAGGATTTGGGAATCGGTATCAAGCCCGCGGAGTTCGGTCCGCTGGTGCTACAGATTTTCGCTGGTAATCTTTGCTCAAGCCGCGACGAGGCATTTGGGCTTCTCGCCTCAACCCTCAGCGCGGCGCGCGAGGCCGATCGTAACGTGGCAGGGCTTGCCCATTGGCGCAGCGCTCTTGATGTTGAGATCGACCGCCTAATCGGGACCGGCTGCTTGCTAGAGGGGCGGTCCAAGATTGTGGTGACGACGCTTGGTCTATCGGTTGCTCGCTCGGGTCTCAAACCAGAGACCGCGATCTATTTTTTTGAAGGCTTGGCCAACGCGGCAGATAGCCTTATCGCCATGTTGCCGACGCCCGAGGACACCGGACAGGAGGACGATTTCCTTTTCATCATGGCGCATGCGGCGCTGGCTTCGCCCGAGTTCAGGCGCGAGGGCGGTGTGCCAACCAGGGGGATACACTGGCGGATTGGTAATCCGGGCATAATTTCGAACCCCTATGCGCAGCGCCTCGACCGGCTATTGTTCGAACAGCCATGGCTCGCGGACGTGTCGGCAGCGAATGGCGCCCTGCTGCTTACCAAATGGTCGGCAGGCTGTTCGCGAGACCAGGCGGAAGAGATCATTCCATCGGTCCGCGTAGGCACAACCCAAGCCTTGGCCCGCGATATCGCGTGGATCCTGACGGGTATCTCCGAAATCGTGGGTGCGGTGACCGCGCCCGCGCTGGCGGACGAATCGAAGCCCGAGCTGCTACGTAGCAATGCCGAGCATGTTGTGGCAATCCGTCAGCTCGCCCGCGCGATGCGGCGGCAAGCAGCCCGGATCAGCGCGGGCTTGCCATCGGAAACCCTGTGGCTAATGTCACTCGACCTTCAACAGTCCCCTCGTCGGCTTTCTCGCAAGCAGATTCTTGCTTTGCGACGCGAAGGCATGGCGCGCGCCATCAATCTGATGAGCGGCGCCCCAGAATCCGATCAGGCGCGTCGGCGCGCGCTCGATGCCATCACCAATCCCCAGCTCGCCAACGCCGTTCGAAGCGCCGCACGACGGTGGAAGATCGAGGATCGGGCATATTGCAAGCGGTTGCACGGCAAGCGTGCGAGCCAATTCGGCGCGTTCGCGGCAATCGAAGCGTTCTATGAAGCACGTAATGATGCATTTGAAGTCGCCTTTGAAGGGCTATTGAGCTTCGCTGCGATCGATTTCCAAAGGCTGGATGGGCGCGGAAAGATCGGTCATCCCGACTATCTGGTTAATATCGACGGGCTTCCAGGCCTCGTTTTTGAACTCAAGTCGAAGGCCTCGAACGAGGATGTTGTATCCTATAATCACGCGACCGAGGTTCTCGCCGCCTCCGAGATCATCGGAATGCGCGACAATTTTTGTATCACCCTCTGCAATCCTGGTATCGAGCCGAGTGTGCCGGCCCTTATTGAGGCATGCGGCCGGCTGTGTGTGGTAGATGCCTGCGACTTCGCGGAAGCGATCCTGCGCGTCCGTGAAGGGCGACTGACCCGAGCGGATCTCCATAACTGGCTTACCACCCCCGGGATAGCGCTACGAGAGGATCTCCCGTCGCCGCCGAGATGAAAATAGCCCTGCCATTTCGCGTGCGGTCCCAGCTCTTCACTCTCATGGCGCCAGCCACCAACAGCAGCCTACTCTCATTTTCTGCTCCAAAGCGGCCTGACCGCTTAGGGGCTGATCACACCACAAGCAGTCGGCCGGCATCACGCCCAGCGTAGTTCTTGAGGGGACAGCCGCCTGTTTTTGTCAAAGCCAGCGCGATGCGGGACTGCGTGGACGGGCTCTGGCGCATAGCAAGCCCGCCCCACGAAGGCTTGAACTTGCCAATCGAGCCGTGTAACGGCAATCTCAGCTCGGCATAGACATTCAGCGGGCATATGCCGGAGCATTCTCTGGTCAGGCGGCAGGATATGGGAAACTCCAAATTCATGGTCATGAACGGTGAGAGTGCCAACGCCGGTGGGACGGACGATGTGGCTCTGCCTGGGCTTTCGTCGGAACTTCTCAACCGCCGGTCGTTTCTGTTCGGCTCTGCCGTCAGTTTCGGCGCGCTTGGCTTAGCCGGTTGCGCGACAATCGATGACACCGGCCGCGCCGAGGCGGCGAAGCTCTATGGGCCCGTGTCCGACAGGAAATTCCCGATCCCGGCGGTCGATGTCAGCAAGATCAATCCGAAATATTATCGCCGGACCGTGCGCTATGACACGCATGAAGAGCCCGGTACGATCATCATCGATCCAGCCAATTACTATGTTTACCGCATCGAGGGCGATGGAAACGCCACCCGCTATGGCGCCAATGTTGGCCGTAAGGGGTTTCTCTGGAGCGGCGAGGCTTATGTCGGGCGCAAGGCGGAATGGGCGACCTGGACCCCGCCCAAGGAGATGATCGAGCGTCAGCCCGAGGCGCGCCAATATGCCGGCGGCATGCCGGGAGGTCTCGATAATCCGCTCGGTGCCCGCACGCTCTATCTTTATCAGAAGGGCGTGTACACGCTTTACACGATCTACAGCACCAGCGTTCCCGAATCGATCGGGACCGGCATTACGAGCGGCTGTACCGGCCTTCTCACCCAGGACATGATCGACCTTTATTCACGAACGCCGGTCAAGACGAAGGTGATCGTCCTGCCGGCATAGGCAACGTCAGTCCTCTCAGGTCAGGCGCGTCGGTCCAGCCAGGCAAGAACATGGCCGTTTGGTAGCGGATAGGGCCTTTGTCGCGACATACCATAGACTGGATGAGGGATAAGACGCGATGTAGGCGTGTAGTAGGGCGGCGCTTGTCTATTTGCACATGGCGTTGTGGAGCCGGTCCATCAGATCAACGGCATCTTTCACGGCGTCCGGATGGACAGCGGCCTCCAGCACTGCCTCTACCCGCATCACCTCGGCATTGGCAGCCTCGGCCTTCGCATGTCCCTCGGGCGTCAAACGCGCAAGCTGGCGGCGACCGTGATGAACATCCTGTCTACGCTCCACCAGCCTTGATTCTTCCAGTTTCGCCAAAACGCCCTGCATCGATTGCGGGGTGATGAATGCGCGCTCGGCCAGGTCCGCATTGGTCTGGTCCGGCCTCGCATTCAGTTCGGCCAGTACCGCATATTGGGCAGGATTGAGCCCAAGCGGTTTCAGTGCCTCCTCCATACGGCGGTGCAGGGCATGCTGAGCCAGCTTCAGCCGGTATCCCAGCAGCGGTGTCATATCCTTGGTCATTGCAATATAAGGCACCTTATATTATATCAGCCTCCTGATGTTACCATTCCAAGCCAAGGAGACAACCATGCCCCGACTGATCGGTCCCGATTTCATCGGTATCCAAGCCGAAGACCTACAGGCAGCCAGAGCCTTCTATGGCGACAGGCTGGGCCTGCCTGTGCTGCAGGAGAACCCTGAAGCGATAGTCTTCGACAGCAAGCCTGCTCCCTTCGCAGTCAGAAAGCCTTTGGTGGATCTGGAAGCGGCTCAAGGAAAGCTGGGCTGGGGCATCGCTCTATGGTTCGGCTGCGATGACGCCGATGCGCTGCATGAGGAATTGAAGGCGGCGGGAATAGTCATCGCCTTTCCGCCGAAGGACGGCCCGTTCGGGCGATATTTCGCATTCCGCGATCCGTTTGGCTACACGATCACGGTTCATACTATATGACGACGCGGTAATGGATGGGTGCCGCCGCCGTGAGTATGTCAAGGTGGCCAAGGCTGGCGGCTTTTGCCAGTTCTGCCACGGCCGGGAAACGCCGGTTCGGAAGATGTTGGCTGGAGATGGCGTGGTTTATTATTCGCCGCGCGAACACATGGGTGACGGCGCGCATTCGCGCCTTCACAGGCGGACTTCGACTCGATCGCAAAGTGGTGATCAGGGGAAATATCGGGCTTATAGAGGGAAATCGACAAGCTTTGGCGGACTGTCCGGAACGTCTCCATTTAAGCGTAGAATGGCCAAGGCCGGCCTTCGTTCATTCAATCCAGCCCGGCTTACGAGGACGATCCTTCTCTTGGGGTTTCACTCCAGGTTCTGAAGCAATCGCGCGGCAAGGTCGCGAGCTGTGCGCGCCGCGCCCATCAGGGTGGCGGAACCGGGGCCAGTCCAATCGCCATAGCCCGCAAGCCAGAGGCGCGGCTCCTTGACGGCCCGCTGATCCTTCACAAGAACTTTGCCATCACCTTCGATGACATCAAGCGCCCGAAGATGTTCGAGTGCCGGCAGAAAGCCCGTGCACCAGATGATGGAATCAACGGCCAATTGCGACTTGTCCTGCCAGATGACCCCGGTCTCGATCATGCGCTCGAACGGCCTGACAGACACAAGGTCCCCGCGTGCCCTGGCTTCCTTCACCGGCGGGACGACCACGATATCACCGATACCTCCGACTGGTTCGTCATTCGCGCCGGCTTTCATGCGGGCTACGGCACGCTCAAACAGGACATGGCCGTCTACGTCGTCTGGCAGGAACAGAGGATCATGCGTGGTGACCCAGAGCGCATGCGACAGCGGAGCGACCTCAGCCATGATCTGTGCGCCGCTGTTGCCCCCTCCTACAACGAGTACGATTTGCCCGGCGAAGTCTTCCGGCCTCACATAATGCGCAGAGTGGATCTGATGCCCCCGGAACAAGTCGCGCCCCGGAATTTCAGGCACATAAGGATGTGACCAGGTGCCGGTTGCGCTGACGACGCTACCTCCTGCGAACTGTCCGGCATGGGTCTGCACCTCGAGCCAGTGATCCGCCCGCTCTATCGAGGCTACTTCCAGAGGGCGCTTGATTGGCAGATCGTAACGAACCTCGTAGCGACTCAGATAGTCGATCACATCATCGCGCGTAGGATAGCCCGCATGCCGGGGTGGTGGCATCAGCCAACCCGGCAATGAACTGTAGCCTGCGGGGGAAAATAGCCGCAAGGAGTCCCAGCCATGGCGCCACGCTCCGCCCGCTTCATCGCCTGCGTCCAGAATGAGAAAATCAGCCTTCGCTCGCTTCAGGTAATAACCGAGCGCAAGGCCCATCTGGCCACCACCAACGATGATTACATCATGTTTTTCCATGGTGTCAGGCTTGGAGCCAGCGCCTGAGATCGTCTTCCTTGGGCAAGCCGCCAGAGTGTACGACCTTGCCGTTGATCACGATACCGGGTGTCGAGACGATGCCGTACTTCGCCATTTCGGCGTAGTCGGTCACTTTTTCGATCGCGATTTCAAGCCCGAGATCACGGGCTGCGGCCTCAACCATGTCCTGCGCTGCCTGGCACCGCTTGCAGCCAGGGCCGAGCACCTTGATGTCTTTCATGGGGAAGCCCTTTCTAGGAATAGAGCGCGTTGAACAGGTAGCCCACGGCAAGGATGCCGCAGCCTACAACTGCGATAAACACGGCGATCAGCTTGATGCTGAGCACCTTGCGCAGGATGATCATTTCGGGAAGGGAAAGCGCGATCACCGACATCATGAAGGCCAGCACGGTGCCCAGCGCAGCTCCCTTATCCAGAAGCGCCTCGATCACCGGAATGATTCCGGCTGCATTGGAATACATCGGAATACCCAGCAAGACCGCGGCCGGAACGGACCACCAGGCATTGGCGCCCATGATCCCGGAAAGCAGGGCCGCTGGCACGTAGCCGTGGATAAAGGCTCCGGCGGCGATCCCGGCAATGAGCCAGTACCAGACCTTGCCGACAATCTCCTTGACCGCTTCCCAACCGGCTTCGAACCTGTCTACCCAGCTGATGTGTTCATCCTCAATGTCCACATCCCCGGCACGCACCTCGCGCACCCAGGGTTCGAGCCAGCCTTCCAGATGCAGCCGGCCGATCACCCATCCCGAAACAATCGCCACGCCGAGACCGAAGGCGAGATAGGTGAGGGCGACTTGCCAGCCAACGAGCACGAACAGAAGCCCCAGGGCAATCTCGTTGACCATGGGCGCCGCGATCAGGAACGAGAAGGTTACGCCCAGCGGAACGCCTGCCGACACGAAACCGACAAACAACGGCACTGCCGAACAGGAACAGAAAGGTGTGACGATGCCCAGATGCGCCGCCGCTATGTTGGCCAGTCCCTCGCGCTTGCCAGCCAGGAGTGCGCGGGTACGCTCTGGTGAAAAGAAGCTACGCACCACACCCATGGCAAAGACCACCAGCGTCAGAAGCATCAGGACCTTGGGCGTATCGTAGAAGAAGAATTCCACCGACGCGGCAAGGTGAGTGCCCTGCTTGATCGGCATCAGTGCGACCAGCCATTGGGAAAACAGCTGCAGCTTCGCATAGATCGCGAACCATGCAACAAGCGCGATGGCGATTCCCACGAACCACACGGCTTGAGATTTTCGGGCCTGGCCCAGAGATGCGGCAAGCGTGGTCATGTCAGGCAGCTTTCTTCTGGTTGGTGGCATCGGATCGCGGCGGCAGGGCATCCAGGACATCCTCGATGATGGCGGCCCACTCATCAGGGAGGTCGACGCTCTTGCGATAGCGCACCCATTGCGCGTCCCTGCTGTCGGTCAGCAAACACCAGCCCGCTTCAGACGCTGCATGTGGCGTGACATGCGCGATTGTGTCACTGCGAGCCGATCCATCAGTTCACACACAGTGTTCCTCGCCGTCCCAGACGATTTGCAGCGCGCGCAGTCGCGTCGGTTCTGTAAGCGCGCTCAGCAGGTCATCGATGTGCTTGCTTATGCCGGTTTCATATGCGGTAGGGCGCATATGCGCCTTGACGCAGATCAACTTAGCATAGGCCGCCAAAAATCCATCGAATATTTCCGATGCATGTTTTTCCGAAACAGCCCTCTCGATTCTCTCGGCGTTGAGCCACTCCACCCGGCTCGAGGCCTTTCGCTAGTTGGTACGGCACGAACCTGACGGTCTTGCGACCGGCGCACTCGTTGATGCATCGGGGCAAACCCAAAGGACCTTCTCTTCGCACCTTGCGGTGATGGCGAAGGCAGGGCTGGTCCGGTCCGAGAAGCGCGGAGGCCACCGAATCCAGCGGGCCAACATCGTGGCCCTCAAAGGTCTCATGCTCTCTGCTCTTCCTGCGAACGACTGCTGTCAGGGACGGGCGGAGCTTTACGAACCGCTCATCCTCCTCGCCTCCCAGGCCACCTGAAGGAGTTCTTCCTTTCCGTGTCCGATAATCGCTTTCTTCGTTCGCTTCCCGATGCCGACACGCTGCCGGCCCTCAGGCCGGAATGGTTCGCGAACGGCAGGAATGTTGGAGTTAGTGCTCCTTTGGAAACTGAGCGGCCAAATGGTCTATCAGAGCACGCACCGCCGGCGGCAGCCCGCGCCTTGTGGTGAAGATCAGATGGACAATCCCTCGCTGCGCGCGCCAATCCGGCAGTATGTGGACCAACTGCCCCTTGCCGAGGGCATCGGCGCATATGTGATCAGGCAAGAGTGCCACGCCCAGACCTGCGATGGCGGCAGCGCGCACGGCACCGAAATCACTGCATGTCATGCGCGGTTCGTGGCGGAGCTGATGAGCGGCACCATCATCCCGCTCAAGACGCCAATCGATCTCATCAATGTCATCGCTGGTGCCAGGCGTGGGGTGATCCGCCAGAGCGGCAATGTCATTGCCAATGCCAAGTCCCTTCATCACATTCAATATGAAAGGAACAATCCCATAACGATCACTCCCCGCTACACGACCAGCGCCACCGCTACTGGCGGCCGCGACGGTAAGGCCTCAACCGATGACGGGAGCTTCTCGGTCACGCTCGGAATACCCAAGGAATTGGGAGGAAACGGTCAGGGCAACAATCCCGAGCGGCTCTTTGCCTCAGGCTATACAGATGACCGATTTCAGGAGAACGTTCGGGATTTTTGACAGCTGCTTTGAAGACGAAAGCCACCGCGCTGCGGTTCCAGGCACGCAAGTATCGGGTTATGGCGTGGAAATGGCGGTGTTGGCGGCCAGCGTCCGACGAAGATGAGCACTATGAGATAGTGATAAGTCTCTGACAAATATGCAGATATTCATCGCTATGCGGCGATCGAGGGGGTTCGGCGGCGTTCGCGTATCAGATGGTGGCAATATCGTGCATTTGACGGCAGGTTTGCGCCCCATTTCGGTCGCTCGCTGCCCGCCAATCTATTCCTGAAAGCTGCCGGGCCGGCACGGCGACGGCTGTGTCTCAGGTAGGGCGGGAAATTGACCGTCTGCTTCCGGGCCCGGGTCTCCCGTAAAGCCCCTTGCAGACGGACTACCTGTCGTCTTCATCCCCACCATCGTCAATCTCGATCTCCTCTATGTCTTCGTCTTCGTCGCCATCGTCCAGGTTTTCGCGCGTCGAGGCTTCCAGCAGATCACGGCGTTCTTTGAAGTTCGTGATGTCCTCGTAATGCGACTCGAGCTCGTCGAGCACGGTGATCTTTCTTCTGTCGGACCGGAGGGCTGCCAGATATTCGCCCTCGAGAGCAGGATCGAACGGCAGAGGCTTTATGCGATCGCGGATCAACCGGGCGTTCGGACCGCAGGCCTCGCTCGAGAGAAAATAGGTGATCAGTTCGGCCTGCAATATGTCCTCGTCCTCGAAATCGAACTTCTTGCTCAGGAAAATCTTCGACGCCTTCGACCGGTAGTCGACCTCATATGTGTAGATATTGAGCCGTCTGGCTTCCTCCTCTACGATTTGGTGAACTGGGTTCACGATTTTTGACACAACCTTGCCGATGAACTTGCGGTGCTGACGCTCGTTCGGCGTGATCGTCAGCCAACCGCTAACATCGATCTTAATGTGGAGGTGCTTTTCCAGGAATTTGATGAGTTCGTTGCGCTCCGGTGCAGGCGCAAACACAGAATTTAGGCTGTAGCGACCGTAGCGCTGGGATGTATAGAACCGGCCCAGGAGAGCGATGAATTCATTTTCCCGCGCCGGAATTTTGAGGTCGTGCTTAGCCCTCAAACGTAGGATCAGCTCCTGGTGCGTATGCGTGATCAGGCTCTTTTCGAAGGCATCTTGGTCGACTGCGCTATCGTGTTCGGTCAAAATGACCGCAATCTTCAACAGGCGCTCGACGCCGACTGCCACTGAGTACAAAAACTCGAAAGCGTCCTCCTCGGCAGCGAAATGCTCCATCTCGTGAAAAGCCTGCAGCCCGTTGAACAGGAACCGCCCGGCGATGTCGAGCTCGGTGCCGAGGTTGAAGTTTTTCCAGTATTCGTCAGGCCGCACTTAAGTCATCCTTCTGACACTGTAGATCGGCAATCAGCACTAGCTGCGGCGCCCGCCATTCCAGGCCCTCGACAGTCCTCCCGTCATGATCACCTGGACGAGTTTACTGCATTCGAAGCTGTTGGACCTCAAGCGTGTCAATGGCCGAGGGGATTGAGCATCCCATTGTCGTCGAGCCGGTTTAGGCCGCTTGGCAGCTTTCTAACCCTCAGCTTCCTCACGGCGGCAATTCGACCCTGGCGCTTCGAATCTGATGATCCGGAAACGGACCCTTTTCAGACACACAAGAATTGCGGGCGACAGCGAGGAATCGGTGGTCTGCTGTGCTGCACGATGGCATGCGGTGATCGGCGGGATTATCGGGTTATCGGCGGCAAATTGTTCGCCCAAAAGGCGATTTTAGCCAAGGTGGCGGAGAGGGGGGGATTCGAACCCCCGATAGGCTTGCACCTATGCCGCATTTCGAGTGCGGTGCTTTCAACCACTCAGCCACCTCTCCGTAGGAAGCCTTGGTCCTTGCGTGGCCGTGCAGCGCAATAGCATGATGTTTTGGCGTAAACAAGCGATCCCTTGAGGATCGCTCTTGAGGACTGGTGGGGCTTCGCCTGTGCCGCCTTGAGAGCGGGGGGAGTCACACGGCCTCATTTGCCAGTTCCCCGGGGTAGAGATCCCGGTTCACGAGTTTTGAAAGGCGAAAGGTCGCCGGGCTTCATGCGATGCGCCTGGGGAGACTCTCCGCAAGGCAGTTTCTAAATCCGCGGAGCCGGATGCCTCCGGCCCCTGTTTCACTCATTAAGAAGGGACTCTCTTTAACGACATGATCCGCTCGGTAGGGCTCTTGTCGAGGGAGATGCTTCAGTGTTTGTCTTCCGGCGTTGCCGTGGCCCGGATCATCGGGATCATCTGGTCACCCCAATTGCCGCTGCCGTCGTGAAAGCGGGAGGTGCGCACCAGTTCCACCGAAACGCCGGCGCCGACCGCGCGGATAATCGCTTCATTGACGCGGTGGACAGCATCGGCGACGCGGCGCAGCGCCTTTTCCTGATCCGTTTCCGACTGATCATGGTGCAGGGGAAGAAATTCACCCGTATTGGCAATTTGAGTCATGACCATGCCCTTTCCTGAGCCGTTCCAGAACATCCGTTACGGCAGATTCCTCTTCGAGGAGATTCCTTTTTACTTAAAGGAATAAAAAGAATGTGGTGAAACGGCCGGGCCGTTTCACCATGATGTTTACTGAGCGTTCCTTGTGACCTGTCCGGCGATGGATCGCCAGTGGGCCAAAAGTCATGCTCCAGAAATCACGCTCAAGGAGCAAAAGCAAAGGCCCAGAGCGCGAAGGCGCTCTTATTCGGCGGCCTTGAACTGCGCGGCTTCCGTCGACGCGGCGAAGCGCCTTTTGCTGTTCTGTCTCCGTCGTTTCCTGCACCGGCCGGAACGCACCCCTGCTCATGGCCTCATCTTCCACATTCAAGAGAAACAGACGGCAAAACCGGCCTTTGACCGGCCCGCCGCCACCTTTAATGCAGAGAACAAAAGCCAAAAACAGTTCCAAATGCCAGAAAACCTGAAACTGTCTTGAGACAGAACGCTGACTCTGGCGAGGCAGAGCCAAGCCCAACCCCGCCGTCCAAAAAAGTTCTCAGCCGAACTGGTTCATCGTGTTGTCGGCACCGCCCGCCTTCAACGCGGCTTCGCCAGCGAAATATTCCTTGTGATCGTCGCCAATGTCGGAACCCGCCATGTTCTGGTGCTTCGCGCAGGCGATCTTCTGGCGGATTTCTTGCCGCTGGACATTCAGCACGTAGCCGAGCATCGCCTGTTCGCCGAAATATTCCTTGGCAAGGTTATCGGTCGACAGCGCCGCCGTGTGATAGGTCGGCAAGGTGATGAGGTGGTGGAAAATGCCTGCCCGCTTCGAGGCGTCGGCCTGGAAGGTGCGGATTTTTTCGTCAGCCTCGGCGGCAAGATCGCTGCCGTCATATTTCACATCCATCAGGCCAGCGCGGTCATAGGCGGAAACATCCTTGCCGGCTTCCTTCCAGGTATCATAGACTTGCTGACGGAAGTTGATCGTCCAGTTGAACGAGGGCGAATTATTGTAGACGAGCTTGGCGTTCGGGATGACGGCGCGGATGCGGTCCATCATGCCGGCGATCTGCTCGACATGCGGCTTTTCGGTCTCGATCCACAGAAGGTCGGCGCCATTCTGCAGCGAGGTGATCGAATCGAGCACGCAGCGGTCCTCACCCGTGCCCTTGCGGAACTGGAAGAGGTTGCTCGGGAGCCGCTTCGGCCGGAACAGCTTGCCATCGCGGTTGATGATGACGTCGCCATTGGCGCCGCCGCCAGCCGGAACTTCCTCCACGTCGAGGAAGGAATTGTACTGGTCGCCGAGATCGCCCGGCTTGTGGCTGACCGCGATCTGCTTGGTGAGACCGGCGCCGAGAGAGTCGGTGCGGGTGACAATGATGCCATCATCAACGCCGAGTTCGAGGAAGGCATAGCGGCAGGCGCGCACCTTGGCCAAGAAATCCTCGTGCGGCACGGTGACCTTGCCGTCCTGGTGGCCGCATTGCTTTTCATCCGAGACCTGGTTTTCGATTTGCAGGGCGCCGGCGCCCGCCTCGATCATCTTCTTGGCGAGAAGATAGGTCGCTTCGGCGTTGCCGAAGCCCGCGTCAATATCGGCGATGATCGGAATGACATGGGTCTGGTGATTGTCGGCCTGGGTCAGAAGCTCTTTCGCCTTGGCGCTGTCTCCCGCCTTGCGGGCGGCGTCGACGGCGCGGAAAATATCGTTGAGCTCGCGTGCATCGGCCTGGCGGAGGAAGGTGTAAAGCTCCTCGATGAGCGCCGGGACGGCGGTCTTTTCATGCATCGACTGGTCGGGCAGCGGGCCGAACTCGGAACGCAGCGCGGCGACCATCCAGCCGGAGAGGTAAAGGTAGCGGCGTTCGGTCGTGCCGAAATGCTTTTTGATCGAAATCACCTTCTGCTGGCCGATGAAACCGTGCCAGCAGCCGAGCGACTGAGTATATTTGGTGGTGTCCGCGTCATAGGCCGCCATGTCCCGGCGCATGATGGCTGCCGTATATTTGGCGATATCGAGACCGGTTTTGAAGCGGTTCTGCAAGCGCATCCGGACGACGGCCTCGGCATCGATGCCGTCCCATGTGCCGTTCTTGCTCTTGATGAGCTGGCTCACCTCATTAATTTGGTCTTGATAAGACATCAACATAGTCCTCGATCAATCGGAGATTTTTTGCGGCGCCCGGGCGTTCGGGAACGCCCGGTTATTGACAGACAGAATTCACATGAATTGACAAATTGGTCGGTTCAGGTCATTCGTGATGAGCAATAGATGCCCTTGCTGGCCGCAATAGACAAGTGGCTTGTAAAGGAATGAGGTCGTTGTGTAACTTTTTTGCATTGTTAATTTGTCAGTGTGTAAATAAAATTACTAACTAGCAGGTCCTTATGAGCCAGACTCTTGCCCATTCAGCCGGTCAAGCCGATGCATCACGCAAGATTTTCGCGGGCCCTCGCCTGAAGCGGCTGCGCCGTGAGCGCCAGATCACCCAGGCCCGCATGGCCGAGGAGCTCAATGTTTCGCCGAGCTACCTGAACCTCATGGAGCGCAATCAGCGCCCGATCACCGTCCAGGTCCTGATCCGCCTCACCGATGTCTATGGTGTCGACCCGCGCGATTTTCTCTCTGTCGAGGCCGAACAATCCTTGGGGGAGATGGATCAGATTCTTGCCGATCCACTCTTTCGCGAGGTTCCGATCCCGCGCGCCGAAATGCAGGATGCTGCGGAACATGCTCCTGCCATGCTTTCGGCTCTCGTGCGGCTTTATCGCGCCTATGCCGCGGCCCGCGAGGCGGGGGAGGCGAGCGCTTTTAACGGCGTCGATCCCGATCATGCCGAGCCGACGCTCACCGATAATCCGGTTGATCGCGTCCGCGCGATTCTGCATGAGGCCCGCAACCATTTTCCGGAGATCGAGGCTGCGGCGGAAACATTCGCCGCCGATCTCGCGCTGACGGGCCATGAATTGTTTTATGGCCTCTCCGAATATTTGCGGGAGCATCACAATATCAGGGTCCGGCCGCTGCCGCTCGAGGTCATGGGCGAGCGGCTGCGCTGGTATGATTACCATCGCCGCCAGCTGATGATCTCCGAAGTGATGGATCAGCCCGGCCGCACGTTCCAGGCGGCTTATCAGCTCGGGCTCGTCAAATTCGGCGGCCTGCTCGATGAAATCGCCGGCCGCCTTGAGTCTGGTGATGAAGTAAGCCGGCGGCTGTTGCGGGTGACTCTCGCCAATTATTTCGCTGGCGCCTTGATGATGCCCTATGGGCGTTTTCACGAGGCGGCGGAATTGCTCGGCTATGATATCGAGGTCCTTGCCTCCCGTTTCGGCGCCAGCATCGAGCAGGTCGCACATCGGCTGACCACTCTGTCGCGTCCGACTTTGCGCGGCATTCCGTTCTTCATGGTGCGGGTCGATATGGCCGGCAATGTCTCCAAGCGTTTTTCCTCGGGTCGGTTTCCCTTTTCCCATTCGGGCGGCACCTGCCCCTTGTGGAACGTGCACGCGGCCTTTTCCGATCCCAGCCGGATTTTGACCCAGATCATCGAACTGACCGATGGGACGCAATGGTTCTCCATCGCCCGGACCGTACGCCGATCGGTGACGCCCTGGGGCGCTATAGAGCCGCGTTTCGCCGTTGCGCTCGGTTGCGAGATCAAATATGCGCGCCGGCTCATCTATGCGAAGGGGCATAATCTCGAAACGGTCGAGGCGATGCCGGTCGGCATCAATTGCCGCCTGTGTGACCGGCAGGCATGCCCGCAGCGGGCCGCGCCCCCGGCGCTGCGCAATCTGTTCGTCGATGAGAACATGCGCAATGTTTCGCCCTTCACCTTCAGTGAGGCGTGATTCAAAATACGGGAACCAGTTTGGAAACATGAGCATACCCGCATGCTCCGCTGTCAAGGCGCAGCATAGGGGTCGAATCCGACGATTCTGTGTACCACCAGGGCCGGGGGGCTTGTTCAGGGGGGCGCGTCACCGGTTTGGAAGCGGCCGCATTGGCGCAGGGCTTCGCCGAGCACCATGGCTGCTGCGACCGCGACATTGAGCGACCGCATCGGCGGCTGCATCGGAATGCGAATGCTGGCATCGGCCTGTGCGTGGACTGTTTCGGGGACGCCAGCCGATTCGCGGCCGACGAGGAGAATGTCGCCAGGCTGAAAGCAAAATTCCGTATAGGGCAGGGCGGCCTGGGTGGAGAGCAGCACCAGACGGCGGCCGCTCGCTGTCTGCCAATCACGAAAAGCGGTAAAGGAGACGTGCCGTGTCACCGAAACGTGATCGAGATAATCCATGCCGGCGCGGCGAAAATTCCGGTCGCTAACGGGAAAGCCGGCCGGTTCGATGATGGCGGCGTCTATGCCGAGACAGGCGCAGAGCCGCAGCATGGTGCCGCAATTTTGCGGAATGTCGGGCTGATAAAGCACCAGCATCGGGGCTGTTGTCACGGATGCATCTCTCTGGCGCGCATGTGTCTGCGGCGGGAGCGTCGAAGCTGATTGCGTTGAAGGCGCGGCTTCGGCTGCGAAAGCCGATGGCATTTTTTCCAAATCGTTTTTTGCCGGGATTACGTCCCTGCGCTCGTCGAGAGGCATTGAAATGCATCCGTTGCATGCCGTGATCGGCGGGTCGCGCCGCTATCTGAAAGGGTGCTTTTGCAGGAGGATTTCGCTTGCAAACAAGTGGCGAAGCGTCACATTGCTACCCTCTCGACATAGCTTCTAAGAGTTCGGTGTTCTTGGAAGCAAGGCGTGAGAGCTGGCGCGGAAAGAGATTATCGCTTTTGTAAACTTCCGTCTTCTGGAGGATTTTCAAAACCCGCGGCGGCGGATAAAGCCTAAGCGCTGCTGCCAGTTCTTCTCAAAGTCAGCCTATCGCCACGCGAAAAAAGGCGATAGGAGGGCAGGCGCAACAGACCAACGAGTTCGAGGATAACGATCTTGGCCACCGCGACGATCGACGCACCGACCCGCAGGGATTTTCTCTTCATCGCGACCGGCGCCATGGGCGTCGTGGCGGCAGGTTCCATTCTCTGGCCGCTGATCGACCAGATGAACCCCGACGCCTCGACGCTCGCGGCGGCTTCCACGGAAGTGGACATCGGCAATATTGCCGAGGGCCAGATCGTCACCGTCAAATGGCGCGGCAAGCCGGTCTTCATCCGTCACCGGACGAAGAAGGAAATCACGGATTCCGAGGCGGTTCCGCTCTCCGAATTGCGGGATCCGCAGACCGACCAGTCACGCGTGCAGAAGCCTGAATGGCTGGTCGTCATCGGCATCTGCACCCATCTCGGCTGCGTGCCGATCGGCCATGAAGGCCAGTATGACGGATGGTTCTGCCCGTGCCATGGCTCGGTCTATGATACGTCGGGCCGCATCCGGCAAGGGCCTGCGCCGCTCAATCTCGCCATACCGCCCTATAAATTCGTGTCCGATACCAAGCTTTCGATCGGTTGATCGAACCTGCCGGATTCCCTTTCCCGATCTTTCCATCCCAGGCGTCTCCCCACACGGCGGGAAGTCAGCCTCGACGTGAAACCCGAAAGAAGAGACGAGACCGATGAGCGGATCTTCAACCTATATTCCCAAGAGCGGTCTGGCGCGATGGTTTGAAAGCCGCCTGCCGATCATTGGGCTGATACATTCCTCGTTCATCGTCTTTCCGACGCCGCGCAATCTCAATTATTGGTGGACCTTCGGCGGCATCTTGACCTTCATGCTGGTCGCGCAGATCGCCACTGGCGTCGTGCTCGTCATGCATTATACGCCCGAGGTCACGCTTGCCTTCGCCTCGGTTGAGCACATCATGCGCAACGTGAACTACGGCTGGCTGATTCGCTATGCGCATGCGAATGGCGCGTCGATGTTCTTCATCGCCGTCTATATCCACATGCTGCGCGGCCTTTATTATGGCTCCTACAAGGCGCCGCGCGAGGTTTTGTGGATTATCGGCGTCATCATCTATCTTCTGATGATGGCTACCGGCTTCATGGGCTATGTGCTGCCCTGGGGTCAGATGAGCTTCTGGGGCGCCACCGTCATCACCAGCCTGTTCTCGGCGATCCCCTTCGTCGGCGATACGATCACCACCTGGCTGTGGGGCGGCTTCGCGGTCGATAATCCGACGCTCAACCGGTTCTTCTCGCTGCATTATCTTCTGCCCTTCATGATTGCCGGCGTCGTCGTCCTGCACATCTGGGCGCTGCATGTGCCGGGTTCCAACAACCCTGCCGGTCTCGACGTCAAGACCCCGAAGGATACACTGCCTTTCCATCCCTATTTCACCATCAAGGATGGTTTCGGCCTCGCCTGCTTCCTGATCTTCTTCTCCTGGTTCGTCTTCTACGTGCCGAATTATCTCGGCCACGCTGATAATTACATCGAAGCGAACCCGATGCAGACGCCCGCCCATATCGTGCCGGAATGGTATTATCTGCCCTTCTACGCGATCTTGCGGTCGATCCCCTCGAAGCTCGGCGGTGTCATCGCCATGTTCGGTGCGATCCTGGTCTTCGCCTTCCTGCCCTGGCTCGATACCTCGCGGGTGCGCTCGGCCGCTTATCGTCCGGTCTACCGCTTCTTCTTCTGGGTCTTCGTCGCCTGCGTGCTGTTGCTTGGCTATATCGGCTCGCGTCCTCCGGAAGGTGGTGCCGTCCTCGCCGGACGTCTCCTCACGGCCTATTACTTCATTTACTTCCTGGTAATCCTGCCGCTGATCGGCCTGTTCGAAACGCCGCGTGAATTGCCAGCCTCCATCGCCGATGCCGTGCTCGGCAAGCAGGGTGCGGTCAGCACCGAAGCGGTAACGCACTGAGCGTGGAAGCTACCTCCTAGCGGAAGGAGCTGGATGGCTCCTTCCGGGGCGGGCCGCACTCTGTGGCCCCATCGAAACACCATCTGCGCATGCCGGATCCTCAATGAAAAACGATCCTGGCCCAGCGGTCGATAGGCACGAGGAAAGAAGAGGATGAGTCTTTTCAACAGCGGCAAAGGGCGCGGGAAAAGCTGGGTGCCGGGGATTCTCGCCGCCGGACTGCTCTTCTCGGTTTCCTGCATCTCCGCTTTCGCGGTCGACGAACCCAAGGTGACGGCCGAAGTCCCCAGTCCGCTTGCTGCGGAACCTGCTCAATCCGAGGGGGGGCATCCGGTTCCTCCCCGCCAGCAGTGGAGCTTCGCCGGCCCGTTCGGAAAATACGACAGGGCGCAGTTGCAGCGCGGTTTTCAGGTTTTCCGCGAAGTCTGCTCAAATTGTCATTCGGCGAAATTCCTGGCCTTCCGTAACCTTGCCGATCCGGGTGGCCCGCACTTCTCCGAGGCTCAGGTGAAGGCGCTCGCGGCCACTTACAAGGTCAAGGATGGCCCGAACGACGCCGGTGAAATGTTCGAACGGCCGGGCCGGCCGTCTGATTATTTCCCGTGGGTCTTCGCCAATCCGCAGGCGGCGGTCTCGGCGCTCGGCGCCTTGCCGCCGGACATGTCGGTCCTGGCCAAGGCGCGTACCTATCAGCGTGGCTTCCCCCTGTTCCTGCTCGATCCGATCATCCAGTATCAGGAGCATGGAGCCGACTATATTTACGCGCTTCTGAACGGTTATACGCATCCCGATGATCCGAGCTGGAACGAATTCATGCCGGGCCACAAGATCGGCATGCCGAAGCCCTTGAGCGATGGTCTCGTCGCCTATACCGATGGCGCGCCGCAGACGGCGGAACAATATGCGAAGGATGTCACGGCCTATCTGATGTGGATGGCCGAGCCCAAGCTCGAGGATCGCAAGAAATACGGTTTCCGTGTCATTGCCTTCCTGATCGTTTTCGCGGGCATGCTCTATTTCGTGAAGCGCCGCGTCTGGTCCGACGTTCACGGCCATTGATCATCGGCATTGTTTCTCTCAAAAGAGCGGGAGCCTTGGGGCTCCCGCTCTTTTTTTGTCGCGGTCCCATTGGGGCCGGCACCATTGGTTGAGGGTGTGTTGCCTTTGCCCTCGCTAGAGCATTTTGTCCGTATGTTGGATCGCTTTGCGATTTCATCTCCCTGAAAATGCTCTAAATTTTCTGAGTGGAGCGTTTTGGGATATATCCAAAACGCTTCAGGAAAAGCGGCTAGGCAGTCCAGCGCAAAACACACCGATGAAATCACTTGCTGGCCCTGGCGGCCGGCGGGAAATGATTCATGGCGTCTGCGCGAGCATTTTTTCCGGCGCACCGGCTTTTCCTGTTTCCGATCCGACGGGTTTTGCCGCCTTGATCGAAACAGGGATCGATTTCGCAGCAGGCGTATCGCTTTTGCGGTCGCGATGACTTAGGGGAAGCAGCGCCGTGGTCTCGGGAAAATAGGCGGCGCAGCAGCCTTGAGGAATGTCGTAGGCCACGATCTTGAATCCGGAAAGCCGGCGTTCCACGCCGTCGTCGGCCACGGTCGCGAATTCGATCAGATCACCTTCCGAAAGGTCCAGGGAGGCGATGTCCTTCGCATTCATAAAGACGATCATTCGTTCGCCGAAGATGCCGCGATAGCGATCGTCGTATGAATAAACGGTGGTGTTGAACTGGTCATGGCTGCGCAGGGTCATGAGCTGAAAATGCGGCCGCTTCGGCGCATCGTCATCCTCATCCGCGAGATCGGGCTCGAAAAGGAAATTGGCCTTTCCGGTAGGCGTTGGCCATATGCGTTCGCGCGGCGGGATCGGCAGATGGAAGCCGCCGGGGATGGCGATCCGCTCATTGTAATGGTCGAAGCCCGGGATCACCTCCTCGATCTTGTCGCGGATCCGGGAATAATCCGCCGCCAGAGCATCCCAGTCGATGGCGGCCCGATCGGCAATTGTCGCCTTGGCGAGCGCGGCGACGATCCAGGGCTCGGACCGGCATAGCTCGCTTGCGGGCGTCAGCATGCCCGTTGAGCCATGGATCATGGCGAAACTGTCCTCCACCGTCACCGTCTGCGGCCCACCTTCCTGCAGATCGAGTTCGGTGCGGCCGAGGACCGGCAAAATATAGGATGCCTGGCCATGGGCCAGATGGCTGTGGTTGAGCTTGGTCGCCATATAGACGGTGAGTTTCAACTCGGACGCTTTTGGCGTGATCCGGTTTTGATCGGGAATCGCACGGAAGAAATTGCCGCCGAGCGCCAGAAAGGCATCGACCTCGCCGCGTAAAATCGCCTCGCAGCATTCCGCCGTATCATGGCCCCATTCGCGGGGGCTCTCGAAGCCGAAGGCGGTATCGAGCTTTTGCAGGAAATCCTCCGTCGGCGTCTTGTTGATCCCCACCGTTCTGTCGCCCTGCACATTGGAATGGCCACGAATGGGGGAGGCGCCGGCGCCGAGCCGTCCGATATTGCCACGCAGAAGCAGCAGGTTAATGATCTGCTGCAAGGCTTCGCCGCCGCGCCGGTGCTGGGTAATGCCCATGCCCCAGCAGCAGATGACATTTTTGGCTTTCATGTAAATGTCTGCGACCTGCTCGATCTGGCTGCGCGGCAGGGCGGTAAAGCGTTCGATCCTCTCCCAATCGAGCGCCCGCACATAATCGGCAAAAGCGTCAAATCCATGTGTATGCGCGGCGATGAACTCTCTGTCGAGAACCGCCGGTGCGCCTGTCATGCGCGCCTGATCATCGGCTTCGATCACGATCTTGCAGATCGCCTGCAAGGCGAGGATATCACCACCGGTTTTGACCTGCAGATAATTGGAAGTGATTTTCTGGCTGGTGCCCGTCAGCATTTCGATCGGATTTTGCGGATCGGTGAATTTGACGAGGCCGCGCTCCTTGAGCGGATTGAGGGAAACGATGGGAACACCGCGTTTCGCCATGTCGTGGAGCTGCCCCAACATGCGCGGGCTGTTGGTGCCGGGATTTTGCCCGATGATGAACATCGCGTCGCAGGCGTCCCAATCCTCGAAGGTGACGGTTCCCTTGCCGACGCCGATGCTTTCCGGCAAAGCGACGGTCGTCGTCGCATGGCACATGTCGGAACAATCGGGAAAATTATTGGTGCCGATCAGCCGTCCATAAAGCTGCCAGAGAAAGGCCGCCTCGTTAGAGGCGCGGCCGGACGTGTAGAGCTCGATTCTTTTCGGATCGAGCCCGCGCACCAAAGCGCCGATTTCCGCGATGGCCGTTTCCCAATCGACCAGTTCGTAATGATCGGTCTCGGCATTATAGCGCATCGGATGTGTCAGCCGGCCGTGATCCTCCAGTGCGAAATCGCTCCAGTCTTGCAATTCGCTCACGCTGTGCTCGGCGAAAAATTGCGGCTCAGTCCGTTTGGCGGTTGCTTCCCAGGCAACGGCCTTGGCGCCGTTCTCGCAATATTCGGCTGCATGGGGCTGTTTTGGATCCGGCCAGGCGCAGCTCGGGCAATCGAATCCTCCTGGCTTGTTCATGTTGAAGAGGGCGAGATTGCCCTTCACCAGGATTTTCTGCCGGCCAAGCTGTTGCTCGGTTGCGGCAACCGCGCCCCAGCCCCCGGCCACTCCCTGTGGGGCAGCCTTTGAACGGATTTGCACCATAATGTCGACCTCGTCGCGAAAGTGTTTTCGCCGGTCAACGCGCTATGTTTCACAATGTTCAGGCAAACTTGCGTGAACACGGCGGCTTTTCTTGTCGAAACCTAAAGCTATATCGCTATCAATACTTTTCAGCGGAACAATATTTCCTTTTCGAGCCCAGTATAGAGCGAGGCGACCTCTTCGCCATAGCCATTATAAAGGAGTGTCGGCCGCCGTTCGCCTGTGCCCAAGACCTCCTCCGTCGCCTGACTCCAGCGGGGATGTGGGACGGCGGGATTTACATTGGCCCAGAAGCCATATTCGCTCGCCTGCAGATTTTCCCAGAAGCTCTTGGGCCGTTCCGCGACAAAGGAAATGCGGGTGATCGATTTGATCGATTTGAACCCGTATTTCCAGGGAACGGCGAGCCGCAACGGCGCACCGAAAGCCTTGAGCAGCGGTTTTCCATAGGCGCCCGTGACCAAAAAGGCGAGATCATTGGCGGCCTCGGCAATGGTGAGCCCCTCGACATAGGGCCAGGGATACCAGAATTGCCGCTGGCCCGGCGCGATCTTGGAATCGAGGAAAGTCTCCATCCGCACGTAGCGGGCCGCCGAAAGCGGCTGCACGCGAGAAAGGAGTGCGCGCAAGGGAAACCCGGTCCAGGGAATGGCCATCGACCAGCCTTCGACGCAGCGATGCCGGTAAAGCCGTTCTTCCAGCGGAAAGGCGCGTTCGAGATCCTCGAAGGCGAACGTCTGCGGCGCCTCGACCAACCCATCCACCTTGACCGTCCAAGGGGTCGTCCGCAAGGCTTCGGCTGCTTCCGCAATCGATTTCGACATGCCGAATTCATAGAAATTATTGTAATGCGCATTGATGCGCTCGGGCGTCACCGCTCTGTCCAGGGTGAAAGCCGGATTGGGCCTGGCGGGGTAAAGTCCGGCGGGATCGGCCTCTGCATGGCCTGGCGTTGTTGAACCGATAAAGCTCGTGAGTCCCGTCAGGCCCGTCGCCATCAGCGTGCCCGCGGCCGCGCTTTGGCGCAGAAAGCTGCGGCGGTCGAAGAACAGGGCCTCAGGCGTTGTCTCAGATGTGGCGATTTCCCATCTGCGGCGGCGATGAAAGAACATGGAGGATCCTTCCGGGCCGGCCCGGCGGAGTGATCGCGAGCGCGGCAATAAAAGTCTGGAGCGGCGGGCGCAATTCACGTAAAGGCTGCTACTGGTCTCCCTTGCCCATACGGCCAGAAGGCGGCGGGCGTTACGCGGAAGAGCATTAAAATTCGGGCCGATTTCGAAGGGTTTCGCTCGAACATGCTGCATCTTCGAGAGAGTCGTTCGGCAAGCGGCGGTTAGAGTGTTTCGGATGTTTCCAAAACACTCCATCAAAAAATACTTTAAGCCGGAGGGTGCATGTCCAAAGCCGTTGTCGGCATTATCGGCGGGTCTGGCGTTTATGACCTGCCGGGTCTCGAGGATCTGCGTGAGGAGCGCGTCGCGACGCCCTGGGGAGAGCCTTCCGACGCCCTGCGTTTCGGGCGGATCGGAGGGACGGAAGCCGTCTTCCTGCCGCGTCACGGGCGCGGCCATGTTCTCTCGCCTTCCGGTATCAACTATCGCGCCAATATCGATGCTCTGAAACGCGTCGGCGTCACCGATATCGTTTCCGTCTCGGCCTGCGGCTCGTTCAAGCAGGAGCTTTATCCGGGGCTCTTCGTCCTCATTGATCAATTCCTCGACCGTACTCATGGACGCGAAAGCTCGTTCTTCGGCAATGGCTGCGTGGCTCATGTCTCGATGGCGCATCCGATCGCTCCGCTGTTGCGTCAAAGGATCGCCGAGGCCGCGGCTGCCGAGCAGATCCCCTTTGTTTCGGGCGGCACCTATGTCTGCATGGAGGGACCGCAATTTTCCTCTCAGGCGGAATCCTTGAGCTACAAGGCGCAAGGATTCGACGTCATTGGCATGACCGCCATGCCCGAGGCGAAGCTCGCGCGCGAGGCGGAAATCTCCTATGCGACCATCGCCATGGTGACCGATTTCGACTGCTGGCATCCCGACCATGATCATGTCGACGTGGCCTCGGTCATCAAGGTCGTGCAGGCCAATGCCGCCAATGCCTCAAGGCTTCTGGCCCGGCTGTTGCGCGATTTTCCAGCCGAGCATGAGCCCTGTCCAATCGGCTCCGACCGTGCGCTGGACAATGCGCTCATTACCGCGCCGCAGGCGCGGGATCCGGCGCTCCTTGAAAAACTTTCAGTCATCATGCAGCGGATCGAGACCCGATGAACCAGCCCTATGATTTGAAGAAGACGATCCGCACGATTTCGAATTATCCTAAGCCGGGCATCGAATTCCGGGATATCACGACACTTCTCGGCGATGCCCGCGCCTTTCGCCGCGCGGTGGATGAGCTCGTCCAGCCCTGGGCCGGGACCAAGATCGACAAGATCGCGGGAATGGAGGCGCGGGGATTCATCCTCGGCGGCGCCGTGGCGCATCAATTGTCGGCGGGCTTCGTGCCGATCCGCAAGAAGGGCAAGCTGCCGCATACGACGGTCTCGATCGCCTATTCGCTGGAATATGGTCTCGATGAAATGGAGATCCATGCCGATGCTGTGACCAAAGGCGAAAAGGTGATCCTCGTCGATGATCTTATCGCGACCGGGGGCACTGCCGCCGGTGCGGTCGGCCTGTTGCAAAAGCTCGGCGCCGAAGTCGTGGCCGCTTGTTTCGTCATCGACCTGCCGGATCTCGGCGGCGCCAAAAAGATCGAGGCGCTCGGCGTCCCGGTGCGCAGCCTGCTCGCCTTCGAAGGACATTGAAGGTTTGATCGGCCTGAACCGATGATTGAAAGCATCCGCAGGCCGGTTCCTTTCCGTCCTGTGTGAATATCATTCCGCATTTCCGAGCGGGCTCCGCTCGGGATCGCCACCATCCGGGCCAAGTCCTGATGGCCCGCCGGGTAATCCGGCGGAAGACTGTCGCTCGCGGTCGCTGACACCAAATCCCGATGGGCATGCGTACTGGGGTTGATCATGCCAGACGCGATCACTGGACGCGCCGGGCGGTTCGCCGATTGCCGCGCTGAAATGATGTCTTGATAGACAACACGTTTTTGTGATCGCGCGTCTCGCGGGAAAATTTTCCGTGCCTCCGGTGCTAAAGCGACAAAGTCGTGGTCTTTCCGCGAACCCTCATTGCCTCCGCCAAAAATTGTATTCCGTATGTTTGGGCGGCATGTCCAAGCGATGGTTTCCCGTGGCTCGGCGCCGAATTTTCGAAGACTCCGGAGTCGGAGCCTGCCGCGGAAACAACTAAAAGTGGATTGAGCCGCTTTTGTCTTCGCCGAATTGCAGCGACACTATGGTCCTTCCTTCGACCCTTTTGATGTGTGCGGACGGTTTTTACTGTCTGCATTGACGCATTGGTAAAATTAAATTACCAACAAGCAACGTAAGCAAAAATACCGTCGAGGGAACGTCTGATGACAATGATCAAGGAAATCTAGGCGGTAGTGACGATTTAATATTTTGGGGATTCCCAGAGAGGCGCAAATCAGATTCAACGCTGATTTTTGAAAGATCAGCCATGGACTGTGATGAACTGCGCGATGACCAGTGGGAGCGCCTGAGGCCACTGGTCCCAGGCGGGGGTAAGGGCAAACGCGGACCTCGCACGGACAACCGCAAGTTCCTCAATGCGTTGCTTTGGATGGCCCGCTCAGGTGGGCGCTGGCGAGATCTTCCCGAGCGGCTTGGCGACTACGCGACGGTGAAGAGGCGCTATTATCGCTGGATCGAGATGGGTGTTCTCGATGCCATGTTTGAGGCACTTGCCCGCGAAGC
>NZ_JQJH01000006.1 GCF_000745425.1 Beijerinckia mobilis
TAGCGGCTACGCTCTCCGGCGGCGAGGTTTCGGACTATTCAGGCTTCGATCCGCTGATCGAAGCCGAAGGGCCGGAGCCGAAGGTGCTTCTGGCCGATCGCGGCTATGACAGCGACCATATTCGCGAGACAATGGAAACAAAAGGCGCGGCCACCATCATCCCGACCCGGAAAAACCGGAAAACGCAAATCCCCGTCGACGATTACATCTACGCCCTGCGCAATCGCATCGAGCGGTGCTTCAACAAGCTCAAAAACTCACGCCGCCTCGCGACCCGATACGATAAAACCGCCGAAAGCTACCTTGGCTTCGTTCATATCGCCGCTATTCGCCTCTGGATGCGCGCATTCGTCAACAGGACCTAAACCGACTTCCGTCGCAACGCTCTATTTCCAATATGGCACGAGGGCGCGCAGCATAAACACCTGCCCCTACTGGCCGATCCACACCTCTAAAACATTTGGACGGATAATATCGACTTGCACGGCGTTGATCGTTTTATTTGAGATATTGCTGGCATTCAGCGCGACGGCAAGCGCTTCGGCGGCAGGCTTCGCTGAAGAATTGCTATAACGGACTTCTGCAAGTCCTGTAGCACTGCCAATACGCTCTCCCCCTCTATTACGTCCTATAACATTCCAGCCTTGATTTGCCAAAGCATTCGCAAGCGTAATAATCGTATTGCGATCATAACCTGCAAATTGCATAAACACTTGATATTTTGATTTTATATCTTGGCTGATATCACTATCCTTAGGAATATCTTTCAATTTTGGTTTATTCCCATCCTTAGCGGCGATCTCATCCGCCGTTAAAGAACAAGATTCCAAAAAATTTACTGTGCATCGCAAGCTTAGATTCTCCGGGTACACCTTGCTCCCTATAAATGCCCCTATCCAGGCTACAATGAGGAAAATTACAAAAAAACCCGCTGCTCGCCTCGCGGCAGGCTCACTCAAAAATTGTGTTATAAGATAGAATACAACACCGATCGCACTCACATAGATCACATTTGGTATTGATCCTCGAATATCGACGCCAAATGAAGCAATAACAATGACTGCTGCAAAACATGCAATGGCACCGGCTAAAATCGCGCCCCCGGTTGGATAATCCCGAAAATATTGCTGCAAATATTTGAGCGCTTCCATTATATTCCCCCCCGCGGCATTATACAGGATCTTAATATTCTTAAAAAAACAGGTGCAATGAAAGAAGCAGCCAGTAGACTATCGATCAATTAAGCTCCGCGCATTTTCGCGACACGACGGAGCTTCGTTGACACAAACTATCTGCTGCTATCCATTATTAAAGTGATTATCAAAAATTGAAATGATTTCTTGTTACACATTCATAGATCGTCCGGGGGAATTCGCTTCGCGCCCCTCGAAAGCCAAGATCACCAGACGACCCGCACACCGCCCTTACCGCCATAGACCCATTGGATGTCGGAAAATTCGCCATCGAAATTGGCAAACAGCCCGACATTCTCGCTCATATCGAGGTTGAAGCCCACTTTGGTCTGCACCGCATTCCAGGCAGGATGCGCACCGGAAACCTGAAAGAGCGTGCCCGGCAGGGAGAGAAAGCTGTTGTTCAAGGTCCGCTGCGGCGCGAATTCATGGAGATAGGCCACGGAAAAATTGGGCCGCAGGACCATGCCATTGCCAAGATCATGCGTGAACTGGAACCGTGCCCCAATCACGCCAGGAACATCCGCCAATGCCTGTGCCTGGCCGGTCAAGCTGGTGGCATTACTGCCCCCTAGAGCATTATATTCACTGTAGCTGTCGGTCCGGAAATGGGCGATCTCCAGCGCCACGAAAGGCGCGAATTTGAATCCGGGCAAGTGTTCGGTGGCCGCGATCTCGAAAATATGGCCAACTTCGAGCCGGGTGCGAATCTCCAGAGAGCCGAACGAGGCTTTTTCGAGCGACGGCCCCAGCATACCGAAACTGGCGATTGCCCGGCGGGTCTCGTTGGAAAAGCTCGAGACCATGACCGAGGCTTCTCCATAGAAAGGTCCGAAATCGGCAATGCCGTAGACGCCGCCGTGAAAGCCGGTGACATTGCCACTTGTCGCGCGCTGAGCAACATCGAACCAGGAATAGCTGCCGCCAGCTGCGATACCGACAAGCACATTCGGCTGGACCTTGTAATCAATGCCCATCACGCCGCCATAGAAATCGCCCTGCTGTCCCGCGACAGTGGATGTGGCGCTCAAATTCATGGTCCCGCCAAAGCCGGTCGACCAGACACGCCAGCGAGGCGCGGTGCGCTGCTGACGTTCACGCGGATCGACGATGATCGGCGAAGCCATGGCGGCCTCCGCCGGCGCATAGCTCGAAACCGCCTTTGGAAGCGCCGACGGCTCCGTCACAGTCACCATATTCGCCGCGCCGCCAAAGCCGGTCAGCCCGGAGAGCGCCTGTTCTGCCACCGAGACGCTCGCCACACGAGCCGTGCGGATCGCCTGATTTTGGGCGGCGGTGAGCCCTTCACCGGATAATTGATCGAAAGCCGCACGCGCGCCGGCCGCGTCGAGCATGGAGATGGAATTGACAAGCGCCGCCCCCGAATCGCTCATATTGGTGCCCGCACCAGCCGTCAGGGCGCCACCGACGGCCATTTGATTGGGGGTGGAACCGACGGATTCGAAACTGACATCGTTGCGGCGCAGGGTCAAAAAGACATCATTGGCGCCATAGCCAAGCGTCGGCGTCAAAAAAGCCAGATTGGTGTTGATGCTCGAGAACGAGCCGCTGACACCGTCCTTGGCGTCGAGGATCGTGTAACGCGTCTGCGGCAGGAAGCCGCCACCGGCCATGATGGAGAGGCTGCCACCCGTGATCGAGACCGGGCCGGAGACGGTAATCTGGTCCGACGCGGTCGGTGTCGCCCTGATCGACAGAACGGAACCGGGATTGAACGTCAAAGACCCATCAATGGCCATGTGGCCGATCTGATCCGGAGCGCCGGGCGCCAGTGTGCCTCCCTTATTGACGGTGACGGAGCCGAATGTCCCGTTACCGGCTAGCGTGCCGCCCGCATTCACCGTGCTCGGCGAGACGATCGAGCCGGCAATGATCAGCGTGCCGCCATCGACAATGGTCGGCCCGCTATAGGAGGTCGTGCCGGTCAATGTCAGAGTTCCCGTCCCCTCTTTGGTGAGCCCTCCGGCGCCGGTGATGTCATTGCTCCAGGTATCGGCCGCGTTGAGACCGCCCTTTGCCGCATCCATATTGACCACGACCTGCGAATCGAAGGCGCCATAGCCGCCATAAGCGCCCTGATAATTCAGGCGTCCCCATGCCGAATAGGCATCACCCAGGCCGGTCGGATAGGGTGCCGAAAGCGCCGTGGTGGCGAGCACGGCGGTGAGCTGTGAGTCATTCAGATAAGGAAAGCGCGTGACGAGAAGGGCGAGTGCCTGTTTCGGCACATCGGCGAGGGTCATGGAGCTTGCGGGCCCAGTGGGCGAAAGACCATGCGTCAGCGCCGCGCCATTGCCATTGTTCTGCGCCGGGTTGCCACCCAAAGCCGCAGTGACTTGCGTGCAGGATGTGGAGGTCGGTGTGGCGCAGGCGCTCGCATAATAGGACTGAACCAGTGTATAGGCCTGATAAATCGCATAGGCGGATACATTGGTCGGCTGCGTCCAGTCGAGCCGATTGCCATTAGAATCATAAAGGGCGGAATAAAGCGATGTCGCAGCATTGACTGTGGCGTTGATCCTCTGGCTGATCGCGCTGGTCGGCGTATTGATCCCCGCCTGAACGAAAGTATTAGAGACGTCGCCCGCGCGCGCCAGGAGCGCGCGGGCCTGTTGCGGCACTACAAAGGCAAGCCCATAGGCGGCCTGATAGGCGGATTGCGTATTGAGCGGCACGTTGGCGACGATCTCATCCACGCGAGCAGGAAAATTACCGGATGTCAGAGGACCACTGGAAGGAGAGACCCCGTTCAGGAGAGGACCAACGACGGGATCGAGAACGGGACCGCTATCGAGTGGAAGGCTGGAAGGCGTGGTAATGGAAACCTGCTGCGCCGAGACGCCCGCCGGCGACAGCTGCATGGGAACCGACAGGACCGTCAACACAAAACCGGCTTTCAAAGAGTCACGCATCGCAGTCTCTGCTCGAAGATCCCTCAGGTGATCGGTCCCACGCCGGATTCCACCAAGATCGCCCCTTTATCCGATAGCATGGTTTACGATTTCTATGAATCACCCGGCGCAGTCATTTAAGTTGGGCATTTCCGTATAGATCCGCACCGCACGATCGATCATCCTCAACCCCAATGCGGCTTGAGGTCGAGGAGCGGCGTCCCATCGAGGCAATCGAGGCCGCGCACGATGAGGCCCGACGGTTCCCGCCGCACCAAAGTGACGATCGAAGAAGCGATCGGGTTCGGCCGTACCGGCGAGCGCAGGGCGAAAGTGCCGGAGGGCGCTGCGGCCCCATGCGGCCATTGCAGGACGAGATCGCGGCGCGCCTCATGCATCCAGTAAAGCACCTGGAGCCGCGGCCAGGCCTCGATCCCGGTCAACGCCTCCAGCCAGCGCGGATCGAGTTCGATACGGCATTCTGGCCCCTGTTCATCCCCCTGACGCGGACAATCGCCGCGTTCAACCCAAGGTGTGCGCAGGACGCCGATATAGACCAGCCGCGCATCGCAGCCGACTGGTGGATCGACAGATTTCTCACCCGCCCTTATAGTTGCATCCACTTGTGCCTCATTCCCTTGACACTTTTTCGACCATGCAGATTTTTACCTTTTGGCGGTCTCTGGCAAGTTTCCGCGTACGCATCGGCCTCAATCTCAAGGGACTCGCGCCCGAACAGATTTTCGTCAACATCTTCACCGGCGAATTGCAGGAACCGGCCTATAAAGCGGTCAATCCGCAAGGCCTGCTCCCCGCGCTGATCGACGGTGACGGCCCCCCTCTCGTCCAGTCGCTGGCGATCCTCGAATATCTCGATGAAACCCATCCCGAGCCGCCGCTCCTGCCGAAGGATCCGCGCGGACGCGCCAGAGCGCGCGCACTGGCGCAGATCGCCGCCGGCGACGCTCATTCGCTGGTGACACCGCGCGTGCGCGGTTTCATGGCCAAGACCTATCACATAGATGAAGCCGGCCAGACCCTATGGGCGCATCACTGGATCGGCCTCGGCCTCGAGGCGATCGAAGCACATCTTGCCCAGGAGAAGGAAACCGCCCTCTTCTGCCATGGCGATCAGCCGACGATCGCCGACATTTCGGTCATCAGCCTCGCCGTTGGACAACAGCTTTTCGGCGGGACGCTCGATGCCTATCCGACGCTTGCGGCGATCTTCGACCGCTGCATGGCAATCGAGGCTTTTTCCGCCGCCCATCCCTTGCGCCAGCCGGGAGCTCCGCAGAACGACTGAATTTTCTCCCCCGTTTGCTGCATTGCGCAACGTGGTAAAATAATTTATCCACAGAGAGCGCGGTCCTGCGAAAGGGCATGACCCGGTCGGTCAATGACGAGATACCGATTTCGGGATACCCGATCTAATGACACTCGATCAATGACAAGGCGTCCGCGCAGCCAGTTTACCCGCTGCCGGCGCCGAATGGGGACATAAGCGGCCGACGCCGCGGGGGAGGAATGAAATGTGGCAACAGATCTATGATCCATTCGGGAACCGGCTTCTTTCGACAGTGATCGCCTCCCTGCCGATCTTCTGTCTTCTGGGCCTGATCGCCTTTTCCAAGGTCAAGGCGCATTTCGCGGCGCTCACCGCGCTTGCGCTCGCCTATCTCGTCGCCACGCTTGGATTCACCATGCCGGCAATCATGGCCGGCAAGGCCGCGCTGCTTGGCGCGCTGACGGGTCTTTTCCCGATCGGCTGGATCATTATCAATGTCATCTTCCTTTACCGGCTTACGGTTGAAAATGGATCCTTCGCCATTCTGCAGGATTCCATTGCCAATGTGACGGCAGACCGCCGCCTGCAGCTTCTGCTCGTGGCCTATGCCTTTGGCGCTTTCTTCGAGGGCGCGGCGGGTTTCGGCACCCCGGTCGCCGTCACCGGCGCCATTCTCATCGGCCTCGGCTTTTCTCCGCTCGCCGCTTCTGGCCTGTCACTCATTGCCAATACGGCCCCTGTCGCCTTTGGTGCGCTCGGCGCGCCGGTCGTCACGCTCGCCGCCGTCACCCATCTCGATCTCGGCCAGGTCACTGCCATGGTGGGGCGTCAATTGCCGATCTTTTCCGTCATGGTGCCGTTCTGGGTCGTCGCCGCCTTCGCGGGTTTGCGCGGCACGCTGGAAGTCTGGCCAGCGGTTCTCGTCACCGGCCTTTCCTTCGCCATTCCGCAATTTCTCGTTTCGAATTTCCACGGCCCGTGGCTGGTCGATGTCATTGCTGCCCTCGTCTGCATGGCCTGTCTCATCGGTTTCATGCGCATCTGGCAGCCACGCCGCATCTGGACCAATCCCAATTTCGCCAACCGCCACGATATCAGCCTGCGTCCCCAATCGGTCGGCGCCGCCGTCGCCGATCCGGTTCCCTCAACCGCGCATACGAACGCCGAGCGTCCGGCCTATACGCGGGCGCAATTGATCAAGGCCTGGATGCCCTGGCTCATTCTCTGCGTCATCGTCTTCATCTGGGGCACGGAAAGTTTCAAAATTCCGGTCAATAATCTGTTCCTGCCGAAATTCGAGATCGACGGACTGCATCGGCTCGTCCAGAAAATGCCGCCGGTCGCCGCCGCGCCGACCATTGAATCAGCAGTCTTCAGCTTCAACATTCTCACCATGAGCGGCACCGGCATCCTCCTCGCCGGTATCCTCAGCGGGTTGTTGATGGGCTATGGTCCGCTCTCTCTCATCAAACAATATGGCCGCACCCTGTATGTTGTGCGCAATTCACTGATCACCATCGCCGCCATGCTGGCACTCGGCACCTTGACCCGCTACGCCGGTCTCGACGCCACCCTAGGCCTCGCCTTCGCGGGCACCGGCGTCGTCTATCCTTTCTTCGCCGCCCTGCTCGGCTGGCTCGGGGTAGCACTTACGGGTTCGGATACGGCCTCGAACGTGCTGTTCGGTGGATTACAAACGGTGACGGCACAACAATTGGGTCTGTCGCCGATCCTGATGGCAGCCGCCAATTCCTCTGGCGGTGTCATGGGCAAGATGGTCGATGCGCAATCCATCGTGGTCGCCTCGACCGCCACGAACTGGTTCGGTCATGAAGGCGCGATCCTGCGTTTCGTCTTCCCGCATTCGATCGTGCTCGCCTGCCTTGTCGGCATTTTCATCATGCTGCAGGTCTATGTGTTTCCCTTCACGCTGACGGTCATTCATTAGCGAAAAGTCCGCAAAAACATATGCAACTCGGCAACTGAATGCGATCGCGATCAGAGGGGGTATCACCACACCAGGTGATCCCCGGCAAACGGCCTTCGAAAAATCGGTATTAATCGTATTCAGGCTTTCTGCCCATGTAACCCGTTCGATACCGGTCAAATGCTGCAATGCGGGAGTGCAGCCGGCATCGGGCGAGAACGAAATGATCTATGATCAATTCCGGAAACAGCCTGCGTGAGGGAAGCGGCTCGTTCGGAAAACCGCCGAGCCCACCCATTCATCCGCTCTGTCAACAAGATTGCCCCTCATGGATGCTGTACCACTCCACAATCAGCCAACGGTTTCCGACAGGCCAAAAGTCGCGCTTTATGTGACCTGTCTCGTCGATGTCGTGCGTCCGCGCATCGGCTTTGCCGCCATTTCCCTTTTGGAACAGGCGGGCTGCGACGTCAGCGTTCCGCAAAGCCAGACCTGCTGTGGTCAGCCGGCCTTCAATTCCGGCGATGACGATCACGCCCGCGCACTGGCCCGCAATGTCATTCGCGCATTCGACTCGTTCGATCATGTCGTCGTGCCGTCCGGCTCCTGCGCCGGGATGATCCATAAATATCCGGAACTGTTCCGTAACGACCCCGTTTGGCTGCACCGTGCCGAGGCGCTTGCCGCACGCACATACGAACTTTTGAGCTATCTCGTCGACATTCGCCATTTCATGCCGAAGGATGTCACGTTGCACGCCAGCGCCACCTATCATGATTCCTGCTCGGGGCTACGCCAGCTCGGCGTGATGGAGCAGCCGCGCAAGATGCTCGCCGCAATCGAAGGGCTGAGCATCACTCCCCTGCCCGGTCATGATGTCTGCTGCGGCTTCGGCGGCACGTTCTGCGTCAAATATCCGGCGATTTCCAACGCCATCGTCGATGAAAAGGCGCGCGATATCGAAAACACCAAAGCCGATCTCCTGCTCGGCGGTGATCTCGGCTGCCTTTTGAACATGGCCGGCAAACTGCACCGGCGCGGCGCGGCGACGCGCGTCTTCCATACCGCCGAAATTCTGTCCGGGTTCGGCTCGGGTCCCGCCATAGGCGAGGAGGATTGACCCATGACTACGGCCTCTTCCGCCGCGCGGAGCTCGGCACAGGCGAGTGATCCTTTCTCGATCCCGTTCGATGAACGGATCAAGGAAGCGCTCGACAACAAGACGCTCAAGATCGCCATCGACCGGACGACGAATAATGCGCGCGACAAACGCGCGGCGGCCGTCGCGGCCTGGCCGGGTTTTGCCGAAGCGCGGACTCTCGGCAAAAGCATCAAGCAGCATGTCATCGATCATCTCGACCATTATCTCGTCGAATTCGAAGCCAACGCGCTACGCTCCGGCGCCAAGGTCCATTGGGCGTCGACCAGCGACGAAGCCTGCGCCATCGTCATTGATCTCTGTCGCAAGGCCGGGGCGAAAAGCGTCACGCGCGCCAAATCCATGCTGGGCGAGGAAATCGGCCTGCCGCACGCCCTGGAAGACGCCGGCATCACCCGCGTCGAGACCGATCTCGCCGAACATATCGTGCAGCTCGCGCACGACCGGCCCTCGCATATCATCTGGCCAGCCCTGCACCGCACGCGCGAGGAAGTCGCGGAATTGTTCCGCGCCAATCATCACAAACCGCAGAACAGCGACGATATCGAATCCATGGTGGCGAGCGCGCGCGAGGAATTGCGCGGACGTTTTCTTGCCGCCGATGTCGGTATTTCCGGCGCCAATTTCCTGATCGCCGATTCAGGCGCGATCTGCACCGTCACCAATGAAGGCAATGCCGAACTGACGACGACGATTCCGCGCGTGCATATTGTCACCGCCGGAATTGAGAAGCTCGTGCCCTCGCTGTCCCATGCCATGGTGCTCCTGCGCCTGCTCGTGCGCTCGGCGACAGGGGCCGATCTCACCCAATATACAACCTTCCATTGCGGGCCGAAGCGACGGGGCGACCGCGACGGGCCGGAGGAATTCCATATCGTCCTCGTTGACAATGGCCGCACGAAAATGCGCAATGAGGGCCTCGCCGACATGCTGCGCTGCCTGCGCTGCGGCGCCTGCATGAACCATTGCGTGGTGTTCCGCCAGATCGGCGGCCATGCCTATGGCGGCGCCTATCCCGGCCCGATGGGCTCGGTGATGACACCGATCTTCAACGGACTCGAAAAGAGCCATGACCTGCCGCAGGCCTGCACGCTCAACGGCAGTTGCCAGGAAGTGTGCCCGGTCGATATTCCGCTGCCGACGCTGCTGCGCGGATGGCGCGAGAAAAGCTGGCGCGAGGGTCTCGAACCCCAGATCGTGCGTCAGTCGCTCGGTTTCTGGGCGTTTGGCGCGCGCCACCCCTTCCTGTATCACATCGGCACCAGACTCGCGGTACGGGGCATGCGCCTCTTTGCCAAAGGAGGCTGGATCCGCTCCCTACCGCTTGCCTCCGGATGGACACGCCATCGCGATTTTCCAAAGCCCGCGCCGCGCACCTTCATGGAAGAATGGAACCAGCAACAGCGTCTGAAAGCGAAAGGGTGAATGATGAGCGCGCGCGAGCTTATTCTGTCAGCCCTCAGACAGGGAAACACGGCCACCGCCGCAGGCGAGCCAAATGATGCCGGCGCGATCGCTGCGGCTGCCGACGCTCTCATCGCCGATCTTTCTCTCGGCCGGCCCCGGCTCGGAGAGGGAAGCCTGCCGATGCTTTTCGAACGGCAGATCACCTCGCCGAAAGTCGCGGCGAGCCTCGACAAAGCCGCAAGCCTTGCCGATGTGCCGCGAGCGGTCGATATTTATCTCACGACCCATGGCCTTGCCCGCGAGATCGCCCTGCAGCCCGAACCTGCTTTGACGGCGATGGACTGGAGCGGCTATCATCTGCACGAAGAGGTGAAATCGGATACAATAGTCGCCGTCGGCAAGGCTCTCTGGGGTATCGCCGAAACCGGCACTCTGGTGTTTCATTCAGGACCGCATTCGCCAACCCTGTTCGATTTCTTCCCGCTGCATCATCTCGTGGTGATCGAAGCGAGCCGCATTCTTGGCTATCTGGAGGATTATGTCGCCGCAAGCATGGGACAGCCGGTGCCGCGCAACGTCAATTTCGTGACCGGCGCCAGTGGCACCACCGATATTGAAGGCACGCTCGTGCGCGGCGCGCATGGGCCACGCTTTCTGCATGTCATTCTCGTGGAAGACAGCTGATTTCTTGAACCCGGATCCCGCCTACAAAGAATTCGTACTCGCGCATACAAGGCTCGCGCCGGTTCCACTCGCGCCCGAGATCCACCTGTATCTGGCCGAGGACGCGATCTCTCTCTGGGAACAGACGGAAATTTTCCGAAACGGCCAGCATCTGCCGCCACCCTTCTGGGGCTTCGCCTGGGCAGGCGGGCAAGCGCTGGTGCGCTATCTTCTCGACCATCGCGAACTCGTAAAAAACCGCAACGTGCTGGATTTCGCCTCGGGCTCCGGGCTTGTGGCGATCGCCGCCGCAAAGGCCGGAGCTGCCAGCGTCGAAGCCAATGAGATCGATCCCTTCGCGCAAGCGGCCATCGCCTGCAACGCCCATGAAAATGCTGTGTCACTGACGATCCGCGCCGAGGATCTCATCGGCACGGACGCAGGATGGGACGTGATCCTTGCCGGAGATGTTTCCTATGAGCGCGACATGGCAGAGCGCGTCACCCTCTGGCTCGAGAGGCTGCATCGCCGCGGCGCGCTCGTCTTGATCGGCGATCCGGGGCGTTCCTATCTCGCGCGCGAGAAGCTCGAATGCATCGCGCGCTATAATGTTCCGGTCTCCCGCACGATCGAGGATTCCTGCGAGAAGGAAAGCGGCGTCTATCGTTTCCAGACGCTCTGATCGACGTCTGCGCTCAAGCAGCCGTAAAGGCCCGGCGCAGGTCGAGCGTCCCCTTCACGCCGATTGAATCGAAGGTGGTCACCAGCCATTGGTCCGCCACTTTCTTCCCCAGATGGAAGAGACTTTCCATCAGGTGCCAGGAGGAATCGAGCTTGGTGACGGCGGAATAGGCCTCAAGATAGGAACTGCCGTCGATACAATGGAGATTGATCCGCAAATATTCGTCGCGCGATAATTTTCCGTTATCGACCAGCCGGTTGACGAAATCGACGGCGCGCATTTCGGCCATCAGGGCGCCGTTGAAGGTGATTTCGTTGAGCCTGTCCTGAATATCGCGCGCTGATTGCGGCGTCGAAAGCCGCACGAAAGGCGTGATCTGGACGATCACAATATCCGGGCATTTGGTGCCGTAGAACAGCGGGAAAAGCGCCGGATTGCCGCGATAGCCGCCGTCCCAATAAGGCACGCCGTCGATTTCGACCGCCTGAAAGATGAACGGCAGACAGGCCGATGCCAGGACATGTTCGACCTGCAATTCCTCGCTGTGCCAGACCTGGATCTGGCTTGTGTGGACATTCGTCGCGCCGACATAGAGCGGATAATCACGAAAGGCGCGGATGCTTGGAAAATCAACCATCCGCAGCAGATGGTCGCGCAAAGGATTGAGATTCAACGGATTGAAATCATAGGGGCTCGCGAAATGCGTCACGAGATCCGCCCACCACCTCGTGATCTGGGTCTGCAGCGGCCAGCCGCTGAAGAACATGCGGAAGACTTCACGTTGTATGGGGTTCATCTGGCCTTCGACGCTCAAGCTGCGCCAGAATTCAGCGAGCTTCGCCCGTGCGCCGGCGCGTCCGTTCTCAATGAAGCCCTGCGTCATGACGACAGCATTCATCGCACCCGCGCTGGAACCGGTCACAGCCGCAATTTCAAGGCGTTCGTCGGCAAGAAGCGTATCGAGCACACCCCAGGTGAAGGCGCCGTGGGAACCGCCACCCTGCAAGGCGAGACTGATTTTTTTCTTCTCCTTTTGCTGTCCCGCGCCGCCTGTGGCTTCTCCTTCCAGTTCATTCCCACGCATCAAACAGCCCCCACCTAATGCTTCAAGCACCGCGCCCGCAGATCTTTATCCGGCCGGATCAACGGCTATACCCATTTCGCCCTGACCATAGGGCCTGTCTCCAGCGGCATGTTACGGTAGCCCGGCCCAAGCATGGGAGTCCCGCGAAATTCACCCGACCGAATGATCTCCAATCGAATCACCTGTCGCAAGACTCCCCCGTTTCCACGCGAGCCTTGGACAGCGGGAATCGCCCACACACCCTAAGCAAACTTTCCAAAGTTTGCTTGCACTCAAAAATCTGAGCAGCACATGATCCATGGATCATCGCGTCATCCGCCTGCCGCCGGACCGATCGGACCCGACGGTAATATCGATGATGTCATGGCTCCAACGCTGCGGAAAGAGATGAAAAAGCCAGAGATCTCATCAGCTTTCCACGGGCATCCAGGGTCCTTGAACGGCAGCCTTTATGCATCCATAAATATGCACGAAGGCTGAATGTTCCTGGCAATCTTCCGGGTTTGGCGCCTCACGCGTTCGGGCGTAACTGGTACCCATTCTTCATACCCGCGCCATACGCTTGTTTCTCGGAGAGAATACAGCTTTGTTTTCATGGCCGTTTCCCCGGAAGGAAAATTTTGCACGCCACCCCTATAATGGTCTAAGCTTATATTATGCGTCCTGAAACTCCCGCGACCCGGCCGTCCCCTCCCGCCCAGAAATGCGCGGAGGAGGCCACCTCCAAAGCGGCCCGCGCAGGGGTCCCGCTGACACCCGGCCGGCGGCGGATTCTCGATCTTCTCGCGCAGGAGCGAAAGCCGCTCGGGGCCTATCAAATGATCGAGAAGATCGGCGAAGCCACCGGCAAGCGGCCGGCGCCGATCTCCATCTACCGGGCGCTCGATTTCCTGCTCGAAAACGGCCTCATCCATCGGCTTGCTTCCTGCAACAGCTATCTCGCCTGTCGCCATGGCCATGGCGACAAGGAGCCGATCGTCTTCCTGATCTGCGAAAAATGCGGACAGGTCATCGAGGCCAGTTCGGCTGAACTCGCCGAAGGGCTCGTAACGCTGGCGACGCGAGAACATTTCCAGCCGCGCATGCAGGTCATGGAGATCGCAGGCCTGTGCGAGGCCTGCTGCCTGCAGACCTGAAGCCCGCCGGCTTCTCCCGCCTTTTTCGGCGCAGGCGCGGCGGCGGCAACATTTCCACGCAGGGCCTGAACCATCGTCTCGCGAGTGACTTGACGCCGGGCCGGTTTTCCCGCACCAAACCGGCAAAGACGTTCTGTTTCGTCCCCTGAGCTACAGTCGTTCCATGAGCCCCCAGGGCTCCCAACCCAAGGTTCGCATGACCCACGATCCCGATTCCGCGATCCTGCTCGATCCCGCTTTAGCTCTCCCTTCCGGTCCCGCTCCGCGGCGCACAAGCGTCGGCGTGCGCATCGGGTCCGGGCCCGGCGCGGTTCAAGTCGGCGGCGGGTCCCCGGTGATCGTGCAATCCATGACGAATACCGATACTGCCGACATCGACCAGACGGTGCAGCAGGTCGCGGCGCTCGCCAAGGCGGGCTCGGAACTCGTCCGCATTACGGTGGACCGCGATCCGGCCGCCGCCGCCGTGCCGCATATTCGCGAAAAGCTCGATAAAATGGGCTGTTTTGTCCCTCTCGTCGGCGATTTCCATTATATCGGGCACCGGCTGCTGACCGAATATCCGGCCTGCGCCGAGGCGCTCGCCAAATATCGCATCAATCCCGGCAATGTCGGCTTCCGCGAAAAGCGCGACCGGCAATTCTCCACCATCGTGGAAATCGCCGCCAAATATGACAAGGCGGTGCGGATCGGCGCCAATTGGGGCTCGCTCGATCAGGAATTGCTCACGAGACTGATGGATGAAAATGCCAAGGCCGCGAGCCCGCTTGCAGTCGGCGCCGTCACCCGCGAGGCAATGGTGCAATCAGCGCTTCTGTCAGCGGCCCGCGCCGAGGAACTCGGCCTCAAGCGTGATCGTATCATCCTTTCCGCCAAGGTCTCGGCGGTTCAGGATCTCATCACCGTCTACCGCATGCTCGCTGCGCGCAGCGATTACGCTCTGCATCTCGGCCTGACCGAGGCGGGTATGGGCTCGAAGGGCATTGTCGCTTCCTCGGCGGCGCTGGGCATTCTGCTGCAGGAAGGCATCGGCGATACGATCCGCGTCTCGCTGACGCCGCAGCCCGGAGGTGATCGGACTCTCGAAGTCACCGTGGCCCAGGAAATCTTGCAGACGATGGGTTTCCGCACTTTCGTGCCGCTCGTCGCCGCCTGCCCCGGCTGTGGCCGCACGACCTCGACCGTGTTCCAGGAACTCGCCCGCGATATCCAGACCTATATCCGCGAGGAAATGCCGGTCTGGCGTACCCGCTATCCCGGCGTCGAGACACTCAATGTCGCCGTCATGGGGTGCATCGTCAACGGACCGGGTGAATCGAAACATGCCGATATCGGCATTTCCCTGCCCGGTACGGGCGAAACCCCGACTGCACCCGTGTTCATAGACGGCGAGAAGAAAATGACTTTGCGTGGCGAGGGCATCGCCGCTGAATTCAAGACCATTGTCGAAGATTACATCGAACACCGCTTCGGCACCAAAAGCGCCGCGGAATAAAGCGACGATTGCCTCGAGGCATCGCTCATGCAATCGCATTCATGAGCGATGCTCCCGGTTTGCGCACAAAGCCTCCTGCGCAAGCGGAACCAGCCTCTCGCAGCACGCATCATCGTTTACCGTCATGATCCCGTCGCGGCTGACGCGGTGAACGACGCAGCCTATATGCGGCGCCCGATGGATGCGTAACCACGGTTTGTCGGCCAGGATGCGCTGCATGTCGGCATAGCCCGCAGCACGGCGCTGAGCGATAGACGTTTGCGAAAATTCCGCGTCGCTATAGGGAATCTGGTCATCATCCGGATGATAGATGACATGAACGAGGTCGAGCCGTTCATCCGGCGGCGGTGCACCCTTGTTTTCGAGCATAGATAGCGCATGACGCAGATTGATCTTGGCTTCCAGCCATTTGATATGCTGCATCGTCTTGCTTGCATATTGTATCTGTTTGGCGCGCCAGAGCACATCGCTCATCGTTTGCGGCGCCGGACCGCTGGAACTCCACAAATCGATGATGAAAGCAATGCTGTGGCCTTGCGGCATGTCATCGAGCACGGCTTCAAGTGGGGAATTCGAAGCGCATCCGCCGTCCCAATACAGCCGGTCACCGATCCGGACAGCGGGAAACCCCGGCGGTAAGGCACCGCTCGCCGCAATATGGTCCAGGCAAAAACCGCCCTTCATGGCGCGTGTATCGAAAAACTCCAACTGCCCGGTTTCCACATTCGTCGCACCGACCGATAGCCGTGTCGTCGTCCCGTTATTGAGATGGTCGAGATCGACCAGCATGGACAATGTTTGATAGAGCGGCCTGGTATCGTAAAAACTCGTCGCCGAGACGCCGGAGGGCGCAAAAAAGGGATTGAACGGACGCGGCTCGAAAAATCCCGGCTGGCCGGTCAAAAGCGTGGTGACGAAGCTGCAATAATGTTCGAGGATCTTCAGGTTCGTGTCGGCAAAGGGCGGCGTCAGGCACGGCCGCGAAATCGCCGACCAGAAAGCATTCAGCCGCTCGAGCCGCCGCTCACTGGCATTGCCGGCAATAAGCGCCCCATTGATGGCCCCCATTGATATGCCGCAGACCCAGTCGGGCTCGAAACCGCCTTCCTGCAACGCCTGAAAAGCGCCGACATGATAGGCGCCCATGGCTCCGCCGCCCTGAAGCACCAGAATGCAGGCGGGTTTGGAAGCGGGTAAGGTCATTGGCTTGGTCCTCCCTTGCTATGCCGACGGGCCGCAATCACTGACAGACATGGTGCAACCTAATGGCCTTCATCAGCCAGGACTCTGTACGCGGCCTGCCTATCGGCTTTCATCGAGGCCGAGAATAGAAACCTTGGCCGTGGTGATTTCCGTGGGCCACAGGATTTCGGTCAGACCCGTTGCTGCGGCGACCCGTTGCGCGGCGCCGGTGCGATAGGTAATGACACCGCCGCCTACGGCCCCACCGATCTTTTCTCCCCATAATTTTCGTCCATCACTCACGTCGAGCGCATAAAAATTGCCGCCCATGTCTCCGAAGAAGACGACACCGCCAGCGGTCGGTGTCACGCCACTCTGCACCGGATAATTGGTCTTCACGCGCCAGCGCCATTGGCCATTATCGGCGTCGACGGCATACAGCCAGCCAGCCCAGTCGAAGACGGCATCCTGCTTACCCCATACATCAAAAGGATTGAGCGACGCTTCGCCGGACCACGGCTTTCCAGGCTCTACGGCCTGCAACTGTTCTTTTGTCTGCAGGGTCACGGTGGTGCACCATTGCACCTGACCTGTCAGGATGAGATTGTTGCGCGGATCATAAGCAGGCCCGTTCCATTCAGCCCCGCCAATCGCGCCCGGGCAGAAATGGACCGGCTTTCCCGCCGTAAATTCTGTTTCGGCATTCTCGATTTTCGTGACCGGCAGGCGATAAAGGAGCCGCTGATCATTGGTGTCGAAGGCGTAAAGATGTCCGTCCTTCGGCGCGAGGATCATCAATCGTTTGTTGGCCGCCGTCTCGATCAGCACCGGCGCTCCCGAGACATCCCAATCGTGCCAGTCTTTCGGAACAATTTTGTAATGGGTTTTGTAATCGCCGGTTCCTGCGTCCAGAACGACGACGGAGCCAGTATAAAGATTGCCGCCTTCGCGCATATCGGCCGCGAAATCGGGCCCAGGATTACCGCCAGGAATATAAAGCAGCCCATGAGCCGGGTCGAGCGTATAGGACGTCCAGGTCGCCCCGCCGGTTATGGGTGAGCCAGGTGGTGTCCGCCAGCTGGACCCATCAAGCGGTAATCGCCCTTGCGGCCCGCGCTCCCTGTCTTCGGGACCTTTCGGCACGAGATAGGATTCCCAGACAATCCTGCCGGTTTCGGCATCGAGCGCATACATCCTGCCCTTGACACCTTTGATATCGCCACCGGCATTGCCGATAAACACAAGACCATTCCAGGCGATCGGCGCCGCAGGCACGCTTTCGCCCTTTTTGGGATCGGCGATCGCGGTTTCCCACAAACGCCGCCCGGTCTTGAAATCATAGGCGAGAACACGCCCATCCTGTGTTCCCCGGAACAGCCTGCCGTCGAGATAAGCCGCGCCGCGGCTCACACCTTGCGGCGGCGCCGGCTGATAGTCTTCGTGAACCCGCCAGTTTTCGCGGCAATCATTCGCATCGATGGAGAAAAGATCAAATTCCGTCGCAAAGATCAGGCTGCCGTTCACTTCCAGCAAACCGCTATTGAATCCGGTATATTGCCCGGTATCATAGGTACACAGAATTTTCATATTCCCGACATTGGCGGGAGTAATCTCGTCGAGCGGAGAAAAACGGTCAGAACGCAGGGTTTTGTTATAGCTCAGCCAGTCCTGCCCCACCCCGGTCGCCTCCTGTCTTGCCTCGGAAGGCATCTTGCGAACGGATGATGAGCGTGGCGCGCCTTCCGCCACTTCGGTGACAATCGTTCCTTTCGGCGCACCGAGATAGCGAATGGAATTTATGCCCATCGACACGATCTGAACGGATGTATCCCAATTGGCATAAATGATCGCGGCGGCGACAATACCCACAACAAGGCCAAAGACGAGGATCCGTGCGATGCTGAAACGTCTTTCCCTGTTCATCCAGCTCCCTCCCCCTTTGCATGCGGTGCAAACCGAACAAGGTGAGCGCGACGGCCAGGAAACATCCCCGCCTCCCGGGACCGATGCCGAACACTATGGATCGCGGCTTATCTTGACCATGGCGTTCGGCTTGAGCGTCACCTTCCCGCGGGCGCAGTTTCAATCGCCTCTTTCTGAAGCGTAACGGATTTCGGAGGGAATGGATCCGGAAGAACCTCGGATAATCAGGCGTAAGCAATACCATTGGTCGCCGCAAGGAACGCCAATACAAAGGCCTGGGAACACGACAAACACACGCGCGGCAAAGATCACCGTTCAGAGGCAGCCGCGTTTCCGGTCTCGCTTTTACCGGGCAAAGTGTCGATGCAAACTCGATTATACATTTTGTAATTCGGTCACCATCGAGGGAGCAGGCACCAGCCGCGTCCGCACCATTTCCGGCGTTAGTCCCTCTTCGCGCAGGGAGCGCAGGGATTTCGCACGCAGGCTCTTCGAGAGTTTCTGTCCGGCCCCGTCACGCAGCAGGGCATGATGATGATAGACGGGTCCCGGAAGATCGAGGAGGGATTGCAGCAGCCGATGCAGACTCGTCGCATGGAACAGATCTTCGCCGCGCACGATATCTGTAATGCCCTGAGAGGCATCATCGACGACAACAGCAATATGATAACTCGTGCCGATATCGCGGCGCGCGAGGATCGTATCGCCCCATTTCCGTGGATCGGCGGTTACAAGCCGGCCTTCCGAGCCCGAACCATAATCGAGCCAGCTGACCCCGCCACCGACCAGCGCCGTGGCCCTCTCGATATCGATCCGATAAGCGGGCGTATCGCCGGCAGCGAGGCGCTTTTGTCGCTGCTCGCGGCTCATATGCCGGCAGATTCCGGGATAAAGCGGCGACCCATCGGGATCACGCGGCCAATCCGGTTTCTCCCTGACCCTCTGCACAATGTCCGAGCGCGAGCAGAAACACGGATAAAGGATTCCCTTGCGTTCGAGGCGCACGAGCGCCTGCGCATAATCGGCGAGATGGTGCGACTGGCGCCGGATTTCAGGATCGAACGGAATGCCGAGCCAACGGAGTTCCTCGATGATCGCTCGCTCATATTCGGGACGGCAGCGGTCCTTGTCGATATCCTCGATCCGCAAGAACAGCCGGCCGCCACTCGCCCGTGCCAGCCGTTCATTTTCGAGCGCCGAAAAAGCATGGCCGAGATGCAGATAACCGTTGGGAGAGGGAGCAAATCGGAAAGCGGGATGGGACAATGCGCGGGTCATGGGAAATGTCGGCACCGAATGAGAGGCTGCGGAGAAGACCGAAGGCAGTTCTTCCTGATTGATTTTCCGACAGGTTCTTGAACCAGCATGGGCCGGTCCGCAGCAGTTTCAGCAATGATCGCACCAGATGTCCGCCATAGATATGAAAGCAGAATGCCTCGGAGAACCCCTCGCCGACGTTTTGTTGCGGGGTGTCTCCCTTCGAAAACAGCTCCCAAGACCAAGGCACCTTGATCCCAACCTGTTCGGAATAATGAGGTCCGGCGGAAGCCGCCGCCGCATTCGCGAGGCACCTCATGAAAGCGATCTATGGAATACTTCTGAAAGGCTTGCAGAATTCGCCGTTTCGAACAGACTGGAACGGATGAAGATCCTGAAGAGGTCTCACTATGCCTCGATCGAAAGACAAGTTCCCCGCCGAGCCTGATGGCCAATCCACCGTCGAGAAGCCGGCCAAGGCAGGCGGCAAGGCAGGTGGAAAGACAAAATCGAAACGCGCGCGCAAGGCTGGAAACGATGCGGCCAGCCCCGGTTGCGTGGTGACATTCGCGACGGATCTTTTGCCGGAACCGAAGAAGGATGTGCACAAGAAATCGCTGCGCGCCGGCATAGAGACCGCCCAGAAGACGATCGAACGCGCGGGCGGCCATGGACGCATTACCGCGACGATCCATCGGGGAGAAGTTTGCTTGGTTCTTGTCGAGCCGCTGAAATCGAGCCTCGGGCGCCCGATGGATGATGCTCCGATGGGGCAAACCGCAAAGCTCGACCACGCGGCGCAAATTCTCGCCGGAGCCGATATGGTCAGCGGCGACGTCCTTGCCGCAAAGCTCGGCATCAGCCGAACCTCCGTCAATGCAAAACGGCAAAAACACATTCTGCTCGGCCTCGAAGGCGCCCGAAGAGGCTATCGATTCCCGATCTGGCAATGCGATGAAAAAACCGGCAAGCCTTTCGCCGTGATCCCACGGCTCCTCGACATTCTCGGTGATGCCTGGACCGTCCATGGATTTTTGATGCGGGCGCATCCCGCACTGGGCGGTCTCAGCGGCCGCGATGCCCTCGGCAGGGACCTCGATCATCAACTCGTCGAGGCGGCAGCAGCCGAGGCAGGAAAATTGCCCTGACATCTCCCGGCGCCACCGCGATCACGATGCGGCGCCTTGACCCTACACCTTGACCCGTGCACCTTGACCATCGCATCGAAACAAGCTTTGCAGAAGGTAGATCATATGAATCCGCGCCGATCGGCAGAGGCCGGACGGCATCACCTTGCCATCATTATCTTGGCTTCATGGGGACAGATCATCGTCAAAGAAAGCCGCCGTCCACAGATTCTGCGGTGACGGCGACGATGCAGTCATGAAATGAGCGGGCAATTCAGGAGAATGTCCATCGGCCGGTCGCCGGAACCGATGACCTGGAGCATTTTCCAATGGCATTGAATCGGTTTGCGATTCCATTGGTTTGAAAAGGCTCCGTTTGTTGAGTGAAGCGTTTCAGATATATTTGAAACGCACTAATGCGGGCGAAAGTTGAAAATGGTAGCAAAGATCGATGGCCCGCGTGTCGCGGCCAAGTCGCGCATGACGAAGCAATTGGTCGTGTTTCTGCACGGCTATGGAGCCGATGGGAACGATCTGATCGCCATTGCGCAGCAGTGGCAGAGTTTCATGCCTGACGCGACTTTCGTCTCCCCGCATGCGCCGGAAATCTGCGCCATGGCGCCGGATGCGCGCCAATGGTTCCCACTGAAATTTCCGGTGTCAGAGGATGATCCGGCCTCGCATTGGGAAGGTCTCAACAAGGCGCGGCCCGTGCTCGACGCCTTTCTCGACGCTGAGCTCAAACGCTACGGCCTCACCGACGCCAATCTGCTGCTCGTCGGCTTCAGCCAGGGAACCATGCTGGCGCTGCATGCAGGGTTGCGCCGCGCTGAGGCGCCAGCCGGCATTCTGGGCTATTCCGGCATGCTGGTTGGCCCCGAACATCTCGGCACCGCCAATGCGCGCCTCGCCAATGGCCAGCATCCACCGATTCTGCTTGTACATGGCACCCAGGACGATGTCGTCTCCGCTGAAGCCATGTTCCTCGCCGCCGGCCATCTGGCAGAAGCCGGGATCCCCAATCAATGGCATCTTTCCACTGGCATCGGCCATGGCATTGACGGCGGCGGCCTGCAGCATGGTCTTTTGTTCGCGACCCAGAGCCTGAAGATCAAACGTGCCGCGCCGGCACTTTAAAGCATTTCTCAAGATTGAATCGCTTCGCGATTCCCACCTCCTTGAAAAAACTATCATTTTTTGAGTGGAGCGATTGTGGAGACACCCGCAACGCTCCAATCTCTCTTTAATCGGCACCCAAAGCGCGTCATAAACGTAATTACGACCACTCATGCATACGGAGACAAATGTAAACATAACATATAGTGAGCAACACATACGAAATGTTAGATCATTTTCTTGCCAATCACTTGCGGCATCGCCGAACGGCGAATATGCAGACGTTTGCTGATGATCAAGCGGACAGGACGATCGTAATAGCGTTCAACGAACCACGCAATGAAACACACGACGAAGACGTAGCCGATTGTGAATTTCAAGGGGGAAAAGGACGCAGTTCTCTGCGCCAGAAAATAACCAATCGTTAGCAATGGATAATGAAGAATGTAAATCGGATAGGATAAATCCCCTAATAGCTCGGCATAAAAGCGCAAGCCTTTCGGTATTTCGAGCCGGATCCCTGCTTCCAAAATCAATGGCAAGATCACGAAGACACATAACAGATCACGCCAAGCCCGCAGATAATCGGGGGCAGGAACAAGGAAGATTACGAGCAGAATGGCAATAGGAACGATCGCCAGGATGGATTGTTTCCTGTCTATCCTGCGATGCAGTCTCGAGATGACGATACCCAGAGTAAAGGAAAAACCGACGCGCCCGATACCATAAAAGAAAGTATTCCAATCCATCCCGATATTGAGCCATCCATAGCGGGAAGCACCGATCGCGACAAGGATTGAATTCAATATAATGACAACACCCAGGGATCGGGCCGTCCAGCGGAAGAGCGTGTATCCGTAGATAATATTGATAAGAAGCTCAAAAAAAAGCGACCAGGCTGGAATATTCAGAGGGAAAAGGAATTCCAGAGGCAGTGGGACTGGCAGCATCAGGCCATTGCTGAACGCCGTCAAAGCCAGCGGGACAGGAGCAAGCGCATTTTTATCGTGAAACATGATCTGACTGACAGCCTTGATCAAGCCAAAGCCAATGCCGAGGAGGAACAAAGGATAAAGCCTGACCAGCCGCACTTCCAGAAAACGCATGAACGTCATGCCCTCCGAAAGTCTCTGACGGTAAGCGAAGTCGATCACGAAACCGCTTAAAGCGAAGAAAAAATCGACAGCTAGATATCCGACAATGTTCGTATCGCCGAACACGCGATTGTTGCAATGGAAGAGAACAACTAGAATTGCCGCGACACCACGCATGGCGTCCAACGTCAAATATCGAAAATCACTAAGATTCATCGCAAAACCCACTTAAATAATTAACACCTAAAAATCCTATTATTGTTTAGTCGCAAAGCATTTTTGAGATTTCAGGAACACCATACTTTAGAATAAACTAATGTTTATTTTTATTAATGCAAAATACCGCAGTGCGGTTACCGATTTCCTCAGAATTTATGTGGACAAAAGTGAAAAATATAACAAATATTTTCAACCACGAAACAATTCGTTCGCAAACAATATTCTCTAGATCTCGTATCCGTCATAAGTACAGATTGCGATGTGCTGTCACACCCTTGCACCGAGCAGGAGGCATACCGCACAATCTGCTCGGCATATCAGCTGGCGCCTGTGGCGGCTCGCGAACCAGCCGCAGGCTGCGGCGCGAGAACCGGCTGCAGGCCAGGCAAGGTCTGCGCCACTGGCTGCGTCAAAACCACGGGCCGGTAGAGCTCTTTCGTCGCCTCGACGATCTGCACCCCGGCTCCGGGCAAGCCCAGGCTCGCGCCAATTCGCTCGACGAGCGCATCGCCGCGCCGCACCAGACTGTTCTGGAACGGCGGCATATACAGCGCCTCTGTCCAATGGGTCGGCGAAAACAGGGCGGTCCGCATCAGATCCCGCAATTGTCCGCGAGAAAACGGCTGGCCATGGCCGAAAGGCGTTGTGTCGAGCCGCGCCCATAGGCCGGCGCGGCTCGGGGTCACGGCGATCATCCGGCCGCCCGGCGCCAGCACCCGCCAGATTTCCGACAAGAGATCACGCGGGTGCTCGGTCAATTCCAGAAGGTGGATCACCAGCACCCGGTCGATACAGCTATCCGGCAAGGGCAGCATCCCGGTCGCAACGAGAGCCGATGAGGACAGACCCGAATCTGGCCAGGGGACGACACCCTGCTCGGCCGGCATGAAGGCCAGCACACGCAAGGCATCGGCGCGAAAGGCATCGAGATAGGGCGTCGCGTAACCGAGCCCGAGTATCGATTGTCCGCAGCAGGTGCCGAAACGCTGATGCACGATCCGACCAATGAAGCGCCGCGCCGCACCACCCAGCGGCGTCGTATAGAACCTACGCAGATCAACCACATCGACAGGCATGGCCGTTCCTTCCACGAGCGCATAGGCACTCACCCCGGGCCTGGACCCTGTCCGCATTATCCATGCGCCCAATCCATACGCCGATAAACCCACTTGTCCGAGAGTTCTCAACGCAGAACGTTCACGCGTCCGAAGGCTGGCCGGTTGCTTCCAATCGACCCCATCAAGCCTCGGGGGTCAAGCCCAATGAAGGTTTTGCGATGGCACGCATGATGAGACAGCCTTGGCCTTTGTTATTGTCCGCGCCCCGAGACTGATGGAAAGCCAGGCTTCGCTCACGAGAAAATGTGCGGCACCATAATCCCGTCCCCATGCGGAACCTCTGCCAAACGGCACGGCATCCATGGTTTGACCAGGCCCTCCCCACACCGTTAAATCACGCTCTCGAATTGGGCCGGATGTCTCCTTCCGGCCCCAGATCCTTGCAATCCCATGTCCTTGCAATCCCATGTCCTTGCAATGGCGAGAGCAGGTTCATCGGGTTTATGCCAAACGGCGATGGGTCTGGCTCACCGCCTTTGACCCCGTGATTGTGGAGCGGCGGCTTTCCGCCGAACACCACGGATCGCGGCAAGTCCTGATCCATGCATTTTGGTTTTAGACTTCGGTTTCATCCCGCCTTCCAATTCCTCGCCATCCAATGCGGAGCATCGTGACGCTATGGCCGCCCACATCCATCAATTTCTCTGCCTCAAGGATAATTTCGGCGTTCTCATCCATGATCCAGAGACGCGGCATACGGCGGCGATCGACGCACCGGAGGCTGGCCCCATCCTCGAGGCTCTCGCGGCAAAGGAATGGAACCTCACCGAAATTCTGGTGACCCACCACCATCTGGACCATATTGGCGGTATTCCGGGCCTTAAGGCCAAATTCCCGGAAGCCCGCGTCATCGGCCCGGCGCGCGAGGCCGACAAGATCGGCAAGCTCGATCAGGCTGTAGGGGAAGGCGATCAAGTAACGGTAGGCCGCCTCGAGGCAATGGTGCTGGACATTCCCGGCCACACATCCGGCCATGTCGCCTATTGGTTCGAGGGAGAGGATATCCTGTTCACCGGCGATACTTTGTTCGCCATGGGTTGCGGCCGCGGTTTCGAGGAACCGCCGAACGTCCTGTTCGAATCGCTGATGAAACTCGCCAAGCTCAATGGCGAGATCCAGGTCTATTGCGGACATGAATATACGCTTGCAAATGGCGAATTCGCACTCACCATCGAGCCTGACAATGTGCTTCTGCGCGACCGTGTCGCCGAGGTGCGGCAATTGCGTGCCGAGAACAAATTCACGCTGCCGACGACACTAACCATCGAGCTCGGCACCAATCCTTTCCTGCGCGCCGACGAGCCCAGCGTCCAACAGGCGGTCGGTCTGCCGGGCGCCGATCCCGTCGCCGTCTTCACCGAATTGCGCGAACGCAAGAACCGCGCTTGATGCACCGGCAGAGCGACGACGCGCATCCTACAAAATCCGTGAGCATCCCGGGAGAATCGAGCGCATGACCATGGCCGAACCCACGGCGCAGGAGATCATCGCAACACTCGATCTCCTGCCGCATCCCGAAGGTGGCTATTATCGGGAAACTTTTCGCGATCCGCTCACGGATGGCGCGGGGCGTTCGCGGTCCAGCCTCATCTATTTTCTGCTGCCCGCCGGAGAGATTTCCGCCTGGCACCGGATCGACGCTGTCGAGACCTGGCATTTCTATGCCGGAGCACCACTGGAACTCCGCATCGCGGAAGCCGGCGTGACGGCCACACATCGCCTCGGCACCGATCTTCTGGCGGGAGAAGCCCCGCAAGTCATCGTTCCGCCTTTCGCATGGCAAAGCGCCCGCAGCCTCGGCGCGTGGACGGTGGTCGGATGCAGCGTCGCCCCGGCTTTTCAATTTTCGGAATTCGAAATGGCGGATCCCGGCTGGGAGCCGGAACACGAGCTGCCCAAACAAGGCCTTTGAGAAGGCCAACGCACAGGGCGTCCCGACCGCGCCTTATTTCAAGAAAGCCCGCGGATTTTATTCCTTGCGGCTAAGGCCCTCGATCCTTTTCTGCAATTCCTCGAGTTGCCGTTTCATCTCGTCGATTTCATTCTTTGGCTGGGGCGCGGCTGGCTGTGGCGATGCCTCGGCAACCGGCATGTTCGGAGGCACACTCACTCCCTGGGGCGTCGCCGCCATCGGCGGAGCAGAGACGTCTGGGATATTCGGGACCGGGGATTCCGCCTGCGGCAATCCAGGCGGCGTGCCGAAGGGCGAGAACATCGCCAGCGCCTGATTGAACACCGCCATATTCTTGCGTGTCTGTTCCTCAAGCGAACTGAAGAGCGGATTGGCGGCGATCGGCGCATTCAGCATCTGATCGCGAAACTTGCTCTGTTCGTTGGTGAGCTTGTCGATCGTGAATTCGAGATAGCTCGGCACCAGCATCTGCATGCTGTCGCCATAAAAACGAATCAATTGCCGCAGGAAGGCGATGGGGAGCAGGCTCTGGCCAACCTTGCTTTCCTGTTCGAAGATGATCTGTGCCAGAACCGAACGCGTAATGTCATCGCCGCTCTTGGCGTCATAGACGACGAAATCCTCGCCGCTTTTGACCATGGCCGCGAGATCCTCGAGCGTGACATAGGCGCTCGTACCAGTGTTGTAGAGGCGGCGATTTGCGTATTTCTTGATCGTGACGGGTTGCGAAGGCTGCTGCTTGTTCACGTTCATATCGTTCGTCTGAGCCACGCTTTTATCCCTTCCGCCCCGACTGCCGCGGACACCTGCCGCGATTCTTCGGCTTGAGCCGCTTGTGTCAGCCCGGAGAGTTCCGGGCGCCCCGGTTTAGACCATCTTCGATTTGAAGAGAATCGCCGAGCGATTCAAAATGTCTGGAACGATGCTGTTTGCCAGGCAAGCCGCTCCAAAGAGGGCCGCTCGCAGGGAAACCATTCGAAACCATCGAAATGGCGTCCCAATCAAAGCGCGCAGCTCGCGGGGAACATTTGTTCCGAATCGCGAGAAGCGCCGAATGCGGATTGGATACGCGCTCCACCCCATCATCGGGCGATCCCGGCACACTATCATAAAAGGTCCCAATGGATCCCCTATGATTAAGCCGGACCGGCCCGGCAGTCGCCGGATCGCGCCGGTCTCACACTAGCGGCTCCAGATCCTCGAAAGACACACCCATTGCCACCAAGGATAGGGGCTTTGGCGGCAGGTTCCAATCATTTTGAAGAGGATGTCTGCCGAAAGCGGTGTAGCAGGTCGAGACGATCCCGATTAGCGTGGGTGCCACTCTTGCCCTTTCCCGGCGCCGACGCAATCTATAAGCGGATATAACGTCTGCTGGGACGATGTCCGGAATATGGCTGGAGCCATAGCCGGGATAGGGCAAGGTTTTGCTGTGACGCCCGATAGGGAAGTTGGGAGGATTCGGTTATGTCGAGCGATGTCGTGATTGTGGGTGCGGGTCGCACCGCCGTCGGGTCCTTCAACGGCGCCTTTGGCACGGTGCCCGCTCATGAACTCGGCGCGGCAGTGATCAAGGCGACGCTGGAGCGCGCCAAGGTCGGGCCCGGCGAGGTCGATGAGGTTATTTTTGGTCAGGTGCTGACGGCGGCGACGGGTCAGAATCCGGTTCGTCAGGCTGCGATCAAGGCCGGTATTCCTGACAGCTCCACCGCCTGGACCGTCAACCAGGTCTGTGGATCCGGATTGCGCTCTGTCGCTCTCGGGATGCAGCAGATTGCCAATGGCGATGCCAAGATCATCGTCGCGGGCGGTCAGGAGAATATGTCCGTCTCGCCGCATGCGGCCTTCCTGCGTAGCGGCACCAAAATGGGCGATGTCAAATTCGTCGATACGATGATGCGCGACGGCCTGACCGACGCCTTCGCCAATTACCCGATGGGCAATACGGCGGAGCATATTGCCACCAAATGGCAGATCAGCCGTGAGGAACAGGATCAATTCGCCGTCGCCTCCCAGAACAAGGCCGAAGCGGCCCAGAAGGAAGGACGCTTCAACGAAGAGATCATTCCTTTCACCGTCGCCGGCAAGAAGGGCGATATCATCGTCGACAAGGATGAATATATCCGCCTTGGTGCGACGATCGAGGCGATGGCCAAGCTGAAGCCGGCCTTCGTCAAGGATGGAACCGTCACCGCCGGCAATTCTTCCGGCATCAACGATGGCGCCGCGGCCATCGTGCTGATGAGCGCCGACGAGGCTAAAGCGCGCGGCCTCACCCCGCTCGCCCGCATCGCCTCCTGGGCGACGGCCGGCGTCGATCCGTCCCTCATGGGGTCTGGCCCCATCCCGGCTTCCCGCAAGGCCCTCGAAAAAGCCGGCTGGAAAGTCAAGGATCTCGATCTTGTGGAAGCCAATGAGGCTTTCGCCGCTCAAGCAATTGCCGTCAACAAGGACATGGGCTGGGATCCGTCCATCGTCAACGTCAATGGTGGAGCGATCGCGATCGGTCATCCGATCGGCGCCTCGGGTGCTCGCATTCTCGTGACCCTGCTTCACGAAATGAATCGCCGTGATGCGAAAAAGGGGATCGCCACCCTTTGCATCGGTGGCGGCATGGGCGTCGCCCTGACGGTCGAGCGCTAAACTCTGCCTTTTGAAAGTCTGGCCTTGGCGGATTTCATCCGCCAAGGCCAGCACTCGTGGCGGGAATGGCCCGGAATTTCCGTCCAGAAGATTTTCGCCCGCCAACACACAACTTATAGTTGAAATTTTTACCCCGTGCTTGGGAGCACTTGCCTTTAACGCATGGCTGCCATGTTCTTGAAAGGCCCAGCGCTCTTTAAGAAAGGCTTGGATATTTCGTAGCTTTCATGGGACTTTTAAAAAACTAGTGGATGATTCTGCTCATGCAAAAATGCATGAGTCCGAAGATATTCCTTGGGTGAAGAGGGGGGATGATATGGCACGCGTAGCAGTAGTTACCGGCGGCTCTCGCGGTATCGGCGCGGGAATATGCAAGGCGCTCAAGGCAGCGGGATATCAGGTCGCCGCAAACTATGCCGGCAATGATGAAGCCGCCGCCAAATTCAAGGAAGAAACGGGCATCCCCGTCTACAAATGGGACGTCGGCAATTACAAGGCCTGTAGCGAAGGCTTGGAACAGATAGCCAAAGACGTCGGCCCGGTTGACATTCTCGTCAACAATGCCGGCATCACCCGTGACGGCATGTTCCACAAGATGACGCCGGAACAATGGTATGACGTCATCAACACCAATCTGAACTCGCTGTTCAACATGACCCGCCCGGTGATCGAGGGCATGCGCGAGCGCGGTTTTGGCCGCATCGTCAACATTTCATCGATCAACGGTCAGAAAGGGCAGATGGGACAGACCAATTATTCCGCCGCCAAGGCGGGCGATCTTGGTTTCACCAAGGCACTGGCCCAGGAAAATGCCGTGAAAGGCATTACGGTCAATGCGATTTGCCCCGGTTATATCGCGACGGAAATGGTCCGTGCCATCCCCACCGAGGTCCTCGAAAAATCGATCTTGCCACAGATTCCCGTCCGTCGCCTCGGCGAGGTCGAGGAAATCGCCCGCGGTGTTTTGTTCCTCGTCGCGGAAGAAGCGGGTTTCATCACCGGCTCGACGCTGAGCATCAATGGTGGCCAGTTCTTCGTCTGAGGAGCTCGGTTTCGAGAGGCAGACAAACGAATACCCGCCGGACATGTTCGGCGGGCTTTTTTAGGTTCTCATTTTCCTAAGAAATACGAGCGATTTTTTCCACTGCCCGAGACGCAGCACCGCTGGCGTGGTTCGCTCGCTTCAAAGGCCGGCCCGCGTCAGCACAGGCTGCAGTCGCGGCCATGAGCCTTACGCCTCTTCGCGAACCTTCGGCGTGAAGACCTGACGGCCACGATACATGCCGGTTTTCAGGTCGACATGGTGCGGACGGCGCAGTTCTCCGGAATCCTTGTCTTCGATATAGGTCGGCGCCTTGATCGCATCCGCCGAGCGGCGGAAACCGCGCTTCATGCGGGATGTTTTTCGTTTCGGAACGGCCATGACGATATCTCGAAGGTTTTGTCACGCCCAAAGGGCGCGAGGAATCAGATGACGGCGCGAACCGTCGCGCCACGGAATGGAAACGGCCTGATACACAAAAAATGCACGTCTGGCTAGTGTTGAATCAGAGAAATCCTTCCAATTCAATGCAGGCATTCCGTGTCCGCGCTTTCCGCCCGCCTGACGATGGTGCGGGTAAGGCGGCGTTGGAGCCCGGTTGGATGCGCCGCGTCGCGGTGGCGGGGATTGGGTAAAGCCGTGGCGAGCAGCGCCGCCTGATAACGGTCGAGCGCTTCGGCGCTTTTGCCAAAATAATGCTGCGCCGCCGCTTCCGCCCCGAAAATCCCTTCGCCCCATTCCGCAATATTCAGATAGACCTCCAGAATGCGGCGTTTCGGCCATACGGCGTCGATCAGCAAGGCGAGAGGAATTTCGATCCCCTTGCGAAGGAACGAGCGGCCGTTCCACAAAAACAGATTCTTGGCGGTCTGCATGGTCAGCGTCGAAGCCCCACGCGAGGGCTCACCCCCCTTGGCCCTATCCAGGACATCCGAAAGCGCTTGCCAATCGACACCGTCATGCTCGCAAAAGCGGGCATCCTCCGACGCGATCACCGAGGCCGCCAGCAGGGGGGAGATGAGCGTGAGCGGTTTATAGACGCGTTCCACCGGCTCCCCCGTCAGGGTGCGTGAGAGCATGAGCGTCGATACAGGTGGAACGAAGCGATAGGCTGTGAGCAGAATGCCGAGAAGCAGTGCGAGCCCGAGCACCAGACCGAGACCCAGATAAAGGCTCAAGCGTGCGAGGAAACGGAAACGCGTCACGGCATGTCTCGGAGAAAGCGCGAAAGCCGAAGAATCCGCCAAAGAGAATCTGACAAGAAGAATCTACCAAGCAGCCTTGACCGATCCGCTGCGATGAGGCAAGCCGAACCTCGATCTTGGCATATGGAGAGGCAATGACCAGCGGCATCCCGGCGGACGATTTTCAGCAACGACTGACCGAAGTCGCCGAGGCGACGGAAAAGACGCTCGATCAATTGCTCGGCCTTTCCCCGCAGCCCGGGGAGACCTTGCGGCCAAAGCGTTTCATGGAGGCCATGCGCTATGCCAGCCTTGGTGGCGGCAAAAGGCTGCGGCCCTTCCTGCTGATCGAAACCGCGCGGCTGTTCGGTATCGAGGGACAGGGCGTGCTGCGGGCCGCCTCCGCGCTGGAGATGATCCATTGCTACTCTCTCGTCCATGACGATCTTCCGGCGCTCGACAATGACGATCTGCGCCGTGGCCGCCCGACGACCCACAAGGCCTTCGACGAAGCGACTGCCATTCTCGTCGGTGACGGCCTGCTCACCTATGCCTTCGATGTCCTGGCCGATCCCGCGACTCATCCCGATCCGGCGATTCGCATCGAACTCGTGCTGGCGCTCGCCCGCTCCTCGGGCATCGGCGGCATGGTCGGCGGCCAGGTCCTCGACCTGGAAGCAGAACAGGCCAAGGAGCCGCATACGGCCGAAGCCGTCATCGAATTGCAATCCATGAAGACCGGTGCGCTTTTGCATTATGCGGTGATCGCCGGGGCGATCTTTGCCGGCGCCTCGGCTCAGGCGCGGCAAGCGCTCTCCGATTATGGCAAAGCGCTGGGCGCGGCATTTCAGGTTGCCGACGACATCCTCGACGTCGAGGCCGATACCGAAGCGCTGGGGAAGAAAACCGGCAAGGACGCCGATCGCAACAAGGCGACCCTCGTCGCGTCGCTGGGGCTCGAAGCCGCGCGCAAACGCCGCGATACGCTGGCCGCAGAAGCAATCGCCGCACTCGATTCCTTTCCCGAGGGACAAAGCGCAACCATTCTGAAGGAAGCCGCACGCTTCGCCGCGACGCGCAAGAGTTGAACGGCCAACGCCCCATGCACCTTCCTCAGCCATTTTCCTTTCATAAGATCAGGGACTAATGGCTGAGCAGCCCGCCGATAGGCTTCCTTTATGGCTCCGGCTGCTCCTGCACAGGATCGTATCCCCCTATCGGATCAGCCGCGCCCATCCGCGCCTTTTCGCCGGTTTCCTGGCGGGCATTGGGAGCATTTGGTTTCTGCCTCCCTTTCTACAAGCCAATGCCAAAGCCCTATGTGCCTGGAACATCGGCATGTGGGTCTATTTTCTGCTTTCATACTTCATGATTCACGGCGCCGATCCGGCCAGCATGCGGCGGCGCGCCAAAGCGACGGATGAAGGCAAGGTCTTCATTCTCACTTTGTCGGCGCTGGCGTCCTTCGCGGCCATAGCCGCCATCGTGCTGGAACTCACCAGCACCAAAGGCGACCCGCATACGCAACCCACCTGGCATTTTCTTTTGGCGGGCGTGACGATTCTCAACGCCTGGTTCTTCATCCATCTCAGTTTTGCGCTGCATTACGCGCATGAATACTACGACGCCTTCGAGAAAGAACCGCTCAAAGAGGCCAAGGATCGGGGCGGCCTGGTCTTTCCCGGCACGGAAGACCCGGATTATTACGATTTCCTCTATTTCTCTTTTGTCATCGGCGTCGCGTCGCAGACCGCCGATGTCGGGCTTTCGTCGCGCTATATGCGACGCATCGCGCTTGTTCACTGCGTGCTCGCGTTTTTCTTCAACAGCGCGGTTCTGGCCCTCACGGTGAATATTGTCGCCGGCCTCTTGTAGAAGACCTCCCAAAGGCAGAGGGAGCGGCCGCAAACACCGTCTCTTTTACGAAGGGGATCCGGAACCATCCGCCAGGGAACGAGCCACCAAGCATCACCCTTCGTCGGCCTCACGAGAATGCGCATCGTGGTTTAGGCGCCAGCCGTTGTTCGCGAAAAGCGAGCCCCATTTTGCACCAAGGCTGATACGCCTTCAATCCTTCGGATGCCGGCGTCGCACCAGCCGCAGGCATTCCATAATTTCTCGAATCGCCAGATTTGCAGCGAGGCCGTAGAGCCGCAACCTACATTCTCCGGCCAGCTTGATTACGCCGCCCGCGTCAGAAAAAGCCGGCAGCCAGCCGACAAACAATTAGGGGATGGCAGCGGTCCGTCCACGCCCGCCGTTGCGGTCAGCGACAATCGCATTGGACGCACTGGCATTCGGAGCCAGCGAAAGAAGGCCGTCGATTCTTTCCTTCTCGCGTTTGAATTTCCCGAGCATCGCGCCGTCGAATTCGCGCGTCTGGGCCAGTTTCACGCGCAGCGGATCGACGAAATGGCCGTTGACGATGACTTCGTAATGCAGGTGCGGGCCGGTCGCGAGTCCCGTCTGGCCAAGATAGCCGATGACTTGCCCCTGACGGACTCTTTGTCCCTCAGAGATGCCCTTGGCGAATCCGGACATGTGATTATAGGTGGTGATATAGCCGTTGACGTGCTGGATTTCGACGCGGCGGCCATAGCCTGAATCCCACGCGGCCTTGAGAATCGTCCCATTTCCCGCAGCAAAAATCGGTGTGCCGATGGGCGCCGCCCAATCGACGCCGGTATGCGGACGCGAATAGCCGAGAATGGGATGAAAACGGGTGCCGAAACCGGATGTCATCTTTTCGGCGACGAGCGGTACACGCACCAGGAATTTGCGTGTCGAACGGCCGTTCTGATCGTAATAATCAATGCTGGCGTCGTCCGGTGTCTGGAAACGGTAATAACGGAATGTTTCGTTGCGCGTCGTCACCGTCGCATAAAGCAGTTCCGGTAGATGATCGCCTTCCTCGGCCTCATCATAGAAAGCGGAAAAGGAATCGCCCGCTGCGACACTGCGCTGGAAATCCACATCATTGGCGAAGATCCGCACGAGGTCATCAATGAGGCGCTGCGGAATGTCCTGTTTCATCGCCGTCTCATAGAGTGACTCATAGAGCCGCATGCCGCCATCATCGTCACTTTCATCGTCGTGACTCCGCCGCCGGGCGACCGGCTCCTCGTCACGCGATGCAACCCGCATATAACTGCCCTGGTCGTTGACCGCGATTGCCGCTTCGAGCGTCTCGTCGGAATAAACCGACAATCGCGCGAGCTGGATATCCTGACTTTGCTCGTCGGACGCGACGAACAACAGTTTCAGACGCCGCCCCTCTGCGACAGCGGCTTCGCCGCGCCGGGCCCCGAATGCCGCAACGATTGCGCGGATCCTTTCCTTCGGGAGGCCGAATTTCTGCAGCACATCATCAAGAACCTCGCCATGCCGTAGCACCACGAGCTTCTCTCCAACCAGCGGCGAAGGCTGCGGCGGCGTCAACGACCGCGCGACCACGGTCACATTCTCCGGCACCATACGCACATCGATTGATGAGAAAGCCGTGTTGAGCCCTCCCGCTTCGGGAGTGGCATAAGCGAGAACACCGGAAGGATTACCGTGGCCGAGCGCATGTCCGATCCCGATGGCGAGCGGGTTGGCCTTGCTGGTACGCATCAAGAGCATCTGAGGCGGCAGGGACAGAGGCTTCGTCCCCGCATTCATCGTGTTCTTGATTTGCTCCGCCAGTTGCGCCTGTACTTCCTCCTGCGACAACACCGCCTGGCCGGAAAGCGGCTGGCCGGTGAGATCATGCAGAGCCCAGGAGACTTCCGCATCATCCTGAACAGGCTCTTGCGGTACATCAATGGGGTTGCGCGCATCCGCCAGCAGTTTCAACGGATTGAAGGGTGGAATTTCCTCGGCAAACCCGGCGCTTGCCCGCAGCAGCGTGGTTTCGACGCGGGTGAATTGATGTGTCTTTACGACTTCCTTTTCGCCGACCTTGATGGTCACCGGCGCATGAAACGACTGTTTGGCGGCGACAATGTCCACCGCTTTCACCAAACGATCGGCCTTACGCCCGTTGATGCCGCTCTCCTGCGCCATCTCCTTCCGCAATGGGGCCGCCAGCATTGGCGCCTCGGCAAAATGCGATTGATGATCGAAAGCAGCGTAAATGGCGGCGCCGATAAGCCCGGCTCCCGTAAGGCCAGTCAGAATGGTGCCACACAGCCAGCGCAGGGAAATCTGGCGACGGTCGAAGAGATCCTGGCGCTCGCCATCCGTATCGATTGCTGGCTCATTGCCGAGATCGGCTAAGCCGGTACGGCCATCCATCCGTCGATACGAAATCAGATTATGCATTCGCGCCACTCAGCCGCAAGAGCGGTTCTCCTTTCGGTCAATTCGCGGACCATAACCGTCGCCTCACGATTTTCCAAATGGTTTCAGCCCTTTTCTACCGACCGGTCCAGCAGGAAGCCCATGCAACCGAAACGCGCTTTCGGATCAAACCATAGAAAGCTTGCGCGAGCCTGCGGTGCGACGACAAGCTTGAAGGCAGCACGCGCAATAAATCTTCATGCCGCGTTCCACCCAATAGCTGGCATCTTGCTGCCTGCTAGGTTGAGGCCAGATCACGCCGGCGCAATACGGAATTGCCGTTGGGCCCGCCCCCCCCTGATTGAGAGATGCGAGCCGCGATCGGCCGCTCGATGCGGCAGAGGCACAACGCTAGGCTTGGATTATTCCCCTGCTCCCGTTTAGAGCCTAGAAAATGGCTCAAATACGGCGGTCCGTCAGGGATGCGCCCTGGCATCACGCATAAGCAAGAGAGGTCACGAATATTCAAGTCCGCTGATCCCAACCTGTCGGGATCGATAAAGTTCGCTGGAATTCAGGACTCCGTTCTTATAAATCGCGTTATTCCAATGCCTTATAAGAGAGCGCACCTTATTCTTTCGAAATAGGGGTATATAAAAGCCTTGAAGCGAAACTCTTTTGGGACCAAGATTATCCACTTGACAAACTTCGGCTACGGCAATAAAGGAGCCGTATGCGCGGCTTTTTCGGCCGCGTTTTCCTTTGTTGCGCCCCTCTATAATGTCCCTAGTATTCGAAGGGTTTGGGGATTTGACCAGCGCGTCGATCACGAACCCTCACCACACAAAGGACATGGCAAACGGGCGCGAGGAAGACTGGGCGAAAGCCTTTTCAGCGCATTCTGAAACCAGCTTAAACTGCTAAGAAGCCGGCCACCTTCGTTTGGCTTTTGCGAAATGCAAAAAAACCAAAACGGACATGAGCCGGGTCGAACACTGGGAAAAATGATGTTCGCAGTCATAAAAACAGGCGGCAAGCAATATAGCGTGGCCGCTGACGATATTATTACCGTCATGACGCTCGCGGGTGAACCGGGTGATGCGGTGACTTTCGATTCGGTACTGATGCTCGCCGGCGAGGGAGATCCCAAAATCGGCGCTCCCTTTATCGAGGGTGCCACCGTGACCGGCGAAATTGTCGAGCAAACCCGCGGTCCGAAGGTCATTGCCTTCAAGAAACGCCGCCGGCAGAATTCAAAGCGCAAGCGCGGCCATCGCCAGGATCTGACGCTGGTCAAGATCACCGGCATCAACGCCTGAAGGGCACTTCCCCAGGCCGAAATGCAGAGCGGGCCGAAAAACGTTTAGACCGAACCCTTTCATAGGTGTGAGCGGCGGGCGTGAGCGGCGTAAGATTTTTGGATAAAGATCATGGCACATAAGAAAGCAGGCGGTTCCTCCCGTAACGGACGCGACTCCGACGGCCGACGCCTCGGTGTAAAGAAATTCGGTGGTGAGGCCGTCATCAGCGGCAATATCATCGTCCGCCAACGTGGCACCAAGTGGCACCCGGGCACCAATGTCGGCATTGGCAAGGACCATACGTTGTTCGCTCTTACGGAGGGCAAGGTCTTTTTCCAGACCAAGGCCAACGGCCGGTCCTATATCTCGGTCATTCCGGCCCCGACCGTAGAGGCGGCTGAATAAGCAGGGTGAGCCCTTCCAAGGAAAGCGCTCCACCTGTTCCCACGAACCTGGTGGATCGGTTTCTTCAAACGAAACCCCTGATCGAAAACCGAACAGGAAAATCCGCCGGCCCGAACGGGCCGTAAAGGAGGTGGGAAGACCACCTCCTTTTTTTGTGTTTAGCGATGCCACCATGGCGTCATCATCAATTTCTTGTTTTGACACGATTTTTGACGAGAATTTCAGAGAGTTTCCGCAGCGGCGGCCGGTATCGGCCTGTCATTGACCAGGGGCCGGATGTGACGGTCCAAGCGGAGTAGAACGATGTTTCCCGATCTGACCTCCGACGACATTTTCCGCATCGAAACCAAAAGGCTCTGGCTGCGCTGGCCGCGTGTCGCCGACGCCGCCGCGATCACCGGCTTCGCGAGCGAAGCCTCGACGGCCAAGATGACCGCCGCCATTCCCCATCCCTATCCGGCGGGCGAAGCAGAACGCTTCATTTTTCAGGCACGCGCGGACAATGCGACCGGCAGGGGCCTCGTGCTGGCGATCACCCAAAAACGCGCCGACCATCCGCTGATTGGCCTTATCGGAGCGACGGTCGCCGGCTCGCATGACCTCGAGATCGGTTATCTTATTGCGCCACAAGCCAATGGCAAAGGTTATGCGACCGAAGCCGTGAAGAGCCTCGTGAGCAGTCTCTTCAGCCTGACGTCCGTGCAACGCATTCTGGCCAATGTCCGCACCGTCAATCCGGCCTCGCATCGCGTCCTTGAAAAATCCGGCTTCGCTTATGTCGACAGCGGGCTCGATTATCTGCCGGCGCGCGGCGGCCTCCACCCTTGCGATCGTTTCGAACTTGATCGCAAGAGCTGGCTCAAGCAACAGCCGGGACGCTCCATGCCGCCAATGCATCACCAGATGCAGGACCGCAGGGACGCTCAGCAGGCGGTGCTCCATCCCCCTGTTGAAAGCTGAGTGGGCGACTCCATATCCGAACACACATCCTGTTGCACATTCTGTCTCGCTCACACACTCTCTCTTGACACAACTTCGGAACGCATTAGGCATCGATCATGAAATTTCTCGACCAAGCCAGGATTTTCATCCGCTCGGGCAATGGTGGTGCCGGCTGCCTGTCGTTCCGGCGTGAGAAATTCATCGAATTCGGTGGTCCTGATGGGGGTGACGGCGGGCGCGGCGGTGATGTGGTCGCTGTCTGCGTCGAAGGACTGAATACGCTCATCGATTACCGCTACCAGCAGCATTTCAAGGCCAAGACCGGGATACACGGCATGGGAAAGAACCGCGCCGGGGCGAGCGGGGCCGATTGTATTCTGAAAGTGCCTGCGGGAACCCAGATTTTCGAGGAAGATGGGGAAACACTCGTCGCCGATCTGACGGAAATCGGCCAAAGCGTCATTCTCGCACATGGCGGCAATGGCGGCTTCGGCAATGCGCATTTCAAGACCTCGACCAATCAGGCGCCGCGCCGCGTCAATCCAGGCCAGGAAGGCGAAGAGCGGGTTTTGTGGCTGCGGCTGAAGCTCATTGCCGACGCCGGACTCGTTGGCCTGCCCAATGCCGGCAAATCGACCTTTCTTTCGAGCGTCAGCGCAGCGCGGCCGAAAATCGCCGATTATCCTTTCACCACCCTGCATCCACAGCTCGGCGTCGTCGCCTGCGGTGATCGGGAATTCGTGCTCGCCGATATTCCCGGCCTTATCGAGGGCGCACATGAAGGCGCGGGCCTCGGTGACCGCTTCCTTGGCCATATCGAGCGTTGCGGCGTTCTTCTGCATCTCGTCGACGCCGGCTGCGAACATGCGGGCAAGGCCTATAAGACGATCCGCAAGGAACTCGCCGCCTATGGCTATGGCCTCGATGAAAAGCCGGAAATCGTCGCTCTGTCGAAGATCGACACAGTGGACGCCGACACGCTGAAAAATCAGATGGCTCGGCTCAAACGCGCCGCGAAACGCACGCCGCTCAAACTCTCGGCGGTGACGCACCAAGGCGTCGCCGATTGTCTGAAAAATCTACTCTCGGCAATCGATGCGGCGCGGCATGATGAGACGCCGGTTCTCACGACGACCGTTCCTTCCTGGCATCCATGCGACTGAATTCTCCCCTCTCCCCATCATCCGGGACCCAACCGGCCACTCCCGCATCTCCCCTGCCCTCGCTTGGCGGTTTCAAGCGTATCGTGATCAAGGTCGGCTCCTCCCTCCTCGTCGACAGGCAGGAAGGCGGCCTCAAGCGGTTGTGGCTGGAGGCATTGGCACAGGACATCGCCTTTCTGCACAGGGGTGGCGCCGATGTGCTCGTCGTTTCCTCCGGCTCGATCGCGCTGGGGCGCACGGTGCTCGGCCTGCCGGAGGGTAATCTGCGTCTGGAAGACAGCCAAGCCGCCGCCGCCGTCGGCCAGATCGCTTTGGCGCGCATCTGGTCGGAAGTGCTGGGCGACCGAGGCATGACCGCCGGCCAGATTCTGGTGACGCTCGGCGACACCGAGCAACGGCGGCGTTATCTCAACGCAAGAGCGACGATCGGCCGTCTCCTCGACCTGCGCGCGGTGCCCGTCATCAACGAGAATGATACGGTCGCGACCAGCGAGATCCGTTACGGCGATAACGACCGCCTCGCCGCGCGCGTCGCCACAATGGCAAGCGCCGATCTGCTCATCCTCCTGTCGGATGTGGCCGGTCTCTACACGGCTCCCCCGAGCGAAGACCCGGACGCAAAACTCATCCCGCTCGTGCCCCGCATCAATGCCGAGATCGAGGCCATGGCGGGCGGAGCCGCCTCGGCCTTTTCGCGCGGCGGGATGCGGACCAAAATCGAGGCGGCCAAGATCGCGACGACCGGCGGCACCCATATGCTCATCGCCGACGGGCGGATCATGCATCCCGTCACCAAGATCGCCGAGGGCGCGCCCTGCACATGGTTCCTGACCGGCTCGAATCCAGTCACGGCCCGCAAGAAATGGATCGCAGGCTCCCTTGAACCGCGCGGCGTGTTGCATATCGATGCCGGAGCCGCGCAGGCGCTTTGCGCCGGCAGGAGCCTGTTGCCAGCAGGCGTCCAACGCGTCGAAGGCCGTTTTTCGCGCGGCGATTGCGTCGTAATCCGCGATCCACAAGGCGCCGAAATCGGCCGCGGCCTGACCGCCTATGATGCGAGCGATGCTATTTTGCTCGCCGGGCGCAATTCCCAGGATATCGAAAGCCTGCTCGGCATGCCGGGCCGTTCGGCGCTGATTCATCGCGACGATATGGTGCTGGCGGGAGATTGATCCTGCGCCGGCTCAAAAATCTGAACCGTTGAGGAAGGGAGCCTCGGATATGGAAGCCTTGCAAATCGTCTCGAACCGATCCGAGTCTGATGTGCCGGCGCTGATGCAGGTTCTCGGCAGGGAAGCAAAAGCGAGCGCTCATCTCGTCTCCCTTGCTTCGACGGAGACCAAAAATCACGCCCTGCGCGTTGCCGCCGAGACATTGCGCGCCCGTAGTCAGGATTTGCTGGCGGCCAATACCAAGGATGTCGCCAATGCCAAAGCGGCGGGTGTTACCGCCGCTTTCCTCGACCGGCTCGTTCTCGATGAAAAGCGCATCGAAGCTGTCGCGGCGGGCCTCGAAGCCGTCGCCGCTTTGCCTGATCCCGTAGGTCGCCTGCTCGCGCATTACGAGCGGCCCAATGGGCTCAGGATCGAGCGCGTCGCGACCCCGCTCGGCGTCGTTGGCATCATTTACGAAAGCCGGCCGGCCGTCACAGCCGATGCCGGCGCGCTCTGCCTCAAATCCGGCAATGCGGCCATTTTGCGCGGCGGGTCGGATTCTTTTCATTCCACCGAAATCATTCATGCCTGCCTCATCGCGGGCTTACGCGCGGCAGGCCTTCCCGAGGCGGCCATCAGCCTCGTGCCGACACGCGATCGCGCGGCAGTCGGCGAAATGCTGAAAGGTCTCGATGGCGCAATCGACGTGATTGTGCCACGCGGTGGCAAGAGCCTCGTCGCTCGCGTCCAGGCGGAAGCGCGCGTGCCGGTCTTTGCGCATCTTGAAGGTGTCAATCATATTTTCGTTCATCGCGCCGCCGATCCTGACAAGGCGATGGCCATCGTCCGCAACGCCAAACTGCGACGGCCGGGGGTCTGCGGCGCCGCCGAGATTCTGCTGGTCGACAAGGCAGCGGCGGACCAAATGCTGACGCCGCTGGTGCGCATGCTCCTGGAGGCCGGCTGCGCCGTGCGCGGCGATGCCGCAACACAAGCCGTCGATCCGCGCGTGACCGCGGCGACGGAAGCCGACTGGCGCACGGAATATCTCGACACCGTCATGGCCGTCGGCGTGATCGAGGATCTCGACACGGCCATCGCCCATGTCGAAACCCATGGATCGCATCATACGGATTGTATCATCACGGAAGATGCCGAAGCCGCGCGGCGCTTTCTCGCCGAGGTCGATTCCGCAATCGTCATCCATAATGCCTCGACGCAATTCGCCGATGGCGGCGAATTCGGTTTCGGAGCGGAAATCGGCATCGCCACCGGACGCATGCATGCGCGCGGGCCAGTCGGGCTAGAGCAACTGACCTCGTTCAAATATCGCGTCCATGGCGATGGACAGATCCGGCCGTGATTCCAACTCCGCCTTGGGCCAAACCGCGATAGACCGAATGCCTGCGGGAAAGCCTCGAGGCTGGCAAAGCCCCTTGCCCGTTCTGCCGCCCCATGGCGACAGACAATGGATCGGACTTTTTGGCGGCAGTTTCAATCCGCCCCATGAGGCTCACCGGCTGGCGAGTCTCACAACGATGCATCGCCTGCGCCTTGATCGCGTCTGGTGGATCGTCAGCCCTGGCAATCCACTGAAGGCTCACGGTGAACTGCTACCCCTCGCGGAACGGATGCAGCTTGCCCGGCAAGTGAAACACCATCCGCGCATCGATGTGACAGGTTTCGAGGCGCAGACCGGTTCCGCCTATACATATGAAACGGTCCTCCATCTCATACGGCGGTGCCCGCGTACCCGTTTCGTTTGGATCATGGGGGCCGACAATCTCAGCCAGTTTCACCGCTGGAAACATTGGCGCACCATCGCCGCCTCAGTGCCAATCGTCATCATCGACAGACCCGGTTCGACGTTCCGAGCCTTGCACGCACCTGCCGCCATGGCGCTTGCGCGCTATCGTTTACCGGAACGTACGGCGACGAGCCTCTGTATACACAAGCCGCCGGCATTCATCTTTCTGCACGGCCCACGCTCATCATTGTCGTCAACCCAGATCAGACGAGGATTCCCGTTAAAAGTTTTCCACGGGAATGAAACCGCTTCCAAATGAATCCACGTTATGAAGGCTCTTCGGAAAAAGCCGTCATGAGTCTGTAGCGTCCTGAATGTACAGAAAGTACAAAGAAAAAGCCGCCCGGAGGCGGCTTTCGAAAAAGAAAAAGTGCCGATAAATCAGACCGGACGATTTTCGTTCGGGTTGCGCACCGGACCCATGCGCTCGATTCCCTGCTGATAGGTAATCTGCTCCCAATCGGAATCGAAATTCAGCGCCTCGTTGACGATGTAATCGAGCTTGCCGCCGGTGTTGAGCTTCTTGATGTCGTTTTTGTCAATAAACAAGAGTTCAAGCAATTCATTATAGGCAGTGGCCTCGCCGATCGCCAAGCAATAGAACATCACGCCATTGATCGTAATGCGATATTTCTCCAACAAATCCTGATTGTTGGAATAGATGAAATATTTCCCGCCGGGAACGAACAATTCGCCGAACTCTTCCAGCATGATGCCGAGATATTCGAAAGACAAAAGATAGGTCACGAGGAATTCTAACCCGGGCTTTTCGCTCTTGTCGCGGGCAGACGCCATGATCTGCCAAGCGGAAAGCTCCGGCGGACGCTTTTCGTCGGACAATTGTTCCTGGAACTTGAGAGCGAATTCGCCGCGGAATCCGAAGCGGCCGGGGCTGATCTCTTCTTTGAGAATGGGGTGCGTCAAGCGGGATTCATTCTCAAGGCGCGCGAAAGCCGTTTGGTCAATTGTGAGCGTCATGCGGGTTTCCATCGTCGTTGCGGAGCCAGTCCGCCAATTTGTACAAAGAGTGAAGCAGTTGCGACCGCAAGACGGGATCCTCGATTACTTCTTCCGCGGCACCTTGCATACATAACATCCAGGCGTCGCGCTCCGCCGGACCGATCTGGAAATGCCTGTGCCGCATACGAAGGCGGGGATGACCGCGTTCCTGCGAATAGAGTTTCGGTCCACCAAGCCATTCCGCGAGATAGCGCTTCAAGACTTCTCCGACCGGACCGAGATCGTCGGCATGCATGTCCCGAATTGTTTTGGCATCGGGCAATGTATCCATACGATGATAGAAAGCATCGACCAGGGCATCGATACGCCCCTGGCCGCCGATCCGTTCGAAGGGCGTTGAAGTTTCCGCAGAAGAACTCACCGAACCGGGAACCCTTTCTCCAAGGGAGAGGCCGGAACCGGCCCTTGGCATTGAGCGAGGCTGAGAGCCCCGTTCTAGTTAAACCAGTTGTGATTCCACGACAAGAAGATGCACAGCCATAGCCTCTATGGTCTATTGCACAGACATCGGGACATTCAAGAAAATTCCCGGCACATCGACCCGGCCGCGCAAAGCGCGACAGAATCAATCTGCCAGGATCCAATTTTCTTTCCCACCCTTCGGAAACCCGTTTGGCGGAAAGATTCAGGCCGGGAGGGCTTCTTTCTGCTTGAGAACGCCAAGGAAGTCCGCCAGCGGCATGTCGATCAGTTCGACATTATATTTTTCGAAGAATTTCAATTCGTTCTTCGTTGGTGTTTCCGACATGACCGCCCAATGTTTGTCGGACGAACGCTTGAGGATTTGGAAGGCGAAAATCCGCTCCAACTGAGTCTGGAACCGGCATCCGAGGAAAAGGAAATGGCGATTCTTGCGAATTTCTTTAACCTTTTCCGGGATCGGGGTCTGGATGTCGATCTCGGTCAAGACCTCGACGAAATCCGAATCCGATACGAGAAAATTCCCTTCCGGCCGGACAGAACCCCAGGGCTCATAGAGCATGGTGTCCCAGGTTTCGGCGACCGTCAGTTCCTGTTCCGTCTCGATCCGGGACCGGTCCTTGTTGAAATAATGTACCCAGGTCGCAAGGTGCTCCGCCTGGCTCACCGCCTGCACGAAACCCCAATTGTCGCGGACATCCAATGCCTGCAGCATCAGATCGTCGTACCAAGCATGGACGACAAGCGGCAATTTGGGCCATGAAGCGATGAAACGATGCAATTCGGTCGGTTCGACATGCGGCTCGAAAGCCGCTGTCATGACCGCATTGATCGTCTTGCGATGCTTGAAGTTCTCGATGAACTGCGCAGCCGCCGAAAGATTCTTGCGGATCTTGTGCGGCACGGTCGCCTTGGCCGTCAGCTTTTCGACCAGAACTTCAGGCCCAACCGGAAGCGGACATTCACCAGGAACAAGGGTCAAGGCACCCGGCCCCACATAAGGGATCAGGAGACCGCCCTCAAGCGCCGCATGAATCTCTTCGAGCGTTTGCTGGTTCATTTAGAGAGCCTCAAGTTTCGCGCCTTCCATGGTCTTGAAGCGGGCGAGGTCTTCATTGGTGGTGTAGAAGGCCGCGCGACCGCCCGCGAGAGGGTGGATCGGCAGGTTGTTGGAAAGATGATTGTGCCAGTCCTGCGCGCTGACGCCAGCAGGCGCCTCGCCGCAGAAAACGCACTCACCCTTGGGATTGTAGCGAACCTGGATCACGACTTCAGCATTGTGCATGGGATAATCCTTTCCAATCGCGCTTCACGCGACCCACGGGTCAGCCGGAGAGCGCACCAAGCAATTCAACCGTTACATTTTCCGGGCCAAGTTTCGCTTCGCAGATGAGGCGCGACTTCGAACCGACACCGACGATCGCATCGAGATGCTCGTTTTCCTCGCGGGTCGCCTTGCTGAGGCTCTTTTTGCCTTCCGTGACGAAGACGTGGCAATTGTCGAAATAACCCTTGGCACAGGTGCAAGCGCCGAGCGGAATGCCTGCGGCCGTGATGATTTCGCGAAGAGTGGTGCCTTCAGCCCCCTCTTGAACCTTATCCTGGGGCTTGATTGTGACGGTAGGCATGAACCTCGTATCCTCTTAATGTACTAAAAGCTTCACCGGTTACAAAAGACGCGGCACCATTGCCTCGTCTTAAAGGGTCATTACGTTACGCAAGGAAGCGCGTATCTAAAAATCGCTCTTCTCCCGGCCCATGGATACAGGACGACGAGACGCCGCGCACGGGCACGGCGTTCTATCCTGTTCCGGAACATCACGCGCCAATCGGGACCGGTGGCGATGTTTCGACTTTCCGGGAATGCATCAAATCAACCGGACGGAGATCAATCCGCCCGAGGCGATGCCTCAAAGAGTAATTTCCGCACCAGCACCAATGTTGATCGATGCATCCTTCATCGAACCAACAATGAAGGCGATCTGATCTTCGGTGAGATGCGCGTGGAAGGGTAGCGCGACCGCACGATCAGCGACTTTTTCCGTCACCAGAAAATCCTTCTTCCGGTAGCCGAGATCGAAATAATGCGGCTGGAGATGCAGCGGCATCGAATAGGCGGCGGCCTCGATTTCTTCCTTGATCAAGTCCTCGATGATGCTGTCACGGCTTGACCGCGTGAATCGGGTGCCGAGATGGACGATGTACAAAAACCAATGCACCTCTGTGACATCGGGACCGATATAGGGGTCCTTGATGCCCTCGAAGGATTTGACATAATCAAAATACCAGAACTCGGTACGCTTGCGCCGTTCCAGAATGAGTTCGAGACGCTGCAATTGCACGAGAGCAAGCGCCGCCGACAGGTTGCTCATCACGCCGTTATAGGCAGGCGCGCGACCAACGACCACCGAGGCACGTTCGTCCAGACGATGATTGCGATAGCGGCGCAACGCCATATAGACATCAATATCGTCAGTAACGACCACACCGCCCTGACCGCAGACAAGCGGGCCCGGTTGTGAGAAATCGAACACTGAACAATCGCCAAAAGTGCCGACAAGCGCATTTTTGTAGGTCGAACCGATCGCCTCGCTTGAATCCTCGATCAGGATCAAATTGTATTTGTCGGCAAGTTCACGAAATTCCGTCCAAGCTGCGGGATGTCCATTGACATTATTGACGACGATCGCCTTCGTCTTGTCGCTGATCTTGTTTTCGGCCTTGTTCGGGAGCATGCAACCCGACCAATAATCGATATCGGCAAAAATAGGGAAAGCGCCGCGCAGGCTGATCGCATGGGCGAGTTCACGGAAGGAATGCGGCGACGCGATCACCTCCATCCCCGGCCCGAGCCCATAGGCATCGAGCACCAGCATAAGCCCCATGGTGCCGCTCGATGTCGCAACAGCATATTTGCGACCGAGATAGCGCGCGAATGCTTCCTCGAAGGCCTCGACAGCTTCGCCGGAACTGATCGAAGCGGACTGCAAGACCTCGAGAACGGCATCCAATTCCGCTTGCGACATATCGGGATCGCACAGGGGAATCAGGTTCGCAGTCATGATTTTTTCCTGTTGTGCACGACGATAATGCCCGTCGCGGCGGAGGGATCGCGAGTGATGGTCACGCAATGATCATGCGCATTCACAAGGTAGAGCGTGAAACACGCAAATTCCTTGTAGGGGCGTTCCCCATCCACGTCGCTGGAATCGCAGCGGGTCAGGGATATACCTGGAAACCGCTGCCGGAAATCCTGCAGGACGGAGGGATCAGCCTCCGGCCCTGACAGCAAGCCCTCGATTTCCACCAATTGTTCGGCGCTGAGATTGGCCATGCCCTCACTCAATCATCGTTAAGCTTGCGTGCTTCGACGGTGCAAGGAAGATCCGTGCCAGGGGTCGCCGGGGGCAGTTCGAGCTGCCAGCCATTGCCGAGCGTAACAATGCCGCCCCACATCTCCGGCTTTTCCATCGACACAATCGGCTCTTCCAGGTCCTTTTTCGGCACATAGACCGAAAGCTGACCCGCACCGTCCTTACGCAGCATGATTTTCATGGCACTCTCCTAAGCCACTGCATCGGTTCCGGGAGAATGCCCGAATTGCTCCGGTCAATCATCCCCGCATTTGATTAGGCATCACACAGACCCCGAAAGCATCTGGATGCTTCGGGTTCGGTGTGCCAGCCACGAGGCCTCAGGCGGCGATCGCGGCTGCTTCGTTCACGATCCCGGGCAGCACTTCGAGAAGCGTGTCAATATCCGCTACCGTATTATCACGACCCAGGGAGAACCTTATCGACGACAAAGCGCCGCGTTCGTCAACCCCCATGGCCAGCAACACATGTGACGGCTCCGTCCCGGCGGAAGTGCAGGCGGCTCCCGCCGAAGCGCAGATACCCGCTCTGTCGAGACGTTCCAGTAAAAGTTCAGCTTCAAGATTGCCGAACCGAATGTTTGTCGTATTCGCAACACGCGGCGCACCCGCACCATTGACGGAAGCAATATCAATGGCGGCAAGCACACCGGCCTCGAGCCGGTCACGCAGCCCCGCAAGATAGGCCTGCTGTTCGGCGAGCTCTTTCTGCGCGAGCGTTGCGGCTTTCGCGAGACCGATAATACCGGGAACATTCTCGGTTCCACCACGGCGCGCGCGTTCCTGATGACCGAACAATTGCGCCGGCAGTTTCAAGCCCTTGCGCACGAAAAGGACACCGATACCTGTCGGGCCATGCAGCTTGTGGCCGGAGAGCGACAGAAGATCGACCGGCACTTTCTTCAAATCGACCGGAATCTTGCTGACCGCCTGCACAGCATCGGTATGAAACAGGACATTTTTTTCCTTGGTGATCGCGGCGATCTCCTCGATCGGGAAAATCACGCCGGTCTCATTATTCGCCCACATCACCGTCACCAGCGCGGTGTCCGGACGAATCCGTGAAGCGACTTCGGCGGCATCGATCCGGCCCAGATTGTCGACAGGCACATACGAAACCTCGATACCCTGCTTTTCGAGATGGCGCAGGAGCTCGAGACTGGAGGGATGTTCGACGCTGCTGGCGACAATATGTTTCTTGTCAGGATTGAGAGCCAGCGCACCCAGAATGGCCGTGTGGTTGGATTCAGTACCGCAGCTCGTGAAGACGACTTCCGGTGGCGAGCAGGACAGGAAACGGGCGACGTCGCCGCGCGCCTGCATCACTGCTTCCTTGCTGCATTCGCCAGCTTTGTGTTTGCTCGATGGGTTGGTCGGCCCCGTGCGCATGCATTCCGCCATCGCCTCGATGGCTTCCGGGGCCACGGCGGTGGTGGCATTATTATCGAGATAGATCATGTCGCCAGCCCGTCATCTCTCAGCACCCCTCCACTCGCGGGAGCGGGCGCATTTCATCTGCCAGAACAATTCTTCCCAGCGATGCAATTTGCCGGCCATCGACAATTGACCAAAAGCGGCATGTCGCGTGGAAACAAGGCGATAGAAGGATTCCCGCAAAAGAAAAGAGCGCCCGCTAAGGCGCTCTTGATGATAACGACTCGATCTATGCCTATTGAACAGGCAGGTTTTCCCCCATGTCGGGATTCAGACCGGCTCCAGCTCTTCCTCGAGACAGCCGACGACCAGTCTTTGACCATCGAACTCCACGAGGTAAAGCGGGCGCTTGGTTTCGCTGATCACTCCGACATTGACGATTTCGCCGAGATCGCCTTCCTTGACGAGAAGCGCATCAATCGGATGATCCGGATAGGATCCGTCATTATAAAGATCTTCCGTCGCCCGGACGCGCTGACCCCATTGGAATCGCGCCGCAAACCCGCCGCCTGGCTCCATTATTCTTCTCCTGCCGTCGAGGCTGTCGGTGATTTCTTTTTCGGCGCGGGAGCGTCATCATCGTCGTCCACCGCCTCGAGCTCTCTGGTCTTCATACCGACCTTGTTGCCAGTGAGAATGAACTCGACGCCGAAGATATAATGCTGCTGCAGGAAGGTGCCTATGTTCATGACATAACCTTCCTCACCCTTCTTGGCGAGAATGTCACCGACATCCTTGCCGCAATAAGTGCCGTCATTGCGAACCGTGCGCTTCGTGCGCACGCGCTGGCCATAGGTGAAACGCGGCGGCTCGTTCAGCTCAACTACATCGCTGTCACGGCTGATATTGGTCATTCAAGCCCTCCTCGCAAAGGACAAAAGGTCGAATTTCCGGCAGGATGCCGACTTCAGGGGCTTGCGCGAAACCCTTCGCCAGTGCCCGCATTGCCCTGCCCGCCCTCTTCCGCATCCTTGATGCGCTGGCGCGCCATTTCCGACACCAGCGGATCGGGATCGTCCACGAGGGAGCCCAGAGCACTCACGTCGATCCGTTCGGCGACCTCGTAGCGCACGCGCCAGTCGGGATCCTCCTTGAGTTCGACGAGCTGTTCATTAGACAATCTTTGTGCCACCTCCAGGCGAATGGCCGGCTCCTTGTCCTGCGCCATGCGCATGAGCATCGATGGATCGATCCGGTGCACAACCGTGCGGCGCACCTCGATTTCCGGATCATTGATCATCAATGGCAAGGTCGAGGGCGACAACCGCTTGGCAACCATCGTGCGCACATAATAATCAGGATCATTGATCATCGAAACAAGCCCCGCCTCGTCCAGACGGGAAACGACGCGGATCCGCACTTCACGATGCGGATCATTGCGCAACTTGCTCATATAGGAATCGGGCAATCTGGCGGCTGCGGCCCAGCGCACCGTTTCATCCGGATCATTGAGGAGAGGCGGCAGACGGAAAATATCCGCATGTTTCGCGGCGACCGCCCGGACCTCGAAGAAAGGATCGTTCAGATGCTCGTTCGCGAGCGTCGGATTCCAGTTAAAGAACCGATCAATCCGCCGTGCGTAGCGGTCACGCACACAAGCCTGTTTGAGCTGGCACTTTCCCTCGGCCTGCAAGGATTTGTAGGAGCAATCCTCACAGCTCAGTTCGCGCCCCTGCCAGTCGCGCGCTTCGTCCGCCTCACTCATCTTCGTCCTGCAATGACCGCTGATGAACTTCAAGCAGGAGAGTCGCACCGATCTTGTCCGTCGGATCGAGATCGAGAAGCTTCATGACCGCTTCCAGCCCCTCATCGAGGTTACCGAGGCGCATCTGGAGATAGGCATAACCTTTCAGCACGAAAAGAAAGAAACGCGGCATCATATCATAGGAGCTGAAATCAGCATCACCACGCTGAACCTGCCGCCAGTCTTCCGACAGATTATTATGATGCAGAGCCTCGGAAAGGCACACAAGCGCCACATCAAGACATTCAGCAAGCCGGCCTTTGTAGAAATAGAAGCGGTATAGGCCGATCAGAACTGCCGGATGACCAGGAGCAATCAGCTCCGCCTGCCGCAAGTGATCGAGCGCTACATCATCCTTGTGATAGAGGCTGGCTGCAAGATTCAGATGTTGCGCAGCCTCTTCCGGGAGCCCTGCACCCAGAAGAGCCTCGACGTCCTGAACTGGCGCCTGCTCGCCATAGCTGGTCGCCATGTCCATGAAAGCAACCCTTAGTGTTTGTGATCCAGATCCATGCTCGGCGCGGAATGGCTACCGCAGGTGGAGGTGTTTTTCGGATCGTAGAACTTCAAACCGGCCGAGGTGGGAGTTTCGACGAAATCCATCGTCACGCCCTGGAGAATAGCCTTGCTCGATGCGTCGATAAAGAAGCGCAGGCCATTGGACTCATGTACGGTTTCATTGGCCGCAGGCTTGTCGACGACGGCAAATTCAGCGGAAGGACCAGAGCAACCACCCGGAGATACGGTAAGACGCAGACCGCTGCTGGGGCCGCCGTCGAAACGCAGCATACGACGGACGAATTTATCAGCCGCAGGGGTAATCGTTACGTTGAGATCATCCATAAGTCAGGCCGCCTGATAACGTGGATAAGAGTCGTCGATTACGCAAGTCTCTTCAATGGGGCAGACAAGCGCGCACTGGGGGTCGTCATGAAAACCGATGCATTCAGTGCATTTAGCGGGATCAATGACATATATCCCATCACCAGCGCTGATGGCTTCATTCGGGCATTCAGCCTCGCAGGCAGAACAATTGACACAAGAGGCCGCGATTTTCAATGCCATTGCACCACTCCATGAAGAGGACTTGGAAAAATCAAGGAAAGTCCCAGGAGTCGGGGCGCCGTGGCGCCCCGACAATGATCGCTTGAGGGATTATTCAGCAGCGACAGTTTCGTTAACAACGTCCACCGCGACTTCGCCGGGACGGATTTCCGCGTCACCCTTGTCGACATGGGTGATGCTGCCGTCCTTGACGCCTTCGAGGTAACGCTTGAAGTAGGTGATCGCCGACTTCTCGATGAATTCGTGAGCGAATTCGTCGATCGCTTCGATGCCGGCAGCAGCCAGATCCTTCTTCGGGCAGCCGCCGATCTTGGCGACAAACACCGCATGGCAATCCTTGATCGCGCGGATGACGGTCTCGAGAGCGTCTTCCTCGCCATAACCGCCCTGGCAGTACAGGTCGACGCGGCGGTGACCGATGAAGTGGGCGCCCTTGCCGGTGCTCAGCTCATAGATCTGGAATTCCGACGCATGGCCGAAGTGCTCGTTGATACGGCCGCTGCCCTTGGTGGCAACCGCGACGAGGATCTTGATGTCGCTGTCTTCACCAGCGAGGATCTGCAGCTCGTTGGCCTTGGCGCCGGCGACGGCATTACGCTCCTCCTCGACGCGGGCCTGATAGGCTTGACGCGTGGCAAGATCGTAGTTGACGTCCATCTCCATGATCTTTTCGGTGGTGAACTCGGCGCTGCGGTCTTCGCCGAGAAGGCCAACGGCGTCCGCGCGGCACTGGCGGCAGTGACGCATCATGTTCATCTCGCCTTCGCAGCTGTCCTGCAGGCGCTTCAGTTCTTGCGCCGTCGGACCACGCTGGCCGGTGAGACCGAAGACCGTGCCGTGTTCGGCGGCGGAGATCAGCGGCATGATGTTGTGAAGGAAGGCGCCACGGCCCTTAACAGCCTTGTTCACTTCCTTCAGATGCTCGTCATTGATGCCGGGGATCATGACCGAGTTGATCTTCGACAGAATGCCGCGCTCCGTCAGCATTTCGAGACCCTGCATCTGACGCTCGGTGAGAATGCGAGCGGCTTCGACGCCGGTGTAGCGCTTATGCTTGTAGAAGATCCAGGGATAGATCTTCGCGCCGACTTCCGGATCGACCATATTCACCGTGATGGTGACGTGATCGACATTGTAGCGGGCGATCGTCTCGACATGGTCGGGCAGCGTCAGACCGTTGGTGGACAGGCAGAGCTTGATGTCGGGAGCGGTCTTCGAGATGAGGTCGAAGGTCTTGAAGGTCTTTTCCGGGTTGGCGAGTGGGTCGCCCGGGCCAGCGATGCCGAGAACGGTCATCTGCGGAATGGTGGAAGCAACCGCGAGCACCTTCTTGGCGGCCTGTTCCGGTGTCAGACGCTCGGAAACGACGCCCGGACGGGATTCGTTGGCGCAATCATATTTGCGGTTGCAATAGTTGCACTGGATGTTGCAGGCCGGAGCGACCGCGACGTGCATACGAGCGTAGTGATGATGCGCTTCTTCGCTGTAGCAGGGATGGTTCTTGACCTTTTCCCAGATTTCCGGGGGAAGATCGTTTTCACCGGCCTCAGTGCCGCAGCTCGCCTTCTTGCCGCCGTCGCTGTTGGTCTCGCACCCCTTGTGCTCGGCCATTTTCTGCATGATTTCGTCGACGTTTCCGGCGCCGGACTTGATCGCCGCTTCAGCGACTTCGCGATCTGTCAATTCCATTTCAAACCTCGCTTTTGGCTGGAACCTAACGGGTAAAAGGGACGCGCACCGCACTCTTCCCCCGCTGCCGATAAGCTCGTTTACGACCACGCCCAGCGCGATCGCCTGATATGCTAGTCAGCAACTAGCGTGCCACAAGCACCCTTAATCGCATCGGGTTCTAATCGGTTGAATCGTGGAGATTTTCTAAAGAGTGTCGGTCTGTACGATCAGCGACAAGAAAATTTCGTTGCCCTGCCCTTGTCGGGAACAAAACAGACTATGACGTGTTTTTAGGCTCTTCATCCAGATTACGCGGCGCGGCGGCCTGGCGTATCGGGTTATTTCTGGAAAGCCTTCAAAACTGCCCCGCGATAAAGCAGGACTTTCCTGCGTTTGGAAGATTGCCGACAAGAAAAGCAATCACCGAAGATGACAAACAAACAATCGCGCCAGCGGCCCATCGCTATAATAAAGCGGACGGCCCGGGGCAGCTTTCACGGCAGAAGTTCAGGCGCTCGGTGACACGCCGTCTTTCGAGGCGCCAAAATGCTTCAAGACAGAGCGCCCCGCCTTTTGTTCCGCCTCCCGCAAGCGTTGAGTGACAAGATCGCGGATGATCTCTTCTTCATCATTCTGGAACAGGGCGACCTGGTCGAGGCCAATCCGTTCAGCCGCGACAAAACGCACGCGCAAATCCGGATCATCAACAAAAAGCCCGAGACTCTCCGGCGCCATCCGTTCGGCAACATCGAGCCGCACCATCGGATGTTTATCGCGCGCCATATCGGCCAGCCGATTTTCGACAATGCGCCGGGCGACCCAGCGGCGCACGGTCGGCTCGCGATCATGCATGGCGATCGGCAAAAGATCGGGCGATAATTTGCGCACGATCACGACACGGACATGATAGTCGGAATCCGACAAACGAGCGATCAACGCCTGCCCTTCCATTTTCAGGGCAACACCGATCCGCACACGCCGATCCGGATCCTCTGCGAGATGCTTGACCCGTTCATAAGGCAGGCGCGCCACGACGGTCATCCGGACTTCGGGTTCGAGATCATTAACCAGGGAGGCGACCCGAAACAGCGAGGCATGTTTGGCGGCGACAGCACGTAATTCAAAATAAGGATGATCGAGAAAGCCGTCGGCGAGATCGGGATGTTTGCGCAGGAAGCGATCCATATGCTTGATGCGCCTGTCCTTGATGCAGCTATGCGCCGGCCGGCACTGATCATCTTCAAGAAAGGCACGATGCGGACAATTGCCACATTCGACCGGCAGGCCGAGCCAATCGAGCGCCGGATCCTGTTCCGCATCCATGATCATCTCCCGGGCATCTTCGGACACAAAAACGCCGGCCATGCGTGCGGCAGGCCGGCGTCCATATCAAACAGGCGTGAGCCGTCGAATGAAATTACGCGGGGACGCAGGTCTGCGGAACCGGGCAGACGCTATCGCATTGCGGATGATCGAACTCACCTTCGCATTCAGTGCACTTCTTGGGGTCGATGACATAGGTCTCGTTCTTGAACGAGATCGCGGCATTCGGGCATTCGAATTCGCAAGCACCGCAGACGGTGCACTGGGAAGCGATGATCTTGTAGGACATGCTCTATTCTCCTCACAAAAGATACCCAGTCGACAAGGTCGCGTCCCGACTGGAAAGTAAAGTCAAACTGGGCGGCACCGTCTCTCGTCGATGATGGCGGACCGGGACAGACACCTGCAACCCGGGCAGCAAATCCCATACCACCTACCAATGCATTGATTTTCCTTGCAACACATTCAATGCGGTGGGTGTGAAAGCGACGCCTCTCTTATTTTGAATTGGTCTATGTCAGACTCGCGACAGCCCGCCAAGTCCCTTTCGGCCGAAGCCGCACGATTCTTTAGAATTTCTTGATCTCGATACCGTGCTTGCGCAGCGCATAGCCGATCTGGCGAGGGGTGAGCCCCATGATGCGCGCCGCCTTGGCCTGCACCCAGCCAGCTTTTTCCATAGCCTCGAGCAGACGGGCACGTTCCGTATCGCCATAACCCGAATCCTGGACGCCGATATAATCCTCTCTGGGGTCATAGGCCTGCGGCGCGGAAGCGGAGGGCGCGACCGGAGCCGGCATAGACGGTGGCGGCGCATAAGGAGCGGCAGGAGGCACGGAAGACACGCCGCCAGCCCCGGAAACGGCATGAGGCGTGCCGCCCTGTGGGGAAGCATCATGCGCATGGCTGCCATAAGGCGGTGTTCCGGTCGGCGGATAATAATGTGGCTCGGGATAGCCGGCGGCAGCCCCTGCCCCATTGCCCGCATAGCCGGGCGGCGGCGCTATCGGAGGCGCATAGCCGTCCTGTGTTTGCGGATGCGTCAGGCGCGGCGCATCGGCCTGATAGGGATGATGAGGAAGTTCGGCATGCCCCGGCATGCCGAAAGGACCAAGGCCGCCGACCGATTTCGACCAGGCATCCGCCGTGGTCTTGCCTTTCCACAGAGTCGCGGAGAGGCATTGATCCTGCCCGCAGGCAAAATCCGCGGCGACAATGGCTTCACCCGCGGCAAAAGTCGCGGTCCGCTGGACGCAATTTTCGAGTTCGCGGACATTGCCCGGGAAATAGCAGGATTTCAGAACTTCCATCGCCTGTTTGCTGAAGACCAGCTGGCGTCCGTTGTCCTCATTGAATTGTTCAAGAAAGCGCGCGGCGAGCAGGGGAATGTCGCTGGAGCGTTCGCGCAAGGGCGGCAGGATGACCGGCACGACGCTGATGCGATAATAGAGGTCGGCGCGGAATTCTCCGTTGCGCACGGCTTCTTCGAGATTCTTGTTGGTCGCGGTAATGAGGCGTACATCGGTCTTGATCGTGCGCGTACCGCCAACCCGCTCGAACTCGCCCTCCTGGAGGACGCGCAGGAGCTTGGCCTGGAACGACAACGAAATTTCGCCGATCTCGTCGAGGAACAGCGTTCCGCCATCGGCCAGTTCGAAACGGCCCTTGCGCGTCGCCACGGCGCCCGTGAAGGCGCCCTTTTCATGGCCGAACAATTCCGATTCGAGCACGCTTTCGGCAAGCGCCGCGCAATTGACCTTGACGAAGGCATGCGAGGCGCGGGGCGACATTTCATGCAGCGCGCGGGCAAAAAGCTCCTTGCCGGTGCCGGATTCGCCGCGCAGCAACATGGTGGCGTTCGAACGCGCAACGATGGAAATCTTGTCGAGGACGGCGCGGATCGCCGGGCTTTCCCCAATGATGCCGGAAGCGCGTGCCTTGCTCGCGGGCATCGGCTGCAATTTGGTGATTTCCTTTTGCAGGCGATGGCTTTCCTCAATCAGACGATCACGGTCGCGTGCGACAACACGATGCAATTTGACGGTCTGGCCGATCAGATTGGCGATCATGACGAGGAAACGCACATCCGAATCGAAACGGAAGATGCTTTCTCCATCCCAGATGCGATCGACCGTCAGCGTCCCGACGACACGGTCTCCGGCGCGGATCGGCACGCCCATGAAGGAAACTTTGGCGCCCCCCAAAGACAAAGCGGCGACGTCATTCGCATCGAAAAGTTCGTGGTCCGCGACATTATGCACGACGAGCGGGACGGCGGTGGCGACGATCTGACCGATCGCCCGCTCGGGATACCGTTGCGGAGCGGCCATCGCCTCTTCCGTCCATCCAGCACCGACGGCGACCTCCGGCCCGCCGTCATCGGCAAGCAGCACGATCGTGCCATGCCGCATCTGGAGGAAAGACGAAAGAAGGTTGAGGACATTGGCGAGCGTCGTTTCGAGACGCGTCGGAGCCGTCAGGATTTTCGAGATTTCATAAACACCGATAAGCGCGATTTCACTGAGCTGGATACGATGGGACGGCACTGCTTTGGCTGTTTCCGCATGCGTATGATCATTCATCGGGCGGTCTCCCAATGGGGGCGCAGACGGCGCACTCCCAAGCCTCGAAGGCTGCATACAATGTTCCGGCACATTGAGATCCGACGCGCCGGCCGACAGGAATTGCTCGCGCTCTCAAAACTTCGCCCCGCAGATCGTTTTGAGCCGAGCGTTCCGGATATATCCAGAACGCTCTAGAACATTTTCCAACGACGGTGAATCGCTTCGCGATTCCATTGCGTAAAAAATGCTCTGATTGTTTTGAGCCGACGCGCCTAAGAGCGGTCTCGCAAGAGATGGCGATCAGCGCCATACGATTTATGAAAAAACAGGAACCAGGGCGGTGGGCCGATTGGCGAGCCAGCCCTCAGACCATCTTTGGTGAACCTTTTGGCGAACCAGCGCGTAGGATCTCATGGAAGCGGGCCGAAAACGGAACCCCATACGCAGGCTTACGTAGGGGAACTGACAAACAGTCGGTTTCATATCAGACTGATACCGAATACCTTGCGCTTCCTTTTGATTTTGTCAAATACGAAACAGATATTTGCCGAACATTTGGTCAGAAAGCCTTCACAACTGGCAAGATTCGTCACTTTACTCGAATATTGAGCCTTCTTGTGACGAAAGCGACAAAAATCCCGTCACAGGATCGCCGTGAAATCTTCTTGAAAAATCCTCTTCGAAATTTCTTGAAATTTCATAGCGCAAGGGGGGCCTGCTCCGGGGACAGGCCAGTTTCCCGCATAATGCGTCAAGAAGAGATGGTTGGAAGGATAGGTAGATCTCACCAGATCCAGAACATCAACGCCCAACTGTAGACGCCAATTGCAGCCGCAGCGGCGACACCGAGCGTCGCGCCAAGACGCCGGACCAAAATGGCAGGTTGCAATTGCCCGCCGTTCGTAACCACACCCGCCAGACGCCGGCCCGACACTTCAAACGCGAGCCACACGCACCAGAGGAACGCGCCGGCAAGAAGCGCCTCACGCAGTTCCGGCAGGAAAGGGATGATCATTCCTTCCGCCTTGAGCAAGGTCACTGTCGTCGCGCTGAGACCAAGAAACACGCCGCAGCCCGCCATCGGGATCAGGCATTGCGCGAGATGATGAAAACGTGCGGCGAACCGATCCGCCGACGAGGTGGCGCCGAGACAAAGAGCGGCAAAGGCCAGACCAAGTGAGATTGCTACTCCGAGGATGAGCGCCGTGGCGAAAATGTAGAAGAGCAGCACGCCCCCATCGAGCAGGGTCATCGTATCGTTCTGTTGCGGATAATGGGTCAGGATCCACCACGGCGGCTCGATCTCGAGCGGCCAGGTGATGTCGTGATCAATCAGCCAGGTCGCCGCCGCCTGTTTGATATCGATATACCAGGGGCTCGCGGACCAATGGAACGCACCGGTGGCGACACCCATGAGCCCGAAGATGATCAGCAGCGTCTCCCACGGCCGGGGCGTATCGCCAGCAACGGTCACGATCTCCGCATCAGGAGAACGCGGGCTGCAGGCAATGGCGTCGCGAAAATCACTGCACCGGCCGCACATGTGACATTCCGACGCTCCGCGCATGGTGCGGATCGCGACGAGCGGCGCACAATTCACGGCATGAACACCAAGATCGCCGGACTTTTGTGAGCGCGTCCAGGCGTCCTGATCGACCTTGAAATGGACTGGCGCCAATTTCGTCAGAAGGCCGAACACGCCATTGACCGGACAGAGATAATGGCACCACACACGTTTGTTCTTGCCATAAAGATAGCCGATCACCATCGCGCCCGCCGTCGAACCGCCGAGAATCAGCAGAACCGGCATCGGATATTGATAGATGCTGAGCATCTGGCCATAGACCGTCGTGCAGACGAAAGCGACGAAAGGCCAGCCCTTCCAGCGGATCCAGCGCGGCACGGCCAGCCCGAGACCGACCCGGCTCACGGCCTCCGTCAGCGCCCCTTCAGGACAAAAAACCCCGCACCATGTGCGCCCGACCAGCACCATGCTGACGAGAACGAAGGGCCACCAGATGCCCCAGAAAGCAAATTGCGCGAAAACGGTCAGATTGTTCCACATCGAGGCGGTGCGCCCCGGCAGCGGCAGAAAAGCCGGCACGGCCACGAGCGCAAGATAGACACAAACCACCAGCCATTGCAGTTTCTGGATCAGGCTTTGATGCCGCCTCAGCCATTCGCCATAAGCATGCGTATAACGCCGCACGAGATTCCCATGCCTATGCGACAGGCCGGTGGATTGGTCCGGCACCGGATCCCGTCCGACTGAACTCAACGACGCCATGGTGGTCCCATTCAAAATCTGGAAGACAGAACCGGCCGGCACGATCGCCAGAAGCCGTTCGATCCCTCCTCAGCATCACACACCGGATGATTGTCTGCCTGTCCGGTTCGACGAGCGACACGGCTCTCTCTGTGAGCCCGGCCTAGATTTGCGAGCGGAACGGTTCCGGATAGATCCGAAACGCTCCAAGCACCCTTGCTTAACTGAAGCCACAATTGATCTTGCTTCTGAAAAGCAAAATCAATGCTGCCCCGATTTATATGTGCAAGCAAGCTTTGGAAAGTTTGCCTATACGAGGTCTTCTTGATCCCAACCTGTTGGGATCAAGAAATTCGGCAGAGAGCCACCGCCCCGCCATTGCGGGGCCAAGTCTCAACAAAGCGCATCACTTCCACGCTAGCCTTGCCCCAAGGCCAGCAAACCACAGACCATCTGGACCCGGTGCCATCAGTTTATTCGGCGTTATTTGGCCACCAGCACTGCCTTGGGCGCTTCGGGATGAAAATCGTCAAAGAAGGGATATTCTCCCGGATCCAGCCGATTGATGACAAGAACCGTCACCACTCCTGGTGCGAGCACTTTTTCCTTGCGTAATTCCGTGCTCTCGAATTCCGCCGGGGTTACGCCCGAATTCTTCAACTCGATCCGAAACCGGCGATCGGCCGGAACCTCGAGCCGCAGCGGCGTGACCTTGCCGTCATTGAACTCAATCGCGAAAGTCGGCGGCTCTTCCGCCCGGGCAGCACCAGGCAGAAAGCCGATCCAGGAAAGAACGACAAGAAAAAGCGAAATCGAGAGACGTACCCACACGACGAGACCGTCCTTACCACAACCAACAATTCGAGAGACCGACTCACGCCGGCGGCCGGAGGATCATTTGAGGATGATCCCGCCAAGATCAACGGGAAACCGGCAATTTAAAACCGACATTCTGAAACCATTATGGGCATTGCCGAAGCAGGCACCCAACGGACTGGCGCCAGCCTGCTTCCGACTTTGCATGACACTGAAAGATTGAAGGGTTCAGGTCAGCTCCACCCGTATTCTTCAGGCCAGTCAGCATCGAATACGCTCAGCGTATCCCTCTTTATTTAGGCGATACGGAGAGGAATAACCAGATCGGCACCATAAAATTCATCGCTTTCCTTTTCACATTCACGATAAACCTGAGCCATTGAATAGAAACATTCTAAAACTGTCTCCGCAATGCTTGCGAATACTTCACATAAGGTCGCCTATTGGAGCTCATTGAACACCGGAGAGAGTGACGGTCACAGCCCTTTCGCGAAAATGTCACCGAGACGCATCAGCGACCGATCATCTCCCGGAATGCCGAACCGCAGCCAATTCGGCGCATTGGCAAAGCGGCGCACATAAATCCCCGCTTCTCCAAGCCGCTGAAACCAGACTTCCGCCTGCGCATGGCTCGTCAGGCGAAAGAGCCTCGTGCCGCCGCAAATGGTAAAGCCAGCGCCTTTCAAAAATCCATCGAGCACGGCGATCTGGGCCGTAAGACGCCGGCCGGTCCTTTCGCGCCACGCCACATCGCCAAGCGCTTGCCGGCCGATCGCAATGGCCGGCCCCGACACCGCCCAGGCCCCGAACCAGCTACGCAAATCCTCCGCGAGTCCCGGCTCGGTGATTGCAAAACCGAGCCGCAGGCCGCCAAGCCCATAGGTCTTGCCGAAAGAACGCAGGACGATGACACCAGCCCTGGGAAGCTGGGGGACGAGATGGGCTTCGGACCGCTCCAGATCCATGAAGGCTTCATCGACAATCAGAAGCCCATTCCGCAGGGCAAGTCGCGCCGCAAGAGCACAAAGGGCGTCGGCCGCGATCAGGCGCCCGTCCGGATTGTTAGGATTGACGATGACAGCGACATCCATCGCATCGAGTGCGGCGAAATCTCGCACCTCTTCGACTGGCGCGCCGATCGACCGCCAGTTCGCCGCATGTTCGGTATAGGTTGGCCCCAGAATGCCAACTCTGGGCAACGGTCTCCCGCGCGCCGCCCACAGACGTGGCAGGGCCTGAATCAGGGCTTGCGAGCCCGGCGCGGCGACGATCCCGGCATAGGGCGGCGTAGCATAGGCCTGCCAAGCGGTGGCCTCGAGCGCCGTACAGGTTTCGGGCAGGCGCGTGAAAATTTCAGGGGCGAGCGGCGTATAGGGATAGGCGAAGGGGTTGATCCCGGTCGAAAGATCGAGCCAGGGCCGGGGCGCCCGTGGAAACAGCCGCGCCGCGGCAGCTAGATCACCGCCATGATCTTGTCCCTCATGGGCGGCGCAATCCTCTCCGCTCAAAAGCGTTTCGCGCACGCGCCGATCTTGCTGTATCGCTCTGTCGATGATTGCGTCCCCTTCTCTGCTCTTCAATGCGCCCTTCGCCCCGCTGTCCGGCCTTCTCGCGCCGCTGGCTCTCGCGGCCGAGGCTATATTTGGCTACCCGCCCAGACTCTTTGCCGTCATCGGTCATCCAGTGAGCTGGATCGGCGCCTTCATCGCTTTTGCCGATCGAACTTTCAACCGCGATGGCGATTCTTTTGCCCTTAGACGGCTAGCCGGCTTCGGCGCGCTCATTGTTCTGCTCACGATCGTCTTTCTGGTTTCATCGGCGTTGCAGACGTTTCTCATCCGGGGCGTCCTGCCCCTGTCCATCGGGATTCCGCTCCTCATTCTCTGCGCCTCGACGCTGGTGGCGCAGCGGAGCCTGCACGATCATGTCGCCGCGATCGGAGCGGCCCTTGACGCGGAGGGTCTCGAAGGTGGCCGCCGCATGGTCGCCCGCATCGTCGGCCGCGACGTGACGGGCCTTGATGAAGCCGGCGTGCTGCGGGCTGCCATCGAAAGCCTCGCCGAGAATTTTTCCGACGGCATCGTCGCGCCGGCTTTCTGGCTGATGCTCGGGGGGCTACCCGGCGGCAGCCTCTACAAGGCGATCAATACCGCCGACAGCATGATCGGCCATCGCACGAAGCGCCATGCGGCTTTTGGCTATGCGAGCGCCAAACTCGACGATCTCGTTAACTGGCCAGCGGCACGGCTCGCCGCAGGGCTTCTCTGCGGCGCGGCTTTGCTGCTGGAGCAATCCGATGCCTGCTTTTCCGGACGCCGCGCCTGGACAATCCTGCGGCGCGACGCCCATGGCCATCCCTCGCCCAATGCCGGCTGGCCCGAAGCGGCCATGGCAGGCGCACTCGGCCGCCGCCTCGGCGGCCCCAGAATTTACGCAGGCCGTCTCGTCGAGGATCAATGGATCGGCGGCGCGATGGGAGCCGGGGCGGCACTCATGACCCGTGCCGATCTCGACCGAGCCCTGCGGCTCTATCGCCTCGCCTGCGGTCTCAATGGTTTGGTCCTGCTTGCCTGCGGTCTCATCATCGCGCAAATGTGAGCAGGTGGTCGAGATCGAGATGGGTTTCGAGATGATCGGCAAGCACGTCGAGAGCCGCCTCGACGCGCCCCGCATATGACAGATCCGCCGAAGCGGCGACACCAAAGCGCGCAAGAAAATCCCGCCTTTGCGCGTCGCCGCCAAAGAAGCCATGCACGTAGCAGCCGGCGACACGGCCATCGGCCGAGATTGCTCCGTCCTCGCGGCCATCGGCGAAACGCAGAAGCGGACGCGCGCAATCGGGGCCCTGCGTGCGGCCCGCATGCATTTCAAAACCGGTAAAAGGCGTTGCCTCCGGCAGACTGACACCCTCCACGGCGACGAGCCTCTTCTCGGACGCGAAATCCGTCTCCACATCGAGGAGACCGAGCCCTTCGACAGTTCGCGGCGGCCCTTCGAGCCCGAGCGGATCGCGCAGAACCTTGCCCAGCATCTGATAACCACCGCAAATGCCGAAAACCCGCCCGCCCCGCCTCAGATGCGCCGCGAGATCGACGGCAAACCCCGCCGCACGGAAGGCTTCGAGATCGGCAATCGTTGTCTTCGATCCGATGAGGAGGATGAGATCAGCATCACCCGGCAAGGCCGCGCCCGGACGCACCAGGATCAATTCGACGCCGGGCTCCAGCCGCAGGGGATCGAGATCGTCGAAATTGGCGATTCCCGGCAGAACCGGCACGGATATTTTAAACCCAGCCTTCGCTGCCCTCTCTCCTCCTGCCTGCCGGCCAAGTGCCATCGCATCCTCCGCTGGCAGATCGCGCGCCGCCGGACAATGCGGCACCAGTCCGAGCCCTGGCCAGCCGGAAAAATGTTCGATCTGGCGCATGCCCTCGGCGAAGAGGGCCGGATCGCCTCGAAAGCGGTTGACGATGAAACCGGCGACCATTGCCGCGTCCTGAGGGTCAATCACCAGTTTCGTCCCGGCGATCTGGGCAATGACGCCACCGCGATCAATATCGCCGACGAGAATCACCGGCACATCGGCAGCGCGGGCAAAGCCCATATTGGCGATGTCGTTAGCACGCAGATTGATCTCCGACGCACTGCCCGCGCCCTCGACGAGCACGAGATCAGCCTCGGCGCGCAAATGCGCGAAACTCGCCAGCACCACCTCGAGCCAATCCCGCTTGCGGCTCTGCCAGTCGCGCGCCTCCGCCTGACCTGAGAGACGGCCCTGCAGGATGATCTGTGAGCCGGTGCCGCTATGCGGTTTCAACAGAACCGGATTCATATGCACGCTGGGCGGCACGCCGCAGGCCAAAGCCTGCAAGGCCTGGGCGCGGCCAATCTCGCCGCCATCCGGCGTCACGGCAGCATTGTTGGACATGTTCTGCGGCTTGAACGGGCGCACACGCAGGCCACGCCGCGCATAAGCGCGGCAGAGGCCCGCGACGATCACGCTCTTGCCGACATCGGAGCCCGTCCCCTGCACCATTAACGCTTTTGCCAGCAAGGCTTTTGACAACAATGGCTTAACGGGCAAGTGTGAAAATCCGCTCAAAATTCAATCCCCGCCTGAGCGCGCACGCCGGCAGCGAAAGGATGTTTGACGAGGCTCATTTCCGTCACCAGATCGGCGGCGGCGAGGAGTTCGGGCTTGGCGTTACGGCCGGTCACCACGACATGCAGATCGCTCCGCCGCGCAGCGAAGGCGGCGAGCACCTCGTCGAGCGGGAGATAATCATAGCGCAGGGCAATATTCAGCTCGTCAAGGACGATGAGCCGCACCTCCGGCCGGGCCATGAGTTCACAGGCTTTTGCCCAGGCCGCGCGAGCCGTCGCCCGATCGCGCTCACGATCCTGCGTCTCCCAGGTGAACCCCTCGCCCATCGTGTGCCAGGAAACCAGATCTGTGAAACGTTCGAGCGCGCGGCGCTCACCCGTATCCCAGGCACCTTTGATGAATTGCACGACGCCGACCGGCCAGCCGTGCCCTAAAGCCCGCAGGAGCAGCCCGAAAGCCGCTGTCGATTTCCCCTTGCCGGGGCCGGTGTGGACGATGAGCAGCGCCTTTTCGAGAATCGTCTTGCCCGCGACCTCGGCGTCCTGCACCGCCTTGCGCTTGATCATTTTGGCGCGATGGCGTTCCTCATCCCCATTTGGGCCTTCGGGCGCGGCCGCGCCGTCCTTTTCCTGCATGGGATTTCCCCATAATCCTCAAGCTATTACCGAAATCGTTCAGAAAAAATGCAATCTCTTAAGCGGATATTCAGAAGATGGCGGCAAAAATGCATAGGCTGAGGTGAAGAGATTTGCCGACGCCCGCCCAGGCTGACCGAATTGGAGGTTAAGACGCGCATGCAGCACAATCCCGCCGCCGTGGCAACAGCCCCCTCCGGCGAGACCACGTATCGTGATCACGAAGAGATTTTGAACTACGAAGAAATCTTCATGCGTGCTGCACAGGTGCGTGTCGGCGAAACCGAGGTGCTTCTGGCCGGACAGGAACGTGACCCCGCGAGCCATGCCCTTTTCGAGGCCTATATCAGCGGTGAAATCAGCGCCCGGGAAATGATCGACCGTTTTCTGGCCCTGCCCTGAAGCGGCCCTGCCTCCAAAGCAGAACGCCATCGGCCCGCGCGCTCTGGGTCGTCAACCGTCCTGCTTTAAGGTTTTAGGCCACGGCCTGCCACGGCGATCTATTCGGCGCGGATCACAAGAATTCCCCGCAATTTGACGCGCCCCTGAATTAGATTTATCGCAACCTCTGTCCACTCTCGGGGCTGAATATTTCGGCTCTCGGCGGTGGATAGGCGCAAGCCCAGCCTGTTAGAATCCGTTCGGACCGTTCCGAAACGGTCTAGCCCCGGCGTAAAGCCGCCGCAGCGGGAAAGTGGCGACGAAAGCCTCCTGCCAGGCCTTGGGATCACTCACCAAAGATACCGGTCTCATGCCCAATTACACGCTTGCCGACAGCGATACGCTCAAGAACAAACTCGGCCTGACGGCACGCAATGCGCTGGCACGGCAGGAAACCCTCCATGTCGCCGCGCGGGCAATCGAGCTCGCGGCCGGGCTTGGACCTCAAGGCAATTTCGACAGCGCCCATCTCAAGGCCATTCACAAATATCTCTATCAGGATGTCTATGAATGGGCCGGGCACACGCGCGACGAAAAGGTGACACTCTCCGACGGCACCATCGCCAGCGAATCCAGCATGGAGACGCCCGGCGGCCGCGACTACATGACCGGCCGCTTCATTCCTCTGGCACTCGCCCAGATGGCGGAAAATCTCGCCGGAATCGAAAGCTGGCGCGCGCTTTCCCATGTGGAATTTGCAGGCAAAGCGGCGGCGATCATGGCCGATCTGTGTACGCTGCATCCATTTCGCGCGGGCAATGAAGCGACCCTGCGTCAATTCATGATCGCCTTCGCCAAAGCCTGCGGGCGCACATTCGATTTCTCCGTGGTCTCACGCGAGGGAATGAAACAGGCCGAGATCTCGGCCTACGAACTCGATGATTTCACCGTCATGCGGCGCCTGTTCCTCGAGATCAGCGATCCGGCACGTGTCGAACTCCTCCGCCAGGCCATTACGCTTCTTGAAAGCGAAGGCTTCGAGTGGAACGATTATTATCTCATCACCGCCGATCCGGGCGTTCCGACTTTAGTGACTATGGATCGCGTCGTCGGCGATCTTTTCTTCTGCAAATTGCCACTCGAAATGGTCGTCGGCAGGACTGCTGATCTGCCTGACCCTCATCCACCAGCGGGAACGGAATTCGCCTACGTCCCCAGCGCGTGAAGCTGGACGACGGAGCCGGCCTGCCACTGGCGTTCGTTATATAAATTGAATAGACATAGAATTTTCAATGTTCTTTGATAGATGAAACAGCGGAGTGCACCATAGCTGGCCAAAGGCCGCAGCCCGAGGCTTCATCGTACCGATCTCGAACCTGTGCCCTGCGTTTCCGCAAGGGCTTTCTCCTTCGCGCAGGAGAGAGATGCATCAAAGGACATTCGAGGAATTCCCATGGAAATAGCAGCGGACGTCCACGCCGGACAATCCATTTATACACAATGGACGCTCAATTGGGCCTACGATCTGTTCGTCCTCACCTATTCCAACCGTTTCGCCTGGCGCTGCTCATCCCGCCATCTTCTGGACAATTACAATCGGAATATAACAGCAAACCATCTCGATGTTGGCGTCGGCACCGGCTATTATCTCGCCAATTGCCGTTACCCATCGCATCATCCACGGCTGGCTTTGATGGATATCAATGAGTACAGCCTGGAACGCGCCGGCAGGCGCACGCGGCATCTTGCCCCGGAAATCTATCGCCGCAACGTGCTACGGCCCATTCCCTTTGAAGGCGCAAACTTCGATTCCATCGGAATGACCTATCTCCTGCATTGCCTGCCTGGCTCCATGGCCGAAAAATCCATCGTCTTCGATCATGTAAGGCCCTTGATGAATCCCGGCGCCGTCCTGTTCGGCGCAAGCATCGTGCAGGGCGATGTGCCCATCACCAGACGGGGGCAGCAGCTCCTGGATCTCTATAATGCCAAAGGGATCTTCTCGAATAGAGAGGATAGTGTCGCCACCTTGAAGGACGCGCTGCAGCAGCGTTTCGCCGAGAGCGAGGTCGAAGTACGCGGCTGCGTGGCGCTATTTCGCGCTCGCAACCGCTGCCTCTCTGCCGTTTCCCGTCGGCGTTAATGGGGCGTTGGCTTACGCCGAACACTATCAATCGCGACAAGTCGCAATTCATACGCCTGAATATAAAAGGCCCTGATCCCGACCTGATCGCTGATCAGGCGTGTGACGCAATCAGCGATCATGTCGAAAGATTGCGACGATCTGGCGAGCAATCTGGGCGGGTGTTAGTCCGCCTTCATGATACCAACCGCCGATATTGTTCAAAAGCGTCAACAACAACAGGCGATAGATTCCGCGATCAAGCCCGGAAGCCAGCGGCAATTCGTCAACCAATTCGACAAAGATCCGTTCGAAAGCATCGCGCTTCACAACCAGAGATGCGCGCACATCGACAGGCATCGACTGGAAATCATTGATCATGGGCATGGTCAGCGAATCCGGATCGAGCTTGATTTCCAGCATCGTGACGCATGCTGCTTCCAACCGGTCCCAGGGATCCTTCTTCTCAGCAATGGCGTCCCGGATACGATCCTCCGCCAATTGCAGCGCCATATCGTGGATGCAAACGAAGAGTGATTCCTTCGACTTGATGTAGTGATAGAGCGAACCGCCAAGCAGGCCGACTTTCTCGCCAATGTCCCTCACCGAGGTTCCGGCATAGCCTTTCTCGGCGAAAAGCGCCGCCGCCACCTCGAGGATTTCGCGGTGCCGCTCGTTGACAATATTCTGGAACAGATCGTCCTCGAAGGCGCTGGGGCGCGCCGGCCTGGCCCGCGACGAAGTCTTGTTCACCACCATTGCGCATTCTCCACCGCATTGCCCTGGAGCATTTTCCAAGTGGAGCAGTTCGGAAACATCCGAACATGCTCCAGCTCGGCAATATCTCGACCGTGTCTTGCCTTAGCGCACGATGGACAATCGAGGCGGGAGCAATCGGGACGCACGGTTCTAGCGCGAACCTGTCCGTTCTGGAAATAGTCCTCTGCATTTCGTCGGTATCCAGACGCGCGGTTTTTCAGCCATCGGCCGCTTGTTTGTGTAACAATCGTTTGGTACTAAATTAAACAACAGAGAGGCCGGCATTGCCAATGACGATGCCGGAAACGGCCGCCCGATAGAGGGTGCGAGAAAAGCCTCCGCCGCGTGCCCGGGCAGTGGCTTCCGCTACTTCCTTTCTGCTCGCCTGCAATGCCTCATTCCACCGACAAGGTGGATGTCCGAAGAAACAGACCCTCTGAGGAAACCCGGGAATGGCTGAAGCCTATATCGTCGATTATCTGCGCACACCCTTTGCGCCCGCGAACAGGGGCGCGCTCGCCGGAATCCGCCCCGATGATCTTGCCGCCAGCGTGATCGCCGCGCTCGCCGCACGGATGGACTTTGCCATCGAAGAGATCGAGGATGTGAACCTCGGCTGCGCCTTCCCCGAGGGAGAGCAGGGTCTCAATATCGCCCGGTGCGCGGCGCTGACCGCCGGTCTCCCGCAGTCGATTGGCGGTGTCACCGTCAACCGCTGGTGCGGTTCCTCAATGCAAGCCATTCAAATGGCCGCCGGTGCGATCTCCATGGGCGCCGGCGAGGCCTTTATCGCCGGTGGCGTCGAATCCATGTCCCGCGTGCCGATGATGGGATTCAACCCGCTTCCCAATCCATCCTGGCCGGAAGGCCGGCGGCTCACCTTCGTCAATATGGGCCTGACGGCGGAAAATCTCGCCGAACGCTATGGCATTTCCCGCGAAGAACAGGATGATTATTCCCTCGCCAGTCAGAAGAAATCGCTGGCGGCCCGGGCCGACGGCCGGCTCGCGGCGGAAATCGCCCCCGTTGGCGCGATTGTGGAGGACGGTTGCCCACGGGAAACCGACACGACCAAGCTGGCAGGACTGAAAACCGTCTTCAAGGCCGAGGGCTCCGTGACCGCCGGGAATTCTTCGCCTCTGACCGATGGAGCATCTGCAACCCTCGTCTGTTCCGAAGATTTCATCAAACGGCGTGGGCTGAAACCGCTCGCTCGCGTGGTCAGCTTTGCAATTTCCGGCTGCGAACCCGAAATTATGGGCATCGGCCCGGTTGAAGCAAGCCGCAAGGCGTTGAAGCGAGCTGGTATCACCGCCACCGACCTCGATGTCATCGAGATGAACGAAGCCTTCGCCGTTCAGGTGCTCGCCTGCTGCCGTGAACTCGACATCGATCCGGCACGTCTCAACCGCGATGGTGGCGCGATCGCGCTTGGCCATCCGCTCGGCGCGACTGGCGCCCGCCTGGCCGGCAAGGCAGCGAGCCTGCTCAAGCGCGATCAGGGCCGCTACGGTCTCGCGACCCAATGTATCGGCGGCGGTCAGGGGATCGCCCTCGTCCTGGAGGCCGCGTGATGACGGCGATCACCAGAGCCGCCGTCATCGGCGCGGGCGTCATGGGCTCCGGCATTGCAGCCCATCTTGCCAACGCGGGCGTGAGCGTCGTCTTGCTCGACAGGGACAAAGCCTTGGCGGATGCTGGCGTCGCCCGCCAGCTCAAGGCTGGTGGTTTCATGAATCCGGCTTTCACAGAAACGATCAAGACCGGCTCGGTCAATGACGATCTCGCCTTGATCACCGATGCCGACTGGATCATCGAGGCGGTGGCGGAAAAACCCGAGATCAAACAGACCCTTTACCGCGCAATCGACAGAGAGCGCAAGGAAGGCTCGATCGTCTCGTCGAACACCTCGACCATTCCCCTGTCCGTCCTCACACAAGGCCTGCCGGAACGCTTCACCAGCGATTTCCTCATCACCCATTTCTTCAACCCACCGCGCATCATGCGCCTTCTCGAACTCGTTGCCGGTGAGACGACAAAACCGCAGATCGTCCGCACTCTTCAGGATTTCGCCGACCGGTCACTCGGCAAGAGCGTCGTCCTTTGCAAGGATACGCCGGGTTTCATCGGCAATCGGATCGGCAATTACTGGATGGTCGTCGCGCAGAACGAGGCGATCAGTCTCGATCTCGACGTGGAAGAGGCCGATGCCGTCATCGGCCAGCCGTTCGGCATTCCTTCCACCGGCATCTTCGGCCTGCTGGATCTCGTCGGCATCGACCTCATGCCGACCGTCTTGCGCAGTCTGCAAAATGCCGTTCCCGAGGATGATGCGATCAGGGACTGTGATCCCGAACCGGCGCTGATCGCGCGCATGATCGCCGAGAACAGGCTCGGACGGAAAAGCGGCGGCGGTTTCACGCGCCTCTCGGCCGATAAAAAGAGCCGCGACATGACCGATCTCACGACGGGCGATTACCGGCCGCAGAAAAAGGTCACGTCCACGAGCCTGGAGGCAGCAAAAGGCGATCCACGCGCCTTGATGGAACATCCAGGTCCCGGCGGGCTCTATGCTGCGGCGGTGATGGAAAGGACGCTCGCCTATGCCGCTTCGCTGGTGCCGGATATAGCCGATACGCCCGAAGCCGTCGATGAAGCCATGCGCACCGGCTATGGCTGGAAGGAAGGACCTTTCGAACTCATCGACCGTCTCGGAGCGGGCTGGCTTGCCAAACGGCTCTCGATCAGAGGCGTCGATGTTCCAGCCTATCTCAAGCTCGCATCGGAAAAAGGCGGATTCTATTCAACCGCCAAGGGCCGGAGGACGCATCTTTTGCCGGATGGTTCCGTCGAGCCAGTGCAGCGCGGCGAAGGCATCGTGATTCTCGCCGATCTGCGGCTCGCCGCAAAGCCGGTGGAAAGCTCGGAGATCGCCACGCTCTTCGACCTTGGAGATGGCGTCGCCTGCCTCGAATTCCGCACGAAAATGAACACCTTCAACACCGCCCTGCTTGAGACGATCGGCAAAACCCTCGAGCATTGCCGCGCCAATTTCGGCGCCCTGGTGATCGGCGGCGATGCCGCTAACTTCAGTGCCGGCGCGGATCTGAGAGTGTTTCTCGATACGGTCGAAAAAGGCGGCGCCAAAGCCATGGGCGCCTTTCTCGACCTGGGTCATGCGATCTTTCAAGCGGTCAAATATGCCTCTTTCCCGGTCGTCGGCGCGCCCTCGGGACTGGCGCTTGGAGGCGGTTGCGAGCTCTTGCTCCATTGCGATGCCATTCAGGCACATGCCGAACTGTCCATCGGCCTGGTCGAAACCCGCATCGGCGTGATCCCTGGCTGGGGCGGCTGCAAGGAAATGATGCTGCGCTTTTCCTCCACTCTGCGCGGGCCGGTGGCGCCGGCAATCGCCGCCTTCAATCTGATCGCGCCCGCCAGAATATCATCCAGCGCCATGGAGGCCCGCACTCTCGGTTTCCTCAAGCCTTCGGACAGCATCACCATGAACCGCAACCGCCTGCTTGCCGACGCCAAGCAAAAGGCGCTCTCGCTGGCAAAGGATTATAAACCGCCGGAGCCGCCATTGATCCCGATGGCTGGGCCTTCGGGCGCGGCCAGCCTTCACAACATGCTGGAAAGCGAAGCGATCGCCGGCCGTGCGACAGCCCACGACCGCGTGATCGGTGGGGCGCTCATCGAGATCCTGTCCGGTGGCCCTTCCGCCGATCCCTTGAAGCCGCGAACGGAAGAAGAAGTCATCGCACTCGAACGCGAAGCCTTCCTCGATCTCCTGTTTACCAAGGCCACAATCGAACGCGTCAAACACATGCTTGAAACCGGCAAGCCTCTGCGTAACTGAATGCGCTTACGCACATGCTTAAAACAAGCAATTTCCGCATTCATCAGACAATTCGAAACAGGTCATTGCAGAGGATCACATCTGCAATCCATCGAGTCCACACCTCACTACTATGAGTGCGTGAACTCATCCGCTTATAGTAAGTCTCTATGACAACGACTCATCGAGACTCGATCATTGAAACGTGCCCCCCGCAACGGCGGGTTGGCGGTTTCCCGCCGGATTTCTTTGATCCCACCAGGCCGGAATCAAAGAGACGTGGCATTCGAGCGTTTCGGATATATCAGGAAACGCTCCAATTAGAAAAATAAAGTATTTTCAGAGCAATGGAATCGCCAAGCGATTCAACTTTATGGAAAAATACTCCAGGGGGAGGAGAACAACATGCTCGGCACGATGATGAACGTCCCGTTGCTCGTCTCGTCAATTCTGCGTCACGCCGCGACCTTTCATGGTAGCACGGAGATCGTTTCACGCACGGTCGAGGGATCAATCCATCGATACACTTATGCGGATGCCTGGATACGCAGCCAAAAGCTGGCCAATGCCTTGCAACGGCTCGACCTGCAATTTGGCGATCGCGTCGGCACGCTCGCCTGGAATGGCTATCGCCACCTCGAACTCTATTACGGCGTTTCCGGCTCGGGTCTCATCTGCCATACAATCAATCCTCGCCTCTTCCGTGAACAGATCGGCTATATCATCGAACATGCCGGTGACAGAATCATCTTCTCAGATCTTACCTTTCTGCCGCTTCTGGAATCGCTTGCGGACCGCCTGTCCTCAATGAAAGCGATCGTCATCCTGACCGACGAAGCTCATATGCCCAAATCCGAAATCCTGCCCAACCTCGTCTGCTATGAAACCCTGATCGCCGACGAGCCCGACCTGTTCGATTGGCCGGTCTTCGACGAGAATAGAGCCTCGGGACTCTGCTATACATCCGGAACCACAGGTGATCCAAAGGGCGTGCTCTACAGCCACCGGTCCAGCGTGCTGCATTCCATGGCAATCAGCCTGCCGGACGTGTTGAATCTTTCCGCCTCCGATACCATCGCGCCCGTCGTTCCAATGTTTCATGTCAATGCCTGGAGCCTGCCTTTCGCCGCGCCGATGGTCGGCGCCAAACTCGTGATGCCCGGCCCCAACCTCGACGGTGCTAGTCTGCATTCCCTGTTCGAAAGCGAGGGCGTCACCTTCACAGCCGGCGTACCGACGGTCTGGCTCGGACTGCTCGACTGGATGGAGGCCCATCACCAGACCTTTTCGACCTTGAAGCGGATGGCAATCGGCGGTTCGGCCCCTCCCCCGGTCATGATCAACCGCCTCGAAACCATGGGTGTGACAGTGCGTCATGCCTGGGGCATGACGGAAACGAGCCCCATTGGCCTTACGGCAACGCTGATGCCCAAACATGCCGATCTCTCAGCGGATGCGAAACTGACCTTGCAGGCCAAACAGGGCCGTCCGCTCTTCGGAATCGAACTTCGCGTCGACAGCCCGGAAGGCAGGCCAGTGAGCCGCGATGGCAAAAGCTTCGGCGCAATGATGGTCAGGGGCCCCTGGGTTGCCTCGGGCTATTTCCAAAGCCCGAAAAGTCCCGCGCATGAAACCGATGGCTGGTTCAACACCGGCGACGTCGTGACCATTGATGCTGATGGTTTCGTCCAGATCATCGACCGTACCAAAGATGTCGTGAAGTCGGGTGGTGAATGGATCAGTTCGATCGAACTTGAAAACATTGCTCACGCCCATCCAGCCATTCAGGAAGCCGCTGTCGTCGCAAAACCGGATGAACGCTGGGGAGAGCGCCCCGTCCTGTTCGTGCAACTCAAGCCGGGCGCGCGTTTCTCACGCGCCGATATGATCGACCATTATACCGATAGGGTCGCGAAATGGAGCATTCCGGATGACGTCATCATCGTCAATGAGCTACCGCATACGGCGACCGGCAAGCTGCTGAAAACGGCCATGCGCGAGATCGCCCTGAAACAACTGGCGAGCCACGGCGTCGCGGAGTGACATAGGCCCTGTGCTTGGGGTCGGCAGATAATCCTTACAAGACACATATCGTCTGATCGGAGGGTTCCCCCCATTCCCCTGAAAGCGTTTCAAACGGGCGACGCGATCGGAAGACCAATGCCGATCAAAGCGGCTCGGTATGACTCAAAAATTCAGGCCGAAAACCGTTGGTTTTCGGCCTGATACATGACGGGAACGATGAGTCGTTTGACAATTCTTCCAAACGACTCATCTTGGAGACCATATGATCATCATCAGGATGGCGTCGGTTCCTTGCTCTCGCTCAGCGCCGGCGCTGTCACGAGGGCGACCTCCTCCGCCATAGCAGCGAGGAAGGATTCCAGCCAATGAATGGAATAGATCCCGCTTTTGATATCGTCATTATTCACCAGGGTCCGAAACAGCGGAATCGTGGTCTTGATCCCGTCGACGATAAATTCATCGAGCGCGCGCCGCAGACGCATCAGGGCTTCCTTGCGATTGGGCCCGTAAACGATCAGCTTGCCGATCAATGAATCATAGACCGGCGGGATTTTATATCCCGAATAAGCGGCACTATCGACACGGATGCCAAGTCCGCCCGGCGTATGATAACGCTCGATCCTGCCAGGTGACGGAATGAATGTACTCGGATCCTCGGCATTGATACGGCATTCAATTGCATGACCGCGAACGATGACTTGATCCTGTTTGATCGAGAGAGGATGCCCGGCTGCGACCTTGATCTGTTCATTGACGAGATCGCACCCGGTGATCATCTCCGTTACCGGATGCTCGACCTGGATGCGCGTATTCATCTCGATGAAATAGAACCGGCCATCCTTATAGAGAAATTCGATTGTGCCGACGCCCAAATAATGCAGCTTGCGCATCGCATTCGCGCAGATCTCGGAGATTTCGTCGCGCTGATCCTGATCAAGGACAGGAGAAGGACCTTCCTCCCACACTTTCTGATGGCGCCGCTGGATCGAGCAATCGCGTTCACCAAGATGGATCGCATTGCCTAGCCCGTCGCCCAAAACCTGGATTTCGATATGGCGTGGATTATCGAGATACTTTTCGAGATAGACGGAGCCATCGCCGAAAGCCGCTTGCGCTTCCCGCGAGGCAGTCGCCACCGCATCGGCGAAATCTTCACGCGTATGGGCGACCTTCATGCCGCGTCCGCCGCCTCCGGCCGCCGCCTTCACGAGCACCGGAAAACCAATCTCTTCCGCGATCCGCATGGCTTCAGCGGGGTCGCTGAGAGCGCCCTTGGAACCCGGCACACAAGGAATACCAAGCTCGATCGCCGTCCGTTTCGCGGCAATCTTGTCACCCATGATACGGATATGCTCAGCCTTTGGCCCGATGAAGGCAATCTTATGCGCCGCAAGAATGTCCGCAAAATGCGCATTCTCGGAAAGAAAACCATAACCTGGATGAACCGCATCGGCCCCGGTTATCTCGCAGGCGGCGATGATCGCCGGGATATTCAGATAGGATTCACGGGCGGGCGCCGGACCAAGACATACAGATTCGTCGGCAAGCTTGACATGCATGGCTTCCGCATCGGCCGTCGAATGCACCGCGACAGTCGCGATACCAAGTTCCCGCGCCGCACGCAGAACCCGCAGCGCAATTTCGCCGCGATTGGCGATCAAAATCTTGTTGAACATGAAAAACCCCTTCACCCCTGCACCAGGCAACGCGGCGATCGTCAACGTCCCCTCAAGTCTCGCCAGCCGCGTTACAGGTCCTGCATTTCAAAAAAGCGATAGAACAAACAGGAACCAAGAAAACACACATTTTGAAAAGACTATTGCCAAGATAGTTCATTCGATACCGAAACTCATTGATCCCGACGATCAAGGTCAATGAGGTCAGGCGAGAACACCGGACCCGCGGACGTGAGCCATTTCAGGATAGATGATATTCCTCGTAATCCGCAGAGGCTACGCCACGAAAATGGGGACACCAACAAACCTACAATTGTAAATCAAAGTTTCGACAACTTCCAAACTTAAAATAGCACAAATTATTTGTGTCGACATCCATAAACATCAAACAGAAGCATCGTGTACAAGATGCTCACGATTATCCAACTTCGGGATCCTTCGAGCATCAAACAGCTATATTCAATCAGACCAGCGCGATCAGGCACACGATCGTCTTTTTTTTTGCGAGCGCTCTCAATTCCAACCCGACGGCGGCCAGACGTTCCCTGCCCCTAACAGGATTCCCGCCCTCACCGACATCACATCCTTATTATAAGCATTCAAAAATATTATTATTTAATCAAATATCTCATTCCAGAACATCCAAAGGCATGCAGGCATGCTTCATCCTTCGGCCTGGCGAACCGTTGGGCACCCAATAACTGTAAACGAATGCCGCAAGACGATTACCGCCCGCAGTGACACTGCATGCCGCCAAGCCGCAATACTAAATACAGACCAAGCCCCGAAAAAGGACCGTCACGACAGCCAGAATCCCAACGGAGAGCATCACATCTTCAAATGAAACAATTCATGATGCTCTTGTTTTTGAGTGGAGCGTTTCTGGATATATCCAAAACGCTTTACGGGACAGCGCCATGTGTCGGACGCGCTTGCGCGAAACTGGGACCGCCAAGGAAAAACACATCCACACGCAGACCAATCGGCAAAATGACGCCGGCATCAAGATCGATCAATACCTGAAGGACTTTATTGTCGAGACGGTCACCCGAACGTCCGGTGACGATCTGTTTGCCACCCATGCGTGAAGAGACGCGATAGACAGTGCCGCCGAATTTCTTATTGGGGAAGGCATCAGCCGTGATTTCGACGCGCTGTCCGACCCGAGCCTGACTCACATCTGTTTCATCGACCTCTGCCCGCACACGCAGGCCACGTATATTGCCGATGATCGCGATCGGCGTCGGCGGCAGGTTGGTGACGGGTTCACCGGCGATCCGTATCCGTCGCAGGACCGTTCCCGCAACCGGAGAGCGGACAATGGTCTTGTCGAGAAGCGCCTGGGCCAGATCGACATCGGCCTGAGCAAGCTGGACCTGCGCTTTCGCCGCCGCAATATCCTCCGGGCGTGTCCCGGTTTCAAGCAGAGCCAGTCTTTCCTTCATCATGACACGGTGGGCTTCGCCCGCGTTCAGATTCGAGGTCGCGAGATCGAGCGCTGCTTGTGTCGAGACACCTGTCTTCGCAAGCGGAAGCCGGCGCTGATATTCATTGCGGGCGAGTTGAAGATTGGCCTCCGCTTCCGTCAGAGCGGCACGCGCTTCCTTGATTTCCTCGCTACGAGGACCGTTGATGGCACGTTCCAGTTCAGCCTGCCGTAAGGCCAGTTGCGCCTTTGCAGAGTTCACGCGGGCAATCTGTTCCGCATTTTCGATGACGGCAATGATCTGGTTTTCACGAACCTCATCATTTTCGTCGACACGCATTTCCTTGATGACGCCGATCACCTGCGAACCGACCTCGCGTTCTTCGCTGACCGGTTCGACGAGGCCGGGCGCCGCCGCCAGAGGCTTGCGCGGCATATTATCATTCGCCAGTTGATCCTGAGCGATGCTTTGGTGCATCGATCCAAACAGAATTGTCGCTCCCAAGCCGCCAATACAGACGAGGCTGGCGAGCAGCGCGATCTTGCGCCAAGAGGTTTTCATCACGCGTCTCCCATCGTTAGGCTGGCCGGTTCATGAGTCACGATTTCATGTTTGCCGATGCGTCCGTCCTCGATGTGCACGACCCGGTCTGCGAAATGGAAGATGCGCGGATCATGGGTCACGATGACGACGGCTCGATGCTGGTGGTGCGCCAGCATTCTGAAAAATTCGATGGCCTTGAGGCCGGTTTCGGAATCGAGAGAGGCCGTCGGTTCATCGGCCATCAGGATCGGCGGATCGGCGGCAAGCGCCCGCGCAATGGCGACGCGCTGTTTTTGCCCGATACTCAATTGCGCCGGATAATTATCGAGCCGATGACCAAGTCCTACGAGCGCCAGAAGTTCACGCGCGCGCTCGTGGGCAATACTGCGCTTAACACCGAGAAGATCAAGCGCGACCATGACATTTTCCGTGGCCGTGAGAACCGGAAAAAGATTATGCGACTGAAATACGAAGCCGAAATGCTGCAGCCGCAGCGCCGCGAGCTTTTCAATATTAAGCTGATGGACGGCCTGACCATGGAGACGGACAGTGCCTTCTGTCGGCTGGAGCAGGCAGCCGATGATATTGAGCAGAGTGGTCTTGCCGCTTCCGGACGGTCCCATGAGCATCAGCACCTCGCCGGCACGGACCTCAAGTGAGATGTCATGCAGCACGGTGGACCGATTGGCTCCGGAACCGAAGGAATGCGTGATGCCGGACGCGGCGACGACGGGCTGGTTCATCGGAACACCTTTACCGGGTCAATCGACATGACCTTTTTCAGCGACACCAGGGAGGCGCAAATACACATGAGAATAGTGACGATACCGATGCTTGAAGCCAGCCAGAACGGCACTTGCGGCGGCGAGCTGCTGTCACGAGAGATATAGGCAAGCACAAGCACGATTGTAATACCGACCACGCCGCCGATCACACCGCCGATGATCGCCTGTTTGATGACGATCTTGTAAAGATAGGAACTTGGCCCACCCATCGCGCGGACGACGGCATATTCCGGCAGGCGGTCGAGTGTGCTTGCATAAAGGGTCTGCGCCACGATCACGACGCCAACCATGAGCGCAAGCAGGGAAGAACTCACGAGCGTAATGCCGGCACCCGTGGTGAACAGCCAGTACCATCGACTTTTGAAGGAGAATTCATCGGTATTGAGGACATCGACATCCGGCATACGCCGCTTCAGTTCCCTCGCGACTTCCTCTTTCGAAAAGCCATCCTTGACCCTGATTAGCACATAAGTGATGTCATTTTCACTTCGATTGGTGAAATGGCGCGCGTTTTTCAGCGTCGTAAAAACATAGGGGGCCTGGGTGAAGGTCCGGATTCCATTGGTGAAGCCGACGACGCGGGCGCGGTGATCATTGATCTCGACCGTCTGGCCGAGCGAATGCACGCCGAGTTTATCGGCATAGAGACGATCGATAATGACGCCATTCGGCACCGACAAGGCATCATGAATGTCGACATCGGGAACCATGTCGGGCACCAGTCCCATTTCGGCGAAAGGCTCCACCCCGATATTGAGAACGAGTTCGCGAACGCCATTGTTGCGTTTCCACGAACCGAATTGCAGGAGCATGGATTCAGCGGCGGCAACACCTGGAACGGAAAGCGCCTGAAAACGCCGCCTCTCCTCGATGGGTGTAGCCAAATCAACGCTGCGCACGCCCTGCACCGCGATCCAGAGATCGGCATTGGCATGATCGACGATCGTCGACGTCGTATGCATGAAATTCAGCAACATGCCGAGCTGAATGCCCATCAGCACCGTCGAAAAGGCAATACCGACGAGCGTGACGGCAAATCTTACGCGGTCATGAACAAGATTGCGCCACGCGATGAGCAGCGTCAAACCGGACTGGCCATGCGCCGCCGTCGTCGGGCGCCGGACACCTTCCGTCAATTGGCCCAGGCTGTTCACCGAAGACATGCGCGCGCCTCCGCGAGGTTGATCCTGTTTTCGCCGACGATCCGCCTCGCCACTTGCACGTCCGGGATCATACGGTTCCTTCCAATCGCGACAAAACCATTCTTCCGCCTTGGCCCCCTGCGTCTACCGACGCATCGGAGAATGATTTGATGAGCCGCCAGGCCATCATCGTTTTTCTTATGGACCTTTGGCCTTACATCCGGATGATGCCAGGCCACCGCGCTCATCACTCGCATGGCGATGCCTCCCTTTTTTCGAGCCATGCCCCCGTGCACGGGGTCCGGCACCGACTATCCTGTGTCATTGCATCGACCATACACCATTTCATGGTTATGCGACTTTACGTATCGTCTCTTGGCTGTCTTTGCCAGGCGACAAACCAAGGTGAGCCAAAATATCATTCGTCATTTGAACGGAACTGAATTGTGCCGCCACATTTTTTGCATCGCCAGCGAGTTTTGCGTACAAAACATCGTCGGTCAGGAGACGCTCCAGCTGCGCCGCAAGATCGGCGCTGTCCCACGTCCTGAATGTCAGCCCCCCAACGATGCTCCCCTGCCGGATCACTTCGCTGATCCCACCCTGATCCGGAACCAGAACTGGTGTTCCATGGCTCATCGCCTCGACGGCGACAAGACCGAAAGGCTCACGGTTGATGGAAGGATAGACAACACAACGGCTGTGAGCATAAAGCGTATTGCGGACATCGGTGGATATGGCGCCGGCATGGTGAATGACAATGTCGAGATGCGCGGCAAGTTCATCGAGAATACGCTGATAGGCACGCCCCTTGGCCGTTGAACCACAAACAACCAGTTGGAAACCCACGTTTCGCAGTGCCAGCATTTTCGCGGCATAAAGCAGAAGATCGATCCCCTTCTCGCTTTCCTGGCGTCCGACATAGGTAACGATGGGACAGTCTTCCCTGAGTTCGGGAAAGATCTTCCGCAATGCGGAAAATGGCGGCACGCCGCCATTTTCCGGCTGATCCACGCCGTTGTAGATAACCTCCAAACAACGCCGGTCGAGCCCGAACTCTCTGACGAGACGGTCACGGTAATCATTGCTGATCGCAATCGCCGGCCAGCTGGAATTGTGCAAAGCTTCTTCAACCCGCCGCCGGAAATTTACATCGAGCCCAAGCTTCACCGCATAGGCATGAAACTCTTCATCACCCTGAAACGTCAGGACATATTCGAGCCCCGGATGACTGAGCCGTTTGGCCGCGAGCGCAAGAGGACCAAGCGTTCCAAAACTCATCATCAAATGCGAGACACCGTCAGCCTTCGCGAATCTCGCCAGGCGTTTAGCGAGACCAGAGTCCGTATCATTCTGGGAAAAAAGAGATTGGACGAGATGGCTCAACAAACGATCGACGAAACCCGGGATATTCTGGGTGACTGCTGTCCGCACACGTCTGGGAAGGGCGAACAACATTGGCCCCAGCAGCCGATCCAAAAGCTGAGAGGGTTGTTTGAATTGATACCTCGTTCCATAACAGAGCATTCTCTGTTCTATCCCTTCGGCGACGAGCGCCGCGTTATTCTCTAACATCCAGTAGATAATGACTTTGTAGCCGCGCTCATGAAGCGAATTGGCCAGGGTAAGATCACGAACGGTAGAACCAAGATAGGAGCCGCTGCCAATGGTGACAAAGGCGAAAGTCGGATTCGATTCCATAGAGCAGTCCATCATTTCAACGCATCTGATAAAGGAGACTGTTTTTTGAAACCAGGCGCGTGTCAATGATATTAATTACACATATACAACGTTCGATGTTAAATAATTTCACACAGAACAGTATTTTTGAATCGGAATCCTGCCACATTCTTGATATTACCCGTTATCATATAGCGTATCTTCTCTCCTTCCAGTCTGTTGATTTGATATCCTCTCCATTCAAGAAACCTACGCCTGGCGAGGGTTACACCGGGCGCGGCCGGTTCGCATATGCGACGATAAAACCTTGATTTTCCGCGGTCCTTACTGCGACGGCTTCAGAGCTCGAGTGATGCCGGATCTGAATCTGGCCATCAAGCGTCACACCGACGACCTCGAATGTCTGTGGCGCACCATTGACACCTGTACCACGAAGCTTGCCTGCAACCTCTTTCGCGCACCAGAACCGGGTGACCCAGGCGGGGCGTTCTTCCGAAGGAAAAGAATTGAGCATTTCACGCTCGGATGCCGTCGTAAAAGCAGCCACGAAGCTCTCGTCCCGCTCGGCGATGACTTCAATATCAACACCGACATCCCCATCATAAGCCACTGCAATTGCGCGGCTTTGGCTATGGGCAATGCTGACCGCAGGTTTTTTGCCGACGCCCGGCAAAGCCTCTAGGAAGGGGCGCCCGTTTACATCGCTGGCAATGGTGAAAGCAGCTGGATGCAGCATGGCTGACCCGGTCCGCTGGGCAAGCCAATGACGCACTGCATCCTTGGCCACGGCGCGGCCGAGCACCCATTCCTGCTGCCGCTTCGGGATCGCGGCATGGCCATGAAAATGCGGCATTTCCTCCATGCTCAGGCAATGGCGCGCCAGCATTCCAAAATCGAAACCCTGCAAATCATCCGCCGAGAGTGTCAGACCGACTGCCTCCGCATCGAGACCCGGCAGCCCCGCATCCCGCGCCAGCAGATAACGATCCGGAAAACGGCGGAAGTCGACAAGCCGGCGATCCCAGGCGAATTTCCAGCTGCCCCATTCCTCTATCCGCATCCAAACATTGCCACTGCCATCCTGGACCTCGACATTGGCGAGGATCCGTTTGCCGCTGCCTTCGGTGATCTCCACCCGGACAGGAAGACGGGCGCCAACCGGCGGCGTCGGGCAATAGAACTCGAGCTTCTTGAGGCCGATCGGGAACGCATACCGATCGTTCGCCATGGCCCAGACGCCCATGATCTGGCCGACCGCATCGAGCAGGGCTGGATCGGTAAGAAGCTGAGGATCGCGTCGCGAACGGAACAAATCCTCCGGCGAACGCCGCAAAAATTCGCCGACAAGCCCATTATCACCAATGATAATATCGCCGGCGAGACAATGAAAACGCGGTCCATGAAACATATGCCGGTCGGCATAAATTTCCTCGCCGGTGTGGGTATAACGGTAGGCGTTGGTGAGTTCCGAAAAGGTCGGTGACAGTTCCACGAGATAACGCTCGCCGAAAAGCACTGTCGCGGTAATCGCCGGCCAGTTCTGCCCTTCGGCACGCACCGAAACGGCAATGAACCACGCCCCACGCTCGGCATCATAGCGTTTGACGTCCGCTTTGACCTCAAGCGTCAAATTATCCGTATCGGCAAGCTCGATCCAGCGCGCTGCCTTGACATCCTCAAACCCCAACAAACCGTTGCCGGGAACAAGACAGGCGGCGGCCTCCGCCATCACTTCCAGACTGACGGTCATCGGCTGAACGGGAAGGCAAGCCGAATCCGGCTTGACCCCTGGCGCATGAATGAAGGCATGATCCGCGAGATAGAGATCTTCGGCAAGATTCAAGCGCCGCTCAACAATGATGCTTTGCCCCGGCACATAATGCAAGGCGCGGCCGACGAAAGGCAACGGTGAAGCCTCCGCCGTGTCATCGGATGCCAAATCGCCCGACACAGTCTCCTCTCGCCCGATGGAAACAGCCGGCGTATCCTTCGCAATGCCGTGCACCGAGGAAACGACGGGCTCGTCCGGCACCTGTTCAAGCGAGGCCCGCTCAAGCTCCTCGTTCGACTGAACTTCATGAACACGCGCGATGAAAGGCCTTTCCGAAGCAGCCGCTCCGTATACCGAATTCTGAGAGGCCATGGCTCCGTCTCCCTCCTGGAACAGACCAGCTGAGCCGATCCACCCCATCAAATCCATTGTCGATCACAGTGCGTTCTGGTCCTTCGAGACCTACTCGCGAACTGCTAATGTTTAAATCTTTGTAAGAACTTGTCCGCTGATTGTCAGACCGGGCCCAAATCCAATGGCAACGACGCGCGTGCCAACTGGAATGCCATCGTCCTCGATAATCGCCTTCAGAATATGCGGCACGGTCGCAGAGGACATATTGCCGTGCGAGGCGAACACCGCTTTGCTGGTAGCGACCTGCTCGTCGGCAAGACCAAGCATTTCCTGAATATGTTCGACGATTTTCGGACCACCCGGATGGATGGCGAAAGCCAGCTGCCGCTTCTCCCGCTCGAAATCGATGCCGATCTGCTGCAGCAGATTTTCGACGAACGGCCTGATCCATTGTTTGATAATTACCGGCACCATCACCGTCAGGGTCAGGCGGAAATGGACCCCTGAAAGCCCCAGCGTCATTTCCTCGGACGAATTGGGAATCAAATGTTCGTTGAGAGTCAGAATCCGCAGACCACGGAGATTGCGCGCCCGCAAATAATCCTCGGAGACCACGGAATAGCGGATGAAACTGTCCGCAAACAGCGTCATGGTAATGATGTTTTCGGCTTTGAGTCCCTCGATGCCCGTATGCGCCGACAAGAGTTCCGTATGCACGATATCGACACGGTCCTTGGGACGCGAGGTACCGAACTGCGAGGAGCAGAGGAAACCATGCGCCATCTTCATGGCCGGGAAAGCGCCATAGCATCCCATATGATAGGAATGTGTGACGGTCGTATTGAACCAGTTCCTGTCAGCCACCATCCGTTCGACGGGGCTCGGCGCCAGATAACCGGAGCCCGTCACGTGAACGAGATCATCCGGCGCTTGCGTCTCATCGCCATATAATGCAGCGAGGCTGTCATCGGCAATCTTCGCGAAACTGTCATGACGCGCGCGAATATCCTTCGGATTCAAATCCTCGTAATTGTCGAAAAGATGCAGATATTCATGTTCCGGCTCGTTGACATGAAATTCACCGTTTTCGAAGCGAATATCTTTGAGGCGCGGAAAGAACACCAGCTGACGTTGCTTGATCGCCGAGGGAGACAAGGCATATTTGTCAAATTTTTCACGGATTTCCTGATGAATCTTCTGGAAACCTTCCTTGTCGGTAATGCCCTGCTGACGGCAGGCCGCCTTGGCAAAGCCCCAGGCAGACAATTCCAAAGCCACCGCCTGAGGCGTCGGGCTGACCATTTCAACGGGCCTGAAATCGGTCAACACTGGCTGGAACGAATTCAACATTTGCATTCTCCAAAATGTAAATTCATTGATCAGCCATTCGCGGCCTAAACGATTTCGCAATAGGAGCGTCTGCTACATCAGACCGAAAAGTGGCCAGAGCCACTTTTCATGGAAATTCGATACGTTCAAAAAATTGAGCGCATCGCTCACGCAATCCTGTTTGCGGAGCGATGCTCAGGCGTTCAGATCTTTTCGAGAACCAGACCGGTGGCCGTAAGTCCAGGTCCGAAGCCGAGACAGACGACGCGTGTGCCGACGGGGATACCATCCTCTTCCACAATCGCCTTCATGATATGCGGCACGGTCGCCGAGGACATATTGCCGTTCTCGGTGAACACCGATTTGCTGATCGCGACCTGATCATCGACGAGGCCCAGCGCTTCCTGGATGTGCTCGACAATCTTCGGGCCGCCGGGATGGATGGCGAAAGCGAGCCGGCGCCGCTCCTGCTCGAAATCGAGACCGATCTGCTGCAGAAGGCTTTCGACGAAGGGCCGCACCCATTGCTTGATGATGACCGGCACCATGACTGACAGGCTCATGTGGAACCGGTTCGAACCCGGCACCCAGGTCATGTCATCAGCGGAATTGGGCAGCAGATGCTCGTTGAAAGCGAGGATCTTGAGTCCATGCACACCGCGTTGACGCAACGAATCTTCGGACACGACCGAATAACGGATGAAACCATCAGCAAACAGCGTCATGGTGACGATGTTTTCAGCCTTGAGTTCATCAACACCCGTATGCGCTGACAGAAGTTCCGTATGCACAATATCGACACGGTCCTTGGGACGCGTCGCGCCGAATTGCGACGACGACAGGAAGCCATGCGCCATTCTGATCGCCGGAAAGGCACCATAGCAGCCCATATGATAGGAATGGGTGACGGTGGTGTTCGTCCAGTTCTTGCTCGCCACCATCCGTTCGACCGGGCTCGGCGCCAGATAGCCTGAACAGGTCACATGAATAAGATCGTCGGGCGCTTCCGTCTCATCCTGATAGAGCGTTGACAGGCATTCATTGGTGATCCGGCCATAGCTTTCATGACGTTTGCCGAGATCCTTGGGATTGAGATCTTCGTAATTGTCGAACAGCTGCAGATAATCCTGCTCCGGCTCCTTCAGCTTGAAGCTGCCATTCTCGAACTGGATGTCGGTCAGACGCGGAAAGAACACCAGCTGCCGGCGCTTGATCACCGAAGACGACAAAGCGTATTTATCGAATTTCTCGCGGACTTCCTGGTGGACCTTCTGAAAGGCTTCCTTGTCCGTGATGCCCTGATTGCGGCAGAAAGCCTTGGCGAAGCCCCAGGCGGAAATTTCCAGCGTCACGGCCTGCGGCGTCGGGCTTGCCATCTGGATCGGCGTGAAATCGGCCAGCGCGGCATGATTTGAATTAAACATATATAGTGCTCCTAAAGACATTCGTCATGCAAACTATTGACGCGCCGACAGTTGAGCGAATTGTTGCAGACTTGCTGAGACGACGATTTCAGGTTTACCGTGATTGCCACGTCCGATTTCGTCGAGACAATATTGACGTCCCTCCGCAATCGGTATGGGATGGATGTTTCTGCTGGCGAAGAGCTTGCGGAGGTCTTCATTGACCATGCCGCCGTCCCAAGGCCCCCAATTGATCGCAATCGTATGAACATGCGGCCATTCGTGGCTCAGCCGTCCCGCGATCTTGTTCACGACTTCATTGGCAGCGCTGTAGTCGGATTGCCCCGCATTGCCGAACCGGCCCGCGATCGAGGAGAAGAACACCAGAAATTTCAGTCCTTCCGGCCGCAGCTTGTTCACGAGAACAGTTGCGGGCGTCACTTTCGTCGAGAACACGGTCTCGAAAGAGTCCGGAGACTTATTGTGGATCGGCTTGTCGTCGATCACACCGGCGCCATGCAACACACCGTCGATCCGGCCCCATTGCGCATAGATGGAGTCGATGAGTGCGGCAAAGGCGTCACCGTCACGTGTATCCAGAGCGTGATATTCGACCTGTGCTCCGGCCGCGCGCATTGCCCCAATATTGTCGCGGATCTGTCGATCCTTGAGAATTCTGGCGAAGACGCGATTGATCTCGGCGGGTGTGATTTTCGGATTTTTCGCCCTGAGATCCCGGATCAAGGCCTGTTTCAACATCTGCGGATCGGCAATCTCCCGGGTTGTCTCAGGCTCATCTTCCGGCATCGGGCTGCGCCCGACCAGAATGAGACGAGGACGGAATTTTTCCGCCAGCGCCTTGGTGATATCGGCGGTGATGCCATTCGCCCCGCCAGTCACCAGCAGGACCGAGTCACTGTTCAGGTTCAGCGCCGAGAGATCCGCAGCCGCGGCACCGCCCCGCCCGAGATCGAGCTTCCAGCGCTCGCGCGGCGTGAAGCCGACCTCGATCTCATCATCCGCATTAGCAGCCTCGGACAAGACTTCGGTGACGAGCTGATCGGGATTAATGTCGAGATCGACGTCAATGCATTTCACGCGGACGCCGGGCCATTCCCGCGCCACCGATTTGGCGACACCGAGCGTCCCGGCGTGGAGCGCCGGGAAAGCCCGCGTCTGACGCAAGCCGAACTGGCCATCGAAAGCGGTTAGGTTGACGAGCCAGCCGCCACCGGCTTTGACCGCATCCTTCAGATCGCTCTCGAAGATTTTCAGGAGCAGGAACAGACGGCGTGCGAAGTCGAGATGGCTCGCGCCATTCCTGTCGCTCTCGCCCTCGCCGCCTCCGCCGAGCCCGGCGAGATTGAACAGGGCGCCAACCTTCTGGCCTTTTGCCGCGATGAGATCATGCAGCTTGCCGACCGATTCCAGGGAAGAAAAATCGACAGCGATGCGATCGGCGTCGAGCACCCGCGTCTGCGATCCCGAAACGATCTGCTGTACGAGATATCCGCCGGTCTTGAGCCGGTCCTGGAAGAGCGCCCCGACAATCGGGACGTCCCCAATCAGAAGGATCAGGCGGTCCGCCGGATAACCTTCCATTTCGCGTCCGCCCTCCCGTGGCGCAGCCACGGGATTGACGGTGTAACGATGCACTTCTTCTGGCCTTGCCGCAGATTCGGCAGACTCCGTCGTCTCAGGCAAGGACACTGACGACGGAGTCTGGGATTTTTTTCCCGGGGGCACTCCTTCAGGCGCGCTCGCGGACTGACGCAGGCTGTCGTACCATTCGACAACCGTATTGAGCGTTTTGAGACCAGCCAGTTCCTCGAAAACCGTTTCTTCGGAGCGGCCGTCCATGAAGGGATATTGATCCTTCAGTTTGCTGAAGATCTCGATCCGCTTGATGGAGTCGATGCCAAGATCGGCTTCCATATGCGCGTCGAGGTCCAGCATGTCCTCGGTATAGCCGGTGCGTTCCGCCACCGCGGCAAGCAGATCGGTCTTGAACTGCTCGGTCGGCGCGAAATTCAGCGAAGCCGCCGGTGTACCCACCTTCACGAGGGCAGGAACCGCCGCCCCATTGGTTGCAGCCGGAAAGACCGCGCGATGCGCCGGATCGGCGGTCGCGATTGCGATCGATTCCTCGGCCTCACGCAGGATGGCCGGAGCCGGGGATTTCTTCGCGGCAATTGCGCCTGAGGACGCGCCTGCGGCCTTGCTCAGGCCGTCATACCAATCGACCACGGCATTGAGCGTCTTGAGACCAGCGAGTTCCTCGAAGACTGTCTCCTCGGCGCGGCCGTCCATGAAGGGATATTGGTCCTTCAGCTTGCTGAAGATCTCGATCCGCTTGATGGAGTCGATGCCAAGATCGGCTTCCATATGCGCGTCGAGGTCCAGCATATCCTCGGTATAGCCGGTGCGTTCGGAAACCGCCGCGAGCAAATCCGCCTTGAACTGCTCGGCCGGCGGGAAATTCGAACCGGCCGGAGCCACTGCGCCATTCTGGGCTTTGCCCGCACCATTCAAGGCAGCGCCATTGGCGGCAGCCTTTACCGGGGCCGGGGCGCCGTTCTGCACCGGCGCAACGTAGGAAACTTCCACGGTCTTCGTTTGCGCGACGAAATTCGGCAGAACCGGCGCCGGCGGAACGATGATTCTCGCTGGTGCCGCGATTGCCGCGGCGGCCAGCTGCGATTCAACCGGGGGCAGCGTCAGGACTGGCGCCTCATGAAGCGGAGCCTCAAGAGAAGGCGTCGGATAAGCCTGCCCATTGCCATTGCTGGTATGCGCTGGCTGCCCGGAGAGCAGGTTTTCCTGGAACGCAAAGAACCGCTGCAATGTCACCTGCTGCTGGCGCTGCAGGTCGATGAGCTGGGACAGGCTCCCTTGAACCTCGCTGAACCGGGACTCGAAACCTGGCCCATAAATGGGCGGTGAGTGGACGCCGTTTGCCGGCGGACGTTCATGATCGGGCACGGGAGACTTCCTTACCTCTGTCTTGATAAAGGGCTTCGGACCAGCAGCAGCGGCCTTGGCTTGCAATGGCTGGGCGGCAGGCGCCGCGGCCGGTGAATGGGATGGTTGTGTGCCTTGCGAGGCAGTCGCGGCGGCCTTCTGCACCACTGGCCCCGATCCGGAACCTTGCGCCGCCGCCGTTGGCTTGGCGGAGGCAACAGCTGCCGGCTTGCTTTCAGGCGGGCTCGCAGGAGTGTTGCCGGGCAAGCTTGCAGGTTTTCCCGGAGGCTTCGGCTTGCCGCCGGCGGTCTGGTTCCACGGCACGGCCCGTCCGCCATTGACACGCCAGACCATGGAACTTGGCTGCGCCTTCGTCCGGGCCTCCGCGAGGATCTGCTTGACGCTGACATCCGCGAGGCCGCGGCCCTGGAACCAGGGTTCGAGGGTGATCGGCAATCCGAGGGTGAACAGCTGCCCGAGCAGGTGGCCGAGCTGCAGCCATCCATCGCGCTCCGGCGCGTCTACGCCGAGGCTGACATGCGGGCGGCTGCCGAGGATGCGATCCACAAGACCCGTCAGCACCAGGCCGGGACCGGCCTCGATGAAGACCCGCGCGCCAGCATCGTAGAGATTCTGAATCTCGTCGACGAAACGCAGCGGTTCGGAAATGTGGCGGGCAAGCAGAGCCTGAATGTCCGCCGCTTCCTCCGGATAGGGAGAAGCCGTCGTATTGCTGTAAAGCGGCGTCTTCGGTGCGTGGAAGGAAACCTTGGCGAGTTCCTCCGCCAACGCCTCGCCGGCCTTGGCCATCAGCCCGCAGTGGAAGGCGGCCGTGACCGGGATCGGCTTGATGCGGACCGATTCCTTGGTGAAGGCCTGCACCGCCTTGTCGATCGCCTCGGCGGAACCAGCGATGATCGTCTGATCGGGGGCATTGAGATTGGCGATGCTGACATCGAGGCCGAGACGCTTGATCGCCCCATTGACCTGCGCCTCGCCGGCATTGACCGCCGCCATCGTGCCGGAATTCGCTGCCGAAGCCTCTGCGGAGAGACGGCCGCGAACTTCCGAAAGCCGGATCAGATCATCGCGGGAGATCACCCCCGCTGCACAGGCCGCCGCATATTCGCCATAGCTATGGCCGGCGACGAAATTCGGCCGCACGCCGAAATCGGCGAGAATGTCGAAAGCCGTCAGATCGATGACGCCGAGCGCCGGCTGCGCGACATGCGTATTGTTCAGTTCCTTGCGCCGCAGCTCTTCCTCTTCCTTGGAGAAGCTCGGTTGCGGGTAGATATAGCGCGAAAGCGGATGCGGCAGCTTGTCGGCCAACAGAGCGTCGGCCCTCTCGAACAAGGCATAATGCGCCGGCCGCGTGACCATCAGTTCCCGCAGCATGTTGACACGTTGCGACCCCTGGCCGGAGAACAGCATGCAGACCGCGCCGCTTTCCGGGCGATGTGTCTCTTCGCGGTAATAGACCCCTTGCGGCGCCTTGATCGTCGTTTTGTCCGCCGGCTCGCGCAGGAATAATTCCAGCTTCGCCTTCAGATCCGGCAGCGAATGGGCGACCACCGCAAGCTGGCAGATCAAATTGCCGTTCTTCGGGCGGAAGCGCGTTTCATCGAGATGAACCGAATAAGCGAGCTGCGCGAAATCGATCGGCAGGGATTCCGAGAGACCCTGCAGCAGGCCTTTGACCGCCTGCTCGATCTCCGACCGTTTGGAGCGGCCAAAGGCAAACAGTTCCGCCGTGCGAGGATTCAGATCCAGCGCATCGCTCGCACGGTAATTGCCGTGATATTCCTCGAGCACCGTATGGAAATTGGTGCCACCAAAGCCGAAGGCGCTGACGCCGCAGCGGCGCGGCTGACCCTCCGGCAGGCCGAGCCAGGGCCTCGCCTCGGAATTGATGTAGAAGGGAGATTGCGCGAAATCGACGCGGGTCGTCGGCTTCTCGACATTGAGCGTCGGCGGCAGAACCCGCTGTTTCAACGCGAGAGCGGACTTGACCAGAGCTGCGAGGCCCGCGGTCGATTTCGTATGGCCGATCATCGATTTGACCGAGCCCAGCGCACAACCGTGAAGCGGTGCCCCGGCGGCCCCGAAGGCCGTGGTCATGGCGGTGATTTCCGACTTGTCGCCGAGCGCCGTACCGGTGCCATGGGCTTCGATCAAGGTCACCGTCGCCGGATCGATGCCGGCATCTGCATAGGCCCGTTCCACCGCCCGAACCTGGCCCGCCGAATCCGGCGCCGTGAGGCTGCGGTTGTGGCCATCGCTCGAACTGCCGATGCCCTTGATGAGAGCGTAGATCTTGTCGCCGTCACGTTCGGCATCGGCCAGACGTTTCAGCACGACGGCGGCAACCCCCTCGCCCAGCGCAATGCCATCGGCAGTGTCATCGAACGGGCGGCAACGCCCGCGCGGTGAAAGCGCATGTGTCTGGGCGAAAGTCATGAAGCCCGTCGCATTATTGGCGCCGTCAACGGCACCGACGAGGACAGCATCGGCATCGCCGCTGCGCAATTGACGGATGCCCGCATCGAGCGCGGCGAGCGAGGCGGCACAGGCCGCATCGACGATGAAATTGGCACCGCGCAGATCGAGACGGTTGGCCACGCGCCCGGCGACCACATTATCGAGCAGGCCGGGGAAAGAATCCTCAGTCCATTTCGGCAATGCGTGGTCGTAGAGGGAATTAATGATCTGTTCGCGGACCTCGTCGGAAAGACCTTCAACCTTCGGCAGGTAATGCGCGAGAAGCGTGCGGAAAATGTAATCCTGGCCGATGTCATTCATGCCGCTGACGGCGAAAATCGTCGCGGTCCGTTCGCGAGTCTTCGGCAGACGGTCGAACCCGGCATCTTCCAGCGCCTTGCCAGCCACATGCAGCGCGAGAATCTGCATTGGATCGATGCTGTACAAGCTCGCCGGCGGAATGCCGTAGAGCGTCGGATCAAAGGCGATATCGTCGAGGAAGCCGCCCCAGCGCGAATAAATCTTGTCCTTGAGCCCACGCTTGGGATCGTAGAAATCCTTCACCCGCCAACGATCCTCCGGAACCTCCCGGATCGAGTCGACGGATTGCATGATATTCGTCCAATAGGTGCGCAGGTCGCTAGAACCCGGCAGCACGGACGCCATGCCGACAATGGCAATATCCTCGTAACGCTCATCGGCCGAGGGACGCCGGTAGCCCGTTTTGTGCGGCGCCAGAATGGTCTGACGTGCGCCGACTTCCGCCAGCATTTCCACCGAGCCATCGGCAATGGAAGAATGCAACTGGGCAATGGTCACCGGGCGGTCGCGCAAACGCGCCACCTCACCCATCATATAAAGGCCTTCGCGCCGCTGGGTCTCGACATCCACCTCGGCATAGCGATCGGCGCGATCGGCCGCCGTCGACTTCGGATTATGCGAGACACCCTTCGAAGCGATGCGCAACCGCCCGATATTGAGCAGCTCGAGCTCCATGAGGATCTCGTTCTCGGATTTCACCTCGAGCAGCAATTGATTGCGAGTTTTTTCGAAATCGTCGCAGAAATTGGTCTTGGCACAGCGCGTGTAGCTGCCGACGCCCGATTGCAGAACCGCCGTCTCCTCGCAGGAGATGGCCTGATCCTGGAACTCCTGGACGATCGCCCCCGCGCGCACCGCCTCCTCGGTGAAGAGATAGGCCGTGCCCATCAATATGCCGATCTTCATGCCGCGGCGCGCCAACGGCGCGGCGATAACGGACACCATGGCCGCCGAAAGCGCATCATGAATGCCGCCGGCGAACAGAACCTGGACCTTTTCCGGATCCTTGATATCGGCATCGAGCAATGTATCGATCGCCGAGCTCCAGAGGATGAAGCTGGTGCGTGGCCCCGTATGTCCGCCGCATTCACTGCCTTCGAAAATGAACCGGCGAGCGCCGTTCTTGATGAAATCGCGCAGAAGCCCCGGCGACGGCACATGCAGATAAGCGGTGATGCCGAGCTCTTCCATTTCCTTCGCCTGGCTCGGACGGCCACCGGCAATGACGGCGAAGGGCGGTTTGACCTCATAGACCGCTTCCATCTGCTCCTGGCGCAGATCGAGCGGCATGAAACCGAGAATACCGACGCCCCAGGGCTTTCCGCCCATTTCCTCCTTCGCCTTGGTCAAAAGCGAACGCACCTGCGGTCCGCGCAGAGCCGCGAGCGCGAGGAATGGCAGGCCACCGCCCTCGGCGACCGCACGCGCGAAAGGTGCAACATCGCTCACCCGCGTCATCGGGCCCTGGGCGATGGGGAAGCGGGTACCGTGCAGCTTGGCGAGCGCGGAATCCGGCGCGAAACAGGCGTTGTCGGCAGCAGTCCGCAGCCCGTCTTCCATGGCATCGCGGAGCGCCGTTATGACACTGCCAACGGTGATGAATTTGCTCCCGAGCGTGCCGGCAAAGGCAATATCCTGACCGAGGAACATCAAAGGATCGACGCGATCGAGCAGGTGCCGATGCAACACATCACGCCAATCATCGCCGCGGGCGATCGCAAGCTCGACTTCGCGCAATTTGGCGCGGCCGTGGCGGCTCGAGAGACGGACCAAATCACCGCCACTGCCAATCGTCAGCGTCTCGCTGCCGTCGAGCCGGTTCCACTGATCTTTCTGGCCGCCCGCGAAGAAGGGGCCTTCCTGGGTCAGCCAGAGCTGTTCGGAAAGCACCACACCCGCTGCCCCGGCGAGAATTGCCGCAGCGGCGGTATATTCGCTGGCGCCGCCCTGGATCCAATAGGGGATGCGGATCTGGCCGCGCACTTCCTGCAGGAGAATGAACGAAGCAGCCGTCCCGACATGGCCGCCGGCCTCATGCCCCTTGATAATGAGGCCGTCATAACCAGCCCCCTGGGCAGCAAGCGCAGCATCCTGATCGCACACTTCCACGAAGACCTGTGCGGCGCGCTGACGGGCAATGTTCAGCTGGTTTACGAGATCATGAAGCCCGATACCGGCAAGGACGATCAGCGGCACGTCTTCCGGCAACAAAGAGACCAGAGCGTCGGCACCCCGCGTCTTCGCGCCAAGCGTATCCCAGCGAATTCCCCACCGGCCAGCCACACTCGCCGATTCACGGAGCCGCCCGATCGCTGAAACAACAGCCGCGGAATCATCCTGCAATCCCAGATCGAGAATACCAATCCCGCCAGCCTTGGTTGCAGCGATGGCGATCTGAGCATCGACATTATGATTAGGCGTAATAGCAATGACGGTTTCCATATCGCGTACTCCGTGAGGACACACCGAACGCAAGCTCACTCCAAACCGATCGTCCCCGATAGCAGGCAATGCCTCGCCATGATCGGTATGCCGTTTGATGCGACTTTCGATGGTCGTACCCTGCAATTTCTTTGTATTCGATCGCCAAAATCATCTTCACGACGAAATGCAAAATAAAAGACCCGAAAGAACAGCTCAGGCAGGCAAGAAAAATACAACAAACAATGTAATGCAGCTCCAAATTCACTTATAAAGTGTTTTGCGACAATATGTCACATTGACACAACTACTCTCGACATCCGCCGAGATCAAGAACGATTCTTTCAATAGACCCATAGACCTGTCATGTGACAATCATCCGAAGGAAAGGAAGATCGCCAGCGTTAAGATCGAGCCACAGCCCATTCAAAAGCCGCAACTTTTCCAAGAACGGTCCGCAAAACTCACTACCTGAGCCATAAAACCACCTGCCAGACGTTCGAAGCGACTTATTCACGCGAAGAAACCCCGCCCCGAAGCCTTCCCCTCAAAGAAAACAGTTTCTCATTATTTCTCAGATACTTATGACGTATGAGACATAAGGCAAGGCAAAGCGAACCCGGCCAGATCAGGCGAAACCTTCACTATACTGTCATATCTTCATGATTAGCATGCGAGCCATTCTGGACTTTTCTCACTATTCAGAAATTCCCCCATCAACATCTCGAATTATTGATCAAAAATCAGTTTAAAATCGCTTAGAAAAACAAAAATCTATCTAAAACAAAGAAACAGCACCGAAAATATCCATACTACTTCAATAATAGCAAAATAATATTCAATGGAAACGAAAAGAGAACCACGAAACGACTAACCGATTGACGACGATGCCGCCGAAATACGGCCACACCAGAAATTAAATTCAGCCCACACTTAAACAATCATTTCAATGATTACGCGACTAATCGTCGCATTATTTTGTCATACACAGCGATCCATCCAAAATCAAGCAACTTCATAATCGCACACACAAATTCCAAACAGACTCGTTTCAATCACACGAATTATCTCATCAACGATGACTGGATGCCGGAAGCTCGAACTCTCTGGCAAGCGACCGCCATTATTCGCGCGTCGCTAGGAGCTACGTAAAACATCCATCGTTCGTTAGATTGACCCAAAACAGACTCATTCGGACATAGATCGCCGGTCAGCGGACGCAGTGCGCCCGATGCGAAGCATACAATGAGTATGCAGCTCCTATGCTCAATGAGAGGGTCAAGTCACAAGTAATTATTTTATTTCAGAAAATAGCACATTACCGGAACCCGACAGCCCAATAACGCAATTTCGTCAATCTATACGTCAGCGCAATATCAATGCCGACTAGAATAAAAATACAGGCAAGACATCAATCAACACAAGAGATAGTATGCAATCAACTATCGACCTCACGATATCTCCGGCCCGGCCATAGATCAAGCGCATTTTATCGATATCGGGCATGTATTTGTAATTTTACCACCAAAGTAAGCCCCGCATACCTTGGCAACAGAACAACAATCAACATCATTTCAATATGTTATAAAAATCGGCGCAGCTCGGGGCATTTTTTTGCACTGCAGAAAATCGAACTCTTGAGTACGGAAATGCCCCCATACATACGCATGGCTTTGTACTCTAAATTACAGAATAGTGGTCATACACCTCCATAGTATCCGCGTACTATACGGAATATAAAACAACCACATCATTTGCTAAAATAATTTTTAAATTTTAATTAACTTATTGATATTACTGTATTTTTATCTATTCTTTGGCAGTCTAATCTAGACAGATAGATTTTCGTGATATGCTGATTGATAACATGACGAGCGAATCCGATCCCTCCGCGAAATTCACAGATCTCCGGACTGGAATTTCGTGGGAAAATATAACCAACAATACAGTAAGAGACGGGGCAAACCCGGAAAATCAGCGGTGTCTTTCGTCGTCTGAAACGAAATCGGCTTTCCACCGCATATGGTTAACCCCCTATCAGAGAGGCTGATGTATGTTTGTTATATGAGACTGCTGCTAATGGCCGGCACCGATATTCATCGTCCCCTCAATCCGAAGCGCTGACGGCTTACTCGGAGAGGCGGAAGCCAATGCGCCACATGGCCATGGCGGTTCGTTTGAAATGGCAGGGAACAAAAACTCTGCACCGAATTAAACCGCTAGTATGGGAATCATTTCCTTTTGGGGAAGCCAGGACCACGATGTTTCCAGATAACGATATCTCAATGATAATAAATGGATATGGCTTGAACTGCGAACCGGCGAAATGCCAGGATTCTCAATTGATGATCGGGGCTTCCAACTCCCTCTCCCCAACGATAGCACTTACGACGATTGGCTTCGTCGAGAACAATCTTCTCTCCACTCATCGCCTGATCCACTTGCTCAGATCAAGAATACAGCTTTTGCGTGAGACTTTTCCACGCGCAATCATTCGTTATCAGAGAGACTTGGCCCTGGCATTTTGAATTGATGTCATTGAGTTGAATTACATCACGGTTGAAAATGACCGAAATTATCGGGCTGACAAGATATAGGCTCTGTAATCACCAAAGACATGCCAAGCTTCGCTTGCGACACTGATTGCCACGCCGTGAGTCAGGAGAAACGACGTGCGCCGGAGAAGAAAAACAAGAATGGAAAATCCGGAAATCCGACGCCCTAATCCGCGAAGGAAGCAATATCGGCACGCGCCTGATCGGCAAGTCGCCGTAAATCGGCAGTCGGGAGGGATCCCAGCAGGGCGTAACGAATAGAACCCTGACGCCAGGAGAGAATCGTTGTCGATCCTTCCTTCAATTCATTTTCGTCCTGAACCGTTGCAATAGCAGACGGGGAGACCGTACCAGTACCGGCATGTTCGGCGCAGAGCGCAAACGAACCCTTAATCGCGCGGCTATAGACGAGACAGGCCAGCGGAGCCGAAAGTCCGGGAAGGATCTTGACGCTCGCAGATCCGAGCCCGTCCGCTGCCAGATGCGGCAGGAAGAGCCCTTGTCCGGACACTGAGTGGCGTGGCACCGCTGCCGTTCGGCCAGCCTCCGATGGGATCGACGATGCATAAGCGGTCTTGGCTCTGGCAAGAAAGGCCGTCCATTCCGAGAGCTGCCGGGCGGGACTTCCCTCCTCATGACCGAAACTGATCGGACCGGCGTGCATCATGAAATCGACCAGAAAGGTGATTGCCAAAATCGATAGACCGCCGAGAGCAAAAGCAAACGCCATACTCAACCTTTGCCGGAAGTTTGAGGCCGAGGGCAGAGCATTCTGGACGGAAAAGGAAGGCGCATCGGCCGGCATTTGAGCCGCGAGGCTCAAGGAGAGGGGTATGGGTTCATTCCCGACTCTCGAGAATGCCGCACGAAGCGCGTCGTTCTGGGCGCGCCAGCTTTCCACCCGCGCTTTCGCATCCGGCACCTCCTGCAAGAATAGGAGAACGGCTTCCCGCCGCCGCGAATCGAGATGATCGTCAGCGAGAGCATGCAATTCATCTTCATGAATACCGGGGGGACGGTGCAGCATGATTTTTCCTGCCTGCTGCCGGGGGGAGGAATATGCGTCGTACGAAGGGTTGATGCTGTTTTATTTTACAACCCGGAGATAGGATGGACGGGAAGGTTTAGCCGGAGCCGGAGAAAAGCCGCATTCCTTGAAAATGGCGCGCGCCTGCCTGAGTCGCGTCAGCAGCACTGTGCGGGAAATACGCAGGATATGGGCGACTTCCGCATAGGAGAAGCCCTCCACGACGACCAGAAGAAGAGCTTCCCGTTCCTCGCTCTTCAATGCGCTGAGGGCAGCCGCAAACCCCTCGTGCGAACGCGACTGGCCAAAAGCATTGTGAGCATTATCAGGCGCCGCGACACCCCAAAGGGGCGGCTGCACGACTGGCCGAGCCTGAAACTGTGCGGGAGATTTTTGACTGATCTTCTGCTGCGCGCCCTCGCGGCACAATTGCGTCAACAGACCGAATAGCGGCAGCCCATTCTCAGCGGAAACCTGTAGCCGCATTTCCCGCGCCCGCAATAAAGTCGCGTGAACGAAGGAGTCCGCCGCTTCACTGCTTCCCGGCGTCCCATTTAAAAAGGCGCGCGCATAGCGCCGCAGCCGCGGAATCCATGGTTTGAGCGTTTCTCCCGCCTCCACTGTCACACTCCTCAGCCAATGGACAGAATGGCCGCATCCATCGTTTTTCGCGGAGCGAATTATGCAAAATCCGGCTGGCGAATCGACTTATATTTTGGTCATCCTTCAATCGTTGCAAAAACAATGAGCGACGGCAAAGTCGACGCCACCGCATTTGGTACCGGCGAAGGCCCATTTCACGGCAAGGGCCACGCTCCAGAATGCGATTTACGAACCGTGGCTTTTTCGTCAACCTTGCGCTAAAGCCGCATAGCCCTTAAACGCGGCTCATAGAGCGGCCGTTCCATGGTTCGCATTTCATCTTCTCGGCCTTCTTGCCCGTGCCTGGTTCATAACGAATGACGCAACCGGAAAGTCTGACGCCTGCCCAAATCACCCCTGGTTTTCTCACCGGCAAACGCGGTCTCGTCATGGGAGTGGCGAACAATCGCTCAATTGCCTGGGGCATCGCCAAGGCGCTGCATAGCGCCGGAGCCGAACTGGCCTTTACCTATCAGGGCGAGTCGCTTGAAAAACGCGTACGTCCTCTCGCCAAAGAGCTTGATGCGCTCTTGGTCGGCCATTGCGACGTGACCGATACCGCGACACTCGATGCGATTTTCGAGACGCTCGAAAAGACCTGGGGAACGATCGATTTCATCGTCCATTGTATCGCCTTTTCCGACAAGGATCAGCTGACCGGCCGCTATGTCGATACGACGGCTGAGAATTTCTCGAACACGCTGCTCATCTCGTGCTATTCCTTCACGGCAGTCGCACAACGCGCCGAAAAGCTGATGCCGGATGGGGGGGCCATGCTGACCCTGACCTATTACGGTGCCGAGAAATGGATGCCGCATTATAATGTCATGGGTGTCGCCAAAGCGGCGCTCGAGGCCAGCGTGCTCTATCTCGCCGCGGATCTCGGCGAAAAGAACATCCGCATCAATGCCATTTCGGCCGGCCCCATCAAAACCCTCGCGGCCTCCGGTATCGGCGACTTCCGCTATATTTTGAAATGGAACGAATATAACGCGCCTCTGCGGCGGACGGTGACCATTGAGGAAGTCGGAGAAAGCGCAGCCTTTCTCGTCTCGCCGCTGGCACGCGGCATTACCGGCGAGATTCTCCATGTCGATGCCGGCTATCATGTCGTCGGCATGAAAAACCCTCTGGCTCCCGATATCGGCGTCGTCGGCAAGGAATAACGGCACCAAAATTGTGGCCGAGGAGGCGCAAGCCTGATCCCGTGATCAATGGCCAAGAAAGCCTCCACGAAATCCCGCCAAAAATCCGGATGCGCCTTGGGGGGCGCATCGTCGGGCCTCGATAGCGACTTGATTGGTCTCATCTCCTTGGGTCCCATGGTACCGGTTTCCGCCTGCGTTGATCACGATCGCTTGTGATCAACGAGATTGATCAGTCGAGATTCACCAAGTCTCGATGATTTACCGGCGCTTTATAAAGATGGGTCGCGTCTCAAGCCCCATCATCACCATCGATCGCGCCTCGACAAATCCGGCGCCCGAAACCATCCTGCCTTAAGGCGGCCATGCAGATCCCTTTCTTTCGATTCAGGCTCTTTTCAGCCTGACCGTCTAAAGTGGATGAATATCTGCTATAGCGTGTGCTTGAATGGCACCTTCTGACGCGCCCCAAACAGTTTCTTTCCCCTCGCTTTCCGGGGCCGCCGATTTCGCACAGGATTTCCAATGGCGCGAACTTCCGCCGTCTCCTCCCTGCCTTCCACGGACAAAAGTCTCGAAATGGCCCATGAGGGTATTCTGCTTGGAGCCTGCCGTCCGGATCTCGTCCGGGACGAATTGCTGACGGAAATCTTTGCACGAACGGTCGCGGCACAGCCTTCAAGCATTGCCATGGTCACCGAGGCAGGGACACTGACCTATGCGGAACTCGACGCCAAGGCGGAGATTCTGGCGCAAGGCCTCGTTGCACAAGGTCTAAGGCCAGGCGGAATCATTGGCCTGTGGATGCCACGCGGCCATGAGCTTCTCGTCTCCCAGATCGCCGTTGCCAAGACAGGCGCGGCCTGGCTGCCCTTCGATGCCGATGCGCCAGTCGACCGGGTCAGCGTCTGCCTCGGCGATGCCGAGGCTTTTGCACTGCTCACGGCCGAGGCTTTTTTCCCGAAACTCGATGCGGCGCTCTCTCATGAGCCGATCCCTTGCCCGGTCGTGACGCCCGCGAAACTCATCGCGACACTGGCCGCCGGCAAAACTCTTGCCCGGATCGATGCCCGCGCGCTCGGCGCGACGCCCGACCATCCCGCCTATCTCATCTATACGTCCGGCTCGACCGGCACGCCCAAGGGCATTGTGATCAAGGGCAGCAACATCTGCCATTATTTACGCTCGGCCAATGAGATCTATGGCCTGACCGCCGCCGACCGGGTGTTTCAGGGTGCCTCCGTCGCCTTCGATCTGTCGATGGAGGAAATCTGGATCCCCTATCTCGTCGGCGCGAGCCTCTTCGTGGCTACGCCGCAAATGATGGGCGAGGTCGATAAGCTGCCGGATCTGATGGAGTCGAACGGCGTCACCGTTCTCGACACCGTGCCGACCCTCCTCAGCCTGCTGCCCCGCGACGTTCAAACCCTGCGGCTGATCATTCTCGGCGGCGAAGCCTGTCCCCCGGCGATCGCCACCCGCTGGTGCCGCCCCGGACGGCACGTCTTCAACTCCTATGGCCCGACAGAAGCCACGGTTGTCGCAACCGTGGCGGAAATCTTTCCTGGCGAGGAGATCACCATCGGCGGCCCGCTGCCGAATTACACCTGCTATGTCACAGACGAATCACTGAACCTTCTCCCCGATGGCGAGGAGGGCGAATTGCTGATCGGTGGCCCGGGCGTCGCTCAAGGCTATCTCCAGCGTGAAACCCTGACGGCACAAAAATTCATCGCCAATCCCTTCGCCAGCAATGGCGACGATCCCAAACTCTATCGCTCGGGCGATGCCGTGCGGATCGACACTGCGGACGATGGCCAGCGTGCGATCGTGTTTCGTGGACGGATCGACGATCAGGTGAAGATCCGTGGCTTCCGCGTGGAACTGGGCGAGATCGAGGCGAGCCTCGCCGATCTGGAAGAGATCGCGCAGGCTGCCGTCGTGTTGCGGCAGGACGGCGGGCTCGAACAGCTCGTCGCCTTCATCGTTGCCGCGAGTGATACAGCGCCGGACCCGGCACTGCTGCGGCAGGCGCTGCGCCAGCGTCTGCCACCCTATATGGTTCCGTCACGGTTCGAGACGATCGACGCATTGCCCCAGCTCTCGTCCGGCAAGGTCGATCGCAAGAACCTGAAACAGCGGGTCCTATCCGAAATCGTCGACGAGGATGCGCAGGAAAATCCGCGCAATTCCATCGAGGCGAGCCTGCTTGCGGCCGCCAAGCGGGTGCTGCCGCCGCAACCCGTTCCGCTCGACGCGGATTTCTTTACCGATCTCGGCGGCCATTCCCTGCTTGCAGCGCGTTTCATCTCTCTGGTGCGGGAAGACCCGACACTCGCCGGCATTACTTTGCAGGATGTCTATACGGCCCGCAGTCTGCGCGGCATGGCGGAACTCCTGCAGGGCAAGCTCGCGGCAGGGCCCGAGGAGGCTTTGGCCTTTACGCCACCACCCTTGCTGCGGCGTTTCCTCTGCGGTCTTGCACAGGCGATCGCTTTGCCGGTCATCATCGCCCTCATCACCGCTCAATGGCTCGGCGTCTTTGTAAGCTATATGCTGTTGACCGGCGCGGACGCCACTTTGTTTGAAGAGGTGGTCTCACTCATCAGCGTCTACATGGCGATCAACATTCTTACCGTGTTCATCGCCATCGCCGCAAAATGGCTGATTCTCGGCCGAACCAAGCCCGGCCGCTATCCGCTCTGGGGGATCTATTTCTATCGCTGGTGGCTTGCGCGGCGGTTTCTCGGCCTCGTTCATCTCAAATGGTTTCAGGGCTCGCCCTTCATGCGGCTCTATCTGCGGGCACTCGGCGCCGAGATCGGGCCCGACGCCATGCTCGGCGAGATCGATGCTGGCGCGCCTGATCTCATCCGCATCGGGGCGCGCGTCAGCATCGGCTCCGTCGGCAATTTCGCCAATGCGCGCGTCGAGGGCAATGAACTCGTCATCGGCACGATCACCATCGGCGACGATGCCTATCTCGGCTCTTCCTGCGTGCTCGAAAACGACGTCGTCATCGGCGAGGGCGCCGCGCTCGGCGATCTGACGACTTTGCCCGCCGGCTCGACGATCGGCCCATTCGAAGACATCGACGGATCACCCGGCCGCCGGATCGGCATAGTCGATCCGGCCGATATCGGCACACCGCCGCAAGCCTCGGCTCTGCGCCGCGCCTTGATGGGGGTCGGTTTTCTGCTCGCCCTCCTGATCATCCCGCCGCTCGGGCTGATGCCGATCATCCCCGCCTTCTGGGTCTTCGACCGGATCGACGAGCTCATCGGCTCCGCCGTCCTCGACCACACGCTCTATCTCGCGTCGATCCCCGTCATGGCCTGGCCGACGGCCTTCGTCATGGTTCTCGTCACCGTGGGCTTCATCGCACTTTGCCGCTGGATCATCCTGCCGCGCGTGCGCGAGGGGCGTTATTCGATTCATTCCGGCTTCTATTTCCGCAAATGGCTGATGACCCTTGCGACCGAGGTGACGCTCGAAACCCTTTCCGCCCTCTATGCCACCATTTACATGCGGGCCTGGTACCGGCTGATGGGCGCGAAGATCGGCAAGGATGCGGAAATCTCCACCAATCTCTCCGGCCGCTATGATCTCGTCGAGATCGGCGAAAAATGCTTCATCGCCGATGAAGTGATGCTGGGCGACGAAGAAATCCGCAATGGCTGGATGTTCCTCAAACGTGTGCGCACCGGCGCGCGTGTCTTCGTCGGCAATAGCGCCGTCGTACCGGCGGGGTCCGATATTCCCGCCAATGCCCTGATCGGCATCAAATCGAAACCGCCCGCCAATGAGCTCATGCAGGAGCATGATACATGGTTCGGCTCGCCACCGATCAAATTGCCGGTGCGGCAGAAATTCGATACGGGGGGCGCCACCTGGACCTATGAAGCGCCGCGCTGGAAGAAATTCGCGCGCGGCTGTTTCGAGGCCGTGACCATTTCCCTACCCACCATGCTGTTCATCACCTTCGGCACCTGGGCCACGGACTGGTTCTCGAAAGCCGTGATCGAGGGCCATTATGGCGAGATCATTCTCGATTTCACCATCTCCTCGGTGGCAATCACCGTCGGCCTCGCCCTCGTCGTGGTCATCATCAAATGGCTGAGCATGGGCCGCTACGAGCCGATGACCAAACCCATGTGGTCGTTCTGGGCGATGCGGACGGAGGCGGTCGCCGTCATGTATTGGGGCCTGGCCGGCAAGGTCCTGCTCGACCATCTGCGCGGCACGCCCTTCCTGCCCTGGATCCTGCGACTGTTCGGCACCAAATGCGGACGCGGCATTTATATGGACATGACCGACATCACCGAATTCGATTGCGTGACGATCGGCGACTACACCGCGCTCAACGCGCTTTCTGCCCTGCAGACACATCTCTACGAGGATCGTGTCATGAAAGTTGGCCGCGTTCATGTCGGCAGAGGTGTGACCATCGGCGCGGGCTCGACTGTGCTTTATGATACCCATGTCTCTGATTACGCCCGCCTCGGCCCGCTGACACTGGTGATGAAAGGCGAGACGATCCCCGCACTGACAGAATGGACCGGCGCGCCTGCCGAGCCGAAGGCGGCATGAAACGAGGGCATGACGATTAATGCCAAGTCACAATGAGAACAACTCATTGTGGCTTGGTATAAGACGCGCACCGTAGAAACATATACATTCGTACCATACTAGTCTCAAGCATTGTTTACTGGCATTCTGGACAGCAATGACAAAGCTAGATGAAAATACACTTGTCGATCAAATTTACGAAGCAGCCGTTGTTCCCGAGCAATGGCCGCGCCTCCTCGAGGGCTTTTCGGAACAGATTGGTAGCGTGGCGGGATTTCTTCTTGCGGTCAATGCCGAGAGAGCAGGATGCATTTCATCCCCGGAATATGCTGCGGCTTTCCAGGAATTCGTAGCCTCGGGTTTTATCGACAGCAATCCCCGGATGGCGCGTATTGTGAATCGCGGATTGGTTGGATTTACTGTCGCGGATCATCAACTCCTGACCCAGGATGAAATGGCGCAAAATCCGATGTATGCCTTCCTCCGCAAACATGGTGGCGGCTGGAGCGTTGGTTGTGCATTCGATGTCCCAAGCGGCGACCAGCTCATTCTCAACTTCGAACGCGCTCATGCCCACGGGCCCTTTGACACCGATACAATTGCTTATACGGATCAATTCAGGTCGCATTTTGCACGTTCAGCCCTGTTGGCTGCCCGGCTTGGTCTGGAGCGGGCACGAGTCGCTGTGGAAACGATGAATGCAATCGGGCTGGCAGCAGCTGTCGTCGGCAACCAGCATCGGCTCGTCGCCTGGAATCCCTTGTTCGAATCCTTGATCCCAAGCCAAATACAGGATCGACAGGAACGTGTCCGTCTCGTTCACCAGGGAACAGACAAAACCTTCGCCTCGGCACTAAAACGTGTCGCCTCCAAAGAACCATTGAGAGAGGCGCTCTCCATCCCCATTCCCAGGGAGGACGATCAACCCGCCTTTATCTTACATCTCGTGCCTCTGCGCGGCGGTGCCAACGACATTTTTTCCAATGCCTATTGTCTACTGATTGCAACACCGGTAACACGCAAACAAGCACCCCCAATCCAATTGTTGCAGGGATTGTTCGATCTCAGTTTCGCGGAAGCCCGTCTGGCGCGTAACCTTACCGAAGGACAGAGCCTGGCGGAAATGGCGCATAGTTTCGGCGTCCAAATCGGAACCTTACGCAACCAATTGAAATCCGTTTTTTCAAAAACCGGATTGTCGCGTCAATCCGATCTGGTCGCGCTTCTCAGCGGATTGTCTCTGGCACGGGAGGAGCAATAGGCTCGTTCTATGGATCTCCGATGCATCGCATTGCGGATCAAGCGTAGCAACATTCAGCAGCATCTCTTTGCTGTTCTGCTGCCGCGTATCCGTAATATCACTGATATCGGATAGAAAGTGATTAATCCGGCAACAGAACCGTTGATCCCTACTGAAAACAGGCAAGCCGGCTATTCGCCAGAAAATGTCCTCCCTCGCACAGGCTGACCGTTTTTGGCGCAGCCTTGTCGGCACGGCGCGCTCCCATATCCTTTTTTATCACGGAGGGCGGGACATCATTAGCCGCGTTGTCGATGCTTTTCGGCTTGTATGCGGCAACGAAGGTTTTGGCGGTGATCAGTTCTTCATCCGAGAGACGGCGCGCGAGTTCATCGCGCTTGCGCGCGGATTCCTCGTCTCCCTGCGCCGCCGCTATGGCGAACCAGGCATAGGCTTTCGGCAGATCGCGCGGCGCGCCGAGACCGCGCGCGAGCAAGATGGCGCAATTATATTGGCTATCGCGCAGCCCATATTCCGCCGCCCGGGCGAACCAGGTGATAGCCGTCGCATAATCCGCGGGGCCTGTTTCCGTCTCCGCGGAAAGAACCGCGAGATTATGCATGGCGCGCGTATTGCCCTGTTCCGCCGCCTGCCGGTAAAGCGCCACGGCCTTATCCAGATCACGCGCCACACCGAGCCCTTTTTCGTAAAGCACGGCCAGCCTGTAGCGCGCGGGGGCAAAGCCCTGCTCCGCCGCTTTCTCATACAATGTTACCGCCGCACGCAAGTCCCGCGCAGGGTCATCGCCCGGTTCATGCGCCGCCCCTTCCTGCAAATGGAGGGCACGCCTATATTGCGCAGCCGCCTGCCCCGCATCGCTGAGCGCAATCAGCCGATCCTCACCCATTTGCGCGAAATCCGACTGTTCATCGGTCGCTTGCGGAGCCGCCGCGGCAATGACATGCGCTTGGCCATCATTTGGCGGCAGAACCGCGTCAACCGCCGTATCATCCGAATCGGCCGCGAGGACTCCAGCCGATTCCTCCGCCACACGTTCAGGATTCCTCCCGGCGAAAGCGTAAAGCCCGCCTTCGAGGACCGCCAGCAGCGCGAAGCCGGCAAGGCCAAGCAGCAGTATTTTCTTTTGAAAGAGACGCCTGAAGAGCGTGAGCATGCGTGCGATCCGGCCACGTGATATCGATGCTTGGCCCTCCACGCCTGAGGTTTTTTTCACCTCGATAACCGGCCGGATACCGGAAAATTGCGGCTTCTGCGTTGAAGGCTCCCCCGGAAAACCGTCGATTGCCGTCAGCGGTTTCGTCAGGGGTTGCTGCAACGATGCCGCCGCCGCGGCTTGTCTTCCCGCCGGTTTCCCTGCGGAGCGGACCGAAAACGGCAGGCCGCTGCCGGGTTCAAGCAATTCCTCTTCGTCGATGCGCGATTCGGCAGCACTAGGCTCCGGAGCCTTCTTTTCTGGCCATGACTGATCTTCGGACCGTTCGAGAGAGCGGCCAATTCCCCCGGAGGGCGGCACGTGGCGCGGCGAGGTCTCTATATTCGCGGAGGGAGCAGGCCGGTTCCCCCGTTCATTGACCGGGGCGAAAATCGGCGTTTCACCAAGGGTCAGGATGGAGCGTAAGGACCGCTCCTCAATTACCTCCTGGTTTTGCCTGCCGTCCGTGCCAAAAAACGTTGCTTGAGCGCCCTCATCATGCGTGAGGCGTGCCTCGACCTTGCCAAGCCTGTCTTCGAGTGCGGCAAGCCCTTCGCGGATCATCGCCTCGATTTGCATGAAACGCCTTTCGGCCATCTGCAAATCCGCGCCGGACATTTGCCCTTTCGGCATGGAATGGCGAAACTCGTCAGCTGCCTGATGCACGGCGTCACGCACAATGTCCCGCAGAGACCCTTTCATCTCCTCCATGTCTGCGGACAGACGGTGGATGGCGCTTGTCATCGGGTCCGAAGGATCAATCACATGACCGGGCCGCTCAACGACCGCACCGGGGGATGGGGGCTCCTGCCGCGACGCTTCAGCCGCTCGTTCGGGCGTGAGCGAGACCGTCCTCGTCGTTAAGTCTGGGACCGGCTGAGGATTTGGCAAAGACGCCATTCTCGCGGCAAGCACATGCACCAATTGTTCGAGTTGCTGCCGGTGCGGCACACTAAACGCCGCATTGGCGTCGGCACGCGCGGTCAATTCCTGCCTCACGGCATCGATCTGCCGCGCCAGCGCTATATATTGATCAGATATTTCAGTCTGAGCGATCGCTGCACCAACCCGCCGCGCGAGCGTTTCTATCCGGTCCTCGACGGTTCGAAGAGCCTCCGCCGACACTCTTTCCCCCTCTGACATGGACCGGGCGCCGATCTCGATCGACGCTTCATGACCCGTCTGCCGCAGCCCCAATCGGTCGATCGCCTTGCTGACAAGGTTCGCCATGGCGGCAATAAGCTCATTGATTTCATGCAATTGCCGCTGCAGCCGCAGCATTGGCTCGGCAGGTCCAGAGGCCCCTAATTTTTCAAATCGCTCGATGACGGCTTTGACGTCTTGATCGAAATCACGCAGGGCACTCACCGGCATGAAAGAGCCGAGCGACAGCGTGATCTCACCAACTTCCTTGCGTAACTGTCCGATATCGGCGCTACGCTCCACGTCAACGCGCAGAATTGCGTCACGCCGCATCGCCTCCTGACGCATCGCGTCAAGTTGTGCGGCAAGCCGGCTGATATCGTCGTGCAATCCATTCAAGGGAAAATCGATCTCCTTGACCCGCTGTCCGGCCATTTCGCTCTGCCCATGATAGGCCGTGCGCACGAGCGCGTTCTGCTCTCCTTCGCCTCCGCGTTTCTCCCCGGATGGCGGCAAAGCCGGAGCGGAACGTCCAGGAACCGCCCGCGCCGCAGCATTGAAAGACGAGCCTTGGCGACGAAGGTCAAGCGCAGTCAGTTCCGATTCGAGCGTACTCCACAAATCGTTCCATTCCGCCGGATGTTCCGCCATTTCCCGGCCTGTCCCGGAACCAGCCGCAGAATTCATCCCGCGGTGGCCAATCGATGCCGAGTTGAAGGGATGCGGGCCGGTTGCCTTTTCGTCAAGCAGAAACAATTGGTCATCGAGGGAATGGGAAAGATGGGCGATCAACTCCCATTCCTGATCGCGGCGATTCTCGAGGGCCCGAAGCCTTCCCCGCTCATGCGCGAACGCCCAGGCCTTTTGCGCTTTCTGTTCGAGGGTTTCCCATCCTGCCATATTGATATGCCGCCTGTAGCCGGTTTCCTGTTGCCGGACGAAACCGCTCACAAGCCTTGCGGCAAGTCATATCCCCGGACCTTTCCCAAGTCCGTTCCGAAACTCTCTCCGGATGATTGAGCGGAAGCAGATCAGCTGCTCCGTTACCGAGGCACCCGTCCAGTCTCGCACCAGCTTGAAAGTGGAAGGTAAAGACCGAGTTAAATCACCGGGCGCATCGGGACGGGCTCAACATGAATCGTATGCGAGCGAATCTCCTTGATTCTCCTTATTTCCTGCCCCCAAGCGGAGAGGAACAACCCAATCGTCATGGAGCGCGCTCAAGCACACGGACACAACCTAGAAATAGGTGTTGTAAAATATACAATCATTAGTTGTTTTCACTACTGAAATTGGCTAGAGCGTTTCGGATATATCCAGAAACGCTCCACGAAAGAAAATTAGAGTATTTTCAAAATGATGGAATCGCGTAGCGATTCAACATTATCGGAAAATGCTCTAGCGTTCGATGATCCGAGGCGTATGGAGGAAGAAGCATGGATAGAAATCAATCGCCCACCAAAAGAGGAATGTTCGACAAGGGCGAGGAAGATGATTGTGCAGGGGAAAGCTGGCCCAAAGAAACGCTTTCCTCCATCAGGGAGTTGGCCCGCGATTTCGGTGTCAGCGTCAGGGCATTACGTTTTTACGAGGATCGGGGGCTGCTTTCGCCCGCACGCAAAGGCACGGCACGTTATTATGATGCAACCAACCGTCATCACTTGCAGCTGATCTTGAAGGGCAAGCGCCTCGGTTTCACCCTCTCAGAAATTCACGACATGCTGCGTGGCGATGAAGCGAAACCGGCCGGTGAGCTCAAGCTGATGCCGGAACAGATCGTCGCCCAGATTTCCCATCTCGAACGTCAGCAGAGCGAATTGGAAGAAGCACTCGCCGCACTGCGCCGTGTCCACCAAAAATTGACCGAGAGCGCGTGCCGGTTTTCCACGCCGTGAAGCGTATTCGTTCCAACCGAACGGATTTCTCGTAGGGGCAATGAAACGCCTTCATTTCGTTGAATGAAGTGCGTGTAAAACTCCGCAAGCGCGTATTTTTATATACTTGCATTCCGCAAGAATTCCGGATTCCGTTCTTATAAATCATTTTATTCCAATGACTTATAGAAGCATGCACCTTATTCCTTCGGAATAGTGGTATATCAATAAAATCGCATAGCGATTCAATGTTATCCGAAAATACTCTCGACTCGCAGCAAATCTCCGAACAGGGAGAATGCCGCGACAGAGCCCATGGGGCTGAAATTTTCCCTGGAAATTCCCGTGAACATCTCATGGATCGTTTTGATGACAATGCACACGGGAACAAAATTCAAGAAAGCCGCAGAGAAACCGGGACGGAGAGTTTTTTCTGCTCCAGCCTGCCTCCTACAATTTCTTCAACCCGAGGCTCTTGCCGTCGGCAGAGTCCTTTTTCCAACTCCCATCGGTTTGCCGGTCGAGATTGATACTATGCCCCTTCCGAGCCGTCAGCACGATATGGTCGCGGACGAGCCGCCAGGACACGGGATCAAAAACGACAATGCCATGATCGCGGCATGCCGGTGCAAGGAGAGCCCGCGCACCATTTCGGTCAAGCGTTATCATACATCCGGTATCGCGGTCTTCCCGCAGGACCGCGTAACGGCCCGGCAAGTCCTCCGGCTTGACCGGAGCCCCATGGCTTCCGGCCCCGGAGGCTGCGGCAAGCCTCGCTGTCTTCATCGAAGAAGCACCATCGCTTGTCCCGCTTTCAGCCGGTTGTGAACGATCCAGCACGGGTTTCGTCGACGAGACTGATTCCATATCAATCGGCGCTCTGTTGGGTTTGCCGAGCGTCACTTCCGTGAGATGATAATGTTCCCCCTCCGGACCGACAGCGGAAAGCTGTCCCTGATCCCCGCCGAAGAAGGTGAGAACGACCGATCCATTACGGTCGGCGAAATCGATACGGTGCGGCGTGATAGGCTGCCAGGCCGCGAAGGAAGCGGCTATGGGAAAATGTTTCCGGCAATAGGCAGGTGCCAGAAGCAGGAAGTTTTGGTCGGGCAAAACCCGCAAACTCAATGTCAGCCGGCACGTCGAACGGCCGGGCGTTCTCGCATCTTCATTTTCGAGGGCGAGATCCCATTGCCCCCCAAGATCGGCGAGCTCCGGCGATAGCGCCGAACCGCCCGGCATGCCGGCAGCCCCGCGATTCAGATCACCATTCTGCGCCCGCGCATTTCCCGCGAGCAGGGAGAAGGCGAAAAGCAGAAACAGAAAAATACGAAAAGCGATGATGGAAAATGGCAGGGTTTTCACGTCGAACGTGACGATCATGCTGAAATCATCCAAAAAGACTTGGGAATTCGATCATTCTATACTGAACTATTGGCCATTACGCCAAGTACCCATCAGCGCCATCGGCCCGATGTTCAACCGGTATCGAAAGCGCCTCGGATCATCTTGAAGGGTTACACCCCCAAAAGACAAGAGGTGTTCACAAAAGCCTTGCCCCGAAATGAGCCCGTTCAACCACAAAAAGCTTCGCTTTCGAAGATACGCCAGAGATGGAGCAGCTTCGCCCATCGAAACCAGTCGATCGTATTCCGCGATCCCTCTCACCAGGCGCTTGTCCAGTCACAGAATCGCAGGAACAAGTCCAGTCTGCGAGTATCTTGCAACCATTGAAGATACCGCGCTACCAAAAGGCGATGAGTCTGGCTCATCGCCTTTTGGTCCTCACGACTGCGGGATCGCGGCACTCATGCCGTCTTTTCGTGCCCCCTCAGACTTTCCGGAAATGCCTCCCTATTTCTGTTTGATGCTTTGAATATCGGGGTCAGCTTTCCCGGGGCAGCAAATCCATACACATAGGAGGACGCGGCAATGGCTTCCGATCATGCCGCATTCGGCGGCCAAGGTGTCTCGGCGACCGGAGTCACCGGCCCCCGCCCCTGTGCGAAGGAGACCATATTATCGACCTGGAGCCGGCTCATCGCATCGCGCGTATATTGAGAGGCGGAGCCAACATGCGGCAGCAGCACGCATTGCGGACAGTCGATCAAGGCCTGGGGCACATTGGGTTCATCTTCAAAGACATCGAGTCCGGCAGCCAGTATGGTTTTGGCCTCCAGAGCCTCGATCAAGGCGTCCGTATCGACGAGCGATCCGCGCGCGACGTTGATGAGAATGCCGTTGGTCCCAAGCGCCTGCAACACCTGCGTATTGACAGCATGATGCGTCTCTTGTGTCGCCGGCGCGATCACCATCAGAATGTCGCAGGCTTGCGCAAGGTCGAGCACATTCGGATAATAGGCGTAAGGAGCGTCCTCATGCTTCTTGCGCGCGCAATAGGCGAGGTCCAGATCGAAGGCGGCAGCACGTTTGGCGATGGCCTTGCCAATCCGGCCGAGACCGAAAATACCCATTCGCCGCTCGCGCAAGGTTGCTGTCAGCGGGAAATTACCTTGATGCCAATGTCCCGCCCGTAGAAAGGTGTCAGCTTGCGGGATTTCACGCACCGTCGCCAGCAACAGACCCATGGCGAGATCAGCGACTTCATCGCTGAGTACGTCCGGAGTATTGGTCACGATGATGCCATGGGCGCCCGCCCAGGCGGCATCGATAATATCGTAGCCCACCCCATAATGCGCGACGATCTTCAGATTGGGAAACCGGCTCATCATGGCGCCATCAATCCTGCCGGAGGCATAACTGGTCGCAAGCCCCTGCACCCTGTCCCCGACCTTATCGATCATAGCCCGCGGATCGGCCGCTTCCCAAAGCTTGTGAATCGTCAAGACGCGGGAAAGCCCTTCAATCACGAGATCGGGCAGACGGGACGGCAAAAGAACTTCGAAATCAGCCACAATCGGCTCCTCTCACAGGAAACGATGATCACGGGCCCGATGCCGGTTCACCAGCATCAGGCCAGCAAGTGAGGCCCCCTTTGAAAAAGGAGCCTGTTCGTGAAACATTGAGCACCGTCCAGGATGCTCGCTCCGTATGACGCCTGTTGGCTACCGGGGTCACAATCATCAACGCTCAGACGAGCGCGCGCTCTCATGCCAATGCCGCAACAACAGGCGCGACACTGCCGACAGAAGGAAAAAGATCGTAATGCCGGTGAGCGATATCAGCGTAAGACCGGCAAACATGCGCGGTATGTTCAAACGATAGCCAGCCTCGGTAATGCGAAAAGCCAATCCCGCGCCCTTCCCCGCGGCGCCCGCCGCAAGTTCGGCAACGATCGCGCCGATCAGCGCAAGTCCGCCGCCAATCCTGAGCCCTCCAAGAAAATAGGGCAGCCCGGAGGGCCAGCGCAGCCACCACAGCATCTGCGAGCGCGAGGCCCCGTAAAAGGTGAAGAGATCGACGAGCATACGGTCGGTAGCCGCCAATCCCAGCGATGTATTCGCCAGAATGGGAAAGAAAGCGACGAGAAAAGCACAGGTGAGGACCGCGCTATCGGCATCGAGATAGATGACCAAAAGCGGCGCGATGGCGACGATGGGTGTCACCTGCAAAATGATGGCGAAGGGCAGGAAACAGCGCTCCGCCCACGGCCATCGCGCGAAGCAGAGTGCGAGCAGAACGCCACCAAGGGTCGCCGCGAGAAAGGCGCCAAAGGTGATTTCAACCGTGATCCACAAAGCCGGAAACAGGATCGCGCGATCATTATAGAGCGTCGCGACGATCAGCGACGGCGCCGGGAGAATATAGGGCGGAATGGCGGCGACACGCACGATGGCTTCCCAAAGGCCGAGCGCTGCAAGAAAGACGAGAAGCGGCGGAAAAAATCCCGGCAGACGTGACAACCAATGCCTCATACCCGCGCCCCGCTCGCGTACTCCAGCGCCCGCGTCACCTTGCGGCAATAGGCGAGATAGGTTTCGCCGAGCCGGAAGTTTTCATCCCGCTCGAGCGATGCATCGATCGCAATTTCCTCGACGATGCGTCCGGGCGCTGCCGCCATCACCAGAATGCGCGAGGAGAGATAGACGCTCTCATAAATCGAATGGGTGATGAAGACGAAGGTCGTCCCGAATGTCTCGCGAAGGCGCAGCAGATCATCATTGAGACGGAAACGAGTGATCTCGTCGAGCGCGGCAAAGGGCTCGTCGAGCAGCAGAAGAGCCGGATCCCGCACGAGTGCGCGGGCGATGGAAACCCGCATACGCTGACCGCCGGACAATTGGTTCGGATAGGCCTTCTGAAAATCCGAGAGCCCCACCTGAGCGAGAATAGCCTCGATCTTCGACCGTGTTTCCTTCCGCCTCTGGCCGATCAAGCGAAGCGGCAAAAACACATTGTCGAAGACATTCGCCCAAGGCATCAGGGCCGGTTCCTGAAAGACGAATCCCATATCACAGCGGCTGTCGGGCCCAACAGTCTCACCCCGCTCATGCGTCAGCACGCCAGAGGACACAGGATCCAGCCCGGCAATCAATCGCAGCACGGTGGATTTGCCGCAGCCGGAAGGTCCGAGCAGCGTCACGCATTCCCCCTGCCGGACTTCGAAGGAAATGTCCCGCAGAGCCTCCGTCCCATTGCGGTAGACTTTCGATACGTCCCGCAGGGAAACGAGTATGCGTGCGGGTTCATTCTGCATCATGGCGTATGCGGCCGCAGATCGAGGCCCACACCCTTGTTGATGAATTGCAACGTGTAGGCTTTTTTGTAATCGAGATCGGGCTTGAACAGGCCAGCCTGCACCATTTTGTCGAAAAAGCTTTTGACGCGCGCGTCATTCATCGTCCCGATGCCGGATGTCAGGGCATCGCCGGAATCGACGATCCCGCGCGCCCGCATCTGCTCCACGGAATAGGCGAGCTGCGCGTCTGTAATTTCAGGATTATCCCGTTTGATGAGCGCATTGGCCGCATGATTATCGCCATAGAGATAATGATACCAGCCGATGATCGAGGCTTCGACAAAACGCCTGACGAGATCGGGCTGCTTTTCAATCAGATCACGCCGCACCTCGATCGTCGTCGAATAGGAATCATACCCGTGATCAGCCAGCAGGAAGACATTCGGCTTGAAGCCGCCTTTCTGTTCGATTTCGAAAGGCTCGGAAGTGACATAGCCCTGCTGGATGGAGGTCTTGTCGGCGAGGAACGGTGCTGAATTGAAAAGATAGGGCCGTACATTCTCTTCCCGGAAGCCATAGGCGATGCGCAGCCATTGAAACATCGAGACCAGAGCCTCACGCCCGATGAAGGCGGTGGCCTTCGGCAGATCCTCCCAATGATCGCGCCCCTGACCTGGATGCGACATCAAGATCACAGGATCCTTCTGGAACAGGGAAGCGACGGCGACGATGGGAATGTTGCCCTGCACCGCATCGAAAGCCTCGATCAGATTGGCGCCGAGGTTGAATTCCACCTTGCCTGCCGCAAGCAGCAGGCGATTATTGGCCTGTGGCCCTCCCTGCAGAATTGTGACATCGAGACCGTAACGTGCATAGGTTCCATCCGCGCGGGCCTGATAGAATCCTCCATGTTCGGCCTCGGCAAGCCAATTGGTCGCAAAGGTCACTTTGTCCAAATGGTCGTATGGCTGCACGCCATCGGCCGCCCATCCACAGCCGTCAACCATCACAATCAGGAGGGTGATGAGGACAATCAATCTTTTCACGCCTGCTGTCCCCTGCAACATCAATTGGACTATCGAACCGGTAGCACATCCTCTTCGGCGCGACGCGGTGGGCGGTTCTCAGCGAAGAGTAATCGATCTTCTTTATCGCAAAAAAGGTGCGGTTGGAATGCTCGGCTTTCGCTCGACCTTCACTTGGTCTTTACTTGATCTCTACTTGACGATCTCTAATTGGCCTCGTTCCTCTTTATCCCTCAAGATCCCTCATGGGCTTTCAGGCGGCGTCTGGTCCGGGCGTCCCCCCTCTTGCGCAATCATCGTTTCGGCTAGATGCTGGACACGCATCCTGACGCGCTGGCCTCAAGATGCGCCAGTCTTCCTCTTGAAGCCGAAGCTTCAGTCAATGCCGAGCGCGATATGATGCTGCCTACCCGTTTCTGGGCTGAAATGACGTGGACCGATTTCCAGTCCTATCCGATGCATGACGTCATCGCCGTGCTGCCTGTCGCCGCGACGGAACAGCATGGGCCGCATCTACCGCTGGGTGTCGATACATTCCTCCTGGAAGAATATATTGCCCGTGTCGCCACGAGATTGCCGGACGATCTGCCCGTCCTGTTTCTGCCCGTGCAAAATTGCGGCCTGTCCGTCGAACATATCGATTTTCCGGGAACGCTCAGCCTGCCGCCCGATCTCCTACTGCGCGCCTGGACGGAACTCGGCACCTGTGTCTACCGGGCCGGCTGCCGCAAACTCGTGCTCGCCAATGCCCATGGCGGCAATGTCGCCCTGCTCGACATGGTGGCGCATGAATTGCGCGCCCGTCTTGGTCTCTTCGTCGTCATGGCGACGATGCACCGTTTCGGCCTGCCCGACGGCTTGTTTTCCGACACGGAGAAGCGCCTCGGCATTCATGCCGGCGATATCGAGACCTCACAAATGCTGGCGCTGCGGCCGGATCTCGTCAGGCGCGAGGCGCTCGCTGATTTTCCTTCCGCCAGTGAGGCGCTCGAGCGGGATTTCACCTGGCTCAGGACCGGCAGGCCGACCGGTTTCGGTTGGATGAGCCAGGATCTTTCACCAAGCGGCGCCATGGGCAATGCCGCGGCGGCAACAGCCGAAAAGGGCGAATGCTGCTTCGATTACGCAGCGACCGCCTTCATCGAATTGCTGCAGGATGTCGCCGCTTTTGATCTCGCCCGGCTCGGTGAGCCACCGGATGCGGACACTTTGCCGCTTCCATGATGATCGTGCAGCTTCAGCGCCTGATCCGCAGGGATTTCTCAAACCGCAGCGCCGTTGCGCCATCTTCGTAATAATCATCGATTCTATCGAAACACTCAAAGCCAGCCTTGATATAGAGAGCAATGGCTGGCTGATTCTCGGCCCGCACTTCCAGCCTCATTGCCGTGGCGCCACGGCGCCGCGCGGCCTTTTCACTGGCTTCAAGGAGCGCGCGCCCCAGCCCCTTGCCATTCCATTCCGGGGCGATGGCGAGCGAATAAAGGCGCGCAAAAACAGAATCTTTACGGAAGGCGACGAGGCTGTAACCGGCGAGTTCGCGGCCCTGCGTCGCGACCAGCATTTCGACGCGCGGCGAGGCGATGTAATCGCGCAAGCTACGGCGCGACAACCGGTCATAGACGAAGACCTTGTTTTCGATCGCTTCCAATTGATCGATATCGGCGCGTTTCGCCTTTCTAATACCCACACCGATTCTCTCAATACTGCCGAGAGCGCTTTCGGAGGTTTCCGAAAGCGCTCTGTCAAAAAACAGACAGCATTTTCAATGCCTTTGAAACGCGAAGCGATTCCGTCCAAAGGGAAAATGCTCTGATTGTTACGGCGTCCAGCTATAGACCCACGTCTCCGTCAGCACACGCGGACCGGAGCGCAGGAAAAGCCGCAAATCAGCCGTCTGGCCTGGTTCAAGCACGACATCAAGCGCCGCGCGAAACCCTTTGATCATCGGATCCGGCATCAGGAAGGTCCGCATGATCTGTCCATTATTAGTGGAGGCCACGATTTCGACCTGCGAGGGATCATCGAGATAATAAGCGAGATCACCGCCGGCGAAATCAACCAGGAACCTGCGGGAGTTGGCGACCACCGGTTCCGAGGAGCCAAGCGCCCGGGCGATTGTCTGGAAGGTATTGACCACGCGGCCGTTTGGCGACAGCCGCGACGCATCGAGATAGGAGGTGATTGTATAGCCGTAGGAAAAAGGCTTGCCAGGATCGAGACTGTCGCTGGGCATGAAGGAGGCGACGATATTGTCGTTCGTCTCGTCGGATGTCGGCAATTCGAGCAGATCGATATGGCCGTCACCCCAATTCTCGCGCGGCGTGACCCAATAGCTCGGACGCGACTGATAGGAGAGTTCGAGATCCTGGTAATGATCGAAGGTCCGGTCGCGCTGCATCAGGCCGAACCCACGGAAATCCCGAGCGGGAAAGGAAGTGACTTGCGCCGTTGGCGGATTACGCAACGGCCGCCAGAGCCATTCGTCATTGTTGGTATGGATCTGCAAACCATCGGAATCATGCAGTTCGAAACGGAAATCGTCCTTGAAACGATGTTCGTTCTCGCCGGCCAGGAACATCGAGGTCAAAGGCGCTAGACCAAGCTTCACGCCCGTCTTGCGCATGAAGAGAGTCGTGGAGACGGCAACCTCGGTGTTCTGTCCGGGCCGCAATTCGAATCGGAACGCCCCAGTCGCCGCCGAACTGTCGAGCAGGGCATAGATGGTCGCATGATCGCCCTGGTCGCGCGACGCTTCGATCCAGAATTCGCGAAAGAACGGGAATTCCTCATGATCCGTGCCATTGTCGACGGCAAGCCCGCGCGCTGAAAGTCCCCAGCTCTCGCTGCGGCCGACGAAGCGGAAATAGCTGGCACCGATGAAGGAAATGATTTCATCGGAGCTTTTCGGAGAATTCAGCGGAAAATAGAGCCTGAAGCCGGCAAATCCCAGATTGACAGGGAGCGGCTTGTCGAATTTGGCGCGGCCGTAATCGAACAGATTGGCGGCATAGGGAATGGGCGTCGGAATGCCGTCGCGAATCGTATTGACGATCACCGGGCGCTTATAGAGATGACCCAGATGGAACAATTGCATCCGGAATGCGCTCTGCGGCGAGAGCTGGAACACTTTATCCGGCCGGTTCTTGATGTCCCGCCAGGTGTCGAAGTCGAGCTGCGCCAGGGCATCCGGAAGGCTCGGCGGACGGGCATCGAAAGGTGCCGCGGCGAGATCGCGGGCGCGGCGGACGACATCGTCAAATTCGAAACGCGACGGTGGCGTTGATGGCTGCGGCGCGGCTGAGGCATTGTTATTGGCGGCGGCAGCAAGATGAGGCGCTCCGAAGCTCAGCAAGGCCGTGGAAGCGGCAAAGCCCTGAACGAAACGGCGACGAGGGAAATCAGCCGGAGGAAATTCTGCCATGGGGATGAACTTGCAAGTCCGAACGGAGGGAAAGGCACTGGGCAAGCGTTGCGGGAAAACGCTCGTGGGAAATGCGGGGAGCAGACCGTGCAGGCCGAGAAAAACCCCCAGCCTAAAGAAGATCCTGCTGACAATGGATATGCAGGACATCGAGCCCGTCCATCGCACGAAGCTCGAAACTCCTGGGGGAAGCAGCCATGCTGCTTTGCCTTTATAGCGAAACAATGTCCGCCATGACCGAGATCGAGAGGTATCGAGCTTTGCCGTAAGCCGCAAGCATTTCATACGGCGGATACGTGCATGGCCGCAGAACCTCGCTGATCAGGATCAGCGCAAGCAATGACACGAGGCATGGATTCGCCTGATCTTGCCGGCGGCACCCATTCGCAAAGTATTTTTTTCAGAAAGTTCTTGTGTTTCTGCACGAATCGCTTATGTTTGCGCTTGCCCAAATCGCACGTGCCTGTGGTCGTGGTCGATTGATGGAGAATCCGGACAAGAGGCCGGTGCACCATCACTAAAGGATCGACAGCCGGAGGCGAACCGGCGAACCCCGCCAAACGGGGGACGCGACTTAAAGCAACGACGGACCGGGCTTTTTCGTCTCTGTCAGCCTCCAAAGCTGACTTACCGAAGAGGCTTGTCTATCTTGCCGGGTGTGCGGAAGGGAAATCTTTCCATTCCAATCGAAGGCTCTATTTTCCTGCAGGCGTTTTATCGTCTGTGATCGGAATCTAGTGCCCCAACGGCGCAGCATCTGACTGCTTGGCGGTCTGCGTGATTATTCGCGCGGAAACGTCCTGCTGTCACGTATGGCGGGTCAACTTTGCGCGTCCGCGTCTCCACAGCGCGGCCGTGGGAGCATCGCCATGCACCCCGAAGCTTATTCTTCTGGCGTGTTCCGCACGCCCTTCGAAGGGATGCCGCGATGACCGATCGCATTCAAGAATTTCTCCGCTCCCGCACGGAAGATGGCCCTTGCCTCGTCCTCGATCTCGACGTCGTGCGTGACAATTACAATGCCTTCAGCAAGGCGCTGCCGGATACGCGCGTCTTCTATGCCGTGAAGGCCAATCCCGATCCGCAGGTGCTTGAGCTGCTTGCGGGCCTCGGCTCCTGCTTCGACACCGCTTCCGTGGTGGAGATTCAACAGGTTCTCGCCGCCGGTGCTTCGGCCGACCGGATCAGCTTCGGCAATACGATCAAGAAAGAGCGTGACATCGCCCGCGCCTATGCGCTCGGCGTGCGCCTGTTCGCGGTCGATTGCGAGGCCGAGGTCGAGAAGATCGCCCGCGTTGCTCCCGGCTCGCGCGTGTTCTGCCGCATCCTTTGCAATGGTGAAGGCGCCGAATGGCCGCTTTCCCGCAAATTCGGCTGCGCACCGGAGCTCGCCGCCCGTGTTCTGGAGCACGCCCACCGGCTCGGCCTGCAGGCCTATGGCCTCTCGTTCCATGTCGGTTCGCAACAGCGCAACCCGCTGATGTGGGATTCCGCCCTGCGCTCCTCCGCCGAGATCTTCCGTGATCTCGCGGAACGCGGCATCGTGCTGCAGATGGTCAATCTCGGAGGGGGGTTCCCGACGAAATATTTGCGCGACGTGCCGGCGGTGAAAGCCTATGGCGAGGCGATCTTCAACTCGCTGCGCAAACATTTCGGCAACAAGATCCCGGAAACCATCATTGAGCCGGGTCGCGGCATGGTCGGCAACGCCGGAATCATCGAAGCCGAAGTCGTGCTGATCTCCAAGAAAGCCGACGATGACAAGGTGAAGTGGGTCTATCTCGACATCGGCAAGTTCAATGGACTCGCCGAAACCATGGACGAGATGATCCGCTATCCGATCAAGACCGCTTTCGACGGCGATACGCTCGAACCCTGCGTGCTTGCGGGTCCGACCTGTGATTCCGTCGACGTGCTCTATGAAAAAGACCCCTATATGCTTCCCGTCAGCCTCGAAATCGGTTCGAAAGTGCTGATTGAGGGAACCGGCGCCTATACGACCATGTATTCCTCGGTCGGTTTCAACGGCTTCCCGCCGCTCAAATCCTATGTGATCTGAGTTTCTCCAGGACCGCCTACCGGTCCTGGAAATGGAATAATCTTCCAAAATCCGGCGAACCATTGCCATCATCGTGAGTTTGCGCCGGACGATAGGGGATTTCCGAATCATTCATTCGGAATCCTTATGATGAGACGCCCCTTCTTTTGAACCGCAATGGGCGTCTAGAACACTTCCACTTACCCTTTCCAGTCCCGAACGGCTGGCACGTGCATTCCACGCGCCGGTACGAGGGTCGTCACGCGCAATCTGGCCCCTTCGCCGGGCCATGGAGGCTTATGATGACCTCGCTCCTCCTGAACGAGTGCCTTTTCGACAAAACTCCGCAGCAATTTCCGTTCCCCGGATTTGCCGGCTTTAACCCCGCCAGTCTCGAGATGTCATCGACGATCGTGATCGACGACGAACGTCCGGATGAGGTCGTGGCGCGCGAAGCCCTGCTCGATCAGGCCTTTGGCCAGGCACGTTTCGAAAAGACCAGCGAAAGGCTCAGGGAGGGGCGCTATCCAGCGATTGGCCTGTCGCTCGTCGCCCGAGAAGTGACCAAGGATGGTGAGACGCTCGTCGGCACGGTGCGGCTTTGGCACGTGCTTGCTGGCCTCGTGCCCTGCCTGCTGCTCGGCCCGCTCGCGGTCAGCGGGGAACATCGCTCCCTTGGCCTTGGCGGCAAGCTCATGCGCGAGGCAATCCGCCGCGCGAAAGATCTCGGCCATGCCGCGATTCTCCTCGTCGGCGATGCGCCCTATTATGCAAAGTTCGGCTTTTCGCCGAATTTGACGACAAGACTTGACCTGCCGGGCCCGGTCGATCGGGCTCGTTTCCTGGGTCTCGAACTTTCCGACGCGGCATTGGCCCAAGCGGAAGGGCTGGTGCTGCCAACCGGTGCGCTTCTCTTCCCCTTTGCAAACGATCTGCGTTTCGGAACCTCGCTCCCGCCTGCCCTCGCACCCTCCGATTGGCAGCAGGCGGCATGACCGGTGGCCACCGGTCGCGCGCCTGCTGCCCGGCCCGCGCGAGCGTCGGACTTTCAGGCTCGATCCTTTCCGATGCTCTCGTGAACAAGCACCAATTCAATCCGAAATGACAATGATCTTTCGGACTGGTGTCCAGGCGGCAGGCGCGACGATTTCATTGGCTCGCCTCCAGATTCCCGGAACGGCACACGATTAACCGCAACCGCTCTACCAAGTCTCCTTGATGCGAATTGTTGGAATCAAGGAGAACCGGCGCAAAGCCACCGTCCCATCATCGCCGAGGCCATGTCTCAATGAGTCCTTCTCATCGAGACAGAGTATTGGATTCTGCTTCCCGCTCTTGCATAAGCGAACCAATTTTCCGCGCCTTCTGCATTGACAGAACATACTTCAGGTCGGGCGTTTGCGGATCCATTTGCGATGCTTCCGGCTTCCTGAACCGATCCTTTCCGATCGTCATCGCGCTTGCTTAAACGTGGTTCATCTTCATGAACCACGATATACAGACGATTGCTCCGGACGCCTGTCCGGATCTGGCCAATGGAAAGATGCGCTACACTATAATCCTGTAAAGGAATGGCCGCTTTCCGGCCGGAGACTCGAATGTCTCGGCCATTCTGAGCCCGCTCTCATGGTTTCAATGAAGCCGATGCGCAAACCGCATCGCATTCTCTGGAGATCCAAAATGTCGCAATGGCCCGTGCATGCCAAGATTACAGGTCCCATCGTCATGATCGGCTTCGGTTCGATCGGACAAGGCATGCTGCCGTTGATCGAACGTCACTTCGACTATGATCACGCCCGTTTCACCGTCATCGACCCGCGCGAGAAGCATAAGGAATTGCTTGACGAGCGCGGCGTCCGCTTCATCCAGAAAGGCGTCACGCGCGAGAATTTTGTCGATCTCCTGAAGCCGCTCCTGACCGAGGGCGGTGGTCAGGCCTTTTGCGTCAATCTCTCCGTCGATGTCTCCTCGGCCGCGATCATGCGGCTGTGCCGGGAAGTCGGCGCACTTTATGTCGATACGGTCGATGAACCCTGGCTCGGCTTTTACAGTGACCCGCGTCTCACCCTTTCGCAGCGCTCCAATTACGCATTGCGCGAGGAGGTCATGGATCAGAAGCGCGCTTTCGGCAAAGGTCCGACGGCGGTTTCCTGCTGCGGTGCCAATCCGGGCATGGTTTCCTGGTTCGTCAAACAGGCCCTTTTGAATGTAGCGGCCGATACCGGGCTCGATGCGACACCGCCGACAAGCCGCGAGGGATGGGCAAAACTCGCCCAGACAGTCGGTGTCAAAGGCATTCATATCGCCGAGCGCGACACGCAACGCGCCAAGACGCCGAAGCCGATGAATGTCTTCGTGAACACATGGTCGGTTGAGGGTTTCATCTCGGAAGGATTGCAGCCGGCCGAACTCGGCTGGGGCTCACATGAGAAACATATGCCCCCGGAAGGCAAGCGACATGATTTCGGTCCCGACTGCGCAATCTATCTGATGCGCCCCGGCGCCGGCACGCGTGTGCGCTCATGGACACCGACAGCGCGCGCCCAACACGGTTTTCTCGTCACGCATAATGAATCGATCTCGATCGCCGATTATTATACGGTGCGGGACAATGGCCATGTCGTTTATCGGCCGACCTGCCATTATGCTTACAGGCCAGCGGATGATGCAGTCCTCTCGCTCGATGAAATGGCCGGCGCGCAATGGCAGCCCCAGCCGCAATTCCATATTCTCGATGAAAATGAAATCGTCGACGGCATCGATGAACTCGGCGTTCTGCTCTATGGCCATGCGAAAAACGCTTATTGGTATGGTTCTCAACTCTCCGTCGAGGAGACGCGCCGCATTGCGCCCTATCAGAATGCCACTGGTCTTCAGGTGACCTCCGCCGTTCTCGCCGGCATGGTCTGGGCTCTGGAGAATCCGAACGAAGGCATTGTCGAGGCAGATGAAGTGGATTTCCAGCGTTGTCTCGAAGTCCAGCGCCCCTATCTCGGCCCGGTCATTGGTGAATATACGGACTGGACGCCACTCGTCGATCGCGCCCAATTATTCGCAGAGGATCTCGATCTCGACGATCCCTGGCAGTTCAAGAATGTGATCGTGCGCTAAACGAAACCAATTCCGCGGGCTTCGGGAGGAAACTCATGAAGCCCGCAGCAATCCGCGAAACGCACAAACAAAACCCCGCTTCTGAAAGAAGCGGGGTTTTGTTTGTGACGAATTCGTCACGAATTACCATCAACAAAAAGGGCGGAAGATTGCTTCCGCCCTTTTCCAAATCAGATCACTGATGATGCTTCGATTAGAAAGGATAGTAACGCAAGCTGGTCATGATGATGCTGGTATCGGCCTTCGGTGTTCCGCCGATGCCCGCATAACCGGTTCTTTGCGTGTAAGAATATTGGACGCCACCCTGGAGACGACCGAAGCTGCCGCTGTAGAAATTATCCCAGAAACCGGCGGCCAGCGAACGCATCGAACTCGTCTGATTGCTGCAGAGCGAAGAGCCGACGATGTTACAACCGGAATTGTTGTAAAGCGGATTGCCGATACCGTAGGGCGTGCCATTGGAACTAAAGCTGTAGCGCGGCGAGAGTTGCTGTTCCTGACCCGCGTAGACGTAGAAGTCGAGGGTCGGCGTCGCATGCAGGATCGCGCCGGCAAGCAGCATGACTTCGGGATTGGCGGTCAATGTGCCATTGGCCTGGATCGCGACGTCCGGCAGACCGGAAGCGCCGTAACGGCCGATACCGCGGCCGGCGAAGCCGGAGAACTGAAGATCAAGAGTCTTCGGAATGGCGGGAACGATGATACCACCGCCACCACCCCAGCCGGTGACGTTGCTCTTTACGCCTGTGGCAGTGTTGTAGCTGTAGAAGTTACGATAGATACCGAAACCTTCGATATGGATCTGACGATCCCCGAGGACCGGTTCCCAGGCCACTTTGCCGATGAAATCCGGAATGTTGTTGAGCGACAATTTGTTGACGTTGTTGAAGCCACTGCCGCCAGTAATATTATAGGCGATATTGCCGGGATCGTTGCCACCAAAGGTCGTCTGCGGATTTTCCATCGAAACACCGATGAACAAATCCTTGCCGAGATCCTTGACGAGGCGCAATTGCGGCTGGCGAGCGAAATTGAAGCCCGGCACATATTGCGCATCAATGACCATCGGCGGCTGTTCTTTGCGCGGCGACATGCCATGGGCATTCAGCGTCATCAAAGACCAGCTTTGTCCAAACAGCCCGTGCAGGCCATATTCCTTGAAATCCACCGTCGCATACATATTACGGATACGCGGCTGGAACGAGTCGGTCTGGTTCAGGTTGGCACTTTGGGCAGCGCCGAGCCAGTCCATTTCCACATAGCCACCAAGGTGAATGTCCTTGTTGATGTCACCCTCGACAAGGAGGGAGAAACGGCTATGACGCTCGGTGAGACGGTATTCATTCGTATGGCCCGTGGCGACGTTACCGTAAGGGATAGCACCCCAGGACGTGTTGAGATCGGAAGCCTGGTTGCGGCTGCGGAAGATGCCGTCGAGTTCGAAGAAGCCGCCGGGCGTGATCGTCAGGCCTTTGTAATAAATCTTGTCAGTGCTGATCAACGTACCATCAGGCGCGCGCAGCGAATGATCCGGTCCGAATTCGACGGGAACATAATTATGGGCGGGGGAAGCGCCACCAACGCGCCCCGCATGTTCGCGCGGATTGACCGGATGGACGGTCACTTTATGGACCTCAGCCGCGGTCGCACGCTCACGGCGATCCTGAACCGCAAGCTGATGTTCCAATTTCCGTAATTGCGCTTCGAGTTTTTCGATCTTGGCGGCCATGGCCGCATCTTGCGCATGCACGGGCGCGGCAAGGAAGCTTGCCAAGGCACTAGACGCACAAAGCGTCAAGGCAAGGCTTTTAAGTCGAGAGTGCATGTGAGAACGCGTCCCTGATCCAACGAAAGATAGGGGTGCGTTTACCGGCTCAGCTTAACAGTAGGATGAATCTTTTATGACAGAAAATTGACAAGCCCAAGCTTGCCCGAAGCACGGCCTAAATCCGCCACGAATTTGCCATGAGACGAATCGTCCTAAATCAACGCATGCCGCCTTGGAAAAGTTTCCTCAATTTCTTTTGATTGAACGAAGAAAATTTCTTCAGGGCAAATTATAAAATAATTTTTAATAATTTTCCAGCCGCTTGAATTCATTCAATGCTGCACAGGAATATGATGCACTAGGGCTCACGCGGGTGGTGGTAGCCCTGCCCGGGCAAGCGCTTCGGCTTGCCGGCGTTCGACCGTCTTCCTGTCGAAATCCGCAAGCGCTTCATTGAACAACCTGTAGAAATTGAGCTTGGCACCCAGATGGAGATAAGCGCCTCCGAGACCAACCGCCGCCCGATCCATGAAGACGAATTCCTGAGGCACGCGCACGCCGCCTTTCTTGCGGAGCGCCTGATGCACCGTGAAAGCCTCCTTGCGTCCGTATTGAGCTGGCGAGACGCCATCAGCGACAGTGCGGACGCGATCGTCGAGCAGAGGCCCATACATGAATTTCGCCCAGACGTTCAAAATCTCGACGATTTCGCGGGAAAGGCCCTTGAAGCCCCAGATTTCATAGGCGTGAACCGTCCGTTCGAAATCATGGGTGAGGAAGCCTGTATATAATTCCCGGACACCATCGATGAAACCTGCCCGGAAAATCCGGATACATCCGTAATCGAGGAGGTTGATACCTCCGGGCTCACCACCCTCATCGAAAACCGCGTAATTACCGAAATGCGGATCCCCATGAATGACTGCATAATGGATGAAGGGAACCCACCAGGCGTTGAACATGGCCGCGCCGATCCGGTTACGGATCTCCTGCGGATGCCGGGTGAAGTCGAGCAATTTACGGCCATCAAGCCAGTCCATCGTCAAAAGACGCCGGGTCGAGAGATCGCGATGTATGCCCGGTACCCGCACCTCGCGGCGATCCCGCAATATCTCCTTATAAAGTGCGGCATGGCAGGCTTCACGCGTGTAATCGAGTTCCTCGCGCACACGCTCTGAAATTTCCTTCACGATGTCGCGTGTATCGATTGCGGGATTCATCCGCCGGTGCATGGCGAAAAGAATCTCGAGCTGCTTGAGATCGGCCTCGACCGCCGAGGCCATATCCGGATATTGCAGCTTGCAGGCGAGCATGGTGCCGTCCAAGGCCCGCGCCCTGTGCACCTGCCCGAGCGAGGCTGCCGCCGCCGGATGCAGGTCGAAGGCCGCGAAACGCTTCTGCCAATCTGGGCCGAGCTCCCCTTGCATACGCCGCTTGACGAAAGCCGCTCCCATGGGCGGCGCCTCGTTTTGCAGCTTCTGCAATTCCTCGACATATTCAGGCGGTAGAATATCGGGAATCGTCGCCATCATCTGGGCGACTTTCATCATAGGCCCCTTGAGCCCCCCGAGCGCAGAGGCTAGAGCCCGCGCATTTCCCTCACCCGCACCCTTCGCTCCGGTTAGGCGCGCGCCGGCGATCCGCGCCGCAACACCCCCGACATTGACCCCGACCCGGGCATAACGCGCTGCGCGCGCGGTAAAGCGATTCGCTTCATTATCCTGCATGAGAGCCCGGTTCTGAAATTGCTCTTTAGAAACAACGATCGATGAGGGAGCAAACGGCCAGTTTGCCGACTGTTCCGCAAAATGACCTTTCGGTGGATCCGTGCCTCATATAGGCATTGGAAAGACCATTGGAATATCAGGCGGTGCACGACGATTGAAGCAGGACGTTACCGCGCCGCCGCCTCCAGCCTTCAAAAAGAAGCGAGATCACGCACGCACGCCTCACGCCCGCACCGCCATCAGATACCCTGGCATGGGGCGCCCGGCATCCTCCCGAGTCGCGACATCCTCTTTCAGCGCGAGGGTCAAACCCGTGGCCGCGATCACCTCACGCAGGTAGGATTCGGCGTGGGAAAAACGCAGATCGGACCCAATTTCATAAGGCGCACCCTGAGAAACTGCTTGAATATCCGCTTGAAAACTCCCTTGCGCCGCCTGCACGGTGAAGAGAAGGGTGCCACCCGTTTTGAGGGCCCGCCGGGCAGCACGGAAAACCGGTGCGAGATCACCAATATAGACAAAGACATCCGCCGCGATGATCAAATCGGCTTGCGCTTCCGGTTCGGCAGCCAGAAAATCCTCGAGTGCGGCGACGGCTAGACGATCGTAAATCCCTTTTTCCCGCGCGGCCTCGACCATGCGCGGGGAAAGATCGACGCCGGCAAGAGACAGCGCGAAATCCCTGAAGGCAAGGCCTGCGAGACCGGTGCCGCAGCCGAGATCGAGCACCCGTCCGGCCATGCTGCCGCCCGATCGTTCCTTGCTTAACCTTTCCCAAGCCCGCCGCAGGAGCAAGGGACCGCGATAGTTCAATTGCTGCGTGAGATGCGTATCAAAGGTATCTGCATAATGATCGAAAAGGCTGGCGACGAATCGCGGTGAGGCCGCAGCCGGCGGCGGCACGCCGAGCCGGCCGAGGTGCAGTGCAGCGCCGAGTTCATCGGAGGGATCACAGGCAAGCACGCGCGTATAAGCCTCAATGGCATGCGCGCGATCATCGCACCGCTCATAGATTTCACCCAGCAGAAACCAGGCAGGTGCAAAAGTCTCCGCGAGTTCCAACGTCTGCAGGACGAGATCACGTGCGGCATCAAGATCATTGTCAGCGGCGGCGGCTTGCGCATAGGCGAAGCGGCGATCCGCAAGATAATCCCCGCTAGACCGCTGGGCTTTCAGCAAGGCCATTCATTGCCTCTTGAAACGAATGAAATACCATCACGCGCTTTCGTCACATTCTCTCTCTGGCTCTCTCTGGCGCGTCAGGATCAAAACGCCCACAAGATCCTGGAGCCATTGCGAACGGAAAAGATACAGCGCGCGTTTCAAACTCTCTGTAAATCTTTCTTCCGAATATCTTCAGGATAGTCGCAACGCTTAATCCTCAGCGTCATTTTGGCGTTATTCCCGGGGACTATCCGGCATCCATTCGTATCGCTTCAATTGATTACGGAATCATTCACACCAAATTCAGCGTCGAATCCCTATCTTGAGACAATAGAGATATGCGCCCCGGCGGCATCCTTTCCGGTCCCGCCCGGCCCGTTTCGACGGGAGGCGCCATGCTCGAAAGGACGATCATGCTTACCAATTCACCCCCCTTTCTCAAACCCTCTCTCAGGAAAATTGCTGCACGTGGCGCGACGGCGTTGATGCTGGCTCTTGGGGTGGCAAGCGTCTCCCTGATCGATGCCGCGCCTGCCGCAGCCCAGCGGGGGGGCTGGCATGGCGGCGGCGTCGCTTGGCGTGGCGGCGGTGGAGGGTGGCATGGCGGCGGCGGGTGGCATGGTGGCGGCGTAGCCTGGCATGACGGCGGCTGGTATGGCGGCTGGGGGGCTCCGGTAGCGGCAGGCGCCATCGGTGGTCTGGCCCTCGGCACAGCCATCGGCGCGGCGGCCGCGCAATCCAACGCCTATTACGGTTATGGTGGCTATGGCGGCTGCTATCCGCAGCGTCAACCTGTCTACAATACCGCAGGCTATATGATCGGCTATCGCACGGTCAGCGTCTGCCGCTGATCGCATCGAGAGCATCCAAAGGCTTGAGCCGAAAGACTCTCGCCACCTGCCTTGCATCGGCTCCGCGACATCGGAGCGCCAATCAGCATCACAAGCCCGTCATGCGCCCGGTAGGCCGGAACGCGTGACGGGCTTTTTGTTTTCTGGATGGGATGCATCACCACGTCTTCAGCGCGACGCGGAAAGCCAGAGTCGGAGGCTGCAGGCACAAGCCGCATGAATGGCCAGATGAATGGCCAGTCGGATGAATCCTTTCTAAAAAGTTACCTCACAGGCTTTTTATCTGTGGGGTGCTGAAACTCTTTTTCATCAAAACCATTTTAGAGTTTGTCTGTTGCGTAGTCGCAACAGCGCCCCCCTCGCGCGAAAAACCACGGAAATCCGGAAATTGTGCCTTCGCATGACGATTTCAGAGGGAAGACGATGATCAGAAAACGAGAGTCTTTGGGACGAAAATTCCTTACCGTGACGATGGCCGGTATTTCTCTCGCCTGCCTGGGGGCGGCCGTCGTCGCGGCTCCGGTGCCGGTCCTTCCAATCCCCGCCATCGATGTCGCGCATCTCCCGCAGATTCTGCAAAGAATTGCCTTCTCGCAAGAAGCGCCCGCCGCCTCGGAGCCCAAGCTCATTACCGGCCGCAGCGTCGCCAAGGTGGCCAGTCGCTATGCGCCGCTCGGTGAAGGTCCGTCTTTGCGCCTGTCGCGCGCGGGTCACGGCAATGAGGAAGATTGCGTCACCATCTCGCAAGTCACCGGCCCCGATGGCCGCATTTATGTGACACGCGGTCTGGTCTGCGCCGAGTAAAACCCGCCATATCCGCAACAGATCTTTGCAAAACAGAAAAGCCTCTTTTGCAAAGGTCTTTGGTGTGAGTTCATTTCCCTCAAAACACATTGCTGGATCGAGCCGGGCACGGGGAAACCGCCGCCCCCTTCGGGCTGCTTGAAAGGTGCTGCCGATCCATTATTTTCACAACATTCTCCCTCCTTACCCTTTCCTCACCTCATCGGGAGAGGCAGCCGCCCATGCGGGCTTCCGATCTCCTCGCCACAACTCCGGCTGGCCTTTATTGCGCGCTCGGCGATTTTCACATCGATCCGACCCGTGCCGTGGCGCGCGCCCTCATCACTCATGCGCATTCCGATCATGCAAGGCGCGGCCACGGCAAGGTGCTAGCAACGGCTGAAACCCTCGGCCTCATGGCCCTGCGCCATGGCGCCGATCATGCCGGGGCCACTCAGGCCCTCGCCTATGGCGAGACGCTCGATCTCGGTGGGGTACAAATCAGTTTTCACCCAGCCGGCCACGTTCTCGGCTCGGCGCAGATCCGACTCGAGAAGGATGGGTTCATTCTCGTGGTGTCCGGCGATTATAAGCGCGAGCGCGACCCCACCTGCCCTGCCTTTGAACCCATCCGCTGCCACACCTTCATCACTGAGGCGACCTTCGGCCTGCCGGTGTTTCACCACAGAAACAGCATGGGCGAGATCGAAAGGCTGCTCGCCTCGCTGCATCTGTTTCCGGAGCGGCCGCATCTTCTTGGCGCCTATGCGCTCGGCAAGGCGCAACGCTGTCTCGCGCTTCTGCGCGAGGCAGGCCATGCCGCGCCCATCTTCCTGCATGGCGCGGTGGAAAAACTCACAAGCTTCTACGAACAGACAGGGCTCGACTTCGGCAGAATCGAAAAACTCGATCCCGCCCGCCGCAAGGAGACGAAAGGCGCAATCATCCTCTGCCCGCCCTCGGCGCTCGGCGATCCCTGGGCGCGCAAATTCGATGATCCCGTTCTGTCCTTCGCCTCCGGCTGGATGCGCATCCGCGCCTTCGCGCGCCAGCGCGGCGTCGAACTGCCGCTCGTCATTTCCGACCACGCCGATTGGGATGGGCTTCTGACGACGATCAGCGAAACAGGCTGCGAGCAAGTGCTGGTGACCCATGGCGAGGCCGAAGCCCTCGTGCATTGGGCGCGAGGCCGCGGCCTTTCCGCCGAACCTCTGCATCTTCTGGGCTATGGCGACGAGGAGAAGGAGGACTCCACCTCCGAGCCATCTGGAGATGGTTCGGCGTGAAGGATTTCACCCTTCTGCTCGACCGGCTGAGCTACGAACACGGGCGCAACGCCAAATTACGCATCCTGTGTGATTTCTTCGCCCATGTGCCGGACCCCGAACGCGGCTATGCTTTGGCGGCACTCACCGGCGCTTTGCAGTTCAAACAGGCCAAACCCGGCCTGTTGCGGGCTTTGATCGCCACACGCGTCGATCCGGTCCTATTCGATCTCTCCTATGATTTCGTCGGCGATCTTTCCGAAACCATCGCTCTGCTCTGGCCCGCGCCACCTTCCGACACACGGCCCGGCTCCAACCATCCACCACTTTTGCTGTCGGAAGTCATCCACGGTCTTTCCGGCGGCAAGCTCGATCTGCCGGGGCGGATCGCCGCCTGGCTCGATGCGCTCGACGAGACCGGCCGCTGGGCTTTGTTGAAACTCGTCACCGGCGCTTTGCGCATTGGCGTCTCGGCACGGCTCGCCAAGACCGCGCTCGCCGATTACGGCGGCAGGCAGGTCGATGAAATCGAAACCGTCTGGCATGGGCTTGCCCCTCCCTATCTCGATCTCTTCGCCTGGCTCGAAGGCCGCGAGGGCCGGCCGGATGCGAAGGATCCCGCCCCGTTTCATCCCGCCATGCTGGCCCATGCGATCGAGGGTCAGGATTTCACGGTTTTGAAGCCGGAGGATTTCCGCGCCGAATGGAAATGGGATGGTATACGCATACAAGTCGTCATCGGCCAGGATGATCATGGCGCGCGGGTTACGCGGCTCTATACACGCACGGGCGAGGAAATCGCCCATACATTCCCCGATCTCTGCGCCGCGCTCGATCTCATTCCCTGCGACCGTTTCGCCCTCGATGGCGAATTATTGATCCTGCGGGCAGGCCGCGTTCAGCCCTTTTCCGTCCTGCAACAAAGGCTCAACCGCAAAGTGGTGAGCGCGAAACTGCTCATTGATTTTCCCGCCCATATCCGCGCCTATGATCTTCTGTCCGAAGCGGGCGAGGATCTGCGCCCCCTCCCCTTTCAGGAACGCCGTACCCGGCTCGAAACTTTTGTCTCCAAAGCGCAATCCGACCGTCTCGACCTCTCGCCGGAAATTCCCTTCACCACTTTCGAGGATCTCGCTGCTGCCCGCGCCAATCCCGCAAGCCATGGCGCGGGCGAGGACGCCGAGGCGATTGAAGGCGTGATGCTGAAACAGGAGCAATCGATCTATGTACCGGGCCGCCCCAAAGGCCTCTGGTACAAATGGAAACGCGATCCCTTCACCATCGACGCCGTGCTCATGTATGCGCAACGCGGCCACGGCAAACGCTCCTCGCTCTATTCCGATTATACTTTCGGGGTCTGGCGCGGTGATCCGCAGGCAAGAGAGGGCGAGGCGCAGCTTGTGCCCGTCGGCAAGGCCTATTTCGGCTTCACCGATGAGGAATTACGCCAGCTCGATCATTATGTCCGCGCGCATACAGTGAACCGCTACGGCCCGGTCCGTGTCATCGACCATGGCAGAGATGAGGAAGGCGCAGTCAAAGGCCTCGTGCTCGAAATCGCCTTCGAGGGCCTCAATAGATCAAGCCGCCACAAATCCGGCCTCGCCATGCGCTTCCCGCGCATCAGCCGCATCCGCTGGGACAAGCCCGCCGCCGAAGCGGACCGGATCGAGGCGTTGGAAGGGTTGTTGAGGGGAAAGGTGGGTTAAGGGTGTGTTATCCGGATTTCATTGATCACAACAAGGTGTAATCAATGAGACGCAATGCCTTGAGATGCCTTGTAATTGTATTCTATCAATAAGTGACAGCCCGTCATGTTTCATATCTTCGCGGAATGACATGGCTAACGGTCCCAGTTGAAAGTCGCAATCCGGGGATCTGCCGCGAAAGCGTCTTGATCGAAGCCGATGCGCATCTCCGGGAATTCGCAGATGGCCTGGATGCCCGATGCGCTCAAGCGGATACGCCAGGTCTGTCGCTCAATAGGCCGGGGCAGAGCAAAGACCCGGCAAGTGAGAAGGGCCAGATTGAAACCCGTCGGCACATCACGAACCGAATGGTAGCGGATGATGTCGATGGAGGCTGAGCGCGCGGCCTCCGCGAGACTTTGTGTTGCCGTATAATCCGTGAGGTCGGTCCAGCGTCCGCGCTCTTGTTCGAATGGTGCGACGGTAAGATCCATCGCTCGTTCAGTCCTTACCGAAGCGGCAAAGGCCATATATTCGCCGGGATCCGACGGCCAGGGAGTACGCGGCGTTTCCGCGAAAAATAGCAAACGGTAGAAAGCCATTTCGGCTACAGCCGTGTGGACCTCTTCAGCAGCATAATAGACCCCGGGAGTCCGCCCGGCACGGCGAAAACGCGATCCATGCGGATAGAGTGCTCCATATCGGAATGGTGTTGAAAAGAGATAATCAAGATGCCGACATTCAGGCGGGAGGGCGGGCTTTGTTTCCTCGATCAGTTCCTCAAGAAGGGTTTGCTCCTCGAGCGTATCGACGAGCTTAAGCGTCGATACGCGATACTGGGCCTCGACAAGCCGCCAGCATCGCCCCTGATAGACCCGCGCCTCAGACGATAGCGCGCCGGGCATCCAGATAAGCGATGGCATCGACGATTCCCGACACGGTTTGAATTTTATCTATCGGTTTCCCACCCAGCGCAATGTTGTCGTTACGCAGCCAAGCTTTGGCGACGGTATCATCCCCACCGACGATCGCATCAAGCGAACGGTAAAGCCGCACCAAGAGGACGGCCAGTTCGAATGGCTTCGTCCCACGCTCCAGATCAAACTCACCCTTTTTCAAGCGCGACACCGTAGGCTCGGACAAGCCGACAATAGCGCCCAGGACCCTGGCCGTCAGACCAAGGTGCTCGGCGGCCCGCAGCACCGCTTTCGCGAGAACTGGCCCTTCTGCGGGGGGGCTAGCCTTGTGAAGCTGCCGGTTTGTCATTGATCCCGCCTCCCAACTAAAGAAAGAATAGTATATTTTCTTTTCTATAGAAAGGAAAATGTGGGCGGGTTGAACTTACGTTCCGCTGGCTCAGAGTAGCGTACGAAGTGGCTATAAGTTTAAGATACTGAAACAAGCGCAATCGATCTATGTGCAGGGCCGCCCAAAGGATCTCTGGTACAAATGGAAACGCGATCCCTTCACCATCGACGCCGTGCTCATGTATGCGCGACGCGGCCATGGCAAACGCTCCTCACTCTATTCCGATTATACTTTCGGGGTCTGGCGCGGCCATCCGCAGGCGAGAGACAGCGAGGCGCAACCGGTGCTCGTCGGCAAGGCCTATTTCGGCTTCACCGATAAGGAAGGCACAGTCAAAGGCCCCGTGCTCGAAATCACCTTCGAGGGTCTCAACAGAACCAGCCGCCACAAATCCGGCCTCGCCATGCGCTTCCCGCGCATCAGCCGCATCCGCTGGGACAAACCCGCCGCCGAGGCGGACCGGATCGAGGCGTTGGAAAGGTTGTTGATGGGTCGAGAGAGTTATGCGGCACTTGTCGACTTCGAATGATCAGTCCTTAGATTTCTCAAGTGGGCCGAAAGCGGACGGGCGGCTTGTGACATCGGAACTCACCGAAGGAGACATTCGAACCGCCGGCCCTCCACGGCCCATGCTGACGGCCTCGATAACTTGTCTTTAGATCTGTGGCGTCGAAAAGTTCGGCTCCGGCGCAGCCGCAGCTTTTAGCGCCGATCGAACTCTTGCCCGACCGCAGACCGCAGCAACTCAACGAGCTCGACCCGGTTCGACGATGCGGACGCCGACCGGAACACATGATCATAATTTATCAGGAGTGCTGCGTTACGCCGCGGGTTCAGTAACAGAACATCCGACCACACCTCGCTGTCATTCTCAATAGAATGCGCATAGCGCAGGAGCCCGTACATCAGCACCTGACGGAAGTCGCCCGCGCCGAAGTTGCGCTCGGTGTGCTTGACCTCGATGAGCGTCGAACCAATCGCGAAATCCCCGCTACCAGATGCCACCCAGCCAAGTCCGGGAATGAGGGGAGCATGCTCCAAGATCGCAGATGGCCGCTGACTCTGGACGCTATTTAGCATCGCCACCAAATTGCGGGCGGCATAGTCAGCGACTAGGATATCGCTCGGCTCGAGCTTTTCCGGAATGCGCGCATCGAAATGGCGACGCTGGCGCTTCGATGCCACCGCCAAGCATTCATCCCACGACGCCACCGCCCCGCCTCGAATCTCGCTTTCGGCGCGTGCCATCGAGAGTTCGAATATCATCGCCTTCAGCAGCCGGCTTTTGTCGACTATCTCGCTCGGAATCGGGCTGATACCGGTGAAGGAGAACATCTCCGCGTTCAGTGCGTTGACAAGGCCGCCGGTCAGTCGCGGGAAGAGAATGTCGAGAACACCGGGAATGTCGCGCGCAACGGTCCTCGGATCACGGGCCGGTAGTCGGCTAAACGGCATGCTTGACCCAATCTTCGTAGCAAGCCGCAAAGCTGCCCGGCGCACCGGTCTCAATCCCCAATTGCCAAGCCTGCGCAAGCGAACCACGCAGTTGGTCCCTTGACTTCAAGCCTTCGTCGCCGAACGCGCCTGCGGCCAACCAAAGCATCCGTTGCTCGCCGGCACCAAGGTTTTGCCACTGGTTGCGCAAGCGGGTGAAGTTCGGCCGGTCGGCCCAATGCCTCCAGCAGTCGATGCAAGCGCGCCGGACCGAAGCTGATCTCGTCGCATCGTAGGTCCGACGGACGAAAGTACCACGAAAATCCGTCCGAACGAACCGAATCGCGCGCAGGAAATGCAGCATATTGGCTTCGGGAACGAGCAGATGACTGCCCGCTGCCGGGATCCGATCAAGCAAAGTGTCGATCGCGTCGAAAATCGATGTGAACTGGTCGTTTGACCGGACGGCATATACTCCGCGCATGATTTTCGACCAGGAGGCACGGAACGAGTTCAGATTGTTCGGGTCGAGGAGGGTCGCGCACAGATCGACCGCGACAGACGGCTCCTGAAACTTGAGCGCACGACCGATCTGCGCGAGCACGAAGGCGTCGGGCTGCGATTTCGCCCGCTCGAGATCGAGCAGAAAGGAGATGTCGATCTTCTCGAACGAATGTTTTAGCTTTTCATATTCGGCGCTCGCATTGTCCGAGTATGGGTCAAAATGCAGGTCAAGCTCCCGCAAAGCTAGGCTCGAATCCTCGCCCTCTCCCAACTGCGCTGAAACGAAGTCTCTATAGTGTTTAGCGCTCAGGATGGTCGTCTTGCTACGATTGAGCGACAGGCCATAGTCGGCCAACGAATGCGATAATTCCGAGAGCGCTTTGTAGGCGTCCTGCTGCGAACGGGAGATCAAGGTATAGTCGTCGACGTAGCGGTGCCAGATAAGCCCGGCATCGGTCAGCGACCGGTCGATCGGCGTCATCATCACCTCGGCCAGAATGCGCGCGCATTGCCCCCCGACTGGGAGACCGAAGGAACGGCCTGCCGCAAGCTTGCTCAGGATGCGATCGATCTGCATCGCCAGGGTCGACCTCGGCGCGAGGTCTTCAACGACATTTTCGAGCCGATGGTGGTAAATGTGCTCATAGAAGCTCGCGACATCAGTCTGGATAACAACAGCGCGCTCCTCACTCAGATCAGGCTCATCCAACGTCGCACACTTATAGGCGCGCCACGATCTGGTTCGGTCGAAGAAGCTCGGTCCTTGTGGGGCGAGCCTATACGAGTGCGCGCGGGCGCTTCGCTGCCCCTCATTCGCCTCCGCGATGGCTAGGCCCAAGCCATTCAGATAAAGGTTCCAGAATGGGTGGATCTTGGTGGTGATACGGAAGCCATACGGTCCGGACGGAACGAGCAGGCGTTCCGTTACGATCGCGAGCCCGTTCATGAAGGTTACCGGTTTCCCTACGGCGCCCGTCTCGACGCCCTGGAACAGGGCCAAGCAAATCGCTGCAAGATCGGCGGCCTTGTCCTTGATAAAGGCCGCGTCCACGTCATAAGGCAATGTGTCGTTGTCGCCACTATGACCGATCTCTAGCGCGGCACGAAAAAAGTGATCTTTGTTAACGGCAACCAATTCCTGCCCTTTTTGTGCATAGCGGGTACCGACGTCACAGCCGTCAGTCTCGCGTCTGTTTGCAGCTAATAATTTTCCCTGTCTAGCGCTGGCGGCACGACGATCTTGGCTGCTTGCCTGACTCGTGGACCGTACTGCAAGCTCCGACTTCTGCCAAAGTGTCGCCAAATGCAGTTAGGCAGGTAATCTCCCTGATGCCGATGTTGCGCCCTAGATAAGTCGGACATGAACCAACGGAGGCTTTCAGGCACGGCGAACTTGATGGCGAATGACTGAGATGGCGCGAAGCGGTCGCTGAGCAATGCGCCTAGCAGTTCACTTATGGACCGAGAGCGGCAGTCGAGCTGCATCCGTCCAAGATCATGCATCCAATAAGCACAGCGCCCGCCTAAAAAACCCCACACTTCTCCGCCTCAACGTCTCCTCAGCAAAACTCACCCCTACCCCATTGGCCATGCACCGCCCGATCGTCTATTGTGCCGGCCAATCGAGCAATTCCCCCTAAGCCCATGACCACACCTTCTCCCAATTCCGTCCCGCCGCATTGGCAGACCGGCCAGAGCGCCGCCGGGCAGCCGCAGCCTTCGACGCCGATCACGCGTTTTCTTGGCGGCTCGCCCATTGGCGTCTTCTTTCGTCTGCTCGTCCTCTCGCTTCTCGTCGGCGCCTTTCTCATGTGGGCGGATATTCGCCCCGCCGAGGTCTGGCGTTCGGCTCTGCATCTCGTCGATATGCTCTGGTCGATGGGGTTCGGCGCCATTCAAGCGATGGGCGATTATATTCTTGCGGGTGCCATCATCGTGGTGCCGCTCTGGCTCGTGATCCGGCTTCTGACGATGCGCGGCGATGACCGCTGAACCGGCGCCAGTCGCCGTAGAGCACGCCCCAGAACACGCCGGAGCGCATAGGCACAAGGTTGCCGTCTCGCATTGGGCGGTCGTGCGGCTTGCCCTGCCGATGACGCTTGCGCATCTCTCGACACCGCTGCTCGGCATTGTCGATACGATGGTGATCGGCCGGCTCGGCCAGGCGGCGCTGCTCGGCGCCATTGCCACAGCCGCCGTGCTGTTCGATTTCGCTTTCTGGATCTTCAGCTTCTTGCGCATGGGTACGGCGGCGCTGACGGCGCAGTCACTCGGGCGTGGCGATACACAGGAGCAGCACGCCACCTTGTTGCGGGCACTGCTCACGGCCTGCGCCCTCGGCCTTCTGCTGATCCTGCTGCAACAGCCGATTGCCACCATCGGCTTCTCGCTGCTTGGCGCGAGTGTGGAGGTGACCCAAAGCGCGCGCGCCTATTTCGACATCCGGATTTTTTCCGCACCCTTCGTCTTCATCAATTATGCGGCGGTCGGCGCCTTTACCGGACGCGGGCGCACCGATATCGCCCTTTCGGTCCAGGTCTTCATCAATCTTCTCAATATAATCCTGAACGTCGCCTTCGTGCACGGGCTCGGCATGGGGATCGAGGGCTCAGGGCTCGGAACATTAATCGCCGAATTTTCCGGCGCGATGCTTGGCCTGTTCCTGTTGCTGCGCGGCCAAAGCCTGGCGTTGCGTGGCATCCCGCCGGAAATGCTGCTGGCGAAGGACAAGCTTTTGAGCCTGTTCCGGCTCAATGCCGATATTATGATCCGCACCATGGCCTTGATGTTCGCCTTCGGCTTCTTCACCGCACAAAGCGCGAAACAGGGCGATGTACGCCTCGCCGCCAATGCGATTTTGATGAACCTGTTTCTGACCAGCGCCTATTTCCTCGATGGCTTCGCCACTGCCGCCGAACAGATGGCGGGACAATCACTCGGCGCCGGGGATGCGCGCGGGTTCCGCAAAAGCGTTGCCTATACATCCTTCTGGTGTTTTCTCTTCGCCGTCGTCGCCTTTGTATGCGTGATGACATTCGGCGGATTGTTCATTGACATGCTCAGCACGAATGAACCTGTCCGTCATGCTGCGCGGGACAATCTGATGTATGCGGCTTTGACGCCGCTTGCGGGCTGTCTCGCCTTCGAGATGGATGGCATTTTCATCGGCGCCACCTGGAGCCGAGACATGCGCAATATGATGCTGATGGCACTCGGGCTGTATCTCGCCAGTTTCTATGCCTTGCGCGGTCTCGGCAACAATGGGCTGTGGCTCGCCCTGCTCGTTTTTCTCCTCAGCCGCGGGCTGACACTTGCCTGGCGCTACCGGACATTATCCGCGCGCAGTTTCCCGGCCGCCCAATCCTCGGCTTTCGCGCCGACGGCAGAGGCGAGCGTCGGATAGGCGGCAGCCCGCAACAGGCCCGGCAGCGCAGTGGTGATGCGGCGCGCAAGGCCCGGCCCCTGATAGACGAGGCCGGAATAGAGCTGGATGAGGCTCGCGCCCGCCTCAATCTTGGCAAGCGCCCGTTCCGGACTGTCGATGCCGCCGACACCAATGAGCGGAAACTGACCCTCGACACGCAAAAAGGTCTCCGCCAGCATGAGGGTCGAAAAATTAAACAGCGGATGGCCGGAAAGGCCGCCCTGTTCATGCGCTCTTTTATCTCGCAGAGAGGCAGGCCGGGAGAGCGTCGTGTTGGAGATGATCAGCCCGTCGATTTTGCGCTGTCTGGAAACTTGGACAATCTCGTCAAGTTCGTTCAAGGTGAGGTCGGGCGCGATCTTGACGAGCACGGGACGGCGGCCGTGTTTTTCTGCCTCCTCATCGCGTGCGGCAAGCACCCGGGCGAGCAGATCATCGAGCGCCATCGCCTGCTGTAAATCCCGCAAAGCCGGCGTATTCGGCGAGGAAATATTGATCGTGAAATAATCGGCGCAATCGGCAAAGGCATGGATACCCTTGACGTAATCGGCGGCGCGGTCGAGCGTCTCCTTATTGGCGCCGATATTGATGCCGATCACTCCCCGGCGTCCAGGCGTCGCGAAGACCGGCGCGAGGCGCCGATGCACTCGTGCATGGCCTTCGCTGTTGAAACCGAAGCGGTTGATGACCGCCTGATCCTTCGTCAGGCGAAACAGGCGCGGGCGCGGATTGCCCGGCTGCGGCAGCGGCGTGACGGTGCCGATTTCGGTAAAACCGAAACCCAGTCGCAGCACCGCAAGCGGCACCTCGCCGTTTTTGTCCATGCCTGCGGCAAGCCCGAGCGGATTGCTGAAGGAGAGGCCGAAAGCCTCGACCCTGAGCATGGGATCATCAGGCTTGCCGTGGCTTGGCGCCGGCAGATGGGCAAGCGCGAACAGCGCCAGGCGATGCGCCTGTTCGGGATCGAGGCAGAAAAGCAGGCGTTGAAGCATCGCGCCGACGTTCATTTGTGGCTCATGGTTTTGGGGCGGCTTCACCGGATGGCGCGTCGAGCAGCCCGGTGAAATCATGCGTGCCATCGTCCTTGATCGGCAAGGGTTTGGCAAAAACCACGGCATCGAGCTTCATGGAGCCGTAAAGATGCGGAAACAGGGCTCCGCCACGCGAGGCCTCCCAGCGCAGCTTTTCCCCAAGCTGTTCGGTATCGACCGCGACGAGGATGAGATCCTCCTGGTTCTTGAAATATTTCGCGTCGGTCTCGGCAACCTGTTCGGCGGAAGAAAAATGCAGGAAGCCATCGGCCATATCGGCGGGGGCGCCATCGAAGCGGCCCTTGTCCTCGGAGGCCTGCCATAAATCCTTGGGAACGATCTTTTAAATCAGCGCCATTCCACTGTCCTCATGCATCCTCTGATCAGGCTTGTCATAAGGGTTCGGCAGCCTTTTTGACATCCTCCAAAAGCTTGCGCGCCTCGAAAATCTCCTCCGGGCTGATTTCATGCGCCCGATCGGTGAAGACATGCGAGCGGATGAGCGCGCCGCCCGCCTGCAAAGTCTTGATCACGCCGCGCACGCGGTCGACGGGGATGATCGCATCCATTTCGCTGCCCGAAATATAGACCGGCACCGCCAGAAGCCCGGAACCCGGCCTCCGGCCGATGGCCGCCACATCGATCAGGCCGCCGGTGAGCAGGATGGCGCCGCCATAAGAGCGTGGATTGCGCACCAGAAATTCAGCAGTGACGCAGGCGCCTTGCGCATAGCCGCCGGGCACAATGCGATCCTGCTCGACGCCGCGTGCCTTCAGGCTCTCGATGATCGCCAGATAATGAGCGATCGCCGCCTTGAGCGCCGGTTCGTTGTCCTCATAGGGCTCAAGCAGATTTTTCGGATACCACAAACCACCCTCAACGCCCGGCAGAATATAGCGGACCTGCGGACAGGCGATTTCAGCGGCAAGGTCGCGCATGGTCTCGGGCGTCTGCCCATGGCCATGCAGAAGAATGGCGACAGCCTTGGCGTCGGCCCAATCCGCGCCGGCTTCTAGCGGCTCTGGAAAAGCCATGGACAGATCTCCTGCAAGAATGCGGCGCGAAAGGGCATCCGCGCCGCGAACTTACTGGCTTTGCAAGAAAAGGGCATGCTCGCGCGAAAGATCGCCGCGCAGCGCCTTTTCGATCAGGGCGCGCGTCTCGGCGATACCATAAAGCGCGACGAAGGAACCGAAACGCGGACCACGCGCCTCGCCGAGCAGGACCGCATAGAGCATGGAGAACCAGTCGTTGGAAACGCCCGGCCGTTCCGGCGTCGCGCCCTTCGCCTTCAAATCCTGATAGCGCGGGATGGCCCGAGCGACATCGTAAAGCGCCGTCTGGATCACCTCCGCGCTCGCATCCTGCGGCAAGCCTTCCAGCATGACGAGCACGGATTTCAGGGCTTCCGTCTCGACAGCGTCGGGGTCTCGATAGGTTTTGGACGGACGCACGAAATCACGGAAATAGCGCACCGCATAGCCAACCAGCTTGTCGAGGCGCGGATGATTTTGCGGCGAGACATTGGGCGCGTAGCGGCGCAGGAAGCCCCAAAGCACCGCCGGATCCTCGCTATTGGCGACGGCCGCGAGATTGAGCAACATGCCGAAGGAGATCGTCGTCGCCTGATTATCATGCGTCAATGTCTCGGGTGCTGGCGGCTCGCCCGAATGGATGTGCCAGACCGGATTGCCGAGCTGTTCCTTGAACGCCTGCCGCGGATAGGCGTCGAGGAAGCTCAAATAATCATCGACGGTGCGCGGAATGACGTCAAAATAGAGACGCTTGGCCGCCGTCGGCTTCTGATACATGAAAAGCGACAGGCTCTCCGGACTCGCATAAGTCAGCCATTCCTCGATCGTCAGGCCATTGCCCTTCGACTTGGAGATTTTCTGGCCCTTCTCGTCGAGGAACAATTCGTAATTGAAACCCTCCGGCGGCTTGCCGCCGAGCGCCTGTACGATGCGGCCCGACAATTTCACGGAATCGATCAGATCCTTGCCGGCCATTTCATAATCGACGCCGAGCGCATACCAGCGCATCGCCCAGTCGGGTTTCCATTGCAGCTTGCAATGGCCGCCGGTCACCGGCGTCTCGAAAGCCTCGCCGGTTTCGGGATCGCGCCAGACGATCGTGCCTGCCCCCGCATCGGCCTTCTCGATCGGCACCTGCATGACAATGCCGGTGCGCGGATGGATCGGCAGGAAGGGAGAATAAGTGGCGGCCCGCTCCTCACGGAAGGTCGGCAGCATGATCGTCATGACGGCGTCGAGATGCGCCAGCATGTGCAGAAGCGCGGCATCGAACCGGCCAGACGTATAATATTCCGTCGAGGATGCGAATTCATATTCGAAACCGAAGGAATCGAGAAAGGCCCGCAACCGCGCATTATTATGCGCGCCGAAGCTCGGATGCGTGCCGAAAGGATCCGGCACCTGCGTCAGCGGCTTGCCGAGCGCGGAGGCGACGAGCTCCTTGTTCGGAATATTGTCCGGCACCTTGCGCAGACCATCCATATCATCGGAAAAGGCGAGGAGCCGCGTCTTGATTCTGTCTTCCGTCAGGATCCGGAAGGCATGGCGCACCATTGTGGTGCGGGCGACCTCGCCGAAGGTGCCAATATGCGGCAGGCCGGAGGGACCGTAGCCGGTTTCGAACAAAACCTCCTTCTGCCCCGTCACCTCGATGCGTTTGATGATCTTGCGCGCTTCCTCAAAAGGCCAGGCATTGGCCGAGGCGAGTGCTTCGGGCAAGGAAAGCGGCGCGGCGGCAGACATTGAGGTCCTCTATCCGTTGAAATGGAACATGGTTGATAAAAGCAGCGCGCCCGCGCAGCAAGCGCGGGCGGGTTCGGCCAGACTGTCGTTCAGTCCAGAGCCTGCGCTTGTGATTTCACGACAGGCGTCATCTGACCAGATCTAAAGTTTTCAGGCGCCGCACATCTCAAGCGCGCATGGCGACCAAGTTGATGTGCAAGGCCCTATAATCAGAAAGACCGCGTATAGGACAATTCGACCGCTTCCTTCAGCGCATCGAAGGAACAATCCTTGGCGGTGAGCGATCCGAAATTGAGGAGTGCCGCCGGGCTCTTGTTCTTGATGTGAAGCCTTGCCCCGATGACCTTCTTGCCCTTGACGGAAGCGGTCTGCACTTCCCAGTTGATCCACTCGTTATTGCCGGTGTCCTTGCCGATAATGCAGAAAAGATGCGTCGCCGCCTTGATGCGTTCGGTAATTTCTTCCTTGAGCGGGGCCGCCTCGGGGCTGTGGAACGGCGTTCTCGGCAAGCTCTTGTCGTAATCGAAATCGAATTCGTTGTTCTTGTTGCCTTCAAGGAGCGCATTCAAGGCGGGCATATCTTGTTCCTTGAAAATAACGAAAATACGGGGACGCTCCATGAAAAAACTCCGCTGGTGAGGCCAAAAAGGCCACGCAGGAAAAAGCATGACGGGAGACGGGGGCATCTGGAGGCTGTCGATTGCGGCAGCCTCGGCTCGACACCGGGTTTGGCATCGGACAAGACCGGCCCAACGGTACCGGTCCTCATCCTGACCCGAGACCCATCCTTATAGGGCGGAAAGGCCCTTGCAAAGAGCCATCATGCAAGCTTGCGACCAGCAACATGAGGCTCCGGGGCGCAAACGGCTCGCAATCCACGCCATTTGTTGAGCTCTTCGGCTCATGGCGCGCTCACTGGCGCAATGGCCGCGAGATAAAGCGAAAGAGTCCCGATGGAAACGATCGTCGACACAAGAACGACGTCGGATATCGTCCCCACCTCGCGTTCATAGACTTTCGCCAGCATGAACGACCCAGTTCCTGTCGGCAAGGCGGCAAACAGAACGGCGACCTGGGTCGAAAGCGGCGACAGGCCGAAAACCGGACCAGCCAACACAAAGGCAAGCACTGGCTGGGCAACCAGTTTGGTCAGGACGAGGGCAACCATCACCTTCCTATCGCGCGCGACCGATTGTCTCGGTTCGGCGAGGAACAGACCGAGGGCGACAAGCGCGCAAGGTGAAGCGGCACCACCAAGCAATTTCAGAAATGTATCGGCGGAGGCCGGTGGGCTCGCCCCAGTCAGCGGAAAACAGGCGCCGAGCACAGGCGCGACGAGCAATGGATTACGCATGAGTGTTCCACCGACCTTCATCACGAGATGAGCCGGGCGCTGTTCACTCTGTAAGTCGATTTCAATGAAAATGATGGCGAGGGCGAAGGTGAAACAGATCGTGATCATTGCCGCGGTCAGCGCGAGCGGCATTGCGGCGGCGCCGAAAGCAACCATGGCGAGAGGAAAGCCAATATAGCCGGTGTTTCCATAGGCTGCATTCAACCCGTCGATCGCCGCATCCGCGAGCGGACACCCGCGCAGACGCAAAAGCAGGATCGCGCCGAAAATGAGCAGATTGGCAAGGCCAAAGGCAGCAATGAATCCCGGCTGCCAGATGTCACACCAATGAGCATGCGCTGTAATATCGAAAAGAAGCGCGGGAAGCGCCAAAAAGGCGACGAATCTGTTCAACTCTGTCGTCGCGTGTAAACCAAGAACGCCAAGCCTTCGCGCCACCCATCCAGCAAGAATAAGCGCAAAAACGGGGGAAACGATACTGAAAGTCGTCAACATTACAGAGGCCGGACAGCGATTATTCCCTATCCCTACCGGACTCTGTTTCACGCGACAAGAAGACTTGGTCGGAGGCCACCGTCCGGCAGTCACAAAGGCCAAAAGACAATGAGTCTGCCTCGTCTCCCTTTGGCATAACCATCAACAAGCCGGTGACTCCCAAGCCGGTGACTCCGGAGCTCACCGAATTGATCACACGAAGCGCTCGTGTTTTTCGCATTTGGCGAGTTCGCCTGAGGTATAGCGGCGCGACATACGGCGTCTTGCAAGTCCGTGTTCCGTCTTGCGCCAATGAAACGGCCGCAGCAAAAGATCATAAAGCGCCGCCCATGCGGCGAAGGAAATTAAAAGATTATAGGGCAGGAGCAGAGGCAGTAGAATCCAGAAACCCTCAAGACGCCGACGGCGCGCGCCGAGCCAGCTGATCCAGACTGTCGAAAGAACGCCCAGAAAGGCGACGGCAAGAAACAGCGTGGCGGCGGCGATATCAATCCAGTTTTCCGGATGCGGCGGGCCATTGCCTATCCATTCGACAAGGGCAATGATGGTGAAAACTGGCCAGAGCGGGGGCGCAAGAACGAGGCCGACAAGCAACAACACAAGCGCAACCCCCTGCCGCGGCCCCAACTCGGCGAGAAGCCGGCGCGGATCACGCATCAGCACGAGAGCGGTCTGCATCCAGCCCTTGAGCCAACGCCGGCGCTGCGAAAACCAGGCGTCGAGATGGGCCGGCGCCTCCTCCAAAGTGTCTGAAGCGAGGGTCGCCGCCCGGTAATCATGGCGGGCGAGACGCATGCCGAGATCGGCATCCTCGGTGACGTTCCAGGCATCCCATCCACGGACGGCCCGCAGCACATCAGTGCGGAAATGATTGGACGTGCCGCCGAGCGGCAGCGGCAGGCGCAGTTCCGACATGCCTTCAAGCAGGACATCGAACAGAATTGCATATTCGATGGCGAAAAGGCGGGTGAGCCAGGAATCCTCAATATTGTCGATAACGAGCCGCGCCTGCAGGCAGGCGAGCCGGCGCGGACTGGCCAGAAAACGTTCCGCCGCATGCCGGAGCTGGAGGGGATCGGGTTCATCCTCGGCGTCGAAGACCGTTACGAAGACACCGCGCAGCAGCGGCAAGGCGACATTCAACGCCCGCGGCTTGGTGCGGGGTGCGCCACGCGGGGCGACAATGATTTCATAACGCGGCGAGAGATCGACGGCCCGCAAGGCCCGAAGAGTCTCCTCATCATCAGCCTCGATGACGAGCTTGATCTCGAGCTTGGCTGCAGGATAGTCGATACGCTCCAGGGCATCGACAAGCTGCGGCACGACGCGCGCCTCGCGATGCAAGGCTATGACGATCGAATAAAATGGCAGGACCGCATCGGCGAGGACCGGACGCCAGAGGGGACGCAGGCCAAGGCTCGTTGCGGCCGCGGCGAGACGCATGAGCAGCAAGCCGAAAAACAACACGGCAAGACAAAAGGAGGCGGCAAATCCGCAGGCGACGATTTTGAGGCCAAAACCACCGGCGGCAATTGGCGGCGCGATCAGCCTGCGTAATGTCGCTTGCTGGAGAGGCATCGTTCTCGCCGAAAGGTCCGGGTCAAAATCGGAGAGTCCGAAACTCGCCTCGAGTCCGATCTGCAAAGAGGCCGCCCGGCGCACGAGATAGGAAAAATGCGCGGGTGTCGTCAAAAGCAGGCGCGGCACCGCATCCATGTGGCGCGGTCCAATCTCCAGCAATTCGCGCAGGAACATGTCACGCGGCGCCGCGAGAAAACAGTCGGGCACCACCGGGCGAGGCGGGAAACCACGACTGCCGCCGGGATCATCCTGATCCGCGTCAAGCCGCGCATATCCCGCATAAAGGTCACGCGGATAACGCAAATCCTCGGCAAGCCGCACGGGACCGCGGACAAAGGCGAGATCGAGATGAGCCGCGAGCGCCTGATAATAGAAGACCTCGTCGATCATCCCCATCGCGAAGAGCGCCCGCTCCGGGGCAACATTCTGATCACGCGCGTGCCGTCCAGCCTCGATGAGATGCCCAAGTGGCACCCCCGCTCCGGCCAGAAAACCGAGCTCCACCGGCAGAGCCGCCTGCTCGCCAGAGGGTTCCAGGCCGGGGAAGGCCGCGCCACGATGCGGCACCGGAAAATAAGCCGGTGCCATCTGACCCGGAACGCTGGGGACGGGCAAAGGCGAAACAGACACGCGACAGCTCCCGCAAGAGCTACGATCGCCTTGCACCCTACGATCTCGATCGATGCGCAGCTCGAACGATAAAAGCCGTGTGATGCCAAGGCGAAGAGCTAAGGTAAAATAACCTTACCCCGGAATCGCGATTCGCTATATAATTATTTTTTATCTCGTATGAGATGCGAGAGATCATGCCTCGGCGGCAGCTGATCCACAGACGATCCCTTCAGCCAGCCGTTTGCGCAAGAAAGTATAATAAGCGAGATGATGCCCGAACTGCACGGCCTTGGCCTCATAGCGTGTGCCGCTCCACCCTTCCCAGGGTTTACGCCACTGAACCGCTTCCTGCACCGGCCAATCGAAAAAGGGCGAGCGAAGAATACGCGCCAATGTCCAGCCGGCATAATCGTCGATATCGGTCGCGAAACATAAAGGCGCCTCCGGCCGCAGCACACGGGCGAGACTTTCCAGCATCGCATCCGAAATGAAACGGCGCTTGCGCTGGCGCCGCTTCGGCCAGGGATCTGGATAGAGCAAATATATGCCGGCGAGACTCTGCGCCGGCAGCACATCGAGAACCTTGCGGGCATCGCCTTCGAAAAGGCGAATGTTGCTCAAGGCATCCGCTTCGATCAGCGCCAGCATTTTGGCGACGCCATTGTGGAAAGCCTCGCAGCCGATGAAACCCCGTTCCGGATGCTGCGCTGCGACGGCGGCCAGATGTTCGCCGCCGCCGAAACCGATTTCCAGCCAGATGTCCTTCGGCGCATGCGGAAAGGCATCCTCGATCCGTTGGATCGGATGCGAAGCGTCGAATGCGAAATCCGGCAATCGGTCCCGCATCAAGGCGGAATGATAGGACCGCAGTCTTTTACCGCGCCGGCGACCGTAAAGGGTCGTCTCAAATATAGCACCCGCTTCCGATCCGGAAGCGGGTGGCGTCTCATCTTCGTTCATGACAATTGGCATGGAAATCGACGAAAATGCCTCAGGCGATTGCGGCCTTCAACTTGTCCACGAGGTCGGTCCGCTCCCAGGAAAAGCCCCCGTCAGCTTCCGGCGCCCGGCCGAAATGGCCATAGGCCGAGGTCCGCGCATAGATCGGCCTGTTGAGCTGGAGATGTTCGCGGATGCCGCGGGGCGAGAGCCTCATGAGCGTAGGCAGCACAGCTTCGAGCTTTTCCTCGGCCACGGTTCCGGTGCCATGCGTATCGACATAGACCGACAAAGGTTCAGCAACGCCAATGGCATAGGCGAGCTGGATCGTGACACGCTCGGCAAGGCCCGCAGCAACGACATTCTTGGCGAGATAACGCGCGGCATAGGCCGCCGACCGGTCAACCTTGGTCGGATCCTTGCCGGAAAAAGCGCCACCGCCATGGGGTGCCGCACCACCATAAGTATCCACGATGATTTTACGGCCGGTCAGGCCGCAGTCCCCATCCGGACCCCCGATCACGAATTTACCGGTCGGATTGACGTGCCAGACCGTCTCCTCGGTGATCCAGCCTTCCGGCAAGGTCTTGCGGATAAAGGGTTCGACGATCGCCCGAACATCTTCCGAGGACAAGGTCTCATCGACATGCTGCGTCGACAGAACGATCTGGGTTACGCCGACCGGCTTGCCATTCACATAACGAACAGTGACCTGGCTTTTCGCATCGGGACCGAGCTTGGCAGCGTCGCCGATCTTGTTCTTGCGGGCGGCGGAGAGGACTTCCAGAATCTTATGGGAATAATAAATCGGCGCCGGCATCAATTCGGGTGTTTCACGGCAGGCATAGCCAAACATAATACCCTGATCACCAGCACCTTCATCCTTGTTGCCGGCGGAATCCACACCCTGTGCGATATCGGCGGATTGTGCATGCAGCAAGACCTCGACATCGACATTCTGCCAATGGAATCCCGCCTGTTCGTAACCGATATCCTTGATTGCATTACGCGCTGTTTCGATGATCTGTTCTTCGGACAGTTGCGGGCCGCGTACCTCACCGGCAATTACCAGACGATTGGTGGTCGCCAAATTCTCACAGGCGACGCGGATCTGATAGGGATCGATTCCCGCCTTTTCCCCCTCACGAAAGAAAAGATCGACGATCTCGTCCGAAATACGGTCGCATACCTTGTCGGGATGACCTTCGGACACCGATTCACTGGTGAAAAGATAATTTGCGCGTGCCACCCAGATTTCTCCTCAACTCTGCTGCGCCAGAGATGACTTTAATGGCCGGCACTGTCTGGTAATTCGTTCGTTTGGTCAAGCCGATTCCATCAATTCGTTCGTTATAGAGAACGCGCAGAAACTGATTGTTGCGCCCACGTCACATTGAAACGGCCCCGGTCAGAGCCAATGCAGCAGGTGAAGCCAAGGAAGAAATCAGGAGGAAGATCAAGGACGCGGCAAGGTTTGGACAAAAGACGAAGGACACGAGGCAGCATCATGCCTGCGTTTATGCGGGACTGTGTCGGAGTTCTATCTTTAGGCGCAGGTCCCCAAAACCGGCCTATACGCGAGGACGCATCAACTCCCGGCGCTTCCCCCCGCCGTCTGCTCGTCGTCTCCGGCGAGCGTCATGACAAGCTCGACAATTCTCTTGCGGATTTTCGGATCCTTGATCCGGCGAAATGCCAGATTGAGGTTCAATCCCTCGGGAGTGGAGAGAAATTCCGTCACATAGGAAGGTGATCCTTCCTCTTGCGCCGGCGTCGTGTCGGCACGCGGCATTCCCTCGAAGGCAGGAGCCCCTTCGAAGAAGAAAGCTGGGGGAACATCGAGAATGCGCGAAATCTGCTGCAGACGGCTCGCGCCTATTCGATTGGTGCCCTTTTCATATTTTTGCACCTGCTGAAAGGTCAGACCCAGTGCCTCTCCCAATTTTTCCTGGCTCATGCCCAACATGACCCGCCGCATGCGGACCTTGCCACCCACATGGCAATCGATCGGGTTGGGAATTTTTTTCACGCACTTATGACCCTTCTCACGAACATACGCGCACGCGCACGAAATTCGTCACTTCTCACTCTAGGGAATTGTTCGATGAGCGGACCTGCTGCCCGTCTACGAGGAGGCCGAACCGATTTTGTGGAAACGACGCCCGATCGCCTGCGCAAAGCAGTCAGAACATTATGGAATCAATGAGACCTCATCCATCAAAACGATAGTATCGGATCTGTTTCAGCTTGACCATCCGATGTTTTGCATTATGTACGCTAAAGTTGAACAAGTAAAAGCTGCATACACAACTGGTTGAATTGACCATGCACGAGGCCCGTATGTCTCTGTATTGGGACATCTAATAATAGTTATATAATCTCTTTCACAGCCCCTAGTCTAATGAAAGAAATCGTATGCCTGTATAAACTATGGCTTGTGATGGGGAAAAATTTCAATACGCAGGAGCTTACAAAGAACTGCTCATGCTCGCCTCCCTGCCGAATTGGATAATTTTTCATGACGTTTTATAACACGTTTGTCCGTTATCCTAGGTAGGACATCCTCAGCTACCATCCCAGAACGCATCAGAGATCATCAGAAACTCTGTTGTTTCGAAACAATTCCACTTAAGAAACTAGAGCATTTTCAAGCCTCTTCAATAAGGCCGAGATTCTATTCGAAGTGAAACTGCTGTCGGAATTAATTCCTCAGTGGATCAAAAGGTTTCAACCTTGATCAATTCACTCCACCAAATCTGGCCGGAACCGCGCGCCAACGCCATTGCCGTTCGTAAAAATCTGCTTCGACGGCGCGCTCGAATACCGGAACTACTCCACTTTGGAAATTAGAACGTTTTCAATGTGTTTCGAATCGCTTGGCGAACCCTCTGGCTCCCCCCTGTCAAATCGACACCATTCTCTAATTCTGCAAGCGCGTTGCATCGTCCCGCAAAGCGGTCTCCGCTTTTCATTTCACCGCCACGCCAATCCATTCGGCCGGATAGTTTTGCGAAAACTCCGCCGGAGACGATAGCTTCTGAACAATTGCGAAGTCCGGCGATCGATGCTCCGCGCCGGACCTCATTGATCCCGACAGGTTGGGATCAATAGGACTTGGTATACCCGAATTCCACGGGCATTGCGGGGTACACCCTTATCCCTTTGGAATAGTGGTATGTTAAGCGCCCATCGTTTCCAGCGGACGTTTCCGCCAGGGACGCAGGCCATAGGCCACGCCAAGGACGAACAGCCAGACCAGCACCGGCATAAGACCCGGATGGCGGCCATAAAGCGGCGGCGCGATTGGCTCTGGCAGAGGCCCCCGCAGCAATCCCTCGGCCCCGAGCGGCAAGGAGGCGACGATCCGGCCGACCGGGTCAACAATCGCCGAAATGCCGGTATTGGCGCCGCGCACAAGGGGGAGCCCCTCTTCTATCGTCCGCAACCGCGCCTGTTCAAAATGCTGATAAGGGCCGGCCGTATGCCCGAACCAGACATCGTCGGTGACATTCAGCATGAAACCGGGACGTTCCGCAGAGGGTACCTGAATGGGAACAATTGTTCCGGGAAAGATCGCCTCATAACAGATGAGCGGAGCCGCGAGCGGAAGATTAGGGACGAAAAGCGGTCTCATCCGCGCCTCTCCAGCGGTAAAACCACCCGGAACGTGAACGAAATTATGCAGGCCCAGCCGGCGCAGCAAACCGTCCAGCGGCAAATATTCACCGAAGGGGACAAGATGGACCTTGTCGTAATTATCGATGATGAGGCCGCCTTCGCCAATCACCTGAAGCGCATTGAAATAACGCCGTTCCTTGTCATCAGTATCGAGGCGCGCCGCCCCCGTCGCCAGCCAGAGATCGGGGGTGAGATGGCCGCCGATGCGCAGAAGAGCATCGCGATCCCGCGAGAGGATGAAGGGAAAGGCCGATTCCGGCCAGATCAGGAGCCGCGCCTTGCTATCGCTCCGCGCCGCGTCGAAGACCGGCTGCGACAAAGCGAGATAATGGCCGATGATGGCGTCCTTGTTCTCCGGCGAAAAACTCGGCCCCTGCTGTTCGTTCGGTTGCAGGATCGCGAGTTCGACACCCTCGGTATAATGGGTGGGATGGCTTTCGAGCCGTAACAGGCCGAAGCCCACGAGTGTCGCCACGCCGCAAAGAGCAGCGGCGAGCGGCGTGAGCAACGCTTTGCGGCTTCTTGCGCCACCGTTCCACGGATTGCCCGGGAACGACAAAGCCGGCGCGGCGCAAAGAAGAATGGTGAGGATCGTCAGTCCCTCGCCACCAATCAATGCGGCCGCCTGTGCCGGGGCGAGATGCCCACCGAGCACCATGCCATACGCATTCCATGGAAAACCCGTCAGCACATGGCCGCGCAACCATTCCGAAGCGCCAAGCCCGGCCGCGAAAGCGAAAAGCCTACCAGGCCCCGGCGTCCATAGAAACCGCGCGAAGGCAAAACCAAAAGCCGGAAATAGAGCAAGGCCCATCGGCACGCCGATGACACCAAGCGGCAAAGCCCAGGCGAAATCCTCCGCCTCCACGAGAAAGGCGGCGCCGAGCCACCAGAGGCCGGCGAGAAAATAGCCGAAGCCCCAAATCCAGCCGATCCAGAAAGCCCGTTTGTATGCGGTTTTCCGCATCGCGGCGGTTGCTGTGGCGGGCGGGGCGGCCCCATCGACCAGCAACAGGCCCATGCTCATGGCAAAGACCATACCCGGCCAGAAATTCAGCGGCGCCATCGCCGCCGCGCCGCTGGCGCCCGCGAGAAAAGCCAGCAACGCGCGCCGCCGTCCCTTGACCGAGAGCACCAGCGCGAGAAGTCGCGCCAAGCCTCCGCCGGATGTCATGCGGCTCTCCTGTTGCGCGATAGCGTTCACTTGATCCGGCTTTCCTTGAGCATCACCCTTTGAATATCGCCTGCCCCATTGGCTTCATGAGGCGACGGATGCATTTTCTGCAATCCGTCGCTTGTTCCAAGATCATGTCACCCGCCGACCGGCGGGATTGCACGCCATTTTTGGCGGTTCCGCTCTCCTGCCGATCATACGGGCCTCAGGCCTTGCCACCTTCATGCGTCAGCGCCGCTCGCGCACCGGGCGCGCCGGAAATCTTGACTCGGCCGATCTTCTGACGGTCAGCCTCAAGAATTTCGAACGTCAGCGGTCCTTCTTCAACGATTTCACCAGGCGCCGGCACATGGCCTATGAGGGCTGTGACAAGGCCTCCAAGCGTATCAAAGGATTCGCTGATATCGAGCGCCTGGAAATCGATCCCCGTCGCAAGGCTGACGGCATCGAGATAGGCGCGGGCATCGATGATGAAGGCGCCCTCCTCCGTCTCCTCGATCTTCGGCGTCTCGTCGAGATCATGCTCATCCTCGATATCGCCGACGATCATCTCGACGATATCCTCGATGGAGGCGAGGCCGTCGGTGCCACCATATTCGTCGATCACCAGAGCCATATGCGTGCGTGTCGCCTGCATTTTCACGAGAAGGTCGAGCGCCGGCATGGAGGGCGGCGCGAAAAGCACCGGCCGCAGAATATTGGCCTCGGCAAGCGTGGTCGTCCCGATGTCGCGGGCATGGGGACCCGCGAAGGTGGAGACCGGCATGGCCGTGGCGGCGATCGCCCCCGCGCCGCTCTCTCCCGCCGCAGGCAGGGCAAGCCCCGCGAGGTAATCGATGAAATCGCGGATATGCACCATGCCACGCGGATCATCGAGCGTATCGCCATGCACCGGCAGGCGCGAATGGCCGGCCGAGCGGAATGTGTCCAGAACCTCGGCCAAGCTCGTGTCGAGAGAGACAGCGATAATGTCCGTGCGTGGCACCATGACGTCCTCGACACGCACTTCATGCATGGCGAGGACATTCTTCAGCATCGTGCGCTGTTGCGGTGAAATGTCCGTATCACCGGCGGTATCGCTCAAAGCGTCCTGCAAATCATCCCGAATGCTCGGTCCACCGAGGCCGAACAGAATGCGCAGCCGGTCGATCAGATTGGGACGGGGTGGCGCCAAACGTTCAGGCGCGGTCGCCTCGCCCGCAAAGGTATCGCGTTCGCTCATCTCTCGCCGGCCGCCTCGATCGTCTGGTCGCAAACCTTGCTCTCGCCTCGCGCCGGCGCAACAGCGGCCGCGTGCTGCTCTTCGGCGAGAAGCGCGCCCTGATAGGGATCCGCTATGCCGAGATCCCCCAGGATCGCCCGTTCCATCGTTTCCATCTCTTCGGCTTCCTCGGGCGTCTCATGATCGAAGCCGAGAAGATGCAGAAAACCATGGATGATGAGATGGGAAAGATGCGCGCGAAACGGCTTGCTCTCCTCCAGAGCTTCCCGCTCCGTGGTTTCAAAGGCGATAATGACATCGCCCAAAAGGCGCGCCTCGCTCAACGCCTCATCGGTCGGAAAAGAGAGAACATTCGTGGGCTTGTCCAGCCCGCGCCATTGCTGATTGAGTCCTCGAATAAAGGCGTCGTCACAAAAGACCAGGCTGATTTCAGCCTCTTCATGCAAGTCGGGCGCGGTGCGGGCAACAGCCGCGCCGATCACCGTTTCAGCGAGACCTTCAAGACTGAGGGGGTCGTCGCCCTCGCCTCCCGCCTCGCTCCAGCGCGGGCTTTCGACCGCGATTTCGATCAGCGGCACCATGTCATCGTCTCCAGCTCTGCCTCATCATCAAAAATCAAGCGATTCAAACCGATCGCGCGGATTCCTATCTCCGTCCAAAACCTTTTTCCGTCACCGTCTCGACGCGCGCGGCGGCTTCATAAGCGCCGACAATCCGGCGCACGAGATCATGACGCACGACATCGGCCTCCCGAAACACGACATGACCGATACCTTCGAGCGAGGACAGAAGCGTGATCGCCTCGCTGAGGCCGGATTTTTGTCCGGGCGGCAAATCGGTCTGCGTCGGGTCCCCCGTCACGATCATGCGCGAATTTTCGCCGAGGCGGGTGAGGAACATCTTCATCTGGATCGAGGTCGCATTTTGCGCCTCGTCGAGTAGGATGCAGGAATTGCTCAAGGTGCGCCCGCGCATGAAGGCGAGCGGCGCGACTTCGATCATGCCGGTCTGCAGGCCGCGTTCGAGCAGGCGTGGATCCATGAAATCGTTCAGCGCGTCGAAAATCGGCCGCAGATAGGGGTCGACCTTGTCGCGCATGTCGCCGGGGAGAAAGCCGAGCCGCTCACCGGCCTCGACAGCCGGACGCGACAGGATCAGGCGGTCTACCCTGCCCTGTTCCAGAAGTGAGACGGCGAAAGCTACGGCGAGCCAGGTCTTGCCCGTTCCGGCAGGTCCTTCGGCAAAGACGAGTTCGGATTGCTTGAGCGTCCGCAGATAATGATCCTGCGCTTCCGTGCGGGCGCGCACGACGCCGCGGCGGCGGATCGAGATCTGCTCGAAACCCGGCCGGACAGTCTCGGATTCACCGGGAAAAAGATTCCCCTGTGCCCATTCTTCTTCAATGGCGCCATCGACATCGCCAAGCGTGACCGGATGGCCAAGCTTGACCCGTTCGTAAAGCATCTCGAACACATGACGCGCCTGCTCGCAGGCACCGCGCGGTCCCTTGATCGTGATGTGATTACCATTGGCATGGGCGCTGACGCCGAGCCTGCGCTCCACCTGAGCGATGTTCTGGTCGTAATGACCGAAAACCAGAAGGGCATAGCGATTATCGTCGAAGGCGAGCGTGACTTCGGCCACCTGCCCTGCCTGCTGCGCTCCTTGTGGCATGCCTTGAGCCGCACCCTGCCCCGTGCCCTGGGGAACAGGCCGTCGCCCATCGCTTCTCGGGTTGGCGTCACCCCGCGTAAAGGAAGCCGGCCGGTCCGAAATTCTCAAACCGATGCCTCCACCACTGCTGCGTCGAGCCCCCTGATATCCTGCTCCCAATCCCTGCTTCCGGTGGCGTCCTGCCCCGGAATTAATCTTCCATGCAGAGAATTGGGTCCGGCCTCGAGAATTTCAACCGGTACGACGCGTCCGATCAAGACATTCGGGCCTTCCACATGAACGGCCTGAAGATAGGGTGATTTGCCCGCGATCTGCCCGGCATGCCGGCCGGGCTTCTCGAACAGGACAGGCAGCACCCGCCCGACCGTCGCCCGGTTGAACGCCTGGCGCTGGTCCTCGAGCATCACCTGAAGCTTCGCAAGCCGCAAAGCCTTCACATCCTCAGGAACCTGATCGGACCGGTCGGCGCCGGGCGTGCCGGGGCGCGGCGAATATTTGAAGGAAAAGGCGCTGGCGAAACCCACTTCCTCGACAAGCGCCAGCGTCGCCTCGAAATCGGCGTCGGTCTCGCCTGGAAAGCCGGTGATGAAATCGGAGGATAAAGCGATATCCGGTCGCGCCGCGCGAATGGATGCGACGAGGTCCAGATAGTCACGCGCCGTGTGACGGCGGTTCATCGCCGCGAGAATCCGGTCCGAGCCCGCCTGAACCGGCAGATGCAGAAACGGCATCAAGGCCACGACATCGCTATGCGCCGCGATGAGATCGGCGCCCATATCGTTTGGATGGCTCGTGGTGTAGCGAATACGCACATGCTCCGGCAAAGCCGCGACGCGGGCGATCAAGGTCGCGAGCGAAGCGGATGCGCCTGTTGCCGCATCAAAGCCATGATAGGCATTGACGTTCTGGCCAATCAACGTCACCTCGCGCACGCCGGCCGCGACGAGCCCCTTAATTTCCGCAAGGACAGCCTCGACCGGCCGCGAGACCTCGGCCCCGCGCGTGTAGGGAACGACGCAGAAACTGCAGAATTTATCGCAGCCTTCCTGCACGGTCACAAAGGCACTCACGCCGCGAACGGCAGTCTTTTCCGGTGAGGGCGCAACGAGATGATCGAATTTATCCTCGGCCGGAAAATCCGTATCGACGAGGCCCGGTTTTCCCTCGACGCGCCGGAGAAGATCGGGCAGACGATGATAGGTCTGCGGTCCGACGACGAGATCGACGGCCTTCTGGCGGCGGAGAATCTCCTCGCCCTCCGCCTGCGCGACGCAGCCCGCGACAACGATCCGAACCGGTGGCTTGCCCTCTGACTGCCGCGCCGCCTTCAAAAGGCGCAGCTTGCCGAGTTCGGAAAAAACCTTTTCCGAGGCGAGCTCACGAATATGGCAAGTGTTCAGGATGATGAGATCGGCATCGTCCGGGACAGTCGTTTCGTCATAGCCTTCCGGCGCCAGAAGATCAGCCATGCGCGAGGCGTCATAGACATTCATCTGGCAGCCATAGGATTTGACGAACAGCTTGCGGCTGTTGCCGGAAGCCACACGCGCCGGCTCGAGGGTCTGGTCGGGCGACATGCGGCCAGCCTGCCCTCCCTCTCGCCTCTCATTCTGCCGCTCATGGGTATCGCCACGCCGCGAATCATTCGCGTCCGGCACCATCCCCGCGATCGCCGAAAATTCGGCTTTGCCATTATTCTGCACGCGCTTTCGCCTTGGGCCTTTCCTGCCTAAGCAGCCATACGTGACGAAGCCACGATCGCGTTTGCTGTTGTGGAGCAAACGCGATGCTGCCTGAAATTCGAAACACCGGCTTACCTGGGCAAGGCTGCCCGCAAGCCTGACTGCAAGTCTGCGTAGGGGAGCAACGAAGTCCTGCCTGAACGGGCTCGCCCTCACCTTCCGCGCAACAATGCCTTTACCGTTTCCGACTGCCGTTTCAGCCTCTTTCCGGCATTAGCACTTTGCTAGCATTATCTTATGTCAATTTCCCCAAACAGTCCAATCCATCCCCTGTCATTTGCTTTTCCCGCTGTCCGGCGCGGAGACGAAATTCCTGCGCAGAACCAGCGCCGTCGACCGACTGCCATCCGGCCTGCGGTAATAGCCCTTGCGTTCGCCGACTTTTTCGAAGCCATGACGGCCATAGAGGGCGCGCGCCGGCGCATTGTCCACATCGACTTCAAGAAACAGACAGGTGGCACCAATATGCGCCACGGCCTCGATATGCGCTTGCAGAAGGGCGTTGGAATGGCCACGCCCACGATGGGATGGTGCCATCACGATGGTCAGGATCTCGGCTTCATCGGCCGCATGGCGCGACAGGACGAAACCGATAAGCACGGATTGTCCCATGGCATCCGGCAGAAAAAGACCGCCTCCGCAAACCTCCGGAGCCAGCAACAGGGATTCGAACTCGGCTTCCGCCCAAGGGTGCAAAAAACCCGTCGCATGCAAGGCAGCGCAGGCGGAGGCGTGCATCCTGTCGAGACGCCTAATGATGAGTTGATCGTCCAAATGGCTGTCCAAGCGGTTCCTGTTCGCTGGTCACAGCGGGCGGCAATCCAGCGAAGCCAGCCTTGCCCAGATCATGGCCGGCTCTGTGTCCCCTCCCGGAAGAACTGACGGGCGCGTTAATCGGTCCCCGCATCCGCCACTTTATCAGGTTCGCTAGAGGGCTTATCGGGCTCGTCGACCGTGGCCGATTCGGCAGGGTGCGCCGCTTCCGCCGGGGGGGTTTGCTCAGCCTGATCGGCGAGGGGCACGGTTTTCGATTGTTGCGGCTTGGCATCGGCCGCCTTCAGATAGACGGGACGCGCCGGCGCATGTGCGGGATCGGCGATCAGGCCGAGCCGGGCGACATAGGCGATATCGGGCGCGACGCTATTGCCGATAATCTCGACATTCAACCCCTTGGCTCGCGCCTCCTGGGCAACGGCTGCCGCGCCAGAACCTGCGAGCCGTGCCGGACCATTGCCGAGAGCGCGGGCGACATCCTTCACGCTCATGATGCGCGGCGCCAGATAGGCGCGCCCATCCCCACCAAAACCCGCGAAATAGACCTGACCGTGCCGCGCATCGATCGCAACACCCACGGTTCCCGGCTCGTCCGCGAGAATGAGCGGTGCGGCCAGAGCCGCCAGCGTCGAGACACCGACGACGGGAACGCGGCAGGCGAGCCCGATGGCACGCGCAGCCGCTATGCCGACCCGAAGCCCGGTGAAGGAGCCCGGACCAACAGTCACGGCAACGCGGTCGATGGCCGCGAAACCGCCATCGACCCGCGCCATCACGCGGTCGATCAGTGGCAGCAAGGCTTCCGCATGACCGCGCTCCATGGGAATCGATTCGAAGGATTCAGGCGCGAGATCGTCGGCATCAAGGACACAAGCGGAAGCAGCAGGGAGCGCGGTATCAATGGCGAGAATTTTCATGCTGCGTAGTTCGTGTCCGATAGTTCAGGGCTGATTCCGGAGGGTGCAGCAAGTTTAGCGCATATCCCGCAAAAAGAACCCTTGTTTTGCAAAAACCAGCGGAAAAGGCGTGGAAACGGCCGATATATCTGAAACGCTCTATCCTTTGTTTCCACGCCGATCAACGGTTCAGATCTGTTCGACGCTCGCGACCGCCGGGACGTAATGTTTCAAGAGGTTCTGAACGCCATGCCGCAAGGTCGCCGAGGAGGACGGGCAGCCGGAGCATGATCCTTTCATCGCCAGATAGACAGTGCCGTCACGAAAGCCCCGAAATTTGATATCACCGCCATCCTTGGCCACGGCGGGGCGGACATGGGATTCAATGAGCTGCTTGATCGTCTCGACGGTCGCCGCATCGGCCTCGGCATAGAATTCCTCACCGTCGCCATGCGCCGTGAGTTCCGCCTCCGGCGTCAGGAGTGGCGCCCCGGAAAGATAATGTTCCATGATCGCACCGAGCACGGCCGGTTTCAGATCCTGCCAATCGGCGTCCTTTTGCGTGACCGAAATGAAGTCTGCGCCATAGAACACGCCGCTCACGCCATCGAGCGCGAAAAGGGCTTCGGCGAGCGGCGATTGCCGCGCGCCCTCGACATCACGCATGTCGAGCGTGCCAAGCTGCATGACGGGACGCCCGGGCAGGAATTTCAAAGTCGCGGGATTAGGCGTGGCTTCAGTCTGGATAAACATCGATTCTCTCCAAAACGTCCGGTTCAAGGCCGGAGTTGGATGGCGTGGGCAGCGGCGGCGCATTGCGCGAGGACAAAGGCATCCGCCCGTCTGCCCGACGTAGGATTTGCACGTTTGACGGAGGTTACAAAAAGCCCCCCTCGCCAAGCCGCCCTTTCGTAGTAGCACAAGCCCAAACGATTGTGCTCGTGCAAAGCGCAATCAAGGTTGCCTGACGTTTTGAGTGTAAGCAAACCTGCAAAAGTTTGCTCAGGAAAAACACCTTGGAAAAACTCTCTGGGGGGACCTCGAAAAAGGTTAATTCAAAATATGAGCCGCAAATCGCGCCACGGCAAGCCGCTTCCCGGTTGAAGCAGACCCCTGGCGGCGCGGCCCATCATCGCCCGCTTGACCTCCAGTCAGGCGGTATTTCCCCATCTCCTTCGTGCCAGCCCCGCACAAAGCGCGAATTTCGCACGAGGAAAGGACGGCATAGGCGGTGAGGAGTGCTTCCTTAGCGATCGAGCGCGCTCGATCGCGGAGCTCACTAAAGCCGCAGGACTGAACGCGGCCTCTTCAACAACGGGATGGGAACCCCCCCTTGCAACATGCAGGGTTTGCCGCTATTTCTGCTTCATCAGTATCGCATGTGTAAATTTGATCATTTCAGACTCTTTTGCAGAGTGGGTTCTTCCGGACCCGCTCTTTTTTATGCTCATCATTCTTCTCGTGCCGTTTGGATTTCGTGTCCGTGGCACAGAAGCCCATCTCGTGGCAGGCGGGACCTATGACCTCCTGCTCTTAAGTGACGTCCGGCGGCTTGGAATCCATCCCGCTACAAATCGAGAGGTCTCAGTTCCGGTTGCCTCCGACAAGCCCATGATGTGACGGCTTTTCAGTCGCCCAAAAACAAAATGTGCGTTAAAATAATTAAAGGTCGGCTTCACAGGTCCAAGAACCTTTTCCGTCGTATCCAACGCGTAAGCGGTGGCATTCCCGACGGAGAAACCAATGTAGGAACGACGAACGGAGAATGGGCATCAGCCCAAATGCAGCACGGGCGTAGCCGGCGAAATTCCTCGACGGTTCCGACGGTGCTGAGAGGAATTCGGTTTTTGCCACGCAGAAGATGGGGCGAAACCGGGAAAGCCTCCGATCGCTACAGCCTGCCGGACCGCTGCATGGTGTTGGGCTCCATTCGATGCCGCCTGTTCCAGCTGCGTGAACGCTCCGTGGCATTACGGACGGGACCGCTCACCAGGAAGCCGGTTGCAAACTCGGCATCCGTTCGAACAATCGAAGATGACACTACCTTCAGGGAATTTACCGCGTTTGGAACTCGACGATAAAGTTCAGGCTTCCGTTCCGGCCACTGCCGGAGGAACCCCTCTTTTCGAGGCCGGCCAGGCCTTGCGGGAGCCCCGCCTCATTGAGGAGACGGGGATTGCCGCCCGAGTCGCCGCCGTCGCTGCTCCGGTTCTCATTGATCTTGGTCTGCGCCTCGTGCGTGTGAAGATTTCCGGCCAGAACGGAACGACCGTGCAGATCATGGCCGAGCGGCCGGACGGAACGATGGATGTCGATGCCTGCGAACAGGCCAGTGAAGCGCTGTCGCCTGTTCTCGATGTCGAAGATGTCATCAAACAGGCCTATCATCTCGAAATCTCCTCTCCAGGCATCGACCGGCCGCTGGTCCGTCTATCGGATTTCGTGCGGGCGCGAGGCGAGGAAGCCAAGATCGAACTCAAGAACGGCCTTGACGGACGCCGGCGCTTCCGCGGGCTCATCGAGGCGATCGAGGTTCCAGTTGACGAGACGGTACCGGGCAGAACCGGCAAAGGGCTTTTGCGTCTGACCCGGACCGATGCGAAACCCGAGGAAGACCCCGGCGTCCTCATCCCGCTCGCTGATCTCAATGAAGCCCGGCTGGTACTGACCGAGGCGCTCATTCGGGAATCATTACGCGCCGCCAAGGCGGCTCAAGCCGCAAGCGGCGGGGAAGACGAAGGCGACGATGAGATGGGCGGGGATGAAACCGATGCTCCCCCTGCTCCGCCACGGCGGGGTCCCGGCCGTTTCGCACAACATCGTGCGCCGGCGGAGGCGAAGGCGTCCCCTGCGGGCGGCAGAATCAAGCCACTCGTGCCCGCGGGCGTCCGAACGGAATTCAAGAAGAGCAAAACCGGCCAGCGCGATCTCGCCCGGCAGCCGGCTCGCGCCACGCGAGCGGACCAGAACGGTGAGAGGGGAACGAAAGCGCCAAAAGACACGTCACACGACGCATCCCGCAAGCCCGCGCCCAAATAGGAGAAACGACAATGGCTGTGAGCGCCAACAGGCTCGAGCTTCTGCAGATCGCCGACGCGGTGGCCCGCGAAAAATCGATCGACCGGCAAATCGTCCTCGCTTCCATGGAAGATGCGATCCAGAAAGCCGCGCGCTCGCGCTACGGTCAGGAGACCGAGGTGCGCGCCGAAATCAATCCCAAGACCGGGGAAATCCGTTTTTCGCGGCTGCTGCATGTCGTGGAAGATGTCGAGAATGACGCGGTCGAGATCACGCTCGCAGAGGCCCGCAAGCGGAACCCCGCTGCCGAAATCGGCGACTGGATCGCCGAAACCTTGCCGCCCTTCGACTTCGGCCGCATCGCCGCGCAATCGGCGAAACAGGTCATCGTCCAGAAGGTGCGCGAAGCCGAACGTGATCGCCAGTATCAGGAATACAAGGACCGCATCGGCGATATCGTCAATGGCGTGGTCAAACGGGTCGAATATGGCAATGTCATCATCGACCTTGGCCGCGGCGAAGCGACCATCCGCCGCGACGAGATGATCCCGCGTGAGGTGTTCCGGCCCGGCGACCGCGTGCGCGCCTATGTCTATGACGTGCGCCGCGAACAGCGTGGACCGCAGATCTTTCTCTCGCGCACCCATCCACAATTCATGGCCAAATTGTTCCGCCAGGAAGTGCCGGAAATCTATGACGGCGTGATCGAGGTCAAGGCGGTCGCGCGTGATCCCGGTTCTCGCGCCAAAATCGCGGTGATCTCGCGCGATGCGTCGATTGATCCGGTCGGCGCCTGCGTCGGCATGCGCGGCTCGCGCGTGCAGGCCGTCGTCAATGAATTACAGGGCGAGAAGATCGATATCATTCCCTGGTCTCCCGATGCCGCGACCTTCATCGTCAACGCCTTGCAACCGGCGGAAGTGGTCAAGGTCGTGCTCGATGAGGATTCCTCGCGTATTGAAGTTGTCGTGCCGGATGACCAATTATCATTGGCGATTGGACGCCGCGGCCAGAATGTCCGCCTCGCATCCCAATTGACCGGCTGGGACATCGACATCCTGACCGAGGCAGAGGAATCTTCACGCCGCCAGAAGGAATTCACCGAGCGCACGGCGATGTTCATGAGCGCGCTCGATGTCGACGAGGTGGTCGGCCAATTGCTTGCCTCGGAAGGGTTCCGTTCCGTCGAGGAATTGGCTTTTGTCGAGCCGAGCGAACTCGCCATGATCGAAGGGTTCGACGAAGAGACGGCGATCGAGATTCAGGCACGCGCCAACGCCTATCTCGCCCGCATCGAGGCCGAACATGAAGCGCGTCGGCGTGAACTCGGCGTCTCGGACGAACTCCTCGACATTGATGGCGTGACCAACGCCATGCTGGTGAAATTCGGTGAAAATGACGTGAAGACCGTCGAGGATCTCGCCGGATGCGCCACCGACGATCTCGTCGGCTGGACCGAACGCAAGGATGGCGAAACGACGCGCCATCAGGGCTTCCTCGATGGATTCGAACTCTCGCGCGAGGAAGCCGAAAACCTTATCATGCGCGCGCGTGTAAAGGCCGGGTGGATCGACGCCATGCCCAAGACCGACGAGCAGGACGAGGGTGATAGCGTCGCCGAAACGCACGAACAGAGCCTGCATTAGAACATTTTTCGATAATGCTGAATCGCTTGGCGGTTCCATTACCCTGAAAATGCTTTAATTTTTTGAGCTCAGCGTTTCTGGGTCATTCAGAAACGCTCTAAGCAAACATTCCAAAGTTTGCTTAGACTTGAAATTGAGCAATTGATTTTGCCTTGAAACGGCAAAATTGATCGTGGTTTTCGCCACGCAAGTCGCTTTAGGACATTGCTCGATTCTTGCTCTACAGAGGACCTGACGGAATTTTCCCGTGGTACTGACTGGAGTATCAAACCGAAAAGCGACTACCACTTTTCGGAGGAATTTGATGCTTTTTCGAAAAGAGAAAGCGTCGGACAGGATTTTATTTGAAAGTCCGATGCTCTAGAGCATGAGGCAAACTTTTGTCTCTGCTCCGAATATTTCAGAATACCAAATCTCGACAAGCGTAGCTCCCTGAGGAGGACGCCGGGATTCGGCATCCGCGGCTGGAGGACGGCGGCTTCCCGCCGGACCGCTCTGATCCCGACAGCCAGGGATTAGGAAGACTTGGTATAATATACCCGAATGCCGCCGGGATTGCGGATTCCGTTCTCGCAAATCATTTCCTTCCAATGATTTGCGAGAATGTACCAGATTATCCTTCGGGATGGTGGTATATTGAACTTTTCGTGCGGCTGAATCGCCAAGCGATGCGCCGCGGATGGAATGGGGTTTCAGGCGAGCCGTCAAGGTTTGCCTGGCCTTGCAATAAGGCAGCCGTACCTTTGCTTCAGTAAAGGTACGCGTGGCTTACGCCACACAAGGTTGCCCCACTATCGTTCACCACTTTCGTTCGGATGCTTCCGATGAATTGAAGACAGACTTGAAAAGCAGGAGAAATCCTTGGGGAAAGTTTTGCACGCCGATACGGCGGACGGACCAGAGCGCACCTGTATCGTGACCCGAACCAAGGGCACACCCGAAGCCATGATCCGCTTCGTTGTCGGGCCGCAGGCTGAGGTCGTGCCGGATCTCCGCTACAAGCTTCCGGGTCGCGGCGTCTATGTCACGGCGTCCGCCCGGGCCGTCGCCGAAGCCGTTCGCAAACAGGCTTTCGCCCGAGGTTTCAAGGCACAGGTCAAGACTTCTCCGGCTCTCAGCGAGGAAATCGCCCTGCTCCTGGAACGCGACTGCCTCCAGGCTTTATCGCTCGCCAACAAGGCCGGTCTCGTCACCTGCGGATTCAGCAAGGTCGAAGCCCTGCTGCAAAATGGAACAGCCGCCATGCTCGTCCATGCGGTGGACGGTGGCGAAGATGGAATTCGCAAACTCGGCCAAGTCATGCGCCGGCAAATGAATGCCGCGCAAGCCACAAAGCCAATTCCACAAATCAAACTCTTCACATCCCAGCAATTGGATTTGGCATTAGGGCGGTCAAATGTGATACATGCTGCGCTGGTGAAAGGTCCGGCGAGCGAAGCTTTTCTCAAACGCTGCCAAAAATGGGAAAACTATCGCCTGGACCATAGCGCCGCAGTCTCCCTGGAGGGAAGGCCGCCGCCGGAGCGGAAAATCTTCGAAAACCGATTGGAAACAGGCATTTTGACAGACAAAACCTTGAACGACACAGTCTCGCAGGAAGGAATCGAGCCGAACCAGGAAACGTGAACGATTTTTCCGAACTGGACTTCAAGGTAAGGTCGGCGAATTCCCCGGCGTCGAAACATCCCGCATTCCCTATGAAGAGGTCATGAGCGGGTTTCGGTGCGAGAGACGGACAGATGAATTTTCCGGCGGTATGAAATTGAATGGGCGCGGCCCCGGGACGCAAGACGAATGAGTGAATCGAAGAATTCGGGCGAGAATACTTTGAGCGTGACGCCAACCAAGACCTTGTCGCTGAAGCGGCCGGTCGAGGCCGGAACCGTGCGCCAGAGTTTTCCGCACGGGCGCAGTAAAGCTGTTGTGGTTGAAAAGGTGAAGCGCCGCCCCACCGCGCCGGGTGGGGATGGCCACGCAGCCCGTGATGCTGCTGCTCCCGCCGCCGCGCAAAGCCAGGCGGCTGCTCCTGCCGCACCGCACCGCGCAGAAGCGGCGACACCACCGGCACGGCCCGCACAAGCCATTCCGCCTCAGCCTTCCGCCCCGGCTGCGCCTTCTCAAGCCGCAGCCGCTCAAGCAAAGGCCGGCACCTCGGTCACCCCGAGCGCGGTGTCCACCGGTGCATCGGCTCCGGCTGCACCGGTGCCGCCACAGGCTCCGGCCGCCGCACCGGCACCAAGCACCCAAGCGGCTGCGCCATCGCCGGCAGCCGCATCGGCCCAGGCAACTTCCGCTCAAGCTGCGGCCCCCCAAGCCGTCGTCGCTCAGCCGGCGAGTTCGGAAGCAACACCTTCGCAAGCCACCTCTGCACAAGCGACTCCCGCGCAAGCAGGTGTCGCGCCGAAAGCCACAACGGTTGTTGCCGATGCTGCCACAACCGGTCAGCAGGCTGCTGGCCCGCGCCCGGCGGCACCGAGCCCAACCAGCCAGCAATCCACTGCGGCCAGGCCATCGTCCGGGCAAGCTGCCGGACGGACACCAGCTGCGCCGCAACAATCCGCATCGCGCGGTGCATCGGCCTCGCAAGCAGGTCAGGGCGCCCAGCGTTCAGCCGGAGCGGGCGCGGCATCATCGCAGCAGCGTGGCGGTGGCGCAGCCTCCGGACAACAGCGCAACCAGCCAGGTGGGCAGAGATCCGGCGGTCCCCAGCGGAATCAATCCGGCGGCCGCGGATCGGGCCGTGGCGAATCTGGTGCAGGCCGCACTACGCCCAGCGGCGTCGTGCTTCGATCCCTGACCGAGGAGGAGCGCGAGGCGCGCATGCGCGCCCTGTCGGGTGCTCGTATCCGCGAGGAAGAAGATCGCAAGCGCGCCATTGCCGAAGCCAAGGCTCGTGAGGAAAGAGAAGCCCGCGAGCGCGAGGAGCGCGCGGCAGCCGAGGCGCGCAAGGCCGAGGAAGAAGCCCGCCGTCTGCAGGAACAGGAAGCCAAACGCCGTTCCGAGCAGGAAGCCAAGCGGCGGCTCAGCGGCGGCGAACCGGCTCCCGCCGCAAGCCCGTCGGTTGCCCGCAAGCCGCCCGTCACGGCGGCGGCGGCCGCCCCCGCGCCAGCGGCCCCCGGCCGCGCGCCCAATCTTGAGGAAGAAGACACTAAACGTGTCATTCGCCGTCCCGGCATGCCGACCAAGGTCATCGTGCCGCCCCGGCCGACCAAAGGCGCCGAACAGAAATCTCGCGGCCGCCTCACCGTCGCGACAGCAACCGGAGGCGAGGAAGAGGAGCGCACACGTTCCGTCGCGGCCTTCCGCAGACGCCAGCAGCGCCTGCGCGGCCATGTCAGCGAGGCGAAGGAAAAAATCTCGCGCGAAGTCATTCTGCCCGAGACGATCACGATTCAGGAACTCGCCAACCGCATGTCGGAACGCGGCGTCGACGTGATCAAACTGTTGATGAAACAAGGCCAGATGGCCAAGATCACCGATGTGATCGATGCCGATACGGCCCAGCTCATCGCCGAGGAACTTGGCCATACCGTCAAGCGCGTCGCCGAATCCGACGTCGAGGAAGGCCTGTTCGATACGGTCGATGCCGAGGACCATCTGCTGCCGCGGCCACCGGTCGTGACCATTATGGGCCATGTCGACCACGGCAAGACGTCGCTGCTCGACGCGATCCGGCAGGCCAATGTGGTTTCCGGCGAGGCCGGCGGCATCACCCAGCATATTGGTGCCTATCAGGTCACCTCGCCGGGCGGCTCGCCGATCACCTTCATCGACACGCCCGGCCACGCCGCCTTCACCGCCATGCGCGCCCGTGGCGCGAAAGTGACGGATATTGTGGTGCTGGTCGTCGCCGCCGATGACGGCGTCATGCCGCAGACAGCGGAAGCCATCGCCCATGCCAAGGCCGCTGGCGTGCCGATCATCGTGGCAATCAACAAGATCGACAAACCGGATGCCAAGCCGGAGCGGATCCGGTCGGAACTTCTGCAATATGAAGTTCAGGTGGAATCGCTCGGCGGTGAAACGCTGGAAGTGGAAGTCTCCGCCACCAAGAAGATCAATCTCGACAAATTGCTCGAACTGATCGCCCTGCAAGCGGAATTGCTCGATCTCAAAGCCAATCCGGACCGCCCGGCAGAAGGCACCGTCATCGAAGCCTCGCTCGACAAGGGACGCGGACCGGTCGCGACCATTCTCGTCCAGCGCGGCACCTTGCATGTCGGCGACATTATCGTGGGCGGCACCCATTGGGGCCATGTCCGCGCCCTGATCGACGACAAGGGGGGCAACCGGAGCGACGCTGGTCCCTCCATGCCCGTCGAGGTTCTCGGCTTTTCAGGCTCTCCCGAGGCGGGCGACCGCATCGCGGTGGTCGAAACCGAGGCGCGTGCCCGCGAGATCACCGAATATCGCGAGCGCCAGCGGCGTGAACAGGCGGCCGTGCGCGGCGGCCTGGCGCGCGGCTCCCTCGCCGATATGATGAGCCAGCTCAAGAATGTCGGCCGGAAGGAATTCCCGCTCGTCATCAAGGGCGACGTGCAAGGTTCGGTCGAAGCGGTCGTCGCGACGCTCGAAAAGCTCAATACCGACGAGGTCGCGGCAAGGATCATCCATGCCGGTGTCGGCGGCATCACCGAATCGGACGTCACGCTGGCGCAGGCGGCGGGCGCGGTGATTTTGGGCTTCAACGTGCGTGCTCTCAAGGAGGCCCGCGCACTTGCCGAGCAGCAAGGTATAGAAATCCGCTATTACAACATCATCTATAATCTCGTGGATGATGTGAAGGCGGCCATGTCGGGACTGCTCGCGCCCACATTGCGCGAGGAAATGCTCGGCAATGCCGAAATTCTCGAGGTCTTCAACATTTCCAAGGTCGGCAAGGTGGCCGGCTGCCGCGTGACCGACGGCCGTGTCGAGCGCGGTGCCCATGTCCGCCTGATCCGCGACAATGTCGTCGTCCACGAGGGCAAGCTTTCGACGCTGAAACGCTTCAAGGACGAGGTCAAGGATGTCGTGGCTGGCCAGGAATGCGGCATGGCCTTCGAGAATTACCAGGACATGCGCGCGGGCGATGTGATCGAGTGCTACATCGTGCACGAGATCAAACGGTCGCTCTGAGACAATCGGGACGGAGGGACCTTCCATCCGTCCCGCCCTTGCGGTCGCGCCATCGGTCGCGCCGGTGCGTAACCTATCCGAATCGAGAATCCGGGATTAACCACATCTTAAGGAAAGATCCCCGACACTCCCGATAATGGAAGCAGGATGAACCGGGCGGCAGACGGAATTGCTTGCCTGTCCGCGAACGGATTCACTCAAGAAACCAGAGTATTTTCAAAGAGTTTGAACCGCTTAGCGATTCTCTTCCAATCGAAAATACCTGGAATTTTGGCGAAAGAAGCAGGACAGTTCGAGACGCGATTGAATCTTTGCGCCTTCACTGGACTTCAAATCCGGAGAATTGTATTGCCGGAGCGGTCCACGACACACGGCATTGCTAGGCGCCCGGCAAGCAAGGCGGAATGATCAGGATGCAAAGGGCTCGCGAAGACTCTTTGCGAGACACATCCGATCAGCCTTGAATGTCCTTTCCCGTTTTTCCCGGGAGCAAAGGCGCATCATTGCATCCCGTGCCGCGGCGCTTATCCCACGCGGGGCCTTCCCCGCGTGGCCGCTACGACGGCTCTGACCAGCGTCAGTTGCCGGTTTCACTGATCCGTTTCGGATCGATTGAAGGAGCCTGTTTCGGTTCGAAGAAGTGGTAGAAGCATTTTCTTAACAAAGCTTTTCGTTCTTCGGATCAAGTCAGACCCAATTTCGTTCACCTGAAAGATGATCTTCTCCGAGCCGGCGCCGGTTACACCGCGCTTTCGGAGACGACACGGGAGTTTCTTCCATGTCCAGAGCCCATCATCAGCACGGCAGCGCCCCATCGCAACGCATGTTGCGCGTCGCCGAACTGATCCGTCACACTCTTTCCGATCTTCTGAGCCGCTCCGTGGTCAACGACCCCGTGCTCGAAGGCCATGTCATCACCGTCCCTGACGTCCGTATGAGTCCGGATCTGAAACTCGCCACGGCTTTCGTGATGCCGCTCGGCGGCAAGGACATCAATAGCGTCATCGCCGCGCTCGACCGGCACAAGAAATTTCTGCGCGGAGAAATCGCGCAGCGGATTCATCTGCGCTATGCGCCGGATATCCGCTTCAAAGCCGATGAAAGCTTCGATTACGGCGACAAGATCGATGCGCTGCTCGCCTCCCCGAACGTACGACGCGATCTCGACGCGACCGAAGGCGAGGCGCACAATACGCCCAACTAAGACCAAGTTTCGGCGGCTGCGGGGCGGTGCCTTTGCAACCATCGACACACGGCAGTTTTCAACGAGCCGTTCGGACATGTCCGAACGGCTCTAATGCACCAGAGCGCAAAACCGATTGCGCTCTGCGGATGGATTGACGCCATTCCAGAAGAGACAGCGTCAGAGTTTCCCTGTCAGGATCGCCGCTTTCGCGGCACCGCTGCAACAGCGCCATCGGCTGGTTCCAGCACGCAACAGCAAGGTTGAATTCAAAGACGATGAATGCTCCCCGTTCCAAACGCGTCGAGGTCAATGGTTGGGTCATCCTCGACAAGCCCATCGGAATGACTTCAACCCATGCCGTCGCGCGGCTGAAACATATTTTCAACGGCAAGAAAGCCGGGCACGCCGGTACGCTCGACCCGCTCGCCTCAGGCATCCTGCCCGTCGCCTTCGGCGAGGCGACCAAGACAGTGCCCTATGTCCAGGACGGGGAAAAAGCCTATCGTTTCACCATCGGTTTCGGCATCGAGACCGATACGGATGATTCCGATGGCCGCGTCACGCAGCAATCGGAACTCCGGCCGCAGCCAAGCGAAGTCGCGGCCTTGCTGCCGCGCTTCATTGGCACGATCGAACAGACGCCGCCAGCCTATTCGGCCATCAAGATCAATGGTGAGCGCGCCTATGATCTTGCCCGTGACGGCGAAACACCGGATCTCGCGCCACGCCCCGTCACCATCCATGCCCTCGACCTCGTCAGCATGGATGGCGATTCAGCCGTGCTGGAAGCGCGCTGCGGCAAGGGCACCTATGTCCGCGCCATTGCCCGCGATCTCGGGCGCCTGCTCGGCTGCTACGGCCATGTCACCGCATTGCGGCGCACGCGCGTCGGTCCCTTCCTCGAATCCGATGCGATCGGGCTGACGCCCTTGCTTGAAGGCGCTGCGGAGCGTTATGGCCTGCTTCCCATTGAGGCCGGCCTCGCGGAATTGCCGAGACTTGCCGTGGACCGAAATGCGGCGGCGAAGGTACGGCGCGGCCAGTCCATTCTGCTGCGCGGCCATGATATCCCCCATGAAGGGTCCGTCTATCTGGTCTGCAGCAATGTGATCGTCGCGGTCGGAACCATCGAACAGGGGGAATTCGTCCCCCACCGCGTCTTCAACCTGCCCATTTGATTTTGGAAGCGCGCGGAAACCCTGCACACTTTAACCAAGAATCTTCAAAAAACGGCATCAGTTCCCGCTTGCGCTTCGTCTCCGGCTGGTTATAGTGCGCGCCATTCGCGATTTGCCGCCGGGCAGGATTGTTCAAAAAATCCGAGCCAAGCGCGGCTTTTCAGCATCGAATGAACAATTTGATGCGCTTCAGAGACTGAAAATTTTGCGTCGGCAGGTACACCGCCTGAAGCAAAATTTCAGGGTTCCTCAGATCAGCGAAATCCGGAGGGGTGGCCGAGTGGTTGAAGGCGCACGCCTGGAAAGTGTGTATACGGGAAACCGTATCGCGGGTTCGAATCCCGCTCCCTCCGCCACTTCAGTCCCTGAGTGGGCACTGAATTTACGCTATTTTTCCCGGTCAGCACCTGTAGCAGCCGGGACTTCGATCCCATGATCCGAACCTCGCCATCCGCGACCTCAACGCGCTGGGCGAGCGCGCGAAGATGGTCACGGCGGTAGCCGCCGCCTTCAAGCCGGATATGTTGGCGCGCGGCGCGGGCGAACTTGCTCAACATCTGGGGTGTGACCGCCTGGCCCCCTGAGTTCTGAAGCATGGCCTGGGCGCGCTCGGCGTCGGCCTTCGCCTGATCGCGGATGGCCTTGAGGCCGTCGATGCGGTCCTTGAGCGCCGGGTCGTTCAAGTCGGCAACGCCCGCCTCGATGGCGTCGTAGAGGCGCTTGAGGCGCGCTTCGGATTCCGCCGCACGCCGGTTCAGTTCGCCAATGTGCTCATGCTGGCGCTCGGATCGCTCCTGCCGCCGGTCGAGCACGGTGGAGAGGATCGTTTCCAGCCTTTCGGGCTGGAGGAGACGGTCTTCGAGATGCCTGGCGACGAGATTGTCCAGCTTCTCCATCGGCACCGCCATGCCTTCGCAGCCGGTCGGTCCCTGCCGGGCTTTGGTCGAGCAGGCATAGTAACGATATCGCCCGCCTTTGCCTGTACGGATGGTCATGGCGCCGCCGCACTTCGCGCAGTGAATTAGGCCGGTGAGCATCGTTGGACCGCTGATGACGGCGGATGGCGTCACCGTGGGGTGCCGGGCCTTGAGCAGCGCCTGCACCGCGTCGAAGGTCTTGTGGTCGATGATCGGCGGGACCGGCACGACCACGATCTCGCTGACCGGCTTCAATTCCTTGGACTTCGACCGCTTGTTGAACTCATGCTCGCCCATGTAAGTGCGGCGGGTGAGGATGCGGTGGACCTGGCCGATTCCCCAACGGCCGCCGTCGCGGGTGAAGATGCGGTTGCGGTTGAGATAGCTGACGATGTTCTTCACGCCCATCTGGCCCTTGGCGCCGTCGCCGTGGAGCGCTAGCCGGTAAATCAGTCGCACCGTCTCGGCATGGAGCGGATCGATCTCCAGCTTCTTCTTGACCTTCGCGCCGCGTTGCTCGGCCGCGACGACACGGTAGCCGATGGGCGGCAGCGAACCATTCCAAAAACCCTGCCGGGCGTTTTCCTTCAAGGCGCGGATGACGTGCTTGGCGTTTTCCTTCGACTGGTATTCGTCGAACAGCGCCATGATCTGGCGCATCATCTGATGCACCGGATCGTCGCCGATCTCCTGGGTGATCGATAGCAGCTTGATGCCGTTCTTCGCCAACTTACGGACGTAGAACTCCATATCGAAGGCGTCGCGGAAGAAGCGCGAGAAGCTATGGACCACGACGACATCGAAGGGCGCGGGCTTCGACGTGCCCGCCTCGATCATGCGCTGGAACTCGGGCCGGCGGTCGTTGGTCGCCGACGCGCCCGGCTCCACATAGGTCTCGACGAGCTGGTAGCCGCGTGAAGCGCAATAGGCTTCACCCTGGCGCCTCTGATCGGGGATGGAGACATCATGCTCGGCCTGTCGCGCCGTCGAGACGCGCAGATAGAGGGCGGCGCGCAGCGGCACGGTCATGGCAGATGCCTCCTCGTCAGTTCATGGGGCCGTCCCGAACAACTCGTCGAACAGGTCAGCGAACCATCGCTCGAAGACGTCCACCTCGGCCTCCGTGACGGGCACCAAATCCGGCCAGTCGTCGGTGACGGTCCAGGTCGAGAGGTCGTGCTTCGGCGGCCGGCCAGGGAGCGGCCAAGGGTAGCCGAGCAGTGCTTCAAGCTGCTGGGAAATGACCGGCGCAGGGACACGCGACGAACGGGGCATCCCGATAGTATCGCGCGGGTGCCAGATGGACAGAATAGCCCATGTTTTCGCTGCGCCGCGCCAGAATTGACCGCGACAAAGTTTGCGCGCCGAGACATGGCCAGGGAGGTGGCAACGCGTTGGAGATACTCGGAGATAAAGTACACATTGTTCCTATCTCATTGATTGTACATCCATAACTTCTCCTTGCCGGCCTTCACCAACATTGTGCAAAAACGCCAAACATTGAGAAAGCGCCTCGTAACGTGTTGAAAAGCCTGGACTGTTCCGAACCGCAATGTGCCGCCTTTTATCTGGCCATCATCCTCTTAGAGTTCATCCCGCCAACTCGAAGGGCGCTGGTCATCCAGAAAATGAGCCACTTGGCGTGATTTGCTGATTTTCTGTCCGGCAACGACAAGACACATTTGCCGCTAACTCATGAGAGCCGAATAGGATCGCGCTCGAAGCTGGCAAGCAATTCTCTAACCTCCCTGGGTAACCCCAGAGATGTTTCGACTGCATCATCTATGCGAGACTTAATAAGGTCCACTGAAGCGCCGCCTTTTGCGGCGGCGAACCCCTCCTGTCCAAGAAGGGCTAGCGTCTCCTTTGTCGCCGAGTCGAATTCTGGTGTTGGAATGCGTGACGCATAGCCTGCCGTAATCATGTTTGCGCGAATGATGATCCCTCTCGTCAGGTATAGACATAAGCGGCTATTGAGGAAGCTAAGCAGCCACCACTTATCGTCATGCTCAATTATTATGTTTGGATTGACCCCACACGCAGTGTTTTCGGGGCGAATTGTCGCTCCGAATTTCACTCCCATCGAAGAGCAAGCGATCCCTCCCTGGAGTATCAAGCTTTTATTCCTAATCATAAAATTAGGAACCTTTCTGCCGATCTCCTGAAAATTGGTGCATAAATAGCCGTCTGGGGCAGCGAAGAATCGCCGGCTTGCGGGATTCTTATAGAAGGGCACCTGAAACTCTGCCGACTCGGCCTCACGAATATACTTTTTATCGTCACCAGTGGAAATTCCAGTTATGCAAGGCGCTATGTCGGACAGCCTTCGTCCGTCAAATAGAGCGCGAACATCATTCGGAACACCAATCGTAAACTCGGAACCGTCACGAGGATTGAGCAAAAGAATTTTGCTCAAATTGCATGATTCAAACTGCCGTTCTCTAAGTATTCTCTGAAATTCTGCAATGGTTTGAGGGCGATTCGAGACCAGTACTGTGTCCCGTTGCTCGCCGGTCTTCTCTAGGACAAGGAGGCAGGTTCTAACATCGGCCCCCTGGTCAAGAAATAAGTTGGTGGGACAAAGATGAAGATTACGTATCGCACAGTTTTTAATTATGTATTCGCGTAAATCTTGGTGCCCCGTGGCTGTCAAAAATGAATCGTGAGTAACTAATCCGATCAGGCAGCCGCTGGGAGCAAAGTCGATGATTGCTCGCACGAACAGGGCATACATATTTAGCGCGGAGGACTTGCCGAAGTGCTCAATCAGTTGTGCCTTTCTATCCCGGATATAGTTAACCTCATGACAGTTGTAGGGTGGGTTAGCGATAATCGCGTCTGGCCGTGGCCCGTTCGTATCACCGAACAATGGCAGCGCCTGTCGGTTCATCGCGATATCCAAGAAATCCGCCCTCTCGAATTCGTCACAGCCGACCGCGCTCATGTCGATGATGTCATATCCCGAAACATGGCAGCCGGCTGCCTTGAAGGGCCTCGTCAGTTCACCCCTTCCGATGCAAGGATCAAGGATCCGTTTCAGACTCGGCCTGAGCTCGCGTAGGCGCTCAGCCAGAAATTCGGCCACAAACTGGGGCGTTGAATAATACCCCGTCTCTCTGCGATCTATAGCGTCTTCCGACACGACTAGCTTCGGGCGTCGGCCCACGGTCTACCCTCCAAAATGATGACAATAAGTATCTTCATCGTGACGATTCGGTCAACCCCCCTCCTGAGATCGAGTTTCGTCTCGCGGCCAAAAAGATACTTATTATCCGTGGACTTATTTGCATCACAGCGGCCAAGTTTCCTTCGATATGATCGAAACAGGCCAGGATATAAGAATGAAGTTTGGGAAACGTGTTCGTGCGTTGCGGAGAGCGACGGGTCTATCTCAAGAAGCATTTGCTGATAGCTGCGGCCTCGATCGTACATATATTGGCGGCATCGAACGAGGAGAACGCAACGTAAGCCTTATCAACATCGCCAAAATCGCCGCTGCGCTAAATGTTCCTGCGGTGGACTTGTTCGAGTTCGGCGATGAATAACGAGATCGACAATATAGAGCGGCATCGCGCTGAGCTTGAAAGACGGCTGCGGTCTTTAATTCAGAAGATCGGAGACGTTCCCATTGGGAAACCTGGCCAGTTTCCCTACGGTTGGCGAAAATCTGCAAAGGGACGGACCGTTTGGCGGATACTTGAGGAGATAATATCTCAGAATCTTGAGAATCAAGCTGTGACGCTTGGAATACATGATTTTCAACCGGCGACATCAGAAGTCGGTGTATTCGATTTCTCGTTTAAATTTGAAGATTCTCGAACATTATATGTGAACGTCAAATCTGCCGTCCAAGGCCGTGCATCGAGTAAGGACGATATATCGAAGGCCGACAAGCTGATATCTTTTTTTGAGTCCACTCACGATGCGACATTGTTCATTGCGACTATAGAAATCGCGTTCCTCACCAATCCATTGCGCATCAGCCTTACGAATTGCTATGTCGTTCCTGTTTCATGGCTTCCGGATATTTATGTAAATCCGAGCAATAATGGAAATTTACAATCTTCAAAATACAAAGACCTTCCTGCGGCAGTAAGGCGGACATTGCCCGAGTTTCTCGATGAACTGCGCTCGAAGCTCGATTACGCGCGGAATTTGCGCAGGAAAAAATACACGCAATAAGTTCCTGCGTAGGTATCATCGCGTGGCTGCGACTGCTAAGGACCGCGCCCGCGATGACAACGTCCATTGAACAGAATGTGTTCTTACCGCATTGCGTAAACAATCGGCCGTTGCCGGCAACCGAGGCTGTACTGGCAAAACTTCTATGAGCGTAGCCCTACAGCGAAAACGTAGTGATCATCGCTATCGGTCGTGGCCCGCCACTACTCACAATTCCACACAGTTGGAGTAGAAACACCCAAGCGCAAAAGCGGCTGAGGGTCTGGCTTCCTGTAGATAGTAGGGCATTGAACCTTGACCGTCTTTGGCTGGTCTTGGTGCTCTATAGTGCATCACTGAAACTGGTCTGTGTGCTTTGCTCTGATAATCCATTAGAATCTTTGCATGACTTATTGTGTCTTCATGCACCGATCTGATTCGATTTATGACGACAGTCCAGCGGAGCGGTATCAGTTTCCGAAGCAATATCTCGGTCGCTCTGAAGGAAGTGTCGGCGATTGGATCATCTATCTGGAACCCAGGAAGATCGCAGCCACGCGCGGCTATTTCGCAATCGCGCGGGTACAACAGATTATTCCAGACCCGAAGATGCCCGACATGTATCTTGCGCTTGTCGAGCTCGGCTCCTATCTCGACTTCACTTGCTCCGTTCCATTCACCGATGAAGATGGCCCAATCGAGCGCGACTTGCTGAATGAGCAAGGGAAGCTCTCCGGTCGCGCGCAATCGGCTGTTCGCCCGATTTCGCCTCAGGACTTTTACCGCATCATCGAACGCGGTCTCGATGATCACGAACCGCTGCTTCCACGCGTCGGCGTAGCCGAGCCCATCACCGGTTTCAAAGAAGAGCAAGCGCCCTATTTCGCCGAGCAACAGCGTGATCGCGTACAGAAACTTACGTCACGGATCATCCGCGATCGTGTATTCTGAAAGATTGTGCTCCGCGCCTATAACGAACGCTGTGCAATCACCGGACTAAAGCTGATCAACGGTAGCGGGCGCGCCGAGGTAGACGCTGCCCATATACGTCCGGTTCATGCGAGTGGGCCAGATATCGTGAATAACGGGCTCGCTCTGCCTGGGACCGCGCATTGGATGTTCGACCGTGGATTGATCAGCCTGGGTGACGACTTGGAAATTTTGATCTCGCGTCAAGTCAACGATGCGGACAGTGTTCGAGGTTTTATCAACAAATCAGGGTTTGCCTGCGTTCCTGATTGCGCAAGGGATCGACCACACCCGAGTTTTCTACGGTGGCATCGAGAACATTGTCTCAAGAGCTAACTTCGCTCGAATACAACCCCTTACTCCGAGACAGGCGACAATAATGCCCGTAGGTCATCAGCAAAACATGCACACTCTCGCCATGACCACGACAGCCTCTGCGCATTCACGCAATCGTTGGAATGATCCCACCCTCGACACGGATTGCGGCACCATTGGTAATCGCGCCAAACGGGCTGGCCAGTAGCGCCACTTGCGCCGCGATCTCCTCAGCTTCGATCAACCGCCGGATAAGCGAGAGCGGGCGCATCTTCGCGAAAAATTCCGCCTCGCGTTCGGGCTCCGGCGCGTCCTTGTTATCGACGACCGAGCGGATGAATTCGACAATCCCCTCCGACCGCGTCGGTCCGGGAAGGACCGAATTGACGGTCACGCCAGTGCCGCGCGTCTGTTCGGCAAGTCCGCGTGAAATAGCGAGCTGAGCGGTCTTCGTCATACCATAGTGAATCATCTCCTGCGGGATTGCGAGAGCGCTCTCACTGGCGATGAAGATCACGCGTCCCCAGTTCTTCGCCAGCATGCGGGGGAAATAGTGCCGGGCGAGCCGCGCACCGCTCACCACATTCACTTCGAAGAGATGATGCCAGTCGGCGTCGGTGATCTCGGTGAAGGGCTTGGCCTCGTAGATGCCGAGATTGTTGATGAGAATGTCTGTCTCCGGGACGGCAGCGATGAGCGTGGCCGCGCCCTCAGCCGTGGCGGGATCGGCCAGAATCGCCTTCACTTGACCTTTCGCTTGACCCTTCCCTTGGCCTTTCTGACTCACGCACTCGACGGCTGCGTCAAGCTTGGCCTGGCTGCGCCCGCAAATGGTGACGAGAGCGCCTTCAGCGGCGAGTCGCTCGGCGATAGCGAGGCCGATTCCGGCGGTCGCGCCCGTTACGAGAGCCGTCTTCCCGGTGAGTTCGAGATCCATGGAATTCTCCGTCCTATTGGTGCCGGGGACATAGCCATCGCCGCCATTACTGAATAGAGTTCACGGTGGAACAACAGAATTGCTCTTGATTCACGAGTGAGCCATGGACAATCGGCTAGGCGAGATGGAGGTCTTCCTCGCCGTTGCACGGCAGGGAAGCCTCGCACAGGCGGCCGCCGAACTACGGCTGACACCATCGGCCGTCAGCCGCACGCTGGCCCGGCTGGAAGCAAGGCTCGGTGTGCAATTGATCGCCCGCACGACGCGCGCTCTGGCACTGACGCCCGAGGGGGAGACCTACCGGGAGCGTGTGGCGGAACTGATCGAGGATATCAACGGGCTGGAACGCGATTTCAGCGCTGCACACGGTCCGGCGGGGCGGCTGCGGGTCAATGCCTCAGTGCCCTTCGGCATGCATTGCCTGATCCCGCTCCTGCCGGATTTTCAGCGGTCCTATCCCGCAATCACTCTCGACCTTGCCTTGAGTGACACACTCATCGATCTCGTCGATGAGCCTGCGGATGTCGCCATACGCGTCGGGCCCTTGCGCGATTCCCGCCTGCGCGCGCGCAAACTGGGCCACAGCACTATGGCGGTGGTGGCAAGTCCTTCCTATCTCGCCCGCCACGGCGAGCCCCAAACCCCGGCGGATTTGGAAGCGCATCATTGTCTGCGGTTCAGCTTTCGGCGTTCGATCGATTCCTGGCCCTTTCTGATGCATGGCGCAATCATCCATCTTGCTGTCGATGGGCAATTTCTCGGCAATTCCGGTGAGGTGATACGGCTGACGGCCCTTGCAGGTGGCGGAATCGCGCGGCTGGGGCGTTATCACATTGCCCCTGATCTCAAAGCAGGGCGGCTCGTGGAAATCCTTGCGCCCTATAATCCCGGCGACGGCGAGGATATCCATGTATTGCATGTTGGGCACGAGCGGATGGCGGGACGCATTCGCGCCTTCCTCGATTTTCTCGAACAGCGTATTCATCTTCCGCCAGGATGACAGCGGGATGAAAAGATCGTCTTCTTTTCTTCCGCTTGCGCCCCCATTCAAAGCGGATAGTCTTCCCGCAAAATCGCTTCAGGAGATCCCATGGCCGTCACCCTGCCCCGCGCCGCCTATGCCGGCATGTTCGGCCCTACCACCGGCGACAAGGTGCGTCTCGCCGATACCGATCTCTTCATCGAGATCGAACGCGATTTCACGCTTTATGGCGAGGAAGTGAAATTCGGCGGCGGCAAAGTGATCCGTGACGGCATGGGCCAAAGCCAGAGAACGAGAGCCGAAGGAGCCGCAGACACAATCATCACCAATGCGGTGATCATCGATCATTGGGGCATCGTCAAGGCCGACGTCGGCCTGCGCGACGGGCGTATCTTCGGCATCGGCAAGGCCGGCAATCCTGATGTTCAGCCGGACGTCGATCTCATCATCGGGCCTGGCACGGAGATCATCGCCGGCGAAGGCCGTATCCTCACTGCCGGTGGTTTCGACAGCCATATTCATTTCATCTGCCCGCAGCAGATCGAAGAAGCGCTCGCATCCGGCATCACCACAATGCTTGGCGGCGGCACCGGACCCGCGACAGGCACTTTCGCGACGACCTGCACGCCCGGCCCCTGGCATATTGCGCGGATGATCGAAGCCGCCGATGGTTTCGCCATGAACCTCGGGTTTACGGGCAAAGGCAACGGGTCCGATCCCCGCGCCCTCGTCGAACAGATCGAGGCTGGCGCCTGCGCCTTGAAACTGCATGAAGACTGGGGCACGACGCCCGCCGCGATCGACTGCTGTCTGTCGGTTGCCGACGATCACGACATACAGGTCATGATCCATTCGGATACGCTGAATGAGAGCGGTTTCGTCGAGGACACGATCCGTGCCTTCAAGGGCCGCACCATCCATGCCTTCCACACCGAGGGTGCAGGCGGCGGCCATGCGCCCGATATCATGAAGGTCGCGGGGCTCGACAATGTCCTGCCATCATCGACCAATCCGACCCGACCCTTCACCGTGAATACGCTCGACGAACATCTCGACATGCTGATGGTCTGTCATCATCTCGACCCATCGATCGCCGAGGATCTCGCCTTTGCCGAAAGCCGCATACGCAAGGAGACGATTGCAGCCGAAGACATTTTGCATGATCTTGGCGCTCTGTCGATGATGTCCTCGGATAGTCAGGCGATGGGCCGTGTCGGCGAAGTGATCACGCGGACGTGGCAGACAGCGGACAAGATGAAACGCCAGCGCGGGCCGTTGCCGGAAGATAGCACAGGAAATGACAATTTCCGGGTCCGCCGGTATATCGCCAAATATACGATCAATCCGGCGATCACTCATGGGGTTTCGCGCCATATCGGCTCGATCGAACCCGGAAAGCTCGCGGATCTCGTGCTCTGGACTCCGGCCTTCTTCGGTGTAAAGCCCGATCTCATCCTCAAGGGTGGCACGATCGCCTATGCGATGATGGGCGATGCCAATGCCTCGATCCCCACCCCGCAGCCTGTGCATGGACGCCCAATGTTCGGCAGTTTCGGCGCCATGCGCACCGGCGCCTCGCTGACCTTTACATCAGGCACCGCCCTGGCGCGGGGACTCGCCGAAAAGGTAAAGACATCGCGCATATTCGTGCCGGTCGAAAATACACGCGGTGGCCTGCGCAAGGCTGATCTCATCCATAATGGCGCGACGCCAGTGATCGACATCGATCCAGAAACTTATGTCGTCAAGGCGGATGGAAACGTGCTCACCTGCGCGCCAGCCGAGCGCCTGCCCATGACCCAGCGGTATTTTCTGTTTTAGCGATCAAACGTCTATCGCCATGAACTTCTATCAAATCGCTGCACTGTTGGTGACGCCGATTGGGGGCCTTTTGCTTGCTGCCTGGGCCGATTGGCTCAGCCGGCACCCGGCGGAATGACCAACCGTGCTCGTCAGCCCATCTCGGCGGCAAGACGGCGCATGAAGGCAATGCCTTCTTCAAGCTGGGAAAGCGCGATATATTCATCGGGCTGATGCGCCTGATCGATAGAACCCGGGCCGCAAACGATGGTTGGCACCTCTGCCCGCTGGAACTGGCCAGCTTCTGTCGCGAAAGGCACGGTGATGGTGCGGTTGGAGCGCGCGAGTTTCAGGGCGAGGCTCTCCGCCTGTGATCCGGTTTCCGGCGCAAGACCCGGTACCTCGACCTCGACGAGCGTCTCGATCGAAGCCTCAGGCGCATAACGACGCATTTTCGGCAGAACAACCCGCTCGGCATAATCTTCGAGATGACGCAAGGCGCGATCCTGCGGATCGCTCGGCAAACCGCGAAACTCCCAGAGGAACCAGCATTCCTTGGCCATGATATTGCGCGCCGTGCCGCCCTGGATCATGCCCACATGGATGGTCGAGGCCGGTGGATCGAAACGGCCGCTCGGATCGCCTTCGGTCAAGAGCATATCGGCAAAACGGTAGAGTTCGGTCACGAGATCGCAGGCAGCCTCGACCGCGCTGGCGCCGAGATAAGGTTTCGAGGAATGCGCCTCATGACCACGCACGGTCGTCAGATAAGTCGCGACACTTTTATGGGCATCGGCGACCTGCATCATGGTCGGTTCGCCAACCAGCACGGCGGCGGGACGCGGCAAATCCTGACCAAAGCGCGCGATCGTGTCGAGGGAGCCGGTACAGGCGACTTCCTCGTCATAAGAGAGGAGAATATGGATCGGCCGGGTCAAATGCGCCTGTTTGAATTCCGGAATCATCGCGAGACAAAGGGCATCGAACCCCTTCATGTCGCAGGCGCCGCGTCCAAAAACGCGGTCCGTGTCACGCCGCAGCACGAAAGGATCGCCCGTCCATTTCTGGCCGGCAACAGGGACGACGTCAGTATGGCCCGACAGCACGACGCCGCCATCCTTTTTAGGGCCTATGGTGATGAAGAGCGCAGCCTTGTCACCCTCTGCATTGGGCACTTTGACGTAATCGACGTCCTGTCCGCGCAGATAATCCTCGACCGCCGCGACGAGTGCCAGGTTGGATTTGGAACTCTCCGTATCGAAGCTGATGAGGCATTCGAGCAAATCGAGCGTGGCGGCGAGCCTATCCTCGCGATCCTGTGCGTGCGTCATGAGCAATGCCTTTCCACCTCGTCACCGGACCGAATGCAGGTAACCGCCCTTCGTCACATTCGATACATGCGCAATACTCGACACGCTTGGCCGCAACAGACCTCAATGATCAGTTGAGAACCTGCCGCGAAAAGGGAGAATCCAGCGAAAAGACCGGGATCTCGGCCTCGAACACATCACCCTTTTCCGTCACCATGCGATAGCTGCCGGTCATGATGCCGGAAGGCGTGGAGAGCGGGCAGCCAGAGGTGTAGCGGAAGGTTTCTCCCGGTTTCAGCACCGGCTGTTCACCGACGATGCCGGGCCCCTGCACTTCCTCAAGCTTGCCATTGCCATCGGTGATTTTCCAGTGCCGCGCGGTCAATTGGACCGTCAGCTCGCCCTTGTTGGCGATTTCCACCGTATAGGCCCAGAAAAACGATGCTTCATCCGCATCGGAACGTTCCGGCACGAATTCCGTCAGGACGGTGATTTGGATGTCTCGGGTAATGGCGCTGTACATGGTTTCAGATCTACCGTCAGTTCAGAGACAGGGTAACACAAGGTCCTCGTTGAGGAAAAGCTTCAGAAGGAAGCAGCGATTCCGCTCCCGATCCCCACATTCCCCCCGCCGACAAGCGCGCCGGGGGATGAGAGAAGCAGGACCATCGCTCCACCGAACGAATTCATCGGCGATATTCCCGCTTGGGCGATAGTCCGGCCGCGATAGCATCAAACCAAAACCAAGTTCGACATTTCAGTTTGGTACCGGAGCCTACGGCCGCTTCCCTTGAGAAGCCTGGGGAGAAGCTCAACACTATCATCCCCAGATCGATAGGGCAAAAACGGGGCCAAACGCGTGAGTGATGGCTTCATTCAGCAGCCATCGGCTTGCTTTCGAGCACGGCAAGCGCAGCGCCGAGATCGGCGAGAAGATCCTCGGCATCTTCGAGTCCGACCGACAGGCGCAACATGCCATCGCCAATGCCCATCTCGGCGCGTGCCTCGGGTGTCAAACGCTGGTGGGTCGTCGTCGCCGGATGGGTGATAAGGCTCTTGGCATCGCCGAGATTGTTCGAAATCTTGATGATCGACAGAGCATTGGCGAAAGCGAATGCGGCGGGTTTGCCACCGGCGAGATCGAATGCGACCAATGTGCCACCACCCGCCATCTGACGGCGGACGATTTCGGCCTGGGGGTGATCGGCCCGACCCGGATAGGTACAGCGTGAGACGAGCGGATGATTGGCGAGGAAATCGGCAATCCTGCCGGCATTGGCCATCTGCTGATTGACCCGCAGCGGCAGCGTTTCCAGGGATTTCAGCATGACCCAGGCATTGAAGGGCGACAGAGCCGGCCCGGTCTGGCGCAGATAGGTCTGGATATGCGTCTCGATAAACTCACGCGTCGACAGCACGACGCCACCAAGGCAACGCCCCTGCCCGTCGATATGTTTCGTGGCAGAATAGACCACGCAATCGGCGCCGAGCTGCAACGGTTTCTGCAGGATGGGGGAGGCAAAGGCATTATCGACGACAAGGCGTGCGCCATAATCATGGGCGATGCCCGCAATGGCCGCGATATCATAGACTTCGAGGCCAGGATTGGTCGGGCTTTCCAGAAACAGCGTCTGCGTCTGCGGCTGCAACGCTGCCTTCCAGGCATTGAGATCCTTGCCATCCACAAGCGTCGTGGCAATCCCGTAGCGCGGCAGCAATTCCTGGACGATATAAAGGCAGGAGCCGAACAGGGCACGCGAGGCCACGACATGATCGCCGGCCTTGAGGGGAGCAAGCAGCGCGGCCGTTACCGCCGCCATGCCGCTCGCGGTACCGCGCGCGGTTTCGGCGCCTTCGAGCAGGGCCATGCGCTCCTCGAACATGGCATTGGTGGGATTGTTGTAGCGTGAATAAACGAAACCCGGCTCATCGCCCTTGAAACGGGCTTCCGCCGCCTCCATCGAGGGGTAGACATAACCCTGGGTCAGAAACAGCGCTTCGGATGTCTCGCCGAATTGGGATCGCATGGTTCCGCCATGAACGAGGCGGGTCGCCGGCCGCCAATCCTGCGGGTCGCGCGGTGGCTTATTGTCCTGCATGAAAAGCCTCCTCGATGGCTTTAGCCTTAACCGTAGCCTTGAAACTTGAAAAAAAAGCTTCAGATGTGCTTACTGGCGCCTGCATCCCATCTCAAGTCCAGCGTTTGGAAATTCGGTCCAAATGCCGCAGGAACCATCATGACCGCCCAAGCCCCTTCCCTCACAAGCGCAGACCCGCGTTCTGATACAGCGAATCTGCGTTCGGAAGGAGCTGGCGGACCTGGTGAATTCGGCTCGCAATTCGGGCTTCTGCCACGGCAAAAGATCGAAGTGATGATACGCCGAGGCATGATCGTCGGGCCAGAACTCGACGCCGGCCAGATCCAGCCCGCCAGCCTCGATTTGCGGCTCGGCACGCGCGCCTATCGCATCCGAGCGAGCTTTCTTCCAGGCCGGGAGAGGACCGTCGAAGGCCAGCTCGCCAATCTCAACCCCGAAGCCATTGATCTCGAAGGCGATGGCGCCGTTCTCGAGCGCGGCTGCGTCTATATTATTCCGCTTCTCGAATCGCTCAAACTGCCGGAAAGCATTTCCGCTATCGCCAATCCGAAAAGCTCGACCGGCCGTCTGGATATTTTCACCCGCCTGATCACCGACCGCAGCGAGGTCTTCGATCGCGCCGCGCGCGCTTATGAAGGCCCTCTTTATGCCGAAGTCTCGCCGCGCAGTTTCAGCATCCGGGTCCGCAGCGGCACGCGGCTTAATCAAATCCGCTTTCGCCGGCTGAACTCGCAGCAACTCGACCGCAACGACTTTTCTCTCGACGAAAGAGAATTACGCGAGCGCCATGAGATGCTGCCCCTGGTCGACGGCCCCTTGAATCTGCGCAACGGGCTCGTGTTGCGCGTCGCGCTGAGCAGCGAACAATTGGGACCCATCATCGGTTACCGCGCGCAGAAACATACCGACATTCTCGATGTCGATCGGGTCGGCGCCTATGCGATCGCCGATTATTGGGAACCGATTGCCGCACGGGCGGATCAACGCCTCATCCTCGATCCCGGCGAGTTTTATATTCTCGCCAGCCAGGAGAAAATGCACATCCCACCCGATCTCGCAGCGGAAATGGTGCCGATCGACCCGGCAATGGGCGAATTTCGCGTCCATTACGCCGGATTTTTCGATCCGGGTTTTGGCCATACCATTTCCAACCTTCCCGGTGCGCGAGCGGTTCTCGAAGTCCGCAGCCGCGAGGTCCCGTTCATTCTCGAGAATGGGCAGGTGGTGGGACGGCTCGTCTATGAAAAAATGGCTGAGCCCCCGCTCTCCGTCTATGGGCAAACAGCAGGCGCACATTACCAGGGCCAGGGCCTGAAATTATCGAAACATTTCAGGGAAGATTAAGGCTGAAGCGTTCAGGAGCGTTCGCGTAGGCCGTAAGTGCGGAACTTCTCGACATTGACGGCGATCTCCGTGTCGGAAAGGATACGTGGCGTTCCAATCTGCCGGGCAATCGCATATTGATGGCAAAGTGTTTCAACCTCAACGGCAAGCCACATGGCCTTGGAGAGGCTCGGCCCGGTCGCGATAATACCGTGGTTGGCCAATAAGCAGCAATTGCGGTCCTGCAAGGCCACCAAAGCCATTTCCGAGAGTTCCTGAGTGCCAAAGGTCGCGTAATCGCTGCAGCGGATCGTCGGCCCGCCCGCTGCCGCAATCATATAATGAACCGCCGGAATGGTCTCGCGACAGATGGCGAAGGCGGTGCTATAGAGAGGATGCGCATGGACGACGGCCTGAACGTCCGGACGCGCGGATAAAATGTCACAATGGATCCGCCACTCGGAGGAGGGCAATTGCCCCGGTGCGAAACGCCCTTCCGACGTCATGAAAACGATGTCTTCCGCCTGCATCTCCTCGTAAGCCATACCGGAAGGCGTGATCAAAAGCCCATCCTGCCAGCGCAGCGATATATTGCCGGCCGTCCCCTGATTGAGACCCAATCCCCTCATATTGCGGCAGGCTTCGACGATCGACCAACGCAGCGATTCTTCCTCGGACACGCTCTCACCCCTAAAGATTGCAAGCCATCTTCTCTCTCGCAAGGCTGGGAGAAGATGTCCATCCAATCAAGCGACAGGCGTTCCCGCATTATATACCACCATTCCGCCGGAATAAGGCGGCGTACTCTTGTAAATCATTGGAATCGATTGATTTGCAAGAATAGATCAGGAATTTGGGAATACCAAACTGCATGGATCATGAGGTCTTGTGATCCATAATGTTTCGCGGACTGCCGCCCCACAGTCGCCGGGACCAAAAGGCAGTGAGATTTGGCACAGAAAAGCAGCAAAACAACGCGCCTACAGAAGTACCGGGATGTCAATTTCCGCATCCTGGTTCAATTCGCGTTCGAGCATTTTTCTGATGACAGTGAATCGTTTCACGATGTCATTGCTTTGAAAATGCGCTGATTTTGTTGGACGCAGCGTTTCGGATCGATCCGAAACGCTGCTGTTCCCCTGTTCTGGAAAAGTCGAGCCAATTCTGTGTAAATTTGGATGGATGAGATTAATCTAAGCCCGGCCTGGTATCAGCACTCGCGCACAGGCATAGTGACAAGCCCTTCTCCGACGAATGGAACATTCTTCTTGGCAGGCGCACTCAAGAGCCCAATCACATAGCCGGATTGTAAGGCGAACAGGCACAGGAACAGAGCTGTGCTCAATTGAAGCTCGTCGGCTCGCCACAAAGGCGCCGCGGCCAGACACAGCATGGTGATCGCGCCATAGGACGGAAGCAGGACGAGCACTTTAAAAAAGCGCCCGAGTATGATGCCAACGAGAATAGTCGCAACAATCAGCATGATCATTCCAAACCTCCCTGGTAATCTCATTTTTAAGCGCGTGTTTTGAAAGTGCGCTTATTTGTTTTTATACGAGGTGTCTCGATGAACTGGCCGGCTGGACGTTTCTCTATTATTCCCGGCAAGCAACATCGAGTTGATTCAACGCTTCCCCCAGACCCGTCAAATTGACGGATCCTTTTATTACTTTTTTATCCGTCTCGATCTCCAGATCGAGCACCGGGCCCGCCCTCAATAAATTGTCGGCAAGCCCCACTTCAACCGGAAGAAGCACGCCAGCTCCCCCGGAAATCACCGTACCGCTCAAGGTGGATGAAAACGCCCCCCCTTGCAAGCGGACTTTTGGTCGCGCTCCCGGCGGAAAGGGCGAGACCACAACAACCACCGCTTCCACAGGCGTCCCGCAACGCAACATAAAACCCGCGAAATCAAGATCGGACCGAAGAACATCCGGGGCACGGATGATCGCCGCGCTACGCCGTTCGCGATCGGCGTAACGTGGATGGATGAGCTTCCAGCCGGCAGGAATCTTAGCCGGATGCACCGGGTTTGATCCCACCTTGCCGAATGTCTCATCCATTCCCGGTACCTGAGCATGCACCGTTGGAGGATCTATTGCAACGCATGCGATGAAAAACGTCAAGAAAAAGCGGTGAATCATTTCAATGTTTCCGCCAAAAAATAAAACTTTCTGCGGATGAAGCCGCACCGCCCTTTTCACAGAATAATATCACGCGAGGTGAAAAACGACATAAATGCCCGATTCTTTGCGGGGATTCATAGGTGTGAGCTTCTTTACTTGCAAAGAATATAAGGCTCGGCGCTCCGGCCCTCCCCCACAATTGCCAACCCTCGCTGCTACAGAACGTGCAGCCAGCCCTTCCCCTCGAATATATCAAGGGACCATAGGGCTTGGCTCAACAGCCTCCATCGAAAAGGAGAATGTCCTAAACAATCCTCTTTGTGTTCTGGTGAGATCAGGCTCTCGAATCAGGGTCAGCTGATCCTACTCTTACCAATCGGCGTCCTTGAGAGCGAAAGCACACGACGGGCCTAGGCGCCCCATGCTGGCATGAGCGAAAGAAGCCATGTTGATTTGCTCTTTCGCAGCCAATCAACATGATTCAAGAGTTCCAGAATCGAGAGGCGAGATGGACTTTCCCGATCCAGCTCATATCAAACTCTGCAACACGGGCGACCGGCCCGGTCAGGAAAGACAACAGGATCTCTGCACGATCATGGCCATTGGGCTTCCGATCGTTCCCGGGTCAAGGCATATGAATTATCAACATTCGCCATCAAATATTCGCGACGCTCCTTGAATATCCGGCCAGATCCAATCGAGAGAGGATTTAATTTACAGAACTATTTGATTTTATTTGCGAAATAGTGCGCACCGTCGACAATTTTGCCTGATAGAGCGTGACGCGCCCAATCCTCGTTGAACGATGCCCATCAAGATTATGTATAAAATTTTCTTCATTTGAACAAAAACAATGGCTACGCTCGGGCTTCAGAAAAGCACATAATGATCATGGAGATGTCCTTTAACACTGATTGACCGCACCCAATTGGGGGCCATGGGTATTTCGGAGAGACATCGGCTCATGCCCAGGCATTTTAGATAGATAAGCACCGGCGCATCGCTGCTCCCTTATTGCCGTTTCAAGCTCAAAATAGCGTAGAACCATCCAATATTGCCACCTATCCTACTTTACAATTATATAAAATGTAGCGAAGTTATGAGAAATATTATTAGCGTCCCATTCGGCCGAGGAAAGTCAAAGATATTCACTTGCCTTAGCACCACAGATTATATTCCGATCCGGCAGCAAGTCTGTCGGGCGCATTTCCGATCGACACCCGTCACCTCACGCATTTCGGACGAATTTCATGCGGTTTCACAAAATCATAGACGGCCAGATCGATCGTTTCTCAGATCATTTCGCGTAACGCCCGCGTAGATTTCGACGATCGGATCGCTCCTGTCCCGCATTCAAGGCCATAGTCGAAAGCGAAGTCCGACGTGCTTGAGGGTCTGATCCATTAATGCTATGAACCCCTATCGAAACAGAAGTGGACTCAGCTACATGTATTTCGGCCGTGTAAGCGAAATGACGGACCCGGATTCTCATGCCGCACAAGGGTCCTGGATTACCCAACACATCAATATTTCTTATCAGAATATTGAATGGCTCGCAGCCGTCGTCGACATTCTGTTTATCATCCTTGCGAGTGTAGCTGGTGGTGCATTTTATCAATATATCGCCTATGGTGCCGTTGAAGGGGTAGAGGCCAGCTTCAGCATCGGCGTCACCAACAGTCTTCTCTACGCCTATGTCGCGCGATCGCACGGGCTTTATCGTCTTCCTGTCCTGCTTTCCCCATGGCGCCACCTCACCCGCATCCTTTTCTATTGGATAGCTGTCGGCCTTTTCGTCGCGGCGGGCCTATTTCTCCTCAAAGTCGGCAATAATATTTCCCGCGGATCGATCATCTGCATGGGACTTTTGCAGATCAGTCTGCTGATCGGAGCGCGCTTCGTCGAAGAGAAAATCACCCGTTCGATGGTCGCTACCGGTCGTCTGGCGGGGCGTCGCGTCGTGACGATCGGCGAAAGCAGCGAGTTGCAGCGGTTAAGCGGTTCCTATCTCTTCCGCTATTTCGGATTGAAGGAAGTCGCCCGTATTGCCTTGACAGAAGTTGGCGACGTACGCGCCAATGCGTCAGGAGAGAACACCTATTTCGATCAGGCCCTCAATGCTGCGCGCGATCTCGATGCCGAGGAATTCGTCGTCGCCCTGAAATGGAGCAGCCGGCCTCTGCTCGAAACGGTTCGCGACCGTCTTCGGATCTCACCTTTGCCGGTCACGCTTCTGCCGGATCACAATATCCGGTCGATTCTCGGACGGCGCGGGATTGCGACGGGACGCCCCGACGTCTGTCTGGAACTGCAGCGCGCTCCTTTGACCACAACTGAGCGGGCCGCCAAACGATCTCTCGATATCGTCGCTGCCAGCATCGCCATTCTGCTGCTTTCACCGGTGTTTCTCGTCACAGCCCTTGCCATCAAACTCGACAGTTCCGGGCCGATCATCTTCAAGCAACGGCGCAACGGCTTCAATTCCCGCATCTTCCTTATTTATAAATTCCGGACCATGACGGTCATGGAAGATGGGGCGGTCGTGCGCCAGGCACAGCGCAACGACCAGCGTGTGACCCGCGTCGGCGCCTTCCTGCGGCGTTCCAGCATTGATGAATTGCCGCAACTCATCAATGTCCTCAAGGGGGACATGTCGCTCGTCGGTCCAAGACCACACGCCCTTGCCCATGACAATGAATATAAAACCCTCATCGCGAAATATGCCTTCCGGCATCACGTCAAGCCCGGGATGACGGGATGGGCACAGGTCAATGGACTTCGCGGAGAAACGGGACGCCTCGAGCAAATGGTGGAAAGGGTCAAGCTGGACCTCTGGTACATCAATCACTGGTCTCTGGCTTTTGACATCAGCATCCTGATCCGCACCTGTTTCGAAGTTTTACGGAACCGGGCTTACTAAGATGCTGCATCGCCCGGGAAATCGGACTCACGGGCAATGATCACTTTTTGGTAAAGGCCTGAATTACTTCTGGAAAGTGGCTTCCATCCTTCGCCTCGATACTGTCAGGGCGTTATCTAACATCAGACCCGAAGAGAGACGCCACTTTGGGGTAAATTTTGAGAGTCTGCAAAGAGTTAGAATTTCACGGACAATCTCGCTCGAACTTCGAATGCTCTAATGGGAGCCCTTGGCACGACGCCAGGCGCTTATGTGCCGACAAGGAAAGCTTCCAGCCCCTCCCACTTCCTGATGATCCTGCGCAACACAAGGAGATAGTTCTGTCTGCGGAGCAGAATTTCTCCCTCGCAAAGCCTTACCATCGGGTCCTTTTGAGTTTTTCCCTTTCCTGACGGAAAAGTTGCGAGACATAATATCGCGTCCTCGAGTATTTTCGATTTGAGTGACATTATCGAAGGACGCAAAAAGCGTGAGAATGCTCTATGCTTGAGCATTATTACTCGGTATAATTCGTACCAAGCAATGTACGACTTATAGTTAACAAGGAAAATAATCTCTTTATCTCTTCCATTTGTTTTAAAGAATCCTTATCGTTTTCAGCTATCCGCTGTGGCAGCTCCGCCACAACCGGCTGATTATTTAGCCGAATAGACAAGTGATCGCGTAAGCATGGGGTAGCTCCCGCGATCACAACGCGTTATGAGTCTCGAGCTTTACAATTGGGGTTGGTTATGTCGGCGTTTCGATGGGTTGCTTTAACCGGCCTTGCGCTTTCTCTTCTTCCGGCCGGCGGCTGTTCCTTCTTTCCGGTGAACGGTCCGTCCTCCGCCAATATTGATGCGCAATCATCGCCGACTGTTCCCTATGGGCTTGTCAAACTTTCCCCCGAAGTGGTCGATGTTCTGGCAGCCTTCGAGCCAAAGGGGCTTGCGGGCACATTCACCGATCGAAAACCGTCATCCAATATCAAATTCGGCATTGGCGACGTCGTAAGTGTCACGATTTTCGAGGCCGCAGCAGGCGGCCTGTACATTCCTCTTGAAGCGGGCGTGCGGCCTGGCAATTTCGTTTCTCTCCCTGATCAGGTCGTCGATAATGACGGCAATATCACGGTCCCTTACGCCGGTGCGATCAAGGCCGCGGGCCGAACCAATGTCCAGATTCAAAACGATATTGTAACGCGAATCAAAAACAGGGCGATCGAGCCGCAAGCGGTGGTCGCGCTTTCGCAGCAGCGCACCTCGCTCATCAGCGTGATCGGTGAAGTCAACACGCCTTTGCGTTTCGCCATGCCTGCGGCCGGTGCTGGTGACCGCATACTCGACGCCATTACCCGCGCCGGCGGCATCAAGGGCCAGGGCTATGAAAGCTGGGTCATGCTTGAACGTGACCACAAAAGGGCAACAGTCCCGTTTGAAAATCTGGTCATGAATGCGTCGAATAATATATTCGTGCAGCCTGGCGACCGCATATACGTCTATCGCGAGCAACAGAAGTTTATTGCGTTCGGCGCGACAGGCACGCAAGGGCAATTCGCGTTCGATGCCTGGCGTATCAACCTCGCAGAAGGTGTCGCCAAAGCGGCCGGCCTCGTCGATCAGCAGGCAGATTCAACATCAGTCTATCTCTATCGAAGAGAGCCTCGGAGCGTAGCGCAACGCCTGGGTGTGGATCTCAGCAATATTCATGATGAACTCGTGCCAGTGATCTTTACCGTCAATTTGCGTGATCCTGGCGGATATTTCCTCGCGACGCGCATGCAGTTGCGCAATCAGGATATTCTCTTCGTCGCCAACGCCCAATCTTACGAAATCGACAAGTTCCTGTCCTTTGTCAACCATGTGGCTCTCACCGCCTATTCGGTGGAATCGCCAATCGCTGGTGGCGCCATTACCCGCGCCAATCTTGTCGGTCGAGCCGTGGTTGCTCCCTAGCCATCAGCTGCATCATTTGCCTGATATGCTCGCAAACGTAGCGTGAGGTCGGTTTGCATTGGGTCCGTGCACGATTAAAAACGGCTTTAGAACACTCCTGTTTTTTAACGTGCTTTCGCCCTTCCCCGGCACCAGCAGCATTGACGCCCATCTGGCTGATCACAGCTTTTGTGATCAGTGACCTTTGGTGCAAGCATCACCATCTCGCGTGGACTCAATCGCTAGAAAATTGCGCTTCCGTTGGAAGCGTCGCTCAATGGGAGCCTATCGAGAATATTTTCTCTTTTATTGATAGAAGCCTCCTTCGCCAGGGATCAACAGGCACTCTGCAAACGGAGAATGGTTGCAGCCTGCCAAAACTGATCGGCGCGGTCGACAGCAAACGCGCTTCGATTTCTTCACTGCGATGAGCAAGCCTCATTATTACGCAGACTTGGTTTTAATGATTGACTTCGTGCTTGGTTATATCGTTATATACTAAATAAATATATTGATATGCTTCTTCCTTGGAAGAGGCTTACCCGAATAGTCGGATTTCACTCATGTCTCCCTGAGACTAACACCAAGAGCTTGAGAAACCTAACACATTGGGAGGCAGCATCTTGCCGATGCAAGGCGGTGATGCCAACCTCATCTCGGTATCGTCCGCCAATCTTCAATTCACTCTGCCTGTATCCTCTCGTCATCCAGGATTTTTTTCCTTCTTCCCAGGAAATTCGATAACGGCATTTGCAATGCAAGACCATGGCTAGAAGGTCACCGCCACTTCATTGATGCAAGGAGGGCATGTTCATCAATCGATATTCGTGCGGAACAAAAGGAGAGCGGCAATTGCTCTCGACTTGGATGTATCGATTACAACCGCAACCATGGGGCGTTCTAGTCTGGCCGGACACTCTATCCTATCGGATCTTTCAGAGAACTCTCGATTATGTGGGACATTCAAGAATGGCCCGCTCTCACGCGAGTGACAGAAATCCAGTCGATGCTTAGCCCCATCCTGGGTATGAATGAGGATGGCCGCCACCCACCGAGAAACCCGCTGGCGAGCTCAGTAATCACAGGGAGAAACCAATTTTTTGTGAAGTTAGCAACATATTGTCGCCATATAGTCATGATTATAATTCTGCTAACTTGAAACAAATATTTGCACATGAAAGTATATCCAGAACAATATACATACAGCTAATGCTTAGCTGTTGCGCCTGGTGAATTCCGAAATAATCTGCTCTGTTCCATGCGCAATTGTATGTTAATAAAAAAGAAGAAAGAAAGATCGTAGACTGGCTTTATACGCCACGCTGCTGCGATTGCCTGTGGATGCCACCGCCTCAACATGTGCCGAACTGTTCCATTACGGCACAAGTGGTCAGCGCAATTAGAGGAATACAAGCCCCAGTGAGCATGGCTCATTGAGACTTTGCTCTCTGCGTCTGCGGGGTTGCGAACTTGAAGTCGAACCTCATTGATCCCGACAGGTTGGGATCAGTGAGACTTGGTACAAATGGGTGTTTCGTCCCGGCCTCGGGTCGAGACATCAATGACAGGACAGGTTATTAACGGGCCATGCCGTCTCATAACCGCTCTTCCCAGTAAGAATATGGAAGTCCATGCCACCGATATCCTCACTCCCGCCCTCATCACCCGCTGGCGAATATGATAAATCGGAGGTTCTGATTTATGGTATGAATTACGCTCCGGAAATGATCGGGGTTGGACGCTATACCGGCGAAATCGGAGGGCATCTCGCGGCTCAGGGTCATGCGGTCACAGTCATCACGACTCCGCCTCATTATCCCGGATGGCATGTTCCGAAGTCTCATAAAGGGCAAGGTTATTCATCCGAGAAGGTCGGGAAGGTCTCGGTACTGCGCTGCCCCATTCTTCTGCGTAAGAACATGCGCGGCATCTGGCGCCTTCTTGCGCCGCTGTCTTTCGCCATAACCTCAATGCCTCTCGCGCTCTGGCATATTTTCTTTCATCGCCCCACTCTGGTTCTTTGCGTCGAACCGACATTATTCGTCGCCCCGGCAGCTCTCCTCGGAAAGCTCGTGGGTTCGCGCGTCGTGCTTCATGTACAAGATCTGGAAATCGATGCTGCTTTCGCCGTCGGCCACCTCAAAGGTGGTATGGTACTCAATCTGGCTGGCAAGATCGAAACTTGGATTCTGCGCCGTTTCGACGGTCTGATTACCATTTCCGTTCAAATGAAAAAGCGGCTTGTTACCAAGGGGGTTCAACCCGAGCGCATCGATATCGTTCGGAACTGGGTCGATCTCAGCAAGATCAAGCCTCTTGAAGGTGGCAACGGTTTCAGGAAGGAACTTGGTCTCGGCGACGATGATTTCATCGTTCTTTACGCGGGCAATGTTGGAGCCAAACAAGCGCTTCATATCGTTCTCGACGCGGCCCGCATGCTGCTCGAAAATCCCAAGATCCATTTCGTCATTGCTGGCGACGGACCTGTCAAAGCATCGTTGCAACAGCGTTACGGCGATCTGCCGAATGTGCATTTCCTGCCCCTGCAGCCGGAAGAGCGCCTTTGCGAATTGCTGAATCTCGCCAATCTCCACGTGCTCCCGCAGAGCCAGGGAACCGCGGATCTGGTGTTGCCTTCAAAGCTGGGGGGCATGCTGGCCAGTGGCAAACAGCTTCTTGTCACGGCGGATGCCGGGACGGAACTGCATGATGTTCTCCTTGGCACCGCCTTGCTCGTTCCTGCCGGTGACTCGAAGGGAATGGCTGATGCCATCCGTAAACTCGCGGAAGGGGAAGATCTTCCAAATCTCGGTGATGGACGCAAGCTGGCGCAGCTTTTTGGCCGCGACATATGTCTCAGTCGATTTTATCAATATTTTATCGGCGATGAGGAATATCTTGCGGGTGAACCATCCATGCGGAAAATCTGACTGGCTTTCCCCAAATGATCAGGCGTTGGTGATGATCGGAGCTCCCGCTTGTGTGCTCTGGCCGCCATCGTAAAGAATTTCTGTAGACTGCTGGATCAGAGACCGGCCGTACTATGCAAAAAGGCAGCGCCAGCCTTGACCTTGAAATCATTGCGGTCAAGCGATGACGTGAAAAATTTGCTCTTCCGCTTTGGTGCCTCCAAAGCATGGACTGGCAAAAGGCCGCTTCCGCGACGCGTTGGCTCTCCGAACGGGCGCCAATACTTCCAACCTCGAAAGATTGCGCGTCACGCTGCGCCAGATTTACGTCTTCGCGCAAGCGACCCAGCGCGATATTCCACACGCTCATGAGGCCATTCCGCATGGCTGAGATTTCTTGTTCCCAAAGCCTATCACCCTGACGGCGTGTTTTCTCCTTTCGGCATCGAAGGCAATCCGCAAGACGATCAGCGCGAGACTTATGATCTCGTGTTCATGTAGTTTGCTCTCGCGCATGCCGATCGGCTGATCAAAGATTCAAATCCGCTGCCTCCATGCAATCACGGTTTGCCACAATATGGTCGAAGCCAGCCTGCAGATTGGCGCACACCCGATGCATACTTGCTGGAAGCAGCCGCTTCGTCACGGCGTAATCGCCCCGTCATGACGGCAAGCGAAAAGGGCGGTGATTTTTACGTCAAAACAGGGTTCGACGAATTGGAATCACAAGCCATGCTCCCTGTTTTGTAAACGCATCAAACCTGGAAGCGGCATCTGCTCTTGGGTTTGATGTTTTAATATACCACTATCCCGAAGGAATAAGGTGGCACACTCTTATAAATCATTGGAATAAAATGATTTATAAGAACAGAGCCCGAATTCCAGCGGAATTCAGGTATACTAAGTCTCGATGAATATGACTCATTGAGGCTTGCCTCCGCGACTGCAAGGCATAAGGCAAATTCTGGGATCTCGTCCTGCACAACCGGAACGAAAAGTTTCTGTCTGTTCAAGGGCTTTCTTACATAACCTGAGAACAGGTTCGAACGGTGGCAGAGTTTCGGATATGATTGGTCAACTCGTTGGGTCGCGCTCTTTTCAACGGCTCGCCTCGAATTTCGGTGCGCAGATCTTTAATCAATGCGTCACGATCGGCGTTCAGATCCTGCTCGTCCCGGTCCTGCTGCATGCCTGGGGCAAAGAGCATTATGGTACCTGGCTGCTGCTCGCCGCCATACCCACTTATCTGACCTTCAGCGATTTCGGTTTCACATTCATCGCAAAGAACGAAATGACGATGAAGGTCGCATCAGGCGACCGGTCAGGCGCACTGACAATCTATCAAAGCGTCTTCATGCTGTTGAACATGGTTGTCATCATGGTGATTTCTCTCGCCGTGCTGCTCGTTTTCTCGATCCGGATCGGAGGCCTTTTCAATCTCGGTGATGTCGACGAGCAGACCGCCAAGATGGTCTTGCTGATCCTCATCACCACCGTCATCTTCTACCAATATTTCCTGCTTTTTTCCGGGGGCATGCGTTCAGAAGGCAAGCCCGCAGAAGAAACGAGCTGGAATGCGCTCGGCCGCCTTTGCGAGGGCATCGCGACCGGCATGACCGCGTTGCTCGGCGGAGATCTCATTGCCGCCGCAATCGCCATTCTTATCAACCGCCTGGTTTTCAACGCCTTCCTGTTTCTCCGTCTGCGTGGACTTGCCTCGTATCTCGTGCTCGGGTGGAAACATGCCTCTCGCGATGAGATCAAACGTCTCTTCAATCCCTCCGTCAGCTATATGTTCGTTTCCATCGCGCAGGCCCTCATGATACAGGGGCCGGTCATCGTCCTCGGGGCGCTCGCTCCCGTCACCCAGGTCGTGATATTTTCAACGTCGCGAACCCTGGCGCGCCTTGGGACCTCCGCCTCGAATATTCTCAATTTCTCGGTGATTCCCGAATATTCCCGCATTTACGGGTTGAAGGAAATGGAACGATTCCTCCATTTCATCAAAATCCACTTTGCTCTGACCATCGCCGGCGCGATCGCCTATGTCATCATTATGGAAACCTTTGGCGGGATCGTCATGGATTATTGGACGAATGACATCGTCAAGGCCCCTCAGCCATTCTTCACGCTGCTCGTCCTATCAGTCTTCGCGGAAATGGTCTGGTCGGCTTTGTTTACGCCTCTCAGCGCGGTCAACCAGCATATTTCGGTCTCCTATAGTTTCGCCACGCTAAGCTGTATTGGCATTGTCTTGTGTTATGTACTCGTTCAATATTTCAGTCTGACCGGGACCGCGGTGGCGCTGATGAGCGTGCATTGGGGCATGATCTTCGTCACGGCCTATGCCCTTTTGCAGCGCTATCCCCGTCGCCCGCAGACCGTCATGACGCAAGATTCTCCCAGCGAGAACATCGCGCGCTAGAGCGTTTCGGAATTATCCGGAAACGCTCCACTCAAAAAACGGGGCATTTTTAGGATGATGGAACCGCGAAGCGATTCAACCTTATCGGAAAATGCTCTCGGCACCGTTAAGGCAGAACCATCGATATTCTCCCTCTCGCCGAGAAGCCATCTTTGTGGAACTTCGGGTTTTGGATTTAGAACATGGCAATGGTGTTTCCGTTTTCCACCGATAACCGGACACGTGTGATTCTCTCCGGCCTTGCCACCTATTCAAAGATCGGCGGATTACAGCAATTCAACCGCCGCCTCGTCAGGAACCTTGCCGCGCGGGCACAGGACAAGCGGACCTCAACCGAGGCAATCGGTTTGTTTTACGAGGATCGCGCGACAGTCCCGCCAAATATTGAAGGCATGACCATCCATACTTCCGAGCGGAACCGCGTCTTCGCATTCAAAACGCTCTGGACTGCTGTTACCAAGGGCGATGTCCTGCTCATTGCACATATTAATTTGTTGCCGCTTGCCGCACTCATCCACTGCCTGCGTCCGCGCATGCCGATCATTTTGTTCGTCCATGGCATCGAGGTCTGGAATCTCCCCACTTTTCGAAGAAGAAAGTGGTACGAGCCTCTGCTGGTAAAATGCCTCACGCGGGTCGCCTCGGTGAGCCAATTTACCGCTGATATAATGGCGCGCGAATTTCGCGTTCCGAAAAGCAAATTCAGGTTGCTGCCTAATGCGGTCGATAGTGCCGAGACGCCTGCCACCCTCCCTGCTGCTTCCCTAGGAAAACCCGCCGGCACTCCGACGATTCTCAGTGTCGCCCGCCTCAATCGCGTCGATCGTGCGAAGAATTTCGACAAGGTTATCAGGGCCGTCGCCCTCTTCTCCGAACGCCTGCCGCAGGTACGCTATGAGATCGTCGGCGACGGCGACCTTCGGCCGGAACTCGAGGCGCTCGCCCGCGAGCTCAAAATCGATCATCAGATTCATTTTCTCGGACGCCTCTCCGACACGGAACTCGCTTCCGCCTATGAACGTGCATCCGTCTTCATCATGCCCTCGACGAAGGAAGGGTTCGGCATCGTCTATCTTGAAGCCTGGCAATATGGCGTGCCGGTCATTTGCGCCGATGTCGGGGCCCCGAAGGAATTGATCGACGATGGCGTCGACGGTTTCGCCGTCGATCCGGAAAATATCGAGATGGTGGCAGATCGCCTCGAACGCATTCTGAGCGATAAAGAGAGCTCGCTTCGGATGGGCGCGAATGGCCGTCACAAGGTCGAAACCCGTTATTCCAATGCAAGTTTTCGGGCGAACCTCGACCAGATTCTGGATGAGGTCCTGGAAACCGGCTCTTCGAAAAAAATGGTCGCTCATACGTCCAAATGAGGAAGGGTGTCAGACACCAGCACGGCCATCCGTTCTCTTCCTTTTGATTGGCAAAACCGAAAGCGGCAAATATACAGAAGCCGTCATTGGTCTCGCAGCAGGCGATTTCGCCGACGATCTGCCCGGCCGCACCTGTGCATTTTCAAGAATAAGGCGACCTCATGGAACTGAGCGGCTGGGCCCGTTATCCGCGCTTCGATTCCACTCTCTTCGCACCCGCGACCAAGGCCGAGGTTCTGGCGATCGAACAGAAACTCGCGCATTACATCGCTCGCGGCAATGGCCGCTCCTACGGCGATGCGGCGATCGGGTCGAGAGCCAGCATCTCGATGCTTGGCCTCAATCGATTTGGTGCGTTCGACCCCGAGACGCATCTCCTGACCGTCGAAGCCGGTGTCCTTCTCGCCGACGTCATCGCGACCTATTTGCCCAAAGGCTATTTCCCGCCGGTCGTTCCGGGCACGAAATTCGCCACGATCGGCGGCATGATCGCCGCCGACGTGCACGGCAAGAACCATTACCGGGTCGGCAGTTTCGGCAACCATGTTCAATCGCTGCATCTGGCACTTCCCTCGGGAGAAGTGGTTTTCTGCTCGAAAGAAGAGAATCGGGATCTGTTCGATGCCACCATCGGCGGCATGGGGCTGACAGGCACGATACTCGACGCGACCTTCCCCCTGATCAACGTACCAAGCGGCTGGATCCAGGAAGAAACGATCGTCGCCCCCAATCTCGAGGCAGCGCTCGACCTTCTGTCGAACCACACCGAAGCAGCCTATAGTTCCGCCTGGATCGATTGTCTTTCGACCGGCAAGTCGCTCGGCCGTTCTCTTGTCCATCTCGGCGAACATGCAAGACCGATCGTCGTCGAGGAATTAAAGCCCGGCGCCGATCTTTTTCCCCAGCCGAGCGTCGATACTCTCACCCTGCCCCTCGAGTTTCCGTCCTTCACGCTCAATCGCCTGAGTGTTGCAGCCTTCAACGCCCTGCAATATCGCAAGGGCGCTTTGACCGCCGGCGTTCCGCTCCTCAAAGGGATCGATACGTTTTTCTGCCCGCTCGACGGCCTGATCGAATGGAACCGCATTTACGGCAAACGCGGCTTCATTCAGCATCAATCCCTTATTCCGAATGAGAAGGCGCCAACTGTCCTCGCCGAAATATTGCGCCGCTTCGCGGTGCGGGGAAATGCTTCGTTCCTTGCGAGCCTCAAGAAACTGGGCCCCGCCTCATCCGGTCTGCTGTCTTTTCCGAGCCCCGGTTATACATTGTCGCTCGATCTTTCGATCGATCGCGGATTATTCGAATTCCTCGACGAGATCGACGCCCTTGTCATCAAGGCAGGCGGAAGAATCTATCTCGCCAAGGATGCCCGTCAGTCGCCACAAACTCTCGTGGCAGGCTATCCGGGTCTCGAACGCTTCCGCGCGATTCGTGCCAAGGTCGATCCCGATTCGCTTCTGACCTCCCGCATGTCCGAACGCCTGGGTCTCTGACATCTCTTTGCGAAAGCAAGAGACAGAGCTCCGCATAGGAGAATTGGGAAAAGCGGGATACGCGTCGATCCGAACCTATTCCGCTTTGAAACCGTTTGGAGGAATCCGAACGGTTCCACAAAAAGGCTTCAGAGCCGCCGCGGCTACCACCCGGCGTCACCCATTATTAAACCCGGAATCCTGCTCGCCCCCGAGAGGATCTCCGCCACCGAACTTTAACGATCATTGGGGCGGTTCGATTTGGCACATCTTCCTGAAAACTCCCCGACCGATCCGCAATCCCTGCTGGTGATCGGCGGCACATCCGATATCGGCCGCGCCTGCGCCTTACGGTTTGCGGAAGCGGGATATACAATTCTGCTTGCCGGCAACGATGCGGAAAGCCTGGCGCGCGAGGCGGATGACATCAAAGCACGCAGCGGCGCCGCAGTTTCCCTGCATTCGCTCGACATTCTCAAGACGGAGACTTTTACCGATTTCATCGCGCAATTGCCCGTCCTGCCGGATATCGTCCTGACTGCAGAAGAATGCACCGGTGATCAGCATAAAGCGGAAAGTGACCTCGATTATTCAAGCATGATCATGCGTGCGAATTTCGAGAGTCCGGCGCTCCTGCTCGGCCTCTTCGCTGAGAAATTCACTGCGAGAAATTCCGGTGTTCTCATTGGCGTGAGTTCAGTGGCCGGCGACCGTGGATGCGCGCGCAATTACGTCTACGGAGCAGCCAAAGCCGGGTTGAATGCCTTTCTCTCAGGACTGCGTAATCGCTTCGGCAATTCCGAAATACGGGTCGTAACCGTGAAACCTGGTTTCGTGCGGACTGGTCCGATCGAAAACGTCTCGTTGCCCAGGTTCCTGACGGCCGAGCCACGCCAGGTCGCGCAATCCGTCTATCGCGCCGCGGTCACGCACCGGCGTGACGTCGTTTACGCAAAATCGATCTGGTGTCTGGTGAGCGCGATTATTGCCGTGATCCCGGAATCCCTCTTCAAGCGCATGCATCTCTGAAAACATGCGCCGCGATTAGCGGTGCATGTTCCTTCTTTGCCATCATGTCTTGGTGAGCATGCCCTTAAGCTTTGTATGATATCCGGTATCAATGAGGATGATCATTGATACCGGGTTCCCCATGACTGCGAGGCAACGGCTTTCAAGCCGGACTTCATTGATCTCGACAGTTGGGATCAATGAGCTTGGGAAGCGCCCCCTCGTCAGGCAGTCGCGTTGCCTGGGCGAGGCTGCAAGGCCAGGAGCAGCCAGCCGACCCCCTGGAAAAGCATATCGAACCCGAGCAGATAACCAAGAACGAAGAGGCCACTGACTGGCCAGCCGAACAGAATGATAAGTCCGGCGATCACGCCAAATATGCCGGATAAGGCCAGAGGCCAGCCAAACTGGGACCAGAAGATGGTGCCGAGGTAGAGCCGTACGAAACCGGAAACCAGCAGCACCACACCGAGGACATAGGTGAGGACCAAAGATCCTGCGACCGGTTGCGTGACGAGCATCACGCCGCCGATGACGTAAAGTATACCAAGAATGATATGCCAGAAAAAGCCACCCCAGCCCTTCGTCCAGAAGGCGTGAAAGACTTCATAGACACCCGCGACAATGGCACAAGCACCGATGATAACAGTGCTGATGAGTGTCGCGACGATGACATCGCCAAGAATGAAAAAACCGGCAACGATGAACACGACACCCAAAAGGATACGTGCCCATAAAGGCACCTGTGCCTGAGCGTTCAACGCAGAAGATGAATTCAAACTCATCATAAAAACTCCTTGTCCCACCTTAAAAAAGATCGCACGAATCGATTGTTCGCATTGCTGACTGTTCGAGGCCGTAGCAAAGAGGCTGCTCGTTTCTGGTCGGCCAAATCATCGGGCCCAGACTATTTCTGCTTCAAGGTGAATCGCGACACAATTTAAAGTGCTTGAAAATACGCTTGCTTATGCCAAATCGTTCGAGCATCGCAAAAGCTGCCGCACCCAAGAATGCAGCCCGGGCCGAGGGCGCCCAACTCTGCCAACGACCAATATCCAAGAGAATATTATAAACGACGTCCTGGAAAGGCCTATGGCTTTCCACGTCGCTCTTTCCCATGTCGCTTTGCATTGGGCCGACTCTTGCACTATCCCATGATTGATCGATCGCGGCAACAAACGAGCCGCCCCGGAGGCGCAATGAATTCCCTTGTAATAGCTCCCTCGATCCTCTCGGCGGATTTCGCCAAGCTCGGCGAGGAAGTGCGCGCTATTGCCGCTGCCGGCGCCGATTGGGTGCATGTCGATGTCATGGACGGCCATTTCGTGCCCAATATCACCATCGGGCCGGCCGTCGTCGCGGCGCTGCGTCCGCATACGTCGATCCCTTTCGACGTACATCTCATGATTGCTCCCTGCGATCCTTTTCTTACCGCCTTTGCCGAAGCGGGCGCTGACCTCATCTCGATCCATGTCGAGACTGGCCCGCACCTGCACGGCTCATTGCAGGCGATCAAGGCGCTCGGCAAACAGGCGGGTGTCGTACTCAATCCGGCGACGCCGATCGACACGGTCGCGCATGTGCTCGATCTGATCGACCTCGTCCTGGTAATGTCAGTCAATCCGGGTTTCGGAGGACAGGCTTTCATTCCTGCAGCCATCGACAAAGTCGCGGGGCTAAAACGCATGATCGGCGAGCGGCCGATCCGTATCGAGGTCGATGGCGGCATCAATCCCGAAACCGCCCGGCAAGTCGTCGAGGCTGGTGCCGATACGCTGGTCGCAGGTTCAGCCGTGTTCAAGGGCGGCCCTGAACACTACGGCCAGAATATCCATGCGATTCGCGCCGGCGCACTTGCCAGAGGCCAGGCGGCCTGAAGCCGCAACAGAAAAAATCTCACCTTCCGGCGCGTCTTCCACACTGCTTGAGCTGGACCAATTCTTGATTGTCGCATCTCGAGCCTGAAGCGTCACTGCGCTTTGGGCTTGACGTGTTGCAAAAGAACCAGAGCGTTTCGGACCTATCCGGACACGCTCCGCTCAGAAAAATCAGAGCATGTTCGGATGTGTCCGATCTGCTCCACTTTTAAGAAGGGAGCCTTTTCGAAAAAGGAGAGGCTCTGAAGCGGCGCAGCGAACAGAGGATCTATCGTGAGCAATATTGCCTATTGGCTGAATTTCAGGATCGAGGACAATGATGTCGTCCGTAAACCCAATCAGAAAAGGCGCTACGAAGACCTCGTGGAAATCGTCGAGGAATATGCGCTGACCTGGTGGCGGCAAAGCCCTTCGCTTTATATTTTCGACACCAATGTCGACATGGACCATATGGCCCCGTTGTTCAAGAAATGCATCAATCCAGAATGCGATTTCTTTATCCTGGGACAGCTCGGCAAGGAAAACGTCAAAATATACGGCAAATATAACGACAAGGACATCTTCAAGGTCATGCCGTATATGCAGGAATTGTAAGCGAACTGTTCGCTAGCAAGGGCATCACCCGAGAGCACCAGCCGCTCTCTCCGCCTCTTCCCTGAAACCATCGGGCCATAGACGAAAATCGTCTTCAGCCCGATGGTATCCTAAGGGCAGCATTAAAGTTCAAAATTCAACATCGAGCTTTTCTATTTCATTAGGCTCGCGCAGCATCGATCCATTCGACCATTTCGGGCCTGGCGACACTCTGCTCGCAAAAGACGCTGCAATCAGCATCGAGCGGGACGTGACAGGTGAGGAAGTGCCTCACCGCTGCGGATACATAGTGAAGCCGTGGGCCACTCACCCACAAGAAACGGACCGCCATCTCGGCTGAAACAATCACGCCAGATCTCGACAATACGATCGATATCGTTCCGGGCCCGTTCCCAGATTTTGAAATTGGGAAAATCCCCCATCAAATTCACTGGCAAGGCCGAGCGCAGCGCAAAAAGCCCGATTGCACCTCGCCACAGATTGATCGGCAATGCGCCCTCTCTGCCCTACCCACCTGTAGTTCCTATCTGACGCGATCAAAATGGTTTTCATCACACGGCCCCGGGGGAACAGGACATAGAGAGAGGCGATGTAAAACGCTCTCGCTTTATCTCCCAGCCGCTCGATCAGGGCGACAAGAAATGGACTGGCACGATCAATATTGCGAGAACAAGTTACTTCATTCACGATTGGAATATGCCCGTTCTGGCTAGGGTGTGTTAGCGCTTGATCCATTCATTGGTTGCGGCGAGACAGAGGATGCCGAGGAAGGAGCAGGCAGTTTTTTCGTAGCGTGTGGCAATAGCCCGCCATTCTTTCAATCTGGCCCAGAGGTTCTCGACGGTAGACCGATTGTTGTAGATCCAGTCAGGGCAGGCAACCGGCGCTTCGTTGCGTTTGTGTGGGATGGCTGGGCGTGCGCCCCTATCCCGGATGAGAGTGCGGAACGCGTGCGAGGCATAACCTTTATCACCGACGATCCAGCCGGGGATATCCGGCAGGCAATCGATCA
>NZ_KN050689.1:0-90464 GCF_000745425.1 Beijerinckia mobilis
AATGCCGGCTGGTCACTACGTAAAAGCCGCTTCTCAGCAGCTCTCTCGACGAGTCCCAAGCACACCCGTTCAAAGCTTAAAGCTCCAAACTCGGTGAACTTGATCCGTGACCGCCAGAGTTCTTTCTCAACCCAACACCTCAAAGGTTCCCCTTCAAAGGTCAGGCCGCAAGGACCCCGCCGCCCACGTTTCTCTTTCTTCCGATTCAATTGTCAAACAGCTAATCCAGCAAACAAGGGTATCTAAACCCTCTAACTCAGAGACGCCAAACCACCCAGCCTCTCAGCCGGGCGATCCTTCACCCAATCATTCAGGAGATAACGTCCCGCGTCAGCCGCCTCTTCAGCAGCGCCGCCGTCGATGAACGCCTTATAGAACTACCCCTCCCCCAATGTCAAACCCTTTCTTCAGGGAAATGTCGCTGGCCTGTCGCCGTCGTGAGAAAAGAACGTCATATCAATGTGTTGAAAGTGACAAAAAGTGGTCGCAAAAGGCGCTTCCACGAGCCGGAAGCGCGCTGTCTGAGCAGATTTCCGCGCGATTTTTTTTTGCGTCCGAGAGAAAAAATCGAAAGCGCCCGCGGCTTTTTGGGCCTCTGGCCTTTCCGCCTGCCTCACGCATAGTCTTGTCGACAACCTTCCCCGAGCGGCACGACGATTCGCGAATGAGCTGAATCGGCGATTCTCAAGCTCTCGGGGCACAGCCAATGATTTGAAAGGGAATCAGCGTCATGAAAATCTCGCTCATCCAGATGAATTCGATCAGCGACAGGGACGCCAATCTCAAGGCGGCCACGGAATTGATCGAATCGGCCGTGGCGCTGGAGCGGCCGGACTGGATCGCATTGCCGGAGGTTTTCGATTTCATCGGCGGCGTGCGCGCCGATAAATTCGCCGCGGCGGAATTCCTGCCGGACGGACCTACTTATCGCACCATGCAGGATCTCGCGCGGCGTCACGGTATTTTTATCCATGCCGGATCGCTTCTGGAGAAAATTCCCGGCGAGGAACGGCTCTACAACACCACCGTGGTCTTCAACCGCGCCGGCGAGGAAATCGCGCGCTATCGCAAGATTCACATGTTCGATATTACGGCTCCGGACGGCACTCCCTATCGCGAGAGCAATTCTTTCAAGCCCGGCGATACGGTCGTCACCTATCCGTGCGAGGATATGATCATCGGCTGTTCGATCTGCTACGACATCCGCTTCCCCGATCTTTATCAGGCGCTTGTCGCCAGAGGCGCGACGATGATCGTCGTGCCGGCGGCCTTCACGATGCAGACGGGCAAGGACCATTGGGAAGTGCTGATGCGCGCCCGCGCCATCGAGACGCAAGCCTATGTCTGCGCACCCGCGCAGACCGGACCGCACACGATCGGCAAAGAGACCCGCACCTCCTACGGCCATTCTCTCATCGTCGATCCCTGGGGCCATGTTATCGCGAAAGCATCCGATGGCGTCGGCTTCGTCTCGGCGCGCATTAATCCGGCCTTAGTCCAGAAGGTCCGCACGCAAATCCCGGTCGCAAGCCACAAAGTCGCCTTGTGATTCGACGTGATTCGGCGGGATCAGAACCATGCCACATCCGCCAGCCCGTGCACTCGTCCAGGGGGTGCTTTTGCGATCTCAGCTCGTGAATTTTCACTCCCTGAAGTCTCAACTCTTGGGTGGCTGTTCCGCAGCCCGGCACGAGCGCATGGTGCCATAAACTTCCCGTCCCTCGGGATCGACGAACCAGCCGCGGCTGACGGAACAATGCGCGGGCACGACGCGGCAAATGCGCCAGGGGCCTGACACGAGTTCGCCGAAGGGATTGTAATGCAGCCCGTTGCCGCGGCGACAGATGCGCATCTTCTGGGGAACCGGCGGCAAAGGCTCGTCCATGTTCCGCTTCGCGCGGTGACGGTGTGTCCCATGCTCATCGGCTCTCTGGGCCGTCCCCTGCCCCACAGATACACTGCGGACACTGACGGGATGGCCGGCGCGAGCCACGTCGATATTTGTGAATAGGCTGCCCGTCAGAAAACAGGCGCAGGCAAAAAAGATTTTTTGCACAACAACGTCCAAAGAAAAGTACGAGAATGAAACGATCCTCTCCCCACCACTGCCGGGAGCGTTTTGGCCGTTTCCGTTCTTTGAAAAAAATTTTCGTGTTCCGCGGCAGCGCCAATCCCGAAAAGATTCGCTCACACCGTGAATAAACTAGACTTCGAATATATAACTGTCTTGCACGACGCCGACATCACAAAATCCGGCGCTACCCTCACTGACGCAGCGCTCTTCCGGTTGCTGCGCGAGACACGCCAGCCTCCACCCCCGATTCTCTCAACACCTGTTGCCATCAAGGCGACGAACGTGTCTTGCGGGCGGGCCCGCGCCAAGCCGACGGAAAAGGCCGCGCGCGTAGGGCTTCGCTGCCGGGTGAGCGGCCTGGCTTTCATTCCTGGTCCGTGGCACTTGTTCGCGCCACGGACCAGGCGCTTCAGTCTGCACCCGGCGCCATGATGCGATGAACAATGAGATACAGCAAGTAAAATCGGGGCGATCTTCCCTTCCGGTCCGATTCGATCCATGCTTCAGGCATGGTACCGGTACCCAACCTTCTTGCCCCTCTCCTCGCCATTCTGCTTGCGTTTGCCCCCAGTAGTAGCAAGGCCGACGACGCCGGCACTGCCTCTGCGGGCCTTTCTGCGGAAAGGATTTGGCGGCGTGGCGAGCCGGGCGATCCCGGCTCTCTCGACCCGCATAAAGCCACCACCGTCATCGAAAGCCATATTCTGACGGAGCTTTACGAAGGGCTGGTCATTCTCGATGCCAGAGGCCGCATCCAGCCCGGTGTCGCCAAAAGCTGGAGCATCAGCGAGGACGGACGCCTCTATCGTTTTCAGCTGCGCGAGGATGCCCGCTGGTCGAACGGAGACCCGGTGACGGCACAGGATTTCGTCTATGCCTTCCGCCGCCTGATGGATCCGGCCACCGGCGCGCCCTATGCCAATATTCTCTACACGCTGAAAAATGCCGAAAAGGTCAACAAAGGTCTTTTGCCGCCCGAATCACTCGGCATCACGGCAATCACCGACCACGTACTCGAAATCACGCTCGAAGAGCCGGTACCCTATCTGATCGCTCAACTCGCGCATCTGACCGCAAAGCCGCTACACCGCCATTCCATTGAGGCGACGCATGGCGATTTCGTCCATCCCGGCCGCATCGTCACCAACGGGCCGTTCATGCTGGCGGATTTCAATCCCAACGACAGGCTGGTTCTCGTCAAAAATCCGCACCATTACGATGCGGCGGCCATCGGTCTCGACAAGGAGATCTTCATCCCCCTCGAAGATCGTTCGGCGGCGCTACGCCGCTTTCTCTCCGGCGAAATCGATTCCTACAGCGACGTCCCGGTCGATCAGATCGCTTTCGTCCGCAAAATTGCAGGCGAAAGGTTCAAACTGTCCCCCAATCTCGGCACCTATGTCTATGCCTTCGATACACGGCATCCGCCCTTCGACGATGCGCGCGTGCGCACCGCTTTATCACTGGCAATCGACCGGGAGTTTCTCGCCGAACGCATCTGGGGTGGCACGATGGAGCCCGGCTATAGTTTCGTGCCGCCGGGAATCGAGTCCTACGGCCCGCCGGCAGAGCTCACCTTCCGCAATATGACGCCATTCGAGCGGGAAGACCGGGCGCGGGCGCTTCTCGCGGAGGCGGGCTATGGTCCTGGCGGCCAAGGGCCCAGGAAAGTGCTGAAGGCCGAGATTCGCTTCAATATTTCGGAAAATCATCGGGCGACGGCCATCGCCGTCGCTGACATGTGGAAACGCATCGGGGTCGAAACCAGTCTTGTCGCCACCGATGTGACTAGTCATTATGCCTTCATGCGAGAACGTCCGCCCTATTCCCTTCTGCGTTATGGCTGGTTTGCCGATTTCCCCGATGCGCAGAATTTCCTGTTTCTCGCCGAAAGCGGCAACAAAGGTCTCAATATTTCGGGTTTCAGCAATTCAGCCTATGATGCATTGATGCACGATGCAGCAGGAGAGGCCGATGCAACGAAGCGCACCGCGCTTCTGCATCAAGCCGAAATGCTGCTATTGCAAGAAGGCCCCTATCTGCCGCTGATGATCTTCAAGGCCAAAAATCTGGTTTCGCCGAAACTGCATGGCTGGCACGAAAATGCGCTCGACACCCATCCCGGGCGCTTCATTTCGATCGATCCGTAATGATGAGCGTCATTCTCAGGCGCCTCATGGCCGCCATTCCCACGCTATTCGTCATCGCGGCGCTTTCTTTCTTTCTGATGCGACTGGCGCCCGGCGGCCCTTTCGATACCGAGCGCCCGCTCGACCCTGCAATCGCTGCCAATCTGAGACGCATCTACAAGCTCGATCTGCCTTTGTGGCAGCAATTCCTTCTTTATATGTCGAGCCTGCTCCAAGGTGATTTCGGACCGAGCCTCCATTGGCGTGACTTCTCCGTCAACGAGCTCTTCGCCCGCGCCCTGCCGGTCTCTCTTCGCCTTGGCGGTGCGGCTCTCGTCATCGCCTTCTGCCTCGGCGTGCCGATCGGCTATCGCGCCGCTCTGGCCCCACGCGGCTTTCCGGCCCGTCTTGCGGGTCTCATCATCCTTGGCGCCCTCATCGTACCGCCTTTCGTCGTCGCTCCGCTGCTGCAACTCCTTTTCGGCCTCGATCTGCATCTTCTGCCCATCGGCGGTTGGGAAGACGGCGCTTTCAGCCATCAGATCTTGCCGGTCACCGTGCTTTGCCTGCCTTTGCTCGCGGCCATCGCCAATCTGACGCGCGCATCGATGCGCGACGCTCTCGCCGAACCACATATGCGAACCCTGCGCGCCTTCGGCCTGCCGGCGCGGGTGATCGAGACCCATGCTTTGCGCGCCGCGCTGTTGCCGGTCATCGCCTATCTCGGCCTTGCCACCGCGAATGTGCTCACCGGCTCAATGGTGGTCGAGACGATCTTCGGCCTGCCTGGCATGGGGCGCTATTTCGTCGATGCGGCGCTCGGTCGTGATTATCCGATCGTCATGGGCACCGTCATCATCGTCGCATTGATGGTGATCGGATTCAATCTCATCGCCGATCTGCTGCTCGCCTGGCTCGATCCCCGCATCCGCCGAGAATGAATCATCATGAATGAACCGTCATGAGCGAGCCCGCCAGCATCAAAGCCTCATTCGCACGGAGCATCTCTCCAGCTCTTGCCGTGCTCAGCCTCATCACCGCTGCCTGTCTCATCGGTCCCTGGCTCTCGCCGCATGGACATGACGAAGTCCATCGCGATTATCTTCTCATTCCCCCTTCTCTCGCAGCCCATCCGACGAAAGCTGAAACCGAGGCGGCGCTGGCTTCCATCGGCCAGGCCTTGCACCTGAAAATCGCCGGTTTCGAAATCACCCATTCCGCCACCGCCTCGCCAACTTTGCGCGCGACCTTCAGTGCCGATGCACCGATCGATAGCCGCATCCTGCGAGGGTTCACCGGCTCCGACATATTCGGCGAACCCCATATTATCGGGCAGAACGAGGATGGCCGCCGCGTGAGTGTCCGAGCGCCGCTCCGATCCATGCACTTTCTGTTCGGCACCGATGCGAACGGCCGCGATCTTCTGACCCGTGTACTCGTTGCAGGACGGATTTCGCTGGCCGTCGGGCTTCTCGCCTCGCTCGTCGCCCTCGTCTTTGGCGTCACTTACGGTGCTCTCGCCGGCTATCTCGGTGGTCTCACTGGCGCCCTGATGATGCGTTTCGTCGAGATCGTCTATGCTTTGCCGTTCATTTTTTTGGTCATTGTCCTGACCATGGTTCTCGGCCGTGGCCTTGCCCTGATCCTCATCGCCATCGCCTCGGTTGAATGGCTCGATATGGCGCGCATCGTGAGGGCGCAGACGCTCAGTCTGAAACACCGTGATTTCGTGACGGCCTCGGAGGCGCTCGGCGCCGCGACGCCGGCCATTTTGTGGCGGCACATCCTGCCCAATGCCTTCGGCCCCATCGCCGCCTATCTGACCATCCTCGTCCCGCGCGTCATTCTCCTCGAAAGTTTCGTCTCCTTCCTCGGGCTCGGCGTCCAGGAACCTCTGACGAGCTGGGGTGTCCTCATCGCCGATGGCGCACGCACCATTCAGAGCGCCGTCCATCTGCTCGTCTTTCCGTCTCTGTTTCTGGCCGCGACACTCGCCGCGCTGAATGCGCTCAGCCAGGATTTACGCGCTTTTGCCGGACGCGGCCCCGGAGACGCTCAATGAGACCGGCTGATCCGGAAGAGCTGGACCCAAACGGCAAAGTTGCGCCCCTCCTTGCGTTCGACGCTCTGTCGATCGTCTATGCCGACCGAACGGTCGTGCGGGATCTCTCCCTTAGGATAAGGCGCGGCGAGACTGCGGCACTGGTCGGAGAATCAGGCTCCGGCAAAAGCCAGAGCGCCTTTGCGGCTTTGCGGATATTGCCGCCGGAAGCACGGGTTTCCGGCCGAATCCTGTTTGAAGGGCAGGACCTGCTCACCTTGTCCGGGCAAAAGCTCAATGCCTTGCGTGGCAAACGCATCGCTTTGATCTTTCAGGAACCCATGTCGGCGCTCGACCCCCTTTATCCGGTTGGGGAACAGGTCAGCGCGGTGCTGCGCCACCATCTGGAGTTGAGCAGAAAAGCCGCTTTCGAGCGCGCCTGCGACCTGCTCCATGAAGTCGGAATCCGCGAGCCAAAACAGAAGGCCCATGCCTATCCGCATGAATTATCGGGTGGTCAGCGCCAACGCGTCGCCATTGCCATGGCGATTTCCTGCGAGCCCTCCCTGCTGATCGCCGACGAGCCGACGACGGCGCTCGATGTCGCTCTGGCCTCGCGCATTCTCGATCTGATCGCCGAGCTGAAACAAAGGCACGGCATGGCGCTTTTGTTCATCAGCCATGATCTCGGCCTTGTCTCCCGCGTCGCCGACAGGGTGCATGTCATGCATAGCGGAGAGATCGTCGAAAGCGGTGCGGCCAAAGCCATTCTGCATGAGCCCCACCATGCCTATACAAAGCTCCTCATCGAAGCCGCCTTACCGCCACGAGATGCGCGGGGGCAGCAGAGACCGCAGGCCGGAGAACCCTCAATCCTGATCGAGGCTCGCGATCTCACCGTCCATTTTCCACAACGCGGAGCTTCGCCCTTCCCATTTTTCTCGCGGCTGGCCGGCCTAGCGTTTCCACGCCGCGAAAAGGCGGCACAATCCTCTGCCGCCACCATCCTCGACCATGTAAGCCTTGCGTTGCGGACCGGGGAAACCTTCGGCCTCATCGGAGAATCAGGCTCCGGCAAATCGACCTTCGCCCGTGCGCTCATGCGCCTGGTGCCGGCCACTGGCACCATTATCTTCGACGGCCGCGATTTGCTCGATCTCGATGCGCGCGCGATGCGGCCATTGCGGCGGGATATGCAGATGGTCTTTCAGGATCCCTATCAAGCCCTGTCGCCGCGCATGCGGATCGGCGCCATCGTCACTGAAGGGCTGAGGATTCACGAGCCAGGCCTCGACAAAAAAGCGCTCGACATCCGCGCGGCAAAGGCACTCGAGGAGGTGAAACTCGATCCGCTTATGCGGCATCGCTTTCCCCACGAATGTTCAGGGGGCCAGCGTCAGCGCATCGCCATCGCCCGCGCGATGATCCTGCGCCCGAAACTGCTGCTGCTCGACGAACCGACATCGGCGCTCGACCGTTCGATACAAACCGATATTCTTGCCTTGCTCAAGGAGCTGCAGGAGCATTTCAGCCTGACTTATCTTTTCATCAGCCATGATTTCAGCGCCATACGCGCCATCGCGCACCGGATCGGAGTCATGCAAGCGGGCCGCCTCATCGAAACCGGTCCGGCGGAGACACTCTTTACCCATCCGCAAGCCGATTACACGAAATCCTTGATTGCAGCAGCCTTTCCCAGAACTCCTTGATATTTTCGGCTTCTCCTGCCCTTGAGAGGCGCGGCGAGGAGATGAACAGGGAGAACAAACCGCTGCGTCACAATCACCATTTGGAAGCGTGTCGTTTCCGCTTGTAATAACGGATCATGTCGACGAAGGCTGGCGGTATCCAGTACCGGATCCTCTCATTGATGCCGGCAGGTCCCGTCGCGCGGATCGGTTTGGAGATGATAGTCGTGTGGAATTCATCGCTTTCGCCGTCATCCCGTCCGTTGCTGTAGAAATAAGCGGCGGCGGAACGGCGCGGCCGTTCGTCAGGCGCACTCACCGGCGTCGGATGACCATGCAGGCTGTTCGAGGATTGGGCGAATACGATAGTGCGCCCGAGGATCGGATTGACTTTCTCGACGCAGCGATCGGCATCCTGGTCCCACAATTCGAGCTGGCCACCCCAGGACGATTGCCAATTCCTGTTGAGATAGGTGATGAAAACCAGACGATTGGCGAGATGCGTGTGCGGATGCTGATTGAAATCAAGATGGAGCGCGAACCGCCCTCCCGATGGAATGTCATGCAGACCACCGGCAGTCAGATGCGGATCGCAGATGAGCCCCTCGATCCCGGTCAACCGTTCCAGAAACGAGAGAAACGGGCTTGAATGGATGGTTGAGAAATAAAGCTGCGTCGCGGGCCCGAACCGGGTCCCCGGGAGGGAGCCGTATTTGCGTTCATCCTCGCTGTCATAGAGACGCCAGTCGCGATGTTTGATCTGATCGAATTCCTTATTCATCAATTCGAGCAAGGTGACCGGAAACAGATTGTCTATAACAAGATGAGGAAATGGTTTGTTGGCGAGAAATGTCTCACGCAGGGTATCGACCGACGCGACAATCTCCCTGTTCAAAATGGTCTCGGGGTCAAAAAACATGCCGTCGATCACGACACCGTTTCTTGCGTCCAATGGAGCACTACCTGCCAGGTGATTCATAGAAATCCCTTATCAAAGGCCGATGCCGTTGCGTCGCGCGCCGACCCATCACGAAAACCATCTGGTCTTGGAGAGACCCTCATAAACTAATGTATTGAAACAGGACCTGAAGACTTTGGCTTAATCAGGTTCCAAATTGGCGCTGAAAATCTTTTATCAGATCTAATAGGAACGGAAACGTCAGATTCTTTTGAAAATCTGGCCGCGACAAATTGGTTTTGCTGTAAACAGGGAACTAGTCTTTATTAAAATTCCGCCATTTCGCTTATCACCCTCTCAAATTAGCAGATAAGCTTGTCATATTCATCAAATTAAATTTAAGATATAAGTACTTTGCATCGCGCAATCACGCCGATCGGGCTCTTTCGTGGCAATATTTTGAGCGGGTTGGAAAAGGATGCATACTACGCCCGCTTCAAGCCCTCGGGTTTCCGAACCGGGTATTTTCGCAAGCTCGCAAACCGAGGCATCGCGATCTTGAAAATCAACGCGCGATTCGAAATGCCCCGTGAACCAATGATCTCATTTTTGTAGAAACTTTCCACCTCCCATTCGCATGATGACGCCCTCGAACACGCTTGTCCTCGACCTCAGCGGCCTGAAATGCCCCTTGCCGGTTCTGCGGACCCGGAAAGCCTTGCTCCGTCTGAAGGCCGGCGACCGCCTGATCGTTACTTGCACCGATCCGCTCGCCGGTATCGATATTCCGCATCTATTGCGGGAAACTGGTGATGTGCTTGAATCGCAACAGGCCCATGACACCGCGTTAACTTTCGCCATCCGCAAGTGCCAGGTCCTACCAGGCTAACCTGACAGCCCCGCCAAAACCCGGAGCAAACATTCTATCGCTATGCAAGCAACTTCTATTCCGGGAGCTCAGATCGGAACCCGGATGATCGCCCTGAGGCCGCCGAGCGGGCTGTTGCCGAGCGTGATATCGCCCCCATGTGAACGTGCGATATCACGGGCGATCGCGAGCCCGAGACCGGAGCCGCCTTGATCCTGATTGCGCGCCTCATCGAGACGGAAAAACGGCCGGAAAACGTCCTCCCGCGCGGAGGCGGGAATACCGGGACCGTCATCCTCGACATACAAGGTCAGGAAACGCACGTCCCGCACACCCTCGACGCGGATATGCTTCGCGTGCAGACGTGCATTGGTCACGAGATTGCTTACACACCGCTTGAAGGCATCGGCGCGCAACGAAACGCAGGGATCGCCTGAAAAGACGACCTCGATCCGCGCCCCGTGGCGCTCGGCATCGAGGCGCAGATCCTCCAGAAAGTCGCGCATATCGACCTCGGAAGCGCATTCACCGGCATCACCACGGGCAAAGGCAAGATAGGCTTCGAGCATACGCTGCATTTCCTCGACATCCTTGCCGAGATCACGGGTTTCCTCATTCTCATCCATCACTGCCAGGGAAAGCTTGAAACGGGTCAGGATGGTGCGCAGATCGTGGCTCACGCCATTCAGCATGGTGGTGCGGGTCTCCACGGCGCGCTCGATGCGCCGCCGCATCTCGATGAAAGCATAGCCTGCCTGACGCACCTCGCGCGCGCCTTCAGGCCGGAAATCAGGGTCGCGGCCCTTGCCGAAATCCTCCGCCGCGCGTGCAAGCGAAAGGATCGGGCTGATCTGATTGCGCAGGAAGATGATGGACAAAAGGATCAGCACCAGCGAGGTGCCGACCATCCAGAGCAGAAAGATATGCGAGTTCGAGGCATAGGCGGCGCTGCGATAGGCGGTGATGCGCATCACCGCATCGGCAAGCGCGATGCGGATCTCGATGAAATCCGAACGGCCAACCGTATCGAGCCAGAATGGCCGCCCGATCTGGCGGCGGATTTCATTCGAGAGGGCGATGTCTATGATCGAGAAGAACGGCTTCGGCAGAGCCGGCGGCAATGGTCCTGGCGGTAAAAATTCCACATCCATGCGCAGCCGGTCCTGAGCGATGCGGGCGAGGAGCGCGTCATGTTCGTGGCCGGGCAGACTTTTGTGCAGATCGATCAGCGCCGCTATATCCTGCGTCAAAGCCGTCGAAAGCCGCGTCGTCACGAGCTGCCAATGGCGTTCCATGAACACATAGGTCAACACACCCTGCAGGATCACCATCGGCGCGATGACGATCAAAAGCGAGCGGATGTAGAGACCGCGCGGCATCAGCGCCGCGGCGCGGCGGCCGAGGCGCCGCAGCATCGACAGAGGCGCCTCGATAGCGGATGTGGATCGTACGAGGCTCATCGGAAATCGCTCATCGGAGAAGCTCAGGGACGGATGTTCCCATAATGAAGTGAGCCGGCCCGCCCGGCGATCGACATTCGGCGATCAACATTCAACGATCAACCAGCAGCCGGTAACCGGCACCACGCGCGGTCTGCAAATGCAGCGGATTGGCGAGATCGCGTTCGATCTTGCGGCGCAGCCGGTTGACCTGGACATCGACGGTGCGCTCATTGCCACCGATACCAAGACCTGCCAAAGCCTCCCGGCTGACAATCTCTCCGGCATTTTCGGCGAGTAGCCGCAGCATGTCGCGTTCCCGCTCGGTCAGCCGCACGATTTCGCCGGCCTGCTGCAATTCGCCGCGCTCGAGATCGAAGGTAAAATCACCGAAACGCACCTGGGTCACCGGCCCCGTCACGGCGCGCGGCTGCGCGCGACGCAAGATCGAGGCGATCCGCAGCGCGAGCTCCCGCGGCTCATAGGGTTTGGCGAGATAATCGTCACTGCCGACCTCGAAACCACGTACGCGGTCGGCGGGCTCGGTACAGGCGCTCAGCATCAGGATCGGTACATGGGCGACATCGGTCGGCTCGGCGCGGAGCCGGGCAACGAGATCGAAGCCATTCTCACCCGGCATCATGACGTCCAGCACGATGAGGTCGAAAGCAAAATTGCGCAGGCTCGCCAGCGCTTCCTCGGCATTGCCCGCAGTGGTGACGCGATAACCCTGATCGGCCAGGAACCGCGACAAAAGCGCCCGGATGCGCCGGTCATCGTCGACGATGAGCAGATGCGCAGCATCATCGGCCGGGGGAACCGTCTCCGCCGGGCCCGACGCCGCGGCGGGCGCAGGAGAAAGATTCGAAGGTTGAAGCGTCATGCCGGTTCCTTCCTGTTGGTTTTATCTATGCGCAATGTCGCAATGGCCCTTGAAGGAGCAAAGCCCGTCTAAAGGTTTCGGCACCAGACGACCCTCGTGAGAGGCGCGAAAAAACAAGTTCATCCGGCGTCACCCCCGGCGAAAGATGCCGCTTTTTTGAATGTAGTGCATTCCTGCAAAGTTGGAACAGCCCGGCCCTCCGGCACAAACTGGCGGCGGCCACACCCCCGAGGCGGCGCCATCATGGTCGCGCCACGAAAGGCGCCCGAAAGGCGCCGATTGAGCGTGGATTGAGGGGGAATGGCGATCGAGGGTTATTGTTGACAGCCTTTCCGAAGACGGATAGGCCACGCATACGGCTTGGCGCGACGCCGGTTCTTCGGATTTCACGGCCTCAAGGCTTGGCATCTGCGGCGAATTTCCAATTCGGCGAAATTCCAGGCTGCGAACCTTATCCCGCCCCGATGAGGCGATGCAAGTCCAAGCGGCAAGTCCAAGCGGCAAGTCCAAGTGGCTAGTCCAAGCAGCAAGCGCGGCGCCCTTAGCGATTTCCGGACATTCACGAACCAGGCTCGCAAGATCACGGGCCTGCAAAGTCACCGCCGGCAAAGGCGCCGATCGGCCATTCCATTTTGATCCTCAAGAAAGGGATTACCCTTCATGTCCGTCCTGCCATTCGACCAACGTGATGGTTTCATCTGGATGAACGGTCGGCTCATCGCCTGGAACGAGGCCAAGCTGCATGTGCTGTCGCATGGCCTGCATTACGCCTCCGCCGTATTCGAGGGCGAACGCGCCTATGAGGGGCGCATTTTCAAATCTCGTGAACATTCCGAGCGGTTCCGCGCCTCGGCGCAGGTGCTCGATTTCGAAATCCCCTATTCCGCGGCCGAACTCGACACGGCGAAACAGCTCGTCGTCGACAAGAACAATTTCCAGAACTGCTATGTGCGTCCGGTCGCCTGGCGCGGCAGCGAAATGATGGCCGTGGCGGCGCAGCATTCAACCATCAATGTCGCCATCGCCGCCTGGGACTGGCCGAGCATGTTCGACATGGAAACCAAGATGAAGGGCATCAAGCTCGACATCGCCGACTATCGCCGGCCAGATCCGCAGACTGCGCCCTGCCACGCCAAGGCCGCCGGCCTCTATATGATCTGCACCATCTCCAAGCACCGGGCCGAGCGCAAAGGCTATGCGGATGCGATGATGCTCGACTGGCAGGGCCGTGTCGCCGAATGCACCGGTGCCAATCTGTTCTTCACGCAGAACGGCGCGCTGCATACGCCGATCGCCGATTGCTTCCTCAACGGCATCACGCGGCAAACGATCATCGAACTCGCAAAAAGGCGGGGCCTCGAAGTCGTCGAACGGCGCATCATGCCCGACGAACTCACCGGTTTCGATGAATGTTTCGTCTGCGGCACTGGCGCCGAAGTGACGCCGGTCTCCGAAATCGGCCCCTATCGTTTCACCCCCGGTGTGATCTCCCGTGCGCTGATCGAGGATTACAGCCTCGAAGTACGTCCGAAACAGCAGGCGGCCTGACCCTCTGCCGGCCCCGTCCACGCGGGCTCATTCCGATCCCCGGACATAACCGCTTCGGCGTGACGGACACTAATAAGACGTCTAAGCATCGCTCGAAAGGCCGCAAGGTACGAGCGATGCTTGCTTTTATGAGCATGATCGTCCCGAACGAGGAAGCAGCTTCCCCTTGGGCGCTGCAAAACACCGATCAGCGACAATTTTCCTGATCTTATCAAACCGATCTTTGTCTTTCCCGCAGAAGATTGCTTCACGGCAGCAGCGACAACGCGCCGCCGGCATCCGGTTCAATCCGGATCCATGTCGCGATTCATAAGACCTGCAACGGGGACCGGTTTGATGCGCAGGACGATGCATATCACGCAGACGGAATTAATCGGCGGCGGTTCCCTCGCGGTGCTGGCGACGACGCCCTTCATGCCTGCGATCATTTCTCCCTATGTCGTTATTGTCTCCGCCGCAGTCCTCGTGAGTTGGGCGCTGCTTCGCTTTCTGACGCGGAAACAGGACGCCATCACAGCAGATGCGGGAGACTCGAGCGCCGCACCATTCGACGCGATGGAATCGATCTCGGACACTGAAATCCTCGCCGCATCGGGAAGCCACCGCGGCCTGTTCAATGAAGTGACGGAAAACTTTTTCGACCCGGACGAAAATGTGTCTTTCATCGCCACCAAACGCGAAATCCGCCATGTCCGCGACATGCTGAACATCCGCTATGGCGCAACCGACCGCGCGGCGCTCGAAAAGAAATTGCGGGCCTTTATCCGCGCCAATGCGCCGTCGCAAATTCCGGCGTCGGATTTGGAGAATGCCCAGCGGCGCATTCGAATCGCGAAAATGCTGGTGAAGGACATACTCGAGGGCGGATCCTCACCCCTCGTGGTCTCACAGGACAAGGCCGAGTCTATCCCGCCGCGGGCCAAAGCGGCCTAGAGCGTTTCGGATATATCCAGAAACGCTCCACTTAAAAAATAAAGCATTTTCAAATAAATGCGATCGCGAAGCGATTCAACGTAAAGTAAAAAGGCTCTAGACATTATCCGATATCAGCCATCTCGTCGTGCCCCCCTTTCGCGAAGGATATGAGAGCATTTTGTCTCTGTCGCTCCGCGATTCCATTTGCCTGAAAAAATGCTCTCATTTTTCCAAGTGGAGCAGTTCGGAAACATCCGAACATGCTCTGAATTTTCTGAGTGGAGCGTTTCTGGATATACGCGAAACGCTCTAAGCCAAAACATCCCCGCTGTCTTCGAGCGGAAGCAGCCCTCACGCCAAGGTTGTTCTTCGGAAAATAAGAATAGTTCTAAGAGAAATGCTCTGGATTTAAAGTGAGACACTTTTGCAATTCTCTCGATGAATCGGTTTCGATACTCTTGCAAAAGCACGCATGCCATATTCTATTTCTGTACATAATCTCCCGGTCCGGTCAGAGAGCGCAACAATAAGGGAAAAAGCGGCGACCTGGCCTGCTTTCGATCCGGGAGAGTGGAAAGGGATGGAGCTATGGGTTCACCATTGTCGCGTACAGGATTGCTCTTTGCGGGCCTGTTCTGCCTGACGTTTCAGATGTCTCCCGCCTTGGCGCTTGTCAGTGGCACGCCCAACACCCGCGCGGGCGCGCATGGCGCCAATGCGCCTTCTTCCGCAGATCCAACGCCCGGCGTCATAGCCGGTCATCCGCACGCAAACATCACCCATCCCAACCATAGAAACCATCATTCATCCGGGAATAGACATCACCGGCACCACACCCCGCATGATACGCCGCGCCACCGCCACCATCTGCATCACGAGCATCCGGCGAATACGAATCCACGCTTTTAGCAACGTTTCGGGCGTGAAAGAGAGCCTCCCCGCTCAATCCATCATCCGTGTTTCCGGATCAACGAGAAGCGTTTCGAAAACATGTGAACCGCATCCGGCATCGTTGGGAGGAAGGCCGGGGGAATATGGCAGCAGGAGCATGGCAAGACGGCGCGGAAGCGTGGTCTGAAATCCAGCGCACTATCCAGCATTCGGAAATAGCCGTGATTCACCACATAGAAAAATTGCACTAAGCAAATTTTAAAAATCTGTTTAAGTTAACATGGCGCTGCAGCAGTGATCTCGCTTCGACCAAGCAAGCCTGCCCAGGCCAAACCATTCAATGCACGACAGCGCCCCTGTTGTTTCCAATCTGGTTCATACTGAATGACTAAGGTCGCGATTCCGTCAGCCAATCATGCCATTTCGCGCGAGGGACAGGCATTCTGCCTCGCCCCATTCCGCAATCTCAGCGTGGCGATCGGAGGCATCGCCACCCCTTGCTGCGAATTCAAGGGAAATTTCGGCGACGTCAAACAGCAATCGATCCCGGAAATCTGGAACGGCCAGGCTTTCACGGAATTTCGGCGCAAAATGTTGCGCGATGAGAAGGATGACGCCTGCAGCAAATGTTATGATATGGAAGCGACCGGCGGACTGAGTCTGCGTCGCACCTATAATGAGCATTTGTGGCAAAAGAATTCGGTTTTCGCCCAGCCCGACGATTTTCTGGCCAAAGCCGACGAGAGTGTGACAGTCCAGCCCGCGGCACAGCCGCTCATGCTGGACATCCGTTTCAGCAATCTGTGCAATTTCAGTTGCCGCATGTGCCACCATGGCGCCAGCTCGAAATGGTTTTCAGACGCCCGCGCTCTCAAAGCGACCCGCGCTCCAGAGGCCCTGATCAAGACCTTCACATCCACCGAGGCCAGCATAGAGGCGATCCGCCCTCTGCTCCCGAGCGTCGAGGAAATCTATTTCGCCGGTGGCGAGCCGCTGCTGATCGAACAGCATTACGCCATTCTCAGTGAGTTGGTCGCGTTGGGCCGCACCGATGTCGTCCTCTATTACAACACCAATCTCTCGGCGCTGCGGCTCGGCCGGCATGATGTCGTCGAGCTCTGGTCGCATTTCAAGACGATCAGTCTCGAACTCAGCGTCGATGGAGCCGAGGAGCGTGGCGAACTTGTCCGCAAAGGCATGGATTGGGATATTTTCGTCGCCAATGTCAAAACGCTCAAGCAAAAATGCCCGCATATCACCTTGCGTTTCGGTGTGACCGTCTCGGTGTTCAACATTGCGGTCCTGCCGGAATTGCACGAGCGGCTCGTCGAGTTGGTCGATCACGAAAATCCCGAATTCCATCTGCACGTCCTGCAGGAACCCGATTATTACAGCATCCAGATTCTCCCCGAGCCGCTCAAGCAAGCAATCGAGCAAAGACTTGAGGCCCATGCAGAACTCCATGCGGCGGATGCATCGGTTCGCGAGCAGTTCCAGCATATTGCCGCCCATATGATGGCGGCGGACCGGTCAGATCTCATCGAGCGTTTTCGCAACATCACATTACGGCTCGATGCCCTGCGCAATGAAGCGACCGCCGTGGCCTGCCCGGAACTTGCTCCCCTGTTGCGTTTCTCGCTCCGTTCAAAACTCGTTCACCTGATCCAGCGTGTGCCTTCGCTGAACCGCCTTTTGTCGGGACTTTCGCTGAATCGGCGTCAAAGCAGCTCGATCGCTTGATGAATGCGCCGATTGCATCGGTTTCCAAAATAAAAACCGGAAAGGGGTGACCCTTTCCGGTTCGCTTTTAAGAGTAACTGCCTCCCGTTTCCGGGAGGCCTCTGTGCAAAAGGTCAGGCGAGCGCCTTGACGATGTTCTCGACCACTTTCTTGGCATCGCCGAACAGCATCAACGTATTGTCGCGGAAGAACAATTCATTCTCGACACCGGCATAGCCGGAGCCCATGCCGCGCTTGATGAACAAGACCGTCTTCGCCTTTTCGACATCGAGAACCGGCATGCCATAGATCGGAGAGGATTTATCGGTCTTGGCGGACGGATTGGTGATGTCATTGGCGCCGATCACGAAAGCCACATCGGTCTGTCCGAATTCCGAATTGATGTCCTCGAGTTCGAACACTTCATCATAGGGCACATTGGCTTCGGCGAGCAGCACATTCATATGGCCAGGCATACGGCCGGCGACCGGATGAATGGCATATTTGATCTCGACCCCCTCGCCTTTCAAAATATCGGCCATTTCGCGCACCGCATGTTGAGCCTGCGCGACCGCCATGCCGTAGCCGGGCACGATGATGACCTTGGCAGCGTTGTTGAGAATATAGGCCGCATCCTCGGCCGATCCCTGCTTGACGGGGCGGGTTTCGACGCCACCCGCCACGGCGGTCGTCTCGCCGCCGAAGCCGCCGAGAATGACCGAGATGAAGGACCGGTTCATGCCCTTACACATGATGTAGGACAGAATCGCGCCCGACGAGCCGACCAGCGCGCCGGTGATGATGAGCGCGAGATTGCCGAGCGTGAAACCAATGCCGGCAGCGGCCCAGCCGGAATAGGAATTCAGCATCGATACGACAACCGGCATATCGGCGCCGCCGATCGGTACGATGATCAAAAGGCCGAGAGCCAGCGAGGCCAGAACGATCAGGCCGAACACCCAATGCGACTGACTGACGACAAATACGGCGATCAGAAGCACCAGCGCCACGGCGAGGCCGATGTTGATCGCATGGCGCTGCGGCAACAGAATCGGCTTGCCCGACATTCTGCCATCGAGTTTCAGAAAGGCGATCACCGAGCCGGTGAAGGTCAGGGCGCCGATCGCCGCGCCGATCGACATTTCGACAAGGCTCGCGCCGTGGATTTCGCCCGGCATGCCGATGCCGAAAGCCTGCGGGGCGTAAAGCGCGCCAGCGGCGACAAGGACGGCGGCAAGACCCACCAGAGCGTGGAAGAAGGCGACGAGCTGCGGCATGTCCGTCATCGCGACGGTGCGTGCGCGCCAGGCGCCAATGGCGCCGCCGATACCGATACCGGCAAAGACGAAAAGCCAGGCGGAAAGCCCGACCGGCGGCCGATAGGCGAGGGTCGTCAGGATGGCGATACCCATGCCGACCATGCCGTAGAGATTGCCGCGCCGCGACGTGGCGGGCGACGACAGACCACGCAAGGCCAGGATGAACAGGATGCCGGCGACGAGATAGAGAAGGGCAGCGAGATTGGCGTTCATCGCATTATCCCTTCTTCTTGTACATGGCGAGCATGCGTTCGGTGACCAGGAAGCCGCCGAATATGTTCACCGAGGCGAGAACCAGCGCGACGAAACCAAACAGACGCGCCCACAAGGTCCCCTCACCGGGAATGCCGTCAATCGTATCGGAAGCGAGATCGACGCCCACCGACAAAAGAGCGCCAACGACGATGACGGATGAAATGGCGTTGGTCACCGACATCAGCGGCGTATGCAAAGCGGGGGTGACCGCCCAGACCACGAAATAGCCGACGAAGACGGCGAGAATGAAGATCGCCAGACGGAAGACGAAAGGATCGATCGCCCCGCCTCCCATATGCGCGGCGGCGCCCAGACCCACGGCGATCTGATCGGCATGCGCCTGCGCCGCCTCCGCGGCCTGGCGCGCGGTATTCGCCACGGCCTGCGCCTGTTCAAGCAACTGCTGTTGGATTTCCGCCGCCATTCGCACAAACTCCCTCGAACAAAGCCGCGAACCGAAAGGTGCGGCCCCCGGCACATGATCTGACAATAGCCTCTTCGGGCCTGTTTGGGGCCTCGCCAGCCAGAAAACGCGAGTCGATCCGCCGGGGAACCGACCCGGGGAACCGAACCATGGAATCCGGCCAAGAAAACCTGGCCAGCGAAACCCGGCCAATCGGCCCCGGATCTTCGATCCGGAACCTGCAATCCGTTAAGCGTGGCGTTTCAAGAAATCGTCGCACCCGCTCAGGCCACAGCGGGCCTTGTCAGGCCGCGGTGGCCTTATAAAACCGCTCAGGCCGCGGTGGCCTGGAAATTCGGATGCACGAGGGCACCGCCCTTGGTCAGGAGCGTCGCCTTGACGAGTTCATCCGCGTCGTCGATCTTGAGCGCCTTGGTTTCCTTGTCGATCAAGGTCTCGGCGAAGGCGAACAGATTGCGGGCATAAAGCGCCGAGGCGGTCGCGGGCTGGCGCGCCGCGACATTGGTGAATCCGACGATATGGACGCCATTGTCGGTGACGATCGTCTCGCCGGGTTTCGACAAAGCGCAATTGCCGCCACGCTCGACCGCGAGATCGACGATGACGGATCCCGCACGCATCGATTTGACCATGTCGGCAGTGATGAGCACCGGCGCCGGCCGGCCAGGGATCAGGGCCGTCGTGATCACAATATCCTGTTTGGCAAGATGACTTGCCGTCAGTTCCGCCTGTTTGGCCTGATAGGCTGGCGACATCTGCTTGGCATAGCCGCCGGCCGTTTCGGCCTCCTTGAATTCCTCGTCCTCGACGGCGATGAATTTGGCGCCGAGCGACACCACTTGTTCCTTCGTCGCCGGCCGCACATCCGTGGCGGTGACGATGCCGCCGAGCCGGCGTGCCGTGGCGATCGCCTGGAGACCCGCGACGCCGACACCCATGATGAAGATTTTGGCGGCCGGTACGGTGCCCGCCGCCGTCATCATCATCGGAAAGACGCGTCCATATTCCGCGGCCGCATCGATGACTGCGCGATAGCCTGCCAGATTGGCCTGGCTGGACAGCACGTCCATGACCTGCGCACGGGTGATGCGCGGCATCAGCTCCATGGCAAAGAGGCGCACTTTCTTTTCGGCAACCGCCTTCAGGGCATCCTGATGATCGTAAGGATCAGCGATGGCGAGAACCGCCGCACCGTCCTTGACGCCCACAAGATCGTCGGGCTTCGGCCGGTGCACGCAGAGGACGAGATCAGCGTCGCGAAGCGCCGCCGCCGCATCCGGCGCGATCACCGCGCCCACAGCCGCATATTCGTCATCGGCGATGCTGGATTTGCGGCCCGCTCCCGCCTGCACCGAGACTTCGGCGCCGAGACCGATGAATTTCTTCACGGTTTCAGGGGTCGCCGCCACTCGCGGCTCCGCCGCCTCGGTTTCCGATGGAACTGCTATCCGCATGAACGACTCCCGGACATCTGAATTTTCACGAGCATGATGGTTTCGGACAAGGACGCAATTCCGTCATGAGTCTCACTGCAGAGGTGAGGCTCAATCTCGAAGTTGCTGCTCCGCAAACATCCGCCTGTTCCTGATTCCCCTCGGTGCGGCACACGGGAAACGGCACTCACCTCAAAGATCATGCGACCCTAAAGGGATGCAATGGGAAAAGATCCACGCGTTTCCGCCCCGATTTTATTGTTTCTTGCTCCCTTCCAGGAGGCAGAAAGCCCTGATGTTGCCTTGTCGTCTTGCGCCGACGAGGCAACATCAGGACGTTCTTCAATTTCGAGCGGCCACCCATCCCGAAGGCGGTCACCGGTTGATTCCGGTCAGCCGCACCGGCATAGCCGAGGATGATGTCACGAGAACGAATTGCCAGAGAAGGATGCGGACGTGCTTTCAGGAAGGATCCAGCACTATCCCGCCAGAGAGATCCGTCCTCGCGGTTCACCCCAGAGAAGTATCCGCAGAAATCCAGACGGCTTTCCCCCTCGGCATCCATTCAGATGATCATCCGTTCAGACATCCACTGCCTTCCGCGTCGCTATCCCCCGAGGTCGGCCGCAAAAGCATGGACGATGGCGACCGTTGCAGACCGCCTCCGCAATTCAGAGCGTGAAATAGGCGATCAGGAGGAGAACGAGGCCCGTTCCGATGACCGATGCCTTTACCAGGGTGATGAAGCGCTGATAGGTCCGTTCGTGCTCGGGATAATCCATCGAGGGGACGCCACCGACGGGAGGATTTGCGGTCATTTCTATTCCTCGAAGTGCAATAAGGATCCGACATCGGACCGTCTGGGCGACGGTTTGAGTCGAACCGGACATGGCCAGTTCCGATAAAAGGCCCGCTCAAGCCAAAAGGTCAAGAGGAAGAAGGTCCAAGGTTGGCGGGAAAACAATCCCCGGCAAGTGAACCCTGATCCTGCCATCAGGCCAGCCTGCCGCCCCGGAAGAGATCAGAGGTTCTGATCGAATTCCTTGGGAAAAGCCGCGGCAAGCCGCAATTCGAGATCGCGTATGCGCATTTCGAGACGTTCATTTTCGTCCCGCGCGAGACTGGCCATTTGTTTGACCGCCTCGAACTCCTCCCGGCTGACGACATCCATCGTCGCCAGAATGCGGTCGATCTGGCCGCGCGCCATCGTCTCGACCTCCCGGCGCACCCCCTGGGCCACATCGGAAGCATCCGTCATAAGCCGCGAAAAATCATCGAAAAGCCTGTTCTGGGCCATTCCCATTGTCCTTGATTCGTCCTGAAGGGACAGTTTACCCCCAACACACGTGCCGGCACAGAGATTATCACGCAAGGATCATCAAGTGATGCGACACTGATAACCCCACAGGTGCCGCGGACAGGACTCGGCCTGTCCCGCAATCAACGAACGCGATTTCGCTTCCCGTGGCGATGGCCTATAGGCAAATCAGATCGCGCATTCGCCGGCGCAATCTCGAGTGGTGCTCCATCTGCCCGCGCATTTCGGACATTTCCGATATACGCGGGCACTTTCCCAGGTTTCTCAAGCCGCGCCCCGTGGAGGAGCTTCATGCCCGCCCTGCTCGCCTATCCCGCCATTGATCCCATGCTGATCCAGCTCGGTCCGCTGCCGATCCGCTGGTATGCGCTCGCCTATATCGCCGGCCTCCTCCTCGGCTGGGCCTATGCGCGCGGCCTCTCGGCGGATTCCCGCCTCTGGGGCACGCGGACGCCTCCTTCAGCCCTGCTCGTCGACGATCTCCTCGTCTATGCGGCCATGGGCGTCATTCTCGGCGGACGGCTCGGCTATGTGCTGTTCTATAATTTCGATTTCTACTGGCGCGAACCGCTCGAAGCCTTCAGCCTGTGGAAGGGGGGTATGTCGTTCCATGGAGGCCTCATCGGCACGGCTTTGGCCATGTTGCTGCTGGCCCGGCAGCGCGGGGTGCCTGTCCTCTTGCTGAGCGATCTCGCCGCCGCTGCGGTGCCAATCGGCCTGTTTCTGGGCCGCATCGCCAATTTCATCAAGCCGGAACTCTGGGGACGCGTCACCGATCCAGAAACAGCGCCCTTCGCCATGGTCTTTCCCGGGGCGGGCCCCCTGCCACGCCATCCAAGCCAGCTTTATGAGGCATTTTTCGAAGGTTTCGTTCTGTTCATCCTGCTTTTCATCGCCATCCGCCTCGGCGCGCTGCGCCGGCCGGGGCTCGTCACCGGTCTTTTTGCACTTGGCTATGGCCTTGCCCGCACGGGCTGCGAATTTTTCCGCGAACCGGATCCACAGCTCGGCTTTCTCTTTGGCGGCGCGACCATGGGGATGCTGCTGTCGCTGCCCCTGATGGCGATCGGTGCGTTGCTGATCGGCTGGTCTCTCACCCGCAAGGAGGCGCAGGCATGACGCAACGGCCCGCCACCGAGCCCCTCTTGGAGAATTCCCCGGAAACTCCCTTGGCCCGGCTGATTATGGGGATGATCGAGCAGGAAGGACCAATCAGTCTCGAACGCTATATGGATCTCGCGCTCTACCACCCGCTCTACGGTTATTATTGCAGCAAAATGCCGCTCGGCGCGGAAGGCGATTTCACCACGGCGCCGGAAATCAGCCAGATGTTCGGCGAATTGATCGGCCTGTGGGCGGCGGAGATCTGGCAAAGCCTCGGCGCACCGGCGCGGATTGCCGTGGTGGAACTGGGTCCCGGGCGCGGCACGCTGATGGCCGATTTCCTGCGCGCCGCACGAATCCTGCCCGCCTTCCGCAACGCGATCGAACTGCATCTCGTCGAGGCCAATCCGGTCCTACGCGAGAGACAGGAAAAGGCATTGGAGACGAGCTCGCTCCCCTTGATCTGGCATCAAAGCGTGAACATGTTTTTCGCAGACCGTGAAGGGGTGCCGGCGACGGAGCGGGCGCCAATTCTGTGCATCGCCAATGAATTTTTCGACTGTCTGCCCTTGCGGCAATTCGTGCATACGGACACTGGCTGGCACGAAAGGCTCGTCGGCCTCGGGCCGGCAGGCGGCCTTGCCTTCGGCCTTGCTGCCGAAGCAGCGCCGGAGCTTGCGGAAATTGCCGCCGCACCCGGTGCAGTGCTGGAAATCAACGCCGGAGCGATAGCCCTGATGCACAGGCTCGCGGGTCACCTCATAGGCACCGGCGGCGCGATGTTGGCGGTGGATTATGGTTATGGCGCAAGGCCAGGCAGTTTCGGCGGCGGCGAGACCTTGCAGGCGCTACGTCACCACCGGCGCGTTGATCCATTGGGCGCAGCCGGCGAAGCCGATCTCACCGCCCATGTCGATTTCACCCGGCTCGCCGAGGCGGCACGGGCGGCGGGCGCCCTGACCTACGGCCCGGTTCCGCAGGGCGAATTCCTGCTTCGGCTCGGTCTTGCCGAACGCACCGAAGCCCTGGCACGCCGGGCAAGCCCGGCGCAGGCCCAGGCCCTGCGCATTGCCGCCACCCGATTGACACAGGCCCGTTTCCTGACGGACACCGGCGCCGAGCAGGACGGTATGGGCGCTTTATTCAAGGTTTTGGCGGTGATGGGGCCGGATCTTCCCATTCCGCCCGGATTTTGAGGATTCTATGGAAAAGGCTCTCGCTTTACAGGCGAAACTCTTCGAGAACTGGCCCGTCAGGCATGGTTTCTTCACCCGCCAGGGCGGTGTGTCGGAAGGCCTCTATGCGACACTCAATGGCGGCGTGGGTTCGCGCGATGCCACAGAAGCCGTGGCGGAGAACCGGAGGCGCATGGCCGAGCTCTTGGCGATTCCCCCGCAAAATCTGCTCGTGCCCTATCAGATCCATTCGGCGGAAGCGCTGGCGCTCGACGCGCCCTTCGCCGAGCGGCCACGCTGCGATGCGCTCGTGACCGCAACACCGGGTCTTGGTCTCGGCGTGACCGGTGCCGATTGCGGTGTCATTCTTTTCGCCGATGCCGAGGCCAAAGTCATCGGTGCCGCCCATGCGGGCTGGAAGGGCGCGCTCGGCGGCGTGCTGGAAGCAACGCTCGATGCGATGGAACAATTGGGCGCGCATCGCGCGCGAACCGCCGCCGTGCTTGGACCAACCATCGGGCCGCGCAGCTATGAAGTAGGGCCGGAATTCTTCGATCGTTTTCTCGAGCATGACGCCGACCATGCGCGTTTCTTTACAGCCTCCGAGAGGCCAGACCACAAAATGTTCGATCTGCCGGGATTCATTGGCATGCGCCTCGTGCGCGCGGGTATCGGCGCCTTTGAAAATCTCGCCATCGATACTTATGAGCAGGAAGAGCTTTTCTATTCCTATCGCCGCTCCGTCCATCGCGGCGAGGCGGATTACGGCCGCCATGTCGCGGCCATCGCCCTGATGTGAGAATTGTTTCAAAGCTTCTCGGCGATGAAAGTCATGCGCGCCTGATTATGCCCGATGTTGCGCGCGGCGCGTCTCGCCTCGAAACCATGGGCTCTCAGCATGTCGAGCATCGTCGCTTCGTCGAAAGCGAGGAGACCGATTGTACTACGCAGCCGGCGATAATCGGAAAAAAATGTCGTCACGAGGCCGGCGAGCGCGGCGGTGAGGAAGCCCCCTTCCCAGGCGAAGGAAAGAAGCGAGGCAATGTCGCTCACCAGTGGCGCACCGGGAACGATGACGTCGCCAAGAATCAAGTGTCCGCGCGGAACCAGCAGCCGATGCCCGAGATCAAGCAGCGCCTCGCATTCGGGCCTCGTTATATATTGCAGCACTGAAAGACAGAGAATTGCATCGAAGCATGATGGTACGAGCGATGCGAGCGCCGCATCATCGAGCACTTCAATCGAAGGAAAACCGGCATATCGCCGCTTGAGCCCCGCGACGATGCCGGGCGCTGCGTCATATAGGGAAAGCCTGCCGCAATGCGCGGCGATGCGCGGGGCTTCCAGCGCTTCGCCGCATCCGTAATCGAGCAGATGCAGCGGGGGCTCGGGCAGCAGCGCCAGCAGATCCGCCGCCACACGCGTGAAATGGAGCTGTTTGTGCCGGGCGTTCACATAGATCGCATGATCGTCCCGGTTCCAGAACTGCCGCCAGCCCATGCCCTTCGCGCTCCCTCCGCCGACCCCGCCGCATGGAAGTTTCCACTAGAGCATTTTGTCTTTATATTGGATCGCTCCGTGATTCCATTTACCTGAAAATACTCTAAATTTTCTGAGTGGAGTGTTTCTGGATATATCCGAAACACTCTAGCGCGGCCACCTTCCAAAAGCCCGGATCGGAGCGACAGCCTGTCAGCTCCCCCTCTCTTCCATCAACGTCACGAACCGCTGGAAGAGATAATGGCTGTCGCGTGGCCCTGGCGAGGCTTCGGGATGGTGCTGAACCGAAAAGGCCGGCCGATCCGTCAGTCTGAGGCCGCAATTGGTGCCGTCGAAAAGGGAGCGATGCGTTTCTACCGCATTCGGCGGCAGCGTCGCCGCATCGACGGCGAAACCGTGATTCATCGACACGATTTCGACCTTGCCGGTGGTCACGTCGATCACCGGATGGTTGGCGCCATGATGGCCCTGCCGCATCTTGTGCGTCTTCGCACCGATGGCAAGTGCCAGCATCTGATGGCCGAGGCAAATGCCGAAGACCGGAATTTTGCGCGCGAGCAAATCCTGAATGACCGGGACGGCATAATGGGCGGTTTCGGCGGGATCACCCGGGCCATTCGAGAGGAAAACCCCCTCGGGCTGCATCGCGGCAATGGCTTCGGCCGAAGTCGTCGCCGGCACGACGGTGACGGCACAACCGGCCTCGGTCAGTAATTGCAGGATTGACCGTTTGACGCCGTAATCAATAGCGACCACACGATGCGCGTTGCGATGGGCGGGCGCCGCGAGGCGCGCCGGAATCGGGCCCGTCTCGGTCCATTCATGCGCTGCCTGCGTGGTGACGGGAGGCACCAGATCCATCCCGTCGATCCCCGGCCAGGCGGCGGCTCGCGCGGTCAGTGCCTTTATGTCGAAAACACCTTCGGGCGAATGGGCGATCACCGCATTGGGCATGCCTTTTTCGCGGATCAGCGTCGTCAGGGCGCGGGTATCCACGCCCGAAAGGCCAATGATCGAACGGGCTTTCAGCCATGCGTCGAAATGAGCCCGCGAACGGTAGTTCGACGGATCGGTGACCGGGGCGAAGACGACGAGACCGCGCACCTGGCCGCGCGCAGCGGAATTGGTGGTTTCGAGATCATCATCATTCACACCGACATTGCCAATATGCGGAAAGGTGAAGGTGACGATCTGCTCCGCATAGGAAGGGTCGGTCAGGATTTCCTGATAGCCGGTCATCGCCGTATTGAAACAGACTTCCGCGACGGCTTCACCGACCGCGCCAAAACCTTCGCCTTCGAGAAAAGTACCATCGGCGAGAACAAGCACGCCCGTCGCGAGGGGCTTTGTCCAGCCTCCAGCCTTGTCTTCCTCCGCCAGCGGAACGGAGCTTTGCAGATCCTGCGTCATGAGCGCCTTTATGTCAGATCGATAGATGTCGGCGAGAGCGCCAAAAGCGAACCGCGAGCGCGAGCCCCAAACGGTAACACCGGCGATGCATCGGCGGCATGATTCCGCAAGAGGCGAAGCGGCCATCCGATCCCGATTCATGAGGCAGGCATCGCCAAAGCCCCATCAATGAAATCACATCATCGCGTTTCGATCGGAAATAAAGCCGCCCGGCAGTTCCGTTTAGAACAGGCCGCTGGGTTTCGCACCTGTTTCCTGAAAAAATTTGGCGGCAGTTCCCTTTGGAACTTCCCCTTGGGAAAAGCCTTGCCAATTATCGAGACTCGCGGGTACTGTAAATAAACAGTTACTGATTCGCCGTCTCTATGGCGTGGCGCACTTTTCGATACCACCAAACCGGTTCAAGAATCCATTACTTTGAAAATGCCCTGATTTTTTGTGAGCGGAATGTTTCCGGATAGAACCAAGACGCTCTAGCCGCTCACGCTTCATCATGGGGAAATAAGGGCTCGGATGCACGATGGCGAATCTTTTCGCAGTCGAACTTTCTTGATTCGCTCCTGTTTCCTTTGATTGAAGAAGACATGGGTCATGGCTTCTTCTCAGGGCGACATGGAAGGGAACGTGGGCAAGCGCGCTTCAGGCTGCAATCCCGTGGCATGCGCTCACGCCATACCAGCCACGCAGACCTTTTTCATAAGATTGATTTATTTGAACCGGGAGGCATTTGAGCTTAACAGAGGCTTCCTGAGCCGCGCCCTGCCGCCCGAGCCGAAATTGCCGAGGCATCGCCCGGAAAAGCGCCCACAAATTAGTGCACCACATTTCACCCTGCGCGCATGAGGCACACCTTCATGATGAAATGGTTGCGCCGCACCACGCCGGTCACGACAGGCCGGGATCAGCAACGAATGGTATTAAAGGGCTATTTATACGCGGATTAGAGAAGCACAGGATAAGACTTATGGCCTATTTTTCCGTTTCATCGCTCTGAGAGCAAGGCACATTTTCTTGAAATTCGACCCTGCGCCCCTTTTCTCTCTGCGTCTTTCGAGGCTGCACCATGCCACTCGCTGAAAGCCTGAAGCAGGAGCCGTTCAACCCTTCCGCGGAGACGGCGGGCGATACCATTTTCGAGCGTAAAGCATCCCGCCTGGGCCTCACCGCGCGCGGTCTGATCCTCACCATGCTGTTCGTCTTCATTGGTGAGACCTTGATCTTTCTGCCGGCTCTCTCGACATGGCGCGACAATTGGCTGCGCGCGCGCCTCCGGGCCGCCTATACAGCGACATTGGTCCTCGATGCAGACCCTGGCGCCATGGTGCCCGAGAGCCTCCTGCAACAATTGCTCGACAGCGTCGACGCCCGCATCATCGTGTTGAAGAGCGGCGGCGCGAAACGGATCCTCGCCGTCTCCGAATTGCCGACGAAGGTCGATGAAGTCTACGATCTGCGCCACACGGATCTCGTGACTTCGGTTCTCGCCACGTTGCGCACCTTCTTCCATTCGAGCAACCGTATGCTGACCATCATCGGCGATGCGCCGCATGGCGGCGACGCGATCGAGATCACCGTCGACGAAGCGACCATGCGTCCGCTATTTTTCGATTATTCGATGCGGGTTTTGACGATCACCTTCGTGCTCTGCATTCTGGTCGGCGGCATGGCGGCAATCGCCATTCGTTCCTTCATTCTCAATCCCGTGCGCCGGCTCACCGAAAGCCTCGTCGATTTCGCCCAGGATCCGGAAGACCGATCCAGGATCATCCATGCCTCGGGGCATAATCACGAGATCGGCGAGGCGGAAGCGGCACTCGCCAATATGCAGGACCGTCTCGCCCGCGAGCTCAATCAGAAGAAGCATCTGGCGGCGCTCGGACTCGCGGTCGCAAAGATCAATCATGATCTGCGCAACATGCTCGCTTCCGCCCAGCTGCTTTCGGATCGCCTCGGCAATTCCCCCGATCCGCTGGTGCAGAGACTTGCCCCGAAACTGGTTGCGACTCTTGATCGCGCCATCCGCTTCTGCCGCTCGACTCTCGCCTATGGCCGCGCCGTCGACGAACCGCCGCAGCATAATATCGTCTCGCTGCATCAGGTCGCTGCGGAAGCCATTGAAACCGTCAGGCTCTCGATCCCCGGCAAAGTCGATTTCGTCAATGATGTCCCGCCTGACTTCGACATTCTCGCCGATGGAGAACAGATCTTCCGGGTTCTCATGAATCTCATCCGCAACGGGGCAGAAGCGCTTTTAAGCAACGAGGCGACGCTTGGCCGGGAACCGCGCGTCACGATCACCGCCATGCGTGAAGGCAAGGATCTCGTCATTCATGTCATCGATAATGGTCCGGGTGTTCCGCAACGGATGCGCAAGGATCTCTTCGTCGCTTTCTTCAATTCGACACGCGCGGGCGGTTCCGGCCTCGGTCTCGTCATCGCCGCTGATCTCGTCCGCGGCCATGGCGGCACGATTAGCCTGCTGCCGGATTCGATGACGGGCGGTGTCGGCGCGACCTTCCGGATCGTTCTGCCCGGCGCCGTGCAAAGCCTCCCGCTCCGCGCTTGACCGGCGCGCCGGGGGATCGCCCTTCAATAAAGTTTCAACAACTGGCGTTCCAACGGCTGAGCCCTATTGCCAGACGCAGCACAAGTCGCTAAATGGTCACGAACCGCGAGGGATGCTTCCGGTCGCTGCCTTTCACAGCATCGATCAAATAGCAGAAACTCACAAATGCGCGCCCGTAGCTCAGCTGGATAGAGCACTAGACTACGAATCTAGGGGTCAGGAGTTCGAATCTCTTCGGGCGCGCCATTTTCTCCTTTCTGAAATCCCGACTGCTGATTCCTCCGATCCTTCTGGATCGAGCCCCCGGATTGTTTCGTCATGCAGAAACAGTCACGACCAATCTTATGCCGCCGGACATATCGGGGACTGGCCCGATGAACTGGGATATCTGGCGGAACGCGCGCAGCAACCTCCCGGCGTTCACGAACCCTATGCTGTGTCGGAGCAGGGCCATTGCGATGGCATCAGTACAATCGTCTCTCTCGATCCAGCCCGGCTTTACCGCTTGAGAAATCGGGGCGGGAGCGAACCAGATCAGTGCGGTCAATTTTTTGCTTATTTTTGACAAGGGCTTGAGCGCTACGCCATAATTTACAGCGTTTTGCGATCCTCGCCGTTTGTTCGTCGGCTCTGCGCAGAGCCCTGTTCATACCTATGTTCTTGGAAGGCTTCCCCCGGTGCAGCAGACCGTGATTTTCATAGTGATCGTCGGCATTGGATCGACCATCGCGCTAGACCTTTGGAGCATCATCGTCGCATGGATCGGCTGGATGCCAGGAACACACTGGCCTTCCGTAGGCCGCTGGCTTCTCGGCCTTCTCTCGGGAAGACTCGTATTCGATCAGAACAACACCTCACCCAACACCATGACTGAAAGCGTCATCGGCTGGGGATTTCACTATATCATCGGCCTTGCCTATGCCGCCATGTACCCGCTCTTCTGGGGGTTGGATTTCCTCAGCGCGCCAACCATTTTGCCTTTCCTCTTGATCGGTGTTGTGGTCAGCACCTTGGCGGGTCTCATAATTCTGATGCCGGGGATGGGGGCGGGGCTATTCGCACGCAAGACGCCGACGCCAATGCTGACGATCCTTTACGTGCTGGTTGCGCATGTCATCTTCACGATAGCGCAGTATCTTTTGGCATTAGGCTTGGCATGAATGGTGTGCATCGAGCGCCGCAAAATCTCCATGGACACATCAGCCTTTCCGATCCAAGCGAATAAAAGAAGAACCCGATTCGCTGACCCGAGGAGTAACCATCATGTCCCTTAAACTGGGAGCAGCGGATTTGGTGAGCCGGGCAATGCAACGGGTGAAGACTCTCGACGTTGCCGAAGCGATTGCCGCCCATGCTCACTCAAATGCGCTGTTCGTCGATCTTCGGGAACCCCACGAAATCGAACGCACGGGAATGATCCCGGGCGCCGTGCATGTTCCACGAGGAACACTCGAATTCAGAGTGGATCCGGAATCTCCATTCTTCATGGAAGATTTCGGGCAGGACCGGCCAATCATTCTTTATTGTCAGCTTGCGGCACGCTCGGCCCTTGCGACTGCCACCCTGATCGATATGGGCATTGAAAATGTCAGCCACATCAGCGGCGGGTTTGCCGCCTGGACAGAGGCCTGCGGCCCTGTTGAATGCGCCGGGTAATCGCCATCACTCATCTTCCACACTCGCAGAAAGCGATAGAAGGACCGGCTCCCCGACTTTTCCGAACTGATCAACCCTTGGCGTCCGAAACCGACAGAAAACACACGGCTAACGGATCATGCCGATAGCCGACAGTCCCTTAGCCATTGAAGCTGAACCCGATGTCCGGTCATAACATGGCCTCAAAGCCCCCGGATGGTTTGAGGCGAATGGAAGCAAGCCCCTTTCTACCGCTCTTCTAAAGGGCGAGAATGTTTTGGCATCATCGGTGCCGATACCGTCCAAATTGAAGAGGTTCATCCTTCGGTATTAGCGGGGTGTCTCATGGCCATCGGAATCCGGCGGCGCATTGCCATCGTTCACCTGCTTGTGACTGTGCTTTCAGGGCTGATCCTTTCCTCCCTGCCTGCTCTGGCGAAGCCGCTTATTGTAAGCGGCACCGTCTTCTATCGCGAAAGGATCGCCTTGCCGCCTTCGGCAATCGTCGAGGTTTCGCTGCAAGACGTCTCCCGCGCCGACGCGCCCGCAAGAACCATCGCCCTCACGCGGCTCCGTTCACGCGGGCACATGCCGATTCCCTATCGGCTCCGCTTCGATTCAAAGAAAATCGATCCTCGCCACACATATTCGCTCCGCGCCCGGATTCTGGTCGATGGCCGGCTCTGGTTTACCTCGACGACGCAGCATCCCATTCCCGAGACAGGAAACGGAGAGGTCGATATTCTCGTCCAGAGGGTCGGCGGCGCGGCAGGCAATGCGCAGCCGGTGCCGCCAAACGGACGTTGGCGCGCCGAATATATCCGCCAGGAGCGTGTGGACGCCACGGTAACTATCATTCTCGATCTCGCCGAAGACGGCCGCCTTTCCGGGACCGGCGGATGCAACCGCATGGCCGGCAGGGCATCCGTCTCCGGCCAAATGATCCACTTCGGAACGGTCGCGCGCACGAACATGGCCTGCATGCCCGCCGTCATGGCGCAGGAAAACCAATTCTTCACCGCACTCGATGATGTCCGGATGTGGCGGCTTGATCCCACGGGACGGAAACTCGCACTGCTCGACGATCGTGGCGAGCTACTCATCCTTTTTGCCCGGCTGCGGCAATCGCCGCTCTATATCTCCCCCAATCTCGGCGACACGAATCGCATCGAAGACCGGCAATGACGCATGCACAACGGGCATGGGGAAGAGCTGATGCTCATGACCGGAATTTAATTCGCGGGTATCTTTCCCACCTCCCGTGGTTTGCTTAATCTGCGCCCTATACAAAACTGAAATTACGGAAAATCAGATGTTTGAATTGGATCGGCGATCCCTGTTCCTCGGCGCGGCGATGGGCGCTGGCACTGTAGCATTCGACCTCCATGCGGAAACACCAGCGCAGACGGGCTCTCCTCGAACAAGCGATTCTCAAGCAGGCGATTCTCAAGCGGGACCCAGTTCGCCCGCGCTCACCCCGCATTTGACGGAAGGTCCCTATTATATAGCCCGGCAATTCAACCGCGCTGACATTACGGAAGGATTGCCGGGGATTCCGCTCGATGTCAGCCTCATCATTCTCGATGAAAAAGGCAATCCACTGCCGGGAGCCCGCATCGATCTCTGGCATTGCGACGCCTCGGGCCGCTATTCAGGCTTCGGCACGATGCCTGGGGAAGAAGCGCCGCCCGAGGTGAAAGCGGCGACCTTTCTGCGCGGCACGCAACAGGCGGGCGCATCGGGCGATGTCACTTTCCATACACTTTATCCGGGCTGGTATCAGGGTCGGACGACACACATACATTTCAAGGTCTGGCACGAGAACAAAAACATTCTGACCTCGCAGATTTTCCTGCCTGATGCCCTGAATGAATTTCTGTATACGCAGGTCGACGCATACAAACGTGACAGCCTGCGCGATACGTTGAACAGAACCGATGGCATCGCCTTGATGGGCGGCGCATTGACACATGGCTCCTTGCGCGAGGCGGCGGACCGTTATCTTGCCAGCCTGCAAGTCGTCGTCGATCGCAATGCCACACCCATCGTCGAACAGATGCCACCGCCACCTCCTCCCGGCACCAGAAGGCCAGGACCGCCGCCAGAAGGTTTTCCGCCTATGGGTGCTCCGCCGGCCGGCTTCCCGCCAAGGCCTCCTTCCTTCAATAGACAGGCTGGCAATGGACAGGCTGGGCTTGCACCCCCACCGCCGCCTCCGGGAGGCTTTCCGGGGTCCTTCAAACCCCTGCAAGGCGCGGAACGCATCGCCACCCTTCTGCCGAAAGGAAAATCCTGATCGCATCGGGCGGAGACGAAATAAATCGCCCTTGACCGATTTCACCGGGATGACAATGGGACATTGCGGGATAAAATTTCGCCACGCTGCGCCTGACGTCGCCGACCCGTAAAAACGGGCGGCCGACGCCCGGCCGCCAATGCAATGTCATATGCCAATGCCTCCGCTCCGGCACCGTGACGAATATTTCAGGGAGGGAGCGCATTTCCCATGATCGATACGGCTCTCGACGCCATGCCCTACCGGGAGGCGCTGCAGCGCGTTCTCGCCCTCGCCCCGCTTCTGCCCGCCGAGCCGGTTCCCCTGGCCCAATGCGCCGGCCGCGTTCTCGCCGAGGATCTCCTTGCCAATGCACCCCGGCCGGCGATCGATCTTTCGGCGATGGATGGTTACGCCTTGCGTCATGCCGATGTTGACGCGGGAAGCCGCCTGCCCATCTGCGGTGCAGGTGTTGCCGGTGACCCCGCGGGTCTTCTCAAGAGCGGCCATGCCTATCGCATCCTCACCGGCGCCGCCGTCCCGCAGGGCGCCGATACGATCATTCCGCAGGAAAACGTCACGCTCACCGACGAAACGATCATCATCGGGACGCTGCCGCCCAAGGGCGCCAATATCCGCCGCGCGGGCGAGGAATTCCGTAAAGGCGACAGGCTGATCGCCGCCGGAACCCGGCTCGACTGGCGCCATGTGGCGATGCTCGCCTGTGAGGGTGTCGCTTATCCCAAAATCCGACGGCAGTTACGGGCGACCATTCTTGCAAGCGGCAAGGAACTGGTGCAGCCGGGCGGAAAACTGCAGCCGGGACAGATTTTCGATTCCAATTCCCCCATGCTTGCGGCGCTTTTCGACGCGCTCGGTTTGCGCACCACCGTGCAGGTGGTCGCCTGCGATGAAGCGGCAAGCCTGCGCACCGCCTTGATGCAAGCCTGTACCACCGCCGACATTGTGGTGACGACCGGCGGGATTTCGGTGGGCGACACAGACCATGTGCATGGCGCCTTGCGTGATCTCGGCGCAGAGATTCTATTTCGTGGCGTAACGATCCGCCCGGGCCGGCCGCAGACGGTCGCGACGCTGGGGAAAACCACCCTTTTCGGACTGCCCGGCAATCCGACCGCCTCGGTCGTCGGCGCCATTGGCCTGCTCATTCCCTTTGTCCGCCGCGCCTATGGCCAGAACGAGCTGCCAACCGTCTCAGGCCGTCTCGATTTCGAGCCCAAATTCCGCAGCGATCTGACCCAGTTTGTTTTCGTCGATCTCGTCGACAGCGATGCCGGGCCCTTGATCCGGCCAGCGCGCTCCGCCGGCACGGCCGATATTTTTTCCCTGCTGCTGTCAAAAGGCGTGCTGCGGATCGATCCGGAGGCGCCGCCTCCCTTAAGGGGCACACATGCCGCAGTCATTCCCTTCGCCGCCCTTCTCTGAAACACCGACTTGATCCGGAAACGCACCACTTATACCAAAGGTCGTAAAGAACGACCTTTGGTTCCTTTCTTGAATTTTCGCTTTTTCAAAGCGATGGCGAAAATTCAAGAGTGGTCCAGCGGTCATTTATCATGACCGCTGGTATTAGAAGCAACGGGAGGCTTTTCGGACGTTATCGGGAATGCGCTAATAGGGCACCGAGCCGAGCGAACTACTTGCCAGCGCCAGCGTGACGGCTGCGGCAAGCGCCGCGCTATAGGCATCGGTTTTGGCGATCCGGGCCTGCAGGAGATTGGTTTCGGCGAGCGAGGCGGCGGTGACCGAACCGACGCCATTGCGATAGGCGGCAAGCGCCGCGTCGAAAGTCGTTTCCGCCGCCTGCACCAAAGCGACCGAGGCCTGATAAGCGGCAAGGCTCGTCTTCAGCCCATTCTGCGCCGAGACGATTTCCCGCGCCGCTTCCTGTTTGGTGCGGCTCAGGATTGCGTCGGCGCCTTCCCTCCGCTCTCGCGCCTGCAGAAGCAGGGCGGCGCGCGTACCGCCATCATAAAGCGGCACGGTGACGCCGCCGAGGATGATACCGGAAAAGCGATTGTTGTTGAGATTGAGCGTCGGCAAAGCATCGGCGCCGATGGCCGGAATGGAAGTGACGCCGAGACCGCCGGAGCCTTCGGCGACCGTGCCGGAAGCAAAGACTTTCGGCAGGAAATCGGCTTCCGCCGCCCGGATATTGGCCTCGCTCGCCTTTTGCGCGGCAAAGGCCGCGAGAATATCCGGGCGCTTGGCGAGCGCCGCCTCAAGAATGCTCTGCGTCGTCGGCACCATGGAGGCGGAGAGGGTCCGGCCCTCCGCCGAGGTCACGCGGATTTTGGTCAGCGGGGAAATGCCCATCGCTCCGAGCAGCGTCTGATAATTGTCCTGTTCGGCACCGCGCGCGCGCACCAGTTGCAGATTGGCCTGCAAGGTCGCCTGTTTCGCCTGCGCCGCATCGACGATCGTGCCAACTTCCTGTTTCAGCCGTGCTTCCGCCGCTGCCTGCACTTTTTTGGCGTTCTCAAGGGACCCGACAGCATTATTGGTGCGGGCGCGGGCGGCGGAATAAGCGTAATAGGCCAGGCTGACCTTGTGTATCAGCAATTGATGCGCGGCCGTGAAATTGACGTTGGTAATAGCGGAAAGCTGTTGCGCGGCCTCGACGAGGGCCGCCCGCCGGCCGAAATCGAACAGGAGCCATTGCAGGCCGGCGGCGCCGATAATGCCCTGGCCATTGGCTTTGTTGGTCGCCGTCGACTCGAGGCCGAGGACGCCAGTGGTGAGATTATTGTTGCTTTGCTGCGTGCCGCCGATGGCGCTGATTGTGAGGCGCGGCAGATAGGTCGATTCGACAAGGCCGACGGCGAGCGCGGCTTCCCTCGCATGGTTCCAGGCAATACGCGTCGTGGGATTATTGCGCTGGGCAATATCGATCAATTCCGCCAGCGAATAGATTTTATGGGCTTCAAGCTCGGGCGGGGCCGGCAGGCCAGCGGTCTCGGCATTGGCCGGCAGGGTGAAATCCTGCCGCTTTGGCGCCAAGCCGGGATTCAAGGCCGGTTTTCCGGCGTCGATTGCCCCATTCTCCTTGGTCTGCGGAACGAAGGGCCGGTCGGGCTCGGGCGGAGCAAGATCGATGGCATTGGTCGCGCAGCCATTCGCCAGAAGGACAGCGGGCAACAATATGGTGAGAGGCCAAACGCGGAACCAGCCGAGAGGCAATTCATGGCTCCGCCGCTCATCTCCGTCGAGGCTTCGGCCTTGCCGAGGCTGGAAGGCGGGGCGCGGGAACATTGGATCAGGACGCCGCATGAAAGGCTCGCGCGCTTGGTCGGGGAACAGGCTGCCCGAAAGAATCGGTCCGTGCGGCCTCCTCGACCGCCAGCGTCAGCGCGTCGATCCGGCGGTCGAGCTCTGCCCTGATGGAAAAAGTGGAGGCAGGGACGCGGCCCGCCTGCATGGACTCTCTCTCGTGCGCGGCAGCGGCAGCTGTGGTTTCAGCCGCCACAAAGTCGCCTTCGTCACCGGCCCGTGCGAGCCCGTCGAGACACCTGGCCGCAACATTCAGCGGCGGTACCGGATCGGATGCAGGTGTCAGAATTGCCAGCAGCCGAAACACACCCGCGAGATCGGCGCTCACTCTGGCGCGCGCCTGCCGCCAGGCGATGGACGGCCGAAGAGAGACGGGCTCAAAGGCCATCAGTTCCAAAGCCCCTTCGAGTCGCGCGATTGCGCCACAAGCGGCAAGAGCGCCGGCATTCCATTGGGGCGCATTGGCGGAGCGCGCCATATCCCGCAGGCCGCGTAATCCGGCGGTGATCGTCGCGCCCGCGCGCCCGGCGATGCTGACCGGCCAAATCTGTGTCGCCATCACATACATTACGAGATTGCCGAAAAAGATGCCGATGACACGATCGCGCGCGACGGTCAGATCGAAGCCCGGGCCATAGTCCTGAAGGACGCAGAGGAAAAAGGCGAAGGCGATCTGGAATCCGGCATAGGCGATGCGTTCGCCGCCAGCGGCGACCCAGGCCGCTGGCAAGGTGCCGAGAAAGACGAGAAGCATCAGGGCGCCGATCGACTGGAGCTGCGGAATGATGAAGACGAGAATCAGCGTGCCCGCCGCGGCGCCGATCGCCGCGCCGGTGAAGCGCAGCATCATTTTCTGCGCCGTCTCGGCGGCGCTGCCGAGCGAGACGATGTAGCAGGTGATGAGGCAGGTGTGGATGCCCGACCAGTCGAGCTGCAGATAGACGATATAACAGATCATCGCCGCCGCCGTCGTCTTCAGCGCATGACGGATGTGATCGGGATTGGTGAAGGCATCGGGCTTGAAGAAACCGGATTTTTCTTTCGGCTTTTCGGGTCGCGCTGGCGCTTCCGCCGTGCCATCCTCCCTATCCGGCGCGACCAGGGTGAAAATTTGCAAGGTGCGGTCGATCTCCACAAGCAGGGGAGACGCATCAGGTGGCAAGGAAGCCTCGATCTCGACCGGATAAAGGCCTTGGGCGAAAATCGCCACCATGGCTTCAGCGGTTGCCGCCAATCTTTCCCGCTCCTCAAGAGCCGCGAAAGGCTCAGGCAGGTCAAAAAATCCGTCGATCAGGGCCAGAAGCCGGAAGCTTGCGGCGGCAGCGCTTTTGAGCGCGGCGAGATCAAGCGCAGGCGAAGTATGTTCGAACCCGGCAAGGGCAAGATTTTTCAAAAGAGCGGCATTGCCCTCCCGCAAAAGCGCCCGCAGCTTCCCTATGCTTTCGTCTCCATCGGCACCCGCACCACGCAAAGCAGCGGCGGCGATGTATAGCCGCTTGGCGAGCGCCCGCTCCGCAAGCAGACGCGGCGGCACACCGATCAGCACATTGACGACGATTCCGGCGAACACCGGCAAGCCAATCATCAGCCAGGCGTGCAGCAGCGCGCGCGTGGCGAGTTCACCCTGCGGAATCATGCCGAGCAGATCGAGCGCATAGGCAACGACAAGCGCCAGAATGGGCGCGATCGCGCTGAGTTTCGATGCCGATCCGAGAAACAGAACGATGAAGGACACCAGCATCATCGTGAGGACTCGCCAGACCGGATAATCAATGACGAGAATGGCGAGGAGAAAGACAAGGCCGATGATCAGGCTGATCAGAACCAGCCCGGCAATATGCATGATGAGGCTCGAGACCCGATCCTCCTTGTTGAGGAAGAAAACGATATAGGCAGAGAGCGCCGGCTCCAGCGTCTCGTAAGTCTCGGCAATGAGCACTGTCAGGGCGCAGATCAGACCGATCCGGACCGCGAAGGCGAGCCGGCCAGGGAAGGGAGCGAGGAGATCGGCGAGGCGCGGCCTGGCCACTCACGGCCTCTCATGGTCTGGAATGGCAAGTTTTCGGGTGGCGAGCCTTTCTCCGATCCCGGGTCCGGCAGCCGCGTCCGGCTCTCGCTCATCGCCCTGGTCTTCTCCGTCCTGTTCATGCGGACAGGCCGCGCCATAGCGGATCTGCGCGCTCGCGCTGGCGCCCATACGCATGAGGTCCGCAGGGGGATCCTCAAGATGGATGCGAACAGGGAAACGCTGCGCCACCCGTACCCAGTTGAGGGATCGCTCGACATAGGGAAGCTGGCGCGGCAGCACCGTGCCACTCGCTTCCAGAACGCCATAGCCTATTCCGGTGACGCGCCCATGCAGGGGCCGCGTCCGGTCGATCATCGAAAAACCCGTGACGCAATCACCAATGCGAATCACTGGTAATTGCGATTCGCGGAAATTGGCGACGATGAACCATTCTTCCGTAGTGATCAGGGTGAAAAGCGCCTGCCCCGGCAGGACGAATTCGCCCGTCGCCACCTTGAGCCCGGCGATCCGGCCGGCATGCGGCGCGCGCATGCTGGTATTTTCAAGCCCGCGCTTCGCTATGGCAAGCGCCGCCTCCCGTGCCCGGACCGTCGCCTCGGCTCCGGCCGTGTCACCAATCGCGGCGATCGCCGCGGCCTGCTGGCGCCCGGCCTGGGCAAGGCTCGTCGCCGCATCGCGCCGCGCCACTTCGGCAGTATCATATTGCTGTTTGGGCACGAAATTCTGTTTGGCGAGTGGCGCCAGCCGCGCCGCTGTCCGCGCCGCCAGTTCATAATTGGTTCTCGCCCGGACCGTCTGGTCCCTGGCGATTTCAGCATTCTCCGTTTCGGTGGTGATGACGCGGCGGCGCGTCGCGAGCGATGCCTGGGCAAACGCGAGTTCCGCCTCGGCCTGTTCGACGGCGAGGCGGTAAGGCAGCGGATCGAGTTGGAACAGAAGCTCGCCTTCGCGCACCGCCTGATTTTCACGCACGAGAAGTTCGATCACCCGGCCGCCGACGGCCGGGGCGACATGGACGATCTCGGCATCGATCGAGGCATCGTCGGAATAGGGAAATTCGCGATAAAGCTGATAGGTCCGGACCGCGAGGAACAGCCCATAGCCGATCACGCCGAGAACGATGAGCATGGCGAGCCTGCCACGCCTTGGTGCTCCGGCGGCCTTCATGCCGTTGGCCCGAACCATTGACGCCAAGAGACAAGCGTCAGGATGAGACTTGCCGCCGTATAGAAGAAAAGCTTCCACGGCACGCGTTCATCAATGCCGAGGCGAATGAACAAAAGCCGCAGCAAACATCCGCCCAGAATGCCGAGCGTGGCGCAAACCATCCAGCCGGGGAAATAGGCGCCGGCGATTTCAAATGCCGCCGCCCCATCCAAAGTGCAGCCGGGCAGCAGGAACAGGCAAAAAGCGACGCCGAAAAGCCGGTTCGTGCCGGTCTGCCCCTTTCCCTGAAAAGGCAAACACGAAGAGGCGGGCGTTCCATCAATGAGCGGCTGCATGAATCATCGCAAGAATGGACAAATATTAACAATATAAAGCTGGATTCCTGAGAACCGGCAATCCTTATTTGTGAGTATTCCTGCGTCGAACCGGCAGCGGAAAGCCCCGTCGACTTGATTTCACGACGAGATCATTTCCATGGGACCTCTCTCGGCAGTTTGGTGTGCCCGGTGCGACGCCTGGATGTTTCGAACAGCTTCGCCAACAAGACGAGATTGCTTATCAAGGGCTTTATCGCGGGCAACAATTCCATCAAGACCGAAAAGACACCCTCCGCGTTCCAGCGGTTCCCCGGCCCGGAAAGCGAATCAGCCAGTCAAGCAGCGTTTAGATCCCGTTCGAAGCGCTGCCGATACGATCCGTTCAACCAGAAAGATGCCCTTCCTCATGACCTCCTCGGAAACCACCCTCAAGGAACAGATCACACCGCCAGCGGAAAATTCTCTGACGCGCTTCATGAACCGATATGCGACGCCGTTGACGACAGGTCTTTTCGCCGTTTCCACCATTTCCGGCGTCGCCCTGTTTTTTCATCTGGCGCCAGGTGCCTTCCACGGAATGCATGAATGGCTGAGCATCGTCCTGCTCGCGCCGGTCGTCCTGCATGTCTGGAAAAACTGGCGCTCGATCCTGAGCTACGCCAAACGCGGCACCTTGATCATCCCTTTGGTCCTGTCCCTGATCGTGGCGCTCCCCTTCGCCATTTCCGGCATGAGCGGCAATGCCCGTGGCAGGAACCCGGCATTTCGCGCGGTTTCCGTTTTGACCCAGGCGCGGCTGGCTGATCTCGCGCCCATTCTGAAAAAAGAGCCGGATGATTTATTGGCGGCGCTGAAACGCCGGGGCTTTACCGTGCAATCCGCGGACGAGACGCTCGAGGCGATTGCAGCAACCGCCGGCAAGCAGGCCTCCGATGCCCTGATGGCGGTTTTGCCGAACCGCTGATGGTCATAGCGCAAGGCGCGACCGCATGCCCTTCGCATCCACCCTGAATCAGAATGGCGTCCCCGAAGGATCATTCGGGGACGCCATCCAGCCAGAGCAGAGATGATCGCGCTTGATTCGGCTCGCGCCAGATCAAATGTGAATCGAGCGTCCCTCGACGCCGAGTGCCGCCTCGCGCACCGCTTCCGAAAGTGTGGGATGCGCATGGCAGGTGCGGGCGAGATCTTCCGATGAGCCGCCGAATTCCATAAGCACACAGGCTTCGGCGATCAATTCGCCGGCGACCGGGCCAATGATATGCACACCCAGGACCTGATCGGTCTTGGCATCGGCGAGGAATTTCACAAAACCATTGGTCTGGCGCATCGCACGGGCGCGGCCATTCGCCGTGAAGGGGAATTTACCGACCTTATACTCAATACCCTTGGCTTTGAGATCTTCCTCGGTCGCACCGACAGTGGCGATTTCGGGGGATGTATAAACGACGCCCGGAATAACATTGTAATTCACATGGCCATGCTGGCCCGCGAGAATTTCGGCAACCGCCACGCCTTCGTCCTCGGCCTTGTGGGCGAGCATCGGGCCGCGCACGACATCGCCGATGGCATAGATGCCCGGAACATTGGTCGCGAAATGATCGTCGATGATGACGCGGCCGCGTTCCATCGCGACGCCAAGCACATCGAGGCCAAGCCCTTCCGTCACCGGACGGCGACCGATCGAGACGAGCACCTTATCAGCCTCAAGCGTGATCTTGTCGCCACCGGCCGCCGGTTCGATCGTCACCGTCGCCTTGCCGTCCTTCTCCTCGACGCCAAGAACCTTGTGGCCGAGCTTGAAGGCAAAACCCTGTTTCTCGAAAATCCGCTGCGCCTGTTTGGCGACCTCGCCATCCATGCCGGGCAGGATACGGTCCAAAAATTCGACGACCGTCACCTTGGCACCGAGCCGGCCCCAGACGGAACCGAGTTCGAGGCCGATGACCCCGGCGCCGACGACGACGAGATTTTGCGGCACGGCCTCAAGCGCCAGCGCGCCGGTGGACGAAACGATGGTCTTTTCGTCGATCGTCACGCCCGGCAGCGGCGTCACTTCCGAGCCAGTGGCGATGACGATATTCTTCGCCTCGAGCTCCTGCCTGGAGCCATCCTCAGCGGTGACGGAGACCTTGCCGGGGGCGGTAATCGCGCCGAGACCGATGAAGGAATCGATCTTGTTCTTCTTGAACAGATAGGCGACACCGCCGACATTCGCCGAGACGACATCATCCTTGTGTTTCATCATCACGGGGAGATCGAGCTTCGGCGCATCGACGATCACACCGAAATTCTTGAGTTCATGCGCGGCCTCCTCGAATTTCTCCGACGCATACAGAAGCGCCTTCGAGGGAATGCAGCCGATGTTGAGGCAGGTGCCTCCAAAGGTCTTGCGCTTTTCGATGACAGCCACCTTGAGGCCGAGCTGCGCGGCGCGGATCGCGCAGACATAACCGCCGGGGCCGGTTCCGATGATGACGAGATCGTATGACATTGTGATCCTCGTTTCTGGATCATTCCGTTCCCGCGCGGCGGCCCTGGTTTCCAGAGCTTCAGTCTCTTGGACTTGAATCTCTTGGGCCTCAGTCTCTTGGGCTTCGGCGGGCAGCGCTTCGGGACGATGATGGGTTTGCGGAAGAAGGGCGGAAAACATCAGGCCGAGAAGGGGCCGTATTCCCGTCAGGAAAGGTTCAAAGAGCAAAAAAGGAGACGGAACCGGCGGGTCCCTCTGGTTAGGAGCCTCATCGCCTGGTTCCGTCTCCTGCATGGCTTTGTCTCTCTTAGAGGTCGAGCACCAGGCGCGCCGGATCTTCAAGCTCTTCCTTGACGCGGACGAGGAAGGTCACTGCCTCCTTGCCGTCGACGATGCGATGATCGTAGGAAAGCGCGAGATACATCATCGGCCGGATTTCGATCTTGCCGCCGACGACCATCGGCCGTTCCTGGATCTTGTGCATGCCGAGAATGCCCGACTGCGGCGCATTCAGGATCGGCGTCGACATCAGCGAACCATAGATGCCGCCATTGGTGATGGTGAAGGTGCCGCCCTGCATCTCCTCGATCTTGAGCTGGCCGTCACGCGCGCGCTTGCCGAAGCCCGCGATCGTCTTCTCGATCCCCGCAATGCTCAGAAGGTCGGCGTCACGCACCACCGGCACGACAAGACCCTTGTCGGTGCCCACCGCGATGCCGACATGGTAATAATTCTTGTAGATGAGATCGGTGCCGTCGATCTCCGCATTCACCGCCGGGATTTCCTTCAGAGCCGCGACCACGGCCTTGGTAAAGAAGCCCATGAAGCCGAGCTTCGTGCCGTGCTTTTTCTCGAAAATATCCTTGTATTTGGCGCGCAGGGCCATGACTTCCGTCATGTCGACCTCGTTGAAGGTCGTGAGCATGGCAGCGGTATTCTGCGCATCCTTGAGGCGACGGGCGATCGTCTGGCGCAGCTTGGTCATGCGCACGCGTTCCTCGCGCACCGCATCATTCTGCGGCGCCGGAGCGCGGGCGGCGGCAGGAGCCGCAGCCGGGGCCGGAGCGGTGGCACCACCCTTGGCGACATAATCGAGCACATCGCCCTTCAGCACCTGCCCGCGCTTGCCGGATCCTTCAACGGAAGCCGTATCGACACCGCTATCGGCGGCAATCTTGGCGGCGGCGGGCGATGGCGGCAAACCGGCGCCAGCGGAAGGTGCTGGAGCGGGGGTTGGGGCGGCGGCCGGAGCGGGCTCCGCAGGTTTCGCCGCCGGGGCGGGAGAAGGAGCGGCGACAGCACCGCCAGCGCCTTCGACGATCTGGCCGAGCAGGGCGCCGACACCAACGGTATCGCCATCCTTGGCGGTGATTTCGCCGAGCACGCCGGATGCCGGCGCATTGACTTCCAGCGTGACCTTGTCGGTTTCGAGTTCGACCAGCGGTTCATCCGCCTTGACCGCCTCTCCAGTCTTCTTGAACCATTTACCGATCGTCGCCTCGGTCACGGATTCCCCGAGAGTGGGGACGCGGATTTCAACTGTCATGGGATCACGCTCGCCGCCGTGCGGCCTCCTCTTGAATCAAACCTGATCGTGCTGGAATGGATTTGCGCGGCCTTTGGGAAATGTCAGCGCGAGAGATCCTGCTCGAGACATCACGCTGCCGCGTCCGGATTGGGAAAGCCAGCCGCCCGGCCCAAGGGGAACGGCGGCTGGCCTCATAGTGCCTTCTCAGGCCCCGTAGACCTCGTCCATAAAGGCCTTGATCTGTGCCAGATGTTTCGACATGAGGCCGGTCGCCGTCGCCGCCGAGGCAGGACGGCCGGCATAGCGCGGCCGCGTGGCCTTGCCGCCCGCCTGGCCGAGGACCCATTCGATATAGGGTTCGACGAAGGTCCAGCTGCCCATGTTCTTCGGCTCTTCCTGGCACCAGACCACATCGGCCTTCTTGAAGCGCGACAGGATGTTGACCAGAGCCTTCAACGGGAAGGGATAGAGCTGTTCGACACGCAGGAGGTAGACATCGTCGATACCGCGCTGTTCGCGCTCCTCGAAGAGATCGTAATAGACCTTGCCCGTGCACAGAACCACGCGCCGGATCTTGTCGTCCTTGACGAGCTTGATCTTCTCGGCCTTGCCCTGCTCGGCATCGTCGAGCAGCACGCGATGGAACGAGGAACCGACCTGCAATTCTTCCAGCGTCGAGACCGCCCGCTTGTGGCGCAGCAGGGATTTCGGCGTCATCAGGATCAGCGGCTTGCGGATGTCGCGCTTCAGCTGCCGGCGCAGGATGTGGAAATAATTGGCCGGCGTCGTGCAGTTCGCGACCTGCATATTGTCCTCGGCGCAAAGCTGCAGATAGCGCTCGAGACGGGCGGAGGAATGTTCCGGACCCTGGCCCTCATAGCCATGCGGCAGCAGGCAGACGAGGCCCGACATACGCAGCCATTTGCGTTCACCCGACGAGATGAACTGGTCGAACAGAACCTGCGCGCCATTGGCGAAATCGCCGAACTGGGCTTCCCACAGAACGAGCGCGTTTGGCTCGGCCAGCGAATAGCCATATTCGAAGCCGAGCACCGCTTCTTCCGAGAGCATCGAATTGATGACCTCGTAATTGGCCTGCTCGTCGCGAATATGGTTCAGCGGCACATAACGGGCTTCCGTCTCCTGGTCGATCAGCACCGAATGGCGCTGGGAGAAGGTGCCGCGTTCGGAATCCTGACCCGACAGGCGCACCGGATGGCCTTCATCGACGAGCGTCCCGAAGGCGAGCGCCTCGCCCATGGCCCAATCGATATTAGTGCCGGTTTCGATCATCTTGCGGCGGTTGTCGAGCAAGCGGCCGATTGTCTTATGGATATGGAAGCCTTCCGGCACGGTGACCAGACGCTCGCCGATTTCCTTGAGACGCTCGATCTCGACGCCAGTGCGGCCGCGCCGGTCATCTTCGCCGTCGAGCGCCGGCTTGAGGCCGGCCCAGCGGCCGTCGAGCCAGTCGGCCTTGTTGGGCTGGAATGCCTGACCAGCCTCGAATTCGGCTTCGAGGCGCTGGCGCCAGTCATTCTTCAATTTCTCGACTTCGCCTTCAGTGACGAGATTTTCGCGGACGAGCTTGTCGGTATAAAGTTCCAGCGTCGTCTTGTGCGACCGGATTTCCTTATACATGACCGGCTGGGTGAAGCCCGGCTCGTCACCCTCGTTATGGCCGAAGCGGCGATAGCAGAACATGTCGATGACGACCGGCTTATGGAACTTCTGCCGGAATTCGATCGCGATCTTGGCGGCATAGACCACTGCCTCGGGATCGTCGCCATTGACGTGGATGATCGGCGCCTCGATCATTTTCGCCACATCGGACGGATAGGGCGAGGAGCGCGAGAAGCGCGGATAGGTGGTGAAGCCGATCTGGTTGTTGATGATGAAATGGACCGAGCCGCCAGTGCGATGGCCCTTGAGGCCGGAGAGGCCGAAACATTCGGCAATCACGCCCTGGCCGGCGAAAGCCGCGTCACCATGGATCAAAAGCGGCAGGATCTGGGTGCGCTCGACCACATCGTTATATTGGTCCTGCTTGGCGCGCACCTTGCCGAGCACAACCGGATCGACGATCTCGAGATGCGACGGATTGGCGGTCAGCGATAGATGGACCTTGTTGTTGTCGAAATCGCGATCGGACGAAGCGCCAAGATGATATTTGACGTCGCCCGAACCTTCGACATCGTCAGGCTTGAACGAGCCGCCCTTGAATTCATGGAAAATGGCGCGATGCGGTTTGCCCATGACCTGGGACAGGACGTTGAGGCGGCCGCGATGGGCCATGCCGAGCACGATCTCCTTGACGCCGAGAGCGCCGCCGCGCTTGATGATCTGCTCCAGCGCCGGAACCATGGCTTCGCCACCGTCGAGGCCAAAACGCTTGGTGCCGGTATATTTCACATCGAGGAATTTCTCGAACCCTTCCGCCTCGACGAGCTTCTGCAGAATGGCGCGCTTGCCTTCCTGGGTGAAGCTGATCTCCTTGCCGGGTCCTTCAATGCGCTCCTGCATCCAGGCTTTCTCGACCGGATCGGAAATATGCATGAATTCGAAGCCGATCGTGTCGCAATAGGTGCGGCGCAGGATCGGCAACATTTCATTGATGCTGGCGAATTCGAGGCCGAGCACATTGTCGATGAAGATCTTGCGGTCGTAATCGGTCTCTGAAAACCCATAGGTCGCCGGATGCAGTTCCTCATGATCCTTGGGCGGAGCAATGCCGAGAGGATCGAGATTGGCGTGCAAATGGCCACGCATCCGATAGGCGCGGATCATCATCAGAGCGCGCACGGAATCGCGCGTCGCGCGTTCAATATCGGCGGAGGAGATGGCTTTCCCCTCGCCCTTTGCTTCACCCTTGGCTTCGGTCTTGGCCTTGAGCTTGTCGCCGATCGCCTTTTCGGTGAGCGCCCAATTGCCGTCGAGCGCCGAAACCAGTTCGCCATTGGCAACGACCGGCCAGTTCGGCTTCTTCCAGGCCGGGCCTGAGGCCGTCACCTCGACGGAGCGGCGCTCATCATTCATGGCGGCGAAGAATTCACGCCATTCCGGATCGACCGAGGCCGGATTCTTCAAATAGGAATCGTAGAGATGATCGACATAGACGGCATTGCCGCCATAAAGAAACGAGGTCTCAGCGAAAGCCTGATTGTGCGCGGACCGACCGGCGCCTCCGCTGCCTGCGCCGGTGCCGGCTGCATCTTCATCCTGACGTGCCATCGTCATCTCCTGCAGTTTGTCGCAATTGCTCTGCGTATGAGATAAGCGCGCCCGATGAGCCGGACCAGAGCAATCACATCTGTTTCAATAGCGAATACCCACCGCTTGGAATCGAGCCTTGGAATCGAACCTTGCGAGCGGGCATTCGTGTTAATGCCGTTGTCTTCATAACGGGCCAACCGTAACCGCGGCGATGGGCCCAAGGGGAATACATTTCCCAGGCAGAATTCAGAATGAGGAGAGCAGAACGGAGACCGCCGCCCCATCTTTGGGAGACATATCCTGCCGGATCACAGCAATCAGAGCGGCGTAATGCACACTCTGGGGCAGCAGATATTCCCGCCGCTGTCCTTGCTTCCTGCCTGTATCCGTCATTCCGAATCCGCGCCGTATCCGCGAGGCGGCTTCGGCGCGGATTCGGAATGACGTATGACCTCACAATATCCTTTGCCCAGATAAGAAAATCCGCGCCACTAGCCTTCCGCCAGATATACGCGCCTTCCCCGAGCCGGCGTCTTGTCCGCGAGGCGAGGCAAGCCGTCAGCGCCTGTCTCGCCATTTGTCGAATATTCATGAAAACGCGTGATCACGCCGAGGTCGCATTCCGTCCTTGCACCCGGCGACAACCGTCGAAGACGGTGAATACGCAAAGCTTCCGCTTACATTCCGCACCGTGCCACTCCCGAAACCATAGACACATTCGGGAGAAACCCATTGATGAACATTCAGCCGCTCTATCAGTTTTTCTTACACGGCCGAAAGCTCTGTTCACATACACCGGCGCACGGCGCCGGTGTCGCTGTCAAAATCAGGCCCGCAGAAGTTCGGCGAGCGTATGGCCGATCCGCGCCGGCGAAGGTGACACCTTGATGCCGGCGGCTTCCATCGCCGCGACCTTGTGCTCGGCATCACCCTTGCCGCCGGAAATGATGGCGCCCGCGTGACCCATGCGCCGCCCGGGCGGCGCCGTACGGCCGGCGATGAAGCCGACCATCGGTTTCTTGCGGCCGCGGCGCGCTTCGTCGATCAGGAACTGGGCGGCATCTTCCTCACCGGAACCGCCAATCTCGCCGATCATGACGATCGAATGAGTTGTCTCATCGGCCAGGAACAATTCCAGAATATCGATGAAATCACTGCCCTTGACCGGATCGCCGCCAATGCCGACCGCGGTCGTCTGGCCGAGCCCTTCCCGGGTCGTCTGGAACACCGCTTCATAGGTGAGGGTGCCGGACCGCGAGACAACGCCCACGGACCCTTGCGAGAAGATGGGGGCCGGCATGATGCCGATCTTGCACGCACCGGATGTCACGACACCAGGGCAATTGGGCCCGATGAGCCGCGATTTCGAGCCCGACAAGGCGCGCTTGACCTTGACCATGTCGAGAACCGGGATGCCTTCGGTGATGCAGACGATCAGCGGAATTTCCGCGTCGATCGCCTCGCAGATCGCATCGGCAGCGCCCGGCGGCGGCACATAGATGACGCTGGCCTCGCATCCCGTCGCCGCCTTTGCCTCGGCGACGGTCTCATAAACCGGCAGATCGAGATGAGTGCGGCCGCCCTTGCCGGGAGCGACGCCACCGACGAGCCGCGTGCCGAAGGCCAAGGCCTGCTCGGAATGGAACGTGCCATTGCGGCCGGTAAAGCCCTGACAAATGACCCGGGTGCTTTTATCGATCAGGATCGCCATCAGACCGCTCCCTTGCCTTGAGCCAAAGCCGCCGTCCGTTTGGCGACCGCTGCGACGATCTTCTGCGCCGCGTCGTCGAGATCATCGGCGGGAATGAGATCGAGACCGGATGTCGACAGAATCTTCTTGCCGATTTCGACATTCGTGCCTTCAAGCCGCACGACCAGCGGCACCTCAAGGCCAACTTCCTTGACCGCGGCGATAATGCCTTCGGCAATGACATCGCATTTCATGATGCCGCCGAAAATATTGACCAGAATGCCTTTGACCTGCGGATCGGCGGTGATGATCTTGAAGGCGTGTGTGACCTTTTCCTTGCTGGCGCCACCGCCGACATCAAGGAAATTCGCCGGGCTTCCGCCATAGAGCTTGATAATGTCCATCGTCGCCATGGCGAGACCGGCGCCATTGACCATGCAGCCGATTTCGCCATCGAGCGCGATATAGGCGAGATCGTATTTCGACGCCTCGATTTCCTTCGGATCCTCTTCATTCTCGTCACGCAAGGCGACGACATCGGGATGTTTGAAGAGTGCGTTCGGATCAAACGAGACCTTGGCGTCAAGGCACAGAAGACGGCCGTCGCGCGTCAACACCAGAGGATTGACCTCAAGCATCGCCATATCCTTGGCGACAAAGGCATTATAAAGCGACGTCACGAGCTGGTGCATCTGCTTGGCCTGATCTCCTTCAAGCCCAAGCGCGACCGCCGCCGTGCGTCCATGAAACGGTTCGATGCCGGTCGCCGGATCGATCGAAAAGGTCACGATCTTGTCCGGCGTATGCTGCGCAACCTCCTCGATATCCATGCCGCCTTCCGTTGACACGACGAAAGCGATACGGCTGGTCGAACGGTCGACGAGCAGCGAGAGATAGAATTCCTTGGCGATGTCGCAACCGTCTTCAATGTAAAGACGGCGCACTTTGCGGCCATGAGGACCCGTTTGGGCGGTCACGAGCGTATGCTCGAACATCGCCTGCGCGGCCTCGACAACTTCCTGGAAGGAGCGGGCGATACGCACGCCGCCTTTCTCGCCGGCCTCGGGCTCAATGAAATGGCCCTTTCCGCGGCCACCGGCATGAATTTGCGCCTTGACCACATAGACCGGACCTGGAAGCGCGCGCGCAGCTGCCTCCGCCTCTCCAGGCGTCAGGACAGGAGCTCCACGCGAGACGGGCGCTCCAAACTCCCTCAAGATCGTCTTTGCCTGATATTCGTGAATATTCATGCAGGCACTTCTAAGGTTGGCAGCCTTCGAGGCAGCGAGGGGACGATCACGTCAGAAAACATCGATTGCGACGCGACCAGGCGACGATGGATGCCGTGAGACTTCATGGAGTTCGAGACAGGCATCCAGGAAGGACAGGGGCCAGATAGAGACAGAAAATCGAGGACGATGGTCCGGAGACATTGCTGACACCCCATCGGCCCGAACTTTCGAGATCAAGCTACCGCCGGCTCCCTCACCTTCCGGAGGCCCATTCCCCAAACTGCCATGTCCCAGGACAGCCGTGGGATGGACGCGCGACGCCGTCCATCCCGGTTCTCCCAAATCCAGACTTATTTGAAGGCCGGATTGATCGTCTTGCAGGCCTCGACGAGCCCTTCGACCGAGGCCACCGATTTCCTGAACAATTCCTTTTCGGCATCGTCGAGCGAGATTTCGACGATTTTCTCCACGCCGTTGGAACCGATGACGACCGGAACGCCGACATAGAGATTATTGATGCCGTATTCGCCGGAGAGCTGGGCCGCGCATGGCAGCACGCGCCGCTTGTCCTTGAGATAGGATTCGGCCATGGCGATGGCGGAAGCCGCCGGAGCATAGAAAGCAGAACCGGTCTTGAGCAGATTGACGATCTCGCCGCCGCCGCCGCGTGTGCGCTTGACGATGGCGTCGAGCTTCTCCTGCGTCGTCCAGCCCATCTTCACCAGATCGGGGAGCGGAATACCGGCAACGGTAGAATAACGCAGCAGCGGCACCATGTCGTCGCCGTGGCCGCCGAGCACAAAGGCCGTCACATCCTCGACCGAGACCTTGAATTCCTCGGAGAGGAAATAGCGGAAACGGGCGGAATCAAGGACACCAGCCATGCCGACCACTTTCTGCGGCGGAAGACCGGAGGCTTTCTGTAGCGCCCAGACCATGGCGTCGAGCGGATTGGTGATGCAGATCACGAAAGCATCCTTGGCGTAGGTCTTGATGCCTTCGCCGACCGATTCCATGACCTTGAGATTGATACCGAGAAGATCGTCACGGCTCATGCCGGGCTTGCGCGGCACGCCGGCGGTGACGATGATCACATCCGCCCCGGCAATGGCCGAATAATCATTGGCACCGGAGAGATTGGCGTTGAAGCCATCGACGGGAGACGATTCCGCCAGATCGAGCGCCTTGCCTTGCGGCGTGCCCTCGGAAATATCGAACAAGACAATGTCGCCCAATTCCTTGAGACCGGCCAGATGGGCCAAGGTGCCGCCGATCTGTCCGGCTCCAATCAAAGCGATCTTGTTACGCGCCATATGCTCCGTCCTTAATGTCGCCTCCGGCATCTCAGCCGAGGCCTGTTGCGGCTTCGTAGCCTCCTCCGGCAGCCTTCCTCCGGGTGGAGCGCCCTCGCCCGCCCGAATGGCCGGAATTGAGGGACGACCGCCTGAAACGGCGAAAACGATGTCGTGACCGTCTGAAGACCCGGACTGGCCGCGCGGCGACCGTGATGGAGTGACCGGAAACGAAGCCTGGCGCGCTTGTGCCGAAGCCGCGCTTTATTTGCAACCCGCCCGAAAGTCTGAAACGGAAACGAGCGCCTGCGGAAGCGCTTTTAGCGCGCTTATAGTTCACAAATTATTGTTGTAAATCATTTAATTAACAAATTTTAAATTTTGTAGCCGGCCCCTAGACCACCCGCGGAAAACGGGTTTCTTATGACAAATTCCGTAAGTTGTAATAGGGCTCGGCGCCCGAGATTCGGCTATGATCACGACATTCAATAGCGGCCATGCGTCAGAGCCCCCTGCAAAAGATCGATGAGATTCTGCATTCGCCGCTCCACGCTTGTCCGCAATTCGCCGCGATCGAGCAGAACACCGGCAGGCGACAGAAACCGATAGAGCGCATCGATCACCAGCGCCTTGGCCGCCATCATATCGGTAATGACGAACAGGCCGCCGCTCGTGCCTTCTTCCAGAATCCGCTGAATTTCAAGCCGGCATCGGTTGCGATGCTTACGTGCTATCGGTGCGTCACGCTCGGCCGCAGCGACAAAAAGCTGGAACAGGGGCGCGTCATTTTCGAGCTTGGCGCGATAGGCCCTGTGGATAGCGAAGAGAATCCGTTCGAGCTTGTCGAAAGCTGGATCCGGCGCATCGCCGATGGTGCGAAGGCCAGCCTCCAGCGGTTTCAGCCAGGAAGCCGTGATTTCCTCGATCAGTGCCTCTTTCGAGGGAAAATATCGATAGATATTGGCATGCGACATACCGGCTTCCTCGGCAATGCGCGTGACTGTCGTCCGCGCGAGGCCGTGGCGGCGAATATGCTCTGCGGCAATATCGAGTATGCGCGCATCGGTGGCAGGAGCGACCTGCGGCGGCATTCTTGAGCGCAACGGGGACCGCGTCATGGGCCCATCACCGATCACAGTCGGCGGCGATGCGATCCGATGCAACCGGTCTCGTCTGCATTGGGCCGCATCGGGTCGCATCGCCCGCCTCAACCCTTGTGACGGCGCGCTCTAGAATGCCGCGCATATCAGCTTCCCGCAAAATCCCATTCCCACGCCCTTAGAGCATTTTCCAATAATGTTGAATCGCCCCGAAAATATCCTGTTTTCTTGAGTGGGGCGTTTCTGGGTAGATCCGAAAGCCCTAGGTCTCCACAAGGCCGGTCGAAAGACCGGAGCCTTGTGAATCGATCGTGCCATGCGGCAAGGCGAAATAGGAGGAGGACTGCATTTCGATGAGCCGCGACACCGTGCGGTCGAATTCGAAACTTTCCGTTCCCTGCTCCGCGCGATAAAGCTCAGTTGGCGGCGCCGCTGCCGAGGCGATCAGTTTGACGTGCTGGTCGTAGAGTGCATCGACCAGAAGAATGAACCGTTTCGCACTATTGCGGCGATCGGCGTCGATGATCGGAATATGGTCGATCAGCACGGTATGGAAATTCGTCGCTATGGTCAGGAAATCCGTGGCACCGAGCGGCGCGTCGCAGAGATCTGAGAAATCAAAACGGGCCACATGTGCCTTCGCCTGCGGCACCCGCACTTCGCGGTCGAGCAGCTCCAGCTTGACCGGATCGCCATGCTCGACGCCAGTGAGAAGCTTGAAAGCCTCCGTCATCGCCCGATCGGCCCGCGCATCGGCCGGCACATAATAGACGGGCTGGCCCTGCAGCTTTTCGAGGCGGTAATCGGTGCGTGCAACGAGCTGCACCGGTTCCATCTTCTCCTCTATCAAGCGGATGAAAGGCAGAAACAGGGCCCGGTTGAGGCCATTGGTATAGAGATCTTTTGGCGCGACATTGGAGGTCGCGACGATCACGACACCGCGCGCGAACAAAGCCTCGAACAGACGGCCGAGAATCATCGCATCGGCGATATCGGTCACGGTGAATTCATCGAAACAGAGCAGCGCGGTCGCATCGGCAACGGCTTGCGCCACTGGCTCGATCGGATCGTCACCCTTGACCAGCCCCTGTTTCAGCTTCTGCCGCCACGCATGGATGCGGGCATGGATCTCGGCCATGAACTCGTTGAAATGGCGGCGATGTTTATGCGCCACTTCCACCTCTTCAAAGAACAGATCCATGATCATCGTCTTGCCGCGCCCCACCGGGCCGTAGACGTAAAGACCGCGCGGCCCCACGACTGGTTTACGCCCAAGCAGCCAGCCAAAGGGACTCGACCGCTTCGGCAAGGCATAATTCTGAAGCTCCCGGCACAGAAGATCCAGCTTGCGCAAGACTTCGATTTGCGCGGGGTCAGGTTCGAGAAAGCCTTGTGTGGTCTTTTCCTTGTAGAGATCAAGAAGCGAAGCGGACATGAAACCTCGGGCCGGGTGATGCCAGACCTGCGAACCGTCCAGGAATTATGGGAAACCGGTGGCGCTGCGGTCGCAGGAGAGATGGAAAATGCTTCAGTATCGGCATTGCACCAAATACACGCGCCAGCCTTCTGACAGCATTTCTGAACGGCAAGGATAGCGATGTCGACAGCATGAGGACAGGCCGCATTTCGAACGTATCGAAAACAATCCGCGGCGGGCATCCAATAGGCCGCAACGGGCGGAATATTGGCTCGATATTTGCTTTTTAGCTACGCTATGTGGAAAAATGCGGAAGCGATCCGGCCTCTACTCATCAAGCAATATTGGCCGTCGATATTGGATTGGTGCTTCAGCTTCTGCCGGCTTGCGAATTCTCTGACAGGCTCGCCACCCCGTGCCGATCAATCCAGGCACGGCAAGCGGCTCGTTTTACAGCCCGATCGAGAGGGCTGTGGCCCAGGATTGGTGTATCTGTCCGGCAGACGTGACTACGGTGCAAACGGGAATCCTGCTCTATTCCTCGCGCATGAAGTGCGGCTGCCGCACGTGAGCGCCAATTCCGGGGAAGCGGGCTTGACCGGCGCCATCACAGGAAACGCCGATTTTCGATAGGCGAACCAGTTCGGCCGAGCAACCGGCCGCAAGGACCAAATGAAGCTTTTGCCGGGTCTCACGCAATACTTCATTCAAAAACAAGCGCATTTTCATTGTGTTAGAGTGCTTCGGATCTATCCGGAAACGCTTCACTCGAAAACAAGAGCATTTTCAGGCTTATCGGAAAAGGCTACCGGCGGATTCGAAATCCGCCCGCATCAAGCAACCTGGTGACGTCGATTTCACAGAGAAGGTGCAGTCAATCGCAGCTTTAACGATAAGAGGCATCTTTGGTATTTGGCAGGAAGCGTCTTCCTAACGCCATATTTTGCGGGTGGAAAATATTAACCATTCGATGAAATCGTTTCGAAGCGGGATCGGGAAGAATAGGCTGCCTTCCTATCTCTTCTGAAATGCACGAAGCTCATGCTTCGGCGTTTCTCCGAATGGTCGTAGCAACATAGAGTGCCTAGGGCACTCGCGGAGGCTCGGCTCCGCCTCGGTCCAGATGATCGCCGCCAGTGCCGGAAGAGAGGTCTGGGGGAAAGTAAAAGGACCGCGAGAAAAAACCGAGGAATCGAGAATATTATTGTCACGCCCGTCGGACCGCAGCTTGTCACGACCGGGTCCAAGGATCGCGAAAGGAAGGATTCGCAATGCCCGTCGGGAATAGTGGACTGCCGTTTGCTCTCATTTGTGCTTTCTTATTTGCCTGGTCATCTTCTTCCCCGGCGGCTCCCCTCACCCAAAAGGATTTTGCGGATTTCCAATCCTTGCCCGTCACGCCAGTCGTGGTCTTCGGCCGCAACAGCCGACGCAGTGTTGATGATTTTGCGACTGACCACCGTCTCAATCCCGAGCGCCTCCGTCATGATTTCGAAGCGGCCGGATTGATCGAATGCGGGCAGGCACATGGCGCAGGCCAGCTTACGCTGGCCAATGATGTGGTGACGACCGCCGCCCATGTCTTTTTCGACGAACAGGGACACCCGCGCGCCAAGAGCTGCACTTTCGTCGCGGAACTCGGCGGCAAGCCAGTGCGCATCCCGATCGATCTGCATTCCATCGTCGCCGGCTCCACCAATCCCTATGCCATCGCCGCCGTGCACGATTGGGCCGTCGCGCATCTGACGCGACCGCTCGAAGGTGTCGTGCCGTTCAGCCTCGCAGGCAGCGTCCATGGTAATGAACCAGTCGAATTCGTCGCGCGCGGTCATATTGATTGGGGCGAGGGTCGCAGGCTTTCCATGGAGCAATGCCGCCTGCGCGATCAGCTTTCGATCGGCAGTGAGGGCACACGGGAATTCTCCTTCGATTGTGAGACCGGCGACGGCGCCTCTGGCGGTGCCGTGGTCACCGCCGCCAACAAACCGGTCATCGGCGCGATCCTGGTCGGATGGCGCAGCACCAAGCCATTCATTTCCGCGCCCTTCTCCAACACCCATTATAATTTCGCGGTTTCGATCGAAGGCGCCTTCAAACGAGCGGTGATTGCTGCGGCAGCCACGTCCGCAACCACTGTGGCAGGAGCGGGGATGACGTCGGCGGGACCATCCACCAAATTGGCCGCCCGGGCGCGGTAAGACTTAAAGCCTCACCAGACTGTCGAGTGATGCTCTCTGTGAGGAACCAGATGCGCTCCCGCGAAAGACTCACTCTTTCGCGGGAGCCGGTACTTTCACCCCCGCGCAACGGCCGCACCATCGACAATTGCGGCTGAAGGGGTTGCAGCGCACTGTGGCGCGTGCCCTGGGGTGTGCCCGTACTAATGGTCATAAATCCGTTGCACCGGCGAATTTCTGTCTTTCATTTGGGGGACAAAAGGTTATTTGCTGAAGGTGTCGCCAAGGATTACAGATAGCGCCTGTCGGTGCCCGTTCCGCTATGCCGCAAGCCGGCGGATGAAACCGATCGTTTGTCCTATCTTGCCGACTCTGTTCGGGATAGGTTCAGCCTCCATCGTGCTAAATGATTTCAAACCGCTTCCGGCATCCGCCTGGAGCATTTTCTGTTGCCTTTGATTCGCCTCGCGATTTCACAGAATTGAAAATGCTCCAATTTTGATTGGAGCGTTTCGGGATTTATCCGAAACGCTCTCGCGGCTGCCGGAGATCGCCTTCTGGAAAGCCCATCCACCTCGGCTGGATGCGCAAGCAGGGATGAAAGCCCGTGTCGCCCTTCGCTCATGTTGAACTCTTGCCCCGTGACCCCGTTCTCGGCATTACCGAGGCTTTCGTGGCCGATACCACGCCGACCAAAGTCAATCTGGGCGTAGGCGTCTATCTGGGTGAAGACGGCCGTGTTCCGCTTCTCGATTGCGTGCGCCAAGCCGAAGAAGAGCTTCTGCGCCGCAAAGCCCCACATGGCTATAGTCCGATCGACGGCATTGCCGCCTATAATAGTGCTGTGGGGAGCCTGATTTTCGGCAGCGAGCGGCCCAATCTCGACGAGCGCATGCTGACCGTGCAAGCTCTCGGCGGCACCGGTGCGCTGAGGCTCGGGGCAGATCTTCTGCGAATCACCAATCCTTCGGCCCGTGTCTTCATCAGCGATCCAAGCTGGGAAAACCACCGCGCCCTGTTTTCCGCCGCCGGTTTCACCGTCGAGGCCTATCCCTATTACAAGGCCGATGGAACGGTCGATTTTGCCGGTCTGATGCAGACCCTCGGCACCCTTCCCGCCGGTGAAATCGTGGTGTTGCATGCCTGCTGCCACAATCCCACAGGTGTCGATCTTGACCCGGGGCAATGGGGCGAGATCCAGGAATTGATGGCCAAGCGCGGCCTCATTCCCTTCCTTGATGCTGCCTATATCGGTTTTGCCGACGGGCTCGACGCCGACCGCCGGGCGATCGATCTTTTCGCCCGCAGCGGCATGCCGTTCCTGGTGTCCTTCTCCTTCTCCAAATCCCTTTCGCTTTACGGGGAACGCGTCGGCGCACTCGCCGTCGTAACCGGCAGCGCCGCCGAACGCGCCCCGGTGCTGAGCCAGGTGAAGCGCATCGCCCGCACCACCTATTCCAGCCCGGCGACCCATGGCGGCGCGATCGTCGCCACCATTCTGGGCGAACCCGGCCTGACAGCCCTGTGGCACGATGAACTGGCTTTGATGCGCGACCGCATCAAGACCATGCGTGAAGGACTCGCCACGCGCCTCAACACCCAATTGCCCGGCCGCGACTTCAACTTCATCGTGTATCAGCGCGGTATGTTCTCCTATTCCGGCCTCTCGAAAACTGCGGTCGAGGCTCTGCGGCAGCAGTTTTCGATCTATGCGCTCGACAGCGGCCGTATCTGCGTCGCGGCGCTCAACAAGGCCAATCTCGATTACGTGGCAGAAGCAATCGCCAAAGTGCTGCGCGAGAGCGACAGTCAAAGCCTTGTCGCCTAAAAATTAGGCTGGCGCGCCCTCTCACGGCGGCCAGCCTCTTCATTTCCAGCAGATTTCCCGACCTCGGATGTTCTTGGACTATCTTCCAAGCGGAGCGTTTCTGGATATATCCAAAACGCTCTAGCGCAACCGCTGGCATAAAAAACGCATGTGCTAAACCAGGCAAGTATCCTGGCTTGGCACATGCGCTGAGGTCGGGTCCTCATCGGACGCCAAAAATTTGAAGATGCCCCGCAAGAAAACCAAGCAAATCGCTCAGCTTCTCTTAACCGGAGAGATTGACGATAAGTTCTGGGAGTTTGCTGCCGGGAATCAGGCCGCGATGGAAGAAGAGGAACGGCCGACGCCAAGGCTTTGCATGAAAGTGGTGATCGCCTGAGTACGGCGGTCACAGCCGAGTTTCTCGAGAATAGCCGAAACATGGCTTTTGACGGTGCCTTCCGTCAGGCCCAATTCCCAGGCAATCTGCTTATTGAGTAAGCCGCGGGTCATCAGTTCAAGAATTTCAAACTGACGATTCGAAAGGCGCCCAAGGCCTGCGGCGTTCGGTGCGACATTAAGGGATTTGGTGATGGAGCGGCGTCCCGCCAGAAGATCACCAGCCATATCGATGAAAGCCTGCGGCTCGGCATCGGGATGGATGACGCCGGAAACGCCGCGCGTTTCGAGCAGTTTCGTGCCGGTTGAATCCGGCGAGGCAACGATGGCAATGGCGATGCCACGGTTATGAAGATGCGGGCGCTGCGCGGCGTCGGCTTCTTTTTCCAGACTGGTCCAGCTGTTGATGTCGCAGATGACGATGTCACCCGCCTCTGACTGATCGAGAATTTCGCTATCGGCATGCGCCATGCCGAGAATGGTGTGGCCAGCGAGCGGCATGGCCTTGCCTAGAATGGTTTCGATGGCAAGCCGCATAAGCGGCACAGAATGAACGATAAAAATTTTTCCTTTGACGAAAGGCTTGGCCCCAATCGGGAGAACCGGTTTCTCGACTGACTGCAATGTCACGGAAGCAGGATTCATATTAAAACCTCCATCGAACGACTAGGTCGTTATGCAGGCTTTACAAAAAAGCACGGACAGAATCCCGAAAAAAAGGGCCGTTTTGCAAATTGCTTGCAAATGAGTTTCGCAATGTTACATTTGCGAAATGCGACAAAAATTTTTTGCGGGTACCCAGATTCGCCGCTTACGGGAAGCGCATGCCCTGACGCAGGGTGCCTTCGCCGAACGGCTCGGCATCTCGACCAGCTATCTCAACCAGATCGAGAATAATCAGCGACCGCTCTCGGCCTCGGTACTTCTGAGCCTCGCCCAAAGCTTTTCCGTCGATCTCACCGAATTCGCCCAGGAAGATACCGACAGGCTGCTCGGCGATCTCAAGGAGGCGCTGGCCGATCCTTTGTTTGCGGGGCTGACGCCGAGCGGCCAGGATCTCAAGCTGATCGCAGGCAATGCATCTTGGTTCGCGCATGCGTTTTTGCAATTGCATATGGCGTTTCGTCGCACCAACGAACGTATGCAGAACCTCGATGAGGATATTGTGCACAGACCCTCGAACGCCGCCAATGAGGCCGGCGTTCTCCTCCCCTATGAGGAGGTCAGGGACTTTTTCCATTATCGCGGCAATTACATTGACGTCCTCGACACGGCGGCCGAGCAGATCGCCGAGGAAGAGCTCGGCATCGGCGAAGGCTCGAAGGTCAATGAGCTCGCCGCTTATCTCCTGCGCCGCCATGCCGTGCGCGTCGAATGCGAAAAGGTCGATCCGGCCTCCCGCTTCATGCGCCGCTACGATCGCGTCGGGCGCGTCCTCTCTCTGCGCGACGGTCTCGACCAGCCGAGCAAGGCCTTCCTGATCGCGCATCAGATCGCCCATCTCGAACAGGGTGACACATTCGAGGCGATCATCGCCGAGGCGGGTTTTCGCGCGAGCGGCGCAGCCGGGGTTACGCGTATCGCACTCGCCAATTATTACGCCGGCGCCCTGATCATGCCTTATGAGCGTTTCCTCTCCGCCGCGCGGGCAACCCGCTATGATGCCGAAAGACTCTCCTTGATGTTCGGCACCAGTTTCGAACAGGTCGGCCACCGGCTGTCCTCGCTTCAAAGACCGAATGCGCGCGGCGTTCCCTTTTTCTTCGTGCGCATCGACCGCGCCGGCAACATTCTCAAGCGCCATTCCTCGACACGGTTTCAATTCGCTCGGTTTGGGGGCACCTGTCCCTTGTGGAATGTCCACGAGGCTTTCGAAGTGCCGAACCGCACTCTCGTCCAGATCGCCGAAATGCCGGATGGCGTCCGCTATCTCTGCATCGCCCGCTCCGTCACCAAATCAGTCGGCTGTCACCTCGCCCAGCCCCGGCATTACGCGCTCGGCATCGGCTGCGAGATCAGCTATGCCCATGATGTCGTCTATTCGGATACAGTCGATCTGAAGAACGGCCCCGTCGCCAAGATCGGCGTGAGCTGCCGTATCTGCGAGCGGACCGATTGTCCGCAGCGCGCGGCTCCGCCCATCGATCGTGGCCTGCTCGTCGATCCCGATCGTCGCGACTTCATCCCGTTCCGCTTTACATGAACGGCATGGCACATACACATCTCACGGTGCGCTCGCTCTTCGTGCTCGGTGGGGCGCGCTCCGGCAAGAGTTCCTATGCGCAGAAGATCGCGGAATCATCCGGCCTGCGGCCGGTGATGATTGCGACTGCAGAAGCCCATGACAATGAAATGGCCGAGCGCATCGAGCGCCACAAACGCGAGCGCGGACCCGCCTGGGGACTCGTCGAGACACCATTGGCCCTAACGGATACGTTGAGGCGCCATGCGACACCAACGACGATTCTTTTGGTCGATTGCGCCACGCTCTGGCTCAGCAATCTGTTTTTGCACGACTACGATAGCGGCGAGAGGACACGCGAACTCACCGCACTCATTCCCACGCTTACCGGACCGGTGATTTTCGTCTCCAACGAGGTGGGGCAGGGCATCGTGCCCGAAAACGCGCTGGCGAGACGGTTCCGCGATGCGCAGGGCCGGCTCAACCAAGCATTGGCGCAAAGCTGCGACGGCGTTGTTTTCATCGGCGCCGGCCTGCCGCTACAACTCAAGCCCGCACCCGAACCCGCCTGGCGTTTCTGACACGGTTTCATGCCGGAACGCCGCTAACGGATGGCGGCAGATCAATCGTCCTCCGGCTCGATCTTCATTATCACGCCCGTATGCGGATCGATGGAAATGTCATAGGTGACGTCGCCTTTTCTGGCATCGACCGTCCAATGACCATCGTCCGCCTCGATTTCGCCGATATCGGTATAATCGAGAGACTTGAGTTTGGCGATGATCGTATCCGGCGGAATCCAGTCCGCGCCGGGCGTATCGGCTCGAACGCCCTGGCCGGCAGCGATGGCAAGGAAAACCGCCAGAACAAAAGCAGGCACGAAAGCCGAGCCCATCACTCTCATCACGCTCTCCCATTCTGGTTTCAAAAATTGTAAACGCCGCCCCGGACACGAGGTTCACCTTGATTTCGCTTCCATAATGCTAAGGTGCAGACCAGAATCTGTCCCGCTTCCATAGTGTTGGGCTTGAGCGCCAATATAAAGGCGCTCTTCCGGATACGTCCACGCATCGCGCGATCGAATGAAAGGGCCAGCGCGGACTTGCGAAAGTCGAACCGCTGCAACGGAGGGCGCTGGTGACCCGCCCGAGGGACGGCAAGGGCCTTCGCCATTGCAAATCTCCACCGTCCGGCATAAAACGCGCATAAGAAAATGTAGATTAGCATGAATTACAGGATTTTCATGTGAAAAAGCCCCTGCCTCCTCACCTGCGTCAACTGGAAGCCGAATCGATCTTCATCATGCGGGAAGTGGTGGCGGAGTTCGAACGGCCGGTGATGCTCTATTCCATCGGCAAGGATTCCAGCGTGATGCTGCATATCGCGCAGAAAGCCTTCTTTCCGTCGAAACCACCCTTTCCGCTGCTGCATGTCGATACGACCTGGAAATTTCGCGAAATGATCACCTTTCGCGACGAGGCGGCGCAACGTGTCGGCATGGAACTCCTGGTCCACATCAATCAGGATGGTGTACGGCGCGGCATCTCGCCTTTTGCTTCAGGCTCTTCCGTCCATACACAGGTGATGAAGACGGAGGGCTTGCGCCAGGCGCTCGATCACTGGAAATTCGACGCAGCTTTCGGCGGCGCGCGGCGCGACGAGGAAAAAAGCCGCGCCAAGGAGCGGGTCTTTTCACACAGATCCGCCTCACATGCCTGGGATCCGCGCAATCAGCGCCCGGAGCTCTGGCACCTTTACAATACACGCATCAGACCGGGCGAATCCATGCGTGTCTTTCCGCTGTCGAACTGGACCGAACTCGACGTCTGGGACTATATCGAGGCGGAAGAAATCCCCGTCGTACCGCTCTATTTCGCCAAGGAGAGGCCGGTCGTCGACCGCCAGGGCGCCCTGATCATGGTCGACGACGACCGTATGCCGCTTGCTCCCGGTGAAACACCGCGAATGGAAAAGGTGCGTTTCCGCACGCTCGGCTGCTATCCGCTGACCGGCGCGGTCCGCTCCGAAGCCGGAAACCTCTCCGAGATTATCGCCGAAATGCGCGCGTCGCATACATCCGAACGCGAGGGCCGGTTGATCGACCACGACGAATCCGGCTCCATGGAAAAGAAGAAGCGCGAGGGATATTTCTGATGGCCGAGGCCGTGACCCAGCTCGTCTCCACGACGCAGACGAAGATACAGACGCAGGATACGCCGGAACGGCTCTCCCGTCCCACCTTGCGCTTTCTGACCTGCGGCTCGGTCGATGACGGCAAATCGACCCTGATCGGCCGCCTGCTTTATGATCAGAGCCTGATCTTCGACGATCAGCTCGCCGCGCTCGAACGCGATTCAAAAAAACACGGTACGGATGGCGCCAATATCGATTTCGCCTTGCTCGTCGATGGGCTCGAGGCGGAGCGCGAACAGGGCATCACCATTGATGTCGCCTACCGCTATTTCACCACGCCACGGCGCTCCTTCATCGTTGCCGATACTCCCGGACACGAACAATATACACGCAATATGGTGACCGGCGCATCCAATGCGGATCTCGCGATCCTGCTCATCGATGCGCGCAAAGGGCTTCTCACGCAGACATGCCGTCATGCGACGATCGTGTCGCTCATGGGTATCCGCAAGATCGTGCTCGCGGTCAACAAGATCGATCTCGTCGATTTCGACGAGGCGCGTTTCAATGAGATCGTCGCCGCCTTCATGGCCTTCGCCGCGCCACTCGGCTTTGCCCACATACAGCCGATTCCTCTTTCGGCGCGGCATGGCGACAATATGTCTGTGCCAAGCACCCGCATGCCGTGGTATCAAGGCCCGAGCCTCATCACCTATCTTGAAGAGGTGGATGTCGAGCTTGACAGAAGCACCGAGCCCTTCCGCATGCCGGTGCAATGGGTCAACCGCCCGCATCTCGATTTTCGCGGCTTTTCCGGCACGCTGGCGAGCGGCAGCATCAAGGTCGGCGATGGGGTGACTGTCGCCGCCTCGGGACGCGCCTCGACAATCGCCCGCATCGTCACCGCCGATGGCGATCAGGAGAGCGCCGAAGCCGGACAATCCGTCACACTCACTCTTGCCGATGAAGTCGATATCGCGCGTGGAGACATTCTCTGCACGCCGAAGGACCGCCCGGAAGTGTCCGATCAATTCGCTGCGAAACTCATCTGGATGAGCGATGACAAGCTTTTGCCCGGCCGCTCCTATCTTTTGAAATCAGCCAGCCGCAGCGTCCCCGTCACGGTGACGGAACTGAAATACAGGCTCGACGTCAATACATTCAGCGAGCTTGCCGCCAAAACCCTCGGCCTCAATGAAGTGGGCTATTGTCATCTCGCGACGACGACACCACTCGCCTTCGACCCCTATGCGTCAAACCATACGACGGGCGCCTTCATTCTCATCGACCGCGCCAGCAATGCGACGGTGGCCGCCGGTCTCATCGCCCACGGGCTGCGCCGCGCGACGCATATTCACCGCCAGGGGCTCGCTGTCGGCAAGGCCGACCGCGCCCGCATTAAACATCAAAAGCCGGCGGTTCTCTGGTTTACCGGCCTCTCGGGCTCCGGCAAATCGACCATCGCCAATCTCGTGGAATCCCGCCTCTACGCGCATAATGTGCATACGATCCTGCTCGATGGCGACAATATCCGGCATGGCCTCAACAAGGATCTCGGCTTTGCCGAGGTCGACCGGGTGGAAAACATCCGCCGCATCGGCGAAGTCGCGAAACTGATGACGGAAGCCGGGCTCATCGTCCTGTGCTCCTTCATCTCACCCTTCCGCGCCGATCGCGATCTTGCCCGCTCGCTGGTCGATGACGGCGAATTCATCGAAATATTCGTCGATACGCCGATTGAGGATTGTATCGCACGCGACCCCAAGGGCCTCTACAAAAAGGCCATCGCCGGCGAGATCAAGAATTTCACCGGCATCGACCAGCCCTACGAGTCACCGCTCACGCCGGAACTGGTGCTCGGTAAAGAAAGCGCGCAGCAAGCCGCCGCCAAGGTCATCGCCAAACTGATCGAGGGCGGCTTTATCGACGAGATCGACAATCCCGACGACTGGTCGATTTGATAATTCAATTAATCAGAACAATCATAAAACTTGTAGAATATATTTCCGTCATCTAGACCATCGAATGCTCACATCGCGTTCGATGGTTTTATTTTTAACCCGCAAAGCGCGGTATTTATCTGCAATACCAATGAGTGCACGAATGCGTATAAAATCTATATATGCAAAAAATTATCGTACCATTGAAGACCTGACTATAAACTTCTCATCAGGATTTTGTACCATATCTGGTCGCAATAACGCCGGAAAATCCTGCATAATTAGATTGTTGTCTAAGCTGTTTCAGCCCGAACCGTCATTACCGTGGATTACCAATAATACATTTGACTACAAACAAGACAAAACACAATGGATCAGGAGCAACGATCCAATTACAATAACTTATCAAGTTGAACTAACAAAACTTGAAGATCCTGCATTGATTTCATTTATAGAAAAGATTGCTTCTGTGCCAATCGATGCTGGCGAGGTACCTTTACAAATCCAATACACGATAAGGGAGGGCGATGCACAAAGCATCAATATTCAAATTGACAACAAACCGATCGACGATCAAGCAGCAAAAGAAATCGATAAAAAAATAAAAGATTCAAATTTATTATTTCTATATAATTCTACTTCAGCAAATGAAGAGATTTATTTTGGTCATAACAGAATCCGTCAATTCTATGACTTTATGATATCAACCGATGAAAAGAAGATAATAATCGATGCCCAGAAGACAATAGAATTAAAAATGAAAAAATTGGCGAAAGAGCATACAAAGATACTCAGTGATATACTTGGACGACTCAGTGAAAAATATAACGTCGAAGCCTCTCCGCTCGAAGGATTTGCGATGAGACGCATGCCTGTTGGCATAAATCTGAAAGACAAAAATGTTGATATACCATTGAATGACTGGGGCAGTGGAACACAAAATAGAACACACATACTTATGGCAATATTGCAAGCTAACAGAATAAAAACATCTTGTGCGATAGATGAAAAAATAACTCCCTTTGTTGTCATAGAAGAACCTGAAAGCTTCCTGCACCCCTCAGCACAGGCTGAATTTGGAAGAATGCTGAGAACTCTTTCCGCGGAGTTCGGAATACAACTTATTGTAACAACACACAGCCCGTATATGCTTAATCAGGAAGAACCAACGGCCAATATATTATTGACACGGAATACTAGCCGTAAAAAAAATCTAGGAGAAACAACTCTTGTTGAAGTAAGTGGCGATAACTGGATGGCTCCGTTTGCTGACCATCTAGGAATTGATGCAAAAGAATTTAATTGTTTAAAATCCATATTTTCTGCCGCACAATCAAAAACATTGTTGGTTGAGGGTGAATTGGACGTTGCATACTTCGAGAGGTTTAAAACAGGAGATTTAGATTGCGAGAAGCTTGATAACGGCATTGAAATAGTATCCTATGGAGGCAAGGATACTCTAAAAAATACGGTCTTGATGCAATTTATCTTGAGAAGATTTGATAAAGTATTTTTGAGTTATGATTTAGATGCACACACCGAATTGAAGAGCTCTCTTGAAAAGCTTTCCTTAATACACCTACAAGATTTTGCGCCTGTAGGAGCAGAACAGTCAGGCAAAAATTGCATAGAGGGGATACTCCCCGAGAGGATACTTTCTACCGTAAACGGCCGAGAAACAGATCTAGTTATGCAGTTAGGTAGCGATGCCACCAACAAGAAAAAAGCGAAAGCAACCTTAAAAAAGAAATACCTAGAAGAATTTCTAAGAAATAATAACTACTCAAAAGAGGAATTAAAGGAATTCAGTAAGATTATTAAAATAATAAATAAAAAAATGCATTGTTGAAATCTATGCTATCTCTGCGCAGTCGTAGATCTTGAAACAATTGCCGGACAGCGACTTTTCGTATGCTGAAACATCTGATTTCGCCGCTCGCTCCGCCCGCCGACGGGCGCCAATCGGAAACCGCCCTCATGGTCGCGCGCGGCACGCGGCGGCTCATGCACTCCTTGCGTTTTTCCACAGTGGCGGAACTGCCGCTGCTCTCCGGCCGCCGCGCCGATCTCGTGGCGCTCTCCGAGACGGGGGCGATCCATATCATCGAGATCAAATCCTCGATCGCTGATTTTCGCGCCGACCAGAAATGGCAGGATTATCGCGCCCATTGCGACCGTCTCTCTTTCGCCATTCCGCCGGATATGCCCGCCGAGATCATGCCTCAGGATGCCGGGCTGATCATCGCCGACGCCTTTGGCGCGATGATCCTGCGCGACGCACCCGACCATAAAATGGCCCCCGCAACCCGCCGCGCCATGCTGCTGCGCTTCGCCCATGCGGCGGCGCGCAGGCTGCACGGACTCAGCGATCCCGATCTTGATGCCGGCGCCTGATTGTCACGATCAGGAGGCGGGGGTGACAGCCTCGCCTAATGCCCCAAGCGCCGCCGCCATATGCTCCGGCACGGGTGCCTCGACCTGGATCAGCGGCTTGTTCTTGTAGAGTGGAATCTCGATGGCGCGCGCATGGAGATGCAGCGGCACAACACCATTACGGCCGGTGCCATAGATCGGATCGCCGAGGATCGGAAAACCCACGGCCGCGCAATGCACCCGCAATTGATGCGTGCGGCCGGTGAGCGGCGTCAACGCCAGCAGGCTTTTTCCTTCGGCGCTTGCCAGCACCCGCCAGCGCGTCTGCGACGGCGCGCCTGCGGGATCGACCTTCATCCACCATCCGCGCTCGGCGTCGCGTCGGCCAAGCGGCAGATCGATCAGACCTTCCGCCTCGGCCGGGCCACCCTCAACCACCGCCCAATAAGTTTTGGCGATCTTTCCTTGTTTGAACAGGAGCGCCAGCTTTTCCAGGGCCTTGTGATGGCGGCCGAGCACCAGACAGCCGGAAGTGTCGCGATCGAGCCGATGCGCCAGCGCCGGACGGCGCGGCAGGCCGAAACGCAGGGCGTCGAAAAAGGCTTCGAGATTTTCGCTGCCCTTTCCTTCCCTGGCGGCACTGGCGCTTTGCGGCCCCCGATGCACGGGAATACCAGCCGGCTTGTCGATCACCAGCATCAAAGCATCGCGGTAGAGGAGCCGCGCCTCAATATCGCGGCCATGCCAGATCGGCTCGCTGAAGACCATATCCCCTGAGGCGCTTTCCGATCCGTTCACGAAGCCTCCACAGAAAAAGCCGGGGCGAGAAGATGAAAGAAAGTGCCGCTGACTGGTCCGCGCCGCCCGCCTGAATGTGCGGCGCCGCCCTGCGCATCTTTCACTTGCGCGAAGGGCGCATCATCGCCCGGTTGCGTCACGGTCGCATAATGAAATTCATGGCCACGCAACAGGCTACCCGCCCGGCCAAGCGGACCCTCACGATCGAGAAGCGCGGTGCGGTAGCCGAGATGCAGACGCCGCTTCTCAAAGCTGCAGCCATGACTGAGCAGACCCGCCATGCGATGTGTGGTGCCCGCCGCGTCGGTGAGGCTCTCGCCCAGCACCATATAGCCCCCGCATTCGCCATGAATCCCTTTTGCATCGCCTTCCATCGCGAAACGGGAGAGACCCGCCAGAAACGCCGATGCGGCGGCGATGCGGCCGGCATGAAATTCGGGATAGCCGCCGGGCAGCCAGCAGAAATCGCACGCCTGCGGCGGCGCTTCATCGGCAAGCGGCGAGAAGAAGCTGAATTCCGCGCCGGCCTGACGCCAACCGAGCAGGACATGCGGATAAAGAAAGGAAAAAGCCGCATCACGCGCAATGGCGATCCTCTGCCCCGGCGGCGCCAGCATGCGTGGCTCCAAAACCATATCGTCCGGCGCCGATCGCGCCAGATCGCAAAGGGCGGCGAGATCGACATTCGCAGCAATGAAATCCGCCAGGATCTCAAGTTTCGCGTCGAGATTTTCAGTTTCGCTCGCCTGCACCAGGCCGAGATGGCGCTCCGGCCAAGACATGGCCGCATCGCGCGGCAGGCTGCCGAGCACCGGAATGTCGAGCTCTTCGATCGCCCCCGCGATGAGGCGGCGATGGCGCTCGCTCGCCACATTGTTCAGGATGATGCCGCCGATGCGGATGCGCGGATCATAGGTGCGGCATCCTTGCGCAATGGCGGCTGCCGTCTGAGCCTGTCCCTTGACATCGAGCACGAGCAAGACCGGCCAGCCGAACAAAGCCGCGAGATCGGCGCTCGCCCCGCTCTCACCGGAGGGCGCGGCAATGCCATCGAAGAGGCCCATCGAGCCTTCACAGAGGACCAGAGCGTCATCGGAGCCCGCAGCGCGCGCCAGCGCCGCGAGCAAGGCCGCAGGCATAGCGTAACTATCGAGATTGTAGCTCGCGCGGCCCGTCGCCGCCTCATGCAATGCAGGATCGATATAATCAGGCCCGTTCTTCGCCCCCGCGACGAGAACACCCATCCGGCGCAGGGCGCGCATCAGCCCGAGCGTGAGCATGGTCTTGCCGCTGCCGGAACGTGGTGCGGCAATGACGAGGCCCTGCGGAAAATGATGCTGCTTCACTTTTCCTTCTCCGCACTCTCGCATACGCACTGCCCGCCGCATCGCGATAGCATCTTTCCAATTCGGATCAAAACCATTGAAAAAGCATTCGATCTATTGAAAGGGAGCGGGTGCGGGCAGTCGCGGATGGAAAGCAAAGGAAGAGGATGGGCGAGCGGGACGAAGCCTCTCCACGAAGCAAGGCCCTGGCCGGCGCGCCGCAATCCGGCGCGGCTGGGCATTCCCTTGATGGGCATTCCCTTGGCCAGGCCACGTCCTCAAGTGGGGAGACGAGCGCGCCCTCGCCCAACCCACCCTTGCGCAAGGGATGGACCACCGGCGCCTGCGCGGCGGCGGCCAGTCGCGCCGCCTATGAGGCTTTGTTGACCGGCCATTTTCCCGATCCGGTGACCATTCGCCTGCCGGGCGGCCAGACGCCGGCCTTTTCCCTCGCCTTCGAACAGCGGGAAGCAGATTCCGCCTCGGCCGGCATCGTCAAGGATGCCGGCGATGATCCCGACGTCACCCACGGCGCGCTGATCATCGCCCGCGTGCGGCGGGGCGCGGCTGGGTCCGGCATCACTTTCCGGGCTGGTGACGGCGTCGGTACGATCACCCGGGCGGGTCTGCCGCTGCCACCCGGCGAACCGGCGATCAATCCAATGCCGCGCGCCATGATCCACACGGCGCTCGCGGAGGCCGGTCAACGCTTCGGCGAGCCCGAAAACCCCGACATAGAAGTGGAAATCAGCGTACCGGATGGCGCACGCCTCGCTTTGCAGACGTTGAACGGACGCCTCGGCATCATCGGTGGGCTCTCCATTCTGGGAACGACCGGCATTGTCGTTCCTTTCTCATGCTCCGCCTGGATCGACAGCATTCATCGCGGCATCGATGTCGCTCGCGCGGCGGGCCTCCCCCATATTGCCGGGGCAACCGGCAAGACATCCGAAGATGCCATCCGCCGGATCGACGGCCTGCCCGAAATGGCTCTGATCGAAATGGGTGATTTCGTCGGCGGCCTGCTCAAATATCTCCGCCGCCATCCGGTGCCCCGCGTAACCATCGCCGGCGGCTTCGCCAAGCTGACCAAACTCGGTCAGGGCCTTCTCGATCTCCATTCGCGCCGGGGCAGCGTCGATCTCGCCTGGCTCGCCGCGCAACCTCCCGGCGCAGGCGAAACATTGCGCGAGGCGATCCGTAAAGCCAATAGCGCCAAGGAGGCTTTCGAGATCGCGCGGCAGGACGGCATTGATCTCGCTCTGCCTGTCGCCGAAGCCGCCTGGCAGACGGCGGCGAAAGTTCTCGCCGGCACACCGACCGTGCTCGATATTGCGCTCTTCGACCGGGACGGCGGCTTGCTGGCGCGAACCTCGCCACGCCCGGCACGGTGAATGCGGCGATCCCGCAAGGTGCGGTAACAAATGGCTTTCCGGCGACCACACCGCTAACGTAGCGACAGGCATGATTACGCCAGGATACAATTATTAAAATCGTAATCTTGCATGATAGAAAACATAAAATTCCACCAGCTATACATTCCTTCGTAGACAATTCAGCTACGTCACCCGGCTTTTTACATTCAGAGATATTATATCTGCGTCTTCAAACTTTAGGTCATGATTGTCAAATCGCGATGAATTCGGCTCTGCGTTACGCGGATTGATTGCGTTTTCCAATCGAAACATCGGCCTATCGACATATCGGCAATGTCCGCTCGGTAAAGTTCTTTCGGCCCGCCGCCACCCTGGGAGGGATGACACGGGAACGGATGATGACGCACGTCGCGTATGCCGCGCGATAGTTCGGGACGCGACCGGAGCATTCTGCGCAGAGGTTTTCCGAATGAGAGGGCGGGTGCGATCGAAGGAGACATCGATGCCTATTCCTCTCATCATGGATACGCCTCTCGCCCGCCGCTCATTTCTCTCGGGCACCGGGGCACTCGCAGCCGGTTTCATCTGCAAGCCGGCCATCGGCGCCCCGCAAGTGACCGTCAATAGCGTACAGGATTTTCCCATCGATTCCGTCTCATCCCTGAAGCCGGAGGAAGCAGCAAAGCTGCTCGCGGCCTGCGCCAAAGCAACAGATAATCGAGCCGCCTTCCAGTCCGCTTTCACCGAAGCGCAGAAAGTCAGAGGCACCACCATCGTTGTACCGCCGGGCGTCCATTACATCCGCGCTGGCGCGATACCCGCCCAGACTTTGCTCGCCTTCAAAGGCATGGTCCTCCAGCTCACAAAAGGCGCGACGCTTGTCTTCGACGGATGGGGTTGTCCGCTCTTCGCCGCAATCAACACGCGCGAAGTGACGATCGAGGGGGAAGGAACGATCGTCTATGCCGGAACCTATTTCGACTGGCATCGCGCCAACACACAGCCGCAGAACGGCTCGGCCTACAAATTCGGCTATGGAGCGATCCTCAATTATTATGAATGGTGCGCCGCGATTGCCTGCTGCGGCACGGATACGGTGCGTATTTCCGATATCAGCATACGCGGCCTCAATTACTGGAACGAACTCTCCTACGGCATTTTCCTGCAGGGGCAAGCCGATCTCGTCTCGCGATCGCATGATATCTGGGTCACCAATGTCAATTTCGACGATTTCTCACAAGGCATCGGCACACGCGGTATCGAGGCGAAGATCACTGGCTGCACTTTTGGCAGGGCCGGCAATGCCAGCAGCCACCCCTCCTACAAAATCGGCGATACACTCGTTCGCGCGGGACCGGGACCAGGCCATGCTCTATATCAGGGGCCGCTTTCGAATAATTATTTTCCCTCCAGCCTGACGATTCACGGACTCGTCGACAAGGCCATCGTCAACCCGACCTATGATGTCTATGGCACCACCTGGGGCGGCCCTTCCGGACATACATTCTCGCTCAAAGGGCTCTTCAGCTCGACGCTCAACGGTTGCACTTCGGCTCGGCAGATCGGCCTTCTCAATTTCTGCGCGCTCGACAATGTCACGATGATCAGTAATACTTGGACCAATGATACCGGGCTCAATAATTTTGGTTATGGCGTCGTCATGGCTGTCAATGCCGACAATGCGGTCAATCGCAACGTCACCTTCAAGAACCTCAAGCTCCTGAGTACGGCGGATAATGACATCACCCTGCTCCAGCTCGGACAATTGTCGAGTGCCGAGAAAAATGTGAACATGGTGGTCGATGGTCTCTATGCGCGCAGAAGCTGCTATCCCCTAGATGGCGCACCCTGGGTCAATTATGTCGGCAAGGGCGGCAGTTTCACCGCCATCTATGACCAGACCGGCACGGCAAACAAGCCCAATGTCGCACTCCGCACCCAGGATACGAGCGATAATAGCTTCACCCTGAAGGCGACGGGCGGCAACAGCAAGATCCGCATCCTCAATCCCGATTACGGGACAAACAATCTATTCCAATGCGGATCAGGCTCGACCTATCTCAGCGACTACAAGCCCATGGGCCTCGCCAAGGGCAATCAATTCAAATAATGCGGCGTCGAGACGTCGAGGCCTTGTGGCACAGCGAACTTCCCATGTTTCCGAGCGGATCCATGAAAATACTCTCTTGTGAAAATGCCAGCGCGCGTCAAGCCTCTGGCAATCCCTCCGTGGCCCGGTCGAAGAACCGGTTGGGGGGACGCCGCAGGCCGAGATTCTCGCGGAGGGTCTTGCCTTCATAAGCACGGCGGAACAGGCCGCGCCGTTGAAGCTCGGGAACGACGAGATTGACGAAATCATCGAGACCGTCGGGCACGGAAGAGAACATGACATTGAACCCATCGGCGGCTTCCGTATGCAGCCATTCCTCCATCTCATCGGCAATCGTCTCCGGCGTGCCGACGAAGCCCAGACCGGAATAGCCGCCGACACGCTGCGCCAATTGCCGGACCGTCAGTTTTTCACTCGCGGCGAGCTCTATGAGACGCTCCCGCGCGCTTTTGCTGGCATTGGTCTCGGGGATTTCAGGCAGCTGCCCATCCGGATCGAAACGGCTCATATCCGTGCCGAGGGCGACCGAAAGAGAGGCGATCGCGCTATCGTAATGAACAAGGCTGTCGAGCTTCGCGCGTTTGGCACGCGCATCCTCGATCGTTTCCCCGATGACGACGAAAGCGCCTGGCAAGACCTTGAGATCATCACGATCACGCCCGAGCTTGTCCATCCGGCTCTTCACATCGGCATAGAAGGCACGCGCGCCCGCAATATTGCCGCCAGCCGCGAAGATCATTTCGGCGGTCTCGGCGGCAAGCTGCCGCCCGGCATCCGAGGCACCCGCCTGGACGATGACAGGCCAACCCTGGATCGGCCGGGCGATATTGAGCGGCCCTCGAACATTCAGAAACTCGCCCTGGTGATCCAGCACATGCATTTTGTCCGGATCGAAATAGATGCCTGATTGAACATCCCGAATGAAGGCATCATCAGCAAAACTGTCCCAAAGCCCGGTTACGACATCGAAGAACTCGCGGGCGCGACGGTAGCGCGTCGCATGTTCGAGATGATCATCATAACCGAAATTATGCGCCTCCGCCGGATTGCCCGATGTCACAATGTTCCAGCCTGCGCGGCCACCACTGATATGATCGAGCGAAGCGAATTTCCGCGCAATATGATAAGGCTCATTGTAAGTCGTCGAAGCCGTGGCGATGAGCCCGATATGCTGTGTGACAACGGCAAGTGCCGGTAGCAGAGTCAATGGATCGAAAGAGGTGACAGTGGCACTGCGCTTCAAAGCCTCGATCGGCATATTGAGCACGGCAAGATGATCCGCCATGAAGAATGCGTCGAAACAACCGCGTTCCAATGTCTGCGCAAAACGTTTCAGATGTTCGAAATTGAAATTGGCGTCAGGATAGGCGCCGGGGTAACGCCACCAGGCAGTATGAATGCTGATCGGGCGCATGAAAGCGCCAAGATGCAGACGGCGCTCACCAGCCATAATGCCCCCTTCGTTTCCCTATTTCGTCTTCGGTCCGGCCGCGGCTCCCAAATCCATCATCGCCATTATCCCTGTTGGAAAGCGCGCTTCCAGGGCAAGACCACCCGAACCCTATCCCCATTATTCCGGTAGAAAAAATCAATTAAGTGCGAAAGGTCTGCGATCGTGGAGAGCCGCGACCAATTCCATCCGGTTCGCGTCCAATTCGCGGCAACGCCATTTTGTTTTAAGAACGGTTTCTATCGTCCCAGAAGTCGGGCCAGGTTTGCGCCAGCCTGCCGCCGAGACGCACCGGCGCGACACGCGTCGCAAGTCCCTGCCCATCGGTTTCCACCGCGACACCGCATAAAGTGGCCTGGCCGCCCGCGGGCTCCATGCGCGATCCCGGTAATTTGGTGACGAAACGGCGCATCGGTTCGGCCTTGTCCATGCCGATGACGGAATCGTAATCGCCGGTCATGCCGGCATCCGTCATATAGGCGGTGCCATGCGGCAGAATCTGGTGATCGGCGGTGGGTACATGCGTGTGGCTACCAACCACGAGAGAGACACGGCCATCGACAACATGGGCGAAAGCCTGTTTCTCGCTTGACGCCTCGGCATGGAAATCGACGACGATCGCGTCGCAGGCGGCCCCCAGCGGACAGACGGAAAGTTCGCGTTCGACCGCCGCGAAAGGATCGTCGAGCGCATCCATGAAGATCCGGCCGAGCACATTGATGACGAGAACTCTCTCGCCCTTTTGCGTCTCGACGAGCGCGGCGCCACCACCAGGCGTTCCCGAAGGATAATTGAGGGGCCGGATGAGACGCGGCTGCCGGGTGATGAACACCAGAGCCTCGCGCTGGTCGAATGCATGATTGCCGAGGGTGATGCAATCAGCGCCCGCATCGAGGAAATCGGTGCAGATCGATTCCGTAATGCCAAACCCTCCAGCGGCATTTTCGCCATTGATGATGATACAATCGAGCGACCAGGCGGATTTCAGCCGCGGCAGATCCTGCAGGATGGCGGCCCGGCCAGCCCGGCCGATGACATCGCCGATGAAAAGAAGACGCATGAAAATTCCTGACGTGTCGGCCAGCGGCCGCCGTGATGATGGTCGTTCCCAGGCCGGAGGCAAAGCCGGGAGTTCGGGCGCTCGCTGTTCCTGATCGAGCCTTCCGGAAACATCCGAAAGGCTCATGAGTCAACCGGAGGCGGAGAGGGATGCACAGGGAGTCACCCCCTCCTCGGTCAGAAGATAATCCAGCTTCTGATCATGCGCCTCGGCGGGCACACGGTCCAGAATCTGGCAGGAAAAGCAGACGCCGACCGCGATGACCCGCTGGCTTTCCCTGAAACTTGCCAGCGTCAGATCATAATAGCCAGCGCCATAGCCGATCCGGTTTCCCTCACGGTCGGCGGCAGCGAGCGGCACGAAGAGAAGGCCCGGTTCAACGACAGCCGCCGTTACCGGCGGCTCCGCGATACCCATCCGGCCTTTGACGAGAATGTCTCCAGGCCGCCAGCGGCGGAAGGTCAAAGGCGTGCCGCGCGGACCCGTCACCGGTAGAGCCACCGAAAAGCCCGCATCATCGAGCGCGCATAAGAGGGGCATGGTCGCGGCCTCGGCGCCGATCGCCCAATAGGCGCCGACAAGATCCACTTCATGGGACGCAGGGAGAGGTGATTCGGCGAAATGCGATTTGGCGAAGGCCAGGCCGGTTTCCGCAAGGAAGGGGGCAAAGGCCGCCACGGCCTCAGCGGACAGGGAAGCGCGGCGGGCGAGCGCCTGAGCCCGCAAATCCGCCTTGCTGGCGGAAAGAATCATTGAGGTCCGCGCTTGTGCAGATTGATTAGAGAAACGGGCCGCGATGGCCGTGGGACATCGATCCCGGGAACCTACAAAGTAGGTGGGCGCCGTTTATCCTGGCCCACGGGCCAAGTCAGGGACAGCTCCCTTAGAGATCGATAAGGCCCCGGGGAAACAGATCCACACGCACCCCGCAGCGCCGCAGACCCAATTTAGGCGAGACGCCGGGAAAATGCCAGTTCTTCACGCGCTCGCCGGCAGGATTTTGTGGCGATGAGATTTCCCGGACGTTCATTCCCGCCCATCCCAACCATGAGCATTGATCACGAGTTGGATGTATCGAGCGAGGCTCCCGCCTCCTCGGGGGGAGATTTTTCGGCAGGATCCGTCTCCGCCGATCCCGCCGCGGCTCCATGGGAAACCTGAGGGATGGCTGCGAGCGCGGGACGATCCGAAACCGGGCGCTCGGACGCATTGAGCCGCGTCGTCACCCGTTCGATTCGATCAGCGATCCCGTTGAGCGAACGGGCCAGATGATCACACCATTCCGCTTCGCCACGGGTCTGCGCCGCCATACGGGCTGCCGCCGCGGCACGCTCCGCCTCAATATCCGCGAGCTTGCTCTGGGCTTCCAGCAATTCATCGGCAAGCGTGATCGCCGCCATGACGGTCAGGCGCTGATCGCCGATTTCGCCGAAGATCCCCTTCAACTGGTCAATCTTGTCATCGACCTGACGGGCAAGGCCACGCAGATGGGTTTCCTCCCCATCGCCGCAGGCGATGCGATAGACCCGGCCCGCGATCGTTACAGCCACTTGCGCCATAAGGCCCTAACCCCTGAACTCGGACGCCAGGCAAGAAACCCTGCGTACCCCTCGAAATGAATCGCCATCGAAACGTTTGGCTTTCGCACCGATCCACTGAAAAATGAGCGCATTTTCAAGTCTTTTGAGCCGCGCGGCGATTCTCTTCATACCCAAAATGCTTTTCGAACGAATGATCGGATTGGCTGAAAAGTGCTTCCATCCAAATTTCCCGGCACAATGTCCCGGCAAATGTCGGGACGCCATCGATTCTTTTGGCGATTATTTTGGAAAAGCCGATCAATCGTGATGTTGGCCCCGCGTGGCCGCCGGATCGGCAGCAGGAGCGGGGATGTCATCGTCATGACGCCGGTGCGTTTCATCCTCACCATCGGATTGCGGGCGCTCCCCATCACCGGCCACAAAAGGCCCGTCGGCCTCCGGTTCCATTCCGGATTCCGTGCGGGTCAGGATCAGCTGCAGAGAATCGCCGACGCTCTGCAACCGCGCCGAAACTTCCGCCTGCGCCTCGGCCAAAGCCTCGTTGCGGGCGAGGGCGGCATCGAGTTCGAGCGCGAGACGCGAGCGGTCTTCCTGCAGGAGACGCAATTCCGCCGCGGCATCGCTGCGCATCTGGTCCTGCCGCAGCCGTCTTTCGCTGGCGGCTTCGAGCCTGTCCAGCATGGCCTCGATCCGCTTCAGGCTTCCCGCCAGTTCATCCGATATGGGCATGGCGTCGATCAATCCTTTTGTCTCCGTGAGCATCGCCGACCGGGGAGCGTATTTCAACCGTTTCGAACTTCAGCGCGCTGGTTTGATTTGGAATCCGTATCAGGCCGGGCACAAGCTTGCCTGATGCGGGTCTCTCCGGATGCGGCCGCCAGGCATGTTCGCCTGGGCTCGGCGGCATTCGTCTGGTCAGCGTGACACAAGTTTCTCCGGCGCATCTCCCGAACAGACTTCACCGCAAGGCTTGCCGTCATTGTAAAGGAGGGTTGGGGCGAGATCGCGGCTGCCCTGCCAGATCACTTTCCGAGTCACTTTACGAGTCACTTGCCGGATCATGTGCAGAGTCTGATCCATGCGTCATGGTGACGCAGTAAAATGTGATTTCAAGGATTGGCGGATTTAAAATCCAGTCATTTTGCCGCACGTATCTTGGGCTCAACCGCCACCGCACCAGCCGCAACCTCTTTCTGGACTGGACCGATGCGTCTACATAGGACAAAGTACCGTTTCCGATCGTGATCGGAGAGCCTTACAGCAAGAGCCCGCGACGGCCAGAGCCTCTTGCCGATCGGGTCGTCCCTTGGCTGCCCCATGCCGGCACCAGATCCCGCCACGAGCGCTCGGCCAGACAATGTGCCCACAGCCCCTCTGTCGCAGCCTGCCGACGGAACGGTTCTGTATACGCTCTAGTTTTCGCCGCTTTTGCGGGTATAAGAGCATTATAGAGGTCTATTTTTCCACCTGCCGCAAAAACTTTTCGATATTGAATCTGGTTTCATGTGCGTGAAATCGGAAACCACTACGATCTTTCGGGCTGTTTCTGGAATATTCATCAATCCGATACATTCACACCCATAATTCACACATGTTGAATTATGGGGATACTTGACGAAATGCCTATTGACGCGCCATAAACTGCGAAATTCGCGGCGCAATGCCAATGAAATGGCGCGTTACAGACGAATTGGATCTGGAGAGGAGCTTAACGGATGGCGGTGAAAGTCGCGATCAACGGGTTTGGTCGCATCGGGCGTAATGTGTTGCGGGCCATCGCCGAATCCGGCCGCAAGGATATCGAAGTCGTCGCGATCAACGATCTTGGTCCGGTCGAGACCAATGCGCATCTCCTGCGTTACGATTCCGTCCACGGCCGGTTCCCCGGCGAGGTCAAGGTCGACGGCGATACGATCGACATCGGCACCGGCCCGATCAAGGTCACGGCGGTGCGCGACCCCCACGAATTGCCGCATGCCGCGCTCGGCATCGACATTGCCCTTGAATGCACCGGCATCTTCACCGCCCGCGACAAGGCGGCCGCCCATCTCAAGGCCGGTGCCAAACGGGTGCTCGTCTCCGCGCCGGCGGACAATGCCGATCTCACCGTGGTCTTCGGCGTCAATCACCAGAAGCTGACCAGGGATCATCTCGTCGTCTCCAATGCTTCCTGCACCACCAATTGCCTCTCGCCGGTGGCCAAGGTGCTGAATGATGCAGTCGGCATCGAGCATGGCTTCATGACGACGATTCATTCCTATACAGGCGATCAGCCGACGCTCGACACGATGCATCGTGATCTTTATCGCGGCCGCGCCGCCGCGCTGTCGATGATTCCGACGACGACCGGCGCTGCCAAGGCCGTCGGCCTCGTCCTGCCGGAACTCAACGGCAAGCTCGCCGGTTCATCCATCCGCGTCCCCACGCCGAATGTCTCGGTCGTCGATTTCAAATTCGTCGCCTCACGCAAGACGAATGCCGAGGAAATCAACGAGGCCATCCGGCAGGCCGCGAACGGCCCCTTGAAGGGCATTCTGGGCTTCACCGATGCTCCGAATGTCTCGATCGATTTCAACCATGATCCGCATTCGTCCATTTTCCATATGGACCAGACCAAGGTCATGGAAGGCACCTTCGTGCGCGTCGTGTCCTGGTACGATAACGAATGGGGCTTTTCCAACCGCATGAGTGATACCGCAGTCGCAATGGGGGAGCTTCTATGACACGAACAGGACCGTCCTCACCGTTTCCAACCCTTGATGACGTGGCCGTGGCCGGAAAGCGCGTGCTCGTCCGCGTCGACCTCAACGTCCCGATGGAAAATGGCGTCATTACCGACGCGACGCGCATCGACCGTATCCTTCCCAACATCCGGGAAATCTCGCAGAAGGGCGGCAAGGTCATCCTTCTGTCCCATCTCGGACGGCCGAAGAACGGGCCGGAGGCAAAGACTTCGCTGAAGCCCGTCGCCGTCGCGCTCGAACATCATCTCGGCCATTACGTCTCCTTCGCCTCCGATTGCGTCGGCGATGTCGCGAAAAGCGCTGTCGCCGAAATGAAGGACGGCGACATTCTCCTGCTCGAAAACACTCGCTTCCATAAGGAAGAGGAGAAGAACGACAAGGCTTTCGTCGACGCGCTCGCCGAATTGGGCGATATTTATGTCAACGACGCCTTCTCGACGGCGCATCGCGCCCATGCGACGACGGAAGGCCTTGCCCATAAATTGCCCGCCTATGCCGGTCGCACCATGCAGCTCGAACTCGAGATGCTGACCAGCATGCTGGCGCATCCGCAGCGGCCGCTCGCGGCGATCGTCGGCGGCGCCAAGGTTTCGACCAAGCTCGAACTGCTCGGCAATCTCATGCGCCGCGTCGAATATCTGTTCATCGGCGGCGGCATGGCCAATACCTTCCTTGCGGCAAGCGGCAAGCCGATCGGCAAATCGCTCTGCGAGATGGATCTCGCCGATGTGGCGCGCAGAATCATGGCCGATGCGGAAGCCGCCAATTGCCAGCTGGTTTTGCCGGTCGACGCGATTGTCGCGCCCAAGCTCGAAGCCAATATTCCGACCCGCGCCATCGATATTGATGAAATCAGCGAGAATGAGATGATTCTCGATATCGGGCCGCGCTCGATCTCGAAAATCGTCACTTTGCTCGGTTCGGCGCGCACGCTTGTCTGGAACGGTCCGGTCGGCGCTTTCGAGGTCCCCCCCTTCCATGTCGGCACGGTGGCGATCGCCAAGGTTGCAGCGCAGCTCACCAAGGTCTCGGCGTTGGAAACAATCGCCGGCGGCGGCGACACGATCGCTGCCCTGAATCAGGCCGGCGCCTATGATGATTTCACTTATGTCTCGACCGCCGGTGGCGCCTTCCTCGAATGGCTCGAAGGCAAGCTCCTGCCGGGCGTCGAAGCCTTGCGCGGCACGGCCGAGCTCACTGTCTGATCGCGGCTGCCCGGCTCCTGCCCGGAGCTGAGGCAACGACAGCCGACGGAGCGGTGCGGTTTCCGGAACGCTCCTCGAAACCAAGCGCCTCCACCATCAAACCGAAAAGCGGACATCCCTTTTCGGTTTGATGCGTTTACAAATCCAAAGGACAAATCCAAGAGCATCGCTCGCGAATCCGATGGATCGAGCGATGCTCTTGAGCCTCTCCGATACGTCCAGAAATGCTCCCCTCAAGACCAGAGCATTTTGCGAACCGAAACGGCTCCAGCGCCGGAGAATCGGTTCTGTCCCGCCGCATTTCCACCATCAACATGCGTGAAACGACAGACACGGCAGAAATTCTGGTCGCGGGCATCGCCATGCAATCAGTCGCTGAAGATCGGATTCGCAGTGCATTTTGGATGGCGGCACGAGGCTCCACTTGAAAGCGAAAGTATTTTCAATTGTTTCGACGCGAAAATGCTCCGGTTTTACAAGCTTCCGGCGGATCTTCCCCAAAATATCGCGTCACGCATTCGTATCAGAATCATGCATTGTTGATATATCGCCCTATACTAGGGCTTGGCCGGGCCATATCTTCAGTTCTGCTTGCGGAACCTGAAAGGGCGCCGTACGTCCATGTCATGACGGGATCAATCATTAGAGAGGGTTGAGAATGAACAAGGATCAATTGGCGCAAGTCGCCATCGCCATGACCGCAAACGGCAAGGGACTCCTCGCCGCCGACGAAAGCAGCAGCACGATCAAGAAGCGTTTCGATGCGATCGGCGTCGAATCCACTCCCGACACCCGTCGCGATTACCGGGAATTCATGTTCCGCACCGAAGAAGCGATGCGCGATTATATTTCCGGCGTCATCCTCTATGACGAGACGATCCGCCAGACCGCCAAGGACGGCACGCCGCTCGTCAAGCTGATCGAAGCCGCGGGCTCCATTCCAGGCATCAAGGTCGATGCCGGCGCCAAGCCGCTCCCCAATTTCCCCGGCGAAACTATTACCGAAGGGCTCGACGGCCTCGCTGGCCGCCTGAAGGAATATTATGATCTCGGCGCGCGTTTCGCCAAATGGCGCGCCGTCATTGATATCGCTTCCGGCATCCCGACCTATGGCGCGATCCGCGCCAATGCCGCCGCGCTCGCCCGCTATGCGGCGCTCTGCCAGGAAGCCAATATTGTGCCGATCGTCGAGCCGGAAGTTCTGATGGACGGCGACCATTCGATCGAGCGCTGCTATGAAGTCACCGAATGGGTGCTGAAGACCGTCTATGAAGAGCTTTTCCTTGCCCGCGTCTTCCTTGAAGGCACGGTCTTGAAGCCCAATATGGTCGTTCCCGGCAAGAAGGCCGCCAAACAGGCGAGCCCCGAGCAGGTGGCCGAAGAGACCCTGCGGCTGTTCCGCAACACGGTGCCGCTGGCGGTGCCTGGCATTGCCTTCCTCTCCGGCGGCCAGTCGGATGTCGAGGCGAGCGCCAATCTCGACGCCATCAACCGCCTCGGCCCGACGCCCTGGGCCATCACCTTCTCCTACGGACGCGCCCTGCAGGCAGCGCCGCAGAAGGCCTGGAGCGGCAAGCCCGAAAACGAGCCGGCCGGACAAAAAGCCTTCACCCACCGCGCCCGCATGAATTATCTCGCCGCGCTCGGCCAATGGTCCGATACACAGGAGAAGGCGGCAGCGTAATAGCAGAGAGCCGCCGCCCTGCTCTCGCAGGGTCAAAGAGCGATCAGTCAGACTCTTCGCTCTTTGCTCAGCTTTCTATTTGTCCCGATGTTTTGTGAGCCCCACGATGGATCCCCTCCGCCGTGGGGCTTTCTTTTCAACCCAAATCCCCTTGATCCTAACCTGTCGAGATCCATGAGATCCGGCGGGGAGCCAAGCTTCAACGCAATAAGTCGTGCTCATCGAGACCTCGTTTCAGAACCACGTTCCGCAGCGATTGATAGATTCCGCAACTTTTATTGAATGCTGTGATCGCGATGAGCATATTCTCGGCGAAAATATCCGCCATAAGGATCAGCCCTCCATCTACCGCAAAGGCACGACCCTTTCCGCGTTCCTGCCACGCTGTTGAAACAGCTCCGAATCGATCGATCGCATCCCATGTCCGAAGCCGCTCCGCGCCTTTATCTGTTCACCCCGCCGATCGAAGACGCGGCCGCCTTCGCCCCGCGCCTCGAAGCCGCTCTCGATGCCGGTGACATCGCCTGCGTCCTGTTGCACATTGCCGAGACGGCAAAGGGCGATGCCAAGACTATTGTGCGCGCGCTGACACCGCTGGTGCAGAAACGGGATATCGCCTGCCTCGTCTGCGACGATAGCCAGCTCGCGGCGCGCGCAGATACCGATGGCGTCCATGTGGAATGCCCCGAAGGAACGGAGCAGGAAATCGAGATCCTGAACGCGGCTCTCACCGCCATGCAGCCGCGCCGCATCGTCGGCGCCGGCGGCATCCACGACCGCGATACGGCCATGCGCATCGGCGAGGCGGGTGTGGATTATCTTCTGTTCGGATCTCCCGACGTCGAGGAACCGCTAGAAGATCTTCTGGAAAAGATCGGCTGGTGGTCCGAGATTTTCCAGGTCCCTTGTGTCGGCCAAGCACATCGGCTCGAAGCCGTGCCGGCGCTCGCCAAGGCGGGCGCCGATTTCATCGCGCTCGGCCGCTGCGTCTGGGAAGATCCGCGCGGTCCCGCCGCCGCCATTGCCGGGGCTACGGAACAATGCCGATTGGTGGCGGCTTCTTGATGAAGGATGTCGAAGGCCAGGGACGAGGCGAGCGAGGGAGCGAAGGACGGGGCGAAGGAGGAGGAATGAGGAAAATCCTGCTGTTTCCGGTGCTCGTTCTCTGCATCGCGATGCAATCGGTAACGGCACCCGGCGATGCGAAAGGCCACAAGCGGCACGCAAACACCAACAGTCCTGCATCGGAATCCCAGACTGAAGCGCAGCCCGTTCCAAAGGCGTTTCCTCAGGCCGGACCGTCCGGTGCGTCGATCCCCGACCCTTTCGCGCAATCGGTCGCAATGCCCACGGCTTTGGAGCCGGCGCGCGCCAAACCACGGGACACCCTTCTGACATCGCCGATCGACATGCCCGACCGGCCGGATACGGGAGAGGCACCTCCAAATGCCGACCGCGCCTTCGGCGCCTATCAGCGCGGCCATTACACGACCGCCCTGCGCGAGGCGATGAAACGCATCGATGCCAATCCGAACGACGGTGTGGCAATGACCCTGATGGGCGAACTCTATACGCAGGGACTCGGTGTGCGGCGCGATGCCGTGGAGGCAGCGCGCTGGTACAAGCTCGCCGCCGACCATGGCGACCGCCAGGGCATTTTCGCTCTCGCCTCCGCAAAGATGCGCGGCGCGGGCATGGCTGAGGATCGGCCTGGCGCCAAAGCCCTCTTCACCAAGGCGGCAGCCATGGGCCATGCGGGCGCGCTCTACAATCTCGGCATTATGGCGATCGAGCATAATGGCGTGGCGTCCGATTTCGCAACGGCGGCAAAGGATTTCGAACAGGCCGCGCAGCTTGGCGACGCGCCGGCTGCCTACGCGCTCGGCCTGCTCTACCGTCACGGCAATGGTGTCGAAAAGGATGAGACCCGCGCCGCTTATTGGATCCGGCAGTCGGCCGATAACGGCAATATCGAGGGGCAGGTCGAATATGCCATTATGCTGTTCAACGGCATCGGCGTCGACAAGGATGAAGCCGCAGCGGCACGCTATTTCCTGAAAGCGGCGGTGCAGAACAATGCGGTGGCGCAGAACCGGCTCGCGCGCCTGCTCGTGGCCGGACGCGGCGTCGCCAAAAATCCCGTCGAAGCGATGAAATGGCATCTGCTCGCCCGCACCACCGGCCGCAAGGATCCCTGGCTCGACGCCGAGCTCAACAAATTGACCAAGGATCAGCGCAAGGCGGTCGAGGCGGCGCTGCATCAATATGTCAGCCTCAGCCATTGACACAGCACCGTCAAGCGGGGCGCCCCTAGAGCATTTCGGATAGATCCAGAAATACTCTAAATTTTCTAAGTGGAGCGTGTCTGGATCTATCCGAAACGCTCTAGCCGCCGGAGAGCCGCTTCCGGTTCGCGCGCACCTTGCGACGATAATGGTTCGCCGTTTTTTTGGCCACATCCTGCGGCGTCGAGCCAAGCCCGCCGGAGAGGGCGCGCACGGCGAGATTGCTATTGGCCTTGATCTTTTCCGCCACCATTCTTTTGGCTTCGGCCTTCGCCACCTTGCCACCGGCGGCCAATTTCATCATGCGCAAGGTGATTACTTGTGCCGTCTCCATGCCGAGCATCCAGCCCGCCATTCCGACTTCAATCCAGGATTTGCTGTTCATGACGCGTTTCTTGGAGCTTCTCATAAAACACTCCCGCGACAATTGCCCGATGAACAGGATCATCCCTGAAGATCACGGTGGCCGTCAATAGGCGAAGAATTGCCGGGCCCCTCGAGCATGGCCAGCGCGTCATCCTCCTTGAGCATCGTGCCGGTGGCGCCGATCCCGAAAGCCAGAGCCGTCATCGCCACGATACGCCGCGCCGCCTCCGCGAGCGGCAGACCTTCCGGACCGATGTTCGAGACGCAATTGCGTTCAGCATCCCAGGTCACGCCGGGCTTGGGCGCGAAAGTGATATAGGCGCCCAACGATTGCGTCGAGGAAAGGCCCGGCCGTTCGCCGATCAGCACGATGACGAGGTGGGCACCAAGGCGCGCGGCGATCTCGTCACCGAGCGCGACTCGGGCGCCACAGGCAATGACCGGAGGCGCACACCGAAACGACAGGCTTTTTCCGATCAACGCGCAAAGCGCCGCGCCCTGCTTTTGCGCGGCAGTGGCAGAAAGCCCGTCGGCCAGAACCAGGCTGACGTCATAATCCCCCTTTTCAAGCTTGGCTGAAGAGGATTCCTCCAGTCTGCGGCCGAGATCGGGCCGCTGCAGGAAGGTGGCGCGATCTGGCGCAAGGCTTTGCACAATGATTGGCACAGGAAGCCCCGTTGCGACGAGCTCGGCGGACAAAACCGGGACATCGAGCGCGGCGTGAACCGCATCGCGGGCGCGGGCATGATCGCGCTGAAATTCCAAAAGGCGCGTGGTCGGCAAGCCATCGCCGCAGCGCCCGAGCGCCACGCGCGCTTTGGTTTTCGCGCGCAGAAAGGCGAAAGGATCGTCATCAGGCGGTGCGCTGGTCATGGCAATGCCGCCAACAGCTTCTGTGTCTCTCCCGTCACCGGACGGATACGCGCCGCCGCATCCATAATGCCCATGGCGGTGAGCCAGTCCTCGAATTCTGGCGCCGGTTTCAGACCGAGCACAGAGCGTATGTAAAGCGCGTCATGATAAGAGGTCGATTGATAGCCGAGCATGATATCGTCGGCGCCCGGAACGCCCATGATGTATGTGCAGCCGGCGACACCAAGCAGGGTCAGGAGGTTGTCCATATCATCCTGATCCGCCTCGGCATGATTGGTGTAGCAGACATCGACGCCCATCGGCAGGCCAAGCAACTTGCCGCAGAAATGATCCTCGAGCCCGGCGCGGATGATCTCCTTGCCATCATAGAGATATTCGGGACCGATGAAGCCCACTACCGTATTGACGAGAAGCGGGTGATAGCGCCGCGCCACTGCATAGGCGCGCGCCTCCATCGTCTGCTGATCGACGCCATGATGCGCCTCGGCGGAAAGCGCCGCACCCTGGCCGGTCTCGAAATACATCAGATTGGCGCCGTCGGGTCCCCGGCCAAGGTTTTGCACCGCCGCATGGGCTTCATCGAGCAAAGCGAGATCGACACCGAAGGCGCGGTTCGCTGCCTCCGATCCAGCAATCGATTGAAACACGAGATCGACAGGCGCACCTTTGGCAATGACATCCAATGTGGTCGTCACATGCGAAAGCACGCAGGATTGTATGGGAATGGAGAAACGCAGCCGCAAATCCTCGATAGACTGCAACAGAGCCATGACGCGCGCCGCGCTATCAGTCGCCGGATTGATGCCGATGCAGGCATCACCGCAGCCATACAGCAACCCGTCGAGAATGGAGGCGCCGATGCCGCCAAGATCATCGGTTGGATGATTGGGCTGCAGCCGCACCGAGAGCCGTCCGGGCAGGCCGATGGTGGTGCGAAAACGGGTGACAACGGAAATTTTCTTGGCGACCGCAATCAGATCCTGATTGCGCATGAGTTTGGAGACCGCCGCCGCCATTTCCGGCGTGAGCCCAGGCGCGAGATCGCGCAGGCTTTCCGTTGTCGCGGCATCCGACAGGAGATAATCGCGGAATGCGCCGACGCTCATCGAGGCGACGGGCGCGAAAGCCGCCGCGTCATGTGTATCCATGATAAGGCGCGTCACTTCATCCTGCTCATAGGGGATGAGCGGCTCTTCCAGAAAGATCTTCAGCGGCAGATCGGCCAGCGCCATGCGGGCAGCGACCCGCTCTTCAGCGGTCTCGGCCGCAAGCCCCGCGAGCCTGTCGCCCGCGCGGGGTGGCGAGGCGCAGGCAAGCAATGTGCGCAAATCGGGGAATGTGTAGCGCGTACCGGCAATGGTGCTGGAATAGGGCAAAAATGTCGCTCCCAAAACGCTGGCTTGCGACGCCTTCTCGTGAAAGAGAGGAATCCGGGCGCGGCTATCAGCGGCGCCCGGTTAGATCAAAACAATTCGACAATTCCGTTACACGTAGAGCTTGCCGCCCTTCTCCAGAAATTCGGCGCTCTTTTCGGCCATGCCTTTTTCGGCCTCCGCGGCCATGGCGGCGGCTTCCTCGCGCAGATCCTGGGTGATCTTCATCGAGCAGAATTGCGGGCCGCACATGGAACAGAAATGGGCGACCTTATGGGCGTCCTTGGGCAGGGTCTCATCGTGGAAATGCGCCGCCGTTTCCGGATCGAGGCCGAGATTGAACTGGTCCTGCCAGCGGAAATCGAACCGCGCGCGCGAGACCGCGTCATCGCGGATCTGCGCCGCCGGATGGCCCTTGGCGAGATCGCCCGCATGCGCCGCGATACGATAAGTGATGACGCCGGTCTTCACATCGTCGCGGTCCGGCAGGCCCAGATGCTCCTTCGGCGTGACATAGCAGAGCATGGCGCAACCGAACCAGCCGATCATCGCCGCACCAATGCCGGAGGTGATGTGATCATAGCCCGGTGCAATATCGGTCGTTAGCGGCCCAAGCGTGTAGAAAGGCGCCTCGTCGCATTCCTTGAGCTGCTTTTCCATATTGATCTTGATCTTGTGGATCGGCACATGGCCGGGGCCCTCGATCATCACCTGACAGCCCTTGCCCCAGGCCACTTTGGTGAGTTCGCCCAATGTTTCGAGCTCGGCGAATTGCGCCGCATCATTGGCATCGGCGATCGAACCCGGACGCAGGCCGTCGCCCAGCGAGAAGGAGACGTCATAGGCGCGCATGATGTCGCAGATTTCGTCGAATTTCTCGTAGAGGAAGCTCTCGCGGTGATGCGCGAGGCACCAGCGCGCCATGATGGACCCACCGCGCGAAACGATGCCGGTGGTGCGCCGCGCCGTCAGCGGCACATGAGCAAGCCGGACGCCCGCATGGATGGTGAAATAATCGACGCCCTGCTCGGCCTGTTCGATCAATGTGTCGCGGAACACTTCCCAGGTGAGCTTGATCGGATCGCCATCGACTTTTTCCAGCGCCTGATAGATCGGGACAGTGCCGATCGGCACCGGCGCATTGCGCAGGATCCAGTCGCGGATATTGTGGATGTTGCGGCCGGTCGACAGGTCCATCACCGTATCGGCGCCCCAGCGGATTGACCAGACCATTTTCTCGACTTCCTCGGCAACGGAGGACGTCACCGCCGAATTGCCGATATTGGCATTGACCTTGACGAGAAAATTACGGCCGATGACCATCGGCTCGAGTTCGGGATGGTTGATGTTGGCGGGAATGATAGCGCGCCCGCGCGCGATCTCATCACGCACGAATTCCGGCGTCACGAATTCCGGGATCGAGGCGCCGAAACTCTCGCCATCGGCAATGCGCGCCGCAGCCCCCTCGACGGCCTGCTCGCGGCCAAGATTTTCGCGCGCGGCGGCGAAAATCATTTCCTCGGTGATGATGCCGGCTCGCGCGAATTCATATTGGGTGACCATGGCGCCCGCGACGCCGCGCAGAGGGGCTGTATTGGCGGGGCAGGGCGGCACCAGACGGTCGGGGGACACCGAACCATTATCCTCCGGCTTCACCGCCCGGCCCTCATAGGCCTCATGACCCCCGCGTTTCCCCAGCCAGGCCGCGCGGGTGCGCGGCAGACCCTTGGCGAGATCGGGCGCGAAAGCGTCGTCCGTATAGGGGCCGGAAGCATCATAAACCCGGACTGGCGGCTCGCCCGAGGAAGGATCGAGCGCGATTTCGCGGAACGGCACGGACAGTTCGGGATGGTTTTGCGGATGATGATAAACCTTGCGTGATCCCGGCAGGGGACCGCAGGTCACCGTCTCGGGCACGAGACTGGAGCGTTTGTGCTGAATGTTCATGAGCCGGCTTCCTCCGCTTGACGTTTCACGTGCTCTGATCTTCCAAGGATGGGCTCGTTCCTCAGGCGGTCACCCGCATGGGGAACAAGGACTCCGGGTTCAGGCGCTGATGCAGAGGCGGACATGGGGACCGGACAACCGATCGCCGCATAAAGCCGGTCCCTGCGCTGGCATTACCCAGATTCAGGTTCAATGGGTATGATCTCAGCCGTCTCCTTCGAGAAGACAGCACCCCTTGGCCGTTAAACAAGGTAGCCCCGCGCCAAAGAAAGAGCAAGCGGGGCCAAAGGGAGGAGTTTCCAGCGTTTTGCAAGGAAGGACGCAGGCTGCCGCAGGGGCATGCCCTTGGCGATGAGGTTCCCGCTTCCAGATCAGGATTCATACCGAAGCGCGTAGCCTCTGATCAAAACGATCATTGATATTTATTTCTCATACATAACCCAAGACGACACCAATCGGGAACAGGACAACGCCAATAACGCGTACATACAAAATCGGCGAGCGAGGATGTCCACCCCTCAAGAAGCGGATAATTTTAATCAAATTTGAAACGAACCCGACAATGATTAATATGCCGATCACGGAAATCAAAACCGCCGAGAGAATGACAATGACAAAACTAATTTCATCGGCAGACATTTACATTCTCCTATCAATTAGTTTTTGTGCGGTTTTGAATTTAGGAAACTTCTGAATACAAACACCAATTAAAGCATGAATATTAGCGGCAACAACAATAAAACTGGCTACAAATATATCACGAATAGGAACACAAACTATTAAAGCATCATGTGTTTACTAAATATTCATTTTAACTACGTGTAAAAATAGAGACGTGCGACTATTCGGCATAAGAAATGACGCGCCGATCTGTTTAGTTTGATATGTGATTCGCGTTTTTAATTGACACTTCTACATGGGGAGCGACCTGCGAGCCCATTGTCAAGTCCGCCAACATGACGTTCGATACATACACCCGCAGGGGGAGCGACCTCCTCTTTGGGCGAGACGAGTTTAAGCGGCATTGTTTCGATCCACGCTCCCGCACGGGGAGCGACCG
>NZ_KN050689.1:92367-193954 GCF_000745425.1 Beijerinckia mobilis
TCGTGGTTTCGATCCACGCTCCCGCACGGGGAGCGACCTCCTGCTGATAACCCACTCTGATTGAAAAAGAAATCAGCCCAATAGCGCGAACCAATGAGCGGGCGCCCGCAATCGGTCGGCCGCATCCACCACTTATGAAAGAAATACATTTATTTCCAATGCGCTACAATTTGCGCGAACCTTCGCCGAGAGGCGGTCACGCTATGGGTTCGCGCGAGATCACGGCTCGCCAGAGACGGCAGTCTCAAACCTTTCGACACGTCTTCATCACCCGCCTTCATGGATCCAATCCTGAAGACGATGGTCGCGGTGCGCCCTGCCGGACTCTTCGGATTTTCTATACGATGAGCACGCCATTGAGATCGGCCGCGGGCTTGGCGCCGATATGTTCCACCCGGCGTTGCCAATTCGCGCCGAGGTAATAATAACGCAAACTGTCTGTATCCGGCTTGATCAACTTTTCGAGCCGCGCCTTGAGCAACGCCCATTGCGCCGGATCGACCTCGATCTCGAAGACCGAATATTGCACCCGCTGGCCATAATCCCGGCAGGCTTTGGCCACCCGCCGCAGACGGCCGGCGCCGCCTGGATCGCTAGTGCGTACATCATATGTCACGAGCACGAGCATGGATGCCTCCGATCCGCATCGATTATTTCCAGAACCACGGCGGATAGGCATCGAGATCACCGCGCAGATGCCGCGCGAGCATCTGCGCCTGCAGAAAAGGCACGAGCCCGAGCGGCGCCATTTCCTGCAGGAAAGGATGACGCCGCTCCTCCTTCTTGCGCTCCTGCCACGCGGTCAGCACGATTTTCCGCGCCGCGTCCGTCAGCACGACGGCGCCGCCATCGCGCGTCTCGAAATCAGCGGCACCGATCTGGCGGCGATTGATCAGCGACAGCACCAGCCGATCGGCGAAAACTGGCCGCAATTCCTCCATCATATCGAGCGCGAGGCTCGGCCGGCCCGGCCTGTCGCGATGCAGAAAGCCCACCGCCGGATCGAGCCCCACGCTTTCCGCGGCGCTGCGGCAATCGTGGGTCAGGAGCGTATACAGAAAGGAAAGCAGCGCATTCACCGCATCGAGCGGCGGCCTGCGTGAGCGCCCGTGAAAATGCAACTCCGGCTCATCCACGCGAATCAATGTATCGAAGACATCGAAATAGCAGAAGGCCGCCTCACCTTCCGCGCCGCGCAGGACATCAGCGCCCTCCTGTATGCGCGAGACCCTTTGCAGGATCGCGCCGAGCCTGTCGATCGCGCCCGCGAGCCGCGTTCTTTTCTCCGGCGCGATGGCATCGCCGTGATCACGCAGGCCGCGCTGGAGCACGGCGCGCTGATTGGCGATCTTGCCGAGCACGAAACTGCGCACGATCTCGTCCGGCGCATCGGAGGCGCGATATTGGGCGCGGCGCAGAAGGACATTGCCACTGACGGGACCTTCGACCCGCGCCTGAAAACGCCCCACGCGATCGAGCAGGACGAGCGTGATACCGGAAGCGGCGAGCGCCTGGATGAGCGGCGGCGACACGAGGATCGCGCCAAAAACAATCACCGATCCCAGCATGTGAAACGGAACGCGCGAACGCTCCGCGCCATCAATTTCGGCGACGAGATTTTCGCCATCCTTGCGCAAGGCCATGCCTTCCGTGGTGACGAACAGAGTGTTTAAAAGCTTCTTCATGGGCTCTCCCCGCGCATCCCAGCATCTCCACCGGGAGAATCCGCACCGTCGAGTGCCTCGCGGATCATCCTGTCGCGAAAGACCAGCGCCGATTGTCCCGAGGTTTTTGGCTGGCAGAGATCAAGCAGCGAGCAGGCGCGGCACCGCGCCGCCTGCCAGACGGCGGGAGGCGTGCGGCCGCAGGCAAACAAAGCCCGCAATTGCGCCGCCGTTGCCTCCGTCAGCTGCCGCAGCCCGGCATCGAAACATACGATGACGCGGCGCTTCGTCCCGGCATAGAACAAAGCCCCCTGCGGCACCGGCCGTCCGGTCATCTCTTCGAGACAAAACGCCTGGGCACAGAGCTGCACCTCGTCAGCGCGATGGTTTTTCGGCTTGCCGCGTTTGTATTCGACGGGAAAGGCCGTCTCGCCCGCCTCATCCTTGCGGAATTCGACGAGGTCGGCGATACCGGCAACACCAAGCCGTTTCGAGACGAGCGGCAGGCCGGTGACGCGGCGCAGCCCCTTCACCCGCCGCAATCCCGGCTCATGCACAGTCTCGTGCACCACGCGGCCTTCGGCGGTGAAGAAATTTTCCTCCCACGCCTGTTCGAGATGGATCAGCGCCGCCTGACGCAGACAATAGACTGCGTGCTGCATGGCCGAGAGAGGGATGGGATCATCGAGGCCACCCTCACCGGCCGGCACGCAGGCGGAAGCCGGCATGGCTTCCGCCCCGCTTTCGGGTTCCTGTCGCGGAGTCACAAGAGTTCGATGAGTTCGACGCCTTCGGGCAGGGTCTCGCGGTCGATCGCAATATGATAATCCTCGAAGGAGCGCGCCACCGGCCAATTGCCGGTGCGTTCATCCCCGATCGGGTGCTGCTCGCCTTTGTAGGCGCGCAGCGTCTTCACGCGATCGAACAATGTATGCGCCGGGGCATTGCCGAGCTGGCTCGCATGGCGGAACACGATCAGTTTTCGCGCCGTCATTTCGCCGCGCGCCGCCGAATGATCCTGATCGAACATATTGGTCAGCGCCTCAAAGAGCAGCGCGAGATCGCCCTCGGTAAAGCCGGTGCCCTTGACCGGATGGGCAGCGAGCGGCGCGGAAATGAAGCCATGGGCGCGGTAGAGCCCATAGGGCACGATATGTTTGCGGCCCATGGTGCGCGCGTCGCCGCGCTTTTCCTCGCCGGTATCGCCCTCTGCGCGTTCCTTCTTTTCCTGCTCGCTCGTCGCCGCCATGCGGGTGATCGAGATTTCGAGCGGCAGGATCGGCTCGGCCGATTGCGCGAAGGTGATCTGCACCGGCCCGCGCACCTGGCCGGCATTGATCTTGGTGGAGAGCACCGCGCCGAAGGTGCGGATGTCATAGAAATTATCGCACATGAAATCGCGAATCCGCGCCGCCTGTTCATCAGAATCCGGCGTCAAGGTCTTTGCCTTCTTCACCGTCTCGTCGCCGGGATATTCCCGCAGATAGGCTTCGCGATGTTTCTCGTTGAGGATCGCGCCTTCGGTAACATAGATTCGATAGCGCGGCGCGTCGGCTTTGGCGAGTTCGACATAATTGCGGATCTTGCGCTTCAGGCAGACATCGCTAACGAGGCCAAGACCGGTTTCGGGATCGATACGCGGCATGTTGCCGGCATCGGGATCACCATTCGGATTACCGTTCTTGACGTCGAAATAGAGGATGAATTCGTGACGCTTTGTCAGCGCGTCGGCGCGGCTTTCAGCCAATGTGTCGGCATGTGTCATTGGGTTCCATCCTCATTGTCACGATTGGCCTCTTCGCCGTTCTCATCCTTCTTCGCCTTGGCGAAACCCGCCGCGCGCTCATGATAATAGCCGATGGCGAAACGGCCCTGATCTTCCGCATGCAGGCTTTTGGGGAGATCGGGCGGCAGGTGATTGATGATCTCCTGCATATGCCCATCGATCCACAGGCCGCGACCCCGCTTGCGGGCATCAGCGATATGGGTGCGCGCGCCACGGATCAAAGTCGCGAAGACATGGGCGGGCGTCGAGGAGGCGGCATTGTAATAGCGGTCGGCGACGGAGGCGTTGACACGGCCGAGCGCGGCATATTGCGCCGCCTCTACCATGGCGAACAGCCGCCCGAGGTGATAGGCGGGGCTGGGATTGTCGGGATCAAGCGACACGGGCAGGGGCTCCTCGGGGTGAAAGCGATTGAGTGCGGCCTTGAGGACGGCAGCATGCCAGCCGAAACGCGCGAGATGCGGCGCGGCGCGCAGACGCATGAGCGCGGTGGCGAGCAAAGTGCGGGGATAGGCCGTGCCGGTGAGCACGGAGCGTAGAACTTCGCCCGCGAGATTTTTGGGAATATTGTCCCATTTCTCCTGCAAGGCGGTGGTTTTCAGCAAAAGCCGCTGCACCGAAGGCGGCCGCCCGCGCCAGGGCACGGGCTCTATGGCGAGATCTTCGGCATGTTTCGCAAGCGCCGCCTCGACCGCGCCGAATGTATCCTCCAGCCAGAAACGCACGCTGAGACGCGCGGCATTGGGCGAGAGGCCAAGGACATAAAAGCGGATTTGCGATTTCAGCGCCGGATCGAGCGTCTTGACGGCCCGGCCTTCGGCGAGGTCCTCTATCTTTTCGCGGACCCGCGCGGACTGGCCCTCCTCGCTCACGGCTTCGTCCGGCGCATGGTCATCAAAAGCACCAAGGAACATATCCTCGGCCTGTCGCGCCGCCTGTTCCGCTATGGCGGCGTCGAGCGCCGAGGCATCGGCCCAGAAGGCGACGGTGGCATCGCCCACCCGCAGGCGATGGCGCCCGCCGCGCGCAAGCAACGTATTCAGCGCCGCGCCATAACGGAAGGCGGCCGCTTCGGATGTCGGCGCATTGTAACCCTGCTCCTTGCCGTAAGAGGTAAAGGCATCGACATTGAAGGAAACCAGCGGCACTTCCGCCGAGGCGGTGTCATCCACGCCCTTGATTTTGGGATGCAGGCGCACCAGCGGGCCGTTACGACCGCTGATGAGACAGAAACCTTCGGCAGGCGCATCGGCAGCTGCCTGTTTGCGGGTGCGTTTCGGAGCATCCTGTGATGCAGGCGCAATCTCATCCGCCGGTTTCTTCGATCGCAATCGATCCACATGGGCGCGCGCGGCCGGACGTTCATGCAGCAGGCAATCATCGCCCCTCAATTGAAAGGCGAGATTGACCGCGAGTTCCTTCTCGCCACGTTTCAGTTCATCGATCCGCTCCGGCGTCCATTGCTGTAGAAACAGCACCAGCGCATGCAGCCCTGCATCCGTTTCCCCGGCGAGTTCGGCAAGATGCAATTCCTTGAAAGCCGCATGGTCGCGGATCGCCTTGGCCGGATTTTTGGGGCCGAAACCCAGCACATAAGCGGCATTGTCCCACAAAAAATAAGGCGTCGAGCCACTGCCCGAGCGGCCGAACCATTTGGGCACGCATTCGATGCGCGCCTTGCGGCCATCGAGCCAGCTCTTGGCCTCGCTCAATGTTCCATCCGCCCGCAATTCGAGGACGAGGCCGATCGGCTCGCGTGACCAGCCCGGCGCCACGGCATCGGGAATGCGATCGTAATAATGATCGAGCGCTTCGAGAATGCTCATGCGGCCAATCCACTCTCGGCAATACAGCGATTGACATCGAGGATCCCGTCCTGAAGCCGCGCGCGGAAGAAGCGGGACGTATTGTTATTGGCGAAGTCGATATCATGCAGCATCCAACCGAGATCGCGATCGCGTGAATCGGCCGGAAGTTCACAGACAGGCAGCGGCGCGCCCTCGGGGATCAGAGCAAAATCGGCGGCGAATTCCCGTGTGCCGAGGCAAGGATGGTGAAAATACTGGCCCTGTTCCGCGCGGCGGTTGAACATGGCGATATGTTTGGCGCCAAGGTCCTTTTCGCCCAGATCCTTATCCGGCGTGTTTTTGCCGGGATTGCCGGTCAGATCGAAATGCGCCTCGATAACATAGGCGACGTCAATCAGCAGCGTCGTCGCACGCTGTTGCCGGTTTGCCTGAATCTCGATTCCCATGCCGCCGAGTTCGCCCGAGCGCATGGCGCGCCCGGCAAGCGCGGCGCTTGCCTTGTCGCCGACCTCATTACGCCGGAAATTCTGAAACCGGATCGGTTTCAGAACATGGATGCGATCGACGCGCCAGACGATCGCCGGTTTCCAATGGATCGCTTCGAGAATGCCGCGTGCGGCGGAAGGCGTCATGACATCATAGGAGACACGTTCCGCCTTCATTTCCGGGCGTGTGAAACAGGCCCGCGGCCCCCAGACATGGAGGCGCACTCCGTAAGGCATCAGATGACCTCGCAACAATGAATAAATACATTCAGGCAGGAAAAAGGCTTTTGATGAAAGTAATCTGCGGGATACCCTAAGAGAGAGTTAAAACATTCGTAGTGTTTTTGAAATTTATAGCCGCAAGCGCCACTCTGTCATCCGCCGAAGGAGAGAGGCAGAGCCAGCGAGACATCATCCCGCATACGTAAACGATGACCATGCGCCGTTTGGATATCATTTCCGTTACAAAATATTTTCCTCCGACCGTCGTAACAATGGCTCATTGAGCCGCACACCCAGCTTCGGGTCATAATGGGCAAGATCGGACAATTTCAGCATTGCGTCGCCGAATTCCTTGCGCACGGGAGTGAGGACGCCGCGCGCAAACCATTCGTCTCGCATCTTCTTCGGTATGCCGACCGTATAATTCTGCAGCCGCCGCAGATCGCCTTGCAGCGGTTTCTCCGCAAAAACCACACGGTCCAGCAAATCATCGACGAGGTGGTCCTGCGCATCCGCATGCCAGGGGACGATCACCGGCTCCATCACCTCTTCAATAAGGTGGAAAGATTCAGCGATGGATCTGAACGGCGCGCGGCCATTCTCTCCCTCGTTGATCGCCAGGAGCACGCCTTCGCACCCGTTGATCTTCGTCTTGTCGAACGACTCGATCCCCTTGCGGAAATAGAGCTCTTTGAAATAGGCGGCGATGGCTTCAAGCGAGAGAAGATCACCACCATGATCTTCCAGAAGGCTTCGCGCCGCCTCACGAAAAATCTTGAGTTCATGGGGTGGATTGTCGTCTTCCGGCTCGAACACGACGACGCGGCCGAGGACCGGCAGCAATTCGCCCTCGCGATTGCAGCGCCCAGCCGCCTGAAAAATGGAATCGAGCCCAGCCCAGGCGCGCCAGATTTCAGGAAAGGAAATATCGACGCCCGCCTCGATCAGGCTGGTGGCAACGAGACGCACGGGCCTGCCGTCATCGAGATCACGGCGCAACCCGGCCAACACGGCACGGCGATGCGCCGGACACATGAGCGTCGTCAGATGCGCCGCGCCGGGCATATGCTCGATAAGGGCAAACAGATCCTGCGCATGTCTGCGGCTGTTGACGATGCACAGCATCCGTTCCTTTTCCGCAAAACGCGCGGCAATTTCCTCATTGGTGGTCACGCCTGCGCGGATTTCGGCGCACGTGCGTTTGAGTGCGGTGTGTAAATGACGCGGATCGGGTGCGAGTTCGTTTTCGTCCGCAATCGCAAGCCCGTAACATTCCTTCGCGCCATCATTTTTGCGCCTTTGCAGCCCTGCATCCTGTTTGCGCCACGCAGGCCGCGTCGCCGTACACAGAACCACGCTCGCATCATAATTGCGCACGAGTTCGTCGAGCGCCGCGAGGCAGGGCAGAAGCACATGCTGCGGCAAGGTCTGCGCCTCATCGAGCACGATGACAGCATTGGTGAGATTATGCAGCTTGCGGCAGGCGGACGTCCTGTTGGCGAAAAGACTTTCGAAAAACTGGACGGCGGTGGTGACGATGATCGGCGCATCCCAGTTCTCAGAGGCGCGGCGCAATCTTCCGAGTGCGCCGCCAAGGCCGCCATCACCGATCTTGCCGAAGCCCGGAGCACGCTCCCAATCGAAGCCCGAATGATGTTCCAGCACGATCGTCCGGTCATCGAGCGCCGTGCGAAAGACATCGACGGTCTGTTCGATGATCGATGTATAGGGAATGACATAAATGATGCGGCTGCGCTGGTGAATCGCGGCATGATTGAGCGCAAATGATAGCGAGGCGAGCGTCTTGCCGCCGCCGGTCGGCACCGTCAGCGTGAAAAAGCCTGGCGTCATCGCCGCCTTGCCGGTGACCGTCTGCAAAATGGCGGCGCGCAAATTGTTCAGATCGGATGCGTGCGCCTTTTGCTGCAACGCTTCCATATATGCGGCAAGCCGCGCAGCGAGTGCGGGAAAATCACCGTGGATTCCGCGTTCCACCCCGCCATACTGCATGAATTTTTCAGTTTCGAGGAAATCGGCATCGACGAGCGCGGAAAACAGCATGCGGGTGAGAAAGGCCTGCGTGAAGGCAGGCTGCTGCACGCCGGGGCGCTGCGACGGCAGGAACCGTGCTGTCGGCATCAGCGTCTTGCCTTCGGTGACCGGACCGGCATAAGCCTGCCAGCCCTCGTAATCCGGCACCTCTTTATAGTTGGCAGGATCGAGCCGCTCGTCGATACGGCCGGGATCATCGAGCCCGGCATGGTGCCCGGCGATTGCAGCGGCCAGCGCACGGCCGAGCCAGTTATTGACGCGCTTTACGATTTCGCGCGCACCGGCTGTCGAATGATCCGGGCCGTGTCTTTTTTCCTGCCCCTTCTCATCCTGCTCGGCGGCATGGCGGAGATAGTCCTGAAAGGCCTGCGAACATTTGCCGATATCATGCAATTGGCCAAGCAGATGGCCGAGCGCCGCACAGCCGAAGACGCCGGCAAATTCCTCGGCGCGCGCCGCCACCGCCGCAAGATGGTCGGCAAGCGGCTCCCAATCCTCGCACGGTCGATGCTTTTTCGTATGCGCGTAACGGAAAGGATGTCCATCAGCAGAAGATGATACCGCCATCACCATGCCCCGCGCGAGGAAGGCCACGCGAATCGCAGAGCGATCTCGGTATTCGCCCCAATTACAGAACGATAATGGCGTATCAGCTCCCTATTGCCTCGGCCATGGACAAAAAGTCCCATCCCCTCGGCATTTTGCCGGGTTTTCAGGCATCAGCGGGCATGGTAGTGCCAAAGAATCAGCCGGCCGCCACAAGTCTTGCCCTGAAAGTTTTGTGGTCCTTCCCCAATCCGGCTGCGCAAGCCTCAAGCCGGCCGCGCCAGCCCGCTGCTTCCGGAGACATTTGCAAGATGACGCAGACCTTTCTCGACAAATGCAAGGCAGAGGCGCAACCCTGGTTCGAGACCTTGCAGGACAAGATCATCCAGGCGTTCGAGACGATCGAAGCGGAAGCGCCCGGCCCCTTCCTCGACGGCGCCAAGCCCGAGCCCGGCCGGTTCCGCCGGCAGGCCTGGGTCCGCCAGAATCCCGAGGGCGGCGAGGGCGGCGGCGGTACCATGGCCCTGCTCTCCGGGCGCGTCTTCGAGAAGGCGGGCGTTCATGCCTCGACCGTCTTCGGCCGTTTCTCCTCGGAATTCGCCAATCAGATCCCCGGCGCGAGCGAGGATCCTCGTTTCTGGGCGTCAGGCCTGTCGCTCATCGTCCATCCGGTCAATCCCAATGTGCCGACGGTGCATATGAACACCCGTTTCGTCGTCACCTCCAAGGGCTGGTTCGGAGGCGGCGCGGATCTGACGCCGATGCTCGACAAGCGCCGCAATCAGACCGACAAGGACACAGTGGATTTTCACGCGGCCATGCATGCAGCTTGTGAGAAACACAAGGACGTCGCCGATTATCCGCACCTCAAGCAATGGTGCGACGAATATTTCTTTCTGAAACACCGCAACGAGCCGCGCGGCATTGGTGGTATTTTCTTCGATTATTTCGACGTCAAGGACGAGGCCGCCTTCACCGCCAATTTCACTTTCGCTCAGGAAGTCGGAAAATCCTTTCTCGCGATCTATCCGGAGATCGTGCGGCGCAATTTCGTCCTGCCCTGGACCGAGGCCGATCGCGACGAGCAATTGATCCGGCGCGGCCGCTATGTCGAATTCAATCTGCTTTACGATCGCGGAACGATCTTCGGCCTCAAGACCGGCGGCAATGTCGAGGCGATCCTGTCCTCGCTTCCCCCAGTCGTCAAATGGCCCTGAACCCATTGGCCCGGCACCAAATTCCGCTGCCGATTCGCGGCATGAGCCCCATCCCGCTGCGCTTACGCCTCCGGCATGGGGATCTTGTCCCGCAGTTTTTGTGCGGTTTTTGCAACAATTTTCATCTCTTTGGCGGAATGATTTGAAAATTCGCCCAAATCATCCATCATCCCGCGGCCTGTCCCTGCCGGTGCATCGGCCTTAGCGATGGGAGGGCGCAGGGGTCCGAACGAGAGGTCACAATCATGAATTTCGAGCCAGGCGATATCGTGCAATTGAAATCAGGCGGCCCGGCCATGACAGTATCGGGGACCGATACGGACGGCGTGCGCTGCGTCTGGTTCGCGGAAATCAGCGGCGAGGTCAAAACCAGCGTGATTCCGTCCATCTGCCTGGAATTGATCATCCTCGACGACGAAGAACTGGACGACGAAGAAATCGAGGAAGACGAACCTCTGCCGCTCCCTTCGGGCCGGCGGCGAAGGCAATAGGCTCCCCGCTTCCATGCAGAAAGCTTGAAATAGCCTTATCCTGGAAAAGTCTTGGAGCATCCCCTCAAGCGGCAGAAGCAGCGGGGTGCTCCAGCCAATGCCGCCAAACGCCAATCTTTCGCTCAAGCGCATCTCGCGTCCGAGCCGGATCCGGTGTTGCAATCCTGACCGCCTGGTCTTGAGGCTCAGGTTTCATCGAATATAGCGATGCTTTCCGCCACGGCTGGCCCCGTTTGGCCGAATGTCCAGAATTTATGCGCGCCGAAGCTCCAGAACATGACGATGAGCGTGGTAACGAGTTGCGCCGCCAGATAGGGAATGCTCAGACCCCTGACGAAGCCGAGCATCAAAATCCAGGTCAGACAGAAACCAACGCCGGCCACGACGGCGAAACGCCAGACCGCTTCGGCGTGGGAGCGGTCGGACTGAAAGGTATGGCGCCGGTTCAGCCAATAAGAGCAAAAGCCGCCACCACAATAACCGGCGAGCGCCGCGAGAATGACATCGACATGCGCGGCTTCGACGAGGCCGATCAACAGGCTGTAATGAATAACAACCGCGCAGAGACCCACGCCGATGAAGGTTGTAAATTGCCGCAACGAAGCCTTCATTCCGCTTCCATCTCCACCATCACGACGCAAATGCAACGCCTGGAACGGCTTTTTCCGGTAAAATGGAGCGGTCAGGCGCCATTCGCAACGTTCCAGCACGCCCGGCAGGCGCGAATCACCCGCGCATTCGCGAGCGATTGCCCTGAGCTTCTAGGCGAAGCGCATGGCGTTATTCTGGTGGTCTGTTCCTGAACCCTGCCTGTCTTACGTGCAGGGTCCTCTCCGTCCGGCGTCGCAAACCGCCACCGCACTGTCTGGTATTTTGAATACACCGGCGAAAAAAATCGATCGCGGCCGAGACTATTCCTTGTCACCAATTGACAGTGTGGCAAAACAGGCGTGGCCTTTGCCCGCCGTTGAAGCCGGATTCCTTTTGGCATGGAGAATCCGGTCTCTCGAATGATGGTTTTTCCTGAAATGGCGCAGATTCGAGGCAGGAAACGGGGACGCCGCGGCGACCCTTGCTCATAATCACGCTTGAGCCCTGTCCGGATCGGACAGGAGTGAACGGCAAGGAGTGCAAAACATGTTTAGCAAGATTCTTTCCAAGATTTCCCTCATGACCGTTTTCGGCCTTGGTGGTATTGCCGCGGCGCTTGCCCCCGCGGCCGCCCAGCAGCCGCAGCAGGGCCTGCTCGAAGTCGGCGTTCTCGAATGCAATATTTCTCCCGGCGTCGGCTTCGTCATTACCGCCAACCGGGCTCTGTCCTGCTCCTTCCGCCCGCACCGCCACCGTCTGCCGGTCGAAAACTACACCGGCACCATCCGCAATTTCGGCCTTGATATTGGCGCGACCGGCCCCGGCCGCCTGATCTGGACCGTCATTTCGACCACTGGTCCGATCAAGCAGCGCTATCCCCTGGCGGGCACTTTCACCGGCGCGGTCGGCAGCTTCGCGATCGGCGGCGGCATCGGCGCCAATGCGCTCGTCGGCGGCAATGCCAATTCCTTCACTCTGCAGCCGGTGTCCCTCACCGCTCAGAGCGGCCTGAGCCTCGCCGCCGGCATCGGCACGCTGACGCTCGAGCCGGTTCCGACCTCCGCCAAGTAATCTGCCCCGTCATCCCCAAAGCAATCCCGATCCTTCCGAGCGTCGACCCCGAAACGGATCCGCGCAGCGGGAGCAGGATCGCTTTGGAAAAACAAAGCAACTATATGAGGGCCGGCAGACAGCCGGCCCTTTGCATTGGTAATATCCGGCTGGCCGATGCGCGCCGGTGCAAGCCCCACCCGCCACCGATGCTGCACCGATCTTGCTTCGCACCCGCCGATCATTCGGGCCGGATCGGAGCCAAGGCCGGTTCGCTTCATCGATCACGGGTCGACCAGGTCGAGCACCGCATCCATCCGAGCATTTTCCGATAAATTCCAAAAATGCTCGTTTTTTAGCGGGGCGTTTCTGGATAAATCCGAAACGCTCTAAACCCCATCAGCAAACCCGAGGCCTTCATGTCCGATCCCTCCGCGTCCGCCACCGAAACCCTCCACGCGCGGATCCTCATCATCGGCTCGGGGCCTGCGGGCTATACAACGGCGATCTACGCCGCCCGCGCGATGCTCGAACCGGTGTTGATTTCCGGCATCGAAATGGGCGGCCAGCTGATGATCACCACCGATGTCGAGAATTATCCGGGCTTCGCCGAGCCGATCCAGGGCCCTTGGCTGATGGAACAGATGCGGGCCCAGGCCGAACATATGGGCACGCGGCTCGTTTCTGATCATATCGTCTCTGTCGAGCTCGGGCAGCGCCCGTTCCGTCTCTTCGGCGACAGCGGCACGCTTTATATGGCCGATTGTCTCGTCATCGCCACCGGCGCCAAGGCGAAATGGCTCGGCCTGCCTTCGGAGGAAACCTTCAAGGGCTATGGCGTCTCGGCATGCGCCACCTGTGACGGATTCTTCTATCGCGGCAAGGAGGTGATTGTCGTCGGTGGCGGCAATACCGCCGTCGAGGAGGCGCTCTATCTCAGCAATCTCGCCAGCAAGGTCACGATCATCCATCGCGGCGAACGGTTCCGCGCCGAGCGCATCCTGCAGGAGCGGCTGTTCAAACAGCCGAATGTCGAGGTCCTGTTCAATCACACGCTGGAGGAGATTTGCGGCACGCCACAGCCGCCGAACGTGACCCATGTGCAGCTCAAAAATGTCCAGACCGGCGCCATAACGGCACGCGACACCCATGGCGTCTTCATCGCCATCGGCCATCATCCGGCCTCGGAACTCTTCTCGGGCCAACTCACCATGAAGACGGGCGGCTATATCTGGACGGCAGCCGATTCCACCGCCACCAATATTCCCGGCGTCTTCGCCGCCGGAGACGTGACGGATGATGTCTATCGCCAGGCGGTGACTGCCGCCGGAATGGGCTGCATGGCCGCGCTTGAAGCCGAACGCTGGCTCTTGGCAGAGGGCGAATTGCAACCGGCAGCGGCGGAATAAGCAAGCCTGCGACTGATTCGCCGTCCGGCCTCCACGCGCCTGGACCCTGTGTCACCGGAGCCCTGTTCGGCCATCGCCTGGCTGACGGGCCGGGATGCGGCCGCATATCCCGCCTGAAGGAAGGAATCCACCGCCTAAAATCCCGAAACAAGCCGCCTCGCATGGTCAAGCTCGCGCCTCTTCTCTTTCTTCCTCCGTCAAGCCTGCTATTGTCCGCCTGAAAAAAGCGGTCATGACCGGAACGGAAAAACAGGGGGGAAAGACTGGTGGATTGGGACAAGCTGCGCATCTTTCACGCGGCGGCAAAGGTCGGCTCCTTCACCCATGCGGGAGCCATGCTGGGGCTCAGCCAGTCCGCGGTCAGCCGACAGGTCAGCGCGCTCGAAGCCGACCTGCAAGTGCCGCTGTTTCACCGCCACGCGCGCGGCCTCATCCTGACGGAACAGGGCGAGGTCCTCTACCGGACGGTGCAGGATGTGATGGCCAAGCTCGACCAGGCCAAAACGCGGTTGAGCGAAAGCCGCGAACGGCCGAATGGCGATTTGCGCATTACCACCAATGTCGCCATCGGCACCGGCTGGCTGACACCACGCCTCGGCGAATTTCTCGATCTCTATCCCGAGATCCGGCTGCACCTCATCCTGACCGACGAGGAACTCGATCTCGGCATGCGCGCGGCCGATGTCGCCCTGCGTTTGCGTGAACCGATCCAGCCCGATCTCATCCGCCGCCGCCTGTTCACGGTGCACTACCACCTTTATGCATCGGTGGATTATGTGAAAAGCCACGGCCAGCCGCGCACCATCGAGGATCTCGATCATCACCGGCTGATTTCCTATGATGTCACCACCAGCGCGGCGAGCTATCTCGATGATCTCAACGCGCCCCTGCATATCGGGCGCGATGCCAAACATCCCCGCGTCTCGGCGCTCGCCGTCACCAATATCATCGCCTTGCAGAAAGCCGTTCTCGAAGGCGTCGGCATCGGTGTCCTGCCGGATTATCTGCGCACCAACCAGATCGTGCAGATTCTGACCGATGCGGTGACGCCGGAACTCGAATGCTACCTCGTCTATCCCGAGGAAATGAAAAGCGTCGCCCGCATCCAGGTGTTTCGCGATTTTCTCGTCTCAAGCGCACAGAGATGGAATTTCTAGAGCGTTTTGGATATATCCAGCAACGCTTCAGTCAACAACTGGAGCCCTTTCAAAACAAGGGAATCACTAGATAATTCAACATTATCGGGAAAAGGCTCCAATGATTCCATCGTCGCTCATTCTCTACGATCTCGCCGGCGCTGATCCGGCCCTGCGTTTCAGCCCGTTCTGCTGGAAAATCCGCATGGCACTGGCACATAAGGGGCTCGATGTGACGACCCTGCCCTGGCGCTTCATCGAGAAGGAAGCGATCGCGGCCTCGCAACAGGAGCGGGTTCCAGTGCTCGTCGATGGCGAGGAATGGATTGCCGATTCCTGGCGCATCGCGTTGCATCTCGAAAAGAAATATGCCGACCGCCCGAGCCTGTTCGGCGCGCCACAGGCCATTCCGCTGACCCGTTTCTTCAACACCTATGCCGACACTGTCCTTGCGCCGGCTATAGGTCCCCTGGTCCTTCTCGATATCGCAGCCTGTCTCGATGATCCCAATCGCGCCTATTTCCGCGCGACGCGGGAGAAATTCTTCGGCCGCACATTGGAGGAACTCGTTGCGGACAAAGAAGCCCACCGCGCCACGCTGACGCGGGTGTTGGCGCCGCTCAACCGCACGCTGACGGACCAGCCGTTCTTTGCCGGTGAGGAGCCGGCCTATGCTGATTATTGTCTGTTCGGCATGTTCATGTGGGCACGTTGCGTGAGCCCGCAGGAATTGCTCACGGAACAAGAGGCGCTGCATGGCTGGCGCGCGCGGCTGCTCGACCGTTTCGACGGTCTCGCCGGCAAGGCCTGCCGGATCGGCGGGTAGATCAATCCTCGTCGGATATGGTTCAATACGGATCGGCGCGAGGCCATGGCCTCGCGCCGAATCTCGTTGGTCATCACACAGGCTGTGACCAACGAAACTTGCCGGGAGGCTGTCATCCCTCCCGCGCGAGGCGCGCTCAAAGGCTCGCAGTGCTCACTTCAGGATTGGCAAGGGAAGGCACACGGCCTTTGTGGCCGAAATTGATGAGCCGCGCCTCGGACAGATGGATGCGGCCGAAAATCTGGCTTTTGATGCAGAAGACGGCGAGCGCCGATCCGCCGAAGGGGCCGATGATATAGATCCAGAAGTCGCTCCACTGAGCCGAAAAGACGGCCGGCGCGAAGCTGCGGGCAAGATTGACGCTATTGCCGGACAGCCATGCCGTCAGCGGATTCATCACCAGAAAGAACAGCCCTCCGGCCCAGGGTGTCAGCCAGCGCATTTCCTTATGAGAGGCGAGCCAGTAGAGCATGCCGATCAAAAGCGCCGTCACGAAGAATTCCGAGAACAGCGGCAGCAACACACTGACGGCAGGATTGGGTATGGTCGCGGCAAAGCTCGCTTCCTCCGCCCAATGGCCCCAAATCCCCACCGCATCGCCGAACAGGGAAACGAGCAGGGTGCCTTCGATCGCGCCCATGATCTGGGCAACGAAATAACCGAGCGCATCGAGCCAGACGAGTTTGCCCGCCAGTAGAAAAGCGAGGGTGACAGACGGATTGATATGCGCTCCGCTCACCTTGCCGAAAGGCGAATAGGCGGCGATCGACCCGGAAAGGCCGAAAAACAGGCCGCAAAGCGCGATTTGCAGGTGCGGCCATGCTCTCAGCACGTCAGCAACCGGACTTCCCGGTGCGGTCAGCAGTGTGACGGAGCTGATGCCGAAGATCATCAGAATCGCCGTGGCAAGGCTCTCACAAATATAGAGCTTGAAATGGAACGGCCGCTCGGGCGCCGGCTCGCCTGCCAGAGGCCGGTCACGAAATTGCAGCGGCAGATGAAAATGCGGAAGATGCAGGTGAGGAGCACGCACGAGCGCATTCCCAAACAAGAATTGCCAGAAGAATCCGGGAGAGACCGGACATGCGAATCCGGCGGGCGGACGCGAAGTCGAGGCACACCGAGCCGCCATCGCCTTGGGGTCCCACAGCGGGTGAATGCCGGGTGAAGCCCCGAAAGGATGTGGATGCGGCGGAAGGCAGCATCAGCGATCCGGGATGAACATCTCATGACCGCGCTGCAGCATTGCCTGAAAATATCTCCTCGCAATGACGAGATCATCAAGGCAATGGCGGAACGCCTGTGCTCTCTCCAGCCGCATCTTCACGCAATAAAATTCTTTATTTTCAGAGAATTGTAGGTGTGCCGCAAGGCAACGTCATCGCAACGGGCTCGAAGCATCGTCAGCTTCGTGCGCGCAAAAAGGCACGGATAGGTTCAAGAGATCGTGACGAGCCGCAGCACCGTTTCAAGCGTCGCGCAGCTTTCATCCTCCAAAGTCGAGACGGTGCCGCGCAGGATCAACCGGGCCGGTTCGCTTTCGCGCCGGAGAACGAGAGACAGACGGTAGGTTTCATCCATCCGCCATTCACGGCGGCTCTCGAAGGTCTGGCTCTCATGGACCGGCAGGAGCGCCGCTCCAGTGTGCTCCTCAGTGTTTTGCCCGGAGCCGATGAGGCGGAGGATAGCGCCGCGCGGGACGGGGCCGGTCAACCAGGTGAAGGGGAAGGAAAAGGGCACGCGGTCGATCGGGCCGGTCCAGCCGGTCGCCCGCGCGAAGGCCTCGACCTCGGCGCGGCCGGTCCGCACCGCATAAGGGTCGAGTTGAAGTTCGCACTCAGGGAAGAGGGGCGCGGCTGCAGCCATCTCAAGCCGCCGTAATTTCGCCTGTCCCGGCTCCCGGTCCCCCGGCCTTGCGCACCACGAGGGTCGCATTGATGCCACCGAAGGCGAAGGAATTGGACAAAGCCACCCGGATCGGCATGGCGCGCGCCTCGTTGGGAATGGCATCGACCGGACATTTTTCATCCGGCTCACGGAAATTGATCGTCGGCGGCGCAATATCTTCACGCATCGCATTGACGGTCACGATCAGTTCCAGCGCGCCACCCGCGCCAAGACCATGGCCATGGATCGGCTTGGTGGAGGAAATCGGCGGTTTTTTCTCTCCGAAAATAATGCCGAGCGCCTCGGCCTCATTGGTGTCGTTGATGAAAGTGCCGGTGCCATGCGCATTGATGTAATCGACGCTGTCCGGTGCGATGCCCGCATCCTGCAGCGCCAGAGCCATCGAGGCGGCGGCCCCCTGCGGATCGGAGCGCACGTGATCCTTGGCATCTGTCGAGGTGCCATAGCCGGCGAGTTCGGCGAGCGCCAATGCGCCGCGCTGACGCGCCACGTCCTCCGCCTCCAGAATGAAGACGCCGGAACCGGCGCCGAGCACCATGCCGTTGCGACCCTTGGAAAACGGGCGGCAGAAATCCGGCGTCAGCACCCGCAAGGCTTCCCAGGCGAGCAGCGAGGAATTGGTCAGACAATCCTCGGTGCCGCCGACGATCGCACGATCGACAAGGCCCGCGCGGATCATATGGGCGCCGATGCCGATCGCCTGACTCGCCGAGGAACAGGCGCTGGCCACGGCAAAGCTCGGTCCCGTCGCCCCGTAGCGGATGCTGACATGGGCGGGACAGGAGCTTGGAATCAGTTTCGGCACGGTCAGCGGATAGGGCCGACCCTGTTCGATCAGGGCCAGATGCAGACCATTCTCAAGCGTATGCATCCCGCCGATGCCGGTGCCGATGATCGTTGCGGTGCGCGGTCCCTGCCGCTCTGTGCGGTCGAGCCCTGCCTGGGCCATGGCCTCGTCGGCCGCGACCAGCAAATATTGCGTCACCGGATCGCAGAGCGGCAGCACATCCTTGGAGAGATGCTCTTCCGGCACGAAATCCTTCACCTGGGCACTTTGGCGGATGCGTCCGCGATAGGGCCGCACGAATTGCGTCTCGGCAATGCAGCTGCGCCCTTCACGTGCCGCCTGCCAGAGCGCCGTAGCACCGACGCCGGCGGCCGAGACCGCCCCCATGCCGGTGACGACAACGCGTCTGTCGCCCGGCGCCCGCACCCCGTTGTTTCCTCCGGCCCCGTTCATTCCGCCTTCTTTGGTCATTCGGTCTTGGACTTTTCCTTGATGATATAGGCCGCGATCGCGTCGATCAGGCCCTTGACGTCGCCCGCTTCATGAAACGGCGCGTCCATGGGAATATAGACGTCGAATTTTTCCTCGATCGCCGTGAGGATCATCACGATATCGACCGATTTCAGGTCGAGGCTCTCGATCGTCGCATCGAGCGTGACCTTTTCACGATCGACCATCCCCTCGCTGACGATCACCTCGAGAATCTGATTGACGAGTTCGGTTTGATCGAGAACGTTCGGCTCCACCGAGGACTCCCCCTAACGCAAGCAATGGCATTCGTGCCACCAATGGCACCCTACAGCATCAAACTGGAAAGTGGAGACCACTCTTCGGGCAGGTTCGATGCATTGACAAAAACTGGAGAGTATAGCCCCCAGCCCGGGCTCCCGCGCGCTGAACCATCAGCCACGGGGCGGCATGGCCTTCCCCTCGCCGCAGCACAGCTTCGCCGCCAGCGCAACGGCTGAGCCCCGAAACCTGTCTCTGGAGCGGTTCGGAAACATCCGAACTGCTCCAGGAGCCGCTTGAAGGCTCCGGCGGGGCAGGGAAATCACGCCGCCATCCGGTGCTTGCATGAACAGCGGTCCCTGCGAAACTGCTCTTGCTTCGGCTTATCGTTTTTATCGCCCGGGGCCAAGGCAAAAATCCCGGCGCCTCCGCCACACCGGGCCTTTGCCGATTCTCGCCTAGGCTAAGGGCAGGCGCCGGATCCTGAGCGATTAGGCTTACGCTGAAATAGGATCGGGTGCTTAAAATCACGGTTCCAAAAGGGGACTCCGGAGCGACGCTGCAATCGCTGCGCGACGGTTCTTCCCTCAAGGTTTCGATCCACGCTCCCGCACGGGGAGCGACCTTCATTGACGCTAGCGCGGCATTGCAAGTGCCGGTTTCGATCCACGCTCCCGCACGGGGAGCGACTCGTTCAACGATGGACTCCACGACCATCGTGGGGCGGTTTCGATCCACGCTCCCGCACGGGGAGCGACGACGTCAAAGATATTTCCAGAGCTACAGCGACCGTTTCGATCCACGCTCCCGCACGGGGAGCGACGAGTTCGAACCATTGCCAGCGCCACCGGGCATAGGTTTCGATCCACGCTCCCGCACGGGGAGCGACAAGATCATGATGTGATGATCCCGATCGTTAATGCGGTTTCGATCCACGCTCCCGCACGGGGAGCGACCCTGCAAGTGCCCACGCTCTCCCCCGATCTGGCGCGTTTCGATCCACGCTCCCGCACGGGGAGCGACAAGCCTCATCAACCACCGATGAGGGCCGCGCGATGTTTCGATCCACGCTCCCGCACGGGGAGCGACAAGTGGCAAAGTCGGAACATGACAGATCAGATGAATCCGTTTCGATCCACGCTCCCGCACGGGGAGCGACTCGGCAGCAGAGCACTCGCGCTGCTGTTCTCGACGTTTCGATCCACGCTCCCGCACGGGGAGCGACCTCCCGCTCATAAACCATTCCGCTGATTGGGAAAACCGGGCCATTCGCGCGAACTGCCGCCGCCTTCGCACAAGCCAGAGCCCTTACCCGTCATGCGTGAGAAATCTTCTTACTGTTTCAAAGCGATGCGCGAGCACGAACCTGCGACCGCGCAAGGACATGCTTCCGGTTCGCGCCGGTTTTTTGCCGCCAGCCCCGCCCCTCTCCGGAAATCCTATTTCTCCGGTGCCAGCATGGCGGCGATCTCCGCTTCGCAGACAAGGGTGCCGTCGACATAGGCCTGACCCTTGTACCACCACATATTCTTGCGGTTGGCGGTCTTGCGCATGTGAAACTCGACACGGTCGCCCGGCGTGACCGGCTTGCGGAATTTCGCCTTGTCGATCGTCATGAAATAGACGACCGGCGGCTTCACACCAGCGGAATGCGCATTGATGCAGAGCGCCCCCGCCGTCTGCGCCATGCCCTCGATCAGGAGCACCCCGGGCATCACCGGCCGCTCGGGAAAATGGCCCTGAAACTGCGGCTCGTTAACGCTGACATTCTTGATGCCGATGCCGGATTCATCGCCATTCGCCTCGACGATCCGGTCAACCATCAGAAATGGATAGCGGTGCGGAAGCGATTGCAGCAGGCGAAGGATATCCAATGTTTCAAGCGTGGCGGTTTCCACCTGCGACATTCTTTGCTCCCTGTTGTGGCGCTTTTCGCTCTACAGCATCATCTTGCAAAGCGGAAGCAGGCTTGCTCACGCTTCGCTCTCTCCGTGGGAGGCCGAGGTGGTGGAGGAGGCACTGGCGCGCGAACCGACCAGCGGCCGCTCTTCAAGACGCAGATAAGCGATGAAGGCAAGCACCATGAGACCGGCGGCGGCGATGAAGACACGCGTATAAGATAGGCCAAGCGCGGCCGCTTCCCCGGCGTCGAGACCGGCGGCGGAAAGCGTCTCGGCGCCCCGTCCCGCGCCAAGGATCATCACACCAAACACAGCCACGATGATCGCCGCGACGAGCTGGCGGCAGAGATTCATCACCGCAGTCGCGGTGCCGAGCTGATGCAATGGCGTCGCATTCTGCACCGCGACGGTGGAAATGGTCAGAACCAGCCCGAGCCCCAGGCTGACGCAGCCGAGCAGGATCGACAGAGCCGGTAAGGCCAAGCGGCTAGCGGCAAAAATCAGAACCACGGTCGCCATAAAGGCGATGGCGATGCCGCACAAAGGCACCAGACGGTAATGAGCGATGCGCACCATCAGCCGCCCCGAAAGGGTCGCGCCGACCACGGTTCCAGCCATCAGCGGCAGCAAGGCAAGGCCGGATTCACTGGCACTCAAATGACGCAACGCCTCGAAATAGAGCGGCATGTAGATGGACAGGGAGATGAAGACGCCAATGCTGAGCGAGGCGCCAAGCGTCGCCCGCGCGACAACGCCATCATGCAGGAGGCTGATGGGAATCAGCGGCTCCTCGGCGCGATGCAGCCACAAGATCAAGGCCCACCAGCTCGCAAGGCTGAGAAGGAAGAGGCCAAGGACGAAAGGCACGCCCGAGCCACGCTGGCCCGCCGAACTCAACGCCAGCAGAAGACTCGTCGTGGCGGTGAGCAAAAGCACCGCGCCGGCGAGGTCGAGGCGGTGCGGACGCTCATAATGCGGCAATTTCTTCAGATATTTGCCGCTCATGAAGAGCGCCGCGAGGCTGAACGGAATATTGATCCAGAAGATCAGCGACCAATGGCCGTGTTCTGCCAAAAAACCGCCGAGCACCGGCCCGCCGAGGCTCGATGCCATGAAGACGGAGGCAATATAAATCTGATAGGTCGCCCGCTCACGCGGGGTGACGAGATCGGCGATGATCGTCTGGGCCAGCGAAATCAGTCCGCCACCGCCGAGCCCCTGCAGCCCGCGCGCGAGGATCAAAGCCGTCATCGAGCCCGACAAGGCGCAGGCGATCGAACCCAGAAAGAACAGGCCGAGCGCGCCGAGCAGCACGATCCGGCGCCCATGAATATCGGCGAGCTTGCCGCCAAGCGGCGTCGCCGCAGTCGCCGCCAGCAGATAAGCGGTGACGATCCATGGCAGATGGTCGACATCACCGAGATCGCGGCCAATCGTCGGCATGGCCGTGGCGACGATGGTCTGGTCCATCGAGCTCAGCAGCATGGTGAGCAGCAGGCCCGAGAAGATCCACAGCATTTCCCGGCGGGTCAGTGGTGGTGGCGCCGTTTCCTCGTTCATGACGTTTCTCACCGCTCGCCTCACTTCCGCGCATCTCACTTGCCACGCGTCATTTGCCACGCGCGACCACGGCGAGGATCGCCTCGCCATAGCGCGCGGCCTTCGCCGGGCCGATGCCATTGATCGCCAGAAGGCCCGCTTCGTCGCGCGGCGCCTGCCGTGCGATCTCGACCAGCACGGCATCATGGAAAATGACGAAAGGCGGCTGTTTCTGCGCCTTGGCGAGCGCCAGCCGCTCGGCCTTGAGCGCGGCGAATAGGCGCGCCTGATCCACGGTGAGATCATCAAGCGAGAGCACCGACGAACGGCTGCGCTGGAACGCCGATTCTGCGCGCTGGCGCATGTCCGCATCATCATCCGCCGCCGTCTCGATCTCGCGCAGGCTTTTGCGGATATTGGCGCTGCGGCCGGAGGGCAATTGCATCTCCCCGCGCAACAGCAGTTCGGCTTCACCGCGCAGCACGGCGCGGCCTGCGGGCGTCAATTGCCAGCGATCGCGGTCGTCCTCATCCTGTTCGATCAGATTCAAAGCGTGCAATTGGTGGAAGATGCTGCGCCATTCGGTAAGGGAGAATTCGCGCCCGACGCCGAATGTCGGCAAAAGATCGTGGCTGTGGCGCTTGATCGCCTCGGTCGCATGGCCGATGAGCAGATGGGCGAGATGGCCGGAAAAGAACCGGCCCGAAGTGCGGATGATCGCCGACATCAGCTTCTGCGCGGCGATGACGCCATCAAAGAGCGGCCATTTGCCCTCGCAGATATCGCAATGCCCGCAAGGTTCGGAGGCTTCGCCGAAGGCGGCCAGCAGGGTCTGGCGGCGGCAGCGCGGCGATTCGCAAAGGGCGATCAATTCCTGCAATTTGCGCCGATCGAGCCTTTTGCGCTCGGGCGAGGCATCACCTTCCATGATCTGGCGTTCGCGCAGCCTGATATCCGCCTCGCCGAAGAGGGTCAGCGTATCGGCGGGCAGGCCATCGCGCCCGGCGCGGCCGATCTCCTGATAATAGGCCTCGATACTGCCCGGCAGATCGGCATGGCAGACGAAACGCACGTCCGGCTTGTCGATGCCCATACCAAAGGCAATGGTGGCGACGACCACGACATTCTCGTGGCGCACGAACATATCCTGATGCGCTGAGCGGATTTCGGGCGCGAGGCCCGCATGATAGGGCAGCGCGAAAATGCCTTCCGCGCTCAAAATCTCGGTCAGCTTCTCGACCCCCTTGCGGGAGGCGCAATAAATGATGCCGCTTTCGCCTTTGTGCCTGGCGACCATCGCCAGAATCTGCTGTACCGGCTTCACCTTGCGCTGCATCGCAAGGCGCAGGTTTGGCCGGTCGAAGGAGCGGATGAACTGGCGCGGAGAGCCGCGAAACAGCCGGTCGATAATGTCCTGGCGCGTCGGCGCATCGGCGGTGGCCGTCACCGCCACCACCTGCGGGCGGCCTAGCGCCTCGAGGCTGTCGCCCAGCGCGCGATATTCGGGCCGGAAATCATGCCCCCATTGCGAGACGCAATGGGCTTCATCGATGGCAAGGAGATGCGCACCGGAGCGTCGCAACAGCGAGAGCGTATCGGCGCGCACGAAACGCTCGGGCGCGACATAGACGAGGCGGTAGCGGCCCTTGAGAAGCCCCGCCTCGATCATCGCATTATCCTGCCCGCTATTGGTGGAATTGAGCGCGGCGGCGGCAATGCCGCGCTGCTTCAATTGCTCCACCTGATCGCGCATCAGGGCGATCAGCGGCGAGACCACAATAGTGAGGCCGGGACGCAACAAAGCGGGCAGTTGGTAGAGGAGCGATTTGCCGGCGCCCGTGGGCATGATGGCGAGCACATTCTCGCCCGCAAGCACCGCTTCGAGGATCTCCGCCTGTCCGGGCCGGAAATCGGCGAAGCCGAAAACATCCTGCAAGGCCCGCCGGGCGTCATCGAGATCGGCATTCATCGCTGGTCTGCAAGGGAAGGCTGCATCGGGAATCTGCAAGGGGGATCCGGCTGGTCGGCGCCAGGGAGAGCGCGGTCGGGCACCTATCGATTCGCTTGCTTTACCCCTGTTTGCCAGCCAAGAAAACCGGCAAACGGCCGGTTCAAGCGCGCGGGCAGCGGGAACGCGACCAGCCGCTCGATCGTTCGCTTCAAGCGCGATGAGGAGGCTTTATGACTGCTGCTGCGACCGCTGTTCCGAAACCGGCCCTGAACCTGAAACCGCTCGCCGAACAGGTAATCGTCATCACCGATGCCGATTGCGACAGAGGTCGCGCCATCGCCCGGGCGGCCGCCGCGCGCGGCGCCAGGGTGGTGCTCGCCGCGCAACAGCGCGATGCGCTCAACGGGCTCATCGTGGAGCTCGATACAGCAGCCGCATGCGGCCAGATTCTCGCCGTCGAGGCCGATGCGACCCGCGCTCACGATCTGCAGAAGATTGCCGATGCCGCGGTGGACCATTTCGGCGGCTTCGACAGCTGGATAGAGACGGTCGAAGCCTCTCTGCCAGACAAGCTCCAGACAATCAGCGAAGACGCATTGCGGCAGCTTTACGAAATCAATTTCTGGAGTGCCGTCAATGGTGCGCGCATCGCGCTGCCGATACTCAAGCAGAATGGCGGCGCACTGATCGCGCTTGGCGCGGATACAGCGTCGCAGGATCAAGGCGCCGCCTATCGCGCGAGCAAGGACGCGCTCAAAAGCATCATCGCCGCGCTGCGCGAGGAAATAGAGGCGGAAGGCGCGCCGGTTTCGCTGGTGGTGATTGAAGAGAAAGGCACGCCGGAAGAGATCGCCAGAACGGTTCTGCGGGCGGCCGAGCATGTTACGAAAGAGGGTGAAGCCCAAAATCCGGCCAAAACTCCGGAATGGATAAGCGCCCTTGCCGCCCAGATCCTGCCGGATCTCATCGACTGGTTTACAGCGCGCTATCTTCGGGGTGCTTCAGGTGCGGACCAAAAAACAACTTTCGCCGCGATGGAATCACCGGCGCAAGCGCAACAGACATTGTCGCCAGCCGTGGAATCTTCCACTCAGCCACCTGCTTCGCCACCCCTGCGCAAATGGGCGGGCCTGCATCCGCTCGCAACGTTCGCAATCGGAACGCTCGGCGTCGCAGGCGCCTTGAGCATGGCGGAGATCGTCAAGAAACGGGAGAAGTGATTTTTCGACGACGGCCCGCGTTACCGTTGCACCCTATAATGTCCCGCAATCGCGCTGTGGCGACGGATAGACCATCGCGACAAGGCGTGAACAAACTGCCCCGAACATTTTCCGGAACTTCCTGATCATTCGAATGAGCACATCCCCTACACGCAATTCAACTCAGGGACACAAATATCGACTCTGAATTTTCAGAGTATCCATTACATTGTCAGCCCCTATCCGAACAATATTGGCGGCGATAGGGTTCAGACACATGATACCTCTCATACCAAATTTCGATAAGTATAACGCATTGAGATTTGGCCACGGGGAGGTGGCCCCGCGACTGCGGGACCACCACTTTGCATCAGATTCAATTTTGACTCGCATTATAAGATACGGCGCCAATATCGATCGTGGTGTCAAGATTACCATTACGGGATTTAGGAACGAAGTTTGTTCCGTTGGGAAGCAGAAGTCCCGATATGCCCTGATTGCGGGCAGGCGAATTCGCCGTGAGAGCGAGATCCCAGATCGAATGCTTCGGATTCGTCCGCTCCTGCTCGGTACTGTCACTGGAGAATGTAGACTGATCCGCCAAATTTGGATGTTGAACAAGCGGATCTGCGATAATATCATGAATAGCAGGAGAATAATTATAAAGGCCGACCGGCGTCCCATCCACACTAAACATCAAATTATAATCTTCTATAACGTTTGTATTCCCAAGATTTGAATAAGCAGCCTTTGTTGCCGGAGCATAAAGGATATTATTATATATTCTCGAACCTTGAGATGATATCGCATAAATTTGTCCCCACTTTATATTCCCACAATCTGATGTCGGGATGGGACATTTATTATTCATGAAAGCTGTATTATTTAATATATCAGCATAATTGCTGCCGTAATCGTTAACTCCTCCGCCACCGTTATTATAAATAATATTCCCCATTATCAGCGTCCGCCCGATATAGGCTTGGCTATTGCTCGACGTATTCATCAGATCCAGCGAAATCCCGTGTCCATCGGTCGGGACGTTCCCGCCGACATTTGGATTATAATAGGGGACCGCGTTTCCATTATCATGAGAAATATTATAGAGTATATAATTCCGATAATTCTGATTCTTGTCACTATTTACCGAATAATGAAGCGTTATCCCACTCGTGCCATACGAACTCCACCAAGAGGTATTGTAAACTGTATTGTTTTGTATAGTCACATAATCGCTGGATTGAATATGAATTCCGGCACCAGAACAATCATGAACAAGATTATTATTAATATTAAGGCGCAAAGTTCCGGATGAGTAAATACAAGTGCTGTTCATTCCGGCAAGTGACGGAGCCGTATTCTGCTCCAAATAGGCTGCTTGGTCCGAAGAGAAATGCGCCTGCGCATCCGAAAGGGTATAATCCTGTGCGTTCCCGATGATCTCAAATCCGGAAAAATTCACATACGACCCGGTAATCACAACAGCAAACGTTGCCGCCGTATCACCCTGCATGCTGATTATGGGGTGGTGATTGGGATAGGCCTGATAAGTGATCGGGTTTCCGGAAGTACCCGAATTTTTGATGAAGAGAATTGGCTTCTGAACAGTTCTATTACCCGTATAGACCCCATCCATCACCATGATCGTATCACCGGGCATGGACACATCAGCAAGCGATTGTATATCGCCGCGAGGAGTATCGGGCGACAATCCGTCGTTGGAGCTGCTCCCTAGTGTCGCGCTCGCGTAATAAGTCGTCGCATGCGCCGAATCGTGCCCTGTCATGAATAGGGCAACGAAGGGGATGACAGCAAAAGGCCATTGATGATGCATCATAAATTAACACTCCTAATCTGGTGAAATTTCACATTGGACGACCTTGTTTCAAACGATCATGCTTCCGACCCGGCAAAGCTAAGCAGCAGGCCCACACACATTATGCACTGATTCTATATAAGCATTTATACCATAAACTCTCTTTCATGTAAAAGTAGATATATCCGAAAACATCCTGCTCAAAGAATTAGAGCGGTTCAAAGCAAGAAAATCGTGAGATGATTCAATGTTATCGAAAAACTCTCAAAATCATACGGAGCAGATCGAAGCGCATATAAAGTGCGTGTCACATATATGGGATATAGGGCTGCGGCGAATGCGGCTTCACGCGACATGTCCAGTGACTGCGGGCTACGCTACTCCATCCGGATCTCATTGATCACGTCACTGTGATCAAACAGCCGCCAAGCAATCCTGAATCATTTGCCTCCCTACGGAAACAGGCATATCTGAGTGATTTGCGGTTTGATCTTGTCGGAATGTCGTTGGCGCGCGAGGATGACAGGACAAACCGGGTTCCGGGATATCAAGGACCGCCTTTCAGAGCTCTCCGCGAAAGATGTTCGCTGGAGACATTTTGTGGGTGACGGTCGATTTCGAGCTTTTCCATCCCGTTCCGGTCCCGTCGCTGCGGCGGGATCCTTCCTCGAAGGGTTGTCGCCCCGAATCAGTATAATTCATGGATGCGGTCACCCATGACGAGACGCGTCTGCGCGAATGTATGAACGATCCCTCCAACATCGCCTCGGATGTATGAGCGAATGCGGCTTACTGGTCTGCAACTAATGACGCGTTCCTGCAGGCTGTTGGCAAGGTCAGCAGGGGGCATAAAAAGAAACCCACCAGCCAGCCGATGCCACGCCAGAGTGCCGGGGCCAATGCGATGAAGTCGACGGTCCGCGCGAGACACCGGCATCGCGTTCGCCATTACGACCCGCAATATGAAGCGTTAAGTGAGACTCGAGTGGAGGAACCACGTCCGCCTAGCTGAGCGTCGGGGAAAAGAGCCTACACTTCTTATTTTGCTGGTGGGCCGGGAGGGACTCGAACCCCCAACCAGACCGTTATGAGCGGCCGGCTCTAACCATTGAGCTACCGGCCCGCAGAGGCAATCGCCCGATCCTCTCGCGGGAGCGCCTGATTCCTCGGCGCTGATAAAAACAGTTTACGATCGGCGGCCGCACTTTCGCAAGGCCGAAGCCGCTTTTGTCTTTGCTTTCATGCGCAAAAATCGAGGCCGATATCGAGAACGCTGGCGCTGTGCGTCAGCCAGCCGACCGAAATCAGATCGACGCCGCTTTCAGCGATCATCGTGGCCGTCTCCGGCGTGACCCGCCCCGAGGCTTCCGTAATGGCGCGGCCGGCCACCATGGCGACGGCTTCGGCGAGCACATCAGACGCCATATTGTCGAGCAGGACCGCATCGACACCCTCCGCCAGCACCTCTTCGAGCTGCGTCAGCGTATCGACCTCGATCTCGATCTTGACGAGATGGCCCGCTGCCTTTTTGGCGCGCCGTAGCGCCTCACTGACCGAGCCGGCGAGCGCAATATGATTGTCCTTGATGAGCATGGCGTCGTCGAGGCCAAAGCGATGGTTCTCGCCGCCGCCATGGCGCACCGCCAGCTTTTCCAGGCTGCGCAGACCGGGCGTCGTTTTGCGCGTGCAGACGATTTTCGCCTTGGAGAAAGCCACAGCCGCGACGAGCGTCGCGGTGGCGCTGGCGACGCCGCTCAAATGACCGAGGAAATTCAGCGCCACCCGCTCCGCGGTAAGAATGCCGCGCGCCGGCCCCTCGACATGAGCGATGACATCGCCCGGCGCGAGACGGGCGCCATCGTGTTTGTGCACCACGATGCGGATCGCCGGATCAATCAGTTCGAAGGCGATTTTCGCCGCCGCGAGCCCGCTGACGATACCGTGCTGGCGCGCATTCAGCGCCATGCGCGTCTGTTGCTGCGCGGGAATCAGCGCATCGGATGTGATGTCACCGGCGCGGCCGAGATCCTCGATGAGCGCCGCGCGCACCAGGGGCTCGATCAGGAGACGCGGCAATTCTGCAATGGAATGCAAGGTGCTGGTCATGAGAAAGGTCTTCCTGTTGCAACCCGGCAGAAGAGGGAGCTTATGCCACGGCCTGCGGCGCGAAATGCTGCGCCAGCACGAGCGCTTCGTCGAGATGGAGAAAAGAACGCCGCACCACAGAGGCATGATGCGGAAAATCGAGCCGCATATGCGCGCCTCGGCTTTCCTCGCGCCGCAGCGCCGAGGCGGCGATCATCAGGCCGGTGACGGCAGCATCGGCCGCGGGCGTCATGCCCATGGCGAGCGGATAGAGATCGCCCAAAGCCCTCTGCAACCCTTCGGCATTGCGCAAAACGCCAATACCGCGCGAAACGATCGGCCGCACGAGAGCGGGATCGCTCGGCCCCGGTGCAGGCAGCGCCGCCGCGAGCTGCTCGGCGATGCGCCGCGTTGGAGCGGTGCTGGCTGAGGTGCCAAGAATATCATGGCCCGCGCGCCGGCCGCAGATGGCGGCTTCGAGCAGGGAATTGCTGGCAAGCCGATTGGCTCCATGAAGACCCGTCGAGGCCGCCTCGCCGCAGGCCCAAAGCCCTTCGATGGAAGTGCGCCCCAAAGCATCGACCTTGATGCCGCCCATATGATAATGCGCGGCCGGGCGGATCGGGATCGGCTGGCTCAAGGGGTCGATTTTCTCGGCGTGGAGCAAGGCCGTGATGGCCGGAAACCGGCCGGGGAAGGCCGTGCCTGGCTGCTTTCGCGCGTCGAGAAATGCGTGATGGCCCGCCTGCAATTCAGCGAAGACGGCGCGGGCGACAATATCGCGTGGCGCGAGTTCAGCGCCGGGCACACCTTCCATGAACCGGCGACCGGTCTCGTCGATGAGGATCGCGCCCTCGCCTCGCACCGCCTCGCTGATGAGTTTCAAGGGAAAACTGGTGCCGGCGAGCGCGGTCGGATGGAATTGCACGAATTCGAGATCGGCCATCATCGCGCCGGCGCGCGCCGCAAGCGCCAGCCCCTGGCCGAAGGAGCCGGCCGGATTGGTGCCGTAATCGTAAAGCGCACCGATGCCGCCGGTCGCGATCACCACCCGATCGGTCGGAAACACCACCGGACCGCAATGGGTATTGGCAAGCACGCCACGGATGCGGCCATCGTCCACCAGCAGCCGCCGCGCCGCGACCCGCTCGATGAGCGTGATCGAGGGAGTTTCCTTCACGCGGGCAACCAAAGTTTTGATGATCGCCGCGCCAGTCGCATCGCCGCCGGCATGAACGATGCGGTGCCGGCTGTGCGCCGCCTCGAGACCAAGGGCGATGCGGCCCTTCGCATCATGGTCGAATGGCACGCCAAACCGCAGCAAGGCCTCGATAATATCCGGTCCTTCGGCAAGGATCGAGCGTGCGGCCTCCGCGTCGCAGAGGCCATCGCCCGCCTTGAGCGTATCGGCAAGATGCAGATCCACACTGTCGTCGGCGCCAATGGCGGCGGCGACTCCGCCCTGCGCCAACACGCTCGACGCCTCATGGCCGAGCGGTGATTTGGCGATGAGAACCACCGGAGATGGTGCCAAAGCAAGCGCCGTCATCAGGCCAGCAAGGCCGCCACCGATAATGATCGGCGCGCCGGCGACGTCATGGATTTCGGTCATCGGAAGATCCGTTGGAGCAAGAAAGCGGCATCCGCCTTCTTAAAAAGATCTGATGCGTTTCCAGTAGAGGAGAGCATTGGCCTGGCTTGATGCATTGGCCCGATGCTCTCTTCCTGTTTCTCGCTATTGCTCGACCAGTTATTTCACCGCCAGCATGCGTTCGACGGAGAGCCGCGCACGTTCGGTGACGCTCGGATCGATGATCACTTCATGCGTCATGGTTTCGAGCGCTTGGCGGATATTGCCCAAAGTGATCTTCTTCATATGCGGGCAGAGATTGCAGGGCCGGATGAATTCAAGCTCGGGATGATGCGCGGCGACATTATCGCTCATCGAACATTCGGTCAGAAGCGCGACCCGCGCCGGTTTCTCCCGCGCGACGAAAGCCTGCATCATCGCGGTGGAGCCGGAAAAATCAGCCTCCTCGACGACTTCCGGCGGGCATTCGGGATGGGCGAGCACGGTGACGCCGGGATAAGAGTCACGCAATTCGCGAACATCCTGCGGCGCGAAACGCTCGTGCACCTCGCAATGGCCCTTCCAGGTGATGATCTCGACATCGGTCTCGGCGGCAATGTTCTTCGCCAGATATTCGTCGGGGATCATAATGACGCGCGGCACGCCGAGCGATTCAACCACCGCCTTGGCATTGCCGGAGGTGCAGCAAATGTCCGATTCGGCCTTCACGGCGGCGGAAGTGTTCACATAAGTGATCACCGGCACGCCGGGATAGCGGCGGCGGAGTTCACGCACATCCTCGGGCGTGATCGATTCGGCGAGCGAGCAGCCAGCGCCCAGGTCGGGAATGAGCACCGTCTTGCCAGGATTCATCAGTTTCGCGGTCTCGGCCATGAAATGGACGCCGGCGAGCACGATCACATCGGCATCGACCGCCATCGCCTCGCGGGCGAGCGCCAGGCTGTCGCCGACGAGATCGGAGACGCAATGATAGATTTCGGGGGTCTGGTAATTATGCGCGAGAATCACCGCATTGCGCTGTTTCTTCAGCGTCATGATGGCGTCAATCTCTTGCGCATAAACTGGCCACTCGAAAGCGGGAATCACATTCCGGACTTTCTCATAGAGCGCCTCATCACGAGTCTCCTGGCGGGTCTCGTGCATATGTGGCATGCGGGCGTGGATCGGCGCATGAGCGGAGGACGGCACGGGGCCGGCAGCCCCCGGCTGTTCCCTCAAAATCAGTGTTTCCTGCGCCCTAGAACGAAAGCCCATCCTTATACTCCCTTTGAGTATTATATGGGTATATGCTGGGGATGAGCATAAGATTTGTCAAGACCGCTGTATGGGCAGTTTTGTCCCGACGATCGCGCGTTCGGCCAGAACCTCGCGGCGGAAGCGGAACAGCTTGGCTGGCCGCCCACCCGTATCCGCCGTCAATTCTCCTGTTTCTTCAACGAGTTCCTGCTGCTCTATGAGGCGGCGAAAATTCTGCTTGTGCACCAGCCGGCCAGCGAGCGCTTCAACGCAACGCTGCAATTGCAATAATGTGAAGGTTTCCGGCATCAGCTCGAACACGACCGGGTGATATTTGATCTTGGCCCGGAGCCGCGCGATGCCGGTCGCGAGAATGCGTCGATGGTCGAGGATCATCGGCCGCCCAGCAATGGCCGGGACTGCCGGCGCACCGGTGCGCCAGGCCTCGGGAATAAGACCCGCCTCATAAAGCAGTTCGTAGCGTTGCAGCACCAGTTCCTCGTTCCAGCTCCGCCCTTCGAGGCCGAAGGTCATGGCAATGCGCTGCCAGCGGTTCTGCGCGAGGCTCCTGTCGCCTTTCGCCCATCGTTCGAGGGCGGGCAATAGACTTTCACCAATCATCGGCGGCGCGCCGGTGCGATGATCCTCCCAAGGGAAATAAACATACCAGCTGCGCCAGCTCGCTTCATATTCGCCGGAAGCGGGCTGCTCGCGCGTGAGGCCGAGGTAGCTGATCGAAATGACCGGATAGCCGTCGGAAACCCCGCTCCGGTCGCGATCAGCGAAGGTGTAGAGCTGTTCGATATAGCCGAGCGGCAGATGGGTCTGGCGCTCGACCCAGGCACGCAAGCCCGCCTGCAGCGAGCGGTGCTCCAGTTGAAAAGGACCGGACGGCAGGGCGCTCTGATCCTGAATCGTTAGCACCCGCGGCTCGCCCCGGGTAACGGCCGTGAGAACAGCGATCAGATCGGCGGAAATGCCCTGCCCCGCATCCGTGGCGCGGCGCGATGGCGGCGCAGCCGAAACGGCTGTCTCCTTGAGCCTTTCCATGCGGAAACCGGTCTCCTCAATCATTCTGGATTCGCCTGCGCGGCGATGAAACGAACCTCGCCTAGTGAGAGCCTGTGGCGGTGACCATAACGCAAAGAGGCTCCCGATGATAGAATTGGCGAGCGGCCGGCGAAAAGAAGGGCGGGACCAATCGGCCGGCAAGAAGCGCACGGTCTCAAGCCGCGTCTCTTTTAGTCAATATCGAGGGGAATCGCCGCCGGAAGATGACGCGGCAGACGCCAGGGTGCGATGCAGAGCGCGTCACCGCGCAGGGTGCAGGCGGCGGAGAAAGGATGGCGCGCCAGCCATGTCCGCACCGCAAAACCCATGCGTCGGCGCTTTGCCGCATCAATCGCCAAAAGGGCTTCATCGAGCGTCGCGCGTGCCTTCACCTCGATGAAGGCAATGGTCTCGCCCCGGCGGGCGATAATGTCGATTTCCCCGCCGCGCACGTGAAAACGCCGGCCGAGAATGCGATAGAAATGCAGGCGCAGCCATAAAATGGCGAGCATTTCGGCGAAATGACCATGGCGATAGGCGCGTTTCCTCCGGATGCTGGCAGCATGATGCGGCGAAAATTCCTCCCGCCGGTCGGATATCCCCGCCTTACGCTTTATCGCCCCCTCGTCGCGCATTTCTGCGTCCTCATGGCCTCTTGGGCACATTGGCGAGTTCAAGCGCCCGCGCATAGATTTTCCGGCGCGGCTGGCCAGTGGCGCCCGCAACCATAACAGCGGCATCCTTGACCGACAGCGTTTCGAGCGCCTTGCCAATCTGGCTGTCGAGATCCTCGGCGGAAATTTCGGCCTGTTCCGGCGGACCGCCAACGAGCAGCACGATTTCCCCCTTGGGCGGCGGCTCATTCGCCAAAGCCTCGGCAAGTTCCGTCAGCGTGCCGCGGCGCACGGTTTCATAGAATTTGGTGAGCTCCCGCGCGAGAGCACAGGACCTCGGGCCGAGCACGGCAGCCAGATCGGCGAGCGTTTCGGCCACCCGGCGCGGCGATTCGAAAAAGACCAGCGTGCCGGGAATGGCGGCAAGCGTGGCGATGCGCTCGCGCCGCGCGGCGGATTTCGGCGGCAGAAACCCTTCGAAGAAGAAACGGTCAGTCGGCAGGCCAGCGACAACAAGGCCAGCGAGAACGGCGGAAGCGCCGGGCACCGAGGTCACGATAATGCCGCGCTCGACGGCTTCGGCGACGAGTTTGAAGCCGGGATCGGAAATGAGCGGGGTGCCGGCATCGGAGACGAGCGCCAGAGCCGCGCCCTGTTCCAGCCGCGCAAGGAGATGCGGGCGCATGACCGCCGCATTATGCTCGTGATAAGCAACAAGCGGCGTCGCAATGCCGTAATGGGCGAGCAGAATTTTGGTGACGCGCGTGTCTTCCGCCAGCACAGCCTCGGCGGCGGCGAGAGTCGAGAGCGCACGCAGGGAAATATCGGCGAGATTGCCGATCGGCGTGGCGACGACATGCAGGCCCGGACGCAACGGCTCCGCCTCGGCCCTGAGACCGAGAGCGGTGAAGGCGCCGGGAGCGGCTATGTCAGGATGCACGTTTCGATCATTCATGGTCATCGCACCCGTCAACCATTCTGCGGATTTACGCTCTGGCCTCGCGAAACCATGCGTCCCGGAATCGAGACCTGGATTCTAGAGCATCAAACCCGAAAGTGGGCATCCTTTTGACGGTAGATTTGAACCCGCCGCGGACCTATCGCCTTCTTGCATTATTTCAATGCTCTCGATGCGGTCATCACCGTTCAATGGCTTGTTCTGAAAATCAACCAATCTGTTCTGTTTATAGAACAGATGCCGGATTTTGCAAGTCCCTCGGGAACAAGACTTCCAAGGGAGAGGGAGATGCCGAGACGCATTACCGCTCAAGCCAGCATAAGGAAATTTGAATGCGCTTCGCAGGTTGACGATCTCGGTCCGATCATAATTTGCCCTAACGGCGCAGACGCAGCGAAGGCAAAGCTTAGCAGCTTTACCGAGATCGAGATCACGACCAATTGCAATCATCCGATCCACAAATCACGCCTCCCTCCGCCTTTCGATTTGCTTCCCAAGAGCTCAAGCGGGATAGTAACTTTGCCTTTCCGTCCTTCAGGGAGTTCAGGATGCTCGGCTCATCTCTCCAGCCTCTCATCACCATAGCGGCCATCTTGCTTGCCGGACAGATTGCACGGGCTGAAGACCAGCGCCGTTTCGACACGATCTATGTTGAAGTCCTCCCGCAGACAGTTCCGCATATGGCAGGTGCGCTGAAGGCCAATGTGCAGACGTGCTTGCGCGATCATCTGTGCGATGACGGTGCCGTCCTGCACGAGATCGGCGACAACGAACGCTTTCTGGCCTACAAATCCTTCGTCGCCAAGGAAGCAACGCATGAACCATCGGAACTCATGCAGAACGTCATCGCCAACACGACGGTTGCGCCGCTCGATGAAAGGCAGATGGATGTCTTGTGGGAAAGCCCCAAAAAACCCATTCCGCCACAGGCCTTCTGGGTCGTCACCCATGTCGATGTCATGCCCGCCTACAAAGATGAAGCGGCGGCGATGCTCAAGGATTTAGGCGAAGCGAGCCGCGCCATGCCCGGGCACATACGCACGATTTTCGGCCCGCAATTGAACAGGGACAATCATTTCACCTTGATCGAGATCTGGGCCAATCGCACCGCCTTTGAGGCCTATCAGGCCGCCAAACCGACACGCACATTCAGAACGAAACTCGGCCCCATGCTCGGCGCCCTTTATGACGACCGGCTGTATCAGAGTGTGAATTAAAATATCACTCGATTCATCGGCTTCCTGAGCGCTGCTCTTAACGCTCACAACAACCCTGTCTCCGATCCGGACGATAACAGATCGTCGTACAGACAGGGCCATGCGGATTAGTGCATCAGCCTCGGCACCCCTTGTCATAGGACAATAAACAGTCCTATCATTACGATATCATCATTGCGACCGTCGTATTCCCCCCCTCTAATCAACGAACCTTCAGCCAAGCCGATCAAGAAGAAACGAAATGGCGATTACGATGAAGAAAACACCGATGAGGACAATAGAATACATCAGGGCACTTCGTTGGTTGGCATATTCTTTAATTTCGTCGATCGGTAATTGACCACGGAGCTCATTCCGGAGTTCTTTCATATCATCGTCCGGGACCATGACCTTGTCCTTGCCATCGATCAAATAAGTATAGAATTGCGCTCCTCCGTGGAAGCGCTGCGATTTGACTAATTTTTACCCGTTTATCTCAGCGTAACCAACCGTCGAGATAAACTTGCCACGCGAATACCAAATCTCGTTAATCCCAACCTGTTGGGGTTAACGAGGTCCGGCGGGAAGCCATCGCTCGCCGTCGCGGAGGCCAAACCTCAATGAATCATTCTCGTTGAGACCTGGTAAAAAAGTCTGTTTGCTATTTTCACAAATTTAGGTTCGCATTAATTTTCCATACTTCATATTTTTCGAATAAGCATACATCTGTATGAAGTAGATCATAATTGCCACGAACAGCAGGGAGCGCATCATCATGGCCATCAATGTGGAAACAGCCCCTTCAACAAACATATGCTGCGTTGCCGCATAAACATATATGCTAGCAGGAAGTGGGACCCGAAAAGTAGAGATCGTCGAGCAAGCCAACAAATACAACGCTATAAAGAAAAACTGATAGCCCAAAAACCCAACCAACCCCCAAGTCACCAAACCTTCCATCGGCAAAGCGAATGACGAAAAATAAGCACGACCTGGGGTGGCCAAGCCGATTTGCCAATTTAACCAATCCCCCATTCCGACGGCATTAGTGTCATTGCCTCGAGAAACAACAAAGCTTGGCAATATGCGGATCAAATCCTGGTCAACGACCTCCATTCCCAAGGGGATTCTGTAAGACATCTGATTATTAACAGCATCCACTAGAGCCACGTAGGACAGTCGATTAAGAACATTCGACTGATCTCCATAATAATCATATTGGACTGCATCAGCCCTTGCATTGGCAGCATTAAACTTACCGGCAGCCTCTACACTTTCGACAATCATATCATAGAAGCCATCTTCGCCAACCAGGCGGGTCATAGTATTGCTTATAAATTCAATATATTGAGGCGTAGAAAGCCCCTCCTTGCCCATGCGCAGATAAAGCGTAATTGGTGTAAATATGTGCATGAAAAAATAAGCAAGTACCATCACAAGCAAAATATGACGCCACTTGATTGCATTATACATGAAGGCGGTAATCCCCACTCCAATAAATGATGAGAGGAGAAACTCGCGTGTATTCATAAATATCACGAACGGAATTATTACAATATATATTAAGATTAACCGCAGCGTAATAAATCCCCTTCCATTACTTTCGAGGATTCCTTTTAGGGTCTCGCAAATAACAGAAAGATAAAGTGCCGTCATCATCGCGGTAGCAATAATGAAGACGGGGCCTGAACTAGCCTCTCCTGCCACGCGAGATTTATTTGTACTTACAATTACCAACCCGATAAAGCCGATCACCAAACCTACATTAGAGATACGCCGCAAAACTTGCGGCTCTGGCGGAAATGGATATCGGCCACTCGTCGCACTAACAGAACGGATAATCAACAAAGCAAGGCATGTGACAATCATGAACGCAAGCGTCAAAGTGTATGCCTCAAGGGGAAAAAAAAGATTTTCCTCAAGACTTTGCCCATAGAATGTCTTGGCAATTAACGCAATTCCGACATAGCGTAAGCTGTAAGTCGCCGCCAATATAGAAAACAGATCTCTACCGTTAACATGAAGAAGAAAAAAAGGAATGATATAAGCACAGAACGCAATAAAAAGAATATCTATTGACGTACCAATATATAATTGAGCGACTACAAAAGGCAGCATTATACAAATTGGAACAATTATATTTACTTTACGTAAATGGAAATCGTCCCGCAAAATAGCAGGTTTCATAAAGATCTCCAGCAATAAAGTTTCGTATTTGCACTTTTCTACTGAATGACAATATGATTTGCTTGCTCATTATTCACACTGATTATATCTATTCCGGTAGATATTCTTTATTTAGGTGACGCTGGATGCGAGGTAGGAGAGCTATACACTCATGCGTTTCACATATATCCAGAACGCTCCACTCGAAAATCAGAGTTTTTCAAAGAGATGAGACCGCGGAACGATTCAAAATTATAAGAGCCTGATCCTATTCATTGCTAAATCAGCAAACTTATCGCCCATTGTCGAATATTAGAACCATGCCTTGACAGAAAATTACACTTTTACTCGTTGAAAAAACATCCCAGTCAGAGTTACAAACAACAAACCTGTTATTTGCAACAGCACCAGAATTGTATTCCATTGATGGGATGAAGAGACCTGATTCGATCAAATGTCATCCTTAAGAGAAACAGGGCGCATAATTATGCGATGACACGAAAAAGCTTTGTTTAATGAACAACTAGAAGCGCAGATTTTGACTTGCACAATATCCGGCCCATACCAGACATCTATTGCGTAACTTGCAATCAGCAACTGCCTACCGAACATACTTCCAAATTTGAAGCCGAACGACCGCAATTTCCAAAGCGGTGAAAATGCCGATAGGCGCACCCTTCCATTATGGCGCCAACCTGATCAGATATCCATCGTCAGGCAACCAACGACTATCAAAATAGTCTAACACATAGGGTATGATGAGCAATATGGTACGATCGACGTCATTTGCCATTCATACCGGAAGAACATATCAATTATTGCAAGGAACTCATAACAGATTTTGAATGAGGTCTCAATCTCGATCAGTTGGTCTTGGATCCGGGTGCCAGCAATTGCCCGACCGTCTCACCAATGCGTTCTAATAATCCTGCCGCCCGATAGCCAAATGTCTGCGCAAACAAACCGCTCTCAAGTTCCGAATTGGCCGGCCGTTTCGCCGGCGTCGGGTAGTCCGTCGTGGAGATTGCCTCGACCTTCGGCTTTTTGCCTGTGTACACCGCCTGCGCCTCGATGATCCTTTCGGCGAAGGCATGCCATGTCAGTGTCTCACTACCGCCAAAATGATAGGTGCCCCAGGGCGCCGCGGCTTCGTTTGCGAGCACCCTGTCGATGGCGAAGATTGCCTTGGCAATATCCGCCGTCGCGGTCGGGCAGCCACGCTGGTCGGCGACCACGCGCAGGTGATCGCGCTCTTTCGCCAGCCGCAACATGGTTTTCAGGAAATTGGCACCATAGGGGCCAAACACCCAGGCTGTCCGCAGAATGATATGCTTCGGGGCAATCGCGCGGACCTTTGCCTCGCCTTCAGCCTTGGTGCTGCCGTAGATGCCGAGCGGCGCGATCGGATCGCTTTCCACATAGGCACCCTGTTTACTGCCATCGAAGACGTAATCGGTCGAAATATGGATGAGCGGCACATCAGCGGCATTGGCGGCTCTCGCGACATTTTCAGCGCCGAGAACATTGCCGCGAAAAGCCGCTTCCGGTTCATTCTCCGCCTTGTCGACGGCGGTGAAGGCCGCCGCATTCAGAATGAGACGCGGCTTTGTCGCCTCGATTGCACGGGAGACAGCATCGGCATCGGCAATATCTGCCTCACCGCGCGTAAGCCCCACGGCGGGAAGGCCCGCCGCCCTGGCGCGGACGAGCACCTCCTGGCCGAGCTGTCCGCCGGCACCGAAGACGAGAATGGGAGCTTCAGGCGACCTTGCCAATGCTGCCTCCCTCACTCCCAACACCCAGCCTTTCACCGCGATAGAGACCGGAGCGTATGCGGGTCCACCAGTCGGGATTATCGAGATACCAGCGCACCGTCTTGCGCAGGCCGGTCTCGAAGGTCTCGCGCGGCTCCCAGCCGAGTTCCCGCTTGATCTTGCTCGCATCGATGGCATAGCGCGCATCGTGGCCGGGCCTGTCAGTCACGAAAGTGATGAGTTTTTCCCGCGGGCCGATCGTGGCATCGGGTGCCATCTCGTCGACCAAGGCACAGACCGTCCGCACGACATCAATATTGGCGCGCTCGTTCCAGCCGCCGACATTATAGCTCTCGCCCGGCACGCCTTTTTCGGCAATGGTGACGAGCGCGCGGGCATGATCCTCGACATAGAGCCAATCACGCACATTCCGGCCGTTGCCATAGACCGGCAGCGGCTTGCCCTCGAGCGCGTTGAGGATCATGAGCGGAATGAGCTTTTCGGGGAAATGATAGGGCCCGTAATTGTTCGAGCAATTGGATGTCACTGTCGGCAGGCCATAGGTATGACCCCAGGCGCGCACCAGATGATCGGACCCGGCCTTCGAGGCCGAATAGGGCGAATTGGGCTGGTAAGATGTCGTCTCGGAAAAGAAACCGTCCGCGCCGAGCGAGCCGAACACCTCATCCGTCGAAACGTGATGAAAGCGGAAGCCCGGTTTCTCGGCATCGGACAGGCCCTGCCAGAAAGTCCGCGCCGCCTCGAGCAAAGTGAAGGTGCCCACGAGATTGGTCTCGATGAAGGCGGCCGGCCCATCGATCGAGCGATCGACATGGCTCTCGGCGGCAAGATGCATCAGGACATCGGGCCGGTAACTATTGACGAGACCACCCACGGCGTCGCGGTCGCAAATATCGATCTGCTCGAAACGATAACGCGAATTTTGGGCGACGGGGGCCAGATTGTCGAGATTGCCGGCATAAGTGAGCTTATCGAGCACACAGACTTCATGCGGCGTGTCATCAATCAGATGCCGCACGACCGCCGAACCGATGAAACCGGCCCCGCCGGTGACGAGAAACCGGCTCATGCCGTGGCCTCATAGGTGAAGGGGGACTGGAAATCGCGCAGGAACGGCGCCTTGGCGTCCTTGTCCGAGACAAGCGCCGCCACGCCATCAAGCGGCCATGCGACGCCAATATCCGGATCGTCGAAACGCAGGCCGGCATCGCAGCCGGGTGCATAGAAACCATCGACCTTATAGGCGACTTCCGTATCCGGCACGAGCGTGCAGAAGCCGTGGGCAAAGCCGCGCGGCACGAAGAGCTGCTCGCCAGCCTCTCCGGTGAGCGTCGCGCCACACCATTTTCCATAGGTGGGGCTGCCCTGCCGCAGATCGACGGCCACGTCGAAAATTGCGCCGCGCAGCACCCTCACGAGTTTCGCCTGCGGCTCCGGCGGCGTCTGGAAATGCAAGCCGCGAATGGTCCCCTTCTGGGCGGAAAGCGACTGATTATCCTGCACGAAGGTGCAGCCGATACCGGCCTCCTGGTAGGCACGCAGATTGTAAGTCTCGCTGAAATAGCCGCGCGCATCGCCGAACTTTTTCGGCCTGATCAATAAAACACCTGGAATTGCAAGCTTTTCGACGTCCAAAGCCATGCGCTATGGGCTCCTCGATGGGGCATCATTAATCGGCAGGAATTTGCGTCTTTTGCCCCGATTATGCTCGCATGTCCACCGGGTCGATTGGAGGGAAGAATGGATGGTCTAACGCTCTTCGGGCTTTTCGCCGTCAGCGCCATGCTGGCCACTTATGCGTTCGAGGACCGCTCCCCCTGGCTTACGCTGGCTTTCGCCGCATCCTGTGCGCTCGGCTCGGCTTACGGCTTTCTCCAGGGCGCCTGGCCCTTCGGTCTCGTGGAAGGGGTCTGGTCACTCGTCGCGCTCGGCAAATTCCGGCACAGACTCAAAGCGTGAATCCATGCCGGGCTGATCGGCGGGAGAGGATCAGAGAGTCACGATCAGAACGTGACGTTGGCATGGAGGCCGAAGATGAGAATATCGCCGATTTTATAGCCGGTATCGGGATTGGGGATACCGCCGCCAGGGTTCCAGACATATTGGAAATCCGGCTGGAGCGTCAGCCAGGGCGTCAACTGCGCCTGATAGGTCAGTTCGAAATGATGCTCGGTTCCGCGGATCGGATAATTGGATCCGGAATAATAGAGATTGTCCCAGCTCAGGCCACTGGCGCGGTTACTGACATGGCCCATACCGTAGCCGATTCCGAATGTATCATTGTCACGGCCGGGCAGGGGCGCCTTCAGCGAAAAGCCGGTATCGACACTGACATCGACGACATTGCGGTCGCCTCCATTACCGGTGGCACGGGCAAAAAAGCCGAGTGCGGTGGGAGACTCAGGATCGGGGCGCCAGATCATCTGGTCCATGATGCCGTAAAGCATCCAATTGCCCTTGCGCATGGCCGGATAACCATTGCTGTCCGGCGAGGCCAGAGAAACGCCCCGGGTATCATAACGCTCATCGGGAAACGAGGCCGTGTCGTAATAACCGCCGAGCTTATAGATGCCTGGCAACCCGTCCTTGCCATCCTTCGCGCCCCAGAAGCTCGTGACATATTGCATTTCGCCGATCAGCAGGGCTCCGGTGTTCAGGTTGAAATTATTGCCGCCCGGATGCACCGTCTGGTTCGAGGGGTCGTTCGCATTGACAAAGGCGTGGCCGGACGGATTATCGTCCGTCGCCGCGAACATGAAGGTCCATTGGTCATTGGGCCGGTAGCGCAACCGGACGCCTGGTGCCGCCAGTGGCCACGACGGCCCTCCGGAATAAAGATTGATGGACGGAGCGAGCGGCCAGCCGAAGGAAGCATTTAGAAACAAGGAGGCATATTGGCTGATGAGAAACTCGGTATCGAGATCCATCTGGCCGATCTTGACGTCGATCTTGTTGTCGAGGAAGCCCTGCTGATACCACAATTCGAACAGACGCGTCGAACGCATACCTTCGAAGCCGCTGGTCGGATTGAAGACGCCAAGTTGCGAATACATGCTGATTGGATGGCCATGGATCAGCAGGCCGCTGACGTTGAAAACACCATCCTCGAAGCCGATTGTCTTTTCGAGATCGGCGGTGAGCGTCATTGCCAGCACGCCATTGAATGCCGGCCGCTGTTTGGTGCCACCGGTGGTATTGCCCCAGAGTTCCGCAATCTCATTGACGCTGAGGGTCACGCCATATTTGTCGAGCCAGGTTCTTAGCCCGCCGATATCACCAAGCAGATTGCCGCTAGTGTCGAGTTTACCGTGCGTCTCGTTATCGGGCGGTGTCCGCGAGGTCGAAATGGCTACAGTTGCCGGACTGATCTGACTCACGGCCGCAGCGCTTCCCTCAAGCGCGGCGCGGTTCTGATCCAGTTGAAACACCGGAAGATCCTGCGCATACGCATTGACGGCCGCACCAAGAGTGAAAACACAAAGACCGCCGTAAATGCCGCAGCGCATCACTCTCGCGAACCGCACGAAACACGGCCCGGAATGGCGTCCTTTGATCATCTCTCGCCTCTCATAACGAAGCCATTCTCCCTCGCTCGATGGCATGTGGAGGCTTCCTCGACACTCTTGGTCATCAACGGCATGGAACGAACGACAGGGACCGATCAATATCCACCCTTCTTACCAATGCCGGCATAGGTGAATTCGAAACTGACCGAAAAGGGCTTGAACCAGGGACCGACACCGGTTTCCTTGTCGATATGGCGGCCGAAATGCACGTGCGGATTGTCACCCGGCGACGTGATGGTCAATGTCAATTTGTATTTCCCGGGCCCCATCAATTTGACATTGTCGCCATAATGCGGCCCGTCGTTAGCGACCATGGGCATGAAGACGCCCTTTTTCGTCTGTTGGTCATTGAGTTTCGTCAGTTCATAATCGACGCCGAGATAGGGCATCCAATCGCCTTCCGCGAAACCATTCGGATTGTTCTTGGCCGCCTTGATATCGGCTTCAAGATGGACATCCGTTTCCGCGGCCGGCGCCATCATGCCCGCGGGATCCATTTCGATCGGCTGGAGATAAACCGCCCCAATTTCAAGGCCATTTTCATTCTGCGGCTTACCGATGGGATATTCCTTGGCGACGGCCGGGGCGAGAATGCCGGAAATGCTTGCCGCAGAAATCAGAGTCAGAGCCAGCCGCATGAATCAGTCATCCTATCATTTGCTCTATTATCTGGACGCCCACCTATGCAGGCGGTCACAATATGGTGACATTAATCGCTTACTTCATGCCGTCAATTAAAATACACAATTCCATTCTTTTTTACTTTTTAATAAATCTAAACTTTGTCATACTCATAGTTTCTTAGAAGTATTCTTGTCTCGCACAGACTATTATGACTTGAAGAAGCTGGATAGTCTGCTGCAGAAATAGCTAAAAATGCCTGAGCAATGCTTACTGACATCGCACTTTGCTTACTTTCCTTCCATGGGCAGTAAGCATTGGATTGGCTCCCAATATTCGAAACGCCTTATTCAAGGCACGTTATTCAAGGCGAAGTCTTCCGCAAGAGCCAACCGCTCTCAACTTCCTCCATCGAAACATTATGACATCGGCACCAATGAGCAACGGCAAGGCATCAAGCCAAAGCAGGCACCGCCTTCGGGATGATCTTAATGCGCTTTCAAACGATGCGGACATCACAATTGGTTCGATTTGAACAGTCCATGCTCCGGAACGGGCAAGTCGACGCTGCAAGCCTCTCAACACCGCGATACAAGGTTTGCACCAGGCAGCATTTTCCCTTCCCGTAACGGACGATCCGTCTCGTATATCGGGCGATGATTCTCAAGCGTCAATTCGAGAAGACAGGGCGGCTTCTGACGCCCTGTCTTCCGGATTTCGCCCCAGCCGGATCCGGCCAGAACTCACCGATCCCAACGTGTGCTGATCGATGAGGTCCGGCGGGAAGCCGCCGTCCAGCGGCTGCCGGGGCCAAATCCCGGCAAACCGGTCGCGCAAATCTCAAACAAATATATTCATCGAGATTTGCTTTCCGAGCGCCTTAGCGTTGCGGCTGCAGCGTCTTGGTGAATTGCGAGACGCCGTCGAGGTCACGCAGATCGACCGTCAGCGCGCGGGAATAGGGGTCGATATTGATCTCACCGAAGAACTGATAGCCGGCGAGCGGCGAGGCATTGGCATAGGGCGGCGCCTTCTGGAAGACCAGTTCCGGACCGAATGTTTCATCGAGTGCATTCGGGCCGAAGCTGCCTGCATTGAGCGGACCGGCGACGAATTCCCAGAAGGGGTCGAAATTCTTGTAGAAAGCACGGTCCGGATGATAATGATGCGCCGCGCAATAATGCACATCGGTGGTGATCCAGACGACATTGCGCACGCCAGCCTGTTTGATACGGGTGAGCAGGCGGCCGATTTCCAGCTCGCGCCCGGCCGCAGGGCCGTCGACGCCATTGGCGATCGCCTCCCATTTCGCGCGGCCCTCGGCATCCTTGCCATCGGAAACATAAAGACCAATCGGCATGTCGGCGGAGATCACTTTCCAGGTCGCGCGCGAAAAGGCGAGCTTGTTGACGAGCCATTCGAGCTGCTCGTTGCCGATGAAGGCCGTATCCTTGCTTTCCGTGGTCTGCAGATTATAGCTGTTGGCGCCGCGATAGGTGCGCATGTCGAGAACAAAAACTTCGACCAGTGGGCCGTAGGGAATCGTGCGATAAACGCGATGCGACAGCCCTTCCTGATCGAGCTCCCAGTTTTCCTGGAGCGTGAGGGAAGCCCAGGTCTTTTCGAAGGTTGCGGGCTGCCAGCGCATCGGCGCGTTTTCGAGGAAGGCGCGGCGTCCACGCGAAACGAGCACGCGCACGTCCTTTTCCGTGTAGCGCGTATCGGCTGAAATATCCTTCGATTCCGACCAATTGTTGCAGATCTCGTGGTCATCCCATTGCATGACCTGCGGCACCTGCCGCGCGAAACGGCGGACATTATCGTCGAGGAGCGTATAGCGGTGACGGCCGCGATATTCCTTCAAGGTTTCGGCAACCTTGCTCACCTCTTCGGTGACGACATTCTTCCAGATCTGGCCGTTTTCAGCCGTCACCTCCGGCAGGATGGGACCATCGGCATAAATGGTGTCACCGTTGTGCACGAAGAAATCGGGATCACGCTGGCGCATGGTCTCATGCATGCGTGTGCCGCCGATTTCCGGATTGATACCCCAGCCCTGGCCGTTCATGTCGCCCGACCACAGGAAACGCACGGGGCGATCCGCGACGACGGAAGGCGTGCGGAACGTGCCTTCCATCCACGGGCCGAGGCTGCCACCGGGACCCCTGGCGCCGTCGGGCAGTTCGAAAGCGACACGCACATGATAGGCTTGGCCGGGGGCGAGGCCGTTGAGCAGAAGGCGGCTCGTCAGATCGGTGGCTTCGGTGGCGAGCGGCGCCTGGCGCCGCAGCACATGGCGGAATTCCGGGTCGGTGGCGACCTCGACGATCATCCGCCCGGGGCTGTCCGCGCGGGCCCAGACCTGAATGCCGTCATGGGACGGATCGCCGGTCTGCAGATCGAGCGGGCTCGGCCGATTGGCGGCGACGATGGCAGGGGCGGCAAAAGTCGCGGTGGGAAGGCCGAGCGTTCCAAGGCCAAGGGAAACACCGGCATCGCGCAGAAACTGGCGGCGATTGGATTCGGAAGAAGACATGATGGGGCATGTTCCTGTCTAGACTATCGGAACTGACGGCGCTGCAACGTCAGCGCGGCCGTTGTCGCGATATTCGATGACAGGCCTTTAACGCTTTTGTGATACTCAATGGCCAGACGGATATTTTACCTTAAATTCCATTGGCTTATAGATTTTTCGATTTGAGAAAAACCGCCATTCGCTCCAGGACAATCGAAAATGCTCTAATTTTTTAATTGAAGCAGATGGAAACATCCGAACGCGCCCCCTGCCATGGCTCTTCTCTTCAACATCCTCCGGCAGACACTGAGAATGGGTCAGATCAAAGGGTCAAACAACAAGAACGAGATGTTCGGCGGCGCGGGTGATACCGGTATAGAGCCAGCGGCTGCGATGTTCACGGAAAGCGAAACTTTCGTCGAACAGAACGAGCCGGTTCCATTGCGAGCCCTGGGCCTTGTGAACCGTCAATGCATAGCCGTAATCGAATTCATCCGAACTCCGGCGCTGCTGATAAGTCAGGTTTTCCTCGGTCCCCTCGAAGAAATCGGGCAGGATGCCGAGCCGCAATGGACGGCGGCTTTGGTCTTCCTCCGGCACGGCATCGAGCTGCAGCTTCTTCCGGCGCATCCCCGCATTGGCCTTCACAACCCAGAGGCCGCCATTGAGCAATCCTTTGGTCTTGTCATTGCGCAGGCAGACCAATTTGTCGCCGATTTCGGGCAAAGGCTGTTCATGACCGAACAATTGCCGCAAGCGGCGGTTGTAGGCGCGCCGCGTCTTGTTGAGGCCGACCAGCACCTGATCCGCGCGCGTGACCAGACTGGCGTCGATCGCGTCGCGGCCAATGACCACGCTCTCGCCGTAACTGCCCTTCGCCAGATTGCCGCCCTCGCGTATGCGCATCGACATATGAATGATCGGATTATCCGCGGCCTGCCGGTGTACATCGGTCAGCATGATGTCGGGCTCGGCTTCGGTGAAGAAACCACCGCCCTTGACCGGCGGCAATTGCGCCGGATCCCCCAGCACCAGCACCGGCTTGCCGAATGAAAGAAGATCGCGGCCGAGTTCCTCATCGACCATGGAACATTCATCGATGACGACGAGCCCTGCCTTGGCCACGGGGCTCTCGTCATTCAACACGAAGGAAGGGGTTTCCGCCTCGACGCCGCGGCTGCGATAGATGAGGCTATGAATGGTGCGCGCATCCTCGCAGCCCTTGGAACGCAGCACCAGGGCCGCCTTGCCGGTGAAGGCCGCGAAAGCGACGGTTTCGTCGAGATCCTCGGCAATGCGGCGGGCCAGCGTGGTCTTGCCGGTTCCGGCATAGCCAAACAGCCGGAACACCTGCGGCTCGCCCCGTTTCAGCCAGGCTTTTACCGCCTGCAGGGCCGCATCCTGTTGCGGCGACCAGATCATGACCCGCTCACCGGCCTCCTCGTCTCAAGGAAGCGGTTTATAGCGACAAAGCGGATTCTGCGTCAAATGGAGGAACAACCTGCACCCCTCGCGTCCAAACGATCTGGCATCAGTGCACCGGCTCGACCCAGACGTCGCTCTGGCGGATACGCTCGAGCAGCGCCTCGGGGTCGAATTTCCTAAAGCCCGCGGGGATTTCGAACAGTGCTGCATCGGGCGTCTCGTCCCGGATCGAGACGAGATCGATCAGGCTGCCGTCGGCACGACGCAGGCGGACGGGAAAGGCACGGTCGACATCGATCCAGCACCAGAGCGGAGAATAACGACGAGACTCGAGCCGGTATTTTCTGAGGCGAATGGTGCCATCGATTTCCTCGCCGGCAAAAACACATTGCCACGCCGTTTCAGGCTGCGGCACGGCGGCAATTTTCGCCATGGCCCGCCATTGCCGGCAGGGATCCAGAGGATCCACGGGAACGAAGATCTGCGACAGGATCGTCGATTGGCGCGCTTCCATGAATTGGCGGCGCGGCGACTGCACCAGAACCGCCGTGCCTTGCGCGGGATCGAGCACGAAGAAGGACTGACGAAAGTCCGGCAGCTCGAGCCGGACCCTCTTTCCATCGAAAAAAAGCTTTCCGGTCGCCTCCTTCAGACCTCCATCAACTCCATGGAAGAGAAGCATGGCGGAAAAGGATTGTGTCCGCGCGAACGCCGGCGCCGCGAACAGGATCATGAAACCGAGAATTGTCAGAATAGGCTTCATCCAACAATCGTCCGAAGGCAGTGCCTCGCGCATGAACCTATCGAAACAATCCATAGGATCGTGCGTCAAATTGAATGCGTTTACAACAACGAGAGCATTTCGATATTTCCGAAACGTCTCACCAAAAGAGCGAGCAACGCTCATGATCGCGATTGATCGAGCGATGCTCCGGAGAGACAGGGTTTCAGTGAAACCCTGTCTCTCCGACACATCCTAAAAGATCGTCATTTCGTGAAAGACACCAGGTTCGGCGGCGCGAGGAAGTCGAACTGCTCCCAGAGATCGTCGAGCGCCGGCATATTGACCGGAACATAGGCATTACTGGGACGCGGGATCGGATTGGGGAGATTATCGCGGCTGCGATGCGTCAGCGCAGACAGACCCCAGTTCCGCTCGATGAATTTCAGGAGCGAGACATGATCCGCATAATTATGCTTGACCTTGCCGCCAGTGGAATAGGCGGAGAGGGTCAGAAACGGAATACGCGGTCCGTCGCCGAAATAATCGATTGGCTGCACGAAGCCCGAATCCCAATAGCCACCGGCTTCATCCCACGTCACGAAGACAACCGTATTGGCCTTGAGCGCGGGGTTGGCATCCAGCGTCTCGAGGATTTTCTGGACATAGGCTTCGAAGAGATCAAGCTTCGAGCTCTGCGGATGGCCATCAAGCAGTCCATCGGGCTTGCCGACGGCAACAGCCGGCAGCTTGTTTTCCTGGATCTCCGTGATCAGATCGGAGGAATCCTTGATATGGGCCGCGCGCTGTTCCGCATCGCCCATGATCGAGGCCGCATATTGGAACGGATTGCAGATCTCGCAATAGGCTGAGCCAAGCGCATGCGCCGGGTCGGCAGCGGCAGCGGCGGAAAGATTCGGATTGGACGGATTGGCGGCCACCGCCTCATTGGCGAGAATCACCGCATCCGCATAGCCGCCGCCATAATAGCCCCAGCTGATCTCCTTTTCAGTGAGTGCGTCACCGATCGTGCGGACCGAAGAGGGCGGTATGCGGCCCATCGCGGCAGGCGCGACCGTGCCATTCGGAAGGAAGCCCGGATTGGTGTTGTCGAGCATGTAATAATGGCCCGGCTGGCAATTGGATTTTGCCGGATAGGGCAAGTGCGCGAGATAATCGACGATCGGCTTGACACCCGGCTGGGTGACATCCGCACAGGCGCTGAAATTATTATCGGCGGTATAGGTATTGATGGTGCCGGACTTGGGATTGGGATTGGCGATCGCGGAGGCCGCCGGCGTCACCGCATTGCCATTGCCATCGCTCCAGAAGGCCGCGTCACCCGTGCCGAACATGAAATGGTTCGCGCCGGTGCCGCCGAGGAAGGATTGATGGAAATTATCACTCAGGGTGAAACGGTCGGCGAGCGCCTTGAGCATCGAGGCCTGCGCCTGCTCGGCATTATAAAAGCCCATTTCGTTGCCCTGGCTCTTATTCGTCGCCGAATAGGTCGCCATGACGAAGGGGAAGAGATCGTTCAGGCAGCCCGTCGGATTGTCATGCGTGGCATTTTGAAGATGACAATCCTGCTGCTGCGCGGCCTGATAGAAACGATGCGTCATATCGCCGGTGTAATCGTCATCGCTGAGATTGGGGCCCTGCAGGACGAAAGGTCCGGGCGGCAAGGAACCGGCGCCGGGAACGCGGGTGTCGAGGCTCTTCGTGGGCAAGCCAGTCGCGCCGGTCGTCAGCAAGGCGAGACTATCCGGATCCATATCCTTTTCGACCTGGGCGATCGCGATCGAAGAGAATGGCGGCGAGGTGGTGCTGGTTGATTGCGGCGCGCCATTGGTATTCGGCTGCGGCATCAGATTGGCGGTGCCGTAGGGGATCTTCTCGCTGTTTGGCACGCCGAAATACCAGCTCGGCTTGGCGGCAACGAAATATTGCTGGGCAAGCTTGAAATTCTTGCCCGGCGTGCCGTCTTCATTGACGATGCCCTTGGACAGAATATTCGAAATCGTCTGGCCCTTGCCCTTCGGCTTGTAGACGCCGAATGTATGATCGAGACCACGGTTTTCGCCGATCAGAATGATCACATGCTTGATCGGGCTCGCGGTGTGGAATTTGGCGGCTTCATCCCGATGGGCTTTCGATGAAGCGTTCGCCTCCGACGGGGCGGCATAGGAGGGCGGCACAGTCACTGAAAGAAGGGAGGCGACAGCGCAAAGCGCCGTCGTGCGATGCAATATCTGCTTGACGGTTTGTAACGAAGACATATGGGGGGCTCCGACTTGTCCCCGGGGGGAGGGACTCGTCAGGCTTATGTTTGGAATAGATCAAAGCGGTGTGACAACCGGCACGCGTGCACCCGGCCCCGCTGCATTTTACATAAAAATCTATTTTACTTTACCGCGCTATCATTCACGCTCACAATTGAATCCTTGTATCTGAGGAAGGCTGAATGAGCCACCCCTCAGGATTGATCTCCGCGAAGGCGCCCGGTGTCACTGCTTCTTCTCCGGCGCGAGAGGATGCGCGGTTCCGGCCGCATCCAGCATCCGGCCCAGAGCCGCATAATGTTTTTTATGGATGTCCGGATTGAACAGCGACCAGGCTTCCGCCTTGAGCATGTTGGCGGGGATGGCACCCACCATCATATTGCGAACGAGTTTATAATCGGCCGCCGCTTCCTCGAAACGATCGCCGGTGGCATCCGCATTCAGGCGGCGCAGCAGCAGGACCGTCTCCTTGAGAGCGAGCCGGGCGGTCCGCCGTTCCGCGAGACCATCGGGCACCGCCGTATCCTTGTGGTCGGGAAAATCCTCGGTCAATTCGCGCAATTCGCGGATCACCGTATCCACGCTCAGGGCGATGACATCTTTGTCATGCGCCGGAATCGCTACTTCGAGGACACTCAGGAAATCATTCATTTCGCGGATATGGACCGCGGAGTTCTGCCGCTCCAGCGGCATTAATCCATCGCCGACGGCGCTGAGATAGGCGACGAGATCCGCCTGTTCCTCCGCCTTTAGGCCGAGCGAGAAGAAATGATCGAAATAGGCGACGACCTGTCCATAGGATTCAAACCGGCCGTCATGGAAATAGGGCGCGTTGACATTGGCGTTGCGCAGAGTCGGGGTCTTGAACAGACCGCCAGAACCGACATCATGCTGGCGATGATCGACGAAAGCGCCGGTCGGATCATGGCAAGCCGCACAGCTCAACGCCGGATTCTGTGGAAACGGCCGGTTGAACAGGGCCTCGCCACGGCGTGCCGCATCGCTCGGCTGTTGCGTCAGGCGGCCGGCGGGACCGAGTTGCGGATTGGGCAAAAAATCAATGTCGTTGATATAGGTGGCGATGGCATCGAGAATTTTGGGCGCGGGTTCCGGCCCGTCGAATTCATCGACGATGACTTCGCGGACGAATTCGCGCAGCGAGGCGATGCGGCCATCCTGGCCATAGGGCGCGAGATAGCGTTCACCACGCAGGCTCGGTATCCGTTTCGGATTGAAGATCTTGTCATCGGCCTTCGGAAAGAACAGCGCCCCATTGGTATCGATGGTGCCGGGCTTCGACGAAAGGCCGGGAACGAAAAGCCCGGCATTGGCGGCGCCATTGGTGTGGCAGGTGCCGCAGCTCATGTTCGCCCGCCTGGCGATACCACCGAGGAGCAGCGGGGAATTAAAGGCAAGGTCGCCGAGATTGACGAGATAAGACTTCCGCCCGTTATGCACCTCAGATTTGAAGATTTCGCGCGGTTTCGCCAGCGCGTCTTCATTGAGGTCGCTGCCCGCCGGCAATGCCGTCTGCTCGCCGCCAACCGGAAAAGCCTTGATGATCGAGGAAATGCTTCCCAGGAGAAAGAAAACGGCGCCAGCGGCGAGGACCGCGGAAAATTTCGGCGCGAGAACGTTTTTCATTTGCCGATCTCTTCGAGGAGAGGTCTCACGAGGCCGAGTTTTGGCGCGGCCTCGGCCAAAGTCACGACGAATGTCTCGCTGAGCATACGCAATTGCTCGGGATCGATTGCCTTCAGATCCGGCGCGGCGAGAAGGTTTTTCAGCTGATCGATCTCTCGCTTCGCCCGATCGGCAAGTTTTGGATCGGCCTGTTTCAGGGCGCCTGAGAAAATCGTGTCATAGGCGGCCTCGATACCGGTGACATTATTGCGCATATCTTCGAGCGAAGTGCCGCTGAGACGCGATTCACCGCCATCGGCCTTGTTGCCGCCGATCTCATAGGCAAGCCGCGCCGTGCCGTTGAAAAGCGCTTGGGCTGGCAGCCTGTCGGCGCTCATTTTGGCTTTGAACGCTTTCAGATCGGCAAGAAGCTCTTCGACCTCCGCCATCGGGGGCTGCCCTCCCGCGCCGAAAAGTGCCGATTCAATGCCGTGAAATCCGTCTGCGGCATCCGGCCAGGCATCGATCTTCCGATCGAGTTCCGGCGCGAGACTGCTTGTAAAAACCTCGGATCGCTCCCAGCCGACCCGCGCCGCGATCCATGCCCGCCGCGCACAGGCTATGTCCTTGGCAACAAGGCATTGATGCAGCTTCGCGGCCTCCGCCAGCGATTGGTCAATGCTGGCGATCATGAAGGGACGATAATGCTCCGCCGCCGCGTCGAGCGCTTTCCCGTCAACCGCTGCAAAACCGAAACCCGGCAAAAGGAGAGCGAGAAAGCCCGTCATGACGGGATAGGCCAAGCACTGGCAAAGGCGCTGGCAAGAGCGCAAACGCCGCGCGCCCGGCCATACATGGGAAAGTGCGGCATCGCGGCCTGCCACCGCAGACCCGAGGAAATTGAGAATGGCAAGGATCATGAGCGCGTCGATAACGGAGCCAATGAAGGGATCTCTCTGGTGCCGTGCTGCTTACGATCGCTTTTTTACCCTTCTGTGACGCCGGTACATGCACTGCCCGCCATTATCATCACTTTTCCCGGCGCTTCCTATTCTTCCCCAAAACGCATTTCCGAGCTCCGGCCGCTTCGCCCCTTTGGCCGAGGCAAAGCCGCCTTTCCTTTTCCGGTCCTCTTACGCTAGTGTCGTTTGACGCGACGGTCCCTCCCCGGAGGGTCAAAAGGGAACAGGGTGAGGTTTTCAAAACCCTGGCTGCCCCCGCAACTGTAGGCGGCAAGCCGTGCCGAAAGCCACTGGGAGAACCCGGGAAGGCGGCATCGGCGTCGAGCCGTGAGCCAGGAGACCTGCCGCGCGTAAAATCCACGTTCGGGGCCGGCGGGGTGTCCGGTCCAGCGCGCGCCGCGCGGACAATCCCGCGTGTAAAGGCTCCGGCCCGCATGCGTCTCTCAACACCCGTTTTTCTGGGGTCAGGATGCAGCGTTTCTCCAAAATTCCCGCGACCATCGTCACCGGCTTTCTCGGCGCCGGCAAGACCACTCTCATCCGCCATCTTCTCGCCCATGCGGGCGGCCGCCGCCTTGCCCTCCTGATCAATGAATTCGGCGATGTCGGCGTCGATGGCGACATTTTGCAGGGCTGCACCAATGACGCCTGCACGCCCGAACGCATCATCGAACTCGCCAATGGCTGCATCTGCTGCACCGTCGCCGATGATTTCCTTCCGGCGATCGAAAGGCTGCTGGCGCTCGATCCGCCTCCCGAACACATTCTGATAGAGACCTCGGGCCTCGCCTTGCCGAAACCGCTCGTCAAGGCGTTCGACTGGCCGGCGATCCGTTCCAAGCTCACCGTCGATGGCGTCATCGCGGTCGTCGATGCCGGCGCCGTCGCGGCGGGCCGTTTCACCGAGGATCCGCAAAAACTCGAAGCGGCGCGCGCCGCCGATCAGGCGATCGACCATGATAATCCTCTGGAAGAAGTCTATGAGGATCAATTGCTCTGCGCCGATCTGGTGCTGCTCAACAAGATTGATCTCGTGACGCCCGAAGCGCGCGAGACGATCGTCGGCGATATTGCGGCGCTGATCCCGCGCGCGGTCAAGATCGTGCCGATCATCGAAGGCCGCGTCGAGACCGATGTGCTTCTCGGCCTCGACGCCAAAGCCGAGGATGATCTTGCCGCCCGCCCCTCGCATCATGATGCGGAGGAAGAGCATGACCACGATGATTTCGACAGTTTCGTCATCCCTATCGCCCCGCTTGTGGCGCCGGAACCCATGCTGGCGCGGCTGAAGATGCTCGCCGAACGCCACGATGTGTTGCGCATCAAGGGCTTTCTCGACATTGCAGGCAAGCCGATGCGGCTTCTGGTGCAGGGCGTCGGTGCGCGTTTCCAGCAGAATTATGACCGGCCCTGGTGTGCCGGCGAAGAGCGTTGCGGCCGTCTGGTGATCATCGGTCAGAAGGGGCTCGACGGCGCGGCGATCCGCGCGGCACTCGCCGAACCTTTCGCCTCGGCAGCCTGAAGACACGCAAAATCATGCATCTTCTGAAAATCGACAGCGAAACGCTCGATGCCGGCGAGGCCGCCATCGATCTCGGCCAGAGCCCGGCCGAGATCGTCTTCCTGTCCTTTTCGGACAGCGATCTCGCCCTGATGAGCCTCGCAGCAGAGGATCAGCATGCGGGTGCGCCCAGCCTGAGGCTCGCGAGCCTCGCCCAGCTCAAACATCCCTTTTCCATCGACCTCTATAGAGAAAAGGTCATTTCAAAGGCCCGCTTCGTCCTGGTCCGGCTGCTCGGCGGGCTCGATTATTGGCGCTATGGGGTCGAGGAGCTTGTCGCCGCCAGCCGGGCCCATGGTTTTCCACTCGCCATCATTCCGGGCGATGATCGCGCCGATCCCCGGCTCGCGGAAGCCTCGACCGTGGCGGCCGCAGATCTCGACCGAATCCTCGCCTATTGCCAATATGGCGGGCTCGCCAATCAGCGCGCGCTTCTCGCCTTCATCGCGGCGCGCTTTCTTGGCCGCGATGTGGAATATGCCAAGCCCGAACCCATTCCCGTCGCCGGACTTTTTGAACCGGCCTGCCATGCGCCTGAGGCATCTCATGGCCATATTCTTTTGATTTTCTACCGCTCCTTCCTCCTTTGCGGCGACATCGAAACCATCACCGCCATGGCCAGGGCTTTGGCGTCGCGCAAACTCGCGGTTACGACGATTTTCGTGCCGAGCCTCAAGGATCAGGCGGCGCGGGCTTTTATCCATGATCTCCTTGCCGCGATCCAGTTCGACGTCATCCTCAACACGACCGGCTTTTCCGCGCGGCTCGACGCCGGAGCCAGCATCCTCGATGCAGCCGATGCACCGGTGCTGCAAGCCTTTCTCGGCACGGCGGGCGAGGCGGCCTGGCGCGCCGATCCGCGCGGGCTCAAAGCCGCCGATCTTGCCATGAACATCTGTCTGCCGGAAATGGACGGGCGGCTCATCACCACGCTCATCGGCGCGCTGGCCGAACAGCCGTTCCGCACCGATCTGGAATTCACCCCGCGCCTGCATGCGCCCATATTCTCGCGCATCGCTCATGTGGCGGAGCGCGCGGCGGCGATCGTCCATCTGCGCCGAACCCCGCCCGAAGAGCGGCGGCTCGCCTGCATCATTCCGGATTATCCCGGCAAAGGCGGCGATAAGGGCGGCCAGACCGGCCATGCGGTGGGGCTCGATACCGGCCGCAGTCTCGCCGCCATCGCCACGCTGCTCGCCGGAGCGGGCTACAGAATCGGCGATGTGCCCGAAGCGGCAGGGCTGCTGCGCGCGCTTGCGGAATCAGATAAAGTGGAAACCGGTGGGCTCGCAATCCCGCTCGGCATCTATGAAAAGCATTTCGCGGCGCTGCCGGAAGCGTTTCGCGAGGCGGTGCAAGTGCAATGGGGCGCACCACAGGACGATCCCGCCCTCCAAAATGGCGTCTTCCGCTTCAAGGCTTTGCGCTGCGGCGCTCTTCTCATGGCGGTGCAGCCCGAGCGCACGACTTGGCAAGATCAGCGGCAAGATCGCAAGAGCGCCTATCACGACGCCGGGCTCGCTCCCTGCCATAAGTATATCGCCTTTCATCTGTTTCTGCGTCATGACGAGAAGATTCATGCTCTTATCGCCTGCGGCACCCATGGCACGCTCGAATGGCTGCCCGGCAAGGCGGCGGCGCTGACGGAGGAATGCGCGCCGGAAGTGCTCACCGGCCCGCTACCGGTGATCTATCCCTTCATCGTCAACAACCCCGGCGAGGCGGCGCAGGCCAAACGCCGGCTTGCCGCCTGCACCATAGGCCATATGACGCCGCCCTTGACGGCGGCGGGCAGCCATGGCATCGCCCTCGAACTCGAAGCCCTGCTCGACGAATATTCCGGCGCCGAATGGCTCGATCCCAAACGCGCCGAAAGGATCGGCGAGACCATTCTGCGGCGTGTCCGCGAAAGCAATTTTGCCGCCTTCGCCGGACTCTCGTCTCTCTCTCCGAATTTTCCGCAACAGGATATCCGTTCCGCCTTGCAACAGCTCGATGCCTGCCTCTGCGACATGAAGGAGCTGCGCATCGGCGATGGGCTGCATGTCTTCGCGCAAGGGACCGAGCAGAGGCCCGATATTGATGCAGCGCTTGCCGCTCAATGTAATATAGCGGAGGCAACGGGCCTGCTTGCCGCGCTGGACGGGCGTTTCGTGCAACCGGGGCCAGGCGGCGCGCCCTCGCGCGGGCGCCGCGACGTTTTACCAACCGGCCGCAATCTCTACGGCATCGATCCGCGCGCCGTGCCGACGCCGACCGCATGGGAGATCGGCTGGAATGCCGCCGAGGCTCTGCTCGAACGCCATGCGCAGGATCACGGCGACTGGCCGCGCGCCATCGTCATGGATCTCTGGGCCAGCGCCACAATGCGCACCGGCGGCGATGATTTCGCGCAGGCGCTGGCGCTGATCGGCGTCAAGCCGCGCTGGGATGCCGCGACGGGCCGCGTCAGCGGGTTCGACATTTTGCCCAACGCCAAACTCGGGCGCCCGCGCGTCGACGTCACCTTGCGCATTTCCGGTCTCTTCCGCGACGTTTTTCCGATGCAGATCGCCCTGTTCGATCAAGCCATCGGCGCTCTTTCCCGGCTCGAGGAAGACGACAATCCTTTCGCCGGAGCGGCTTCCGGTAGTCCCCTGGCGCGCATTTTCGGCGCTGCGCCCGGCGCCTATGGCCTCGGCCTCTCCCGCGCGCTTGCCGAGGATCCGCATCTCCTGCGCAAAGATCTCGGCGCGCTTTACCTTGCAGCCACATCCCACGCCTATGGCTGCGCCGGTGGCCAGGAAAAGGCAAACGAGGGTGAGGCAAGCAAAGGCTTCGCCGATCGCGTGGCAGAGGCCGACGCCTTTCTCCATATGCAGGACCAGGCCGAGCAGGACGCACTCGATTCCGACGCCGTGATCGACCATATAGGCGGTTTCGCCGCCGCCGCCGCCGCGCTCGGCAACGCTCCGGCGCTCTATCAAATCGACACCACCAAACCCGAGACACCGCGCGTGCGTCCGCTCGCCGGCGACATTGCCCGGCTGGTGCAGGGGCGGCTCACCAATCCGCGCTGGCTTCACGGTCAGATGCGCCATGGCTATCGCGGCGCAGCAGAAATCGCCCGCAGCGCCGATCATCTCTTCGCCATGGCGGTACTCTCCGATGCCGTGCCGCCGGAGGCTTTCGAGCGCCTGTTTGCGGCGCTTTGCCTTGATGACGAGATCCACGCCTTCCTCAAGCGCGAAAACCCCGATGCCGCGCGGGCGCTCGCCGATTGTTTCGAGGCGGCGCGGGCGCGGAATCTGTGGCAGAGCCGGCGCAACAGCGATTCCGCTTTGCTCGAAACCTTGCGCGCCAGCGCGGAGGGCTCCGCATGAGCGCGCCCTTCAAAACGCCGGTGAAGGGCTGGTGCCCCGGCGCCCTACGGCCGATGCCAGCGGGTGACGGCCTGTTGCTGCGCCTGCGTCCGAAAGGATCGGCCGTTTCGATCGACGCGGCGCGGGCCATCGCGGCGGTCGCGGCGCATTGCGGGAATGGCGGCATCGAATTGTCGATGCGCGGCAATCTACAATTGCGCGGTTTTGCGCCCGAAACCCTTCCCGAGGCGCTGGCACAACTGGCAAGACATGGCCTTCTCGATGCGACGGCCGAAGCCGAGGCGCGGCGCAACATCCTGATTTCCCCGCTCGCGGGGCTCACCACCGCGCCCGACATTCGCCCGCTGGAGGAGAAGCTTGGCTCCGCGCTTGCCGAGGCGCGGGACCTTGCCGCCCTGCCCGGCAAATTCGGCTTTCTCATCGATGATTGCAGCGCGCCGTCGCTCGCCGCCTGCCCGGCCGATATCCGTTTCGATTATGATACTGACACGGGCCTTTTCTCCATCGGCATCGGCGGCGACGCGACCGAAGCGATCCGGCTCGGCACCTGCACCACCGATGCGCTGGTGCCTCTGGCGCTCGGCCTCGCCCGCGCCTTTCTGCGGCTTGCCGCTTTGCCCGATGCCGGACAGGCGGGGCGAATGCGCGGCCTGATCGACCATTATGGCCCCGCACGGATTCTGCACTTGCTGCGACTGGGCGAAGGCGCACCGGTGCCATATGTTGCAACAGATCTTCGCGCATCGGTTACACCGCCCGTCGGTCGCTTCGACCTGACCCCATCGGCTCCGTCCCGCGCCAGCGCTTGTTTGGCCGCTGGCCTCCCTTTCGGGCGCTGCGACGCCGCCATGCTCGCGGGACTCGCCGAAGCAGCGGAGCGGGCAGGGGCCAGCGACATACGCCTGACACCCTGGCGTCTCGTGTTCCTAACTGGCCTTGAACCGGCGCGGCGCGATCACCTCGCCGAAGAACTCACCGATCTCGGCTTTATTCTTGATCCTGCCGATCCGCGCCTGCGCATTGCCGCCTGTTCCGGTGCGCCCGCCTGCGCCGAGGCCAGCACCCCGGTGCAGGACGATGCACAGGCGCTTTCAGCCCTGCTTTTGCACCGGCGCGCATCGGCAGGGGCTCCCGGCATTTTCCTTCATGTCTCGGGCTGCGCCAAAGGGTGCGCCCATGCCGCTCCAGCACCCTTGACGCTGGTCGCCCGCGCGGGCCTCTATGATCTGGTTCTCGAAGGCAAAGCCACAGACCATCCCGCCGCGCGCGGCTTGACCTTGACGCAAGTAGAGAGCCTCCTCGCGCGATCCTTTTCCCCCGAAACCGGAGCTTCCTCTTGAGCGGCCTCGATTATCTTCGAGATGGCGCGGAAATCTACCGCCGCTCCTTCGCCACCATCCGCGCCGAGGCCGATCTCGCGCGTTTCTCCGCTGCCGAGGAACAGGTCGCGGTGCGCATCATCCATGCCTGCGGCATGGTGGACATTACCGAAAACCTCGTCTTTTCCCCAGGAGCGGCGGAGGCCGGACGCGCCGCGCTCGCCGCCGGGGCGCCGATCCTCTGTGATGCCAATATGGTCGCCTATGGCGTCACGCGCGCCCGTCTTCCCGCCCGCAACGAGGTTTTGTGCTTTCTCGGCGACGAGAAAGTGCCAGCGCTCGCGGAAGGTCTCGGAACGACACGCAGTGCCGCCGCGCTCGAACTCTGGCGCCCGCATCTGGCCGGAGCGCTCGTCGCCATCGGCAATGCGCCGACCGCACTCTTTCATCTCCTCGACATGCTGGCGGATGGCGCCCCCAAACCCGCCCTCATTCTCGGCATGCCGGTCGGCTTCGTCGGCGCGGCGGAATCGAAGGAGGCTCTGATCGCCACCACTCCCGCGCCTTTCATCGCCGTCACCGGCCGCAAGGGCGGCAGCGCCATGACCGCCGCCGCGATCAATGCACTGGCGAGCACGCGCGAATGAGCGATGCCGTGAGCAACAGCACGGGTTCTTCCGCCAGCACGCCCACCGCTACGGGACGGCTCTACGGGCTCGGCCTCGGCCCCGGCGATCCCGATCTCATCACCGTGAAGGCCGCGCGGCTTCTCGGGGAAGTGCCCGTCGTCGCCTATTTCACCAAGAAAGGCGCGCCCGGCAAGGCGCGCAAAATCCTTTCCGCCTGGCGTGATGCGGAAGCGCGGGAACTGCCGCTTATCTATCCGCTGACAACGGAAGTGCATTTCTGCGATCCCACCTATACGGCTGCCCTGCGCGGCTTTTACGAGGATTCCGCTGAACGCCTCGCCGCAATTCTTTCCGCTGGCGAGGATGTCGCGCTCGTCAGCGAGGGCGATCCTCTATTTTATGGCTCCTTCATGCATCTGCACATCCGGTTGCGGGACCGTTTCCCCGTTACAATCGTGCCGGGCGTCAGCGGCATGGCGGGCGCCTGGAGCGCCGCCAGCCTGCCGATGACCTGGGGCGACGATGTGCTCGCCGTTTTGCCCGGCACGCTCGGCGCCGCCCTGCTCACGGAAAAGATCAAGGCGGCGGATGCCGCCGTCATCCTCAAGATCGGAGCCAATCTGCCGAAAATCCGCGAGGCCATCCGCGCCGCCGGCCGTCTCGGCGACGCACTTTATATCGAACATGCGACCATGCAGGATCAGGCGATGCAGCCGCTCGCCGACAGGAAAGAGGATTCGGCGCCCTATTTCTCGATGATCCTCATTCCCGGCCAGGGGCGGCGGCCATGATCGATTTCCCGGTTGATTTTCCGGATGGCTCGCTGCGCATCATCGGCCTCGGGCCCGGCCCCGCCGAGTGGATGACGCCGGAAAGCACGGCACTTCTCGCCGCCGCGAGCGATCTTGTCGGCTACAAGCCCTATCTCGACCGCATCGCTCCCCAGCCCGGTCAAAGGCTGCATGCGAGCGACAATCGCGTCGAAATCGACCGCGCCCGTCATGCCCTTGCACTCGCCATGGAAGGCCGCCGCGTGGGTGTCGTCTCGGGCGGTGATCCCGGCATTTTCGCCATGGCCGCCGCCGTCTTCGAGGCGGTGGAACAGGGCGAACCCGGTTGGGCAGCGCTCGACATCAAGGTAACCCCCGGCCTTTCCGCCATGCAGGCCGCAGCCGCCCGCATCGGCGCGCCGCTCGGCCATGATTTCTGCGCCATTTCGCTGTCGGACAATCTGAAACCCTGGGCACTCATCGAGCGGCGGCTGCAAGCCGCCTGCGACGGCGATTTCGTAATCGCGCTCTATAATCCGGCCTCGAAGGCGCGGCCGCAGCCGATCCATGACGCCTTCACCCTTCTGCGCCGGGAGAAGGCGGGAGAGACGCCGGTGGCCTTCGCTCGCGCCATCGGCCGCAAGGACGAATCCTTGGTGCTCACCACGCTCACCTCAGCCGATCCGGGCCTTGCCGATATGAGCACATTGGTGCTGATCGGTTCCAGCGCAACGCGGAGCCTCGTGCAGGCGGGAAGACCGCTTCTTTACACGCCGCGTTCCGTGAGGTCCGCCTGATGATGCACCGCGATTTTTTCCCGATGCGCGTCGATGCAGGCGAGGACATCCTGCGGTGCATGCACCGTGATCGCCGTTTCAGTTCCGCTCGAAGGCCGCTCGACCATGACGACCGGCAAGCCCAGCGCACGCGCGGCGGCGATCTTGCCATAGGTTGCCGCCCCCCCGGAATTCTTGGTGACGAGGCAATCGATGCGCTCCTCTTGCAGCAGCGCCTTTTCGCGCGCCGCATCATAAGGTCCGCGATCGTACAGAAGGCGATGATCGGGCAGAGCGAGAGCCCCCGGAGGCTCGATGGTGCGGATCAGGTAGAAATGCTGTGGCGCGGTAGTAAAGGCCTCGACCTGCAGCCGGCCGATGGTGAGAAAAACGCGGCGCGGCGTTTCGCCGAGCGCTTTTGCGGCGGCCTGCATATCCGGTACGCGGATCCAGCGATCATTCGGCTCCTCCCGCCAGGGCGCGCGGGTGAGGACAATGAGCGGAATGGCGCAGGCGGCGGCGGCCGCGCTTGCATGCGCCGACATTTGCGCGGCGAAAGGATGCGTCGCATCGACAAGAAGGTCGATGCCCTCCTGCTCAATATAGGCGGAAAGGCCCGCAACACCGCCGAAACCGCCGATACGAAAAGGGATCGGCGGGGCCACGGGAGCGCTGGTGCGCCCGGCAAGCGACAGAATCGGGGCGAGATCCGGCCGTGCCGCGAGACATTTCGCGAGCGCACTCGCCTCGCTGGTGCCGCCAAGAATGAGAAGCCGCATAAATCCGCTCCGCTTGCCCACAAATCCGATAGCCGCCAGAGCACGATCAGGGAGCTTTGGGCATGAGGCAGGCGGATGCCCCTTGCCGCACGGCTTCCGCCACTGTTTCGGCCCCCTGGCTCTCGCTGATCGGGATCGGCGAGGACGGCCGCGCCGGGCTTTCGCCCCATGCCGAGACCCTGCTCGCCCAAGCCCGTTTCATCATCGGCGGGGCGCGCCATCTGGCGCTTGCCGGCCCGCTCGATGCCGAAACCATGGTCTGGCCTTCACCGCTGGCCGATGCCATTCCCGTCATCGAGGCCCGCCGCCCCGGCCCCGTCTGCGTGCTCGCCTCGGGCGACCCGTTCTTTTACGGTGTCGGCACCCTGCTTTCCAGAGCCTTTGCACACGAGGACATGCTCTGCATCCCGGCGCCCTCCGCCTTCAGCCTTGCCGCCGCGCGGCTCGGCTGGTCACTGCAGGACTGCCGCCTCATCTCGCTGCATGGGCGCGCCTTCGAGCGCATTCTGCCGGAGCTACAGCCAGGGGCGAAAATCCTCTGCCTGACATGGGACGAAACCACCGCGCCCCGGCTTGCCGAAACGCTCGCCGCACGAGGGCTTGGCCATTCCAGCATCATCGTGCTGGAAGCGCTCGGCGGTCCGCATGAGAGAATCACGGCCACGCGCGCCGCCGATTTCTCAACAGAAAGCTTCGCGCCGGGGGGCATCCATCCGCTCAATCTGGTCGCCCTTTCCATCGAGGCGGCGCCCGGCGCAATGATCCTGCCGCTCGGCACCGGCCGCACCGAAGCCTTCTTTGAAAATGATGGGCAGATCACCAAACGCGAGATTCGCGCCCCCGCGCTTGCGGCTCTGGCTCCGACTCGCGGCGCGCTTTTATGGGATATTGGCGCGGGCTCGGGCTCGATCGGCCTCGAATGGATGCTGCTCGATCCGGCGAATAAAGCCATCGCCATCGAGCCGCATGAGGCAAGAGCGGCACGCATCACCCGCAATGCACAGGCGCTCGGCGTGCCAGGGCTTGAAGTAGTGCAGAGCGCGGCGCCGGAGGCACTCGCCACTCTGCCCCAGCCCGATGCGATCTTCATCGGCGGCGGGGCCAGCCGTCCAGGCGTGATCGATACCGCCATCGCCGCTTTGCCACCGGGCGGCCGTCTTGTCATTCATGCCGTCACGCTCGAGACCGAAGCGGTGCTGTTTCGCTGTTTTCAAGAGCATGGCGGCGACCTTATCCGTCTTGCCGTCTCCCGCGCCGAGCCGCTCGGCACTTTCCACGCCTGGCGGCAGGCCTTGCCCGTGGTGCAATGGAGCTGGACCAAGCCATGGCAGACGGTATGATCGCCATCGGCATCGGCTGTCGCATCGGCTGCCCGGCTGAAGACATTGCCGCCCTGGTGCGCGCCTGCCTCATTGGTGAAAACCGCAAGCCCATCGGCCTCTTCACCATCGCCGAAAAGGCCGGGGAAGCCGGCCTGATCGAGGCCGCCCAAAGGCTCGGCCTGCCGCTCACTTTTCTCGATCCTGCGCAACTCGCCGAGGTAGCACCCAAGGCGATTACCCGCTCGGCCCGCGTCGAGGCACTTTACGGCCTGCCTTCGATCGCCGAAACCGCCGCCCTTGCCGGAATTGGCCTTGCCGGAGCGGGTCTCGATGCGCACCTCCTTGGTCCGCGCATCGCGGAAGGCGGTGCGACCTGCGCGCTCGCCGCCGCTGCCAATGCGACGCAGGCAAATTCCTTCCCAGCCGAAAGCCAGTCATGACCGTCCATTTCATCGGCGCGGGTCCCGGCGCGCCCGATCTCATCACCTTGCGCGGGCGCGATCTCATCGCCGCCTCGCCGGTCTGCCTCTATGCCGGCTCGCTGGTGCCGCAGGCACTGCTCGATCATTGTCCGCCCGGTGCGCGCTGCATCGACACAGCGGCCCTCACCCTCGATCAGATCATCGAGGAATGCCTGCGCGCGACACAGGCGGGCCAGGATGTGGCGCGGCTCCATTCAGGCGACCTCTCCATCTGGAGCGCGCTTGGTGAGCAGATCCGGCGTCTGGAACAGGCGGGCATCGCCTATACGGTGACGCCGGGGGTACCATCCTTCGCCGCCGCCTCGGCCCTGCTCGCGCGCGAACTCACCTTGCCGGAAGTCGCGCAATCCCTGGTCCTGACCCGCACCACTGGGCGCGCCTCCTCCATGCCGCCGGAGGAAAAACTCGAAACCTTCGCCGCAACGCGGGCGACGCTCGCCATTCACCTTTCGATCCATGTGATAGAGGATGTCGTTGCCCGCCTCATACCCTTTTACGGCGTGGATTGCCCGATCGCCCTCGTCTATCGCGCCTCCTGGCCGGACGAACAGGTGGTGCGCGGAACATTGGGCACGATCCTCGCCGAGGCCGCTGCCCGGCCGATGGAGCGCACCGCTTTGATCCTCGTCGGCCGCGTGCTGGCGCCAGAGGATTTCCGCGAAAGCGCGCTCTATGATCCAGACTACCGGCGGCGGTTTCGCGGCGGATTATAGGGCAGGGCGGTGCACCAGCAGCAGCCATTCATTAAAAATCCTATAGAAACGTCATCCCGGCTTGCACCATGCCGATGTTTGGCTTTTGATGGGCCAGCTTTTCGCACGTTCACGCCGCAAGGCCCGAACAAGCCTCGCCTGATAGACAATGTTTCGAAGGAATAGAGCGGCACAATCCTGTAAGTCGTTGGAATGGGATGACTTGCAGGAACGGGCCCCAGAATTCCTGCGGAATTTGGATATAATCGCAGGCTTCGGCTGATCGGATGGGCCGCTGCAAATTTCCCGCATATCCAGCCGGTTATGTGGGATAGCACCAACCATCGGCCGTTCGGCAGGATACAACCGTCAGCGATCTCGGGTCTTGATGAGCGATCTCGCCCTTTCCTTCTCGCCTTTGCTGCCCTGGCCGCTTCTTGCCGCCGCCGCACTCGCCGCCATTGCCATCGTCGCGCTCTGGGTGCTTTCGGGGCGACGCGGAGCCTTCCTTCGCGGATTGGGGCTCGCGCTCATCCTCCTAGCGCTCTGGGATCCCTCCCTCGTGCGGGAGGACCGCGAAAGCCTGAAGGATATTGTCGCCGTCGTAGTCGACCGCTCCGGCAGCCAGAGCCTCGGCGAAAGGGCGCTGCAGACCGATGCCGCGCGCGCCGATCTCGAAAAACAGCTGCGCGCGCTCGGCTCCGTCGAAACGCGTTTCATTACCGCCGGCGATACGATCGGCGGCTCGAACGATGACAGCAATGACGGCACGCGGCTGTTTACCGCACTGAATTCCGGCCTTTCCGATGTTCCGGCCGAGCGGATCGGCGCGGTCTTCCTCATCACCGACGGCATTGTTCACGATATACCGGCCGATGCGGCAGCGCTCGGCTTCTCGGCGCCTATTCACGCCCTGATCACCGGCCACGAGGGCGAGCGTGACCGCCGCATCGAACTCATCGAGGCGCCGCGTTTCGGCATTGTCGGGAAGGATCAGACGATCGAGGCCCGCGTGCTCGATACCGCAAACGGAAACGAGCCGGTCGTCCTGCGCGTGCGGCGTGATGGTGAGCCGGTTGCCGTCTTGCGGGCACGGCCGGGCGAAAAGCTCCGGGTCCCGGTCAGAATCGAGCACGGCGGTCCGAATGTCGTCGAGCTCGAAGTCGAGACGCTCCCTGGCGAACTCACCGCCCTCAACAATAAGGCGGTGCTGACGATCGAGGGTGTGCGCGACAAGCTCAAGGTTCTGCTCGTCTCCGGCGAGCCGCATGCCGGCGAGCGCATGTGGCGCAATCTCCTGAAATCCGACGCCAATGTGGATCTCGTCCATTTCACCATCCTGCGGCCGCCGGACAAACAGGACGGCACGCCGATCAACGAATTGTCGCTCATCGCCTTTCCGACCAGCGATCTGTTCGGACGCAAGATCAGCGATTTCGACCTGATCGTCTTCGACCGCTATTCGAACCAGAGCGTGCTGCCCACCGTCTATTTCGACAATATCGTGCATTATGTGCGCGAGGGCGGGGCGATGCTGATCGCCGTCGGGCCTGATTTCGCCCGGCCGGATGGTTTGTTCTATTCGCCGCTTGGCCGCATCACGCCGGCAAGGCCGGACGGCGACGTGACGGAGCGCCCGTTCTATGCGGCGATCAGCCCGATCGGCGAAAAACATCCGGTGACGCGCGGGCTCATGGGCGCCCTGCCATTTGACGGCTCCCAGTCCACCGCGGCGGATAAGAAAGCATCCGAAAATCCGAACAGCCGCGCAAAAACGTCCCTGCCTCCACCCTGGAGCCCTTGGTTTCGCCAGATCAACGCGCAGGCAACGCGCGGCACCAGCATTCTCTCCGGCGTCGGCGACAAACCTTTGCTCGTCCTCTCCCGCGAGGGCAAGGGGCGGGTCGGTCTTCTGCTCAGCGATCAGATGTGGCTATGGGCGCGTGGTTATAAGGGCGGCGGTCCCTATCAGGATTTGCTGCGCCGCCTCGCCCATTGGCTGATGAAGGAGCCGGAACTGGAGGAGGAGGCGCTCCGCGCCAGCGTCCAGGGCGGCCAGTTGCGGATCGAGCGCCAGAGCCTGAAGGATTTCCCCGAGAAAAAGGGCAATGCGGGGCCGGAAGGCCCCAGCGTCACCGTCACCACCCCCTCGGGCAAGACGATCATTCTACCGCTCGCCGCCGCAGAGCCGGGCCTCTCCCAGGCGAACCTGCGTCCGGAAGAATTCGGTCTTTACCGGATCACCGATGGTACCTTGTCGATTCTTGCCAATGTCGGGCCGGAAAATCCGCGCGAATTTCAGGATGTCGTCTCCACTACCGAGAAACTCGCACCGATGGCGCAAGCGACCGGCGGCACGGTGCGGCGTATCGCCGACGGCATGACCGGGGCGGTCACCATGCCGCGCATCGTCTCCGTCCGGCCGGGTCTCGTCTATGGCGGCAGCGATTATGTAGCGGTGAAGCGCACCGGCTCGAGCGAGGTGAAGGGGATAGGGGTCGCGCCGCTCGCCATCGGCTTTCTCGGCCTTGCGGTTCTGCTCAGCGCCTTCCTCCTAACCTGGTTCACCGAAGGACGTTGGCGCGGCGGCCGCGAAACGCCGGCAGGAACACCTTCGGCATAAGCCTGGGCTGATGGCCGATCCTGATCCCCGCAGGTCTGGAGCGGCCATGTCCCTCCATCTGGATCTGGTCCTTCCAAAAGCCGTGCGCCACCAAGATGGAGCGAAAGCTCTCCTCCTTGATAAGGCCAAAGCCTTTCGGATATATCCGAAACGGTACCCACAAACCCGAGCCTTTTCAAAACAATGAAATCGCCCTTCACGCGTCATCAATGATCGGTATGAATGATTTCACGGAAGGTCTGAATGCCGAACAACGGGCGGCCGTCGTGACCACCGAAGGGGCTGTCCGCGTCATCGCCGGGGCGGGGACCGGCAAGACCAAAGCCTTGACGCAAAGGTTTTGTCATCTCATCGCGACACTCGGCATCATGCCGAAAAATATCCTCTGCGTTACTTTCACCAATCGCGCGGCACAGGAGATGAAACGGCGGATTCGCGCCGCGCTCGGCGACCTCGATCTCGGTTCCATCTGCACATTTCACGCATTCTGCGTACAATTGCTCAAGGAAGACATTCATGTCCTCCATTTTCCGAAGAACTTCATTATTCTCGACATGGAGGACGTCAAACAGATCGTCCTGAAAATCTTCACCGATATGGGTTTGACCCTGAAGGATACGACAGTCCAGCGCACGGTGGATGAAGTCATCGAAGCCAAAAAATTGTATGCGACAACCTATATCGATGACATCTATCTTCTGGACAATGAGCAGCTGAAGGCACGTTTCGCGACGGCCAGAAGCCGTGAGGATGAAATCTTTCTGCGCTATCTCTATGAGCAGAAGAAATGCTTCGGCTGCGACTTCAACGATCTCATCAATTTCGCCACCTACATTCTGGAAAAATTCCCCGATGTCCGTGAAAAATGGCAGAAGCGCATGCACTATGTCATGGTCGATGAATTCCAGGATGTCAGCAAGCGCCAATATAAACTCGCCCGCCTCCTTTCAGGCAAGCACGGCAATCTGTTCATCGTCGGCGATCCGGACCAGACGATCTATTCCTGGCGCGGCGCGCATCTGAAACTCTTCCTCGATTTCGACAAAACCTATCCAGCCACGAAGACCATCACACTCACCACCAATTATCGCTCGACGCCGCAAATTCTCACGTCCTCCAATAATCTGATTGCGAAAAACACAATCCGCTATCCGAAATCGCTCATTGCGGCAAAGCCGCCGGGCGATCGGCCCTTGTATTTTCACGCCAAAAGCGATGCCGACGAGGCGCGCTGGATCGCCGACAAAATCCGCGCGCTTGCTGCAGCCGGCGCGACATTCGGCGAGCATGCGGTGCTTTACCGGTCTCATTACCTTTCCCGCGCCCTGGAAGAACATTTCGTCGACGCGCAGATCCCCTACCGCATCCTGAGTGGCATCGCCTTTTACAGCCGCAAGGAAATCAAGGATGTCATTTCCTATATGCGGATGGCGACGGCAGCGGATGATCTTGCCTTCCTGCGGACAATCAATACGCCACCGAGACGGCTCGGGCGCAAGAAGATCGACCGGCTCAAAGTCCATGCAGAACAGGATGGCCGCTCGCTTTACGAGACATTGAAAAACAATCTCGCCGCCGACTGGATGAAGGGAACCAAAGCCGCGCTTTATGTGGAGGCGATTGAATTCATGCGCGTACACCGTGCCGGCATGGCTTTGGGGGATGCGCTGCAAACATTCCTCGATCGCGTCGGATACGAGGAATTCCTGCGCCTTCAGGGAGACCAGGACCGTCTCGACAATCTTGCCGAATTGAAACGCGCCGTAGCCACCATGGGCCTCGATGCCGATGCGACGCTTGAGGATTTTCTCGAACGCGTCGCCCTATTCACCGATCTCGATCAGAACGATAACGCCGAAACCGTCAAACTCATGACGATCCATGCGGTCAAGGGCATGGAATTTCCCTCCGTCTTTCTCTGCGGTCTCAGCGAAGGTGTGTTTCCCTCCCGCAAGGCGGATACGCCTGAAGCCATGGAAGAGGAACGGCGGCTCGCCTATGTCGCGATGACACGCGCCATGGACAGGCTTTTCCTGAGCGATAGCGAAGGCATCGCCAATAATGGCCTCTTCAAATTTCCCTCACGCTTCCTCTTTGACGCCGGTGAAGAGACGATCGACTTTGCCGTCCCACTCGATCGTTCCAACCTCACACAAACAAAAGAGGGCCAAGGGACATCCGACGCCGAAACGCATACATCCATGTTCGAACAGGGAGAACGCGTCGTTCATTCCGTCTTCGGGACTGGCACCATCCTCGACGTGAATAGAGCCGAAGCTTCCTATTGCATCGCCTTCGATACGCTCGATACCGAACGCAACATCCGGTTCGGGACGGCGCTTGAGAAGATCGAATGAGACTATCACTCGTCTCGTTAGAGCATTTTGTCTTTATATTGGATCGCTCTGCGATTCCATTTACCTGAAAATGCTCTAAATTTTCTGGGTGGAGCGTTTCTGGATATATCCGAAACGCTCTAGCGACGCATGGCTGTCTGGTCTCAGGCCGAAGAGCGATGGATCACGCTCTTCGCCCTTTGGCCAATTTTCAGGGCTTTTCCCGCGCAGGCAGCCAGCCGCCCAATTCGCGGCGCACCAAAGCGGTGATGACATCCATGCCTTCGGCGCTGGCATTGAGACAGGGCAGGGCCGCATAGGCTTCGCCCCCGGCCTTCAGGAAGATGTCGCGAATTTCTCCACCGACTTCCTCCAGCGTTTCCAAACAATCGGCGGCGAACCCCGGCATGAAGACGGCGATTTTCTTCACGCCCTCGGCGGCAAGCCTTTTCACGGTCGCATCGGTTGCCGGGCCGACCCATTCGGCGCGTCCGAAACGCGATTGGAAGGTCGTCGGACAATAGGCTTCTTCAAGCCCCAAGGCGTCGCGCAGCAGGCGGCCGGTTTCAAGGCAATGATCGTAATAGGGATCTCCTTTCTCCACCACGGCTTTGGGAACGCCGTGGAAGGACTGGAGAATCACTTCCGGCTCGAAAGAGAGATCGGCGATCGCGCGCCGCGCCGAACGCGCCAGGGCATCGATATAAAAGGGCTCGTCATAATAGGGCGGCGCTATGCGCAGCGCCGGCTGCCACCGCCGCGCCATCAGAGCCTCGAAAATCTTGTCGGCCACGCTTGCGGTCGTCGCCGCCGCATATTGCGGATAGAGCGGCACGGCAAGAATGCGCCCGCATCCCTGCCGCAACAGCGCATCAATGCCTTCGGCGATCGAAGGCTTGCCGTAACGCATCGCAAAATCGACGCGGATGTTTTCCGCTTCCACCGCATTCTCGGTGAAATGGGCGGCAAGTTCCCCGCATTGCGCGCGGGTGATGGTTTTCAGCGGGCTTTCGTCGAGCTTCTTGTCCCAGATGCCGGCATAACGCCGGCCGCTCGCTCCGGGCCGCGTGGTGAGAATGATACCATGCAGCACCGGCAGCCAGATGAGCCGCGGCGCATCGACCACTCTGCGATCGGAAAGAAATTCCCGCAGATAGCGGCGCATCGACCAATAATCCGTAGCCTCGGGCGTCCCCAGATTGATGAGGAGTACACCAATGCGCTGCGTCAGCGGCTCGGCTGCGGAAACGGAAGAGGTTTTTGTCATCACCGGACACTCTCGCGGACAATGGGAACCAATACCAAAGGCATTCGGCACTTTGAGACGATGTCATATCAGTCTCACCACCATGCGCTAAGCATTTCCCGTTTCAAGGCTGCCCGTTCCGCTCTCCCGATGCGCTTTGGCGCTTAGGCTTCGCAAGCAGTGCTTTTCGATTTGCAAGCGCGAAAAATTTCCTCGACAGCGACATTCCTTTTCCGGCTTGATGCTCCTCGTGCCAAGCTTCCGCAAAAGGTCCGGTTTTGCCCATGCGATATCCTACCCGCCGTCAGACCCTGCTCTCCGGCCTCGCGGCAAGCGCCAGCCTGTTCACCCGCGCCGCCGAAGCGGAAGGGTCGAAAATTCCGCTGACCTTTCTCCTTGTCAGCGATCTCTACCGGATCGACGCGGATCCCTTGGGCCGTGGCGGCATCGCCCGGCTGGCCAGCGTGGTGAAAGCCGAACGGGCTCGTGCCGCCGAACGCCACGGTGCCTTGATCTGCGTCCATGCGGGCGATGCACTTTCGCCAAGTCTGTTTTCGAGCCTCGATCACGGCGCGCATATGATCGCGCTGCTGAATGAAGTTGGCATCGACGTGTTCGTGCCGGGCAATCATGAATTCGATTTCGGCCCCGCGATCTATCGCCAACGCATGAGCGAGGCGCATTTTTCGATCCTCGCCGCCAATCTGCACGAGGCTGATGGCTCGCCCCTGCCCGGCCATCAGGATTCGCTGGTTCTGACGATCGCTGGCCGCACCATTGCCATCATCGGTGCAACCTATGATGCGACCCGCGCTGTCTCACGTCCGGGCGATCTGCAATTCGGACCAACGGCTTCCACTATTATCGAGAAAGCCAGCACCGCGCGAGCGCAAGGCGCGGATTTCGTCGCCGCCATCATCCATGCCGATCGGAAGACCGGTAACGACATCATGAAAAGCGGAGCGGTCGATCTCGTTCTCAGCGGTCATAATCACGATCTGCATATCGATTTCGACGGCCGTACAGCCTTCATGGAATCAGCGCAGGACGCCAATTATGTGACGAGCGTCGATGTGGATCTCGCCGCTTCTGGTGGCGGGACCCTCTGGTGGCCGAATTTCCGCATCGCCGATACGCGCGAGATCCTTCCAGATCCATCGATGCAGGCCGAGGTCGATGCCTTGAAGGCAGACGTCGCCAAAGGTCTCGCGGCGGCACTGGTGCGAACCGAGACGCCGCTCGACAGCCGCACCCAGATCGTGCGCAGCCAGGAATGTGCGATCGGTAATCTATTCGCCGATGCGATCCGTCAGGCGACCGGGGCCGATATCGCTTTGCTCAATGGCGGCGGCATTCGCGGCAATCGCCTTTATGACGCGGGCAGCCTCCTGACGCTCGGCAATATCGTCGAGGAATTGCCTTTCGAGAACAAGACGCTGGTGCTTCCCGTCAGCGGCCTGACCCTGCAGCTCGCCATCGAGAACGGACTGTCTCAGGCGGGCCATCCGAGCGGACGGTTCCCGCATCTTTCCGGAATGCATGTCCTTGCCGATCCGGCACGCCCACCGGGCAGCCGCATTCTCGAGATCCATATCGGCGACACGACGCTTGAACCTGACCAGACCTACAGGCTCGCCACCAATGATTATCTGGCGCAGGGTGGCGATGGCTATCTCATGCTCGCGGGCGCTGGAACAGTCTCTCGCGATTCCGGCAACAGGCTGATCTCCCAGGATGTCGCGGACGCTTTAAAGGGTTTTGGACAGGTCGCTCCGAAAGTCGAAGGCCGGCTTGTCCTGCGCCTATCGTGAGCCGCTAAAACCGCCAGCCGGTCTTGATCACGATACTGCCGGTCCATTGCTTGAAATTGCGGTTCTCGAAATTGGAGAAATTCCGCGTATAGGAGCCCTGGAAATCGAGCGCCGGACTGCCGAAGAGAGCCGCGGTCCGTTCGGTGCCGAAGAGAGCGACGGGAACAACATATTCCAGGGTGGCGATCGGTTCGATTTCGAAATCACGTCTGTGCCTCCCAAGAGCATCGCCATCAAACCAGCGTCCCAGCATCTGCACCGCCAGACTGGCGTTCCATTCCTCTGAAATCACATAGGAAAGGGATGGAATGAAAAAGACGGCGGAGGAGGCCGGCAGAGGTGTCCGGAAACGCCGCTGGCCGAAGAGCGTCACACCAAGCGACCAGACCGACGAGGCGCTCGAATTGCGGGTCGGAGTAATCCTGCGCATGTCCGCATCGAAATTGAATCTCTGGTTGAAGCCGACGTTGAGATCGTGCCGGATCGCGAGCCGGTCTGCAAAAAGGGGCAGAAAATCGGCACGCGGCGCATAGACGATATAGGGAGCAAAACCCTGATCATCGCGCGGGTTGATATATTGAAGACGGACAGTGCCGGTCGCTTTGTCGACATCCGCGCCTCGCGAATGAACAAAGCGGTCGGTTTCCATGCGGGCGCCAAGCGACAGACGCAACGGCAGGTCGAAAAGCGGCGTCGCCCAGCCGAGATTTTGGGTCGGGCTGAGTTCGAGCGTCGGGGTTCCATCACGCCGGCTCGATTCCGCATTGGAATTATAGACGAAAGGCGCCAGCGAGTTGAAGGTGAAACGTGGCGTTCGCAACGGCCTTTCCAGTTCGGGGGCGGTCGCGATCAGATTGTTCAATGGGGAATTGCGCGATCCCGGCGTCGCCAGCAGGGCATCGATACGCGCATCCATGGCGTCATCGGTGGCGCTGTCGCCCGCGGCCTGCGCCGCAAGCTGCCCGGGCGCCATCAGCACGGCGATCAACACAAGCAGCGAACCATAAAACCGCATCATTCGTCCTGAAAATCATTCGTAAGGCATGGGATCTCCCCGATCCGGCCGCCTTCCAGAAACCTTTGCGCGGCCAGCGAGAGAGGCAGCGAAGAACGCTAGCAAGCTCGGGTGTCAATCGATCAAAGGCGGCCCATCGCCCGCCTCCGAAAGCCTTTGTTCAGATCAGAAAGATCCTGTTCGGCAGCAGATCCTGTTGATTCTGCGGGGGAAAATGGTCTGCAAGCACTCTTGCACAAAGATCTATGGCTTCGATGAACCCGTCCGCAAGGCGATCTGCCCGGGCGCCGCCGAGTACGGCCTCCACCGCGCCCTGCCAGATTTGCGGATCCACCTTGTCGGCAATGCCCTCGTCCGCAACGATCCGGGCATAATGCTCTTCGAGTGAAACGAAGATCAGCACCGCAGCACGATTGCGCGTGCGATGAAGGCCACGAATAAAAAATTGTTCCATCGCCGCCCGATGCGCCTCGGTGCGCCGCACCGCATGCGGCACCAAATGCGCGCGGATCGCCGGTGCGCTAAGGATGAGATAGGCGACGATGAAGACGATGAGCTGGGCAAGCAGAATGCGCTGGATGGAAAGATGGGTGAAGGCGAGAAGCAGCCATGGCGTGGCGAGTGCGCTCACCACCGACCAGGCGACGGGATAAAGCAGATAATCGGAAGAAGAATGGGCGACGACACAGACGATTTCGCCACTCGTGCGACGCTCCGCCACCTCGATAGCCGCGCCGATTCTGTCCTGATCCGCATCGCTCAATCGCATAGGACCCTCGCCTTTCTTCGATTCTTTGGCTGATCAGCCCTCACCAGCTTCCCGAGGCACCACCACCGCCGGATGATCCACCACCACCGGAAAAGCCTCCCCCAAAGCCGCCGCCGTCTCCGAAACCACCTCCGCCATAACCCCCGCCACCAAAACCGCCTCCGTTACGGCCCGATCCCAAAAGAACGCCGAGAAGGAAGGAAGCGAGATTGCTGCCGCGCGGCGATCGCGTCAGCAGGAAGAGGATGAAGATGAAAAAGAGGATTGCGACCCAGGGGATCGCCTCATCGGCCGGCGTTTCCCCTCGCGCCGCGCGCAAATCCGGACGTTTCTGCCATTCCTGCGCATCAGTCGAAAGAACGGCGATAATGTCATCAACCCCGCGATTGATGCCCCCACCGAAATCGCCGGTCTTGAAGCGCGGCGCCATGGCATTGGCGATCACGAGGCTCGAAAGAGCATCCGTCAGTGTTCCTTCAAGGCCATAGCCGACCTCGATCCTGACCCGTTTTTCCTTGGGCGCCACCAGGAGCAGAACACCATTGTTCTTTGCCTTTTCACCGAGACCCCAATGGCGGAACAGGAGATTGGCATAGTCCTCGATCTCCTGGCCCTGAAGCGAGGGGACCGTCGCAACGACGAGCTGAATGCCGGATTTCTCTTCGAGCGCCTGCAGTTTGGTCTCGATCGATGCGCTCACCGCTGGCGGAATGATGCCGGCATTATCGACGATGCGCCCGGTCAGAGGTGGAAAATCGAGGGCGAAGGCAAGACCGGCGAGACTGAGAAACAGCAACGCACCGGCAACGAGCCGGGAGAAGAGCGCACGGGTGGACATCGCGTTCCGGCGACCCTGCATTCGAGAAAATGCCGCGTTTCGCATGCGTTGTTCCACCTGAAAATTCGATCGTTCCAATTCTGATATGGAATGATCAGCGCCCTATGCGCTCATGCACTTTCCTCGCGGCACAATCGAGGTGGATCGGAAGCCTACTTATCCAAGACTCCCGATCCCACGGGCCAGAAAAGCCTGTCCGGAAGGACCCAATCCGATCGGTGAGCCGGCATAGCCATGGCACACCCTGTCGTGCATTCTCCGGCTAGAGCATGTTCGGATGTTTCCGAACTGCTCCACGGGAAAAATTAGAGCATTTTCAACTCATTTGACTCGCGAAGCGATTCATTCCGAACCGAAAATGCTCTAGCTTGATTTATTTGCCGAATTTGACCTGCGGCGGCGTCTGCGCCTGATCCGTCGCGGAAAATTCCGCCATCGGCTTGGTGCCGCGGAAGATCGTCTGCGCCCAGAGAATTGTCGGGAACGTCCGCAAGGTCGTGTTGAAGGTCCGCACGGCCTCGATGTAATCGCGCCGCGCGACGGCAATGCGATTCTCCGTCCCTTCAAGCTGCGATTGCAGCGCGAGAAAATTCTGGTTCGATTTCAGGTCGGGATAATTTTCCGTGACCGCGAGAAGCCGGCCGAGAGCGCCGCTCAATTGATTCTGGGCATCTTGAAACTGTTTCAGCTTTTCCGGATCCGTCAGTTGCGAGGCATCCACTTTCACGGCGGTCGCCTTGGCACGCGCCTCGACCACGGCGGTCAGCACGTCTTTTTCCTGATTCGCGTAGCCCTGAACTGTGGCGACCAGATTGGGAATGAGATCGGCACGGCGCTGATATTGATTTTGCACGTCCGACCAGCGCGCCTTGGCCTGTTCCTCGAGTGTCGGAATCGTATTGTAGCCACAGGCTGATACGGTTAGCCCGAGCAGGATCGCGACAAGGATGGAACGCAGGCGGAGCAGGGAAAACGGATGAAGACTTGTCGAAATCATGAATAATCCTCCAAGACGCGCAAAGTTTTAGGCTGTCTCACCAATGAAGGAAAGGCCCAGCGATTTCTTTGGACAGTATTGTTTCAAGGAATGGCCCTCACCATGAATTGACTCATCATGACGGAAATTCTGGATTATCTTCGTCGGGAAACTGAAAAAGAGCCACGTTCAAGATGGACTGCAAGATTCGCAGATTGCATTGACACGTCCAGGAATAGCTTTGACCACAGCTTTCTCTTTCTGAAAAAGGGTGAACCCTTCAAGAAAGGGCATCGCTATGCCTGTCGGTTCATCTGGAAAAAACTTTTCCACATTGGGCTATTTCGAGAATGCTTTATGCCGGAGGTAGTTTGTTTCATCTTTACGTCATGACCTGTGCCACCAAGTCAGGGATGATGTCTGTGTTCTCAATTTCCCCTCATGATCAGCATTTTTTACGATGAATTTCTTTTTGCGATGAATGTTAAAGCGATTTTTCAGCTTTGCCTGCACCAGAAAATACACGTTTTACTGGCTTTTCAAATAAAGACCGGTCGCGAAGGTCATCGGGGATCAGCCGCATCGCCTGCTTTGAGCAGAGACAGGAGAATGAGAGAAAGATACTTTATGGAAAGACTTTGACGTCAGGGTTACGAGCCCAATACAGGTCTCGTTGATCACCACCGATCGTAATCATTCAGGCTAGTGGAAAATCCAACGGCTCCGCTGGGAAAGTCTTTTTACCAAATCCGAGTCTATAGCTCGGCAATACTCAAAAAACAGTGGGGAAATGCAATCATCATGGGCTGCCCTTCTATTTTATCATTCACAATATTTTCCCGTTGGAAAGGGTTGCCGCTTGCGTCAAATTTGCCAGAAGTGTTCCGAATCATTTCAACGGAGAGCACCGATACACGGCGCATTCAATTCGGTTGCATCCGCTTCTCGTGGCAATCGAGCCTTTTCTTTTCAAGGAAGATCACTGCGTTATCCGAGATGAATTCAAGACCGCAAAACTCCCTTCGTTCGAAGGCTTTGCCGATTTTTGGGGTTCTCCTTGTGTTTGGAGCAATAATCGGGGGAGCAACAATCGGGATTGAGGCGCAGGCAGGTGCGATCGGGGATTATTCCTACCAGGGTCCGCGCAACGTCCTTGAATTATTCACGAGCCAGGGATGCGCTTCCTGTGAGCCGGCGGACAAACTGCTCTCCTCGATGGCGCGCCGCCCCGAGCTTCTGGTTCTTTCCCTACCCATCGATTATTGGGACTATTATGGCTGGAAGGATACGCTCGCCGACCCCGCCTTCACTGCCAGGCAAAGAGCCTATGCGACGGCCCGTGGCGACCGTCAGATCTATACGCCACAGACCATCATCGATGGCGTTGTACCAATTGTAGGCAGTGACGCCGAAAAGATCGGGGAGGTGCTGCACCAACGTGCGGCGGCTGCGAATTCACATTGGATCCCGATCCGTTTGAGCGATTCCGGATCCAGGGTGCATGTTTCCATTGGCGCCGGAGCAGAGGAATCAGCCTCGGTCTTCCTGCTGAGCGTCGACCCGGTCAGCACGGTGCAGATCCGGCGCGGTGAAAATGCCGGGCGCTCCGCCACCTATACGAATGTCGTAAAAAGGATCCAGAAGATCGGCGAGTGGGACGGTTCGGTAAGAGATATTGACATTCCCAAGCCCGTCGATGCGAAAAACGGCTATGTGATTTTGTTGCAGCGCGGTGATCTGGCGCGGCCCGGTGAAATTCTCGGCGCGGCCAAGACACCTGGACTTTGACGTTTCGCCCGACCACTCAAGATTGCGATGTCACGGATTTTGGTTGCGAGCCAATCTTCCCTGGAACAAACTGCCCTGGTCAGTCCCCCGATCCTCTCTGACTTTCGTAAACGGGCGCAATCATCCGGCAATGAATCAGAGTTTAAAAAGACAATCCCTGTCCGAAAGGGAAATCGCTGTATCACGAGGAATTGAAAGAATTTCAATCATCAAATGATACCAAATGCGAACCGGAGAAATCGGCCTTAGAGGCCGAAATTGTCGACAGTCCCAGCCAATATTCCAGCTTTGCTCATGCAATGAATATTTGATCGGCATCCATTTCCAGGTAAACAGTCACTGACTGGCGTTTATTGAGATGATTTTAATAAAATTGCGTCTGATTAAGGTCGGATCCTGCTGATAGGACTGAGCAGATTTGGTCTCTTCGGCGGTTAGGCCCGCGCGAGGCGGAGCGGCGGCTTTCGAGCCAAGCCTCACTGATTACAATCGGTCGTGATCAGCGAGATCTGGAATGAGACATGGTTTTGGAGTTGTTTCGTCTTATGAATGCGTCGCTTTTCTTGCCCCGGACCGCGGATCGCAACCAAGCCATTGTGTCTTCCGCTTTCGTCCAGCCAACCAACGTCAATGCTTTTTCCCCGAGCAAACGCAACCGTTTCGGAAGCGTTCTGTTCGGAATGGCAATGACCGTCGCGGCCCATCTCGTGGCCCAAGTCTCAATCAGCGCCTCGATCAGCGTCTCGGCCAATGCAGCAGCGCTTTCACCTGGCGTTGCGGCGATAGAGCCTTCCGGATGGGATGGCGGCACCCTGCATGGCACAAGCGGGAACCATAATTATATACAGGAAGCGCGGGCGAGCCATTCCAACAAAGCTAAAGACAACGCCAAAACCGAATCCAAAGAGAAAAGCGGAAAGCCGGTACTCGTCGAGAGTTTCGGCGACTGGGGCGCCTATCTGGCGCAGGGAAAGACCAAGACCTGCTACGCCTTGGCCATGCCGAAGGAGCGCCTGCCCGCCAAACTGAAGCGAGATCCGGCCTATATTTTCATTTCCCATCGGCCTGCGGAAAATGTCCACAACGAAGTTTCGATCATCATGGGATTTGCGATGAAGGATGGCAGCAATGCCTCGGCCGAAATCGGCAATACCTCCTTCGATCTTGTGGTGAAAGGCACCAATGCCTGGGTCAAGAATCCAGCCCAGGAGACTCCGTTCATAGAAACGATGAAGAAAGGCTCGAAGCTTGTCATTCGTGCCCCTTCGATCAAGGGTAATGTCACAACCGATGTCTATTCGTTGAAGGGGCTCAGCCAGGCCCTCGACCGAATCCAGAAAGATTGTTCCAAATAAAGAACAGTCGCAATATTTCTTCCAAAATCGCGCAATACGTTCCGGTGTAGACTGTACAACTATTTGAATTTTTTGAAGGCTTCAAATAGATCAACAGATTTTTGCATCGGACTTGCTGCAGTGCAAAAGCGGTAATTCATGGGCGTTTTGTGTAGAAATACACAAAACATAGAATAATTTACAGAATCAAATCTATCCTTCAGCTTGGCCATCAAGTCAAAAGTTCGAAATTTTCCTACCTAAGCCATTTTTGTCTTGCTACGCTCTTTGTAAAAATATTATGGGCTGATCTTCCCCCTTGGGAAATTATGACGCATATTAAGGCAACCAGAGCCTTTCCATTAAGGAAAGAATCATCTCGCCCGACTGGAAAAAAGCTCAAAAAATACGCTTCGGTTGCCAGGATAAGGGGCGGCGGCGACGGTTCACGACTGTCATCCCGATGTGTCGGATGTGCAATACACACGCGTTATGTTCATGTTTTCAACCTGGATTTCAAGATTTCGAGTCCGCTGAAAATTCTTCCCGGGTGCCGCGGCTGACAATATTGGGGAGGGCCCTTGATGTCCGAAAAAACCTATCCCGTATCTGCTTATTGGAACGACCACGCCTTCATCAATGCGGCGAAATACAAAGAAATGTATCGACGTTCCGTCGAAGAACCTGATCTCTTCTGGGGGGAAGAGGGAAAGCGGATAGACTGGATTAAACCTTACACTAAGGTCAAGAATACTTGTTTCGACGTCCCGAACGTCGATATCAGGTGGTTCGAGGATGGAACGACCAATGTCGCGCTGAATTGCATCGACCGGCATCTCGCCACGCGCGGCGATCAGACGGCGATTATTTTCGAGGGTGACGATCCCAACGATTCCCGCTCTATTACCTATAAGGAATTGCACGAATCCGTCTGCCGTCTCGCCAATGTCCTGAAGGACCATGGTGTCGGCAAGGGCGATACGGTTTCCATCTATCTCCCCATGATCCCGGAAGCCGCTTTCGCCATGCTCGCCTGCGCGCGCATCGGTGCAATCCATTCGGTGATTTTCGGCGGCTTTTCTCCTGATTCTCTCGCTGGACGTATTGAAGGCTGCCGCTCCAAGATCATCATCACAGCCGATGAAGGATTGCGCGGCGGCCGCAAGGTGCCGCTGAAGGCCAATGCGGATCTCGCCATCGAGAAGACCGGTGATATCGTCGAGACGATGATCGTCGTGACCCGCACCGGCGGCCAGGTCGCCTGGACGGAAGGCCGCGACATTCGCTACGAGGAGGCCGTCGCCAAGGCCTCTCCGGAGTGTCCGGTGACCGAGGTCGAAGCCGAACATCCCCTGTTCATTCTCTACACGTCAGGATCGACCGGCGCTCCAAAGGGTGTGGTTCATTGCACCGGTGGCTATCTCGTTTATGCGTCGATGACGCATCAATATATTTTCGATTACCATGATGGCGACATCTATTGGTGCACCGCCGATGTCGGCTGGGTGACGGGTCACAGCTATATCATCTATGGGCCGCTCGCCAATGGCGCGACGACCCTGATGTTCGAAGGTGTGCCGAATTATCCGAGCGTCTCGCGTTTCTGGGAGGTCATCGACAAACACAAGGTGACGATCTTCTATACCGCACCAACAGCCATCCGCGCCCTCATGGGCTCCGGTGAAGAGCCGGTGAAGAAGACCAGCCGTGCCTCGCTGCGCCTCCTCGGCTCGGTTGGCGAACCGATCAATCCGGAAGCCTGGGAATGGTATTTCCGGGTCGTCGGCGAGGAACGGTGCCCGATCGTCGATACCTGGTGGCAGACCGAAACCGGCGGTATCCTGATCACGCCTCTTCCCGGCGCGACAGCGCTCAAACCCGGCTCGGCGACGACGCCTTTCTTCGGTGTCAAACCACAGATCGTCGATGCCACCGGTGCGGTGCTGGAAGGCGTCTGCGAGGGCAATCTCGTCATAGCCGATGCCTGGCCGGCGCAGATGCGGACCATCTACGGCGACCATGACCGGTTCATGCAGACCTATTTCTCGACTTATCCGGGCAAATATTTCACCGGCGACGGCTGCCGCCGGGATGCAGACGGTTATTACTGGATCACCGGCCGCGTCGATGACGTCATCAACGTCTCCGGTCACCGGCTCGGCACCGCCGAGGTCGAAAGTTCCCTCGTCGCCCATGAACTCGTCTCGGAAGCCGCCGTCGTCGGCTATCCGCATGAAATCAAGGGCCAGGGCATCTATGCTTATGTGACCTTGATGAATGGCATCGAGCCAAGCGACCGGCTGCGTACTGAACTCGTCACTTGGGTCCGCAAGGATATTGGTCCCATCGCAACCCCCGATATCGTTCATTTTGCCCCGGGTCTTCCCAAGACACGGTCCGGCAAGATCATGCGCCGCATTCTCCGCAAGATCGCTGAAAAGGAATTTTCGGCTCTCGGTGATGTCTCCACGCTCGCCGATCCCTCGATCGTCGATGATCTCATCCGCAACCGCGCAAGTTGAATGAGACGCCGGTGCCGTCTGGACTATCCACACGGCACCGCCCCATTGCGGATCGCATAAGCTCAATGAGCGATGCTCCCTAGTTTCTAAATCTATCAAACCGGAAAGCAGGTGCTGCTTTCCGGTTTTTTATTCGAGCACATTGCTCGATAGTTTCAGAATCGCTCCGCTTAAACAGCGAGGGAATTTTCAATCCTTTCGATTCACTCTTCGAATCAAAAAGCCTTTGGTCCCTGTGCATCGCAGCGGCGACATTACGTCAATCGGCGGAGCCTCATGCGCCCACGCTGAGGGATGAACCAGGCAATCAGCGAGATTCGCAATAAGCCTCTGCCAGCCCTGTCGATCGTTACAAGCTTTTCTTTGGAAGTGATCTTGACCACCCCGATCACAAAGCCGATACTGAAGGGCAAAACTGCGGCACACATGCCACAGTTTCGCAACATTTGAAGTAAGGCTTCAGGTTTAACTCCCTGTAAGCAATAGTCCCTGATACTTTGGCGCAGCTGCAGAATTCGCGGCCGTAACCCGTCCAGGTTTCGAGGGCGTCATGAATCAAGAAAAAAAACCGTATAAGCGATTTCAGTCGCTTGCTTTGTCTCTCTGTTTCCTTCTTGGCTTTCCCGCCATCGTCATGGCGCGGGACACCGTGAATGTTTCGCCCGAATATCCCGCCGGCATGATCATCATCAAACAGAAAGAGCGCAAGCTCTATCTGACCACTGGTGACGGCACCGCTATCAGCTATCCAATTGCCATCGGCAAGACCGGCAAGGCCTGGCGGGGTGAGACTTCCGTAGCCGGTAAATTCGTCCAGCCTGCCTGGTCGCCGCCGGAAGACGTGCGGCACGATCATCCGAATTTCCCAGATGTGATTCCAGGCGGCTCACCGAGCAATCCAATGGGAGCGGCTGCCATTACGCTCAATCTGTCGGAAGTTGCCATTCACGGCACGACCCAAACCATGCGCAAGTCGATTGGCAAGGCCGCCTCTTATGGCTGCATCCGCATGTATAATGAAGATGTTCTCGATCTCTACGATCGTATCGATGTCGGGACCCGTGTCGTTGCCGTCCCATGACGGAAAAATGAAAAATATCGTGCTCTGAGCAGGTTTAAGAGCAATATTCGTTATTTTCGTAAGTGCTTTACATTTTTCCGAAAAGTGCCATCCGCTTTTCGGCCTCTCGCCGTAATGGAATCTATCGCGAGACCTGAACGATTTTATCGCGTCCTGTCTCGCCGCGAATGATCTCCAGGCTGGAAGGCGGAACACCGAAATGTTTCGCCAGCAGTTTCAGAACCTCCCGATTCGCCTTGCCGTTTTCCGGCGCTGTCGTCACATAGACGCGCAGGCGTTCGGTACCATCCTCCGACACTTCAATCACAACACGGTTGAATGAAGCCTTAGGGGTCACACGGACAGTGATGCGTGTCGGCGTCATACGCTCCCCCTGATTTTGGAAGTTGCCCACAGTCCCGATCAAAAAAGAACGGACCACGAAAATATCGTGATCCGCGAGCTCTTGAATAATAAGCGCAACCTGCGATCGCGTTAAATCGTCTGATTATAAGCTCCGATGCCCGGATTTTCCCGTAACACGCCATCGACCGCAGCAAACATGTCGCGCATTCTCGTTTCCGACACCGGGCTCTCAACGACGACAACCAGTTCCGGCTTGTTGGAGGAAGCGCGCACCAGGCCCCAGGTGCCATCTTCCGTCGTGACGCGCACGCCATTAACGGTGACGAGATCGCGGATCTTCTGACCAGTGAACAGATCGCCCTTGGCCTGCATCTCCTTGAAGCGATCGACGACTTTCTCGACGACATCATATTTCTTCTCGTCGTCGCAATGCGGCGACATGGTCGGCGAGCCCCAGGTCTTCGGCAAAGCTTGATATAGGTCCGACATGCTCTTGTCAGGATTGCGGTCGAGCATGTCGAGCACATGGATCGCCGTCACGATACCATCGTCATAACCACGTCCGACCGGCGCATTGAAGAAGAAATGGCCGGATTTTTCGAAGCCAGCCAGAGCCTTGAGATCGGTCACCCGGCGCTTGATATAGGAATGACCGGTCTTCCAGTAATCGGCCTTGACTTCCTGTTTCAGCAATTCCGGATCGGTGGCGAACAGACCCGTCGATTTGACATCGACCACGAAGGTCGATTGCGGATGCAGTTTCGACAGGTCACGGGCAAGCATGACACCGATCTTGTCGGCGAAAATCTCCTCGCCATGATTGTCGACGACGCCGCAGCGGTCTCCATCGCCATCGAATCCAAGGCCGAGGTCAGCGCCGGTCTCACGCACCTTATCCGCCATGGCATGCAACATATGCAGGTCTTCGGGATTTGGATTGTAATGGGGGAAAGTATAATCGAGATCCGTATCGAGGGGAACGATCTCGCAACCGAGCTTCTCGATGACTTTCGGCGCAAAGGCGCCCGCCGTTCCATTGCCGCAGGCGACGACGACCTTGAGCTTGCGCTTGATCGGCGCACGGGTGGTGAGATCATTGATATAGACCGAGGGGAAATCCTCGACGAAACGATAGCTGCCGCCATCGGCATAGCGATAGGAACCGGACAGCACGATTTCCTTGAGCCGGCCCATTTCATCCGGCCCGAAAGTCACCGGCCGCTGCGCGCCCATCTTCACGCCGGTCCAGCCATTGTCATTATGCGACGCCGTCACCATAGCGACAGCCGGAACATCGAGCGCAAATTGCGCGAAATAAGCCATTGGCGAAAGCGCAAGGCCGATATCATGGACCCGCACACCCGCCGCCATCAGACCCGTGACCAGAGCTAGCTTGATCGATGCGGAATAGGAGCGGAAATCATGGCCCGTCACGATTTCCGGTGCCACGCCCATTTCCGCAAGCAAGGTGCCAAGGCCAAGCCCCAGCGCCTGCACGCCCATGAGATTAATTTCCTTTTCGAAAAGCCAGCGCGCGTCATATTCGCGAAAGCCGGTCGCCTTGACCATAGGAGAGGATTCATAAGCATAAGTATTTGTTTGCAGGAATGGCGCGGGCTTCGGGAACATGAATCATCCTTCAATAGGCTTGAGAAAACGATGCGCTATTTGCATCGGCTCTCCTTGGAAACAATCGGCGGGAAGCAGGACGGGAAATAGCGAAGCCATCCCATGTCACCTCAAAACTCCCCGATAGAGCGCAATGCGCTGCATCAAAGTCATGAGCGATGCACACAATTCTTCTGAACGCATCGCTTTTACGAAAAGGATTATCCGCTTTCTTGTTTGTACTGTTGTATTCGCCTCTTCTTAAAACGTGAGAATTCAGAGACACGAGAACTTGGAAACGCCAAAACTCGCGCGTCAGCATGGATAAAAGGCTCATCTTTAACTGACCAATTCAGCCCTCTCTTCAAACCCGGACTATCAAACTGCCCGGCCTTCAATAGGAACCGAAGGTCCTTTCGCGTGACGAAGCGCTCGACAATTCTTGAAACGCAAACGTCCGCCTCAATTCTTCCCCGACAAAGGGGAACCACCAAGTGATTCCCTAATATATTCATTTTACAATTGGAAATCGCCAGATGCTTTCGTCATCGAAATATACTATATTGATTTTATTTAACTTTCTTGATTCTAGAGACACCAGGTGATCCCCGTCGAGAGAAATAAATGCTCGCTTATTTCAATAGAATTATGAACAATTGTCCAATGAAAGGCAGCATTCGCTCAATTATCGGCCACAAAAACACATTGCGCGAAGAATCGGCCAGTCCACGCCCATCAACACTTATTCAAGAATTTGAAAACAATATGGTTTAAAAAAACATCCATGGTGCCGTCATCCGGCAATATCCGCCTCGATCAAAGCCCGCAGTTCCGGCGTCACTTCGGGCGTGCGGCCGAACCAGAGCCTGAACCCTGGAACAGCCTGATACAGCAACATGCCGAGCCCGCCAACACACCGCAAACCGCGCTCGCGGGCTTGCCGCAGAAGATCGGTTTCGAGGGGCACATAGACGATATCATCAACCACGGCATTTGGCGGCAGGGGAGCAAGGTCGATCACGAGCGGTGCCTGCCCGACCATTCCCAAAGACGTCGCATTGACAAGCAAATCGGTCGTTTTCAAGAGTTCAGGCAAATCTTCTAAGGAATGGCAAGTGACTCTCGGACCGCCTTGCGCCGCAATCTCCTGGCTGCGCGCAAGCGTGCGGTTGACGATTGCAACTTCCTCAGCGCCACGCCGCAGAAGCGCAAAGACCAGAGCCCGAGCCGCGCCACCGGCACCAATGACGACGGCACGCCGCAGAGGTGCATCCCAACCCGCTGCCTCCTGGTCGAGAGCCGCAAGGAATCCTTCGCCATCAGTATTATGGCCTATAAGGCGACCATCCCGCTGATATAAAGTGTTGACCGCGCCGAGCTGGCGCGCTTCATCGCTTACCTCATCGCACAGGCCGAAAGCACTTTCCTTGTGCGGCAGGGTCACATTCGCGCCGACGAAACCATTGTTCTCGAGATCGCGCAAGAATTCGGCGAGCTCTTCGGGCGCGACCTCCCGCTTTTCATAGGTTCCGGAAATTCCGTACCTTTTCAGCCAAAAATTATGAATCAGCGGCGACCGCGAATGTTTGATCGGATAACCGATCACGCAAACCTTTGGAGCTGGCAAGGAATTCATCCAATCAGGCTGCCTTCCGCGCGCAGGAAGGCGAGAAGGGGCAGGAGCGGCAAACCCATAATGGTCGATTGATCGGCCTCGATCGCCTCGAACAAATGAATGCCGAGATGTTCGAGCCTATAACATCCAACGCTTCCCAGCACATCATCGCCAGCCGCCTCTACATAAGCGTCGATGAAATCCGTCGAGAGCGCGCGCATATGCATGAAGGCGACGGGCGCGCAGGCAAAAAGAACGGAGCCCCCTCTCACGATGCAAAGTGCCGAATGCAATTCATGCGTCTTGCCGGAAAAACGCTTCAGATGCACTTTCGCTTCCGCAAGATCGCGCGGCTTCGAAAAAAACTCTCCTTCAAGGCTCAAGACCTGATCGGCACCAATCACCAGATGGTCCGGCCGCCGCGCGCTGATCTGTTCCGCCTTGGCCTTTGCGAGATGAGCTGCGATGTTTCCCGCCGGCACGCCTTCACGCCGCAGCGGCGCCTCGACATTACGCTCATCGAGCGCCGCATCGATACATTCGAAAGGAAGACCTGTCGCCGCCAAAAGCTCTCGGCGCGCCTGGCTTTTCGAAGCGAGGACGAGCGGCAGTGGATTGCGCCACAGATGTTTTGCCGGTGCCTCCACGCGTATCATCAGCAGCCCTCATGCTTCATGACGCGGCTTCATGTCCCTGTTTCAGCCGATGGATCCGATGAAGGTCCATGATCGCCGCCGCCGTTTCCTCGATCGAGCGACGGGTGACATCAATCATCGGCCAGCTATGCTCTGCGAAAAGACGGCGTGACCGGGCGACCTCATCGGCCACTGCCAGCCGGTCGACATAGGCGGAATCCGGCGAGGCATTCAAGGATAAAAGCCGATTTTCGCGGATCTGGACGATTCTTTCCGGCGAGGCGAATAAACCCACCACCAGTGGATGTTTCAGATTCAACACCGAACGCGGCAGAGGCATATTGGGGACGAGCGGAATATTAGCCGTCTTGATCCCGCGATTGGCGAGATAGATACTTGTTGGCGTCTTCGAACTGCGGCTGACGCCGAGAAGGACGATATCCGCCTCCTCATAATTTTCCGGCAACATGCCATCATCATGCAAAAGCGTGAAATTCAGTGCATCGATGCGGCGGAAATAATCGGCATTGAGAATATGCTGCGCGCCGGGCCGCGACGTCGAGGTGGCGCCGAGGTAGGACTGGAACAGGCTCATGATCGGCTGCAGGACGGAAAGGCAGGGCAGACCCAACGCCTGGCAGGCCTCTTCGAGCACCTGGGTCAATTCCGGATCAACCAGCGTGAACAGAACGATGCCTGGCGACGTCTCGATCTCGTTGATCGCCTTGTCGAGCTGCGCCCTGGTGCGCACCAGCGGATACATATGTTCGATTGAGGTAATGCCCTGATATTGCGCGGTTACGGCATGACTCACAGCGATCAGGGTTTCGCCGGTTGAATCGGAAATGAGATGCAGGTGAAAGAAATTGCGTCCCATGTGAGCTTCCACCACATCTCATCCTGCCGCAAAACGGACCGGCATCGCGAGGATGATTCCCGGTTCCGCTCGAAAATTTCACTTTATTTAGGGGTAGCGAAAAACCGGGAGCGTCTCAAGGGCACCCCCGGAGACCTTTTTCGGACCATCAAACCAGACATTATGCCCAGTCTCATTGATCCCAACAGCTTGGGATCAATGAGGTCCGGCGGAAAGGCACCCCGCAACGCGGAGCCAAGTCTCAAGGCGCCAAGTCTCAATGAGTCATTCTCGTTGAGACCACCTGCTCGGACAAGCTTCTGAAGCCCGCCTCCCGAGAAACCCGATCACCGGAGGGACTGCCCGCGAAAGACCAAGCTCATCAGGAAGATGGCTCCTGTCTTAAAATCCTTTGCTTGCGCGAATCTTACCTCATGCAGAGCCATGGGAAGCAATCGCCAGAAGCTTGACAGTCGAGCATGCTCGCACGAAGATTCGCTGTCGTTTCTATTTCATAATTTCTTGCTAGCTATGCAAAGCATAAGTGGAATCCCGTCGTTTCCGTAAAGACATGCGGCAAGGTCGGGAAGCGTACCGAAATGAGCCTAAAGAACTCTCCGTTTTGCTGGCGATCCAGCGCCGCTTCGGCGGTAGCAGTTCGTAAGCTCGGGACCCTTTATCGGATATCCCCAAGCACCAAATTCCAGCCTGTTAACGGACCGGTAAGAAGTGGGGATTATTCTGCATAAGAGTGGATAAAAGTCCTCAAGCCGGACGATCCCGCAGATTTGTTCACGGCTAGGGCGCTTTCATAGAGGTCTTTCTCCACATCCCCGCCGCTGGGCACATTTGTCCGACCCATCCTGTGATTTGCGGCGATAATCTTCCTTCCTGTGGACGAGAACCTCTGTTCGCACCGCAATTCCCTTGAATCCTTGAAGATTTTCGAAAATCAGCGGTCAACGCTTGCGCTTGTGAGTTTCAAGGATAAAAGCATGAAGCGGGAAGGGATTGTGCGAATCCCGGAATGAGTCCAATTCCTTGCCAATAAGAAGTTAAAAAAACCTCTTTAAAAAGAATCTTTTAAATTGTTTTGAAGGATAGGTCCTTGGAGCCTGCGGCAGTGCCACCCGCGCCGACAACCGGCAAACCCTTGCTCGATGTTTGCCAGGGTCAAATCCTTTCAAGGCCGCCAATCTGGCTCATGCGGCAAGCCGGGCGCTACCTGCCCGAATATCGGGCTATCCGGGCGAAGGCCCCGTCTTTTCTTGATTTCTGCTACGATCCGGCTGCCGCCAGTGAAGCGACCCTACAGCCGATACGCCGGTTCGGTTTCGATGCGGCAATCCTCTTCAGCGATATTCTGGTCATTCCGGATGCGCTCGGCCAGAAAGTCCGCTTCGAGCAGGGAGAAGGACCGCGCCTTGATCCAATTGAAACAATCGAGGACTTTCTCAAGCTGCGGGAAGAGATCGATCTTGCGGTCGTCGCCCCGGTTTTCGAGACAGTGGAACGCGTCGCAGGTGTGCTTCCAAAATCCGTTGCGCTGATTGGTTTTTGTGGGGCTCCATGGACTGTTGCAAGCTATATGATTGCGGGGCGTGGCACTCCTGATCAGGCGCCTGCCCGGCTCTTCGCCTATCGTGAGCGGGCGCTTTTCCAGCGCCTGATCGATCGCCTTGTCTCAGCCAGCATCGACTATCTCTGTCGTCAGTTTGAGGCGGGTGTCGAACTCGTCCAGATTTTCGATTCCTGGGCCGGCGTTCTGCCTCAATCGGAATATGAAGCCTGGTGTCTCGCTCCCATCCGGGCCATCGTCGCCGGCGTGCGGCAGCGCCGTCCGAATGCCGTGATCATTGGTTTTCCGCGTGGCATCGGCACGCGGCTCAATGATTTTGCTGTGGAAACCGGAGTTGATGTGCTGGGGCTCGACAGCAGCGCTGAACTGGCCTTTGCTGCGCGGCTCGATCCCGATCTCGTGCTCCAGGGCAATCTCGATCCACTCGCGCTGCTTGCCGGGGGTGCCGCGCTCGAAAAAGGGGTTGCCTCAATTCTTGGGGAATTGCGCGGCAGGCCATTCATTTTCAATCTCGGGCATGGAATTCTACCGGCGACGCCGATCGCGCATGTGGAAAGGCTGCTGACGCTGGTGCGTGGTTGATGCTACGTGCTGTTTTCGGCTGTTGCGGCTGCGCAGCACCGGGGCAACGACAATATCTTGGCGGAAGCCAATCGCGGCGCGTGAGACGATTTGCGGTTTGAAATGACCGGTGGATTGGCGAAACGATGGTTTCAGCCAAAATTTTTCTTTGAATTCCTTCCTTGAACTTGCTCTTTTGAGTTCTCCTGGAGAGGCCGTTGTCCAATCTCTATCTCTGGATCAAGACCTTGCATATTCTTGCCATCATCTCCTGGATGGCCGGAATGCTCTATCTGCCTCGGCTTTTCGTCTATCATTCCGACAGTCCTGTCGGATCGGATCAAGATATTACCTTCGGCATTATGGAACGCAGGCTCCTGAGCGGCATTATGACGCCCGCCATGCTGACGGCCTGGGTGAGCGGCCTGTTTCTGGCCTGGCAAGGTCATTTCTTTCAAGCCGGGTGGTTGCATGGCAAACTTGCCTTTGTTATCCTGCTCTCAGCGGTGCATGGCTATTTCTCGCGCTTGAGAAAAGACTTCGCCAGGGGCGAAAATCGGCATTCTTCCGGTTTTTACCGCGTGATCAACGAGGTTCCGACGCTCCTCATGATCGGCATCGTCGCTTTGGTCGTCGTTAAACCCTTTTAGCCGAAAGGCTGAACGCCCCCGGGTTTACCCGCCTAAACATTCCTTCAGGCAGGAGGGGCAAAAGCTTCTGCTTTGATTGGAATTGAACACGAAATCGCTTGAATGGACCGCGAAGCGATACAAGTCGCAATCCTTCCGCGCTAATCCGACAAGCAACAGTGCACGGGTTTTGCTTCCGTCATTGCCGTTGGATAGTTCCAATGGGTGATTTCAGGTGATTCGACGGAAGATATTTCCAATTTGCCGCGGCCTTGCCAATTTCTCCGGCCGAGCGACTCCTCCATCAAGGATCTTTCGGCATCATGGATCTTTCCGCCGTTTTCGTAGTTTTTCTTTTCCAGGATGATCAAATAGGTTAGTCTTCTGTTCCCTCCCTTCAGGTCGAGCTTTGAGCGCCGGATAGCTTCCGGCTCAGGCATGCTGGACACTCCAAGTGCACCAGAGACCGGGCTTGCAAGAATGCACCGGTCCCGGCCGAAACAACGCTCCAAGGAGCGTGTTCGACCCTTCATCGTCCGTAATACCTTCCGGATTCTCCTCACACCAGGATCTCTTTTCCCAAGGACTTCATCCCGATGCGGGAAATCAAACTGCAGGACTTGAAACTCAAGTCGCCGACCGAATTATTGGCCTTTGCCGAGGAGCACGAGGTCGAAAATGCCTCGATCATGCGCAAACAGGAATTGATGTTTGCGATTCTCAAACAATTGGCCAGCCGTGATGTTGAAATCATCGGCGAGGGTGTCATCGAAGTCCTGCAGGATGGATTTGGCTTCTTGCGGTCGCCTGAGTCCAATTATCTTGCTGGCCCCGATGATATTTACGTTTCGCCCTCGCAGATCAGGCGTTTTGGCTTGCGCACGGGCGATACGGTTGAAGGGTTGATCCGCAGCCCGAAGGAAGGCGAACGCTATTTCGCGCTTCTCAAGGTCAATACGATCAATTTCGAGGATCCGGAAAAGGTCCGGCACAAGGTCCATTTCGATAATTTGACGCCGCTCTATCCGAACGAGCGTCTGAAACTCGAAATCGAGGATCCGACTAAAAAGGATCTTTCTGCCCGCGTAATCGACATTGTTGCACCGATCGGCAAGGGCCAGCGTGCTTTGATCGTCGCGCCTCCGCGCACCGGCAAGACCGTACTTCTGCAGAATATCGCCCAATCGGTGACGGCCAATCATCCGGAATGCTATCTGATCGTTCTCCTGATCGACGAACGGCCGGAGGAAGTCACGGATATGCAGCGCTCGGTGAAGGGCGAGGTGATTTCCTCGACGTTCGACGAGCCGGCGGTGCGCCATGTCCAGGTTGCGGAAATGGTGATCGAAAAGGCCAAGAGGCTGGTCGAACATGGCCGCGACGTTGTGATCCTGCTCGATTCCATCACGCGCCTCGGCCGCGCCTATAACACTGTGGTGCCATCTTCCGGTAAGGTGTTGACCGGTGGTGTTGATGCCAATGCGCTGCAGCGGCCGAAGCGGTTTTTCGGTGCCGCCCGCAATATTGAGGAAGGTGGTTCACTGACCATCATCGCGACGGCTCTGATCGACACGGGCTCGCGCATGGATGAAGTGATCTTCGAGGAATTCAAGGGCACCGGCAATTCGGAAATCATCCTTGATCGCAAGGTCGCCGACAAACGCGTCTTTCCGGCGATCGACATCACGCGTTCCGGCACGCGCAAGGAGGAATTGCTTGTGTCGCCTGATGTTCTCAAGAAAATGTATGTCCTGCGGCGTATCCTCAATCCGATGGGCACAGTCGACGGAATTGAATTCCTGCTCGGTAAACTCCGCGAGACGCCGAAGGGCAATGCCACTTTCTTTGAGGCGATGAATACATAAGCAGGATCCGTAGGTCATTGTTTTAAAGTTGATCTGCAGGCCTTGGTATATTCTACGTCAGATGAATTTCTGAAATCAGCGGATAAAATCAGACCCAAAAGTGAATTCACTTTTGGGTCTGATGCGTTTTCAATAATCATAGCGCGTACTGTTCATCGTTTCTCTCAACGGTACTGAAACCAAAAAGATATTTCTTTCCTGGTTCTGTGCTGTCGTCGTGTAGCGCTTAGAAATTTCCGTTACTGCGCCCGATGGGAGAAGGAAATCGCATAGGCGCCATCGCGTATGCCGATCATTGGATCATCGCTAATCTCTATGCCGTCCGTTACCTGGCCCGGCAAAAACAAAAGTGACTTTTGTGCGGTTTCATTGTCCTGCACGACCTTTTGGATCGTGAGTGTGCCGAGATCGATTACTTCACGATCATCCGGCCACGGCTTGCTCGGATCCTTGGTCTGATCCTCCTTGGCCGCAAGCTGCGCCTTCAAATGGAAAACGACGGGATTTTTCTCGAGGCGGTGGCGCAGATCGTCGGAGAGGAAATTATCCGGACGCTTGGCGGCTTCCTCCGGCGTCAGATGTTCGAGCTGTTCCGGAATGGCTTGATAGCGGACGGCCTGTTTCTTTCCTTCCGCATTGACAAAAATGAAGGCGTTGATGCCAAAATAATGCTGCGTCGCATAGCTTGCGGGCGTTGCGATGGTGGCATTGGCGGCAGGGACTGAAGGGTGTGTTGCTACGAAACGTTCCAGTGCGGTCGGCTTTTGGGAATCAGGCTGGCTGGCGCCGATCGCCTGCAACAGCTGAAGGAAATCCTGCGCCGTGGCTACGGGAAAGAACTTCAATGAGTTCAACACCATATCGGTTTCGCTCCCATCCTTGAAATGATATTTGATGGCGAGACCATTGGGAATGGCTTTGGGCGAACCGTCGGGGATCGTGGGAATTCCTGTCGGATCGGAAAACCGGATCGTGACCGGAATGGTGTCTCCGGTAAAGAGAGCGGCCTTGCTGAATTTCGCGGCCTGTGGCGATCCCTTGAAGACGCCTTCGGCGACAATACCCTTGGCATGATTGACGCGGAAACCTGGGTGATTGCCGAATAGAGTTATGAATTGGTCGACGAGTTTTGTCTCGAGCGTTGCTTCATCGGCCACAGCAACGGACGCCGTATTGAAGAGCCACCCTGTTCCGGCGAGAAAGGCGGCGATCACAAGGGAATGTTTCATGAATTGGCCTTTTGCTTGATCAGCAGAGGAAAGCTCGGTTTGCTTGATTGGCGTGAAGGACGATCAAGACCGATTGTTGTTTCCAATATAATAGAGTGTTTCAGAGTTTTTTGAAGTCTCTTTGACTATCTGATGGCGACGGGCATGACACATCGCCATCAGATTGAGCGGATCGACAGGTACATGAGTTGAGACATATGGTTTTGATCTGATCCGACAATGTCGGCAGAAAGCGTATTCGCAGAGCCATAGGATAAAGCATCAGCCTCAACGACAGCCTCCCGCTCCGTTGGTGAGGGACCTGATGTTCGGAAAAATGTCTCCGGAATTGAAAATATTATCTTTCGTGCACGTGCTACTCGAACATCATGATGTTTGAGAGAGAATTGGCCACTGGCGCAGCGAAAAAACACGGCATGTTCCGGAAGTCACAAAAGGGTGACATAGAACCTCTTGCTGCGGCTTTTGCCGCACCTATCTCACTATCGATCATGAATCGGAACGAATTGTTCTGATTGAGGAGTAACAACGATGACTATGGGAAAATCCTTCGCGCTCGCTGCAATGGTTTCGGTCGGGCTGACAGGTGCTGGTTTAGCTGGAACTTTGCATGAACCCTATACTCACCATCATCACCCGCATAATTCTTACGGGGCGGCTGATCTCACAGCGGCGCATAATTCCGGCATTATCATGCATCACGTCTATTGTGCGGGCGAAGGAAGCGCCACGAACGATAATCTGAACATTGGTAACAGCGGTCCGAATTGATACGGAATATCTTTTTCGTGTCCAGACGATCTCGAGGTGGGCTCGGAAATTCTGTCTATCCATTGATGGTTGTGTTAACCAGTATCGATTTCGTGCGCAGCCTCACTTTAGAGTATTTTCCGAAAATGCTCTAATTTTCTTTCTAGAGCGTTCCGGATATATCTGGAACGCTCTAGAAAGTCTGTTTGGCTACAATTGACTTTCCAGCCTTTCCGTCGATTGTGCCGGAAAGCATTTTCGTGATCTCGCAGGCTCATGCCGGGTCACGATATGATTATCCTTGGTGAACTCCTGCTTCTCAACCGGTTTTATTCCGCATCGTCGCCTATTCCTGGCAACTTCATCGACCATCAGGCGTTTTCTAACGCCACGGGTCTGAACGCTTCTTCCAAATCGCATTGATCACAGAGGGTTATGATCAATACGACAGGGTATAGGCGTGGGAGATGAAATCAGGCCAGGGAGGGAGGCGAGAGGATGTTCGGGATAAGACCGCCCAGGCTTGTGGTGATTTCTCTCGTCTTCGCGCTTCTGGCTGTCGCCGTAGTCGTTGGCGTTCTCTACTTTCTGAAACCTCATGCAAACCTTCGCGTCACGACCGGTCCCTTGGGAAGTGCTGCGGATGTATTCATGAAGGCTTTTGCCAATGTGACAACGGCGGCGCATCCACGGATACATTTCGTGATGGTCTCCGAGCCGGATCTGGCCTCGAGCGCGAAAGCGATCGAGAATTATGATGTCAATCTTGCTATTATCCGCAGCGATGTCTCGCCCCCTACAAATGGAATGACAGTCGCCATCCTGCGCCGTGTCGCTATTGTCTTCGTCCTGCCGCCACATTCCGCGATCGATGCTGTGACGAAACTTTATGGCAGAACGGTCGGTATTCCTGAAAGCATTGTTCAGAAGGACAATGAACGGGTTCTCGATACGATCCTGAGCTATTACAATATTCCGGCGGCAGCCGTGAAACGGGTATTTCTCAAGGATGATGAAATCGGTCCGGCGGTCCAGCAAAAGCGCGTCGATGCTATTCTTTCTGTCGGCCCTGTGGGTCCGGGCCAAGTGGTCGATACAGTCGCGGCGGTTGCGCGCGGGACCAAGGGGACTCCCACTATTCTCGATATTGATGAGGCGGAAGCGATCGCGAAACGTTTTCCAGGCTTTGAAACACTCGATGTGCCTGTTGGCGCCTTTAGAGCAAAGCCAGCCACGCCGCATGAGCAGGTGACGGTTCTTGCGGCGACCTATCGCTTCGTCGTTCCGGAGCGAATGCCCAATGTCGTGGCTGGCGCCATCGCCGATTCCCTTTTTTCGAGCAGAGCCAAGCTCATCAAGCTCAGTCCTGTTGCCACTGAGATAGAAGCGCCTGATCCTGACAGTAAAAATCCGATTCTGCCAATCCACCCAGGCGTCACTGCTTTTCTCAGCGGTGGCGAGCGCAGTTTTCTTGATGAGTTTCAGAATTATTTTTATATCGGAACAATGATTGCCAGCGTGCTCGGCTCGGCGCTCGTCATGATCCGGGGGCGGTTGAGTGGCCAGGCGGCCGATCAAAGCCTTCAAGAGGTCGCTCAGCTTATCTCCATAGCTGATCAGGCGACACAGGCCGATACAGAAGCCATTGATCGGCTGGAAAATGAATTTGATGGACTTGTCGCAAGGCTGTTGGTTCAACCGGTTTCTGATGCAAGCGGATCAGCCACTCTTTCCATTGCCATCGATCATGCGCGTCATGCGATTGACCGCCGCCGCCAGATTTTGTGGCATGCGGCAAGGCAGGAGGTTTGATGGGTTGTCACTGCGATCCGTAATGATGATCCGACGCATCGGCTTCTTCAGTTTGCGAAGGCCTTTCGGACGCTTCGTTTTCCTGAACGATCGGCGTTCTACGGCGTTTGGTCTCCGCCAATCCTCGAGTTTCCTTTTGGATATGGATTGGGAGGAACGGAAATGATCATTAATTTTCCAGAGGTTGATCCTGCGGACCGGGCGGTGGGGACACGCGTGCGCCAATGGCGCGAGAAAAGAGGTATCAGCCCTGCTGAACTTGCCGACGCTTTGCATCTGACACGATCGGAACTGATACGGGCTGAAGGTGGCCGCGCTCATTTAAGCGCGATGCAGCTCTACGCGGTGACGCTTCATCTGCGCATTCCGATGCGCCTGTTGTTTGAGGATTAATCATCCCGGCGAAATGGCTTCCCAGAGAAGCACGTGGGGCAATCGGGAAAGGGACAGGATCGCAAGGCGGCTGCTTTTCCTGTTGAATCTCAATGCGGGAGCATTTTATTGGCTCAGCCCGTTTTTCATAAGCGAAACGATTCGGACCTGACGAACGCGCATTAGCCGCTCGTCCTGCGGGAGAATCGCTTGGTCTCCGTTTGAGACAGCACTGGGCGAGAGGCGTGTATTCATGGTTTTTATCCGCTCCCTCATTTTTAATATCCTCTTTTACCTCGTCCTGGTCCTTTTGATTCTCAGCGGTCTTCCCTGCCTGTTTCAGGACCGGCACGCCGCCCAAAATCTCGGCCGGCGCTGGGGGCGGACGTCGCTTTTCCTGCTTGAAAAAATCTGCGGCATGCGGGTCGAATTCAGGAATCTTGAAAATATTCCCGCGGGCGCCTGCATTATCGCGAGCAAGCATCAGTCGATGCTGGAAACCATGCTGCTCCCGCTTCATGCCGAGGATTTCAGCTACATCCTCAAGCGGGAATTAATGCTTTTGCCCTTTTTTGGCTGGTATCTCGCCAAGGCTGAACAAATTGGCATCAACCGCGCCAAGGGCAGCGCCGCGTTGAATGATCTCACGCGCCAAGCCGGCAAAATCCTCGGTGAAGGCCGGCAAATCATCATCTTTCCCGAGGGAACACGCCGTCCGCCAGGGGCGCCGGCGCATTATAAGGCGGGGGTCGCCTTCCTTTATGCGGGAAGCCATGTCCCCTGCGTTCCTGTCGCAGTCAATACGGGCCTGTTCTGGCCGCGGCGGCGTTTTCTGCGGCGGCCAGGAACCGTGGTGATCGAATATCTCGAACCGATCGCGCCGGGGCTTGATAAAAAGACTTTCATGAAGGAGCTGGAAACCCAAATCGAAGCCGCCACCAATCGTTTGATGCAGGAGGCTTTGAAAGCCGATCCGTCGCTTGGACAGGGACTTGCTGCGGCAAATGCCACAATTGCTCCAGAAGCCCTGTGAGATGTGGGGATTAGGATAAGAGATTTGCGAGTCTCGACTTGACTTGAAAAACTTCACTACCTCGCTGCGATTGACAGAGCGAATCATTTGTTCTAGTTATGTTCTCGTTTCGTTGAACGAGAGGCAGCCGCGATGCGCGTGGTTCATCCGATTTCTCTTTCACTGGCCGCTCCGGGGAGTGGTGGCGCTATCTCTATCGAGGGAGAGAGTGTCGATCAGTTCCGGCACGAGAAGAGCGGATATGGGGATTCAACGGGCGCCAGAAAGAACAAATCGATAACGTCGAATTCCTGCGAGACGTCTTCACGCGTCTTATGCAACGGTCCGCTCGAAGCTCTGGCGGGCGGAGCATTGTCCTCACGTTTTCACGGATGGAATGGCATTTCAGGCCGGCGATATGTTTGTTCCGTTTTTCCCGTCGTTCCAGATGCGCTTTTCGGTGGCTTGCCGGATTTTGCAACGGGGATAGCTCTTGCCGCGCGCAGCGAGGGCAGAGGACATTATCGTCTCATTCGCATTTTTGAATTCGGCTGGGAAGGCGATCGATTTCTCGGTCATCCAGGAGAGATCGAGGCTGCCCTGATGCAAGGAACGCAAGAATGGCATATCCATCTCCTTGCGGAAGAGAAACGGGATCGACGCGCGGTCATTGCCGATCTCGGCGGCCTCATTCGCATTCTTTGAAGCGATTTCGGATCGTTAAAAATCGCTTACTACCTCAAAGACAGCTTCCTTCGGCTTCTGATTTCCCTCCATCTTCGGCGAGCTGACGGACGAGCCATTCGAGATAATCGTCGCGAATGTCGAGCGCCCGCAGATGGTTGAGCGTATTGCAGACATAATCGGGATTGTTACCGGAAATTCCATTGCCTTGCAGGACGAGACGCAAGGCATCCCTACGATCGAGCCGTCCAGCATATTGAGCATGGCTCTGATCGGCGGCATAGGCCAGTGCCTCGACGCGGCGGCCATCTGAAAGCGCCGCGTGCAGGTGGATTTCGCGATAGACTCCGGTCGCTTGCTCACGGCCTCGAAGATAAACCAGTGTCGTTTTCACAGAGGCGGCCGAGACCCGAAACGCCATTCCCTTGCAGGAGCCTCCCCGGTCGAGGCCAAGGACCAGACCGGGTTGCTCCTCTGTTCCGCGGTGAACATGCGAATAGATACAGAGGGAGCGATGATAGCCGTGGATATGGGCAACCGCTTGTTCTTCGAAGGTGAAGCCTGGCCGCCACATGAGCGATCCATAGCCGAAAATCCAAAGATCCTTGTCCGTCATTGCCAAAGCTTCATTCCGCCATCCCGCATCTTGGGACAAATCACTTTGGACACGCAAGAGTGTCCAGGGTAAAGCGAATTGTCTTTGTCATTTTTTGATTCAAAGATGCGCTCACGCGATCGTCGGACAGGTTGAAACGAGGCTGAATGGTCTTGAGCTTCAATGTCTTGACGGTACCGCCGCTTGGCTCTGGAACAGACCAGAAATCCGCAATCTGGCTCCATTTGGGAAATAGAGCAGGTTCAGCGAAAAGGCGTTGCGAAAAGATCGAACCGAGGCACACCCCGCTCCAACGGATTGGATTGACCATTGGAAATATCGTCTGATGACCGGCCGGGCTTTGATCAAAGGCAAGAGCGCACGCTCATGAATTGGCGGCGTTTGTCCCGGATTTTGCTGTTCCTCCCATTGATCCTCGTAGGGCTTGGTTTTCTCGGAGGCTGGCTGTTCTGGCATTACATGGCTCGTGAGACGGAAGCCGCTCTCGATCTTTGGCAGCAGCAGGAGGCGTCGCTTGGCCGGCGCTGGACCTGCCCTGACCGTCAGCTTTCAGGCTTTCCTTTCGAGATCATTGTTGCCTGCACCAAGCCACGTTTTCAGGGTGAAATCGAAGGGCGTGTCGTCGAAGGGAATCTAGCAGGATTTACGGCTTCGGCGGCCCTTCAGGCACCAAATAGAATTTTCGCTCATCTTCAGGGGCCCTTTGCCGCGCATACGCGCGACGAGACTTTCGACATTACCTTGAACTGGGATGAACTGGGGCTCGAACTCAATGGCGATAACGGCATTTTTGACCATTGGCGGCTTGATGCGCGCAAGCTCGATTTGAGCGGGCGGAGCAGTGATTTTGGTCCTTTTGCTGCAGAAGTGGACGACATCAAGGCATCGCTGGAATCTCTCCGGAATCGCTCCGATTTCGCTTATGATTTTCACCTGAATGCGCAGGGCGTCAGACTGGCGGCGCTTGATGCTTTCTTTGATACGACCGTACCGGCTGATCTTGGCGCCGATGGCAGTCTGACACAATTGCGTTTTGTTCCGGGCGGGTTGCTGCTCGATCAGATTGACGCTTGGAGACAGGCCGGCGGTTCTATCACATTCACGAATGCATGGTTGACCAAGGGACAGGTCCATTTTGGTCTTGAAGGCAATCTCGCGCTCGACAGTCAGCATCGTCCGACAGGCCGCATGCAGGCACGTTTCAGTGGTCTTGATGACCTTTTACGGTCCTATGGTGTCAATCCGTCGCTTGTACAGGCAGGCTCGCTCCTGAACAGTCTGTTTGGCGGCAACAGAGGATCGACAAAACAGGAAAGTGATTCGGCATTGCGTCTGCCGATGCGCATTTCGGAAGGCTGGCTCTATATCGGACCGGTCCGCACGCCGCTTTCTTGGCCTCCTCTCTATTGAGAAGGGGTTTGTGGTCCGTCTACGGGAATGAAGAAAAATGGTCCTCGATGTTCTGTTTCTCAGCCCCTCTTGAGAAGAGACACGGTTCTTTGCAGGCGATTTCTTTTGAAGAAAGAGAAATGAAGACCGCTGCTTCTTGCATTCTAGGTCCTGTTGACGAATAGGATTCCCAAGTTGCGAAGGTTCTGATTCAAAGTCGCTTTCAGAAGGAGGCGACTTTGATTCGTGGGCTGATGTCGGATGAAGAATGGGCCTGTCTTGAGCCGTTCGTGACGCGGCGCGGGCCGCATAGCGGGCGACGCGCGAAGGACCATCGCCTTGTTCTTGATGGTATTTTCTGGATTTCCCGCACGGGCGTGCAATGGCGCGATTTGCACGAGCATTTCGGCAAATGGTCATCAGTTTATCGCCAGTTTCGGCGCTGGACGCTGGCTGGATTGTGGGAAACGCTGCTCGAAGCCTTGAATGAGACCGAAGGT